>CANNFM010000016.1 GCA_947503835.1 uncultured Aquimarina sp.
GAAAATCCAAAGCTTAAAACCAGAATAAAGCCTAAAATGAAAAAGACTGCCTAAATCTTTCTAGACAGCCTCTTTTTCTTTTTTGAGCTGTTAGGGATCATAGATACTTCTGAAAAAAGTGCTTTCTTGTCTCAATCATTTTTCTTCACATTGAGAACATCGTTTTAGTTTGTAATAATTTTAACAAAAACTAAATTTTCACACCCTATTTTTAGGGATCTCTTAACCACACAACTTTATTATACCTAATATTTATATGAAAATTTCATGATGAGGTTTTTGATATTTCTAATCTGTTTCAATTTAGTATCACTAAGCTGGGCTCAAATTGATAGCAAAGAAAAAAAATCTTTTACAGTCGGGGTTACAACCGAAAACATTGAGATTGATGGCGATTTAGATGAATCAATTTGGAGCACTTTAACACCCGCTAAGGATTTTGTACAATACTTTCCCTCAGACTCTATCCCTGCAAAAGCGCAGACAGAAATTTATATGTGTACCAATCAAAAAAGCCTGTTTATAGGGGTAAAATGTTACTCAACCGGTAATGATTGGATTGTTACTTCGTTGCGTAGAGATTATCGAGCTGGAGGGAGTGATAATATTACCTTATTGTTCGATACCTTTGATGATGGTACGAATGCAATTTATTTTGGGATAAATCCCGAAGGTGTACGTCGAGAAGGTATTATTAGTAATGGAGGGAATGATTTTAGGGATTTTTCGACCTCTTGGGATAATAAATGGAAAGGAGAGGCAAAAAAACACGATGGATATTACACTGCCGAATTAGAAATCCCATTTAGTACACTACGCTACCCTACACCATCTAAAACATGGGGGTTTTCTTCTTATCGTTTTGATACACAAACCAATGAAATTAGTACATATACAGGAACTCCACGTAATCAAATACTCTTTACATTGGCCTATCCCGCAGAGATGATTTGGGAAGAAGAGTTAACAACAAAAAGCAGTGCCGTCTCATTGATCCCTTTTGTATCCTCTGGTTTTAATAAAGATTTTGAAGATGAACTCCCAGCAGATGAATTTTTTGAGGCTGGAGGTGATGTTAAAATAGCGCTCACTCCAGGACTTAATCTGGATCTAACAGTAAACCCCGATTTTTCTCAAGTAGAAGTCGATGAACAGATCACTAATTTGGATCGTTTTGAGATATTTTTCCCTGAACGGAGGCAGTTTTTTTTAGAAAATGCAGATCTGTTTGGTCAATTTGGGTTTGAGAATATTAATCCTTTCTTTTCAAGAAGAATAGGATCTAGCGAGGATGTTACTACAGAAGAATTAGTGCAAAACAGAATATATGGGGGCCTTCGCTTAAGCGGAAAATTAGATCCCAATACAAGAATTGGTCTTTTAAACATGCAAACGGCATCTAGTAACGAACAAGGCATCCCGAGTGTCAATTATGGGGTTGCGGTCGTTCAACGTAAATTATGGACACGTTCTAACATTGGCCTTATTGCTGTAAATAAAGAATCGCTTCAGCTCGAAGATCTAAATTTCGATCTGGATACCTTGGATCTCAATAGATATAACAGGATGGTAGGTGTAGATTTTAATTATGCAACCAAAGATAATACCTGGTCTGGTAAAACATTTGCACACGGCACCTTTTCACCTGATACAGATGTGTCCATTGCACAAGGGAGTACCTTAAACTATAATACCCGTAAATTTGGAGCACTCTGGAAACATGAATATGTAGATGAAGACTATAATGCCGAAGTGGGTTTTATACCCCGTACAGATTATTTTAGAATTAGTCCGGTAGCAGAACTTCGATATTATCCGCAGAATGAGTTTTTAAATAACCATAATTATAGGGCAGAAGCAGATGTTTTTTGGCGCCCAGGTTTCGGAAAAACTGATCACCAGTTTTCCGTAGGATGGGGTGGTGAACTTGCAGAAAGAGCCAATTTCGAGTTTAGTCTCAACCATAACTATGTCTACTTGTTTGATCCCTTTGATCCTACTGGTACCGATTCTTTAGAGTTAGAAGAAGATCAGGATTTCTCATATTTTAGTTTCACTGGTAATTATAGAAGTGATACGCGTAAGGCATTTAGTTGGAGTGTAAGTCCGTATGTTGGCGAATATTTTAATGGCTGGCGATATGGTACCAGAGGTAGTTTTACCATTCGCTACCAACCCAAAGGTTTCTTCTCTTTAAATTATGCGGTAAATTATTTTGATTTGCCACATCTCGATGGTAGTAGAGAGACTTTTTTAATCAGCCCTCGTATCGATTATACGTTCTCCAAAAGTTTATTTACTGCACTTTTTGTGCAGTATAACTCTCAGGACGATAACACTAATATTAATGCACGTATACAGTGGCGTTTTGCCCCGGTATCAGATTTAATCCTGGTATATACCGACAATTTCTTAACCGGAGATGTAGATCCTTTGGATCGTTTTGCCTTTGATGTACGCACCCGATCTATTGTCCTAAAAATTACGTATTGGCTTAATTTGTAGCGGTGTATAGGTTAGCGGTATTAAAAAATGGCTTCGGTTTCGAGGTCTTTAAACCCCATGATACAAATCAATCAAGATGATTACCCAAAAGAAGAGGCTCTCGAAGGGTGAGGCTCTCGAAGGATGAGGTTCGTGAAGGGTGAGGCTCTCGAAGGGTGAGGTTCGTGAAGGGTGAGGCTCTCGAAGGATGAGGTTCGTGAAGGATGAGGCTCTCGAAGGATGGGGTTCGTGAAGGGTGAGGCTCTCGAAGGGTGAGGCTCTCGAACCCTTCGAGAGTTCTGAAGAGCGCACAACTAGCATGTTCTTTATCGATGTAATCGATCCAAAATCTCCATTACTTCGTTCTTTTTTCGTACCGATACAGGTATGTTTTCTCCATTTTTCAACATTAGATATCCGCCATCAGTTTTAATAAAAGCGCTAATACATTGCAGGTTGACTAGATGACTTTGGTGTACACGCAAAAACTGATAGTTTTTCAACATATCAGCAAAGTATTTTAGAGTTTTGGTTACAAATATTTTTTGACCGTCTTGTAGATAAAAGATCGTATTATTACTATCAGATTCGCAACGTATGATATCATCTAATCCAACAATGATTATTTTGTCTAATGTATGTAATGATATTTTATCCGGTTTTTGCTCAGGAGCAGATAATGTATCTTTTAGGATATTTAATCGCTCTTTATTTGGCTGAATTTGCTTTTTCGCCTTAGCAATTGCTTGTGCCAGTTCATCATTTGAGTATGGTTTTAGCACATAGTCGATAGCGGCAAATTTAAAAGCTCGTATTGCATACTCATCACTTGCCGTTACAAAAATGATTTTTGATTTTAACTCAGGGAATATTTCTAATACGTCAAAACCTGTACCATCTCCCAGCATAATATCCAGAAATAGAATATCAGGTTCTGTATTACGTAATGATTTTGCAGCTTCTACTACACTTTGTGCAGTGTCAACGATTTTGATTTCGGGATGATTGGCTTCAAGATCACTTTTTAAAAGCTGAAGTGCATCCGGCATGTCTTCTACAATAATGGCTGTAAGCATAAATAAGGTTTAATAGTCGGTTTCTAATGGTATTTTAAATGCTATCTGGGTCCCGGCAACAGTGTTGCCGTTCGTTTTGATTTCTTCGATCGTAAGGGAATCTTTTCCCGATATAGATTCTAATCGTTCTTGGGTCACAGTAAGTGCCATAGATTGATGATCTGTTTTGGTTTTGGCTTTTTGAGATTGAAAAATCCCTTGACCATTATCTAAAACTGTACAATGTAAAAAATCTTCGGTGGTATGAAACTGTACTTTTAGCTCGCCATCTCTACTGCCTTTCAAAATACCATGTCTAACCGCATTTTCTACGAAAGGTTGAATTAACATTGGCGGAATTAGTATTTCTTCGGGATCAAAATCTGTATCGATAGAAATAGTATAGGTAAATGGTTTGCTTGCCATTAATTGTTCTATTTCTATATAATGTTTTAGGGTTTGTATTTCTTGATCTAATGTAATGTGATCTTTTCTAGAATTGTATAATGTTTCTCTTAGTAAGGTAGCAAAAGTATTGATCGTAGTATTCATACGTTGTGGGTTGCTGGTTCCCATTGCTTTGATTCCGTTAAGGGCATTAAAGATAAAATGAGGATTCATTTGTAAACGTAATGCTTTTTGCTCTAAAGACAGAAGATGATTTTGCATTTGAAGACGTTCTCTTTCTTCTTTATTTTTTCGTTTAACCCTTCGTATATATGAAGCTCCATATCCACCCATAACCAATAAGATTACACCTAACACCGCCAATTGAAACCAGGCTTTCTCGTATATGGGACTATCTATAAAAAAATTAAAAGCAATAGGATCACTTTCTTCCCATCTATAATTTCTGGACTGCGCATAGAATATATGCGATCCATAGGCCAAACCAGCAAGGTTTTGTTTATTATCTGATGACCAGGGGCTCCATTCAGAATTATTTAGTCGAATTCGATATTGGATATCATTTGGATGATCAAGATCAATGGTTTTGTATCTAAAAGACAGTTCGGTCTGATTTGGTTTTAGTTTTAAGACATTACTACTATTTGTCCAGGTATTTAAATTGATCGAATCTACATTTCGATACGCTACTTCTATATTTTCAAAGTATAATCTGGGTTTGATTGTTACTTTCGTTATTTCGCTGGGCTGGTATTTTGTTAATCCATAGATAGCTCCAAACCATAGATTACCCTCTTTATCTTTAGTTACAGCGTTAAGACAAGTTTCGATCCCTAAAAATCCATCATTACGGCCAAAATGAAAGACATCGACAATATCATTAAATTGGTTTAGTTCTATTTTATCCACTCCTCTTTCACTACCTACCCACAGGTTGTTTTGATCATCGAATATCATTTGATAGATATTATCCGAATATGGTTTTTTTCTTCCTTTTAGTTTTTTAAATGAAAGTTTCCCATCTAGACTAGACCACCATATGCCTTTTCCTGCGGTACCTATAAATAGTGTGTTTTTATGAAAAAGTAGCGTGCTTATAGCTGTTTTTTGATTTAGAACATTATCAAGGTGAGTAACGCGATTCTTCTTTATGTATCCCAGATGACCATTTTGAGTTGCGTACCACATTTTGCCCAAAGAATCTTGTAGCATATAGCTTATTTGCAAATCTTTAATACCATTTCTTCTTTCAAAATTCTTTAAACCTAATAAGCGTTTCTTTTCCGGATCATATTTAAAGCGTGTAATACCGGTAGAATAAGATGCTGCCCATATAGTAGTATTATCAACATGAATAGTTCTAATCCAATTAGATGGCAATCCTTTGTCTGTATCTATAATATGGTTTTTGATAACCGTTTTGACAATGGTATCAATTTTTATGATCGTGTCTTTTTTTAGAGTTCGTACATAGTTACTATCGATTACTATACTATCAACTTTTTTAATCTGCTTAAAAAGAATTCCTTTACCATCGGTACCTGCCCATATGTTTCCTGATACATCACTGGTAATACTTTTAATTTTTACTTCGGCTAAACGTTCCTCTTGAGGGATATGATGAATACCTGCAGAATCTATTTGGATAAGGCCTGCCTCAGAATTAGAAGCCCATATGCCTTCTTTTGCAGTATGTATTGCATAGACACGATTACCTTTTAATCCAGTATTTTGATCATAATGAATGAAATTATTTTCAAAATATTTGTAAAACCCTCCTCCAGAAGTGGTAATCCAAATGTTAGATTGACGATCTAATATACTTTTTCTGATATGCGATACCGCTAAACCATTTTTACGGGTAATTCTCTTTTTTAGAGTACGCTTATTGGCATCAATAACAGTAATACCTTCATTATTAGTGGCAAACCATAGCTCATTATCTTTATGTACAGAGATGTTATTTACTCTCAATGGTTTCGATATCCAACGATTTCCATAACTTTTAGCATTGGTATTGATGACTAAAACACCTTGGTTGAAGGCGGCAGCAAAGATTTTATTTTTATAATAGATGGCGGCAGTAAAATTATGTGCACTATGTCGTTCTATAATACTGGCATCTTTTCTAATATGGTTTAGTTTCCAGAGCCCTTTGTTGGTTGCTATCCAAAACAGTCTGCCATCAAAGACAATGTCATTAATGATACTAGTATTAATCTTAGTATTAAGGTTTATCTTAACCAAGCCAAGTGTTTTTTGATATTCATAAATACCAATGTTCGTGGCTAAATAGGTTTTATCCTGTATTTTAAATATTCTATTAATTCTGGGGCCATCCAGGTTAGTAAACTTGTTTTTTGATTTTATGCTTAATCCACTTTTTGTACCAATAAAAAGACTGTCATTAGCAAAGGTAAGTGCGTGAATGTAATTAGATTGCAATCCATCACTTTCGTTCCAGATCTCAAATTCATCACCATTAAATCGGCACAGTCCTCCTCCTTGTGTACCCAACCACAAATATCCTATTTCGTCTTGTACAATATCATAAACTTGCGATTGTGGTAACCCATCTTCAAGAGTGTAAGCTCTAAGTTGATTATTTTGTGCATATAATGAACTGATAGGGCTCCATATCAGGAAAGGAAAGATAAAATATAAAAACCGATATACGTTCATAAATGTTTTGAGGTTGAGAACAAATATAATCAAACTGTTTTTTTGGTTTTGAAGTATTTGTACTTATTTAATTGTGTAAAAAAAAACCGACACAACCTAAAAAAGGTATGTCGGTATAATAAACAAAAGTTTCCCCCTTTTTGTTTATCAGATTGAGTTTGTGTTTGTTGTGTCGGTTTTAATTTTTAGTAACTCGTGATCGCTGTTGTTTTTGAAGGATCGATAGTTATGGCTCCATCATTCCATTCAAAACTTTGCTTCAGATTTACATATTTAATATCAGATGTATTTTTGTAAAATGTTTGTGTTTGTAAAATATTTCCTTTTATCCCATACTCTTGATTTGGGAAAATATATTGAAAATCGGTATTAGAGTCTTCACAGTATACATTTTTAAGTTCGGGAAGAGCAACAATGGTATCGCCGTCTTCTGAAACTGTAAAATAATAGGCCTCTACATGTGCACAGCAAGCAAGATATTCAACTTCCATCTTTATCACCTCAGAGATCCCGTCTAAACCGGGATTCTCTAAGGTAGTAATAAAGATGTCCTCAAAAAGCTCTGTGTCATTGATGGTTAAGGTCGAAATTGTTTCGGAGCTATTTCTTGACCTTACCAACTTGACAACATAAGCAGGGTGTTCTTTTCCTTGATCTGTGATTTCTGTTGTTACTAAATACTTCTCGGTATCAATAAATCCTTTTTGGGCATAGATGTATTGAAAACTTTGAAAAAGAACAATAATGATGACAACATTTTTCATAACAGCGTATTTTGAGGTTGGCTATTTAATGTAAAACTAACTCCTTAAAATGGTCTTAGAGTGATGGTTTTAGAATTCGTTACGTTTCAATTAGAATTCGTTTAGATTAATTGAAATAGTTGCCCTCATATCATTGCTCTATAACTAAACTGTGTTTGCTTTTTTTAGCACTATTATAAAAATGAAATCTTTGCTTAATGGCTTCATTTTAAATGGTATGGTAAAACCATAAAGCAAAAAATTAATCTTAATGAGTTATATTATAATGAAGTTTTTTTGTACCTTCAAAACGTTTCTTTATATGTCTTTTGAAACAAAATAGGATACCCCTTAAAAGAAGAATGTCTTTGTTTATAGCAATTATTACTTGTTACTTAACATACTATACTTAATGTTTTTAATCTTTCTTAAAGTAATTAATAAATTTAATATACTATGAAAACAATACGTTATCGTTCTAGAGGAGAGGATGTTCATTATCTAGAAGAAATTCTTATCAAGCTTGGGTATACTGTTTATGTATCTAATTATTTTGGTAGAGATACAGATAGTGCCATAAAAGATTTTCAGCAAAAAAATGGCTTGGTAGTAGATGGTATTGTAGGGCTTAAGACATGGTCTAAACTTATCGAGGCAGAAAAAAACACAATCGCATTTAATGATAAGTTTTTATCCGAGCAGGATATTAAAGATTTTGCAAATAACTATGGTTTAGAAGTGGCCATGGTAAAAGCAGTTAATGAGATAGAAAGTAGAGGCAAAGGATTTTTGTTGAGCGGAAAACCAATACTCTTATTTGAAGGCCATATTTTTTGGAGAGAGTTAGATAAAAGAGGGGTTAATCCAGCTGAGTATGTCTCTGAATACACAAAAGATGTATTGTATAAAAAATGGACTAAAAGGCACTACAGAGGTGGGTCGGGAGAGTATGATCGTCTTGAAAAAGCTGCCGGGATATCTGATTTACCGGCATTTCATGATGCGGCCTATAGCTCAGCCTCATGGGGGTCTTTTCAAATTATGGGATTTCATTATAAACACTTAGGGTATTCTTCTATAGATCAATTTGTTTCGGTAATGTATGAACACGAAAGGGAACACCTTAAAGCCTTTGGTAAGTTTATAGAAAAAACTTCTTTTAGAGGCAAGAAGCTAATCGATTGGATTAAAGAAAAGAATTGGGCCAAATTTGCAGAAGGATATAATGGGCCTGGTTATAAAAAGAATAAGTACGATACTAAATTAAAAAATGCATATATACGATATAGTAATAATTAGTTCTATAGATTATAAATGAGAAGATTAGCAGTTTTTTTAGTATCTTTAAGAGTAATCTGCTGTGATTATGAAGAATAGTTATCTTCTTGCATTCTTTTTGATCGTATTCAATACTTTAGAGATTCTTGGGCAAAAGTTTCGGTATACAACGTATCAAGGAGAAGAGCTTCCTTTTAAAAAAGTAAACCAGACAATTCAGGACTCTCACCAATACCTATGGCTTGCTACAGATCAGGGCTTGTATCGTTTTGATGGTAAAAGATTTCAGGATTACAACACCTCATTGCGTAGCCGGTATATTAAATCAATAATTTCTTGGAAAAAAGACACCTTGCTTTTTTCTAATGATACTGGCGTTTTTAAACTCTTCTATAACCAAAATACACCCACAATAACGTCACATATTAGTATTAGAGAAACAAAAAATGGAATGAGTTACCCCGAACAATTGTTTAGTGATTCTAAAGAAAGGTTGTGGATAGGGCAATTAGATGGTGCTGTTTATAGACAAGAAGGGAATGATATAGAGAAGCTACAGTTTTCTATTCCTCCTAATCGTAGAATATCGGATATATTTTTTAGTGAAGATCGATTTGGTACGGTTTGGATTTTGATCCCTAAAGAAGGGTTGTTTTACTTCGATCAATCATCAGATACTATCGAGCAGCATGATGGGTTTAATGATATGTCACATTTTTATATAGAGCATGATCAAATTATGATGGTAGGAGATCTACGTGTTCTAAAACTGAAGGTGGATGAAGCCCATAAAATAGTCACCCAGGAGCAAATAGATAATATAGGATTAGATTTCTATCACGTTGGCAAGGATATAACCGGAACTTATTTTCTAGTTTCAGAACAAGGGATGTACACCTTAACTAATAATCAAACAGAATTGGTAGAAGTTTTTGGGTCGAATGACCCTCATCGGGTAGAAAAGCTTCCTTATACATCAATTAATCATCTTTATTTTTCTCAGGATCAAATTCGCTCTGGCGGAAAAATATGGGTGAGTACATCAAATGGGTTAGGTCTTTTATGGTCTAGTTATTTTCAGAGTGTTTCGGGGATGTCTCATGATAATGTATTTAGCATGAGCGCTGGAGTAGATAATGAAGTTTTGATTTCTCTTAGTACTGTCAATAGTGTGAAAAGTACCGAAAGCACTAAAAGTTTTGATCAAGTTACGGGAGTAAGTCAGGTCACAGGAATCTCTTCGCACTCTGATAATACATGGTACGGAACCGCAGAAGGAACTATTGTTCATTACAAAAATGGGAATTTACAGACCACCTACAGTTTAAAAAATAGAGGAGGAGGTATATTTTATATGTTTGCAGATCACCAGGGTGATAATTGGTTTTGTCAAGCGCCAAGAGAAAAACCAATTGTTGGTGTAGCCAAAATTAGTGACGATGGACGAGTGACTTTTTATGATGAAGCAAACGGACTAAACAACCGTATTTTGGTAATCAATGAAGGAGGGCAATCAGAACTATATGGAGCAGGAATAGGAGCCAAAACCTATTTGTATAAATATAATCGCGATCTAGATACTTTTGAAAACCGAAGTATCCCTTTTTCTTTTAAAGTGAGTAGTAATTTTGAAGTGCATGACCTGGCCGTAGATGATGAAGGAATCGTATGGTTAGGAACTACCGATGGCCTTTTAAAATATGATACAGAGAGCATTCAGCGAATAGATTTAGGAGCATATACCGCAAATGAGATTCGTTCGGTCTGTGTGATTCCAGGAGGAGGCGGCCTTTGGTTGGCAACCGACACCAATGGATTAGTTCATATAGATGCCAAGGGATCCTATGTGTTTTTTGATGAAAAAAGTGGCACTCCATCAAAAGTAGCATCATATCGCAGTATGATTATTGATAGTAATGGTCAGCTTTGGGTAGGTACAGCAGAAGGAGCCGTGTATTCTTCTCGATCCAACCCTACACCATTAACAACAAATCCGCCAATACTAGATGAGGTGTACATAAATGATAAAGCTGAAAAGATAGAAAAGAGATTATTACGTTATAAAGAAGCCGAGATGGCAAGATTAAGTTTCGTTTCTGTTACTTTTCCGTCTAATGATATTAGATATCAATACAAAGTATATAAAAGAGATTCTAATAAAGATGTGATTAGTAAAACACCATGGTCTTTACCTCTTGATACCAATGAGATCACTCTTCAAAAACTTAAAAGTGGAGCCTATTTTTTATTAGTAAGAGCTCAAAAACAAGGAGGATATTCATGGAGTGTTCCTCTAAAAATTAACCTTAAGGTTCAAAACAAATGGTATAAAACAATTTGGGGAATAGCATTATTACTACTATTCGGGGTTTCTGGATCGTGGTATATTTTGCGATTATGGGTATTTAAAAAAACAAAAAACCTCGAAGTTTCACTTTCTGATAAGCAAAAAGAACTTCATAAAAAAGAAACAGAGCTTATTCTGCAAACCGAAGAGCTTAAAAGCACAGTGGCTAATATTCATCTACTACATCGTTTATTAAAACAAATCCCCAAAGAACCTTCGTGGGATCAAGTATTTCCAGTTTTAACAAAATTAGTAGAGTTGCCGACCAGGGTAGATGCTTTTGAAATTGCTTTTAAGAAAAACGAAGAAGTATGGTATAAGGGAGCTTCACGAGAAAAGCTTAGCCTGATAGACAGGAATGAAAAATTTAATACAAAAGAGAATCTGGCCGCTTATATTTTGACAGAAAATAAACCCTTAATGATGGATAACTTTAATGAGGAGATTGAGCAATACATCAATAAACGAGATGATAAAGGATATTTATCTCTAATGTTATTACCTTTTGAACAGAAAACAGGAACTAAAGTAGTTTTTTGTGTCTACGGAAAAGAAGAAAATAAGTTTACTCAAAGAGATTTTACACTGCTTCAAATTTTGACAGCCTTTCTTTCAGTGTCTGTAGTAGATGAGTTGAAGTAATTTTAAAAGAAATAAACTATTGCATACGAGTAGTGAATAACTTTCCCCGAATGAAGTATTGAAAAAATAGAATTTGAACGAGGATTAATAAAGATTCTTTTTGATCTTTTATATTTTTACTTCTATGATTGATAACTTCGACAACGAATTTTTTGGAATCGGAATCCAAAATGGTAAAACTCCCGAAAATCTAGGAGTGTTATGGAGATCTGCTCAAAATATGGGGGCAAGTTTTATTTTTACGATCGGGAACCGCTATGCAAAACAAGCCAGTGATACACACAATGCTGTAAAAGCAATGCCATATTTTCACTACCATACTTTTGAAGATTTTTATAATCACTTGCCAAAAGGCGCAATGCTCGTTGGAGTTGAGTTAACCGATGATGCCGAACCCTTAGAAACATTTAACCACCCAAAACGTTGTGTATATTTATTAGGCGCAGAGGACCACGGATTGTCTAAAAAAGCTATAGAGAAATCTCATTTCTTAATCAAATTCAAATCAGAGTTAAGTATTAATGTATCTGTTGCCGGTAGTATAGTGATGTATGATCGTGGAATCGATAAACCAAGGTTTATTAGAGCTTAGAAATAATGTATTAGGAGAAATACAAAGATAGTTGCAAAACCTGCGAAAGCCATTGTAGTATCCCGAACTGACATTGTAACACATCTGAAGCTTATTGTAACCTACCTCAAGTTCATTGTTATACGCCCGAAGCTTATTGTTGTGCACCTCGACCTCATTGTAACGCACCTGAAGCTTATTGTTGTGCACCTCGACCTCATTGTAACGCACCTGAAGCTTATTGTTGCACACCTTGACCTCATTGTAACACGACGCAAGCTTATTGTAATACACCGAACTGACATTGCGACACTAGCTTTGTACAATGTTAAGAACCAAATGCCCATCGAAGTATAGCAGATTAAATCTATAATACATTTTGTCACTACCATTAGAACAAGTATTTTTATTGTCTATGTTTAAAATAGTAGAAGGTCTTGTTGCAGATTTTAGTTCTTGGGTATGGGATTGGCCTTTACTAGTACTACTCATTGGGGGTGGTTTGTTCTTTTTAATCTATTCGCGATTTACACCTTTCCTTTATTTTGCGCATGCAATCGATGTCTTACGGGGCAAGTATGACAATGATAATGATCCGGGGCAATTGAGTCATTTTCAGGCCTTATCTTCTGCTATTGCAGCCACGGTGGGTATGGGTAATATTAGTGGTGTGGCTGTAGCTATCGTTACCGGTGGTCCTGGAGCAGTTTTTTGGATGTGGATTAGCGGGTTAATTGGTATGGCAACTAAGTTTTATACCTGTTCACTTTCGGTAATGTATCGGTCCGAAGAAAAAAATGGAACCATATTGGGTGGCCCGATGTATGTTATCACAGAAGGTCTGGGTAAACGATGGAAACCATTAGCTATATTTTTTGCCCTTGCAGGTTTAGTAGGTACACTTCCGGCTTTTACCGCAAATCAATTAACCCAGACACTTGTAGATGTTTTAGACTGGCAAGAAGATGATAAACTTTATATAGGACTTGTACTTGCTGCTTTAGCTTCTTTAGTGATACTAGGAGGAATTAAAAGAATTGGTTTGGTAGCGAGTAAGCTAGTGCCTTTTATGGTGATCTTATATTTTATTACGGTGATTACTATTCTTGTTTTACAGATAGATCAGGTGCCTTATATGTTTGGATTGATATTTTCTGATGCTTTTTCTGGTAATGCGGTTGCAGGAGGGGCATTAGGGCATTTAATTAAAACCGGGATTAAACGAGGAGCTTTTTCTAATGAAGCAGGTATTGGTACCGCTCCCATGATGCATGGTACTGCTAAAACCAAAGAGCCTATAAGAGAGGGATTAGTAGCCATGATCGGCCCATCAATTGATACGTTGTTGGTGTGTACGCTAACATCTTTAGCAATACTTTCTACTGGGGTATGGAAAGACACTGATAGTAATGGTATTTCACTAACATTAGAAGCTTTTAATGCTGTGTTACCCTACGGATTAGGAGATATAGTAGTGATCGTAATGGTGTTGGTATTTGCATTGTCAACGCTATTCTCATATTCGTATTATGGAACCACTTGTTTAGGGTTTTTGACCAAACCTAAGTATGGGAAATACTATAATTATATATATATAGCCTCTATTGTAGTGGCAGCTGTGGTTAAAATCGATTTTGCTATCGACCTTATCGATAGTGCTTTTGCCATGATGGCAATTCCTACGGTAATTTCTGGTCTGTTATTAGCTCCAAAGGTAAATGCAAAAGCAAAACAATATTTCAAGAGTATAAAAGAGGTGTAATTTTTTTGAAGCTATTCTCGTACAATAAACTCACTTCTTCTGTTTTCTTGGTGTTCTTCTTCAGTGCAGGGCACATCATTTTTACACTTATTAATCAATCGACGCTCACCATAGGCTTTGCCTTGTATTCTTCGCCAATAGATACCTCCTTCAACAACAATATATTTTATGGTAGCTCGCATTCGTTTTACACTTAATCTTTTATTATACCAGTAGCTGGATCTGCTATCGGTATGCGATCGGACTTCGATTTTTAATTCGGGATATTTCTTTAGTGCAGAAATAATCTTTTGTAATTCGACCTCAGCTTCAGGACTAATCAACGAATCATCTAGTCCAAAATGAATAGCCTCCATCTGCAATGTCTTAGATAAGTCATCTCCTATGTTAACTGCCACCGATGTTAATAATTTCTCTCCATCGCCTGAAGAGTTTAAAGGAATAGACAAATCATGTGAATATTCAAAAATGTCATCTGTATTAAATGTAATTTCTTTAGGCTGATATTGATCCAAGGTTGCTTTTATCAAATATTCCGTGTCACATTCTACATCAAACTTATATACCCCCAGGCTGTTCGATTTTGTTTCTGCTATACTATTTCCATTGGTGTCAAATAATTTTAGAACTGCCTCAGCAAGACTATCATTGGTTTCACTATTGTAGACAACACCTTCGATATATTGCTTACATGAAGTGATTAATTCTTTGGTTTGTTTAAAGCTATAGATATCATCATTTCCTTTACCGCCTTTTCGGTTACTTGCAAAGTATCCTATTTTTGTCTCTTCATTTAACACAAAAGAAAAATCATCTTTCGGGCTGTTTACAGGTTTTCCAACATTAAACGCAGCAGAAAAACCCGATTCTTCTGGTATAGAAACGAAAACATCTAAGCCACCTAACCCGACATGGCCATCACTGGCAAAATATAATCTATTACTATCACTGATATAAGGGAAAGTTTCTCTACCCTCTGTATTGATATTATCTCCTAGATTTTTTGGTTCACCATATTTTCCGCCACCATACACATCGACAACGAACAAATCAGATTTTCCTATGGTGCCTGGCATATCACTGGCAAAGTAAAGTTTTGTACCATCTGCATTAAGAGATGGATGTGATACAGAATAATCATCACTACAAAAAGGTAATTCTTGTATATCAACCCATTTTCCTTCTTTACGACTTGCCTTATATATTTTTAGTAAAACGACTCCTTTTTTACTGGTTCCAAGCTTGTTGTTTGTATAGTTGTTTCTCGAAAAATATACTGTTTTTCCATCTTTACTGAAACAGGTTGATGATTCATGAAATTTAGTATTTATTTTTCCTTTAAGTTTAATGGGTTCTTCCAAAGTCATTTGGTCATCTTTAATTTTAGAAGAAAAGACATCCAAAAATGGCATTTTAGTCCATCCATGTAACTTTGAATCCTTAGACGTTTTGGATCTGGACGATGCAAAAACAATATTATTGTTATGATCAAAGCTTGGCGCGTATTCAGAGTTTTTTGAATTGATACTAAGCTTGAAAAGATCATATCTTCCAGATTGCATTTCAATAAAATCTAAATAATTTCTTTTATTTATATAGGATTTGGCTCGTTTATCATTTCCGGTAATCTTAAAGAATTCTTCCATGGTTTGATCCGCTTCTTTGTAGCGTTCAACGCTTTTCAAACTTTGAGCATATCTAAACAAGTATTCAGGATTAAGGTCTTCTGGGTAGGTTTGGATTAATTTTTCATACCATTCTACCGAATCTTCAAGTTCACCTGTTAGGTAAAAAGAATCGGCTAGTTTTTTCAATAAATTTTGGGAAAAATACCCTTGTTTTGCAACATCCAAATAAATAGCTCTTGCATCGATATAGGCGAATGCATTAAAACTTTGATCGGCTATAGATAATTGTTTTTCTTGATCTTGAGCATTAAGAATTGAGGATAGAAGTACTAACAGGTAAAATAATGTAAGCCTGTTTTTCGTAAAAATTTGTAAAGAAATATATAAGTAATTTTTCAAAGGATCCCAGTATTTATTTTAAAAACTTGCTTTCACGGGGTTTTTGAAAACATACTGGAATTAAATTTATAAAAAATCTAAATAAAAAGTTAATTTGTTAAGAAATAGTTACCAACCATTTTTAGCTGTAAAATGTTAACAAATTTACTAGAAATAGATAATCCTATCCCAGTAATTATTTTCTTGTCTAATATTCGTCTACCTTTGTGCCAAAATAAATTAAATGACTCATAAAGCAGGTTTTGTAAATATTATTGGTAACCCCAATGTGGGTAAATCTACCCTTATGAATGCTTTTATTGGAGAAAAGTTATCCATTATTACCTCTAAAGCGCAAACGACAAGGCATCGTATACTTGGTATTGTTAATGGAGATGATTTTCAGGTAATTTTATCAGATACTCCTGGGATTATTAAACCTGCATACGAACTTCAGGAATCCATGATGGGGTTTGTGAAATCTGCTTTCGAAGATGCAGATCTATTAATTTATATGGTCGAAATCGGAGAAAAAGAGCTTAAGGATGAGGCGTTCTTTACTAAAATTACGTCTGCAAAAATCCCTGTGTTTTTGTTGCTTAATAAGATAGATCAATCTAATCAAGAGCAGTTAGAGGAACAAGTTCAATTTTGGGCAGAAAAAGTACCTAATGCAGAAATTTATCCTATATCTGCCCTTAAAAATTTTAATGTAAGAGAGGTATTTGATCGGTTAGTAGAATTATTGCCAGTATCGCCAGCTTTTTATCCCAAAGATCAATTAACAGATAAGCCTGAACGGTTTTTTGTGAATGAAGCTATTCGAGAACAAATATTGGTGAATTATAAGAAAGAGATTCCGTATTCTGTAGAAGTAGAAACCGAAGAATTTGTCGAAGATGAGGATATCATCAGGATTAGGTCTGTAATTATGGTAGAACGAGATTCTCAAAAAGGAATTATTATAGGACATAAGGGATCTGCACTAAAAAGAGTAGGTACTGAAGCTCGGAAAGAGCTAGAAAAATTCTTTGGCAAAAAGATTCATATAGAACTCTATGTGAAAATTAATAAAAATTGGCGAAGTAATCAACATCAATTGAAGCGTTTTGGTTATAATAAGTGATTGTATTTAGGGGAAAATACCCCTTAAATAATGGTTTTTTTGTAATATTTTACGCTCTTGTCTCTAACTTTTTGTGCACTCTATAGATTCAATTTGTATTTTAACGTTTTTTCTTCTTTTTAGCTTGTTATTCAGGAGCTTATATATACTTTAGTGCCAGAACTTAAAAGGTTATATATGGCATAAACATTACTTTCTCCACGTATTTAATAACAATAATTTTATCAGATTTGATCAGGGATAAGTATGGGAACTTTCCCTCAATATCGTATGGCCTTACCTAAGGCTAATCGATAGTATGATAATGAGATTCATCACACGGATTTCTTATTCAAAAATGGATTACAATTTTAAAAATTTTTAGCAAAAAACAACAACAATGGAAAAACTAACAACTAACCCTAGATTTTTGCAAAAAACAATGGCCAAGATGGGAACGGCCTTTGCTTTTTGTATCTCGATTTTTCTCTTTTCTTCCTTTAGCTTTATAGAAGAAAATAAAATAGAAAAAGATTCTTTTGATGATTACCTTGAAGAAACACATGGCGAGTGCAGGCTTACAGTAGATGCGGGTAATGATGTATCTGTTTGTGATAACAGCGATGTTACTTTAACCGCTAATGTGACTGGAGAGGCAGAATGCTGCGTGCAGTATGATATTGTAAATACTAAGCATTGCAAAAACAATAAAAGATACGTTCTATGGTTATCAGACGGTAGAAATAAGGTAAGATATTATAGAGATGGTGGTTTATCATGGATAGAGAACTCCGATGGTACAGCAACCTTAAAAGGTAAGGTTAGAAATATCAGAAATAATAGAGATGTTTTATATGTAAATGTTACCTATTCAGGAAGAACAACAGATGCCCCTAGCGGTAGTCCGAAAAATCACTGGTGCAACTATGAGAATTCTCAGGGATGGGTATACTATACCAAAGTAAGAGGAACTATAAAAAAACGAAATAACTCATGGTCTTTTAATATTTCAGAAAGAGGACCAGCTTTTCAATTAGGTAAAGGGGCAAATATCACAGAAAAAAATAGAAGAAGATTAGGTGCTTCGGGATGGTTTAATACTACAGATAGTAGATACAAAATTGGAGATTTCAACTTTAATCTAGGGTACTGTGAGGAAAAAACTAGCGAAGTTTCATATTTATGGTCTACAGGAGAAACTACTCAAACGATCACGGTTAACGAACCAGGAACATATACAGTAGAAGTACAAGATTGTGAAAACTGTGTTGCTACAAGTGAGGTAAATGTCGAAAAAATTAACCTGGAAGTTGATGCAGGAGAAGATCAGGAAGTATGTGAAGGTGATGAGATTACAATAACTGCAACAGTTTCTGGAGAGTCAGAATGTACAGATTGCATTGCTTACGGTATAGAAAATACATATCGTTGTGAGAGAGACTTATACTATGTACTTTGGTTAATAGATGATAGTCATGGTAATAATGATAACGACGACGATGACGATGATGACGATGACGATGACGACGACGATGATGATGATGATGATGATGACCATAGAAATAGAGTAAGACGATTTAGAAATGTAGACTTAGTATGGCAAGAATTTGAAGACGGGACGGCAACTCTTAAAGGAACCGTTATAGAGAATAATAGCTCGCAAACTACTTTAGAAGTAGATGTTACGTATTCCGGAAGAACGGTACAGACTCCACCCGGAAGTCCAAAAGATCATTTCTGTCACGAAGAAAGTGCCGAAGGATGGGTGTATTACACTGGGGTAACAGGAACACTTACCCAAACAGATGGATCATGGTCATTTGATATTTCTAGAATGGGACCAGCTTTCCAGCTAGGAAATGGAGCTAACATTACCGAAGATGAAGTAGGTAAATACGGAGCATCGGGATGGTTCAATACTACAGATAATAGGTATAAGAGAGGTGATTTTAATATCAACATAGGTGAATGTATCGATGTGGTAACCAGTAATGAAGTTACCTATTTATGGTCGACCGGAGAAACAACACCAAGCATAACCGTATCACCACAAGAAAATACTACGTATACCGTTACGGTAGAAGCTTGCTCTGGATGTACAGTTTCAGACTCTGTTGATGTGATCTTAAGCGATCCGCCACAAGTAAATGCTGGCGAAGATCAGGATATCTGCAAAGGTGAAGAAATAACATTAATGGCTACAGTAGACGGTCAAGGAGAGTGCGAAGAGTGTGTTGAGTATGGAGTAGGTGATACAGATTATTGTAGAGGTAGACACCACCAGTTTGTCGTTTTTATCAATGACAATGGCACAAGGTTATGGATGAGAAATGTGGATTTAGTATGGAAAGAAAATGCAGATGGAACAGCGACCTTAAAAGGTAATGTTTTTGAGTATAATTCTACCAATACAACTTTTGTAGTTGATGCCGTTTTTTCAGGAAAAACTTCTCTCCCTCCAGAAGGGAGCCCCAAGGCAAATTTATGCCAAGGAGCTGATGCTTCGGGTTGGGTATATTATACAGAAATAAGTGGTAGTGTTATCCAGGTCGATGGGTCGTTAAGTTATGATATATCGAGAAGAGGAGAAGCTTTTCAAGTAGGAGCAGGAGCAAATATCTTTGAATATACGGCCAATGTATTTGGTGGATCTGGATGGTTTAATCTAGAAGGCAATCCTACATCGTTTGGAGATTTTAATATCAATCTTGAATGTGTGAAATTTGAACCAAAAGGAATAGAATATCTTTGGTCAACAGGAGAAACAACTCAGGCGATTACAGTAGCTCCTGAAGAAGATACAACATATGAAGTAACGATAACGGGCTGCACAGGTTGTGGAGAAGATACCGATACCATCGATGTAACAGTTATTAATTGTCAAGGTCGATCTAAATCTGATACAGCAATAGAGTCTACTAAAGTGTATCCTACGTTATTAAGTCAGAGTAGTACATTGCATGTTGATCTTTATCTAAATGAAAATCAGGATGTCACTACCACTCTTTATGATCTTACAGGTAGAGTAATAGGTTCAACAACAAAAAAATCTCTAAATAATAGTGCTAAGATCAATATTAACCTTAACCAATACAATGTACATGATGGAGTGTATATTCTTAGAATTGTAGGTAATAACTGGGTTAAAACCGAAAGAATTGTAATTAGTAAAAGGTAATTACGATACTTAAATCTATAAATGCTAAAAGCCTGTCGTTACGACAGGCTTTTCATTTTTTAAATCACTTTATTCTTTTTCTATACAAGAAGATCATCGTCTAAAAGGATGCACATCACTCCAATGTAATTAAAACTAAAGGGTTGGTAAAAGTAGGTGTAAGAAAGCTTGTTTCTGTGTAAGATAATTGCTTAAAAAATGTATTTCATAGATGATTTTTTGACATTCAACGTTTTTATTGTTGTTTGTTGTTGATCTTCAACGGTTAATACATATTTTAGCAGTCCAAAACTTAACCTAAACAACCTTAATATGTTATGAAATATTTCTTCACACTTTATTAAATCATAAGAAAAGGCTTTTTACTATTTAGGTAGTACAATATCAGGTGTATACTTCGATATTAGGCGCTTAACTAAAATAGTTTCTTATACAATTATAAAACCTAAAATAAATTAATAAACAAATTCATTTTTTTTGAATTATTAAATCAACTGTCAAATGTTAAAAATTACACGTAAAATCAATGGATATAACCTAAAGCCGATGAGGACTAGTATCCCATCTATGCTTTTAGGCTATACACTAATGACCGTTTTTATTTTTGCTACTAGTTTTACTATGGTAGCTAATGAAAACACTGATGTTTCTTCGACAAATCAACCTACAGTTATTGATGATACAAGTTGTATGTTGTCGGTAGATGCAGGCGATGATGTAGAATTTTGTGGTACTAATGAAATAACACTTACTGCAACAGTATCTGGACAATCAGAATGTGTTGATTGCACAGGAGTGTATGGAGTAGAAAACACAGATTTATGTAATAAAAACCAAAATTATGTCCTTTGGCTTACAGGGGGGAGGTTTTTCTCTAATGTAGATCTTGAATGGAAAGAATTCGCTGATGGGACTGCTACATTAACAGGAACTGTTTTTGATTATACAAGTACACAAACTACTTACGAAGTAGATGCTACTTTTTCAGGCAGAACAGTAAATACACCGGCCAATAGCCCTAAAAATCATGAGTGTAACAATGAAGACTCTAGTGGTTGGATATATTATACAGAATTTACAGGAACAATAACAAGTACTGATGGGACTTGGTCTACAGAGCTTACTAGAAGAGGTCCGGCTTTTCAAATAGGTAACGGAGCTAATGTCACAGAAACTCAGCAAGGAAAATATGGTGCTTGTGGATGGTTTGATACAACAGACAACGAATGTAGTGTAGGTGATTTTAATATCAATATAGGGGATTGTGTTACAACCTCTACCAATGAAGTTACTTACCTTTGGTCAACCGGAGAAACGACACCAAGTATAACAGTGTCTCCTCAAGAAAATACGTCATATACAGTTACAGTAAAAGATTGTGAAGATTGTGAGGCTACAGATTCTGTAAACGTTATAATTAAAGATGGTCCTCAAGTAGATGCAGGAGAAGATCAGGAAATCTGTAAAGGAGAAGAAGCAACGCTAATGGCAACAGTAACGGGAGAAGGAGATTGCAAGGAATGTGTTGATTATGCCGTAGGTAATACAGATTATTGTAGAGGTAGACAACACCAATTTGTGGTGTTTATCAATGACAATGGAACAAGGTTATGGATGAGAAATGAAGGCCTTGTGTGGAAAGAAAATGCTGATGGAACGGCTACACTAAAAGGTAATGTTTTCGAATATAATTCTACCAATACAACCTTTGTTGTAGATGCAGTTTTTTCAGGAAAAACCTCTACGCCTCCAGCAGGAAGCCCTAAGGCAAATGTATGCCAAGCAGCAGATGCTACCGATTGGGTATATTATACTGAAATAAGTGGTACGGTGACCCAGGTTGATGGTTCATTAAGCTATGATATATCGAGAAGAGGAGAGGCTTTTCAAGTAGGAGCAGGAGCTAATATTTTTGAAAATACAGCCAATGTATTTGGTGCATCAGGATGGTTTAATTTAGAAGGAAACCCTGATTCGTTTGGGGATTTCAATATTAATCTTGAATGTGTGAAATTTGAGCCAAAAGGAATAGAATATCTTTGGTCAACCGGAGAAACTACTCAATCAATTACAGTATCACCAGAAGTAAATACAACATATTCTGTTACCGTAAATGGTTGTAACGATTGTGGCGAAGCTACAGACGAAGTGGTAGTTTCTGTTTCGGATGGCTTAGCACTTGATCTTGGAGCTGATGAATCAGTTTGTATAGGAACAATATTAACCTTCACTTCTCCTATTGAAGCCGATTCATACCTTTGGTCTACAGGAGAAACGACCAGATCTATCGAAATACTTGCTATAGAACCTACTACATATACATTAGAAATCACCAAAGGTAATTGTACGGGTATGGATGATATATTTGTTGATATTCGTTTCTGCGAAGGTAGAGGAGCTACAAGTGTTTATCCTACGGTCTTAAAATCATCAGACAACTTATCACTAATGATGAACTCTGAGAATGCTCAAGAAGTTAAGATTTCGATCCATGATTTATCTGGGGTAGCTGTTGGGCCTGTGATTGTTGAAAATATGCAAAAAGGTGCAGGTATGATAAATGTTAATCTTGCTCAATTTTCAGAACTATCTTCAGGAATGTATGTGGTTATGATTGTTGGAGAAAAGGAAAATATTGCACGCAAAATAATTATAGAATAATAATTTATTCATAAAAGTTTTTTAAACCCCTGCCCGTAATGGTGGGGGTTTATTTTTTTAGAATGATTGAGAGATGTAGTAGCTATTTCTCCAGAAGGCTTAACTGTAGTTAAGGCTTCAGATAGTCCAACAGGAAATAACCTTGTAATTGTAACCCATGAAGTGTCAAATACAGTCGCTATTTATGAGGCTAAATAACATCCATAAAAACTTTGTTGTTTTACAGTAACCAACTTAGACCAAATACTTGGTATCTTTGGGATAAGTAATTATTTCACTGACTGACTATCAATTATGAAAAGTTCCATAGGCCTGAAACATTGGCCTTTGGACTTTTTATTTTTTTAACCCCACACTAGTCCGATATAAGCAAAACATTTCTACATTTATAGTATTGCTGAAATAAAAAAGGCTAATTTTGCACAAAATTTAGAATACATCCCAATGAGTAGTATAGTGGCAATTGTAGGGCGACCTAATGTCGGAAAGTCAACTTTCTTTAATCGTTTAATTCAAAGAAGAGAGGCAATAGTAGATGCAGTAAGTGGTGTTACACGTGATCGTCATTACGGAAAAAGTGACTGGAATGGCGTAGAATTCTCTTTGATTGATACAGGAGGATATGTGGTAGGAAGCGACGATATTTTTGAAGCAGAAATAGATAAACAGGTAGAATTAGCAATCGACGAAGCCGATGCCATTATCTTTATGGTGGATGTAGAATCTGGTGTCACAGGAATGGATGAAGATGTTGCTAACCTACTTCGCAAAGTTGATAAACCTGTCTTTTTAGCTATAAATAAGGTGGATAATGGCCAGAGAGCTACTGATGCTGTTGAATTTTATAGTTTAGGCCTTGGTGAATATTATACTATTGCTAGTATTAATGGAAGCGGTACAGGTGAACTTTTAGATGCATTGGTTGAAGCATTACCAGAGCAAGAAGAACAGGAAGAAGATGAATTACCTAGATTTGCAGTAGTCGGAAGGCCAAATGCAGGAAAATCATCTTTTATCAATGCACTAATTGGTGAAGACAGATATATTGTAACCGATATTGCAGGAACCACTCGGGATGCAATTGATACAAAATATAACCGTTTCGGGTTCGAATTTAATTTAGTAGATACTGCTGGGATTCGAAGAAAATCAAAAGTAAAAGAAGACTTAGAATTTTATTCGGTGATGAGATCTGTTCGTGCTATCGAACATTGTGATGTTTGTCTTTTAGTGCTTGATGCCACCAGAGGTTTCGACGGACAGGTACAAAATATATTTTGGCTAGCAGAACGCAACCGAAAAGGTATTGTGATCTTGGTAAACAAGTGGGACCTTATCGAGGATAAAGAAAGTAATACCCTAAAAGACTTCGAAAAGTATATTCGCCAGCAAATAGAACCATTTACAGATGTTCCTGTGGTCTTTATATCTGCATTAACCAAACAGCGCTTATTTAAAGCAATGGAAACTGCAGTAGAAGTATATAAAAACAGATCTAAAAAGATCAAAACAAGTGAACTCAACGATATTCTATTGCCTATTATTGAGAGAAACCCACCACCTGCATATAAAGGCAAGTATGTAAAAATAAAATATATCACACAACTGCCAACACCACAGCCGCAGTTTGCTTTTTTCTGTAATTTACCACAGTATATTAGAGATCCTTATAAACGTTATATAGAAAATCAATTACGTAAAGAATTTGACTTTAACGGAGTACCGGTTTCAGTATATTTTAGGAAGAAGTAAGTTTGGTTTAAGGTTTAAGGTTTAAGGTTTGAGGTTTGAGAAATAACTCTATAGTCTAGATTAAAGAGGGAAAATCTGAAATTTGGAGCAGGAAATCAAGAACTAATTCTACCAACTCCCGCCAGCACCGCCACCGCCAAATCCACCACCACCGAAGCCACCACCAAATCCGCCGCCTGATGATCCACCTCCAAAACTGCCGCCTCCATAGCTGCCACGTCCCATATTACTTAAGATAATAACGTCAAGAAGGCTACCACTTCGGGATCTATTTCCTCGATTTCCTCTACCATCGTTATTATGATTGCTCTTAGAAAATGCTTTAATAATGATGATAAAGAAGATTAACAATAAAACCAATTGCCCAATTGGGATATCCTTTTTCTTCTTTCCAGGTCCTTTAAAAGTACCTTCGAGCACCTGAAAAATTGCAATAGCCCCTTTGTCTAATCCGGTATAAAAATTACCCTTTTTGAACTCTGGGGTGATAATTTGATCAATAATCGTTTTTGAGGTAAAATCAGTTAATTTTTCTTCAACCCCATAACCCGTGGCAATCCATATTTTGCGATCATTTTTTGATACAAGGATGAAAACACCATTGTCTTCTTTTTTTTGTCCTATTCCCCATTCATGGGCCCATTCTGCAGCATATAAACCGATATTCTCACCTTGTAAAGAAGTAATAGTAGCAACAACGATCTGTGTAGAGGTTGTAGTATCGGCATATCGAATTAATTTTTGCTCAAGACGTTTAGCTTCAGAAATCGAAAGCATATTTGCTTCATCATAAACAGAAGTTTGTAGTTTAGGTTTGGTAGGAATTTTTCTTTGTCCATGTGCAGTTGAAAACATTCCAAAGATGAAAATAATAGATAATATGATCCGTTTAATAGCTTTCATTTATCCTTTAGATATTTCGTCAGAGAGTTCATTAGTATCACTATGGTCCCAAGGAAAATGTTTTTGCAATTGTTCTCCTGCAAGAAGAATACCATCCACCAATCCCTGTGTAAAATCCCCTTCTTTAAACTTATTTATAATGCTGTCACGAGTACTTTTCCAAAAATCTGAGGCAACTACTTCATTGATGCCTTGATCACCGTATATCGCAAAACGATGATCTTCAACAGCAACATAAATTAATACTCCGTTGCGCTGTATAGTAGTATCCATTTTAAGCCAATGGAAAACTTCGGCTGCTCTTTCTAAAACATCTAGCTCAGTATGTTTTTCTATGTGAATACGAATTTCTCCTGAGGTAGTTTTTTCTGCGCGTCTGATCGCGGCAACTAATTGTTGTTCTTGCTCAGCGGTAAGAAAATCTTCTACTTTAGACATTTAGCGAAACTTTATTTTGAAAATTCACTAAAGTGAAGTGTTCAAAATGATTAATTGAACAAATCCCACTGAAGAGCGGGATCTGTTCTAATATCTATTATTTTATGTGTTTACTTAAATTCAAAATCTACATCAGGTGCTTTTTCTGCTCCTTCATCGGCTTCAAACCTGGTCATTTTTTCAAAATCTCCAAGAATGTTTAATATGATGTTGTTTGGAAATTTTCTAAGGTATTTATTATAAGACCCAACCGATTCGTTATAACGATTGCGCTCTACATTAATTCTATTTTCTGTGCCCTCTAATTGTGTTTGCAGGTTTAGGAAGTTTTGATTGGCCTTTAGGTCTGGATAACGCTCTACAGTTACTAATAATCTGGATAACGCAGAGGTAAGTCCGCTTTGTGCTTGTTGAAATTGCGCCATTTGATCAGGAGTGATATTGCTAGGGTCAATGTTTATCGAAGTAGCTTTAGAACGAGCTTCTATAACTTCTTTTAAGGTTGATCGCTCAAAATCTGCTGCTCCCTGCACTGTTTTTACCAGGTTTCCAATAAGATCACTACGTCTTTGATAAGCACTTTCGACATTAGACCATGCAGTTATGGCATCTTCTTGAAGTGTGATTGCTTGATTATATCTGCCCGCTGATAACATATATAAAACACCTACAATTACTACAATTACAAGTATAGGGATTAAAAGCTTTTTCATAATGAAATTATATTATAAATACCCGATATGGGTCTAAAGTTGTTCTTTAATTTTAAGTAATTGCCCTTTAATAGACTCCAGTTTACGAATAATGTCAAAACTGTCTAAAGCTTCGTGTTTTTGTTCTTTTAGATGAATCTTAGCTCCTTCGAGTGTAAAACCACGTTCTTTTACCAGATGGTAGATTAGTTCTAGATTTTTAATGTCCTCAGGGGTAAATTTTCGATTACCTTTAGCATTTTTCTTTGGTTTTAGAATATCAAATTCTTTTTCCCAAAAACGAATTAATGAGGCATTAACATCAAATGCTTCAGCTACCTCACCGATACCGTAGTACATTTTTTTTGGTAAGTCTACATACATAATTATTCTTTTTGTTGTGTAAAACTTCCATCCTCTTCAAAAAGAAGCTTGCTTTCGGGGAAATCTTCTAAAGTTAGTTTTTTGATTTCTTTAAGGGCTCTTTTTTTCTCATCTATAAAAGGGTATACCTCATCGATTTGCTTAGCAGAATGAAGCTTGCCTTTAACAAAATTTCCATCTAGATCTATTTCAATTTCTGCGATGGGGGCGTATCCTTTAATTCCGTCCAGATTAAATCTCGAATAGGTGCAAAAATTACCTAAGCTGTAAGCAATGAACTTGTTCTTATATACTTCAAAAGCTCTGGAAACATGGGGTCCATGCCCAATAACCATATCTGCACCAGCATCGATCACAGTATGTGCAAATTTATATACATTTCCACGATCTTCACCATAAAAACGTTCTGTTTTTCTGGTTACATGGGTATATTTTAGGCCCTCGGCCCCACCATGAAAAGAAACAATCACTATATCTACCTTTTGTTTAAGTTCTTCAACAATTTTCTTTGCATTGGTTAAGTTATGAATTTTTACGCAATCTTTGTTGGGTGCAAAAGCGCAAAATCCATAGGTAATTCCGTTTTTTTCAAAAATAGTAGAAGGTTGGGCAAATACGCCTGCGTAGGCAATATTGTGTTTTTCCAGTGTTTTCGAGGTGTTTTTAATTCCTATTTCGCCAAAATCTCCGATATGATTATTGGCTATACTCATCACATCAAATCCAGTTTCCTCAAGATATTGTCCATAGGCTTCTGGGGATCTAAACGAGTAGCATTTTGACGGGTCAGAACATCTTTTGGCATTGTCGCCTTCGTCGGTAAGCGTGCCCTCTAAATTTCCGAATAGAATATCGGCTTGGGTTAAAATAGAATTGACATCGTCAAAAGGTCCTTTGCCTTTTGGTGGTAGGTAACTTTCATTAGGGAAATTAGTTCCCATCATAATGTCACCCACAGCCATTATTTTAATGTATTTAGGTTTTTCTAGTTCAAGTTTAGTTTTTTGAACTATCGAATACATGGAGTCCAATACTTCTTTTGAATATTTTTGGGCCTGTATTGAAGAACTGAAACCAAAAATGATAACAAAAAAAAGTATTTTTCGCATTGATGTTTAGTCTAGAGATTCATTTATTAGATTAGAAGCTTTAAGGATCTCAGCAAATTCTTCAGGAGTTAAACTTCCGTAGTAAAAGTTTCTTGGATTAATTTTAACACCATCCTTGAAAATCTCATAATGAAGATGTGGAGCAACAGATCTTCCTGTGCTACCTACATATCCAATAACATCGCCACGATTAACTTTTTGCCCTTTCTTTACATTGTATTTGCTTAAATGAGCATATAAACTCACATAATTAAAGCCATGATCGATACGGATATGTCTACCATATCCTGTAGAATTGGCATCGGCTCTTGTTACTACACCAGTACCAGAAGCATAAACCGGAGTCCCTGTTGCCGCAGAAAAATCCATACCATAATGAAATTTTCTTGCTTTGGTAAAAGGGTCACTTCTCCATCCGTAACCAGATGCCATACGTTTTAGATCTGAGTTTTGTATGGGTTGTATTGCAGGGATAGTGGCTAATAATTCTTCTTTCTGTTCGGCGAGTTCTGCAATTTTATCAAGAGATTTTGATTGAACTACAATTTGTTTGGTAAGTTTATCAATTCGCTCGCTACTTTCAATAATCATGTTAGAATTATCGTAACCTTCGAGGTTTTTGTATCTATTTACACCTCCAAATCCCGCATTACGTAATTCTTCGGGTATAGGATTAGCTCCAAAGTAAAGACGATAAATATTATCGTCACGTTCGGCGATTTCTGCTAAAATTTCTTCATCACGACTTAACCGCTTATTCATCAGGTCATATTGAAACTGCATATTTTCGAGTTCTCTTCTATATGCTTTTTCTTTAGGAGTTTCTAATTGCGGGATATTAAGATAGATAAGAAGTAAAACAAACCCGGCTAAAAAAGTACCAACCACACCTAATGCAGCTATACCAAATTTCCTTCCTTTCTTTTGCTCTATTTTGCGATAAGAAAGCGTGTCACTATCATAGTAATATTTAACCTTTGACATAATCTAAAATATGCTATTTTTGCAGGATATCAACCAAAAAAGTCTTGTTTAATATCAAGACAACGCAACAAATATAGTAAAATGTTGCAAAGTCGAGAAAAAACTGACAAGTATAGATAGATTTTTTTTAGGAACAGTCTATTTAAATATCTGTTTTTTAATAATTTAAGAGTCTTTTTGGTGCAAATAAAATAGCAATACATAGAATTTATGAAATCCCAAGAAATTAGAAATCAATTTTTAGAGTTTTTTAAGTCCAAAAAACATAGCATCGTAGCATCTGCGCCAATGGTAATCAAGGATGATCCTACTTTGATGTTTACAAATGCTGGGATGAATCAATTTAAAGAATATTTTTTAGGTAATGGTACTCCTAAAAATAATCGAATTACCGATACTCAAAAATGTTTACGGGTAAGTGGTAAACATAATGATTTAGAAGAGGTAGGTATGGATACTTATCATCATACCATGTTTGAAATGCTCGGAAACTGGAGTTTTGGAGATTATTTTAAAAAGGAAGCAATCCAATGGGCGTGGGAGTTATTAACCGAGGTATTTGGTATTGATAAAGACATACTGTATGTATCGGTTTTTGAAGGTGCAAAAGATGAAAACCTGGAGATGGACCAGGAAGCTTTTGATTTATGGAAGGAAATCGTTCCCGAGGATCGTATTATTATGGGTAATAAGAAAGATAATTTCTGGGAAATGGGAGATCAGGGTCCTTGTGGTCCTTGTTCAGAAATCCATGTCGATATTCGTTCTAAAGAAGAGAAAGCTAAAACTTCTGGTAGAGATCTTGTTAATGCAGATCATCCCCAGGTGGTAGAGATCTGGAACCTGGTTTTTATGCAGTTTAATAGAAAGGCTGATAAATCATTAGAAAAATTACCTGCGCAACATGTCGATACAGGTATGGGATTTGAACGCCTATGTATGGTATTGCAAGGAGTTAAATCAAATTACGACACCGATGTTTTTACACCTTTAATACGTGAGATTGAAACCATTACGAACTCAAAATATGATAAAAATACGTTGCCAACAGATGATGATGGTAAAGTAAGTGTAGCCATTCGTGTAATTGCTGATCATGTGAGAGCAGTGTCGTTTTCGATAGCAGATGGTCAATTGCCCAGTAATACAGGAGCTGGATATGTGATCCGTAGGATTTTACGTAGAGCAATACGATATGGCTTTACTTTTTTAGATACCAAAGAACCATTTATCTATAAGTTAGTAGAAACATTAAGTAAACAAATGAGTAGTGCTTTTCCAGAATTAAAAGCACAGAAAAACTTGATCGTTAATGTCATTAAAGAAGAAGAACAATCTTTTCTAAGGACATTAGACCAGGGGTTGGTATTGTTAGATAATATTATTAAAAAGACTAAAGGCAAAGTTGTTTCAGGAGAGAAGGCTTTCGAGCTATATGATACTTTTGGTTTTCCGATAGATCTTACCGCCTTAATCTTAAGTGAGCAAGGATATGAGTTAGACGAAAAAGGTTTTGAGGTAGAGCTGCAAAAACAAAAAGAAAGATCCAGAGCGGCATCTCAGGTTTCTGCAGGAGATTGGAAGATATTGTTAGATAATACAACCGAAGACTTTATTGGATACGATAACCTAAAGGCCGATGTGAAAGTTACAAGGTATCGTAAGGTGAGCAGTAAAAAAGATGGAGAATTATATCAATTAGTTTTCGATAAAACGCCTTTTTACCCTGAAGGTGGAGGGCAAGTTGGAGACAAAGGATATTTAGAGGTCCCTAATGGTGATGTAGTATATATTATTGATACCAAAAAAGAAAATAATCTTATTATTCATTTCACTAAAAATTTGCCAAAGCATATTAATGAGACTTTGACGGCAGTGGTAGATGCAAAACAACGTTCTAGATCTGCATCTAATCATACGGCTACACATTTAATGCATCAAGCATTACGTACAATTCTGGGAACTCACGTAGAGCAAAAAGGATCTATGGTACATAGTGGTAGTTTGCGTTTTGATTTCTCACATTTTGCTAAAGTATCTGCAGAAGAATTAAAAGAAGTCGAAGATTTTGTGAACGCTAGAATCCGTGAACAACTTCCGCTAGAAGAGCAGCGTAATATCTCTTATGACCAAGCAATATCAGAAGGTGCTATAGCATTGTTTGGAGAGAAATATGGAGATACCGTAAGAGCTATTCGTTTTGGAGAATCTATGGAATTATGCGGAGGTACTCATGTGAAAAACACAAGTAGTATTTGGCATTTTAAAATTACATCAGAAAGTGCAATTGCAGCAGGAATAAGAAGAATAGAAGCAATTACAGGCGATGCAGCTAAAGAATATTTCACAACACAATCTGAAGCATATGGAGAAGTAAAAACTGTTCTTAAAACTAAAGATCCTGTGAAAGCTATTATGGCGATGCAAGACGAAAATGCAACTTTAAAGAAACAGATTGAGGCACTTCTTAAAGATAAGGCTAAAAACCTAAAAGGAGATCTTAAATCTGAGTTTGAAGATGTAAACGGGATTAATTTCTTAACCAAAAGAGTAGATCTTGATGCGTCAGGAATTAAAGATATATCCTTTGAGTTGGGAGGGGAGTTAGATAATGTTTTCATAGTATTTGGAGCAGAACAAAATAGTAAAGCATTGTTGTCTTGTTATATATCTAAAAACCTAGTTGAAGAAAAAGGACTAAATGCCGGACAAGTAGTTCGAGAACTTGGAAAATATATTCAAGGCGGAGGTGGTGGACAGCCTTTCTTTGCTACAGCAGGAGGTAAAAACCCATCAGGTATTGAAGAAGCATTAGAAAATGCAAAGCAATATTTAAAGTAATATTAATAAAAAAGCTCCCTCTCTCCCTTTTGGGAGAGGGTTGGGGTGAGGGGCCATATGAACCTACAAACCAAAATACCGTTACAACCTCAAAACCCTAAACTTGATTATGAGTCAGAGGTGTTTATGTTAGGTTCTTGTTTTGCAGAAAATATCGGTGAAAAATTTGAATATTATAAATTCAAAAATCGTATTAATCCTTTTGGGATTTTGTTTCACCCTAAAGCTATCGAAACATTTTTGTGGATGGCTAGCCAGGATGAGCAATATGTAGATTCTGATTTGTTTTTTCACAATGAAAGATGGCACTGTTTTGATGCACATTCTTCTTTAAGTAATCCTAATCAAGAAGAATTACTTTCGAATTTAAATACTGCTTTGACCTTTACAAAAGAAAAATTACAATCTGCAACACATGTCTTTATTACTTTGGGTACGGCCTGGGTATATCGATTAAAATCGTTAGATATGATTGTGGCAAATTGTCATAAGATTCCGCAGAAAGAATTTGAAAAGAGTCTTTTGTCGATTGATGATATTGGTCAATGCCTTCAAAATTGCATACATTTAATTAAAAGCCTTAATTCGTCTGCTCAAATTGTGTTTACGGTTTCTCCTGTGCGACATAGTAAAGATGGATTTGTAGAAAATAACAGGAGTAAATCTCATTTAATTGCAGCAATTCATCAAACTATAAGCGGTTTTCAAAATCTAAGTTATTTTCCTTCCTATGAGATTATGATGGATGAGCTTAGAGATTACAGATTTTATGGAGCTGATATGATTCATCCTAATGAAACAGCAATCCAATATATTTGGGAGCGCTTTTCTGAAGTATGGATTTCCGAAAAAGCTAAAAAAATAATGCTACAAGTTGAAGATATTCAAAAAGGAATAGCACATCGGGCATTTAACCCTAAGAGCGAACAACATATGTCATTTTTGAAAAAATTGACATTAAAAAAAGATAAACTTCAAGAAGAATATCCCTTTATGGATTTCAAGTGATCAGTATAATTAAACTATAGTAAAATTATTGTTAATTATTTTAAGTCCACTGTCAATTAAATGCTTAATATCTGGTTTTCTAGATTTCACACTTTCTAAATAACTTAGAATTTGTAAGGAAAACTTCTCATCTCTGTCATAAACCAGTTCATAAATTTCTATAGGCAATAACCAATCATTAGAGTGATCTTTTTTGATGATATCAAAAACCGCTTCTAGAGAGAATTTGGTGGTTGCACCCTCTCTGATATTTTTTACAGACTGATATAAAGAATGCAGTTCTTCTTCCTGGGTATTGTAACTCCTTTTTATCGTTGTAGAATCTGGATTGTGTGTAATTAGATCAAAGGAATAATCATCTGCCGGTCCTGAGAATGCCGATGTAATTTCTTTACCTACCGCCAAATCAAAAGTACCCCATTCGGGTTTAAAAAGATATTCGTCTTTATATTTTATGGTACATTCACTAAATTGAATTAAGATCAGTTCTCCTTGTATGTTTCGTATACCTGTAATATTATTTCCGGCAACGGTGATCCCGCTTTCAAATTCAAACTCTATATATTCTCCATCGTAAAAATTATATGCTTTTAGATCTCTAGGAGACATATTTTCTATAGCCAGGTTGATCCCTTTTAATTTTCCTAAAGGAGATCTAAAACCATTAACGTGAGTATCGATTCCATGGCCAATTAATTCTTTTTCTCTAAATGAGAGTGCAGTAGGTCCTGATGTTTCGAAATAAATAACTTCGTTATCCTCATTTTTAATCATACGAGTAAAAATACCAGAAACCTGTAACCCAGTACTTAATTCAATGGTTCCCATATTTTCTGATTCAATTAATTTTGCAAGCCCTCGATGACCGCCTTTCCTTAAGGCCATTGTGTCGGCAAATTCTTCTAAAACTTGACATAAGTATGCAAAATCAGGAGTTACAAATAACTGAGGCTGTGGTTTGGTGATGTCAAAATCCTGAAAAGCAGCTTCTGGAGAATAGGATAGTTTTTTCACATTATCTGTCATACACCATTCACTCTCCCCAATAGATGAAAGTAACCCTGCTCCATATATTTTTGGATTTTCAGTAGTGCCGATTAGACCATACTCTACAGTCCACCAATGTAGATTGCGTATGAGTGCCATTTCTGAAGGAGTTTCTTTTTGATTTTGTAATGTAGAAACTCTTCTTTCTGCATCTTCTATATCTGTTTGTTTTGTATCGTGAGCTTCTTTTAAAATTGAAAGTGTTCTAACGGCCTCATATAGTTCATAATCTCTTTTTGAAGAAATTGCTTTACAACCAATTTTGCCAAAACGCCTTAAGTATTCTGCATAGTCCGGATTAGCAATTATAGGTGCATGCCCTGCCGCTTCATGAATAATATCCGGTGCAGGGGTGTATTCTATATTTTCGAGCTGCCTTATGTCTGAGGCGATAACAAGGATGTTATAAGCTTGAAACTCCATAAAAGCATTAGGAGGGATAAAGCCGTCTACTGCAACTGCTGCCCAACCAATTTCTTTTAAAATCCTATTCATCCCATACATACTTGGGATTTCATCAATAGAAATACCTGTTTTTTTAAGTCCGTTCAAATAAGAATCATGGGCTACTTTACTAAGAGAAGTAACATTTTTTCGCATTACATATCGCCAAACTGCTTGATCTATAGGGGTATACTCCTCATAATTTTGTGGTTTTATAAATTGTTTTAAATGTGGAGGAAGTCTGTCTAGTAAAGGATTTGATTCTATATTAATGGACATGTAGAAATTATTTTAATACTCAAAAATACTATAAATGGTAAATTAAAAGTTTTATTTTAATATAGAAGTATCTTTAAATAGTTAAATTTGTTTTTGTTGATCTAAAAAAAAGTTGATTGTGAGATGTAAGTTGATATTATTAATAGGAGTGTTTTGTATGTTAGTTGCCAATGCACAGGTTACTAATGAGGGAACACCAGTAAGTTGGGGTATAGCAAATAAAAAAAGTATTGCTCCTATGCTTATGAAGAACTTTGATTTAAATAAAATTAAAGCTGAAGATGTAATAAATGATAAAGACCGGGCTACACCTTATAGATTTGGGTATGAGTTAAAAGTGAATCTTGGATTAGATAATGCTGGTGTTTGGGATGAGTTCGAAAATGGAGATAGAATATGGCGTATTAATATCATATCTGAAGGAGCTAAAACCGTAAATTTCATTTTCGATACCTATAGAATTCCTAGAGGTGCAACCTTATATGTATACAATAATGATAGAACGGATTTGCTTGGAGCATATACTAATATCTTTAACAGGCCAGATGAAATGCTTGGTACTTGGTTAGTTGAAGGCGATAATGTATGGCTAGAATATTTTGAACCAGCCGCGGTAAAAGGTCAAGGTAGACTAAATATTGCTAAGGTTATTCATGGATATCGTTCTGTAACTGATGCTATGGTTAGACAAAAAGCATTAGGGAGTTCAGGAGATTGTAATCACGATGTGGATTGTCCTGTAGGAGTTGATTTTGATGTCTTAAAGGATGAATTAAAAAGATCTGTTGGATTTATTATTCTTAATGAATTTGTTTGTACAGGAACATTAATAAATAATACAAGTAATGATCAAGCTCCTTATTTTTTAACGGCTAATCATTGTGAATCTGGATCTACATCCACCTGGGCATTTCGATTTAATTGGATTAGTCCCGACCCTTCTTGTGGAACAACTTTGGCCAGTGAAGATGCTGCAGAGGATCAAACGACTAGTGGTGCAACGGTGTTAGCATCAAATCCAAAATCAGACATGAAATTACTTCAACTGGATGGAGGACTTGATGCTGATTGGAACTTAATCTGGGCTGGTTGGGATAGAACAGGTAATGCACCAGACTTTGTTGTGGGGATCCATCATCCGGCGGGAGATATTATGAAAGTTTGTCGAGAAGATATACCTCCAACTAAATTTTTACTAGATTTTAATGGAGAACCACAAACCGAGACATGGCAAATTGAAGATTGGGACATAGGAGTAACCGAAGGAGGGTCGTCTGGTTCAGCAATTTTTGATCCCAATGGTAGAATTATAGGTCAACTTGCAGGTGGTAGTGCTGCATGTAATGGAACCGATGATAACAATCTACCAGATTTTTATGGAAGATTTGATGTGTCATGGGATTTTGGTAATGCAGATTCAGATAGTTTAAAACCATGGTTGGATCCCGAAGGAACCAATGCTACAACGCTAGATAGACTTGCTCAAGATGGATCAACACCTCCTACACCTACACCTCCTACACCCGAAGAATTGGTAGAAGAAGTTGCTTTATTTTTTCAACCTTCTAAGGCGGTAATTACCATTTCTAATACAATAACTAATAATATCGTAACGTATTCGATCTTTAATATTTCTGGAGCACTTGTTGATTCCGGAAAGGTAATAGGAGAAAAAGAAGATATCGATTTGACTGCAAAATCATCAGGAATGTATTTTGTGTATATTGAAAATTCAGTAGGTGGTTCTTTTACTCAAAAAGTTGTCGTTAATCAAAGATTCTAAAACTAAGTCATAGTATTATACTATTAAAGAATCGTGTTATTTATTGTGGCGTTTTTATTCCAATAAATAATACGGTTCCTTTATTATTTTTTAAAAGTAGAGAATCCTTTTTTGCAATTTTAACCTTAACTTCAGAAAGGGTCTTGAAAAACTCTTGTTCTAATGCTACCTTTTTTGGACAATGCATTTTAGAGGCCATAGCAAAACCTATAGAAATAGAGTCTTTTTCAGTGGTGTATTTGCAAGAAAATGTATTGCAACCAGAATAACCAGATATAGAACTACGCTCTTCATCAATAGTGATGTGAAGTTTTTCTTCAGAAACATTTTTTCCGTTAAGGAAATTTATAAAAAATTTATTTTTTTGTGTAGCCTGGGGTTTTACTTCCTCTTTTTCAGCAATCTGTTGACTTTTTTGCTTACAGGTGTTAGTATTAGCAAAGGTTAGAAAGAATAAGGTAAGGATTAAGTATTTCATGTGTATATCTTCTTTTTATGAATGAAAAGTAGGGTGTTAAAATAACAAATTTATCATAATCTGGGTTTTTAATGGTGAAAACATACTTTATAAAAGATTAAAATCTATTTTTATGGGGAATAAATAGATGCCAATTCATGAAACCTGAAAGCAGAAAGCAAGAAATTATCAATGCAGCATCCATTCTTTTTAAAGAAAAAGGGTATAGTGCAGTAACTATGAGAGATTTAGCAAAAGCTATGGGGATTAAAGCTGCTAGTTTGTATAATCATATCCAATCAAAACAGGAGATTTTATCTACAATCATAATAGAATTGGCAGAAGAATTTACCACAGGAATGAACCGGATTGTAAACTCAAATGAGAATTCAATCCAAAAATTAGAAAAGATTATTGACCTTCATATTGATGTTACTTTACGAAATGCAGATGGGCTAGCTTCACTTAATAGTGATTGGATGCACCTTGAGGAAGAAAATCTTCAACATTTCGAAAAAATGCGCCACGATTATGAAGAGAATTTTAGAAATATAGTACGAAATGGTGTTGATAAAGAAGAAATAAAACCATGTAACATTGAAATTATAGTTTTTTCTACGCTTTCTACTTTGAGAACACTTTACCTATGGTATCCTAAGCAAAAAGATATTGACGCAGCCATACTAAAACACGATATGGTGTCTGTATTGCTTAAAGGGGTGGTATAGGTGCTGTTCCTGATGTCATTAAAATTAACAAACAATTAGTTGTGTATAAAACTAACAATCGTTAGTTTTGTTTAGCTATAACGTTATAGCTAAACAAAACTTATGACAGATTTTTATCCCATACAGGTTTCCGAAATCCATAAAGAAACTAAGGATTGTGCGTCTATCACTTTTGATATTCCAGAAGAGTTAAAAGACCATTTTTTGTATAAACAAGGGCAACATCTTACCCTTAAGGCATCTGTTAATGGCGAAGAGGTAAGACGTTCTTATTCTCTTTGTTCAAGTCCTCTCGAAAGTAAATGGCAGGTAGCTATAAAGAGAATCAATGGAGGAGTGTTTTCAAATTATGCAAACGACATATTAAAAGAAGGAGACGTTTTAGAATTGATGCCCCCTACGGGTAGTTTTTTTGTTGAAATAGACTCTTCTGTGGCTAAGAATTATGTTGTTTTTGCTGCAGGTAGTGGTATTACACCAATTTTATCTATTATAAAAACTCATTTAGCTTCAGAACCAAATAGTACTTTCAAGCTTTTTTATTTGAATCGAAACGCTAAATCAATTATCTTTAAAGAAGAGATAGAAGCGCTTAGGAACACTTATTTTGGTCGCTTAGAAATATTTTATTTTTTAACTAAAGAACAACGAGATATTCCATTGCTTAACGGAAGGTTTACAAGTGAAAAAATAAAAGAGCTAACCGATAAAATAATTGATGTTACTAGTGTTGATGATTGTTTTATTTGCGGGCCCGAAGAAATGATATTTTTAATTAGAGATGAGCTGGTAAACTCAGGTTTGTCTGTCGATAAAATTCACTATGAACTTTTCTTTTCTGGCGCTACAGAAGAAGATAAGAAAAGAGCGGCAGAAGCAATAGAGCATAAGTTTGAAGGAACCGAAGTAACCATTATCGATGGAGGAAAAGAATTTCACTTCGAAATGGATGATGATTATGATAATATTCTAGATGGAGCCTTAAGTGCGGGTGCAGATTTACCTTTCGCATGTAAAGGAGGGGTGTGTAGCACCTGCAAATGTAAAATTGTTGAAGGTGCAGTCGAAATGAAAATAAATTACGCATTAGAAGAAGACGAGGTGGCAAAAGGTTTAGTGCTTTCTTGTCAGGCCGTTCCAACAACCGAAAAGGTAGTTGTTGATTTTGATGTATAGTAGAAAATAAAAACCTTGCTGACTCCCTTCTCCTTTTAGGAGAGGGGTTGGGGGTGAGGGACAAATCCTATGAGCGAAAAAGAAATAAAAAATTCTGAGGCTGAAGCTACTCGAAGCCTAGAGGAAATTTTCGAGCAGAGAATTGCTCGAGACGAAAAGATTGAACCCAAAGATTGGATGCCAGAGAAGTATCGAAAAACACATATTCGACAAATTTCTCAACATGCACATTCAGAGATTGTGGGTATGTTGCCCGAAGGAAATTGGATCACTCGTGCACCTTCATTAAGAAGAAAAGTTGCCTTGCTTGCAAAAGTTCAGGATGAAGCTGGTCATGGATTGTATTTGTACAGTGCTTGTGAGACATTAGGTATTTCACGTAATGAATTGTATGAGCAGTTACATAGTGGTAAAGCAAAGTATTCGAGTATATTTAATTATCCAACAATTACCTGGGCAGATATGGGTGCTATCGGTTGGTTAGTAGATGGTGCAGCTATTATCAATCAGGTACCACTTTGTAGTACTTCATATGGACCGTATGCTCGGGCAATGGTTCGTGTTTGTAAAGAAGAAAGCTTTCATCAGCGACAAGGATTTGAGATTATGATGAAACTTGCTAAGGGCAGCCCAGAGCAGAAAGAAATGGCTCAGGATGCTTTAAATAGGTGGTGGTGGCCTTCATTAATGATGTTAGGGCCTACAGATGCAGAATCTGTGCATACAGAACAATCTATGAAATGGAAATTGAAACGAAAAACTAATGATGAACTACGTCAACAGTTTATAGATCAAACCGTTCCGCAGGCAGATTTAATCGGATTGACTATTCCAGATCCAGATTTAAAATGGAATGAGGAGACCGGGCACTATGATTTTGGTGAAATTGATTGGGAAGAGTTTTGGCAAGTAGTAAAAGGTCATGGCCCGTGTAATAAAGAACGATTATCTGCTAGAGTGAATGCTTGGGAAGAAGGAGAATGGGTACGTGATGCAGCAATGGCATATGCCAAAAAACAAGAAGATAAGAAGCTTAAAAAAGCAATTTAAATAAATTCCTTGCTTACTCCCTTCTCCCTTTGGGAGAGGGGCTGGGGGTGAGGGCTAATAGATATGAAAAATAATTGGCCACTTTGGGAAGTGTTTGTAAGAAGTAAGAATGGATTAGAACATCGTCATTTTGGAAGCCTTCATGCTGCCGATGCAGAAATGGCATTAGAAAATGCCAGAGATGTGTATACGCGCAGAAACGAAGGTGTAAGTATATGGGTGGTAGCATCTAAAAACATTACAGCTTCTAACCCTGAAAATAATGGAGAATTGTTTGAGCCAGCTCAGGATAAAGTATATAGACATCCTACGTTTTACAGTTTGCCAGATGAGGTAAAACATATGTGACGAACCTTTGTGAGCCAGCCCTTGATGATTTGTCATCCTAGGGTAGGCTGGGATCCATTTTAAATAATGAAGTGAAGAACTTTACAATGAAAAACGAAAATATAATACAATATATCTACGGGATAGCTGATAATGCGTTAATTCTTGGTCAACGTTTATCTGAGCTATGTGGTCATGGGCCTAGCCTCGAAACCGATATTGCCTTGACTAATATGGCACTGGATCTTTTGGGGCAAACACGAAGCTACTATCAATACGCCGCTCAACTTTCAGAAGATGGAAAAACCGAAGATGATATTGCTTTTCTAAGAATTGAAAGACAATATAAAAATGTTTTGTTAGTAGAGCAGCCAAATAGACATTTTGGGTATGTAATCACAAGACAGTTTTTTTATGATGTATTTCACCTTTTGCTATTACAAGAATTACAAAATAGTAAAGATGAAACACTCTCTGCAATAGCAAAGAAAGCAATCAAAGAAGTGAGCTATCATCAAAGATTTTCTTCAGATTGGGTAAAGAGGCTTGGGGATGGTACCGAAGAAAGTCATCAAAAAGTTCAGGATGCTGTAGATGGTTTATGGGGGTTTACGGATGAGTTATTTCATATGACCGAAGACGATACACTGGCTTTCGAATCAGGAATTGGGGTTGATGTCACAAAACTTAAAGAAACGTATTATAAAAGAGTAAGTGAAGTCCTTGAGGAAGCTACATTAACTATTCCCGAAACAAAATGGTTTCAAAAAGGAGGTAAACAAGGAATCCATAGTGAGCATATGGGATATTTACTTTCTGATTTGCAATACATGCAACGTACATATCCAAATATGAAATGGTAAAAAAATGACAAATGTTGAATTTAGAATATTGAATAGCAAAGTGAAATAAAAACTTCATAATTCATTATTAAGTGTTCGATATTCGATATTTATTATGACTGTAGAATTAGAGCAACATATCGACCCAAACCTAATTTCAGTTCTGGAAAAAATATCAGATCCTGAAATCCCTGTATTGTCCATTATGGATATGGGGGTGGTTCGTTCTGCTCAGGTAATAGATGATGTAGTTCAAATAAAAATTACTCCAACCTACAGTGGTTGCCCTGCTATGGATGTAATAGGAGAGGATATTATTGCAGCTTTTCAAGAAAAAAATATGAAAGCAAAAGTCGATCTGGTCTTATCCCCTGCATGGACCACAGATTGGATTACCTCGAGAGGCAGAAAAGCTTTAGAAGAATATGGAATAGCGGCACCATTAGAGGAAGAAGCTGATAAAGAAGCGTTGCTCGGAAATAAGAAAATAGTAAAATGTCCCCAATGTGCTTCAACAAATACAAAAATGATAAGTCAGTTTGGTTCTACTGCGTGCAAAGCAATGTTTCAATGTGAAGATTGCCTGGAACCTTTTGATTATTTCAAATGTTTAAAGTGATATGTTAGGACTAAGAACAACAATATATAAAGTAAGTGATCTTGATAAAGCTAAGAAATGGTATGCTGAAGCTTTTGGTAGAAAACCTTATTTTGATGAGCCTTTTTATATAGGATTCAATATTGGTGGATATGAACTGGGATTACTTCCAGAAGAAGCTAATGAAAACAAAAAATCAGATAGTGTACTTTCATATTGGGGTGTTGAAAATATAAATTCAGAATATCAAAAATTATTGGATTTAGGAGCAACCGAACATGAAAAACCAACAAATGTTGGAGGTGAACTCATGGTAGCTTCAGTAAAATGCCCATGGAATAACATCATAGGAATCATTTATAACCCACATTTTAAACTAGAGAATTAAAAATATGCCTTCAATTGAATTACAAATTGAGAATGGAGTAGCTAAAGTTACACTTAATCGTCCCGAAACTTTTAATAGTTTTAATAGAGAAATGGCGTTGTTATTGCAAAAAACATTAGATGATTGTAGTACTAATGATGAAGTAAGAGCCATAGTTCTTACAGGTAACGGAAAAGCATTTTGTGCAGGTCAGGATCTTAACGAGGTGACTTCGCCAGAATTGAATCCTGGTTTCAGAAAAATACTCGAAGAACACTATAATCCAATAATTGAAAGAATAAGAACGATCGAAAAACCTATTATTGCTGCTGTAAATGGTGTTGCAGCCGGAGCGGGAGCAAATATTGCTTTAGCTTGTGATATAGTGGTAGCAATTGATACGGCAAGTTTTATCCAGGCATTTAGTAAGATCGGGCTAATTCCTGATAGTGCAGGAACTTTCTTCTTGCCTCGGTTAATTGGCTTGCAAAAAGCTTCGGCTCTAATGATGTTAGGTGATAAAGTAAGTGCAAACGAAGCAGAACAATTAGGAATGCTTTATAAAGTATTTTCTGCTGAAACTTTTGAAGAAGAAGTGGTTAAACTAGCATCGAAAATGGCTAAAATGCCAACAAAAGCTTTAGGGTTGACCAAGAGGTTGTTAAATCAATCTATAGTAAATAACCTTGATCAGCAATTGGCTATAGAGTCTGATTTACAAATAGAAGCTGCAGAAAGCGAAGATTATTCAGAAGGTGTAAATGCATTTATAGAAAAAAGAAAACCTGTATTTAAAGGCAAGTAAAAAGTACGATTTACGAAGTACGAATTCAGAAAAGAAAATCTAAAATCGTCAATCGTAATTCTTAAATCAAAAATATGATTGTAGGAGTAATAGGATCAGGAACAATGGGAAGTGGTATTGCACAGGTTGCAGCTACTTCTGGTTGTAAAGTGAAGGTATTTGATACAAAACAGGATGCGCTAGATAAAAGCAAACACGCTTTAGAAAAAGTACTTTCTCGTTTAATTGAAAAAGGAAGAATCGATCAAGTTGAAAAAGATCGTATCCAGAGTAATATTTCTTATGTTGATTCTTTAAAAGATTTAAAAGACACTAACCTTACTATTGAAGCGATTATCGAAGACTTGGATATCAAAAAGAAAGTATTCTCAGAACTAGAAAACTATGTTTCAGAAGATACTATTATCGCATCCAATACCTCTTCATTATCTATAGCTTCTATAGCATCGTCTTTACAAAAACCCGAGCGTTGTATAGGGATTCATTTCTTCAACCCGGCTCCGTTAATGAAATTGGTAGAGGTGATCCCAGCGATACAAACCTCTGTCGATATAACGAACAAGGTGGTGGAGATTATTAAAGGTTGGAAAAAAGTAGTGGCATTAGCCAAAGACACGCCTGGTTTTATTGTCAATCGAGTTGCACGACCTTTTTACGGAGAATCATTAAGGATTTATGAAGAAGGTATAGCAGATATAGTGACTATAGATTGGAGTTTGAAAACACTTGGCGGCTTTAGAATGGGCCCTTTTGAATTGATGGATTTTATTGGTAATGACATCAATTATACAGTTACAGAAACCGTTTTTAATGCATTTTATTACGATCCGAGATATAAACCTTCATTTACACAAAAGAGATTATCTGAAGCAGGGTATTTAGGAAGAAAATCTGGCAAAGGGTACTATGATTATAGTGATAATGTAGTAAAACAAGCTCCAAAAGAAGATGCAGCACTTGCAAGATATATTTTTGATAGAGTATTGGTAATGTTGATTAATGAAGCTGCCGATGCACTATTCTGGAATATAGCTTCTGCAGAAGATATAGATAATGCCATGACCAAAGGAGTTAATTATCCTAAGGGACTATTAGCATGGGGCGATGAGAAAGGAATAGATTGGTGTGTAAATACATTAGATAAACTTTATGAGGAATATCACGAAGATCGATATAGATGTAGTCCGTTGTTGAGAAAAATGGAACGTGAGAATAAAAAATTCTTTAAGGAGTTGGTGAGTGATGAGTAATTGAGAGTTGAGTTATGAGTTATTAAAATATTTAAGAGTATAAAATGAAAAGTAAATGCCATTTCAAATTTGAAGATTTGATGATTTATAACAAAGCTATGGACTTTGGAGAATCGGTAAATAGTCAAATAAATACTTTTCCAAAAGAAGAAATGTATAAGCTGGCATCTCAATTTATAAAAGCAGCAGATTCAATGGCTCTCAATATTGCAGCAGGGTCTACAAGTTCGGATGCTCAGTTTAATAGATATTTACAAATGGCATGGGATAGTGCACATGAATGTATAGTTTGCAGTACAAAAGCCAGATTAAGAGGTTTTATTACAGAAGAACAGGACGAAAAAAATCGAGGAGATATAACCGAATTGTCTAAAATGATAACCTCTTTTAAAAGACATCTAATGTCAAAAATGAATAGTTAATGAACTCAAAATCTCACATACTCAAAGACTCACTAACCATTCCGCAAAAGATGCTGTCACAAGATGCCTTTAGCCAATGGTTAGGTATTGAGGTTCTAGAAGTTGAAAAAGGAAAATGTAAAGTAGGAATGACCGTTCGGAAAGAAATGTTGAATAGTATGGGTAAAGCACATGGAGGAATATCGTATAGCTTGGCAGATACAGCTTTTGGTTTTTCGGCTAACACACACGGTAAGTATGCTGTGTCTATTGAAACATCGATCAATCATATTGAAGCTTTAGAAGAAGGAGATTACTTAACCGCAGAAGCCGTAACCGATATTGCCAAAACTAAAATTGGATTTAATATAGTCGAGGTGAAGCGTGGAGAACAAATCGTAGCATTATTTAAAGGTGTAGTATATCGAACTAATAAAGATTGGGAATAAATTCAAAAAATCAATACATGAGAAATTCTTTTCTAACAATAGTGGCCATTTTATTAATTGTTTCTTGCAAGAAAGAAACCAAATCCAAAACAGAAACACTATCAGGGTCAGAAACAATAAATTCTGAAGCCGCCCAGGAGGTTTCACAAGAAGAAGCTGCCCAAACTCTTGGAGATGTATTTAATTCTGAAATTAAAATCGATGTCGATGAAACTGTTTTTGTAATTGATAATGGCAGTAATAGAGTAACCGAAGATATGTCTGCGGGAATTATGACCATGCTTGCTCCACAAACATATAATCAGTTAAAAACACAGTTAGAGAAAGAACCTAACCAAGAAGGAGCAACTCTTATAGGAATCGAAGAAATTGAACGAGAAGGAAAAATAATTTTACAACAAAAATCGATGATGGTAGATGAGGTTGGCGATGAGATGATCATGATGATGCATGCATTACCTGCTGGAGATAAAACAATGATGATATCATCATTTTACCCTAAAGCAGAAGAATCAAAATATTTACCACTAATTGAAAAGTCGGTATTGTCGGCTAAACTAGAAAAATAGAAAATATAAAACTGTAAAATAATAAATGAAAAAGTAATTCTTCTGAAAGAGTTTACTTTGAACTTTAAAATTTTACATTTAAAATTTAAACTTTTGAAAGAAGCATATATCATAGACGGAGTTCGTACTCCAATCGGTAATTATAAAGGTACTTTATCAGCAGTTCGTACTGATGACTTAGGAGCACTGGTTATTCAAAAATTAGTTGAAAAGAACCCAAATATTCCAAAAGAAGCCTATGATGATGTGATCATGGGGTGTGCAAATCAAGCAGGAGAGGATAATCGTAATGTAGCACGTATGTGCTCTTTATTAGCGGGATTACCTTTTACCGTTCCTGGCGAAACAGTGAATCGTTTATGTAGCTCAGGATTGTCTGCTATTATTCATGCAAATCGAGCAATAAAAGCAGGTGATGGAGATGTGTTTATTTCTGGAGGCGTCGAAAATATGACTCGGGGTCCCTATGTGATCGCTAAACCATCCTCGGCATTTGGAAATGATTCTAAAATGTATGATTCTAGTTTTGGATGGCGTTTCGTAAACAAAAAAATGCATGAATTGTATGGGACTGATGGTATGGGTAATACTGCGGAGAACTTAGTTGAAAAATATAATATCTCTCGCGAAGATCAGGATGCTTTTGCCTACTGGAGCCAAATGAAAGCTTCTAAAGCACAACAATCCGGAAGATTAGCAAAGGAGATTACTACTGTTGAAATCCCGCAGCGGAAAAAAGACCCGATTCAGTTTTCTAATGATGAGTTTGTAAAACCAACTACCACTAAAGAAATATTAGGAAAACTACGACCTGCTTTCAAGAAAGATGGAAGTGTAACTGCTGGGAATTCTTCAGGATTAAACGATGGTGCTGCAGCAACCATTATAGCTTCAGAAGATGCGGTTAAAAAATATAATTTAAAACCTGTTGCCAGAATTGTAAGTTCAGCAGTTGTAGGAGTGGAACCCAGAATTATGGGCATTGGTCCTGTGCAGGCGTCTAATAAAGCCCTAGAAAAAGCAGGAATCACGATGAATGATATTGATGTGATAGAACTAAATGAAGCATTTGCTTCTCAAGCTTTAGCATGTATTAGAGAATGGGGATTAGCAGATGACGACGCTAGAATAAATCCAAATGGTGGATCTATCGCAATAGGACACCCATTAGGGGTAACAGGAGCCAGAATAGCATATTCTGCAGCTTTAGAATTACAAGAACAAAAGAAACGTTACGCCTTAATCACGATGTGTGTGGGTGTTGGTCAAGGATACGCTTGCGTAATAGAGAATGTGAGTATTTGAATGTTTTTGTCATTCCAGCGTAGGCTGGAATCCATTTATAAAGTATGATATTAAAATAACGTATAACTAAAATAACCCAAAAACTCCTTCTCCCTTAGGGAGAGGGTTGGGGTGAGGGCATGAAAAAATTAGAAAGCTATATAAACGGAAAATGGGTTGCAGGTTCTGGTGATGGAACCATAATGCATGATGCTGTTACCGGCGAAATTATAGGAGTGTCAACCACAGAAGGATTAGATATTCCTGAAGTACTACAATACGGTAGGACTAAAGGTGGAGAAATTCTTAGAAAAATGACGTTTCAGGAACGTGGGAATATGCTTAAAAAATTAGCATTGTTTCTTACCAAACGAAAAGAAGAATTTTATGAATTAAGTTATCGTTCTGGTGCTACTCGTATAGATAGCTGGATTGATATCGAAGGAGGTTTCGGGAATTTATTTGCCAATGCATCCTTGAGAAAACTTTTTCCAAATCAGCCATATCATGTAGAAGGTGATCCGATAGACCTTTCTCGGGGAGGGCGTTTTATGGCACATCATATCCTAGTACCTAAAAGAGGAGTAGCAGTACATATTAATGCTTTTAATTTTCCGATATGGGGAATGTTGGAGAAATGTGCTGTAAATTGGATGGCTGGGGTACCGGCTGTTGTATTGCCAGCACCGCAAACTGCATATCTAACAGAAGCTGTAGTTCGTGTGATTATAGCTTCCGGAATTCTCCCAGAAGGATCATTGCAGCTACTAAGTGGTATGACTAAAAATATCTTAGATACTGTAGAATCTCAAGATGTAGTAACCTTTACAGGTTCTGCACATACAGGAAGAATCCTCAAAGCGCATCCAAGATTGATAGAAGAATCCGTTCCATTTACTATGGAAGCTGATTCTCTTAATGCATCGGTATTAGGAAAAGATGCAGTACCGGGAACACCAGAATTTGATTTGTTTATCAAAGAGGTACGCAAAGAAATGACTGTGAAATCAGGTCAGAAATGTACGGCCATACGCAGAATTATAGTGCCTTCTGACTTTGTTGAAGATGTACAGATTGCTTTGGGCAATCAATTGGATAAAGTGACCATTGGAGACCCAAGACTAAAAGAAGTAAGAATGGGTGCTTTGGCTAGTAAACAGCAAGTAGAGAGTTTTAAGAATAATGTTTGTGCAATTGCCAAAACTGCACAAATGGTGTATGGTAATTTGGATAAAATCGAAACGATTGGAGCCGATGCTCAAAAAGGAGCATTTGTACCCCCAATTTTGTTAAGAGAAGATCATCCTTTCAAAAACACAGGTGTCCATGAGATTGAAGCCTTTGGTCCGGTATCCACTATTATGCCCTATGATACCTTGGATGATGCGATTACATTATCTCAAATGGGGAAAGGGTCTTTGGTATCTTCTATTTTTACTTATGATGATAAAATAGCCAAAGAGTTTGTTGTAGGAGCGGCTTCGCATCATGGCCGTATTTTGGTGGGTAATAGAGAAAATGCTAAACAAAGCACAGGGCATGGTTCTCCATTACCAATGTTAACTCATGGAGGTCCAGGAAGAGCTGGTGGTGGAGAAGAAATGGGAGGAATGCGCGGTATCAAACATTATATGCAGCGCTGCGCAATTCAAGGAACACCAACAACACTTACAGAGATTACAGGGATTTATCAGGCAAATTCAGCATATAAAGAATCAGAAAAGCATCCTTTTTCATACCATTGGGAAGATATTGAGCCTGGTATGTCTATTAAAACACATAAGCGCACTATAACTGATACTGATATTATCAATTTCGGAAACCTTACTTGGGATCATTTCTATGCACATACAGATATTACATCACTTGATGGAAGTATTTTTGAACAACGTACTGCACATGGATATTTCATTTTGGCAGCAGCAGCGGGATTATTTGTATACCCCAATAAAGGACCAGTAGCAGCTAATTATGGATTAGAAGAATGTAGATTCTTAAGACCGATTTACCATAATGATACAGTATATGTTAGGTTAACTTGTAAACAAAAAATAGATCGCGATCATAGAGGAAAAGAGCTTCCTAGCGGAATAGCAAAATGGTTTGTTGAGGTTTTTGATCAAGAAGACGAGTTGGCTGCAATAGCGACTATTTTGACAATGGTACAAAAAAAATCACCATTTATACAAGTCGATAGATCTAATATTGAAGGATATTTAGGACAACTAAAAGAAGATGCAAAACCAAAATGGGGAACAATGACTCCGCAACATATGATAGAGCATTTAGAGAGAACAATTAGAATTGGTGCAGGCCAGATTCAGAATTTTGAAATAGCTACTCCAGAGAAATATTTGGAGAGGGTGCAAGAAATGATTTATAATCATAAACAGATGCCAAGGGATGTGTATCATCCTTTAATGAAAGAAGGGGTATTAGAAGATTTGATTCATCAGGATCTGGCTTCTGCTAAAGCTAAATTATTAGAGGCTTATGATGAGTTTGAAGTATATTTTAAAGAAAATCCAGATGCGATAACTAAGAATGCTGTCTTTGGAGAAATGAATAAGTTTGAGTGGGATTTATTGAATGTTAAGCATTTGAATCATCATTTTGAACAATTTGGAGTAATATAAATTGAAGTTAAACATATAAAATATAGACCCACAATGGCTACCCTCTCCTTGATAAGGAGAGGGGCTGGGGGTGAGGTAGATGACACAACCATACGTAAACATAAGCATAGATAACGGAGTAGGAACCATAGAGTTTTTTCATCCTGCTCATAATTCATTACCAGGAGATATTCTGGCAAAATTAGCGCACACTATTACCGATGCTGGAGAGAATGATGAAGTCAAGGTAATTATACTAAAAAGCGGACGAGATAGAACCTTTTGCGCAGGAGCAAGTTTCAAGGAGCTAATCAATATCAATGATGCAGAAACCGGAAAAATATTTTTCTCTGGTTTTGCCAATGTGATTAACGCGATGCGTAAATGCCCAAAGTTTGTGATTGGGCGAATACAAGGAAAGACTGTTGGTGGGGGAGTAGGACTGGCAGCTGCAACAGATTATTGTATGGCTACAAAATATGCATCGATTAAACTGAGTGAACTTAATGTTGGTATCGGTCCATTTGTGGTGGGACCAGCTATAGAACGTAAAATAGGACTATCTGCAATGACACAAATTGCCATTGATGCTAATTCGTTTTATGATGCAGAATGGGCTAGGGATAAAGGATTATTTACCAGGGTTTTTGAAGATATTGAAACTCTGGATGCCGAAGTGAAGGCTTTTACAGAACATTTGTGTACCTATAATCCCGAAGCGATGAAGGATATGAAAAAAGTGTTTTGGGAAGGAACAGAACATTGGGATACACTATTGGCAGATAGAGCGATAATTAGTGGAAGATTAGCACTAAGTGAATTTACAAAAGAAACATTGAAGCGGTTCAAGTAAAATGAGATTAAATCAAAAATATGACCTGCAAGAAAGATTTGTTAAATTTTCAGCAAGCATTATTCTTAATATAGGTGGTTTGAATAAAAATTTTGCCTCAGAACACTTGGCTAAACAATTAATTCGCTCTTCTACTTCTTCTGCTTTAAACTATGGAGAAGCCCAAAGTGCAGAATCAAGAAGAGATTTCGTGCATAAAATGAAAATATGTCTTAAGGAGTTGAGAGAATCTCAAGTTAATTTACAAGTTTTAAGAGAAGCAGAGTTAATTAACGATTTGGACAAATTTGATAGGATTATGAAAGAATGTAAAGAATTGGTTGCGATTTTTACGAGTAGTATAAAGACATCAACCGCCAAATAATTTTTTAAAATATAAAACCGAAAAATGTAAAATTTTAAATTAGAAAGTTATTTAGAGACGCAAACACTTTAAACTTTTATATTTTCATTTATAATTTGATATTTAAAAATGATTTACAGTTTCAAAGGATATATACCCGTAGTACACGAAAGTAGTTTCGTGCATCCCCTGGCAGCTGTAACCGGTAATGTAATTATTGGTAAAAACTGTTACATAGGTCCTGGGGCAGCAATTCGTGGTGATTGGGGTGAAATTATCCTTGAAGATGGAGTCAATGTGCAAGAAAATTGTACTGTACATATGTTCCCGGGTAAATCGATTGTACTTAAAGAAAGTGCTCATGTAGGTCACGGAGCAGTAATTCATGGCGCAAATCTGGGACGAAATTGCCTGATTGGGATGAATACTGTGATTATGGATGATGCAGAGATTGGTGATGAATGTATTGTGGGTGCGATGTCTTTTGTGAAAGCAAATTCAGTTTTTCAAAAACGAAGCTTAATTGTTGGTAATCCAGCAAAGGTGATTAAAGAAGTAAGCGATGAAATGATCGCCTGGAAAACAAAAGGAACTGAACTATATCAACAGTTACCAGCAGATTGTTTTGAATCATTACAAGAAATAGAACCATTACGAGAAATACCAAAGGATAGACCAACACAAGAGGCCTTTTATAGGACTTTGGGAGAGTTTAAGAGCAAATAGGTTTATAAATTTATCATCCCAGACTTGATCTGAGATCCATGGTAATACTATAAAACATAAAACTAACGAACATTAGTTAACCAAAATGACGACAATAGAATTAAAAATGCCTAAAATGGGCGAAAGCATATCAGAAGCTACCATTCTTAATTGGTTAAAGAATGTTGGTGATACGGTACTAGAGGACGAAACTATTCTCGAAGTGGCTACAGACAAAGTAGATTCTGAAGTTCCTTCTCCATGTGATGGTGTGATTGCCGAAATACGTTGTCAGACTAATGAAGTGATTGAGGTAGGAAAAGTGATCGCTATTATTGAAGTTACTACTACAACCGTGAAAAAAGAAGATTCTCTCCTTCTTGAGGAGGAGATGTCCAAAGGACAGAGGGGCTCAAATATTACTGAGAGTACAAATAAAAGCTCTGAAAAAGTTTCTCTCCCTCTGGGAGAGATGTCCAAAGGACAGAGGGGGTCAGATGCATTTTTATCACCGTTAGTTATCAGTATCGCTCAAAAGGAGAACCTCACTATTGAAGAAATACAAAGTATTCCTGGTACAGGAACCGATGGGCGGATTCGTAAGAGTGATGTAATACAATATCTGAAGGATAGAAAGTATCCGTTATCAAGTAGGCCACAACCTCAGGTCCCAAAATCAACTTACAATGCACCACCAATTTCTTTTGTAGAAGGAAAAGATCGTATTGTAGAGATGGATCGTATGCGTGGCATGATTGCGGATCATATGGTGTATTCCAAACACACGTCTCCGCACGTAACAAGTTACATCGAAGTAGATGTTACCAATGTTGTAAACTGGCGCAATAAGGTGAAAAAGGAGTTTCAAGATATGCACGGAGAGAAACTAACCTTTACACCGATTTTTGTGGAAGCAGTAGCCAAGGCAATTAAGGAATACCCAATGATTAATGTTTCGGTAGATGATAAAAAAATTGTGGTGCATAAGGATATTAATGTAGGTATGGCAACAGCATTGCCTAGTGGAAATCTTATAGTCCCGGTGGTTAGAAATGCTGACGAAAAGAACCTTTTAGGACTAGCTAAAAATGTAAACCATTTAGCGAATAGTGCACGAAATAATGCATTGAAACCTGATGAAATAGGCGGAAGTACGTTTACAATTTCTAATGTTGGAACCTTTGGTAGTTTGATGGGAACACCGATTATCAATCAGCCCGAAGTTGCTATACTGGCTTTAGGAATCATAAAGAAAAGACCCGAGGTAATTACCACTGAGAAAGGTGACGAAATAGCGATTAGAAGTATGATGTACCTGTCTTTATCCTTTGATCACCGCGTGGTTGATGGATTTTTAGGAGGCTCATTTTTACGCAAAGTAGGGGATGAACTCGAAGCTTTTGATAGTAATAGAAAAATTTAAAGAATTACGAATTACGAATTATGAATGTAGAATTACGATTAAAGTAAATATGTTCCCTCTCCTCTGGGAGAGGGCTAGGGTGAGGGGTTGTTTTATTTTATTACCTCTCTCCTGAATTGAATAGAAAAATATAATAAATACCTAAGCGCGTAAGGGATAGAAGTAAGCTACCATATAGCACGAATAGCCCGGCCCGAAGGGGGCGCCGTAAATAATAAAAAATGGAACCAGAGATCAAAATTACAAGAACTTCAAATTCAGGATTAAAGGATATTGATTTTAATAATATTCCTTTAGGACGAGCTTTTACGGATCACATGTTTATCTGTGAGTATGAAGATGGAGCATGGCAAAACCCTAGAATAGAACCTTTAGAATTAATCCCTACTCATCCCGCAGCGATGGCATTGCACTATGGACAAGCAATTTTTGAGGGTATGAAAGCCACTGTTGGTCAGGATAGAACTCCGTTATTGTTCAGGCCAGAAGAAAATGCCAAGCGTTTTAATCACAGTGCTGCACGAATGGGAATGCCTTCTGTTCCAGAAAAGCTTTTTGTAGAAGCTGTAAAACAAATTGTTGGGGTAGAACACAACTGGATACCACCTCAAGAAGGAAGTGCCTTATATCTAAGGCCATTCATGTATGCCGATGAACCTTTTATCGGTATGCGAGCTGCAACGAGCTATAAATTCATTGTGATTTGTTCACCCGCTGGGCCATTTTTTACAAAAAAGATCCGATTATATGCCGAAACTGAATATATAAGAGCTGCTGATGGAGGAACCGGAGAAGCAAAAGCTGCTGGAAATTATGCTGCGGCAATTCTGCCTACAGAAAAAGCCAAAGCTAAAGGATATGATCAAGTATTATGGTTGGACGCCAATGAGCATAAATATGTGCAGGAAGTGGGAACGATGAATATCTTTTTTAAAGTAGCGGGCAAATTTATTACCCCAAGTACCAGTGGATCAATTTTAAAAGGAATCACAAGAGATAGTGTGATTACATTACTAAAGGATAAAGGCTTTGAGGTCGAAGAGCGTCCGATCACTATTGATGAGGTAATTCAATTTTCTAAAGAAGGGAAGCTTGAAGAAGCTTTTGGAACAGGTACAGCAGTGGCTATTGCCATGGTAGAAGCTATTGGTTATAAAGATGAGTTGATCACATTACCAGATTCAAATCCTGTTAGTCAGGACATGAAAAACACTCTAGACGAAATTAAGGTTCAGAAACGAGAGGATATCCATGGATGGATTGTTCCCATAGATGTTGAAGAGAAAGTAGAATAGTTAGGAATTACGAATGTAGAATTCAGAATTACGAATAATGAAAGAAGAGAAATGATTTTAATTCTGTTTTTTATGAAACGTCCTAGGAAAATTCAACGTAAAAAATGATGTAAACGAAGCGTAAAATTAAATTCGAGGGAGTAAAAAGGGTTGTGTTGTTTAGAATTACAAATTTGGATTTACGAATGATAAAATAATATTAGAAATTCTGTGTAAGGGATAGAAGTGACATCCTTTTTATGAAGTATCCAGAGGTTGTACACTGAGCTTGTCGAAGTGTTATCGAAAGGTATTTCATAAAAAGATAGAACGGATAGCCCGACCCATAGGGATACACCCAAATCAAGAGCCGTAAATCGTATATCAAAAATTGGAAAAATGTTAGCTGAAAAAACAATAGCAAAAGAAGTATTACAAAAGGCATTTTTGACACTGTGTAAGGCGAAGTCAATGACAGAGTTGTATGAAGAGAACTTCAAGACAGTTTCAAAATATGTGCATGCAACATCCAGAGGACACGAAGCGATCCAGATTGCTACGGCAATGCAATTATTACCGCAGGATTATGCGTTTCCTTATTATCGAGATGATGCCATGTTATTAGGAATCGGAATGCGGCCATATGACCTGATGTTGCAATTATTGGCTAAAAAAGAGGATCCTTTTTCTGGCGGAAGAACCTATTACTGTCATCCAAGCTTGCGGGATGATGATAAACCCAAAATACCCCATCAATCATCGGCGACAGGGATGCAAGCGATTCCTGCTACAGGTGTTGCCATGGGGATGCAGTATAAAGAATTAGTTGGAATTGATCATATTTCAGGTAACGATTCCGGTATGAGTGAGATGCCAAAACAGCCTATGGCTGCACCTTTTGTAGTCTGTTCGCTAGGAGATGCATCGGTAACCGAAGGTGAAATTGCAGAAGCGTTCCAGATGGCGGCCTTAAAGCAATTACCGATTTTATATTTGGTACAGGATAACGGATGGGATATTTCGGCTAACGAAGCAGAAACTCGCGCCCAAAACGCTTTTGAATATGCAGCAGGGTTTAACGGATTAGATGCTATTTCTATTGATGGCGCAAATTTTACCGAGAGCTACCTGGCAATACAAGAAGTGATCAAAACCATTCGTGAAGAACGTAGACCAATGCTTGTGCATGCCAAGGTTCCTTTGTTGAATCACCATACCTCTGGAGTGCGTATGGAGTGGTATCGCGATGATCTTGAAGAAGCTCGTTCTCGTGATCCATATCCGGTACTTAGAAATCAATTATTGGATAATGGTTTTACTGAAGAAGAGGTTACTGCTATTGAAATTGAAGCAAAAACCATCGTGGCAAAAGATTTGTCTGAAGCAATGAAAGCTGAAGATCCAAAACCAGAGGATTTATTTACCAATGATTTTGCACCAACACCCATTACAGAAGAAACGGGAGAACGATCTCCGGCAGAAAAAGAAGAAGTGGTAATGGTGGATTGTGCTTTGTTTGCAGTCGAAGAATTAATGAAGAAGCATAAAGAATGTTTGCTATATGGTCAAGACGTAGGGGGAAGATTGGGAGGCGTGTTTAGAGAAGCAGCTACACTTGCTCAGAAATTTGGTGATGAGCGTGTCTTTAATACTCCAATCCAGGAAGCCTTTATCGTAGGATCTACAGTGGGAATGTCTGCAGTAGGATTAAAACCAATTGTTGAGGTACAATTTGCGGATTATATCTGGCCGGGATTGAATCAATTATTTACAGAAGTAAGCCGATCTTGTTATTTATCTAACGGAAAGTGGCCGGTATCGATGATTTTACGTGTTCCTATTGGAGCCTATGGTAGCGGTGGGCCGTATCATTCTTCTTCAGTAGAATCTGTAGTTACCAATATCAGAGGGATTAAAATTGCTTACCCAAGTAATGGAGCAGATCTTAAAGGGTTGATGAAAGCTGCTTATTATGACCCAAATCCCGTGGTGATTTTGGAACATAAAGGCTTGTATTGGTCAAAAGTAAAAGGGACAGATGCCGCAAGAACGATTGAACCTTCTGAAGATTATGTATTACCTTTTGGAAAAGCCAATATTGTGCAACGCATCTGGCCAGAAGATGAAAAAGAAACATTAACCGTGGTAACTTACGGAATGGGAGTACATTGGGCGTTAAATGCTACAAAAAAGATACAAGATGTGGTTGAAATTATCGATTTAAGAACTTTATATCCCTTGGATGAAGAAACAATCATGGAGTCGGTAAAGAAGACCAAAAAATGCCTTATGGTGACCGAAGAACCTAGCAATAATTCATTTGCAAGAGCATTGGCAGGAAAAATTCAGGAAGAATGTTTCAAATATTTGGATGCTCCGGTAATGACTATTGGGTCAGAAAATATGCCTGCAATCCCATTAAACAGTACGTTAGAACAAACTATGATTCCGTCTACAGAAAAGGTGAGAGCTAAGATTGATGAATTGTTGAGGTATTAAGCTTCGAAAACCGTCAATTCGAGTGTCCGCATCAAGCGGATGTATCGAGAATAGGTTTTTAAATCCAAATCACTTGTTTTCGATACGATCCCGATTGTTATCGAGATCACTCAAACTGACGTAATTTGATTTGATTTTTTCTTGAAAATCCCAAAAAGTTCATTTCCTTGTCTGGGAGCAATAGAATTATAACATTTCTCAAAGGTTACGACATCAAAATGTGTTTCCAGATAGAACAGATAAAGCTTTTTATCCCCACCAAAGGGACGTTTCTCCATATCACCTGTAAGTGGGATATCAAACCAAAGGCCTACTAGTTTTCCTTTAGGCTTTAAGAGATTTGCCATTTGTGCTACATAAGCTGATCTGTTTTTATCTGTTGGGATAAAAGAACAAAAAAAGGTTTGCTCGAGGATCAAATCATATGACCCTTCAAGGGTGAAAAAATCATCTAGTAAGAGTTGTGATTTAGGAAAATTAGGTACTCTTTCTGCAAAAGCATCCAATGGTTCTGGAGAGATATCTAAAACAAAAACATTCGTAAACCCTTGTTGAAATAAATACTCAGCTTCATACGCATTTCCAGCTCCGGGAATAAGGATTTTAATGGTTTTATTGGTTAATTGATCGATATATTCTTTGAGTGGAGTAGCGACATATCCAATATCCCAACCTACGCGATTCTCGGTATATCGTTGTGACCAATATTGACTTTCTTGTGATTTTTTTGATGGCATTATGATGTTTTTTGTTCTGTTTGCAATAAGTATAGTTTACATCATTTTTACTAAAATTTCTTTCATCATCTTGGCGGCCAAAAAAGCAGTCATATTTTGAAAATCTCTATTGGGGTTGTATTCAACAATGTCGGCGCCGATTACTTCTGTATTGATATTCTGTATTAATTCGATAACCTGTCTTGATGATAATCCTCCCGGTTCGTGGTGTGAAACCCCAGGGGCAAAAGCAGGATCAAATCCGTCCATATCAAGAGAAATATATAAAGGGTTTTCAAATACAGGAATTTTTGCTACGTCTAAATCTTTCATTTGATGAATTTCTACATTAAACTTATCCGCTTGTTCGGCTTGATGTGTATTGAGCGTTCTTATTCCAACCTGTACTAACCTAGCAGCAAATCCATTTTCCATAATACGTGCAAATGGACATGCGTGTGAGTATTTATCTCCTTCAAAATCATCGTATAAGTCGGCATGAGCATCAATATGCAGAATATCCAGTTTAGGATAGTGTCTATGATGGGCTTTAATAATCGGAAATGTAATGGAATGATCCCCTCCCAATGTAAAGATTTTACGATTTAAATTAAGGTGATTTTCTGTGATTTCTTCAATATCAAAATATGTTGAAATCTCAAAATCCCCCTTATCTTCAATCGCAGAGTTTTCTATAGAAATTCCATTTTCGGCAAACAAATTTATCGAACCCGAATTCAACGCTTCCCGAATGAGTGGCGGAGCAAGTTTGGGTCCTTTTTGATACGATGATTTTTCGTCAAATTGTATTCCCTGGATAATTATTCCTTTCATTTGTTTTTGATTAATGTTAGCGTTTTGGATTAAATTGTAAAATTAATTTGTGCTACATTCTTTGATCCACAAGCACAATTTAGCTATACAACCGCATTATTTTAATCGAACATATCGTTCAATATTCAAATGATTTATATTAAGGGATTCTATCTTCTCAGTTCCAATGGTGGTCAGAGTATCCCCTATAATTTCAAAATCAAAATCAAACGTATTGTTTTCCCATTCCCGGTAATTACAAAAATCTAAATACTCAGTATATTTTTTACCGTCTATTTTACATCTACCTCCTCCAGATACAAAGACCTTAACACTATCTTTTCCAAGGTCGTGTCTCATAAAAGCAAAATGTGTTTTATTAATAATTTTTATTAGTTCTTGATTGACTGTATAATCTGTAATTGTAGTATCATTTCCTTGGATAATAGTACCTGTTAATAATTTCCATGTACCCGTAATTGAAGACGGTTCAAAAGCTTCTTTTTTATGTTCGGGATACTTTTGACAGGAAATAATCATAACAAAAGTAATAAGTGAAATAATTATATTTTTATCTGGTATTCTTGACTTGTAATTTTTCATAAACTTAGGATGAATAATGATATGTTTTTTATTGCGCCTAACGGTTTGTGTATGATTAGTTGCGAGAAATTACTTAGGTACTTTCAGCTGTTGCTAAAGATAATTAATGCAAGTGAATTTCCGATAGGGAAATTCTGCCGCAGTTAATTCACTGTGTTCTAACTTGTTTTTTGAATTATTTTATTTTCTTAGCAGTTAGATATAAATTGTCAGATGTTGAATGGAAAATCAATGTATCATTTTTCACAGACAGATTCCATTGACTATCTCCCGTTTCTCCTTCACCGTCAATAAACAATCTTTTTTCGTCAAGTTGATAAGTCCATTTACCACTTTCGTTCTTTTTCAAATTCCCATCATAACTCTCGAAAGTTCCGTTACTTTTTAAATGTATCCAATTCTCAATTAAATCAATAGATTCATTATTCTCAACAACATTTAATATTTGCCATTTTCCAATAAAATATTCAGGTGACTTTTTACATGCATTAAGTGCAACAAACAGCATTACTATAATTATGATAATCTTCAGTTCCATTTAATAAGTTATAATGTTTTGACTAAACTGCGTTTTAATGCAGTTTAGGTTTTGTTAGCACCAGTTTCTACTTTTTTTCTTCACGCAAAATTTTCTCCATTTTACGACCTCTTGCCAATTCATCAATCAGCTTTTCCATACGTCTACATTGTCTATACAATTCAAATTCATCCTCTATTTCTTCAATTCGATAACCACAAACGACTCCTTTAATCAAGTGTGCGTTTGGATTTATTTTAGCTTTTTGAAAAAATGTTCTAAAGGTTGCTTTTTCATCAATAAGTGCTTGTAAATCATCTTGATCAAAACTAGTGAACCATTTAATTACTTGATTGAGTTCTTCTTTTGTTCTTCCATTTTTCTCCAATCTATTTAGGTAAAGTGGATAAATGGATGCAAATATCATATTGGCAACCTTTTCATTTTTTTCGGCTGTGACTTTCATTTCTATTTGATTTTGAATTGATTGGTGCTAACAAATGTATGTAGCTACTTTTTGTAACTATATCTCTCAAATATAAAGAATAAACTTACTATAAATTGAAGGATAATAGATCAATTCTTTTTCCCTTCAAAACTAAAAGAAAAGCTATGATCCTTTGCTTTGTATCGATACTTGTCTAATGGACATGCTCCCCAGGAATTAATCCCACCTACTCCCATCTGAAAATGATCCAGACAGATAGAAACGTCATTTTCTTTTTTAAGATCCAAGTGGTGTTTGCTTCCTCGTTCTTCTTGTGTAAGGGTTTCGACGCTATAGGGTAGGGCACTAAAAGCAAAGGTTGCATTTCTGAAAACTTCAAGTTGTGTTCACTTTTACTACAATTTTACCTTTATGTTTCCCTTCACCAAAGTACTGAATTAACCTTGGGGTGTCTTCTATGGAGTATGGGCCATCAATTTCGGGCTTAACTTTATTTTGTTTTAAAAGTTCACAGATATAATCCAGACCTTCATTTGGTTTCAGGCTGAGTATTTGAAGTTTTTTTGTAGAGAATATGGGCACAAGTTTACTCCAAAATAGTACTCTAATTAAGTTGAACAGATTGCCTCCTATAGTAACATATTTACCATTTAGTTTCAAAGCCCGTAGGTAAGAAAACGTAGATTTGTTCGTTTTGCAGTCCAGAATTATATCATATTGCTCTCCAGTCTTTGTGAAATTCACCTTTTTGTAGTCAATAACGTGGTCAAAACCGAGTGATGTCATCATATCGAGTTTCTCTCGAGAATCAACACCCGTCACCTCGCAATTATTAAGTTTTGCTACTTGAAGTCCTATTGTTCCAACACCACCACCGCCACCGTTAATTAGAATTTTTTGCCCTTCTTTTATTTCTCCAATATCTCTAAGTGCTTGTAGAGCGAGAGTGGATGCATGAGGAATAGCGGCTGCGACTTCAAAACTTAGTTCATTCGGTTTCTTGATCACGGCATTTTCATTAATACTTATGTATTCGGCAAAAGTCCCAAATCCATATTTTGATATATCTCCAAATACTTCATCTCCGACTTTCAATTTCTGTACACTCGAGCCAATACCTTCAACTGTACCCGATAGCTCCATTCCCGAAATTCTATACTTTGGCTTAGATAACCTATACATTAGTCTAAACAAATATGGTTTGCCCCTTACAAGGCTCCAGTCATAATCATTCACTGCAGTAGCCTGGATTTTTATCAGCACTTCATTTTCTTTGGGAATAGGTTTTGCTACTTCTTTATATGTAAGCACCTTCTCGGGTAATCCGTATTTTTCAAATACAATGGCTTTCATTTTGGTTAGCTTTTATGTGCTTGGATGACGATTGAGAATGGTAATTGTTACATTTTTAGAACGTCTCAGCTATGGTTAGTAAAGGATTAAGATGATAATTTTAGTTTTCATTATGAATAATATTCGCTCGAATACTTAGATTAGAGGTAATTAGCCACATTCCTGTTAGATATATCTTTCTTTAATTATACCTAAATGGTGCCTCTCATGACCAACAATTGACTTAAGAAAATCGACTAGCGTAATTTCGTATTGTCGAGCTGAACCAGTTTTTTTTAATTGAGTTTCTGATAAGGTTTCAATAAAACTTAATGATGACTTTCTTACATTATAAAAATCGGTCACCAAAAGTTCTATTTTTAACTCATCAAAACGACTATTTTTAATAAGAAAGTCTTGATCGTAACCCCATAGTTGGATGTTTTCATTTCTACTTAGTTGAAATGCCCTGAACATTTTTATTCTTTCATGATCAGTAATGTGTCCTATTACTTGTTTTATACTCCATTTATTTGGTTCATAACGATGAGCAGCTTTTTTTTCATCTATTGTCCGTAGAAAAGTGAATGTTGATGATGTTCCAAAAAGTGTTGACAAGCTATCCTCTTTAGCCAATTCAAAATAATAAGGAAAACCATCTTCGGGTATATATCTCATAGTTTGTGGAAGGTTTTGTTTAATTAAGGCTTTTGGCAATGACCGCTAACGCCTGATGTATGAATCGGGGCTTGCAAAAATGGTATGACCACTGATCCAGCAGCGCTTGTTTTTTTATTTCTTTTGCATACCTATTAAAAATCAGAGCCATTGCAAACATAAAATGACCTTTGAGTGAGCGAAAATTGCTCTGATTTCATACATCTTGTTGGCAGTAGTGTTTTTATAATTCCTCCACCAGTTGAATATTGTTTCCACAGGTATCATTAAAAACTGCAACTTTTACAGTCCCCATTTTAGTTGGTTTTACGCTAAAATCAACTCTAAGTTTTGATAGTCTTTCATATTCGGCGTCAACATTGTCAACATCAAATTGCGTGTAAGGAAATCCTGCTTCCATTAATGCATCTTGAAATACCTTACATGGTTCGAAATGGTTGGGGGCTGGTTCCAATAATAATTCTGGTCCATCCTGCCATTCTGCTGAAACTAGGGTTAGCCATCGATTACCACCTTCTAATGGTAGGTCCTTCTTTTTTATGAAGCCTAATTTCTCTGTATAAAATTTTAAAGCTTTTTCTTGGTCTCGAACTGGAATGCTAATTAGTGTTACTTTCATCTTTGTTTTATTTATTCATACTCCAAAGTTCAGAACTTCGAATCAATTTTGCTTCTTGAAAGTTGCTCTTTTTGAAATTCCGTAGGTGATTTTCCTATTTTTGTTTTAAATAAAGTGCTGAACGAACCTAAACTTTCAAATCCAACAGCAAAACAGGTTTCAGTTACTGATATTCCATTTATCAGATGCTCTTTAGATTTCTCAATTCGTTTGTCAATTAAGTATTGTCTTGGAGTTAGTCCATAATATTTTTTGAACAAGCGTAACAAGTGATACTTGGAAACAAACTGAATATGGGACAATAAGTCCAAATTTAAATTGACATCATAATTGTTTTCGATATAGCTTCGAATTCCAATTACGGTGTTAATTTGTCCTTCGTTTGAATAAACAATGCTACGAATTCTATTAAGTTCTTTTTCGTAAAATGTCATTATTGCGTTTTCTTACATTACTGTTAACAATTCTATATAGTTCCTAAATGTAACTCTATACCTTAAATATAAGGAATAAAAAATCGAGAGTAAAAGGATTACAAATCAATTCTTTTCCCCTCTAAAACTAAAAGAAAACCTATAATCCTTTGCTTTGTATCGATACTTGTCTAATGGATATGCTCCCCAGGAATTAATCCCACCTACTCCCATCTGAAAATGATCCAGACAGATAGAAACGTCATTTTCTTTTTTAAGATCCAAGTGATGTTTGCTTCCTCGTTCTTCTTGTGTAAGGGCTTCGGGACTATAGGGTAGGGCACTAAACCCAAAGGTTGGGCTTCCAGTAACCTCCAATCCCATTCCATTAGTGTTTTTTAGTACTAGTTTGCTTGTATCTTCTCTATTCCCTGTTTCTTGTGGGCTAATATACTCATGACCCATATCAACTATTTTTTTCTCATAAATACCTATGTGTGCGGCATATTTGCGATCTACATAGTTCTCAAAAGGGCCGCGACCCAACCATTGCAGATGATCAAAAGAATCTGGTATTTTAAAATATAAGCCAAGTCGAGGTAACTCTGGCAATGATCTGTTCCCAACCATAAAATCACAATCTATTTTTACCTTACTATTCGCACTAATTGCATATATCATTTTAAAACCACAATCCACATCCGGGAGATACAAATATGCTGTAATCACTATCTGTTTTTCTGATTGATTAGTGACCTGCATATTCTTTAATTTACAGTTTTGACTTGCATATCTCCAAGGTTTAGTGCGATCGGGCATTTGGTTTCCAAAATCATTATCATTGGGTGCTCTCCAGAAATTTGGACGTAGTGCTTCCGCAATGCATTCGGTTTGATTATATATATAGGAGGTAAGTAATCCTGTAGTTGTACTAATGCCAATTTCAAAATTATTTCCTGAGATTAGATACAAAGATTCGTTCTCCTTAATGGAAAGTTTTCCTATGAATTTTTCTTCTTCAATTTTTGTTTTAATGATATCATGTAACAAAAACTGCGCTGTTGCCGCTTCATGACCAAAAGGAATCGACTTGTCATTTCTTCCTTGATATAGAGCATAAAAGTTTAAATAGTACTTGGTATTTGCTTCAAAATTCACTTTAAAATCAAGTCCGAAGTGCTTCGATTTCCCTGCACTAATTTCTGGGTTTTGAAAATATCCTTGCTTTACGAGCTTATATTCAGAACATATTTCCCATCGGATTTCAAAATCGGATAATGAAATAAAGTCAAAGTCATTACTAATTTCGACAATACCTTTTTTAAGATCGATGATTTTAAAATTAATGGGTTGATAGCATTTTTTTACTTCCCATATCGCAGGATGAGGAGTACGATCGGGGAACAGTAACCCATTAATACAAAAATTACCATCACTGGGTGTATCAGGAGGGCCAAAATTCCCACCAAATTTCCAGTATTTCTCACCAGTTTTGGTGTACGCTGCAATGCCTTGATCGACCCAATCCCAAATAAAGCCACCTTGTAAAACCGGATGTGCCTTGATCAAATCCCAATAATCAATTAAGTTACCTACACTATTTCCCATGGCATGAGCATACTCGCACATGATATAGGGTCTTTTGGGGTTTTTAGATGCATATGCCTCGACTTGTTCTATAGTTGGATACATTGGGCAAACGATATCGGTATTTTCTTCTTCACCTGCTTGTTCAAACTGCACAGGTCTTGAATCATCCTTGGACTTGATCCATTGATAGGCTGCTTTAAAATTAGGTCCGTTTCCTGCTTCATTACCCAAAGACCATATGATGATCGAAGGATGATTTTTGGTGCGCTCAAACATGCGTTGTACGCGATCTAAATGAGCCGCTTTCCATTCTGGTAAATTGCAAGGATGTACAGATTCATCATAAGGTGTAGAATAATTAGAACCCATACCGTGGGTTTCAATATTCGCTTCATCAACCACGTACAAACCATATTTATCACATAATTCATACCAGCGAGCATCATTTGGGTAATGACTGTTGCGCACAGCATTGATATTGTATTGTTTCATTACTATAATATCCTGGATCATACTTTCTTTGGTAATAATCCGTCCTGTAACTTCATCGTGTTCATGCCGATTAACACCTCGTACTGTAATTGCTTTTCCGTTAATCAATAGTTGTGTATTCTTGATTTCAACTTTGCGGAATCCTATTTTGCAGCCCACAACCTCCAAAGTAGTGTTTTTTTGATCTAATAAAGTCAATGAGAGTTCGTATAGATGTGGTGTTTCGGCGGTCCATTGCAATGGATGGTTTAGTTGCTCTTGTAGCGAGAAAGAAGTGATTTTTGATGTTATTTCGCATGTAATATCCTTGGAAAAGAGAAGTTCTTTAGCCTCGGTATACAATTCACAACGTATGGTTCCTGTCCATTGCTGTTGTATTATATTTTGAAGAGAAATATCTACATGCAGTAATCCATCAACATAATCTGAAGTTAAGTTTCCTTTGGCAAAAAAATCCTGAATATGAATCTGATTTCTAGAGAATACATATACATCACGTTGAATACCGCTTAAGCGCCAAAAGTCCTGGCATTCGAGATACGAGCCATCGCACCACCGATATACTTCGACTGCAATAGTATTTTCTCCTTTTTTTATGTACCTGGTAATATCAAATTCGATAGGCGTCATCGAATCCTGATTGTACCCTAGCCATGTTCCGTTTATCCAAAAGTGAGCTGCAGATTTTACTGATCCAAAATGAATGTAAACTTGCCTCCCTTCCCATTGATCCGGGATAGTAAATGTCTTTTTATAAGATCCTACGGGATTATTATCATGTGGAATGAAAGGAGGATTTTTAGGAAATGGATAATGATCATTTACGTAAATCGGAACTCCATGACCTTCTAATTCCCAATTTGCAGGTACTTTGATGTCGCCCCAGGATGAAGTGTTATAACTATCTTCCTGGAAACCTTTTGGTCGTTTATTGGGTGCATCTACATATTTGAATTTCCAGCTTCCGTTAAGAGATTTGTACCACGGAGAGTTTTCTTTTACATTTTCCCACAAAAATGGTATATCTGGATAAGGAAACAAATTAGTATGAGGTGTTTCTTGACCAATATTGAAAACTTCCGGGTTTTCCCAAAAATTAGTACTGTCAAAATTATTTTCTGATTCCATCTTAAATCGCGGCTAAAGTTATCATCCCGGATATGGGTACTTTAATAGAAATCAAACCTTTACTACGCACTTTTGTATCACTCTGAACTTGATTTCCGAGGCAATCATACATACACACTTGATAAGTTTTAAGGTCATTTAGAACATTCAGAATGATATTTTCTGAAGTTTTAGCATTAATAATATCAATATAATCCCTTTCACCAGGTAGTTCAATTACTATATTGGCATGTACGGTAATAATTTTCTTTTCTTTGGAAGTTGCCTTAATTAACGGGTAATTTTCTGAAGGCCCCGAAGCTGTTAAATCACCATCGAGTAGTACTTTTCGGTTTTTGACCCAATACTTAGTATAAAAACTGATCATTTGCCGATGAGATTCTGAAATTTCATTAAGCCTTACCGATACTTGAGGGACCGAAAATAAAATATTTACAAACTGTAAAGCGGCTATTTCTAGAGGTTCGTCATAGTTCCACATAAACATATCAGAATGCACAGCAGTCGTACCGGATAGTAATCGCAGATCAATAATTCGTTTTCTGTTGGTTATGGCATCATTAGGGCAGTCGTGCGCTCTAAACATATTCCCAGATTTTCGCAATACAGGACCAATATAATGTTGTCTGAATTCTATAAGAATATTAGGTTTTATGGCTGTTAAAGCTAACATCACATCGGTCATTAATCGATCAACCGCCGGACCGATAGCTGCATAATCTCTGCCATCTTGAGCTGTTAATTTGGTGTCCTCATAAGGGATAAAATGATCAATAAAATCGAGCTTAAAACCATCTAAATTCCATTCTTTGAGTGCTTTGACATAAATATTGATCAGGTATGCTCTTATTTCAGGGTATCTGGGATCTGCAATGGCGGCTTGAAACTCTTCAGAAAAATGTAGAAACTTACCCTTAAATTGTTGGAAAGCTTTGGAATGTTTTCCTAAAAAAGGAACTGAATACCATAATAGTACTTTCATCTCCAAATCATGAACCTGAGCTACAAAATCATGCATGTCTGGGAACCGTTCTGGGACCCAATCCCCGGTGTAGGCATATCCACGATTACTATCACCAGTTTGCCAACCATCATCAACAATGATACTCTTGTATCCCATTTTTGAAGCAATTTCACATTCTTGTAATAAACCTTTGACACTAATATCCTGATGATAAGAATACCAGGTAGAATACATAGGTAATTTGGCTATTTCGGGAACAAACATAGGTTTGTAGAAAGAGGCCCACCAATTAGAAATTTCGCTCAAAGAATGTTCATAACGTTGTTTTCGATAGTCTAATAGAATACTAAGCTCATATTCACTAAAGTCAGGAACACTTTCTTTGAATACAATTACATTGCAATATATCCAGCCATCTTCTTCACGAAGTCCTGCTCCTAGAGATAATGTATTGATAGCATCAGAACATGCAAAAGTATGTATGTTATGATCATCGTGATCATAAAGACCGATTACCGGAGCTTCATAAGCTGCACGGGAAACCAGCATGCATTCTGCGTCAAACTCTGCATACACACGCCTATCACTTTCATAATTACTAGTCCAGGTACCTTTTAGATTAATTGCAGGAATTTTCCATACTAATTTAATCGGTTTTGTGTTTTTAGGAGTTGATGCATGTAGTGCTATGGTTACTTTAAAAAGTCTACTTTCTAGTTGTTCTATTTTACTTGATGATTTGAAACCCAATACTTTTTCTTTAGAATACATAGATATCCCATTGTATGGAAGTTCATTTTCACCTACTTCCTTAAGAAAATTCCATCCTTTTGTGGTTAAGTTCGCCATAATGACAAATTATAAGTTTATTTAGGTTGCAACTCCCAAGGGAGAAAAGAAAATATAAGCAGCAATAACTATAATTACAAGAACAAAGGAAACGATATGTCGATGTTTCCAAGGTTTGATATCGACCAGTTTTTTATCCACAGGTTGGTACGGAATTTTCATGGGGTATAATTTCCCAAAAAGCAACATAATGGCTGTACTTGTTACAAACAAAATCGCCATGATGTGTAAGAAATGTAATCCGGTATCAAATACTAATTGTGTAAGGCCGTAACAGGTAATAAAAAAGATTAAGGCAACTTTTGCGCCAATTGGGGGTACTTTTTTGGTAACGAAGCCTACAAATAAAATGGTGAAAATAGGTACACTAAAAAAACCTGCAACCTTCTGGATGTAGTCAAAAAATCCACCATCTACAAAGGCAATAAAAGGAGCGATAAACATGGCAGTCATTGCTAAAAAAACCTGTAAATATTTACTTCGTTTAATCAATGTGATGTCTCCTATTTCTTTGTTCTTATGTTTTAGATACGGTTTATAAATATTAAGCATGAATAGTGTACTCGAACTATTAAGACCAGAGTTAAACGTAGTTAGTGCTGCACCAAAAATTATGGCCGCCATAAATCCAGTTAAATATTCGGGCATGACATCACCGATTAATCGAGGATATACTTCTGCCGTATTTTCTAAATTAAAATAAATATGTAACGCAATAAGCCCGGGAACATTAAGTAAAATAGGAGATATTACCTTAAGCACACTGGCTAAAGCAATACCTTTTTGACCGGCGGCTAGATTTTTTGCCCCCAATACACGTTGCATAATATATTGCTCGGTACCCCAATAGTTTAAATTCACCAAAAGCATCCCGGTAAATAAAGTGCTAAACGGTACCGGGGAATCCGGTTTTCCGATGGCATTAAGATGTTCTGTGTTTTGAGTCATAATCATATCCAGACCGACAGAAAAATTTCCATCACCGATATAAAGTAATCCAAAAAAAGGGACGAGTAATCCACCGATTACTAATCCGATTCCGTTAATGGCATCTGAGACTGCAATTGCTTTAAGCCCTCCAAAAATGGCATAAATACTTCCAACAATTCCTATAGACCATACTAAAATCCAAATTGTGGCCCAATTACTTAAACCAAAAACACCCGAGAGGTCGAACATACCATTAAAAGCAACTGCACCTGCATACAATACAGGTGGCATCATATTGATTACATAGCCTACCAGAAATATGATGGATATCCATTTTTTGATGCTTGGATCAAAACGATCTTCCAGAAAATCCGGGGTGGTTACAGAACCATTACGCAGGTAGATAGGTAGAATAAACTCTGAAACAATAATCAAGGATAGAATAGAGGTCATTCCCCATGCCATTACGGCGACACTATCAATATATACCTGCTCATTCTCGCCAATAAAGTTATTGGCGCTCATATTGGTTAGAAAAAGAGATCCACCTATTACAAACCATCCTAGACTTCTTCCTCCTAAAAAATATCCATCAGAGGTATTAAGAGCTTCACCTTTGGTTTTGCGGTAGGAGATATAGGCAACTAATAATGTGAAAAGTATAAAAGTTGAAACAGCAAGCATAAGCACAATTTATTAAATGGTTATGATTGCTAAAAACAACAATCATTTAATAAAGATTCACTTAGAATAAAGTGATCATACTGGTAGTAACAGTATAGGTTTATCAAACTTAAAAAAAAAAATTAACGTAAAAACACATTTGATATTTTTATTCGATTGATTTATAAGAGTATATGTAAGTATTGTTATTTACAATAGATAAAAAATCAATTACTCGTGAGACTATTACATTACTGAAAACTAAAACGACCAAAATATCTTATGATTTTTTCTATATTGTCCACTTAATCATAAACTATATAATGGACAATATATCTACAATTTTTTTAGCAGCATCACTTATCATCATCATGTTAGGAATGGGATTGTCTCTCGTTATTGACGATTTTAAAAGAATATTTATATATCCAAAAGCCGTACTAATAGGGCTAACAAATCAAATACTTATCCTACCAATATTAGGATTTGCTCTGGCATCTTTATTTCCTTTACAACCAGAAGTTGCGGTAGGAATTATGATTTTAGCTGCTTGCCCAGGTGGGGCAACATCTAATTTGATATGTCATTTAGCAAAGGGAAATATTGCGTTATCTGTTACTTTAACTGCGATAAGTAGTTTTGTTTCTATTTTGACAATACCTTTTATTGTAAATTTTTCACTGCAACATTTTTTAGATGAAGGACAGATAATAAAATTAGACGTAATCAATACTATCGCCCAGATTATGGTGATTACTATTATTCCTGTTAGTATTGGCATGGTTATTAGAAAATATAAGGAATCATTCGCTCTAAGAATGGAAAAACCCGTTAGAGTTGCCTCTGGTATTGTGATGGTATTAGTTATCATAGGTATAACCGTTAAAGAAAAAGATAATTTTATTTCATATTTTCAACAAGCAGGATTAGTAGCCTTAAGTTTAAATGCTATTACGATGCTTGTAGGATATTATTCTGCTAAGATTTTTAAAATAAGGAATGAAAGTGCTATTTCAATTGCAATAGAATCCGGAATTCAAAATGGTACTTTGGCGATAACTATAGCTGTTGTTTTGATTGGGAATACTTCGTTTGCAATAGCTCCGGCAGTATATAGTTTTTTAATGTTTTTTACTGGAGGTATCGCTATTTATTTTGGAATTAAGAAAAGTAGATCTTTAAGTAAAAATTAAGTTCAAAATAAACCGATAGCGAGGAAATCTATCGGTTTAAGTACGATCTCATTGGATATGCTTATCTGTTGACTACAAAAGATTTAACGACCCTATGTTCGCTGGCTGTAATTTTATAAAAATAGACACCTGGTTTAAGTTGTAAAGTAGTAGCATCAATTTCTATCTCGTGCTCACCTATGGCAACCGATGAATTTGAAATCGTTTCAATTGGTTTTCCTGATTGGTCATATATCATAATTTCTACAGGACTTATCTTGGATAAGGTGTACTTGATTGTTGTAGATGTAGAAAAAGGATTAGGGTAGTTGCTAATACTAAGTATAGAACCTCCAGAAACAATATCATTGTCGCATTTAGGTGTTCTACTGCTGGCAATGGTTATTTTATTATTTACTTTCCATGCCATTCCAACATTAAAAGTAGCAGTAAATACTTCATTAACAGTACCTCGTAAAAAGATAACGGGTTGATCATTTTTAGAGTCAACAAGGTTAGGTATCAATTTATTTCTAGTGCCCTCGGGAATGTATACTGCTGTATCATTAAAGTTAGAGTATCCAAAGGTAGCTGTCAAGGTTCCATCTTCATTTTCGACAAGGCAAGATGTAAATGGTATTACTCTTTCAAATTGAGTGGGTGGGACGATATCACGAATGTACAATTGTTCGTGCCCATCATTAGCATTTGAAACCAATATATCTTCAAGACGATCCCCATTGATGTCTGCAATTTCAATATCAAAACTAATACCTTCATTTTCGGGTAAAAATTCTGAAGATGCATCTGCAAAAAGACCCATACCATTATTAAGATAGACAACATTTGGAGCAGGCGCTAGAGGATGCCCCCCAGTTGCTGGTCCCATTGGATTAGGAACTGAATTAGCAAAAATAATATCGGGGTACCCGTCATAATTAAAATCAAAGAGCTTTACATCACTACTCGTATCGTTTTTTATGGGTAATGCATTTGCGGTATTTTCATTAAAGAAACCTTTAGAGTCATTAAGAAAAACCTGATTTTGTTCCAGATTACTATTGGCTATTATAAGGTCGAGATCTAAATCACCATCGATATCTGATAAAACCACCGACCGACTGGCAGTAATTTCTTGTATAATTCGGGTTTCTGTTTCGTTACTAAAAAAACCATTACCATCATTAATCAAAACCTGATTTTGCCCTACATTGGCCACAATTAAATCGTTGTCTCCATCACTGTCAATATCGCCAAAAGAAAAACTTGCGCTTTGATTTTTTTCATTGGGTAAGCGAAGAAGAGATGCATCGGAAAAAGCGCCGTCTGTATTTTGAATATAGAGAAAATTTTGTGCACCGCCAGGCCCTATGTCAGGAATAGGAGGAATTTCATTGGTAACAAAAATATCAAGTCTACCATCCTTGTTGATATCTTCAAAACTAATTTCTGTAGAAATATCTTCAAGAATATTAGTTGGCGGCGGTGGAAGCAAAGCACTACTTGCATCTGTAAAAACCCCGTTTCCATCATTGAGTAGTAATTGTGTTGGTCCCAGGTTGGCAACTACAATATCTATATCACCGTCGTTATCAAAATCTGCGAAATCTGCACTAGTACTGTTTAAAGGAAAAGGGGAAAAAGGCAAATTACTTTGTGAGACATCTGTAAAGTTACCATAACCGTCATTTAATAAAAGACGATTTGCACGACCAGCAAAACCAGCGGTTCCTTCAGCAAGAAAAATATCCAGATCACCGTCTCCGTCGATATCTACAAGATCAGAGTCCACCGTATCTGTCCCGTTGGGGGTGGCTTGTGGAATTTGATTAGAAACATCTCGGAAAACAGCTTGACTTAACATTGTTGTACTAACTAATGAAGCCAAACATGCTAGGAACAGCATTTTTAGAGAATCATTTTTATAAGATTTCATGGTTAAGGTTTTAAGTTCTTACTAAGGTACTTGAAAAGAGAATTTATACCGTATTACATGAATCTACTTTAATATGATTTTAACACAAATAGCTGTTTACCATTGTTTTATGTTCTTTTTTGGTATTCAAAAATACCCTAGTGTTTCTTTTACCACTTCTTTATAATTTCTTCCTACAGGTATTTTCATTCCCTTAATGTCAATTTCACTTGGAGAAAAAGCATTAACGAAATCTATGGCAATTATGAAGGATCTATGAACACGTAAAAATTTCTTAGCAGGCAGCATATCTTCGATAGAAGAGATACTTTTTAGAGCTGTAATCTCTCTATCTATGGTTTTGATTTTTATGTAATTCCGAAGGCTTTCGATATACTGAATGTCTTTCAGAAATACTTTCTGCATCTTTTTTTCGACTTTCAGGTAGATAAAGGCATCTTGATAACTTGTTTCTTGATCATTATTGGATGGCAAGGCATCTATTGGAGTTAGCTGCTTAAATGCTTTATGTATTGATTTCAAGAATCTTGAAAACGCTATCGGTTTTAATAGATAATCAATAGCTTCGAGATTAAAAGCATCTACGGCATATTCACTATAGGCAGTAGTAAAAATTACTTTGGGAGGCGAGGTTAATTCTTTCAAAAAATCAATCCCGGTAACTTCTGGCATTTGGATATCTAAAAATATTAGATCAATATTTTGTTTGGCAATCAGGTTGAAAGCCTCTACTGCATCACCACAACTGGCTATCAGTTCGAGGTTATCTATTCGAGAAACATAATTCTCTATAATATCTCTCGCCAAAGGCTCATCATCGACAATAATACAAGTTATTTTATCTTTGGCTATCATTTACTTCAAGATTTAACTTCAGAATAACTTCATAGGATAACTCATTATCTTGAGTATGTAATGAGTAATTGTCAGGATACAATAACTCAAGACGTTTTTTTACATTGGCAAATCCAATTCCTCCTTCAAAATTTGTTTTTTTATGGGGTAGTTTAGCATTTTCGACCTGCATTTTCAGCGTTTTATTCTTTGTGATGATACTAATTACTATCCAGGATTCTTTATTTGAAGTAATACCGTGTTTAAAAGCATTTTCAACAAAAGGAATTAATAAAAAAGGGGATATTGTATACGCTGCATCTGTTTCGGCACTAAAACTAATATCAACGTGATCTTCAAATCTCAATTTTTCGAGACCTACATAGTTTTTAAGATATTCGATTTCTTTTGATAATGGCACTTTAGGAACGTTGGCTTCATATAGCATATAACGCATCAATCCAGATAATGTAAGAACTGCAGTTTCTGCACTATCGGATTTTTTGATGATTAATGAATACAAATTATTCAAAGTATTGAAAAGAAAATGTGGATGTACCTGATTACGAAGTTGGTTTAATTCGGCTTCGAGTTTTTCTTTTTCGAGAACTAATGTCTTTTGTTGAGCATTATAAAAAAACTTAAAAAAGCTAATACCTAAAGGAATAATGGCTGCAATATTTACATCCAGAATTGTATTCATCAATTCGGTAATTGTAAAATAGCCTGAACTATGCCAACCGGGAAAATAAATAGGCTCGACATAAAAAAATATGATAGGCCTTTGAATACCAATACTTGCTATTACTAATAGGAGAAGGTAAGAAATGGCGAAGGCAAAAAACTTTCTTTTGACAAAAAATTTTGGAACAAGTACATATAACGAAACATAAACAAGCACCATTCTGGCAGGTAAACCAAAAACCTGAATTGTAAAGGACCTAACATAATCATTATCATGAGTCCCCCAAGTGATTCCGAAGAAAATGATAAGACCGATCCAATACAGAATATGTCTTGTTATGCGATTCGAAAATAGTTGTTTTATGTAAAATCGAGTCATTAAAATATCTAAACAGAATGGAAATAGCTAAAATCTGAAAAATTCTGGTCAAATAATAAAATTAAGGACAAATAACCACGAATCTGTTACAGATTGCAAAAGATACCCACGAATATCAGCTTGCAGTAAAATCATCAAAAAGCAGAGGTTAATTGGTTGTTTGTCCCTAGAAACAGTATTACGTATTATCAATTTGTTATTGATAGCTTTCTGAATTATCTAGTGCTTCAAACAAATACTTTTTACAATGCAATTTTTATATAAAAAAATACTTCTAATTATCGTTTTAGCTGCCTGTAGTTTTTTTGGTAGTGCTCAAAAAAAAGAAATTCTTAACCATATAGAACCACCGTTTTGGTGGTCGGGAATGGTGAATTCTGAATTACAATTACTAATACATGGTGAGAATATTGCTGATTTTAAAGTTGATATTAACCATTCTGGGATTACAGTAAAAGGGATCAATAAAGTTGAAAACCCAAACTATCTTTTTGTAGATATAACCATCTCAGAAACCGTTAAATCTGGTCAATTTTCTATAGGTTTTACTAACGGAAATAAAAATTTCAGCTACGAATATGAACTGAAGCCAAGAACTAAAAGAGTAACAGAGGGACAGGGAATAAATAATTCTGATGTGATCTATTTGATTACACCTGATCGATTTGCAAATGGGGATTCATCTAATGATTCTACAGAGGATACGATCGAGAAAGTAAATCGTAAAGATGAGAATGGAAGACATGGAGGAGACTTAAAAGGTATTCTAGATCATTTTGACTATATACAGGAGCTTGGTGTTACCACTTTATGGTTAAATCCATTTTTAGAAAATGATCAACCTGCATATTCCTATCATGGATATGGGATCTCAGATTTTTACAAAACCGATTCGCGTATAGGCAGTAATGAAGATTTCATTTCTTTAGTCGACAAAAGCCATAAGAATGGAATGAAAGTAATCATGGATCAGGTATTTAATCATTGTGGGGCTGGTCATTGGTGGATGAATGATTTACCATCAAAGGATTGGTTGAACCAATGGGAAACTTTTACAAGGAGCAACTTTACCAACATTGCATCCTCAGATCCACATGCTTCTGCAAGTGATTTTAATTTGTTAACCAAAGGATGGTTTGATTCTAATCTTCCGGATTTAAATCTGGAGAATAAATACCTGGAAACCTATATGATACAAAACTCAATTTGGTGGGTAGAGTATGCAGGATTAGATGGGATACGAATGGATACATATGCATATCCAAATCAAGGAGCAATGTCGAGATGGATGGAAGCATTAACGAAAGAATATCCTAATTTCTTTATGGTCGCTGAAACCTGGGCAGAAAGAGCATCATATCTATCGTATTGGAATAACGAAACAGCAAATAGAAATGGATATGTATCTAATGTGAATAGTGTAAGCGATTATCCATTGTATTATTCAATTATAAGAGCTTTTAGTAAAGATGGAGATATATATGAGTTATATGAAACTCTAGCCGAGGATTTTGTCTACGGAAATCCAAACAATAACAAAGTCTTTAATGGTAATCATGATGTTGATCGATTATTGGCATTATTAGATGGAAATGTAGATAAACTGAAATTGAGTATGGTATTTACGTTAACAACTAGAGGGATTCCACAAATCTATTACGGAGATGAAATTTTGATGAAAAATAAGAGACCAGACGGACGAGTACGAGAAGATTTCCCTGGTGGTTGGAAAGAAGATACCCGAAATGCATTTACCAAAACAGGCAGGACCGCTAAAGAAGATGAAGTTTTTGAGTACATCAAAACTATTCTAAACTGGAGAAAGAATGCTTCATCTATTCATAACGGAAAACTTACTCATTACAAACCTTTGGATAATGTATATGTGTATTTTAGACAGACAGATACAGAAAACACCATGATCATGATTAATAATAGCAATAAAAATCATGAAACACTTGATTTAAGTCGTTTTAAAGAATCCTTGCAAGGGTATTCAAAAGGAATAAATATTTTAACTGGTCATAAAGTTGAAGGATTAAATACAGTGAGTTTACCAAAAAACACAGCGATGATCATTGAATTGAGTAAATAATCTTCATAATTGAGAATAAGAAAAGATGAAAAAGATTTTTAATATTGGTGGAGTATCTTATAATTCAATTATTCACCTAGATGAATTCCCAGAACCCATACCCGCAACAATACATCATTGTGAGTTTAAGGAAGCCGTAGGAAACACAGGAGCAGGAAAAGCGGTAACGCTCTCTAAATTAGGATTCGATGTTACCTTTCATTCTATGATCGGTTTAGATATCTACGGAAAAAAAATCATAGAGTATTTAGATCGTCCTAATCTTAATTTTATTAAAGATTTTGATCCCAATGGTACCGAAAGGCATTTGAATTTGATGAATAAGAAAGGAGAACGCATTTCTATTTTTATGAATCCCATGTCAGACGATCCTGAAATTGATTATTCTATGTTTGATAAGTATATCATGTCTTCAGATTTCGTGATTATTAATATTTCAAATTATTGCCGTAACCTATTATCTATCTGTAAAGTAAATAGAGTAGAAGTGTGGACAGATTTACATGATTATGATGGAGAAAGTAATTATCATGAAGACTTTATTAAGGCTTCAGATTATATTTTTCTAAGTTCGGATAATTTGAAAAATTATAAGCCATTCATGGAACAGATGATTGATCAAGGAAAGAAGTTAGTGGTTTGCACACATGGTAAAGAAGGGGTTACTGCCTTGACTAAAAAAGGATGGGTAGAAGTTTCAGCTATAACCGATTATAGAATAAAAGATACCAATGGAGCAGGAGATGCCTTTTTTTCTGGATTTTTATATGGTTTTTCAAAAGAATATTCAATAGAGAAATGTATGCAATTTGGAACCCTTGCTGGCGGTTTGTGCATTCAATCAGAACACATAGCGAGTGAATCTTTATCCGAAGAACTTTTAGAGAATGAATATTTGAAATATTATTAAGAGTGAAGTTTTCGCTTCGATCAAAAAAGTTTAAATCACTTCAATGTAAAAAACTGTTTGGAAATTATTTTCAAGCAGTTTTTTTGTTCCTGATTTGACAAACTCCTCACTGTAACTATTTTTTTTTAGCAGGTTTTACAATAGATCAGTAGCGCTAAACTGATGTAAATCAAAAAAACAATTGATGAAAATCAAGATTTAAGTTGATGAATTCGGGATCATGAAAAAAGGGAAGTATCTACTTTTGATATGTTAGTAACTAAACATAGCCCCAAGCCCGTGAAATCAAAAACTACCGGAAATTTTTAATCTTTTTTCAACCTAATTAGACTAAAGTAGATTGACTTTTTTGTCATTAGTACACGATCATTTTACCTCTAAAAAGTTTTGAAAATGTTATAAATAAATCACGACTTGACATAAATCAAAATGTTAATTGACGAATATCAATAGTGAGATTGATAAATATCAAGTTTTGATGCTTGAAAACAACAGATTTTGAATCATTTTAATGCGTTAAGTATTGAAAATCAATTGATTATGTGTAAAATATAATAATACTTACGGCCAACTAGGGGATGACTATACTTTTATACGTCTTATTTAGTAAACAGGATATCATTTTAATTAGTAACCAAATAATAAATATGCAAAACTCACAAAACCTCAAGTAAAAAAACAAAAATTACATTTCCCCGACCCTAATGTCATTTCAGACATAGAAGATTTTCTTATTAAAATCTTAAAACCAATTTTATAACACAAAAATTTAATGTTTAAAACTCAACTTATGAATTCAAGTAAGAACATATTCTTTCTAGTCATTGTTTTGTTGTTTTCGATATTCGTAAACGCAGGAAATAATAAAGACGGAGAGAATTTAAAAATGACATCAGGTGATACTAATAGTATTACCGATGTTACATTATTTGAGCAATCGGTTCCATTATCTACGGTAGGAATAACAACTATAGGAGATCGAACTATAGCAACCACAGATCGAAGAGCAATGCCATATACTATGCCAGAGAATGGCATAGTACAAAGTATTGCTGTACATCTTACCGCTAGTGGTGGTGACATGCAATTAGGAGTATACTCAGATAACAATGGAGTACCAGGAGCTAAGTTAGGACAGACCTCAGAAGTAACAGCAGATTCCTCTGCAGGATGGCAAACAGTTTCTTTAGAAAGCCCCATTAGTGTTAATAACGGAGAAAGAATATGGCTTGCCTGGATTTTTTCTGGTGGAGGCACTAGTATTTCATATGTAACCGGAGGAGGTTTAACTAATGGAAGATATCGTGCTACCGGAACAAGCTGGTCTACTAGTGGTAATAATATGCCAACAAACATAGGTAATGGATCACAGGGTGACTGGAGTTATTCTATATATGCAAATTATTCAACAGATCAAGCCACCACCTATACACTAACTACAAATACAGTAGGACAAGGAACTGTAAATGGAGGAGGGATTTATAATGATGGAAGTTCTGTTAGTGTTACAGCGACACCTGCCTCTGGTTGGCAATTTGATGGTTGGAGTGGTGCGCTTTCTGGATCGGCTAATCCTGATACAGTAGTTATGGATGCAGATAAAAGTGTAACTGCTACTTTTAGTGGAATTGTAGACACACAGGCGCCATCTGTTCCTTCTGGATTAGTAGCTTCTAATACCACATCCAACAGTACTAACCTTTCCTGGACCGCTTCTACTGATGATATAGGAGTAGCCGGATATGATATTTCTCAGAATGGAACTGTCATTGGAACATCTACTGCTACTAACTTTAATGTTACAGGACTTTCTGCAGAAACAACATATAGTTTTGCAGTCAAAGCCAAAGATGCAGCAGGTAATGTGTCTGGAAATAGTACTGCAATAAATGTAACAACAACTGCTACTCCGACTCAATTGTTTACAGTAGGGATTACAACCATAGGAACCAGTACATCTACTCACGCCGACCGAAGAGCAATGCCATATATTATGCCCGAAAACGGAACACTGCAAAGCATTGCCATCCATGTTACAGGAGGTTCGGGAGATATGCAGCTAGGTGTTTATGCTGATAATAATGGAGTGCCTAGTAATAAACTAGGACAAACTACGGTAACACCTGTTAATGCAACCACTGGTTGGCAAACCATTGCTTTAGAAAACCCTATTACTATAAGTAATGGCGATACTATATGGTTAGCCTGGATGCTTTCAACCAATCCAGGTGTTGCTTATGTTAATGGAAGTCCTGGAAGGTATAGTGCCTCAGGGACAACCTGGTCCACAAGCGGAAACAATATACCCTCAAGTTATGGCAGCGGAAGCCAGGCAGATTTTAGATATTCAATATATGCTAATTATACACAGTTTGTTGATACACAAGCTCCTTCTACACCTACTAATTTAACTTCTTCTAATGTAAGAAATACTTCTGTAGATTTAAGTTGGAATGCCTCTACAGATGATATTGGTGTTGCAGGTTATGATGTATATCAAGGTAATACAATTATTGGTACATCTACAACTGCGAGTTATAGTGTTAGTGGTCTTACAGCAAATACAGGATATAGTTTTAGTGTAAGGGCCAAAGATGCTGCAGGTAATGTATCGGCAAACAGCAATGTAGTTAACGTTACTACTACCAATGTTATAGAGTATACATTGACTACCAATACAGTAGGTCAAGGAACTGTAAGTGGTGGCGGAAGTTATAATAATGGAGAAACAGCTACTGTTACAGCAACTGCTGCTGCAGGGTGGGAATTTACAGGATGGTCTGGTGCCATATCTGGAAATGTAAACCCGTCATCTGTGACTATGAACGCTAACAAATCTGTAACGGCGACATTTACCGAGGCTATCGTAATTAGTACTTCTACAGAGAAGTATCGTTTGACCTGGAGAACAGATCCATCTACGACTATGGTTATAGGATGGAATCAAGTACGAGGAACCAATCCTGTAGTACATTATGGAACTACTGATTTTGGGTCTAGCTCAAGTTCATACCCTTTAAGTAAAACTGTCGATAGAACAGTTTCTAGTAAAGGAATGGACAATCGTTATGCTAGATTATCGGGTCTTCAGCCCGATACTGCTTATTACTTTGTAATTAGAGATAGTGAAGGAGTTTCTGAAAGATATTGGTTTAAGACTGCACCTAATGATCCTACAACGAGATTATCAATTGTTGCCGGAGGAGATTCTAGAAATAATCGTACCCCAAGACAGAATGCTAATAGATTGGTTGCTAAGATTAGACCTCATGTTGTATTGTTTGGAGGAGATATGACGAGTTCTAGTAGTAGTTCACAATGGCAAAACTGGTTTAACGACTGGCAATTGACAGTTGGATCCGACGGAAGAATGATTCCTGTGGTAGCTGCACGAGGAAACCATGAGAGCTCTAATGATATCAGAGATTTATTTGACATCCCAACGGGAGCAGGAGGAGAGTATTATGCTTTAAGTTTTGGTGGCAATTTAATGAGAACGTATACTTTAAATACTGAAGTTACTCCAGCCGGTACTCAAGGAAGTTGGTTGGCTAATGATTTGGCAGCAAATTCGGCAAGTCATACCTGGGCAGTTGCCCAATATCACAGAGCTACCAGACCACATGAGCCAGGTAAATCTGAACAGAATGATCAGTATGAGGCATGGTCAAAACCATTTTACACCCATGCTGTACAGTTGGTCATGGAGAGTGATTCTCACGTAGTGAAACGTACTTGGCCAATTAAGCCATCTACGGGTACAGGAAGTGATGAAGGTTTTGTGAGAGTTGATAATGATCCAAAACGTGCAGTATATGTTGGTGAAGGGTGTTGGGGAGCTCCATTAAGAAATGCTTCCGATACAAAGAACTGGACCAGAGCTGCTGGATCATTTAACCAATTTAAGTGGCTATGGGTTGATCAAAACCAAATCATAATGAGAACGATCAAGGTTGATAACGCAAGTAGTGTTGGTCAGGTGAGTGATAATAATTTATTTTCTCTGCCTTCTAATATCGATGTATGGAATCCAGCAGGCGGTAGTGTTGTTACTATTGATAATCCACATGGCTTAACATTGCGTAGTAGCGTAACTACAAGTACTACTAAAAGTTCTGAATTTGATTTGAGAGCTCACCCTAATCCAATTAAATCAGGATTGTTACACATTACATACCCTAATCATGTTAAAGGGCGAGAATCAAAAGCAATCATTAGAGATATGTTTGGTAGAGTAGTAGATCGAATTACTCTTACATCAAAAACCGTAACATATAATATAGATAAACTAAACAAAGGGGTTTATTTTGTTAGTATTAAGGATGGAAAACGTAAAATAAGTATAAAGTTCGTTAAAAAATAGAGCTTTAGGTTTTAGTTGTTTTAAACTACCTGGAATACATTCCAGGTAGTTTTTATACTCAACGTATACATTCAAGGAATACTATATTCCATTATCCTTATTTTCTGTATTTCTCACCATACGAAACAGTAATGATTGAGAAAATGTAAAACAAACAATTACTTTTTTAATCAATAAATTATCAAATGCTTTGCTTTGACAGTCTCGAGAGTATAATTTAAAAATCTTAAGCTTTCTGAAGTCACATAATTTTTTCTTCTAAAACTCCTCGATTACTTAGGCAAACGTAATTTATTAAAACCAAAAAATATGTATCACTATAACAACAACAAGTCAAAATTAAGTAGTGTGCTTCTTGTTATTCTAGGTTGCTTTCTAGTATTTCAGAGTTATGCTCAAGATGCAAATGATAGGACTTACATTATACAGCGTACAAATACAAAAGCTTTAAAAGAAATAGAAAGAAAAGCTACTATTTTAGAGAAACAAATTCTTCTTAAGGTAGAGTCCTTAAAAACTTCGTATAAAAAGAATTCAAAAGGACAGAGTGTTAATTCAAAAGGATTAATTATAAATAGCCAGGGGCAAGCTATAAATAAAGAAGGTCAAATAGGTGTTCCTACTGAAATCGATGAGAATGGAAACCTAGTGTATTCATTTGATAGTAATGTTAATGCTGCAATTTCAGGTCGTACAAATCGAATCTGGCAAGGTGGCTCATCGGGACTTAACCTATCGGGTGCTGGTATAGAAATTGGCGTATGGGAAAGCGGATATGCTAGAGCAACACACCAGGAATTCGATGGAGCAGGTGGATCAAATCGAGTATCGAATGCCGGTGATGGAGGATCTAATACACGTCATGCAGCACACACTGCAGGAACTTTAATTGCTAGTGGTGTTGATCCTGCAGCCCGAGGAATGGCTTCCGGTGCAACCGTAAAAAATTACACAGCTTCTGGTTGGGTAGGAGAAGTAGCATCCTTTGCAGCAGCAGGAGGTATCTTAGGAAATAATTCAAACAGCAATAAGAGTACTTCGTCTGGAACTTATGTCACTATATCGAGAGATGTTGATGATGCTCTTTATAATGCACCATTTTATTTACATTGTAAAGCAGCTGCAAACCAAGGCAATACTTATGGTATCATTAAAGCAGGTACTTTAGCAAAAAATGTTTTTACCGTAGCAAACGCTAGCGATGTTCCAAATTATACTGGCCCATCTTCTGTAAGTGTTTCTAGTACAAGTTCTTACGGCCCTACTAATGACTGGAGGATTAAACCCGATATCATTAACAATGGTAGTAATGTGTATTCTTGCGATTTTAATAACGATGCTGATTATGCAACCCTATCTGGGACATCGATGTCTACACCAGCAACTGCAGGTACCATAGCATTACTACAAGAACATTATAAAAACTTAAATGGTGTGTATATGAGAGCCGCCACGGCAAAAGCTTTAATAATAGATACTGCAGACGAAGTAGGTGCAAATGATGGTCCTGATTTTAGTGCAGGTTGGGGGTTAGTTAATGCTGAACGTGCAGCTCAAGTGATTAGTAATAACGGTAGTTCATCTATTATGGATGAACTAACTTTAAACAATGGAGGTACATATACCAAAACGGTTACTTCAGATGGGTCAAATCCTCTGGCATTAACCATTGCATGGCAGGATCCTGCAGGTACAGTACAATCATCATCATCAACCACCCCTGTGTTGGTCAATGATTTGGATGTTAGAGTAACAGGAAATGGTAATACCTATTCGCCATGGGTAATGGTTCCTAATGCAAACTTCAATAATTATGCATCTCCGGCTCAAAAAGGTGATAACTATAGAGATAATGTAGAAAAAATAGATGCCGTTCTGGCTGCTGGGACTTATACCATAACAGTAACGCATAAAGGAGCATTAACTAATGGTTCTCAAGATTTTTCTTTGGTAGTTAATGGGGTGAATGCAAATGCAGTTCCTGATAATGAGGTGCCCAGTACACCAGCAAATTTAACGGCTTCTAATACAACATCAAGTAGTACAGACTTGTCTTGGATAGCTTCTACAGATAATATAGGTGTTAGTGCTTATGAAATCTTTCAAAATGGGACTAGTATAGGAACATCTCCTACTAACAGTTTTAGTGTTACAGGACTTACTGCCGAAACTAGTTATAGTTTTACCGTGAATGCTAAGGATGCCACTGGTAATACATCGGCCACTAGTAATACAGTAAATATTACTACCACAGCTCCACCGCCTTGTACAGGAATAGCAAGTTTTCCGTATAGTGAAAGTTTTGAATCTGGTGTTGGTGTCTGGACACAGGAAACTAACGATGATCTTAACTGGATTGTAGATAGTGCAGGAACTCCATCCAATAATACTGGACCTTCTGCTGCTTCTGATGGCACTAATTATATATATACCGAAGCTACCGGAAGTGGTACAGGATTTCCTAATAAAGTAGCATTGCTCACAAGCCCTTGTATTGATCTTACCAATCAACCAAACCCAGAACTCAATTTTGATTATCATATGTTTGGTGCTGCGATGGGTACACTCGAAATGAGAGCCTCTACAGATGATGGAGTTACCTGGACAACCATATGGAGTCTATCTGGTGATCAGGGAAATAACTGGAATTCTCAAACTGTAAGCCTATTGGCCTATAGTGGTAGTGTGATAAAGCTACAAATCAAGGGAACTACGGGTAATGATTTTACCAGTGATATTACAGTAGACAATCTTAGTATCATTTCATCGGTTCCGGATAATGAGGCACCAAGTACTCCAACAAATTTGACTGCTTCTAATACCACATCTAATAGTACTAATTTATCATGGACAGCTTCTACCGATAATATAGGAGTAAGCTCTTATGAAATCTTCCAAGATGGAACTAGTATAGGAACATCTGTTACTACTAACTTTAATGTTACAGGACTTTCTGCTGAAACGACATATAGCTTTGCTGTAAGAGCCAAAGATGCAGCTGGTAATGTATCGGGGAATAGTACTGCAATAAATGTAACAACAATTGCTATTCCAACCCAATTGCTTACAGTGGGAACTACAACTATTGGAGATAGAAATATAGCTACAACCAACCGAAGAGCAATGCCATATACGATGCCAGAGAATGGAGTATTGCAAAGTATCACTATACATCTTGCTGCCAGTGGAGGTGATATGCAATTAGGGGTGTATTCCGATAATAACGGAGAACCAGGGGCTAAGTTAGGACAGACTTCAGAAGTAATAGCAGATTCATCTGCAGGATGGCAAACAGTTTCTTTAGAAAGCCCTATTACGGTTAATAATGGCGATAGAATATGGTTAGCCTGGATTTTTTCTGGTGGTGGCACTAGTATTTCTTATGTAACAGGAGGGGGACTCACTAATGGAAGATATAGTGCTACGGGAACAAGCTGGTCCACAGCTGGTAATAATATGCCAACAAATATGGGTAGCGGATCTCAAGCTGATTTTAATTATTCTATTTATGCTAATTATGCACAGAATCTTTCTAATGCAAGAAATACTTCAGTAGATGTAAGTAGGAATGTCTCTACAGCTGGTATTGGTGTTACAAGGTTTGATTTGAGTGTTCATCCTAATCCAGTTCAATCGGGGTTGCTACACATTACCTATCTTAATTATGCTAAAGCTCAAGAATTAAAAGCCATTATTAGAGATATGTTTGGTCGAGTAGTGGATCAAATCACTATTAAGTCAAAAACTGAAACATATAATATTGATAAACTAAGCAAAGGAGTTTATTTTGTTAATATTAAGGATGGAAACCGTAAAATCAGTAAAAAGTTCATCAAGAAATAGAACTTTTGCTTTTAATTTGTTTTGAACTGCCTGGAAGAAATTTCAGGCAGTTTTTTATAATTCCATGTAATCAGATCTAGATAGTTTGTGTTTTTTTCGAAAAAGAGAATCTTTTCAAAAAACGTACATCGGGACGATCTGCAACTAGTACAAATAATGGAATAAGTGCATGAGGTAATCTAATTAACATTTCCCAGGTCCATTGGCTAAATGAGTTCCATAAAAACTCAATATGAAAATGCCCAACTAATCTTGCCATTGCCGTAAGTCCTCCCCAAATAAATGCATACACTAAAGCAGCATATGATATTCTGGGAATAAAAATGGCAATAGCAACTACAAAATCCAGAATTCCTGCGATCTTCAGCATTACATGTGCACTAGGTTCACTAATTGGTAATGTGTTTAATGTCATATCGATAAAAGTTCCTGGTCTAGGGTAATATCCTACAGCGTATAGACCGTGGCAGCTAAAAGTTAATGCAATGGCTATTAATGCGATTAGACGTATTTTTTTAAATTCAATAGTAGTAAACAACATCATGTAGAGTAATATAGGAGTCATGAATTGAATCATGTATTCAAAAAATTGCCCAACATGCAAGAATTTTTCTTTACAATATAAAAGTGCCAGAATAAAAAGCCCAAAACTTCCTCCTAATAAAAACAATTTACCAAGTTTTTTCATAGTAGGTTTCATTAGTAATGTAGCTATAGCACAAAGAAGGTAAAACACACCAATTGTTCTTATAGAAAAAGAAATAGAACTAGCAGCAGAGAGACTGGTTACATACTCATTCCAGGTGATTCCAAAAATATTTTCGACAACACCTTTTAGTATACCTTCGTCCCATAAAAAGGCGCGATAAGGAGCATCCCAAACGATATGTTGATAGGCTCTACCCAGAAAAATTAGGAAAGTAGAAAGCTTTAAAATAGAAATTAATTTGTCCTGTAGGTTAGATGATTGTGTCATTGGTTGAGGTAAAAAGTTAGTAGGTTAAAAATAAATAAAATACCTTTAATCATACCCGGAAAATGGGCTAAAATCAAATATAACTTCTTATAAGGTTGCAAAACCAGACATATATCAATGATTGTATTGATATATGTCAATTATGTAATTTTAAGATTTAATAATCAGAGTGTTATGAAATATGATGGTTTTGTAATTATCTGTAAAAAACCTGAAATTCAAAAAGGAATTTTCAAATTGAACTTGTTATATATATGCACACAAGTCTTAACTTAACATTACCCTATGATTAATACTCTCTTTCCCTGTAAGCGGTATTCTTTTGCTAATGATACCATTCTAGTTGATCTACCAAATGATATGACCTCCTTAATTGAAGAAAGGAAAATTTCTATGAAATTAAAAAAAGGTCAAGTATTATTTTATGAAGGAACTATTCCAACCGGTGTATATGTTCTAAAAACGGGTAAAGTAAAAAAATACTCTACCGGATTAAACGGAAAGGAACATATCTTCTATCTGGCCAAGGAAAATGAAATTGTAGGACATCATTGTTTACTAAGCAAAGAGACCTATGCTCATACAACGGCTTGTTTAACGGATTGTGAATTTGATCTGATCCCTAAAGAAGTATTTCTTTCGATGATTGAAAATGATCATGAAATGTTACACCGCCTATTAAAAAGTATAAGCCATGAGTTTGGGGTATTTACTAACAACACAAGAATCTTAGCTCAGCATAGCGTTAGAGAAAGAACAGCATTGTCGATTATAAAATTAGAACGTTTTTTTGATAATGATGGTTGTATCAAGTTATCAAGAAAGGATCACAGTAGTCTTGTTGGTACATCAATTGAATCATTAGTCAGAACCTTGCATGATTTTAAAGAAGAGGGCGCTATCGAACTTAAAGAAAGTATTATTATTACTAAAGATATAGAGAAATTAGTTAAAGCTTCTAATTTCATGTAAATACAATTGATTTCTATTAAAAGGATCTTTACCCGATAATTAAACAAAGAAAGACTTGAGCATTACAATATGTTTGCGTCTTTTTAGTAACCACTGTTGAAAGAGCATATATGTTTTTGTAAATCACATATTATCATTAATCAATACAACACATGATAAATATCAATGATTGTATTGACGATTGCTTAGCTTTAAATCATAATAAGCATATACATTTGAGTCTTTAGTAACACAAAATCAGCTTATTATGAAAACTAAAATTTTAAAGTACACATTGGTACTTGGGTTAATCTCAGTTTTTACATCTTGTGAAAATGAACAAATCGATATTCAAGAACAAAATCAAAATCAAGAAGTTCCTAAATATGATGAAACCAGCCTTTCTGATGCATTTTTTGGTCGTAAATCATCAACAGATTGCCATTTTGAATATGAAGGATCATCTGGTCCCGAGTTTTGGGCAGACCTTTGTGGAGAAGATTGGAAAGATTGTGACGGTAGTGTGCAGTCTCCAATAAACATCATAACAGACTCTGTTCTTGAAGATGCAAGTATCAACAATATCAATACTAACTACACTGTCAGCGGTACAAATATTTTTAATAATGGCCATACCATTCAATTTAATTATGATGCAGGTAGTTCGGCTTCACTTAATAATATTGATTATAGCCTTTTGCAATTTCATTTTCATACAGGTAGTGAACATACGGTAGATGGAGTTCGATATCCGATGGAAATGCATTTAGTACATCAAGATCCTATAACTAAATTATTGGCAGTAATTGGTATTTTCTTTGAAGAAGGAAAAACAAATAAAGAGTTAAATCGATTTATGAATCATCTTCCAGAACATGAAGATGATCATTATGTGAGTAGCAAAAAATATCATATTAAAGATATGTTACCAGGCGATATGGATTTCTATACGTATAGTGGCTCTTTAACAACACCTGCTTGTTCAGAAATTGTTACCTGGTATGTAGTTAAAGAAACGATCAAGGCATCGCATGGGCAATTAGAAAGGTTTGAGCAGATTATGCATGAAAACTTTAGACCTGCACAAGCACTTAATGGAAGACTTGTTAGGGCTAATGATTAAATCATTAGATTAAACTCAACTTAAATTCAAACTCAAACAAGCTACCTTATTACTAATAAGGTGGCTTTTTTTGGTTTTATCTGGATTTTTATAAAAATAGCTGAATAGACCATTTTCTTTTTTTGAATACTTCTCGCTTTCCTCAAAATTTCTTAAACACTCTAAATAAACCTTATATTTATTCATTATTATGTTAGTAATGAGTATTTTAGACATGAGTTTAATATAGAGCCAACTTATATTACATAAAATTACCCATCGTCATGATTAATACCCTATTCCCTCATAAGCGGTATTCGTTTATAAATGAAACCGTGATGGAAAGTCTTCCTAAGTATATCTTAGATCAGATCGAAGAAAATAAAACTATTCTGAACCTTAAAAAAGGACAAGTGCTATTTCATGAAGGCACTATCCCAATGGGGATATACGTATTAAAAACAGGAAATGTAAAGAAATATACTCAAGGGGTAAACGGTAAAGAACATATTTTTTATTTAATAAAAGAAAATGAAATCTTTGGATACCATAGTATATTAAGTGAAGAAACGTATTCACATTCTGCGGCGTGTCTCACAGACTGTACTTTTGAACTTATTCCTAAAAAGATCTTCTATTGGGTTATTGAAAATGATAGAAAAGTGCTTCATCGTCTTTTAAAAAGTATAAGTCACGAATTTGGAGTGTTTATTATGAATTCGAAGATTCTGGCCCAGCATAGTGTTAGAGAAAGAACTGCATTATCTATTATAAAACTAGAACAATTCTTTAATGATCATTGCATCAAATTATCAAGAAGGGACCTTAGCAATATTGTAGGTACGTCTATAGAATCTTTGGTAAGAGTATTACATGATTTCAAAGAAGAGGAAGTTATTGACATCAAGGATAGTATGATTACAATTAAAGACATGAAGAAATTAATAGGCATTACTAATTTTATATAAAATTCTGAATAGATTTGAAGTATAATTTCTTATCCAAAATATTGTCCAAAAAGTAAATGACATAAAATAAATGCAAGTACAGAAAGAATGATTCCAACGAGAAAAACATTAAATGATTTACGTAGTAATTTAAATTTAGAATCAATTACTTTTCCTAAATAGAATGTGTCTTTGGCGATAGTTTTATAGAGTTCATCTCCTTGGTTCATTAAATTGGTTATGTTGTCTACGTAATCTTTTTCAGTCATTTCATAGAAATTTCCATAAAACATCAAATTATTTGATGCTCTATCCCCATGCTTAAGTTCGGGTCGTGTTGCAATAACGGCATACGTTATTGAGGCTAGATTCGTAAACAAAATCAATATGGCAGGATAAATGAGATGTGGATCTCTGTCTAATTGGTTTAAAACCGTTCCTAAAACAATGGATAGGATTAAGGCATTAATAGAAATCAAAATATTCGATTTTCTATCGATCATCGAATTAAGGGTGTATTGATTTTTAGAAACCAGTCGAAACAAAGTTTCTACACCGCGTTCTGATCTGGGAGCTATTTTAGATAGCTTTTTCTTCAAAGATTTTAGTTCATTTTTGTCGATATTGAGCTCTTCCATTAGCAGTTTGTCTTTAATTTTTCCCTGCTTCTTAACCCCGTTATTTTTGGGTATTTGTTTATTAGATTCTGTCATAGCAATCAATTGTATAATCTTTTTACTAATGTCCCTATACTAAGTCCTTGTACTATGATAGAAAATAATACAACCACATAAGTAATGTATAAAATCACTTCTGAAGAAGAATTGTCTGTTAAACTCAGGGCTAATGCAATAGAAATTCCTCCACGAAGGCCTCCCCAGGTTAATATAGTTACTGTTTTTATGGGTTTATTTTCTTGATGTTTTAATAGTGAATATGGAAGAAATACTGAAATAAATCTTGAAATTAGTACAATAGCTATAGCAGTGATACCAAGGATAAATTGATTGATATCAAATTTCAAAAGATGAATTGCCAAACCGATAAGCACGAATAAAATTCCATTAAAAACATCATCTAATACTTCCCATATTTCATTGATCATTTTTCTCGTTGGGCCTCTATTAGTAGCAATATTTAATTTGTTACCAATAACCATTCCTGCAACCACCATAGCCAAGGGACCCGAAACATGAATAAGAGAAGCGAATGCATACCCACCCATTACAATTGCTAGGGTTATCATTACGGCCAGTTGAGGATTGTCGTTTACAGATTTTACAGATCGATACCCAATAAAGCCTAACAAAGCTCCATATACTATTCCGCCAACAGCTTCTTCAAGGAATAACTTTCCAATTTCAAAACCAACAGAGCCTTCTGTATGATGTTCTCCCATACCGGTAAGGATTAGGATTCCAGAAAATACAACTACACCAATTCCATCATTAAATAAAGATTCTCCCTCGATTTTAATACTCAGGCTTTTGGCAATATTTGCCTTTTTAAGAATGGCCATGACCGCAATTGGATCGGTAGGAGAAATTAGTGCTCCAAACAACAGGGCGTGTAAAAATGGAAGCTCAACACCAATCAATTGAGCTACCCCATATGTTAATCCACCCACAATAAAAGTAGATAGTAATACACCTAGGGTGGCAAATAAAATAATTGGCCATTTTTCTTTTGCTAATTCATCAATATTAACGTGTAATGCTCCTGCAAAAAGAAGGAAACTTAAAATCCCATCTAAAAGAAGCGATCTGAAATCAGAATTAGTTACAATATCACAAAAAAACTGATAGAATTCTGGAATAATACTTTTGCTTACTGTAATGATTAAAATAGTAGCCAGACTCATCAACATTAAACCAATGGTGGTTGGCAACTTAAGCCACTTATAATTCACAAAGTTGAAAAAAGCAGCAATAGCAAAAATAATGCTGAAGGATTGTAACATATTTTCTAAGGTTTTATATGCAAACTATATGAGATTCACATCAGTTATTACTTCTAGTAGGGCCGGTCCATCATGATCTCGAACTTTTTCCATAGCAGGAATCAGATCCTCAAGTTTTTCAACTTTTACGCCGAGCGCACCGCAGTTTTCTGCAAATTGTGCAAAACTAGGGTTGCGTAAAGATGTTTGCCATACATCTAATTCTGCTGCACGTTGTTCTTTAGATATTTTACCTAATTCGGAATTATTAAGGACAACATGTTTAATGTTCATATTATATTTTACTAAAGTTGTAATTTCTGCCAAGTATTGCCCTAGTCCTCCATCTCCAGACACTGACCAAATAGGCCGTTCATGACCTTGTGCAGCCCAAGCGCCCATAGCTGCAGGCAAAGCAAATCCTATAGAACCTAGATAACCCGACATTAAGATAGATTGATTTTTTGGTTCAAAATACCGACCGAATGAATATGTGTTATTTCCTACGTCAACTGCTATTACTGCATTTGCCGGCGTAACCTTGTTCATTGCATCAAAAAGAGCGATAGAACTTAATCCTTTACTACTGTTATCTTGCAGGCGGCTTTGTTTTTCTTCTTTCCAAAGTTTCCAGCGTTCTTCAATTTCAGGACGTTGGTCTATTGTGTTGGTTTTTCCTTTAGTTTTTTCTTCTAGAATTTCCAGAGTTTCTGAAATTTCTCCCCATAATGCAACATCTACTTTATGAAACTTACTCAATGCCATAGGATCAAAATCCACCTGAATAATTGGCTTTTTCGGTGTTATACCGGTATGATTAGAGAAAGAAGCACCAAAGACGATTAGCACATCACTTTCGTTCATAAACCACGAAGCGATAGGAGTACCACTTCGTCCTAAAACACCACATCCCAATGTATGATTATCGGGGATGAGTCCTTTTCCCTTAAAAGTAGTAATCACAGGGCAATTCAATGTTTCTGCATATGCAATGATACGATCCATATTAAATCTGGCACCATGCCCCACGACAATAACAGGTCTTTTAGCTGATAAAATTATATCATTAGCCTTTTTAACCATTTCTTTTGGAGGAGAAATATTGAAAGGAGTTATGCGATTTTCTGGAGTTTGCGGTTTGTCTTTTTCAGATTTTTTACTAAAAGCTACTTCATCAGGAAATGTTAAATGAGAAACATCTCGTTTAATAAGTGCTGTTTTAATAGCTAGAGACATTAACTCACTATGATTAGAGTTTAGATGTACTGCGTGATTAAATTCTGCTACAGATTCAAATGCCTTTGCTAAATCTACTTCCTGAAAAGCTCCGGTACCCACCACTTGAGTATTCACTTGCCCAGAAAGTGCTAATAATGGAGCACGATCTACTTTGGCATCCCACATACCGGTAAACATATTGGTAGCACCTGGACCGGCAATTCCAAAACAAACTGCTGGTTTACCTGTAAGTTTTGCATATCCTGAAGCTGCAAAAGCTGCTGCGCCTTCATGACGAACACCAAAATACTTTAATTTACCCTCTTTTTCTTGTCTTCGCATAGCGTCGGCAACACCAAGGTTACTATGCCCAACCATTCCAAATGCTGTATCTACACCCCAATTAACCATGGTTTGTATCATTACATCAGAAACAGTCTCTTCGTGAGCGGGTTCTTCGGGAATGCCTACAAAAATTGCATCACCTTCTTCTTTAACTTCAAAAGTGGTCACACCATCATCATACCCTCCTGGAGGTAATCCTGTACAAGGGTCAAAATCCCAGCCATGCCAAGGACACCGAAGCAATCCATTTTCTATAGAGCCTTCTCCTAAGGGTCCTCCCTGATGTGGGCATCTATTATCTAAGGCAGAAAACTTCCCTTCGAAATGCGTTAAGCAAACACCCTGATGACCTGCAGTAACGGTTTGTACCCTTCCTTCAGGAAGTTTGTCTTTATTGTCCAATACTTTGTACCATACTGTTTCTTTTTTTGAAGTCATGATCAATTATTTTTTAGGTGTTAGCATTTGTTATTAAATTGGTCTTGCCTAATTTTTACTGCTCTAAAAGAATAGATAATTAATGCAATCAAGCCCAAAAGAGCACTAATGATACCAACTATAGTAATATAGATAGCTGAATCAAAATTGGTTTCTACACTTTTATATACTCCTGAAATCAATGCAGAAATTACAAAAAGTGCAACAGCAGCATATAAGAAAACCATAGCGCTGTTTAGTAATTTAAGTTGTTTTAGCTTTTGCTTAATAAGGGTTTCATCGATAGTTACTTCTGCAATCAATGTCTTAATCTCTGTACTAAGATTGACTAAAAGATTAGAAGTGGATAATATCAAAAGGCCAATGCCAGGTATGATAGTTGCCGGAATATACCAATGTTCCATAGTATTTAATTTTTGTATGCAGCAAGTGCTTCTTCTAAAAAAGTAGCTGCGGTAATTTCATCAATGCCAGTCACTGGTAAAACAGCTCCTTTAAATCCTTCGTTGTACCATTTACCATTTGTTAGCGGACTAAGACCTGCTGTATCCAATCCATCATGTCCTTTATAGGCACTTAGATAAAAATAGTAATCATTAACCATTGTATCAGGAATAGCAAGGCCTAAACCTATAGTGAGCCCAGTATTATCTTCTAGAGCTACAAAAGCTCCCGTATCAAAATGATGAGGCCAAGTCCTAATATCTGATTTTAATTGTTGATTTTCTAAAAATGTTTCCAGGGCGAGTTGTGCTAATATCCTGAAGTTTGTTAATTCTCTTAATCTATTTACATTGTGTAATTTAAATGTAAAATCGTCTGTAATGGGATCATAAGGCAATTCATAATGAAGATCATACTTAAAAGGGTTTTTGATATTTTCTTCGATTGCGGTTTGCGTAATCCATTGCACGATTTCGGAGTGGCTAGTACCATCTAATCGCAACGAGTTTTTTGAGTTTTTTGAACTCCATTCTAAGGTAAATCTTTGGTAGTTAAGAGAAAGCGTGTCGCCTTCTTTGTTTAAAGGGTGTGTAGACATATTACCTTCTGTGGTGCTAAACCCCAGATTTGTATGGCTATCATCTTCTTTCTTTGGTAAAAAACTTATTCCGGCTGCAGCTAAGTATTGAGCAGCTAAGTGCATTTGAGTAGTCATATTTTATTAGTTTATTTAGTGCTGTTTTTGTTTTGTATATGTTGAAATATGGTTCTAATATTCTTCTTCTTCTTCTTCTTCTTCTTGTTTGCTGAAAAGCGAAAAAATTACGCCTATTGAAATAAATTCATCGTTAAGTTTGCCTACTACTCCTTTAAATTCTGTAAAAGCATAAAGACTTCCTAAGTTATAATGTATCCCAAATCCATAGTTGAGGCCGAATTCGTTTTCTTCTTCATTTCTATTAGATTGTTCGATCAGTCGTTCTTTTTCAATGGTATAATTAATTCCTGTAAGAGGATACATCCCTAATTTGTGAGTTAATTCAAAAATGTAATGCGCATTAAGATTTAACTCTGTAACCGTTAATTCATATTCGTCATCAATTTCCTGGTATGGAAAAAGTGTTACTTCGGGGCCAAAACAAAAATGGTCATTAGGCCCATAATATAATCGGGCATTTGCTCCAAAAAGATGTTCATTCAATTCTATTGAAGGAGCAATTCCAACCATCCACCCTTGTTGAGCTTTTGAAGGGATTGCAATCAAAAAGAACAATAGTATAGATCCTAATTTTATATGTTTACATAACCCCTGCATAGTGTATACCTGTTAATCGATGCATATCGTGATCAAATGTAGAGAGGTCATCATGATTAAATTTTGAAACATCATCATACCCGCAGGCTCTTGCAATTACCTTTATCAGGTTATTGGTCGCGTCAAAATAATTGTGTAATTGTTTTGCAGAAGATTCTATAATCAATCTGCTTCTTAAGGATTCTTTTTGAGTGGCAATACCTACAGGGCAATTGTTGCTGCCACAGGCACGCATTCCTAAACAACCAATAGCTTGTATGGCTGCATTAGATACGGCAATTGCATCTGCACCCAGCATCATCGCTTTCGCATAATCTTCGGCCGCACGAAGCCCTCCAGTTATCACCAGGGTTACTTGGGTTGCGCCAACTTTATCTAAATATTTTCTGGCTCTTGCCAAAGCCGGAATAGTAGGTACATTAATATTATCTCTTAAAATAGTGGGCGCAGAGCCTGTTCCACCACCACGACCATCTAAAATGATATAGTCTACACCTACGTCTAAAGCGAATTGAATATCTTTTTCGATATGACTAGCTGCGATTTTGAAACCAATAGGAATACCACCTGTTCGTTCTCGAACTTCTTCTGCGAATGCTTTAAAATCTTGTACACCGTGAAAATTTGGGAAAGTAGCAGGCGAAATTGCAGTTTGTCCCTCTTTTAATCCACGAACTTCGGCAATTTCTTTACTTACTTTATTACCAGGTAAATGCCCTCCGGTTCCTGTTTTGGCACCTTGTCCACCTTTAAAATGAAAAGCTTGCACTTTATCTAGTTTATCCCAAGAGAACCCAAATTGGGCTGATGCTAATTCATAGAAATATTTAGTGTTGTTTTCTTGTTCCTGCGGAAGCATTCCACCTTCACCAGAACAGATTCCGGTTCCGGCCATTTCTGCACCTCTGGATAATGCTATTTTGGCTTCTCGAGAAAGTGCTCCAAAACTCATGTCACTTACAAATAATGGTATATCAATGGTTAATGGTTTTTTAGCATTAGGGCCAATCACCACTTTACTAGCCACTTCTTCATGATCTAATAAAGGTCTACTTGCTAACTGAGCTGGTAAAAACTGAATGTCACTCCATTTAGGTAAGGTATTTCGATCCACCCCCATTGATGCTGAAAAACCATGATGTCCTAGGTTTTTTAAACCATTTTTTGCCAACTCTTTAATGTATCCCGTATATGGTTCGGTATCTTCGGGATGTGTGTCGGCATATGCACCAAGGTATTCTTCTCTATTGAAAGGTTGTGGATGTTCTTTGAGATAGTCATTGATCTCAATTTCGTCTACATACAAGTTATCCCCTTCAATTTTGGAGCTAAACTTATGTAAAACTTCATTATTGTTATATTCAGACACTCCTGTGTCATAACGATAATCCCAACCATGTACTCCGCAGATGAGGTTGTCGCCATCAATATGTCCATCGGCCATCAGTGCACCTCTATGCAAGCATCTTCCATACAATACAGAAATTTCTTTGTCGAATTTTATGATCACTAGATCTAATCCATTGACCAGGGCATGAGCTGGCTTTTTGTTTTCTAAGTTGCCGATTTGTGCAATTACAACAGGTTGTTTCATTTGTGTGTTTTTATGATGTATTAGAGATTTGAAAATACTTTCGAATCTCTTTTCAATTAAAAGGCAAAACCAAGAACAAAGACTAATCTACCTCCATCAGTACTACCAAAGTAACCTAGATTAGCGGTGAAAGTATCTAAACCACTTACCCAAAAAGAGCCACCTACGCTATTATTCCAAGTATCAGAATCATCATTTTCTAACCAAACTCTTCCATAATCAAACCCGCCTGTAATACCATATTTTAAAGGTATGAAACTGGTTTTGAATTTTCCAAGTTGCAGACGTAAATCTGTATTTTGGTATAATGAGTATTTACCCGTAAATCGTTCATTTCTGAAGCCTCTCAGCCTATGAACTCCTCCAAGTTGTGCTCCATGATAAAATTCAAAATCATCTCCAAGAATCGCTTTTCCGCCAACTTTGGTTGCCAGCACTAGTTTACCGTTTTTTATTAATTTATGATCTATAGCAAGATGGGGTTCTACATACGCAAAACGATTTTCGTTATCCCCCTCATCAATATTTGTTTTATAACCAGCAGTAATACCTACATCCATTCCCAAAGTAGGAAAAGCTAGATCATTCATGTTTTTAAAACGATAGGTAACTTCTGCTCCGGCGTAGGTTTGTTGTTCAAAAACAGTGCTATTAGCTGCAAAAACAGTATTTACAAATCGTTCTTCTGTATTTTCTACTTCAAAGGATTCTACATGGGGTTTGAACTGAAAATAACCTCCATCTCTTCCTCTCCAGATCAATGAAATGGCTGCATTCCATTTTCTAATTCTAACACGGTTAAAATCTAAATCTACTTCATCTTTATCGTATTCTGTTTCATTACCAAATCCAAAGAAATTTTGAGCAAAATTCGGGCTTGTATATAATCCTTCTACTCCAAAATTCCATTTATGAAAAATATTAGAAAATTCACCCGAATAGGAAACATCAAATCCTGAAGACCCGGTATAATATGATGCTCCGAAAGAATGTTTGTGGGTGAATGGATTTCTTTGTAATCCATATTTAGTATAATTGTTTAATACACCAACTCTTAGACCGTCATCGGGGTTAAATGAGATTAAAGGAAGCAGTTGATATACAAAATAGTCTCTTTTTTTATAGTCGTAATTGTTGATGTCATAAGAATCTACTAACCATTTTCTTGCTTTCTTATGGACTATCGTGTTATTTTTAGATTTATAATCATATAGTTTTACCTTTTTTGTATTCTTAAAATCATAGGTGTCATTTTTTCTACCTCCCATAACGCGAATCATAATGGGGTGATCACCTTCACCTTCAACAACAAACGAATCTCTACCATCCAGGCCATATAACCAAATTTCTTTGGTTACATCATGAGTAAAGGTTCGATTAAATATACCCAGATCTTTTCGATGGATATCAACAGATGTTTTACCTCCGGGAAGTCTTGTGATATGAAACTTATCGTCTTTTTGAGTACCTGCAATGACTTCAAACTTGTTGAGGTATAGATAATATTCCCTGGCGATATTTAAAATGTTTTGCCTTCTTCCTTTAAGTTTGGTTTTAATTTCTTCAATAGTTTTTCCTTTTACTTCATTAGGAAGTTCTTCAAAGGCCTGATCTATAATTTCATCAGTTAAATTGGTCTGGATATATTTTACTTGTTTCTCCCATTCGTTCCAATCCGATTGATTTAAAAAAGTGAGATCTAAGGGGTATGGTTCGAAATTAAACCACTTAGTGCTTGGTAATTCTTCATCAAAAGACTGCATCATTCGGATAAAAGGTACTGCACATCGTAAGAAGGAGATAATACTTCCATCGAATATTGAAAATGCCTGATCTCTATCTCTGGGAATGGGTTTACAGAATTCTGTACCATCTTCTTTTTCAAAACGTGCCCATCGCCATTGGTCTTCGTGTCGATCCCAGTCTCCTATAAGCATATCAAATACCCTTGCTCTTATATAGGAAGGTTCGTCGACAATAGATTTTCCGGTTTTTCGAATTTCCTGAAGCACGTCATCAGTACTTAAAATATCTTTGGGCTTCCCAAAACTTTCTAAATCACTATGATTTGACTCTACACGTTCTTCAATCATGTATAATTCATTACCATATTCATCATTAAATATACCTAGAGTTTCCTGTTTAGGGATGTAATAAAGTTTTGGGTTCGTGTGAAATACACCAGCCGCATCTGCTAGTTTCCCTACTGCAAAAGGGGTGTAAGGATGAGCGGTAGTATAAAAATCAAGTAGAAAGCGATCTGCATAACTTTCTTCGAGATCCTCCTCAACATATTTATCTTGAAATGCAGTAGATTGCAAAAATTTGATTGCACTTTTTCTCAATGCTCTCATTACATATTGTTTACCGTTCTTATCTGCAAGGCGTAATGATTTTGATTGATGGCCACCACCTCGTTGTATAGGTTTTAAACCGCCTAATAATGTATCTAAGAAAGCAATTGGGGCATTGACAGAAGTACTGTAATATTTGCGATAATGATCACCCCATAAACCTTTGTATAGTTTACCTTTGGTAGTTTCTTCTTTCGAATAGACTGAAGCATTTTGGGATTTTCCAAAACTACTTTTGGGTGTAAAAGTATAATGTACATCTTGACTTTTTCCTTTAAAAACTAAGGAAGAATAAATTTCTGAAGGGGTGCCATTTTTAACTGTATAATAATTTGCAGTAACCTTTCCGTTTTTAAAAACATTCAATTTAGCAAAACCATTTTCTGAGGAGCCAAAATCATCTTTTTCAAATGATTTAACCCCTTTCGTTTTACCAACAGATCCACTTATAATTTGAGCGATACCGTATTTAGAAATATATTGTAGATTGCTACTTTGACCAGAAACAAAAATGACATTTTCTTTTTGCCTTGCTAAAGTGATTAATTTATTTCTTAGTGCTCGATATTGTTTGTTCTGAAAATCTTGAAGAGAAAGTCCACCCGTGCGGGCAATTAAGCCAGATTTGGTATTGGTGAACATGGGATGATGAATAGCCACGATCTTTATTTGATCCTGTGATTTCTTAAGCATACTTTCAAATTCCAAGAAGAATTGTGTTCTGTTTTTAATGTCGCAATCATCATTGATATAGGTGTTTTTGTCCCAGTCTTCTAGAAACCATTGAGAATCCACAGCGATTAATACAACATTTTTAGAAATCTCTTTCTTCTTAATTGGGCATCCATCATCTGGGTAATATTTAGCACTACTGTTTCCCTGAATAAATTTCTCCAGGCTTTTTACATTTTTATACCCTTTGGCTTTCCACTCATTATACCCTGGTATAAAAACAATTTCTCCGTTAAAATCAGAAATTACATCCAATTGTTTTCCCACAGTGGTTTTTACCGAATTCTCTTTAATACCTATAGGATCGGCCGTATTACCAACAATTAATAATGTAGCGTTTTGTTCTTGGTTAGCAGAAGACACTATATTCTTTAAAATATCCTGATCAATATCTTCACTAGTGTTTGCCGTAATAAATATTGAAGTTTCAATTTCATTCTCTTGACCTATTATGGATAGCACCGAAAATAAAATAAGGGGTATTAAGATAATTTTTGATTGTGTGAGTTTCATGATAAATTTGTAAATTCTTTTTTGAAATTATGTAGCAGTCAATTTTTGAGGTAATGAGATGTATTGAGAATCATAATCGATTACATCATTTTTTCTAAGGCTGCTCATTACATTACTAACCGTTTGTCGCGAAGTATTGGTAAGATTTGAGATATCTTTGTGTGATAATAGGTTTTTGGCAGTGATTCGATCATTTTCATTTTCTCCAAATTCTAAGATATAATCTTTTATAAAATCTTCAATCCTGGTTGCGCTATCTTTATATAATAAATCTTGAAGCCTGCGTTCTAGTTTTTTGATACGTATACCATATACTTTTAGCGCTCCATTTTTTAGAGATTCATGTTTTTCCATAATTTTTTCCATTCGATCTGCCTCAATATAACATATAATACAATCCTCTAAAGCAACAGCTTGTTCTTCTTCTGCGGCCTCTGTATTGTATAGGGATAATTCACCAAAAATATTTCCTTTTTTTACTATGTATTTTACAATATCATTAGAAGAATTTACAATTTTTATGGTTCCTTTTTTTAGAAAGAAAATGCTTTTTTGATCCCTGTTTATTAATTCAATAGTGGTACCCTTGTCAATGTTTTCCATTTCCAGGATCTCACACATGCGCATCATGGTAATCCTACCGAGCTTATTAAAAAGGTTGAACCCTTCTAGAAACCAATATTTGGTATATGTATTCAAGTGGGGTATGGTTTATGAGTTAGTACTGTTAAAAGTAATGAATTTTGGTAACACCTTAGTAGCATTAATTTGTCGAAACTTACTTCAGACGACAAGTTTGATGTTTTTGTACGTATTTGATTATGAATATGCTAAAGGTACTGTCAATAGGTGTAGCTGATAAATATCATAGTTTAGAAACAGTTAACTAAATACTTTTAAAGTTACAAAGCAAGAATCATTTTTTCATTATTACACTAATCATTTATTAAAAATTAAAATCATGAAAAAAATAATTTTAGGTTTACTTGTATTTGGATTAACCATGTCTTCTTTTGCTCAGGATATAGAGCAGTTAGCTGAAGTATGGATCATAGCTACAAACTATAAATACCTTAGCGAAACTGATGCTGAGGACGAAGCGCTCCCTGTAGAATTGCTACAACGGAAGGTGGCAACTTTTGATCTCAAGAGTTCAGATATTTATAATGATGAGTATGATCATTACGAAGTGGCATTTCATATTCCTGAGGGAAAAATACTAGCCGCGTATGATAAAGACGGTAAGGTTTTGAGAACTGTCGAAAGGTTTAAAGATGTCAAACTACCGGATGTTGTAATAAAATCTATAGCTAAAAGGTTCCCGGGATGGACAGTTACCAAAGATTTGTATTTGGTTAATTATCATGACAAGAAAGGAGCTACCAAAAAAATGTATAAGCTTAGATTAGAAAATGGAGATAAGCTTATTAAGGTTAAAACCGATGATGAGGGTAATTTTTTATAGTATGAAAAATTGTTTAAAAGGGCTGCCAAGGCAGGCAGCCCTTTTTTTTATTTTCCTAGCATCAGCAATTCATTACAAACTACTTCTGTGATATATCGTTTCTTCCCCTCACTATCCTCATAACTGCGAGAGGTAAGTTTACCTTCAATAGCAATTTCTTGTCCTTTGTTCACATATTTTTCGATGATATCAGCAGTCTTACCCCAGGCTACAATATTATGCCATTGAGTGTCCGTAATTTTATCGCCCTCTTTGTTGTAATAATAATCATTAGTAGCAATAGAGAATTTAGCTAATTTTTTACCAGATTCTAGATTTACAATTTCTGGTTCTTGTCCTAAGTTTCCAATCAACTGTACTTTGTTTTTTAGCGTGTTCATAATTTTTATTTTTCGTGTTAAACAGTTAATACTATCGAGTTCTTATGTTTCGACGATGCAAACATAGAAGAGGTTGTTTTAGAGATTCGGTTAGGAAGTGTTTAATTTCGCTTGTAACCGTTTGTAGTCGTTTGAAATTAAATAAATGATTAAAAATCAGTGATTTGCAAATGTTGTGAAATGCTATTTTTTTGAATAAAAATGAGTAATTTTAAAAGAGTAAGTGAAAATAAACGCAATGCTGCGTTTATTTTGGCATGTTAATCGACAAATTTGAGATCAACCAGATGGTTGGTTTAGATAAGAATCCACAAAATAAATGAGTAATTCAAACATCCAGATACGGCCATTGGAGCTTTCTGATATACAACAATTGACTAAGCTAGCTAATAATAAAAAAGTATGGGATAATTTAAAAGACTATTTCCCTTACCCATATACCGAGAAAGATGCAGCGTTTTTTATTAACCTTACCCAAGAACATAATCCTAAGCAAAGCTTTGGTATCGAATTTAATAATGAACTTTGCGGAGTAATTAGTCTTATTGTGCAAGAGGATATTTATAGAAAATCTGCAGAAATAGGATATTGGATAGGAGAACCTTATTGGGGAAAAGGGATTATGACTAAAGCCGTAGAATTAATAACCCAATATGGATTTGAAAAATTAAACTTAATTAGAATATACGCTGGCGTTTTTGATTACAATGTGACCTCTATGAACATCCTCGAAAACAATGGTTATAAAAAGGAAGGAATATTCTCAAAAGCAATCATTAAGAATGACAAAATTTGGGATGAGCATCGTTATTATATTTTAAACAAAAAATATAACAAATAACCTGTTGTGCATTTAGGCAAATTATTAAAAAAAGCGTCAATTCGAGTGTTTTTTCGTAATAAAATGAAGTACACTTCTCCTAAAGTCGAAGCACTCGAATTGACAGATTGTAATTAAAAAACCTCTAAATACAGTTAAAATCACTTCTCATATAATATTTTATAATTAATTAGAATAGAGGGGTAGGGTATTTAATAACTAACTCGTTTTATTAGTGTAGACAAATAAACAATCTGTATAATAACATAGGGTTTGAGGGACAAACGAATTCTATACTATGTAGATTTTTTAAATTTTAAGATGGAAAGATTTTTCTTTCCATCTTTTTTATACACTGATAAAAGATGTTGTCATTTTTGTGTCTACATATCGTATTTGCTTTTGTTACGATATAAGACCAGAGTCCATAAATTATATGAGTTTGTGTTATGGATCCCGAATCTCATGGTTCGGGATGGCAATGTATCGATCAAAGATGCATAAAACTTTGTGTACTACTATTAGTCTAGTATTTCTTCGAGTTGAACCTGATCATCAATTACAGTGTTATTGTATTTTAAAGTCCATCCTAATGAATTGGTAAGAATATATATATTTTGTAGCTCACTAATCAGTCGATTTTCAGAATTTGTAACTAGCGATGATTTTTTTACTTTTTCTTCGAGTTGTTTAACCACTTTTTTTCTTATTAAGTTATGATCTTTAGGGTTGTATTGATTTAAAAGACCATACTGAAGACTATGATATTTTATATTAGGATTGATGTTGATTTCTGGTTTTGGGATTTTAGTAATCACTACAGTTTTAATATCCTTATTAAGAATATAATCGATTTTACTAAGGTCATAAGACACCTCTACTTTGGCATTAACGACCACTAAGGCAGTTTTTACAGTTGGAATAAAGGAAAATACTTTTTTATCCTCCTTATAATTAATCACTTCAGAGAAATGTCCTTCGGTAACAACAAGTTTACCTACGTTTTTAATTTGATTCAGGATAAGATCAGAAGATTGAAGTTCTATTTTTCTCGTATTAGATCGATCAACAAAATATTTTGTTCCAAATACTAATAAAGCCGCTATTACTGCTCCGAGTAGAAAATTACGCATAGGTTTTTACTATCATATTTAGTATAAATGTACAATAAAAAATATAGCCCTTCTATAAAGAAAGGCTACACCTATGTAAAGAAATATTGGTCTTATTCTATTTGTGGTGGATATTTTTCGAGGATCGCACCAACAATCTCATTCATTTTTTCTTGCTTTTTGTCAACATCTTTAGTCAAGGCCGATGTACCCATCCCTTGCCAAATTAGTTCTTTTTTAGAAGCGTCTATAAGATCTATATACAAGGTGCCTTCGGTCACTGTAGAAACCGAATTGTAGTTACCACCCCAAAACCAAGGATCCCATCCCCAGCCATATCCCCAACCAGGACCCCAGCCCCAGCCCCAGTTATTCTGGTATACTGATACATTTTCACGGGTTTTTGTGAAAATACTAACTAGCATGTCTGGATTTTCTGATTTGATAAATCCTTTTGATGTCATATCTGCTTCGATAGCCCTTAGGATGCGTTTTTTGTCTAGATCACTAATTTCTGCTTTGTCAATTCCTGGCTTGAAGAATGCATAGCTTTTATACGTATTAAAATTTGCCTGCTTATCATAATCTGAAGCCACACGTACAGTGGTGCAGGAACTAAAAGTTATGATAAGGATTACTGATAAAAGTGGTAAAAATTTCATAATCCCTTGTTTTAGAGGTTCAACAATAAATAGCTTTTTTAACTATTTACCAACAATAATCATACCATGACACTTGTTTTAACACTATTATTTAGTGTAGCTATTTGTTTTTTTATCATAGCCATACGGGCAGTGCCTACAGCCACTCTCACAACAATATCCTCTTCTACGATGATATTGTTCTGTAAAACATCGATACCCTTCTGGGGTAATATAATAATCTCCGTCTTTTGGAGTTAATACTTTTTTAGGGTTACTCATATCATACAAAAATAGTATCTTGTAATTATATGCGCATAGTTGTTAACAAATATTTGATTGGTCGCCATTTTGTTGGGTTAGCTCTTTGGCCTTTTATTGTGGTCAAGGATTCCTTTCTTAAAGATGATGAAACCTTTATTAATCATGAGAAAATTCATATAAGACAACAAGCAGAATTGTTGGTATTGCCATTCTATATTCTTTATTTTGCAGAATATATTATCAGGGTGTTACAATATCGAAATTCGCAACAAGCGTATCGCAATATTTCTTTTGAAAGAGAAGCGTACTATAATGAAGATGATCTCGATTACTTAAAAAAGAGAAGACCCTGGAGTTTTATTAAATATTTATAAATGCATATTTTCTCTTCGGAAACGGTACTTTCAGAAAATCAAAAGGTTAGCCATCCGATTTTGGACAATGCAGAAGTCTCTCTAGATATCAAGCGAGAAGATGAGATCCATACCTATGTTTCCGGAAACAAATTCAGAAAATTAAAATACAATCTAGCCGAAGCTAAAAAATTAGGATACAGTACGATCCTTACTTTTGGGGGAGCTTATAGTAATCATATTGCCGCTACTGCATCTGCAGGAGAGATGGTGGGTTTGAAGACCATAGGAATTATTAGAGGTGAAGAACTAAGTATGGATTTCAATAAAACCCTTTCAGAAAATGATACCTTACAGTTTTCTTCGACATCAGGGATGCATCTTAAGTTTATTACCAGAGCACAGTATCGAGAAAAGACTTCTGAAACTTTTTTAAAAGAATTAGCAAAAGAGTTTGGATCTTTTTACCTGATTCCTGAAGGAGGAACAAACGAGTTAGCGATTAGAGGATGCGAAGAAATACTCACAAAACAAGATGCTATTTATGATATCGTTTGTTGTGCTGTAGGAACTGGAGGAACGATTTCTGGGATCATCAATAGCACTAGTGCTCATCAAACTGTACTAGGTTTTCCGGCGTTAAAAGGAGACTTTCTTTCCGAAGAAATAAGGAAGTACACTGCAAAAACCAACTGGAAACTGATAACCAACTATCATTTTGACGGGTATGGTAAAATAAATAGAGTAGGTGTAGAGTTTATCAATAGGTTTTATGCACAGCAACATATTGCATTAGATCCTGTTTATACAGCTAAGATGCTTTTTGGAATTTTTGACATGGTACAAAAAGGTGTTTTTCCAAAAAATACTCGTATTTTAGCCGTGCATACCGGAGGATTACAAGGTGTTGCAGGGATGAATAAAAAATTAAAGAAAAAGAAATTACCCCTTATTACAATTTAATGCTGAAGATGAGGAAATTTATTTCATTACTATGTATTACTGCATTTTTAGTTTCTTGTGGAGGAAACAAAAAAGTAATTACTTCGAGAACAGAAAAGCCAACGCCAAGACGAACTACGGTTACTACTATTGAGCGTAATACTCAAGAAATTATATCAGAAAAACTACCTGATGTAGCACCTGGAAAAAAATCATCAACTACAATTCCTTATAAAGAACGGGTGCAACACTATATTTTTGAGTTCTCTAGTATTGCTATGAGTGAAATGAAAACGTACGGTATTCCAGCTAGTATTACCCTGGCACAAGGAATTCTTGAATCTGGCGCAGGATATGGAGAACTAACGCAAAGAGCAAAAAATCATTTTGGAATCAAATGCCATGATTGGGAAGGTGATCGCGTATATCATGATGATGATCGCTCACAAGAGTGCTTCAGAAAATATAATCAGGCCAGCGAATCCTTTAGAGACCATTCTTTGTTTTTAAAGAATAGAAAACGATATTCAAGACTTTTTACTTTCAATAAAAAAGATTATAAATCCTGGGCTCGAGGCCTTAGAGAGGCAGGGTACGCTACCGATAGAAAATATCCCGAAAAATTGATTAGTATTATCGAAAAACACCAATTATATAAGTTTGATGATGAAGTATTAGGGCGTAAACGTAAGGCGCGTAGAGGGACTAAAACAGATATTTCTATGGCTGCAACTACACCACCCCTTGTGGTTTATAATACGTCGGGACATGTCGTACAAAAAGGAGATACCTTATATTCTATTTCGCGTAAATATAAAATCTCTGTAAACGAACTTAAGGCATATAACAACCTCGCTGATAATAATATCAGAATCGGACAAGTACTTAAAGTAGAAGCCGAGGACGAGGAAGAAGAAGATTTCAACTAAACATGATATACCAAAGAAGTAGTGCGCTATTCGCAGCAGCGCAAAAGGTGATTCCTGGTGGAGTCAACTCACCAGTAAGAGCTTTCAAAGCAGTTGGAGGAGATCCCATATTTGTTAAAGAAGCCAAAGGAGCTTATCTATATGATGAAGATGGAAACCGATTGATAGATTATATCAATTCTTGGGGGCCTATGATTCTTGGACACGCATATCAACCAGTGGTAGATGCAGTTGTCGAAAAAGCAAAAAAAGGAACCAGTTTTGGGATGCCTACAGAGATCGAAACGCAGATCGCTGAATTGGCGGTTTCTATGGTACCTAATATCGATAAAATACGATTTGTAAACTCGGGTACAGAAGCCTGTATGAGTGCAGTGCGATTGGCTCGTGGTTATACGAATAAGGATAAGATTATCAAATTTGCTGGCTGTTATCATGGGCATAGCGATTCTTTTCTAATCCAGGCAGGTAGTGGCGCTGTGACTTTTGGAAGTCCAAATAGTCCTGGTGTAACCAAAGGAACTGCGCAAGATACGTTACTTGCAAGGTATAATGATCTAGATCATGTAGAACAAATTATTGAATCCAATAAAGATGAAATTGCCTGTATTATTATAGAACCTGTGGCAGGTAATATGGGATGTATTCCTCCTGTAAAAGGATTTCTTCAAGGATTAAGGGCTTTATGTGATACCCACAATATCCTTTTGATTTTTGATGAGGTAATGACTGGTTTTAGATTAGCTAAAGGAGGAGCACAGGAACTATTAGGTGTAGATGCCGATATCGTTACTTTTGGTAAAGTAATTGGAGGAGGGTTACCCGTCGGAGCATTTGCAGCCCGAGAAGAAATCATGAATCATCTTGCACCATTAGGACCAGTATATCAAGCAGGAACGCTAAGTGGTAATCCATTAGCAATGGCAGCAGGATTGGCCATGCTTACCGAATTGAATACTAATCCGGAAACCTTTAAGAGTCTGGCAGAAAAAACAGAATATCTGCATAAGGGGATTGAAAAAGCGTTAAAACACCATTACGTAACACATACCATTAATAGAGTCGGATCAATGATCTCTGTGCACTTTGCTAAAGATCATGTAGTAGATTTTGATTCTGCCGCTAGCGGTAATAACGAGACCTTCAAAAAGTTCTTTCACGGGATGTTGGATAACGGAATTTATATAGCACCAAGCGCATTCGAAACCTGGTTTATTACCAATGCCTTAACCTATAAAGATCTTGATGACACTATTGCTGTGGTCGAGAAGGTTGCAGCAACGCTTTGATGTACTATTTATAGTGCTTCATACCAGTTCTTCGACTGTCGCTCTGGATAGACGTTGTTCTGGGATCCATAATATGTTTAATAGAATTGTAGATTCTAGTCTATGTTAGAATGATAACTAATGACTTGTGTATTACTTACGACTCAAACCACTCTGTCAATGTTTTTTCATCTCCGTTAGGATATTTTACATTATATGCCTGTGCTGTAAAATCATTTTCTTTAATATATAGATATTTCTTTAGATACTCGGCACCGCCATAGTCGCTAAAATCTTCCCGTATCGGTAAAATAGCAATATCTTCTGGATCTTTTATGGTAGCAGCCAATCGCAGTACCCAATCACACCATTTGGATTGTACCGCGGTCTCTGTGGCTAGAAAAATAAACTTTTTATTCTCTTGTATTTTCTCTTGTAATTGTTTGGTCGTGAGATCACTTTTGTCTTTTGGCAGATTTTCATCTAGCCAATCTGCATATATAAGTACATCAAAATCCTTTAAAAAATTAATCGCACTATCCAGTTCTTCTAGCTCATCGGGATGGTAAGAAAGAAATACAGTTACTTTAAGATTTTTGGTTTCTTTCTTAAAGAGTTGCAGACTTTCGGTAACGTCTTTAGTGTATATTCTTGCAGAGTTCCTTAATTGTAGTAACCCATACTTTGGTAGTATACTCATTGATCGTGTAACATGGTTTATAAGAAAGTATATAACGTTGTAACTATAGGGTTTGTTGTGATAATTAGAATATTACTTTTAGGTATTTCTAAAGACACTACTCTTTATCAGAAACATGATATTAGAATCATGTCGGATTACAGTGGTATTCTTCGAGTTAGCTCAATATCAGAAATGACTTTTATCTTTTCTTCCTGCACAGTAAAAACAACTTCTAAAAAGATTTCAGAACCAGGTGTTCCCTGGATGGGAACCCTAGGAAATCCTATCATAAGTGCCGTTTTCGAATTCGGTGTTATGATAATTTTTTTTGAGTCCAGAGTTTGTTCTTCATTCATATCAAAAACAGAGACGTCTTCAATCATTTGTTGTTGTTCTCCTATGGTAAGCGAAACAGTATGTATAGATACGTTAACCGGATCCCCCTCATTATTTATTAAGGTGAACTTTCCGTTGCTAACAAATGGATCACTTAGATAGCTCTTGCTAACTTTTTCTCCTTGTATTAGAAAATTTATTTTTTGCTCACTCATAAAAGTAATGTTAGGAATAGATAAGTAAAGAATAATAGTAATAATTATAATTGATAGTAAAGTTAATAAACCCCATTTGATATGCGTTGCTTTTTTCATTCGTATAGCATCTTAAAAAATAACGATTAGGGACATGTCCAGCCGGCGGTTGAATGTACAACTTCATTAACCAGATTTATGGGTCCGGGAACTTTTTCTCCTACAGCGGCAGGTCTGGTATATGTAGAACCATTAGGGCGCTGAACCGTCACATGCCCTGGGGTAGCGGCTTTTCCTATGATTTCATCACCACCACCGCCACTCGGCACAGAGGGATAAGTAGAGGCTACAAAAGCATCTACTTTACTAGGGTCTGCAAATTCTCGGCCTTGGGCGTCGGTGCTTCTTAAAGAAGAACGTCCTCCTAATCCCATTGCGATACTAAACTCTTCGCCAATGCGATAGGCATACGATTCGCGTTTTATCGTAGTATTATGCGATGAAGGTTGTTCGGCATGTAGTACTTCGTGATATAGTGTTTCAGACATACTTTCGCAAGAAGAGTTAAGCACTCCTATTTCTGTACCAGTATTATATCCGCCACCCGGAAAAGGAGCAGCAATCCAACTCGATCCATCCCATTCTTCGTCGGCCCATGAGATGCTGTCAAATGATTTTAAAGTAATTTTTGTTCTTAGTACATCAATGGTATGGGGGCTCCATGGGCATAGCACATCCTGTACACATGCGGGAGTCCATGTTGCAGAAAGAGTAGCTGCTGCCGGTAGTGTAGGAGTACCAAAACGTGTATCTAAGGCGGTCATGGTATCTGGACCTACTTTACCATCTTTCTTAAGTGGTGGATTTCTTCTTTGAAATTCTACAACCGCTGCTTTGGTTTCATTCCCAAAATCCCCGTCTGCCCCATATACAGGTAATGGAATCCCAATATCGTATAATGCCATTTGGATGGCTTGTACTGCTCGTCCACTGTCTCCTTTTTTTACAAGGCTCTCATTATCAAAAGCTGCTTCCAGATCCAATAATCGCGAAAACCTTGGCGAGCTCAAATCATGACCATCACCCAGGGTTCTCTGTATTTTTGTGTGGGCCATTCCCTTTTGCTGATTAACATGAGCTAATTCATGCGCAAGTAATTTTTTACCGTTAGTTGTAGAGGTGTTAAATTCATTTTTATTGAAATAGATATCATTGCCATTGGTAAAAGCTCTGGCTTGTAGCTCTTGGTTCATTTGTGAAGCTTCTTGGTCATTATGGATCTTTACGTTACTAAAATCGGTTTCGAACGAAGATTCCATGGTTGATCGTATATCTTTAGGAAGTGGCTTTCCTTTTCCTTTCGAGGTGTTCAATTTTTTTTCTAATGATGGCGTTTGTGTTGCAGTAGCATTATTACTTTCGAAAATAGGTTTTTGTTGAATACCTGCCGTAGCAAAGAATGGAGTTGTTTTATCCTTGGATTCAGTAGTTATACTTTTTTGATGAGCACGATTAAAAAAGGGCTCTGTTGGTTCTTTTTTAGCGTTTTTCCGGTTTCTGTTTTTAAAAGTTTTCATATAGAAATCATCACGATTTATTGGGGTATGGTATTGATAATGAGTGAGTCACTAAGATAAGTAAATATTCTTAAAAAAAACACTTCTATAGCACTATTTGGGGAGTTGTACACTTTTGTTTTACAAAAAAAGTAAACCCCATAGATTTTGTATAACCTATGGGGTTTGCTAACTAACACAAACTCGCTTTTTGATATTTTTTGCACCTATAGAAGACTTTTTTCTTTTTGTTGGCTATTACAAACTTACATCAAATCTTACTACAATGGTATGGGGATTAAACCCCTTTTTGGGTAGGGGGGATTTCCGGAATCTTTGTAATTAGTAGCCTACCAAAGGATCATTGTATCTTTTGTTATACAATGGTTCTCGATACTCATTCGAGGAGGTTGATTACCCTTTTTAGTAGGTTCGTTTATTATGATGAGGTAGTTGTTTATTGGTTCGAGACGGTTTAGTATCCTTTTTAATAGGTTAGTAGCTTATGGTTAGGTAGTTAATTACTGATTCGAAAGGGTTATATATCATTTATAAGTAATAGTATACCCATTATAATGGGTTGTTGTACTGGTTTGAGACGATGCTAAACCCATTCGAGACGGTTAAGAACCTATTATAAAGGTAACATAACCGGCTCAAAGCACCTGTGTAACTTATTCGAAAGAGTATAGAACCACCTCGAAGCACCTTGGTATAGGTAATAAGGGATTCGTAACCAGGTTATGGGTGGTTCTGAACCACCCTTAGGGGGTAGCGAACGGGGTAGTGACGAAGTTGTTTGATTACTTCATTCCTTAATAATGAATGTTACTTTTAGTTTACTTGCCGTAGGTTTTAGAAGTAAAGGATTTATGAATTATTTTCCATTCTTCCTTTATTTTTAGCAGTAATAGATAATCTATGGCTACTCTATCTCTATCAGGCATGAGTACTTGTATTTTTGCAAGACCGGCGTCATCTTCATAATCTATAGATACTACTTTACCGATTCGGTTATATGTTTTACCATTGGTAAAATTAGTCATGTATTTTTTTCCTGGGATAATACCAAGAGTATCTTTTTTGATATAATACAAATTAAAATCTTTATGAAAGGCATTGTCTAATCTTGCGGGGTCACTATTTGCTGTGCCTTCTATATAGTGTAACAAAGCTTTATTGATGTTGTCGATCTCTAGCGTGTTTTTTGCTTGTAGATCTGCTACTTTTTCAAACGTATTTAGATTGATGATTTTATGAAGGATCTTCCATTTCCCTTTTATTTTTAATAGTAACAAGTAGTCGGTTGCGATTCTATTTCTGTCAGGAAAATAAACTTCGATCTTAGCTGATGCTGCATCGTTTTCATAATCTATAGTGATTATTTTTCCGATCCGGTTATATTTCTTGCTCTTTTCTACGCGTTCGATATAGCCCTTGCCATCTATAATTTTTAAGGTGTCGCTATCTACAATAAATAGCTTGAAATCTTTGTGGAATGCTTTTTTTAATCGTTCAGGTGCTCCGTTGGCAGTACCTTCGATATAATGTTGTAGGGTGGTGTTGATCTGCTCAATTTCGGATTGTGCATTTATTTCAAAATTCCAAATAAAGGTAAGTACTAAGAGAAGTATATTACTTTTTTTCATGCTGAGTGTTTTGATTTGTTTATGATGATTGATGATAACAACATTATGATTTGTAACTAAGATAATAAATAGGTTAGTCTCTTGGTGAAAAATTATAGTACAATTAACTATTGTTATGATGGGTAGATTGCTTCTAGGCCTCGGTGGATCGCAATGACGAGATGTTATGTCATAATGAGCCTTTCGACTATGGCTCGGCAAGGGCGACGAAGTAATCTTTTTAAAGTATGCAGATTGCTTTGTCCCTCGCAATGACGATGACAAATGATGTTGATGGTATGCGCTCCCCTCCTTTGAAGGAGAGGTTGGGTGAGGATGTTTTACTTCACCAACTCTAATATTGTTATGTACAGATCAGTTCTATACGCTTTTGCTTTTAACCAGGCATAAAAACTCATTTCAAAAATATCTTCTTGATTATTATTTGGGATAGTAAGAACGTTTTGGATTTTTTCTTTAAAAAGAACGGTAGTAATGATATCAGGTTTTCGATAATACTCTAGAGTGAGTTTTAAAAAGTCAAGTGCACGTGTTTCGCCATTGTTTTTGAGATAATCGCCGTGCTTTTTTCTAAAGCTGTTTACCCGCGATTCTACCAGGTCTAGATTATCGAGTTCGACATGCAATAAAATCTCAACCAAGTTTTTTTTGATCACCCATAATGTTCCTACTTTTTCTGTATACCAGCGATCACTGTGATAAAGATTGGTGAGAATGCCCAGCGCCTCTTTAAATCGCGATTGCATAAAGTAAAATACAATAAGGCTTAGTTTTAGGTCGAGTAAATAGATGATTTGTTCTTTGTGGTGGTTGTCATCAAAAGTTTCTAGGGTGGCAATAGCTTGATCAGCATGCCCGGTATAGTTAAGGTTTAGGGTTTGTAGTAAGGTGTATTGAGGAAAAAACCGACGATAATACTTATTTTGATTTTTATGCATCTGGCTTTTCATCAATACAAGGTAGTGTTGTGAAGTGCCAAAATTCTTATTCCTAAAATATGCATTGGCTACATAATACAAGATTTGTATATGGTAGAATAGGTGTTTGTCGATCAGGTCTTCTTTAGTATCGATCTGGGTATAGACTTCTTCAACAAAAGGCAATATGGTATAATAATCCCGAGAAGCTTGGGCTGCTTTGTTAGTGATCTCAAGAATCTTGAACAAGGATCTAAAGGTTAGATCTTTGGTTGTCGAGATTCCAAATTTTGATAAAGCATCTTGTATTACGACCACAAAATCCTGGTGATGTCGGTTAAGCTCGTTCTGGACAGTGGCATAAAAGAGGTTGAGGTTTTCTTCTTGTTGTATCGATGCTTTGTTGTTTTTGAAATCTGTGATTAGATCTTCTAAGGATATTGTTGGAGTAATATGTGCATATTGTATTTTGGTGTAATAGATTTCGTTAAGGATGCTATAGAGGTCATACATTTTTGCCTTTTGCTCGGCTTTTTGCAAGGTTTTAAAAGCAATCTTATATTGTTTTTGTTCAAAGAAGATCCTGCTGGCGAGTAGCAGCTTTAGAATTTCCATTTCTTCAGAGGTTTCTCCTTCAAAACTTTTAGAAGCTACAAAATCGATAAGGCTGTCGTGCAATCTTTTGCTAAGGGCATGAAAAGCTCCTTTGGATCGTTTTCTGTAGATTTTTATATCCAGGTTTTTGACTTCTTCAGTGGTGTCTAGAAGTTTGAATAATTGTATGTTCTTCGTATCGTTTCTTTTGTTCTTTTGCTTTAATAAAGCAATAAAACTTCGCTTTTCTTCATCAGATAAAGTACGTATGATAGAGGATGTAGTACTCATTATATCGTAATTAATAGTTGTTTAAATATACTATTAATAGTATATAATTATAAAAATTATTAAGATTATATCGTAAGTTTTTTTGAAAACTAGAATTTACTTTCAAATAAAATCACTGCACATTTGTACCATAAATTAATCATCAAAATTAATTATCATGGAGTACAAATTTAGTAATGATGTATCTGAGGGTACAGTAAACGAAAATTTAGAAAAGAAAGAGATTATGGTTTATGATCAAAAGCCTACGCCGGCTTTTATCTCGGCATCCTGGTCTGCACTTTTTATTGGTATGATATCCTATTGTATCGGTCTATGGAATGCAGATATGTTTCTTAACGAAAAAGGATACTACTTTACCATCCTGTTATTTGGATTGTTCTCTGCAGTATCTGTTCAAAAAAGTGTTAGGGATAGGTTAGAAGGCATCCCGGTTACTGATATTTATTATGGGATCAGTTGGTTTACCACGCTTACTTCTATTTTATTATTGATTATCGGTTTATGGAATGCCGATTTAGAACTAAGTGAAAAAGGGTTTTATGGGATGTCTTTTACCTTAAGTTTATTTGCTGCAATTGCTGTGCAAAAAAACACGAGGGATAAGAAGTTTATAGAGAATCAAGAGCAGTAAAGAATCAAAAGAAGGAGCCGTGTTAATTTGATCTTTTAAAAAAGAATTACGATTAAGTTGACATCCGGGGGGAGGCTCCTTGTTTTGATGATTAGAAAAGACAGCCGTGTGGTTGCGGCTGTCTTTTTGATTACATTTATAACTAAACAATTTTGTATCATGAGTTCAAAATTTAATAAAGAGCTGAAAACTCTGGTAGAAGATAAAGTAATTTCGCCAGAGCTTGCAGATAAAATAGAGCAGTATTATGCGACTAAAGATATAGGGAAACCTAATAAACTATTTATGGTTTTCGGAATTTTTGGAGCATTATTGGTAGGATCAGGTATTATTTTAATGCTGGCCCATAATTGGGATGATTTTTCAAAAATTACAAAAACAATCTTAGCATTTTTGCCATTGTTAGTGGGGCAGTTTATAACTGGTTTTTCTATCCTGAAAGAAAAAAGCAGTGCATGGAAAGAAGCATCAGGTACATTTCTTTTCTTTTCGGTAGGAGCATGTATCGCGATGGTGAGTCAGATCTATAACATTCCGGGAGAATTGGGTTCATATCTACTCACATGGATCGTACTGTGTTTACCGTTGATTTATCTACTACGATCTAATGCAGTAACATTACTATTGCTACTGTTAAGTACATATTATGCATTAGAGACAGGTTTGTGGAAGTATAGAAACACGAAAACACCCTGGTTATACATTGTATTCTTTTTAGTAGTACTCCCTTATTATTGGACGCTGATCAAAACAAAAATAACCAGTAATACCGTAACGATTTTTAATTGGATTTTACCGGCTAGTATGGCGATAGCGCTAAGTACTTTTTTAGGGAATGATGACACTCTTGGATTTGTAACCTATATCACACTATTTGGACTGCTGTATACTATCGGAAGACTTTCGATATTCAAGGAGTTGAGAACACTAAGAAACGGTTGGTTGATTATTGGTTCATTAGGCACCGTAGTGTCTTTGATGATATTTACGTTTAGTTGGATATGGGATGAGCTCCCAAGTGAGTTTAATTATAATCTTCAGGAATTGTTTGTTGAATTGGTGTTGTTTGTAATGACGATAGCAGTTTTGGGATATATGATTTGGAAAAAAGGAATAAAAGCGATGAATCTGTTTCAGGTAGCTTTTATCGTATTCTGGATCGTGTACTTTTTGCTTCCGACTATAGGTGTTTTACCTATTGTACTCATCAATTTATTGGTCTTTGCACTGGGGATCTCTGCTATTAAAATCGGCGCAGATAAATTTAATTTCGGGATACTAAACTACGGACTGCTGATTATTTCGATTCTGATTATTTGCCGATTTTTTGATACAGGGATGAGCTTTGTAGTGAGAGGAATTCTATTTGTTTTGGTAGGAACAGGGTTCTTTTTAACCAACTATTTTATGCTGAAGAGACAACAGAGGATTAAAAAACAATTAAAAGATTTACAAGTATGAAAACGATTCACATATTAATAGGATTTATAGTTGTGGCGTTGGTGCAAATTTTTGTTCCGTTGCAGATGATATGGCAGCAAGAAGATGTTTTAGAGACAGGTAAAGTGTATAAGTTTAAAACCAGACCCATAGACCCTACAGATCCCTTTAGAGGAAAATACATCACCTTAGATTATGAGATGAATTCTTTTGTATTAGCAGATACTACTTATATACATGGAGATGAAATACGTGTATATATCCAAAAAGATAGCCAAGGTTTTGCTAAAATCACTACAATAAGTAAAGAACCTCTAGAAGCAGGTGAAGATTATGTTATTGCTAAAGTAACCAGTAATTCTAAAGAAGTCATAAATTTTGAGCTACCCTTCAATAGATTTTATATGGAAGAGACCAAAGCCTATGATGCAGAAAAAGCATATAGAGATGTTAATCGGGATAGTCTAAAGAATAATGTATATGCATTAGTACATATTAAAGAAGGTCGATCGGTACTTAAAGATGTAATTATTGATGGGATGCCAATACAAGAATATGTAGAAAAAGGAAGTATAGATTAAACCTTTTTAAAATAGTAAGGTCTTAGATAGTATAGAAAACAAAAAACTATCGATATGAAGACAATACTGAAACTGGTTATTCCGATTTTATTACTTTCTTTTCTAACAACTTCTTGTGCTGCAACCGTGAGAGTTCGTCCTGCAAAAGGAGTAGTGGTTACCAAATTGCATCATCCCAGAGTTGTAGTGCATAATAATGTAAGATACTACCGTAGTGGAGGTGTATGGTATGTAAAAAAGAGTAGAGGATATAGAACTGTGTCGGCTCCGGTTGGGGTTAGAGTAGCTACATTACCTAGAGGCTATAAAGTAGTAAAAGTAAGAGGAGTAAAGTATTATACCAGCAATGGTGTGTATTATAGAAGATCAGGGAAAAAATACATTGTGGTAAATGTATAGTTTGTTGAGTTGATTATTGATAAAAAAGGAGGCATTTGCCTCCTTTTTTATTTATATCTACCAAGCTTCTTCAATCTTTATTCGTTTTCCGTTTTGATAAGAACCGATAAAAGCATTTCTAAAGCCTAGTTTTACCAATTCTCTGCGAAAACGTTTAGCTTCTGCAAGTGTTTCAAAATTTCCTAAGGCGTATTTATTATATCCTTCACTTTTGATTTCTTTAAAATTAACGAAGTTGTCAGAAAACATAGACAAGTTTTTTTCCTCAAAAGCACCAATCTGTACTGCATATACCAATTCATCTTCTATAGAACCGGCAGATTCACCAGTGTTTTCAGAGTCTAGTTCTTGATTCATAGATAAGTTCTGAAGTGTTCCTTCCAATTCTGATACCTTATTTTCAAGAACGCTTACTTGCGATTTGTGATCTTTTTCAGAGATCATACCCGTAGCACCAAAGTTCATAAAATATACTGTACCGGCAACTCCCAGTACTGCCAGGATGCCAAGTATGATAGTGGCTATCTTAAATTTTCTGGAGTTCTCTTTCTCATCTTCAACAGCTTTTTCGCTAATATATTTTGCACTTTGTGTTGCTTCTTCAGCTTTATATACTTGATCTTTAAGGTCTTGTAGCTCTTCGTCTGTAATAAATGCCATGGTCGTTAGTTTTTTAAACACTCAAATATAGGAGATTCTTGTAAAACTTCAAGGTTTTAATCAATGCAGGTTTGTCTTTATACTGGTTAATGCTAAATAATCATAAATACTATTTAATTAATTAAGCTTTATTTAATCGAAAGGTAACCTTGGTGTAATTATGTAAAAATATCTTTGATATATGACAATCTGAAACCGTAGAAATATAGTTTCGTATAGTTAGAATTTGTTTTTAAAGGGGTAAGAAAAAACGCAACCTTATTGGTTGCGTTTTTGTATGTGTTACTATGTTTTATTACTCTGTAATCTCTACAATAAGGTTATCTTCGGTTTTGGTAACCTTTGTTAAGCCTAATTTTGATAATCCTTTCATTCCTTTGTCCCAGGCTTTGTTACTAAGTCCAGTAGCACTTTTAAGCTCTGCTAGTGCGATGCTTTTTTCTTTTTTAAGAATTTCGAAGATTGCTTTTTCATTGTCTCCAAGTTCAATCTGTTTCTTCTCAGGACGCATCTGTGGGAAGAATAATACTTCCTGGATAGACTGGTTATTCGTTAAATACATAATCAAGCGATCCATCCCGATTCCCATCCCAGAGGTAGGAGGCATACCATATTCTAAGGCCCGTATGAAATCCTGATCAATAAACATGGCTTCGTCATCTCCTTTTGCTCCTAGTTTTAATTGATCTTCAAATCGCTCTCGTTGATCGATAGGATCATTAAGCTCAGAATATGCATTAGCGATCTCTTTACCACAAACCATCAATTCAAAACGTTCTGTAAGTTCTGGATTATCACGATGTTCTTTACATAAAGGACTCATTTCTTTAGGATAATCGGTAATAAAGGTAGGTTGTATATAGTTTCCTTCGCATTTTTCGCCAAAAATTTCATCGATAAGTTTTCCTTTACCCATAGTAGTATCTACTTCGACTCCCATACCTCTAGCTGCTTCTCGAATTTCATCTTCAGACTTACCTGTTATATCAAAACCAGTAAAATGTTTGATCGAATCTGCCATGGTCACTCGGGCATAAGGCGCTTTAAAGTCAATCTCATGGTCTCCAAAAGTAGCTTTCGTTGTTCCGTTAACGGCAATGGCACAGTACTCAAGAAGTTGCTCGCAAAAATCCATCATCCAATTGTAGTCCTTATAGGCCACATAAATTTCCATCGCGGTAAACTCTGGATTGTGAGTTCGATCCATTCCTTCATTTCTGAAGTTTTTCGAAAATTCGTACACACCATCAAAACCACCTACAATTAATCGCTTAAGGTATAATTCATTGGCGATACGCATGTACAAAGGAATATCCAATGAGTTATGATGGGTTATAAATGGGCGAGCAGCAGCTCCTCCTGGGATTGGCTGTAGTATCGGAGTTTCAACTTCGAAATAGTCACGATCATTAAAAAACTGACGCATGGCATTAAAAAGCTTGGTTCTTTTTACAAAAACATCTTTTACGTGGGGATTAACCACTAAATCTGCATATCGTTGTCGATAACGCATTTCGGGATCATTAAATTCATCAAAAGTATTTCCTTCTTTATCAGTTTTTGGTAAGGGTAAGGGTTTAAGAGCTTTACTTAATAATGTAAAATCTTTAACCATAACCGTTTTCTCACCTACTTTTGTGGTAAAAAGCTCACCTTCGATACCGATAAAGTCACCGATGTCTAATAATTTTTTATATACCTCATTGTACTTGGTTTTATCTTCACCAGTACAAATCTCATCTCTATTAAAATACACTTGTATGCGGCCATTTGCATCTTGTAACTCTGCAAAAGAAGCAGGACCTTGAATACGTCTCGACATTAATCGACCAGCAATCACCACTTTTTTACCCTCTTTGAACTCCTTCTTAATCTTATCCGAAGTATGATCAACCGGAAACAAAGCTGCCGGATATGGGTTAATACCTAAGGTACGTAAAGAGTTTAGTTTTTCTCTTCTTACAAGTTCTTGTTCTGATAGTTGCATAATGCTGCCGTTTTAAGCGTGCAAAGATACAAAGTATGACCTAATCTTTCAATTTAGCGAAACTCAATTTTAAAGTTTTATTATTTTCAAATCTTCAAAAAATACTGGTAAAATAAATCCCGCTACTTGGCGGGATCTATTTCTACAGGTTTTTAACCAAAAATCTAATACTATTTACTCTAAAAGATTAGCTATTGATCTTTGCTTTAGGAGTTACCATAGCTTTGATTTTAAGAATTTCTTTACCCTTTTCGGTATTGGTTGTAATTGTTATTTGCTTATTCTGTAGGTTTGGTTTTCCGTTAGAATTAAATGCTACCAATAGTGTTCCCGATGCTCCCGGAGCAATGGGTTCTTTGGGCCACTCTGGCACTGTACAGCCGCAACTACCTTTGGCACTAATGATTAACAAAGGTGCTTTTCCGGTATTGGTAAAGGTAAATTTGTGTTTTACAATATCACCTTCATTAATAGTTCCAAAATCATGATCTGTTTTAGAAAACGCCATCACTGGTACATCCGCAATTGCAGTATTGCCTTTTTCGGCAATCTCTGGGCTTTCAACTTTTGTTTCTGTTGCAGTTTCATTTTTGCATGATATCATCACCATTAAAAATGCTCCTGCTACTGTAGTTAAAATTACTGTTTTCATTCTTTTGTTTTTTAGATTATTAAAATGAGTTCATCGTATCATTCGTATTTACTTTTTAGAATGATCCACGTCAAAATTGAAAATTTAGAACCTAAAAAATGACAAATATGGGTATGAAATAGGGGCTAGACCCCCAGGTGGATTTTTGTTTACTTTTTGATATACAGAGATTTAACTTCTTCTCTTGAGCTTACTTCAAGTTTTTTATATAAGTTGTTAATATGAGTTTTAATTGTACTTAGACTCACAAACATAGTCGAAGCAATTTCCTTATTGGTTTTATCTTCAAGGATGAGATCTAATACTTTTTGTTCTTGTTGAGTAAGATTTTTTTCAAGAGGGGAAGAAATGCTTGCTTCTTTTCTTTTGTTTAGAAATTGAAGGATATTAAAAGATAACGATAGAATTAATACTATAATCAAAAGCCATATCCAGGGGTTTTTAGAAGAGTTTTCTTTAGGATTAATAAGAAATTTATCTGAAGCCAATTCTGCTTCATACTGAATTACATAGGTGCTATTAGGATAGCTCTCTAACAGTCGTTCTAATAATTCATCATAATAGGGGTTGTTTTTAAGATCATCTAGATAATGAGAGTATAGCTCATTGGTTTTATTAGATAAGAACGCAAATACATACAATTCTATAAGAGGTTCATTCAGGCTTTTTCCATTCTCTTGCAATGTATTCATCCATTTGCTTGAATTGATTTTTCGATTGGCTGTACTACGATAATTTCCGAATGCAAAACGCATTTCATCGATAATAGAATCAATTTTTATAAACGCATTACTTTTTTCATTATTCGAGACGATTTTGCAAAATATTTCTTTATCAAAAGAAAAAGGTAACGAAAGCGTATCGGTATGGTTTGCAATAAAAAGAGCCTCTTCACTATCAGTACAGAAACCATTGAGATGTGCTCTGTTTTTATGTTTTTGAGAACATTTATCCACATGTATTCTATACATATGGTTTCCTTCAGGCAAATTATCTCCCGTGAATACAAAATATCCGGTAGCATCTGGAGTAACTTTTTGAATGATCTGCTCAGGATATATTCCCGATATTTTCCTATAATCTTCAACAAGAGAAAGGTAAACACCATCTGACCAATCTGAAGTATCTACATATCCAGAAAATTCATATTGTGCAAAAGCCGTATCAGAATACATTAAAATGATACCGTAAAATAGATAAGATACTAATTTCATGTCTAGAAAGAAATCAGAAATATAGAGATTAATTTTATAACATTGTAACAGAATAAAGCCTAACGCTACTTATAAGTATAACATATAATTTATTTTAATCAACTTTATGAGTTTTTGGAGAGTTTTATTAGCTATTTTTTTTCCACCCCTTTCAATATTAGACAAAGGGTGTGGTTCTGTTTTAATCGTATTATTATTAACTATCTGTGGGTGGGTCCCTGGAGTAATAGCGGCCTTAGTCATATTAAATAATCCGGATAAATAAAATTTTAAGACTAATCTAAAAAGAATCAAATGAGTTCATTGTATCTTTGTGACAATGAATAAGAAGATCCAAATACAAGAACTTGGTCGCAGAGATTATAAAGAAACCTGGGAATATCAAGAAGAATTATTCAAAGAAATTTTAGATATAAAAATCAAGAATCGACGAGAAGATGCAGGATTGGACACCTCTAATTACTTTCTTTTTGTAGAGCATCCTCATGTATATACGTTGGGTAAAAGTGGTGATATTAGTAATCTTTTATTATCCGAGGAACAACTGAAGGAAAAAGGAGCTACCTTCTATAAAATTAATAGAGGAGGGGATATCACGTATCATGGTCCGGGACAAATTGTGGGATACCCAATCCTTGATCTAGAAAATTTCTTTACCGATATCCATAAATATCTTCGTTTTCTAGAAGAAATGGTGATCCTTACATTGGCAGAATATGGTATTAATGCTACTAGAAGCAAAGGGGAAACAGGAGTCTGGTTAGACGTAGATACTCCTTTTGCTCGTAAAATATGTGCAATGGGAGTTCGCGCAAGTCGCTGGGTAACCATGCATGGTTTTGCATTAAATGTAAATGCAGATCTGGGATATTTTGATAATATTATTCCCTGTGGAATTAAAGGAAAAGCAGTCACCTCGCTTAATGTAGAATTAGGAATAGAAAAAATAAATGAAGAAGAGGTGAAAGAAAAGTTATTGAAACACTTTGCTGTCCTTTTTGAAGCAGAGCTCATAAAGCAAAAAGCTGAAGCTTAAATCGTCACTTTCATACTAAAAAAGTAAATTCTGGGTTCTAATTAATTCAATAACCTTCCATTTTAGGTTGGGTACAATTAATGTAAACCTATGAAAATGCACACTTTTTTTATTGCACTTATATGTATATCTGCCTGTAAAACTTCAAATGCAGTTGATTCCTCAGAAAAAATAAGCGAAACTATAGAAAATCAAAAGATTCAACAATACTGCCCTGAAGATGGAAGCTGTAGTGTAAAACTTCATAAAAATGCTACGTTACTATTGAAAAAAGATACCACAGATGCATTATATCCAGTTATCGAAGAGGGTGAGAATATAGTTGTTGTCTTTAAATTTTCTAGACAGGGACCTGAAGGAACCGCAGATGGAGATTACTCTGAAACCATACATTTTGAGATTGAAGAAATTTCAGAAACCTTAACTATAGAAGGCGAAAAACTCGCGATGGTAAATATGCTTTTCGGGAAACAATGTTTTTGTAGAGGAGAAGCAGGATTTTATAGAGTTAGTGATGGACATCTAGTGCTACAAAAATCAAAGGATGAAATTACTATGGATTTGTCGATTAACCTTACTGAAGTCTCACACAGCATTACAAGAGTTAAAGAAATAATCAAGCTTTAAAAAAATAAGCGATACATTAAAAATGTATCGCTTATTCATCAACTTTAGATACGTGATTTATTATTCTTTAATAAATCGTATCGATTTGTATTTTCCTTCACCTCCTGGGTTAAGATTTAAGATATACATTCCTTTCTGTAAGGTACTCGTATTAATTGTTTTATTTATTAATTTACCTCTCATTACCGTTTGTCCAAGTAAATTAACAATATCATAAAAAGTATCTTTTTTAGAAACTGTCACGGTTAATAACTCATTATTTCCTACAGGATTAGGAGTAGCAGAAACTTGTGCCGGATCTGTTGTGGTTACACTTTCAATAACAATTCCTTTTGCAGAAGCTCCGATAGTAAATGTTGTCGACTCAGAAGATCCAAACTCTCCTCCTGATGCTATCGTAGTTCCTTCAGATGTAAGAGAATACGATCCATTACCATATCCACAGCAAAGACCATCTCCAAAACTATCATTAAGCGTAAAAGTATACGTTCCCGGATCTAAGCATTCAGTAATACTTAATGTTGATCCATCGGGTTGAGATCCATATGTTCCTCCAGATGCAATAACTTGGTTATTGCTATTTGTGATTTGCCAGCTTGTTTCTTGTGGGTAATCATCAAAGTTAAGAGTTAATACTACATCTGTACATGTAGATGGTCCTCCAGTTTCAGTAAGACGAATATCATCTATCGCCATATCACCTTGCCAAGTATCACCAGTAATACCATTAAAACGTAGTTTTACAGAAGAACCAGCATAGGCACTTAAATCTATGTTTTCAGATAACCAAGAATTACCTTGATTTCCTGATTTTGACCAAAGTGTAGCCCAAGTAGTACCATTATCATCACTTGCTTCTAATGCAAGACTTCCCATGTTAGAAGCTCCATACATATGATATTGAAATGCAAAATTTGCTGTAGTTGCGGCACTCAAATCAATACAAGCAGAGTTTAATATTGCTCTTTTTGACGGGAAATTTGGTCTAGAAGACTCCATGTATAGATAATTCGTTCCTTCTATTGCACTAGATGGTCCTGTACTTCTTGATGGAGTTCCGTTAGCATCTATTGTCCAGTCAAAATCATTTCCAGTATCTTGTGTCCAGGATCCCAATGAACTTTCAAACCCTTCACTATAAGGGAATGACGAAATTCCTCCTGTACAAGTAGTTCCTCCAGAATCTTGTGTTGTAATAGTTACCGTGTTACTAGAATTCGATTCATTACCTGCTGCATCTTTAGCTTTTACACTAAAATTGTATGTCGTATTTGGTGTTAATCCAGTAGCTTGGTATGAAGTATCGTTTGCCGTTCCAATCACGTTGGTACCTTGATATACATCATATCCAGTAACTCCTACATTATCTGTAGAAGCATTCCAGTTAAGATTAACTGTTGTTTGTGTGATATTTGAAGCTGCTAACCCATTTGGAGCGGTAGGAGCTTGTGTATCTGGTTGTGAAAGCGTAGTAGCATTTGCTGTATTACTGAAATCAGATTCATTACCAGCTGCATCCTTTGCTTTTACTCTAAAACTATACGCAGTATTTGCCGATAGCCCTGTAACTTGATAGGTAGTACCCGTTACTGTTGTGATAATGGTATTTCCCTGGTATACATCATATCCAGTAACCCCTACATTATCAGTAGAAGCATTCCAGTTAAGATCAACCGTTGTTTGCGTTATATTCGAAGCAACTAAGCTTGCCGGAACAGTTGGTGCTTGTGCATCTCCACCAGTACCAGGAGTGATTTCAAAGTTTCTGTTAGAAATATCGTAGAAAATATGTCCTGATCCTCTAACCATGATTCTGTTTTGAGTTCCAACTGCATTAGGTACAGTGATGTTTTGAGAACCATCATTAGTAACTGCCGATACAACGGTTATAGGATATGTATTTCCGCCATCGGTAGATAATAGAATATCCACATTAGCAGCATTAACACCATTACCAGTTGTTCCCGCTACATTCCAGGTTACAGTTTGTGTAGACCCAGCCGCCCAACTAACATTGGTATTGGGTGTGTTTACCACAAAAGGCCCCGCAGCTCCTGCAACAGTTATTCTTGTATTATCACTAGCGGTACCAGCTCCACCAGGAGCATTGTCTCTAACCGTAAGTCTAAAATTCATTGTTCTGCTTACAGAAGGTACAACTTCCCACGTAGAAGCCGTTTGTCCAGTCTTTACTGTAGACAACGCTGGCATATATCTATCTGGAGATGATTGTGGATTTAATGATCTAAAAGCAGGTCCTCCTGTCGATGAAGAAGAAGGAGGCATGGTTGCAGGCTGTGTATCCATTTGTTCCCAGCAATATGTAAGTGAGTTTCCAGAATTAACATCAGACCCATTACCTTTTAAAACAAACGGTGTCGAGGCTGGGATTGTGTAATCCTGTCCTGCATTAGCAGTAGGAGCAGAGTTTCCAGTATTGCTTTGAGCACCGCATCGGCTATTTCCAGAAGAAATATTTTGCCACATTTCTTGAATACTTATAGCATGAAAATATGCGTCACTATTATTTTGAACGTTCGGAGAACAAATACCTGCATATCCCATTATGGTAGAGGCACTTCCTGGTTCAACAGAGGCACTAGATCTTTGGCAACTATTATTTTGAGTATGATTACCACCATATTGGTGCCCCATTTCGTGAGCAACATAATCTACATCATATGAATCCCCGATAGGGCGACCACTTCCGGTAATTCCTCTTGCTTTAGAATTTGTACAAGGAGATCTAAGTTGTGCTAATCCACCACCACCGGTGCTAAAAGCATGACCTATGTCATAATTGTTACGACCAATAAATTGATCACAAACAGTTTGACTTTCATTGATTAATGCACCTGCATTACTATTGCTAAGGTTGTCGGTACTTGCATTTAAAAAGATGATATCTGTATTGTTATTAACAAGTACCATAGTTAATGCTAAATCTCTTTCAAAAATACCATTAACCCTGGTCATTGTAGTATTTACTGCAGAAAGTACGGCTTCTTTTTTGACTTGGTCAGAAGCACTAGAAGGTATCCCTTGATTGTTTAAGTGAAATTGCGAATATTCTCCTGTACAAGCAATAGCAAGTCTAAAGGTTCTTAGCTTACCATCGTTTGCATTTCTTGTAGTAGGAAGTTGTTGTTCCGAAAAATTTGACTTGAAATTATCCTCAACTAAACATTCAAAACTATCTGGATTGGCTGGCAAATCTGCTTTTGAATAACAGATATAACTTCCTTTGTCTTTTGTGTATGGGTCAATATATATCGTTTTATGATTTCCTGAGGTTATCATCGCATGGAAACCAAGTTTTGATGTACTAAATCTAACCACTAATGAAGGATCATCTATCCCATACCCTACAAAAGATTGTATGCTAGGGAATTCTCTAGCGATACCTTCATCTAATACTGAAGCTTCAAACACTCTAATTTTTTTTAATACTCCGTTTTCAGTTGGAATATCCATTATTACACTAGAATTTGTTTGCTTCGTTCTAGATGGAGTGTTGTTTAGAATAGAGGTTAACTCTGTGGTGTTTAAGTCAAATAATTGATACTGATTTGGGGTCGTTTTTCTTAATTCTTTTTCTTTACCCTGTGATTTTGCTATAGATGCGGGACTCCATAGCTGGGCATTTACACTAATACTAACTAGTAAAAAAGTGAGCATCAGTATTTTCCTAAAAATACTTGTTTTCATAATTGAGTTTGTGTTTGTAAGTTTATATCATATGCCTTACAACTCAGAATAGTATGGTTTAGTGTTAATGAAATAATGTTTAACACTAAATGTTAAAAAAATTAACAAAATGTTAAAAATTAGAAAATAGCACATGTTGTCATAGCGAGAAAAATATATCAAAAGAGGTTGCTTATTTAGCAACCTCTTTTCTCAATAATATAGTGACTATATTATTTAACCATATATTGTAGAGAGGCACCTGGGCGGCCTACGTATCCTACACCGGTATATTTATATCTAAGAATAAGACATAATGCTTTTCTGGCTTCAGCTTCGCTATTTCCGAAATCGAATATCCAATGGTTACCATCAACAATTTTCCATCGACCTCCAATTTTTTGAACATCAATATTATTTGGATTGAACCTTATGACATCTTCGCCAGCAGCTGGCTGCACATTAGAAGCACTATTACCCACTAATTGATATTTAAAAGATGGATTTGGACGTTTAACAAAGCACGACTTGTTAAATCCATATCGTTTTACAATGTAAATAATCCTCTTGGCCTCAGCATGGTTAGGTGCTGAAAACACATAATGACTACCATCAGCAATAGAATAGGTGCCAAAAGCATTTCTAACTATCTTTAAGTTATTTGGATTGAAAGGTATACAATCTTGCGTGCCACATGATTTGTATGGGTACATTTTTGACGCTCCAATTCGATCACCCCACGACAATGCATTTCTTTGAACAGAATATGTACTACCATTCTTTTTGGTGATTGTAGGTTTTCCATTTTTAGAGAAAGCATAAGGTCCATACATCATAATACTTCCAAAATCCAATGTACTGGTATATTCTGTACCATCCATCCCACGTTGTATATAGGTTTTAAAATTATGAGATTTTCCGGACTGAATATTACCAAAGTTGATCGTTACGTAGCTATTTCGATCTTTTCTACTTTGTTCATGCCACAGGCCAATAGCATGCCCTATCTCATGAATAGTATTTCCGGTAGAACAACCATTGGCTAAGGTGATGTTTTGTTTTCCTCCTGTACGCCCTACAGAAGATGAACATCCTGATCCTTTTCTGAAATTTACATAAGCCGTTTGGTTAGTACGCTTAACAAATCTTAAATTAGTGTACTTTTCCCAGTGAGCAATAGCATTGTATACTCTTGCTTTATTGGGTAGGCTGTTTTCTATAGTATAGTATACTGTACAATTAGGCCAGAAGTTTTTTGTTCTACCGGTACTTTTTTGTTTTAGGTCTTCTGGGGATAGTACAATATCTCCTTCAAAAATATAATGATCTCCAAAGTCTTCTACGGTAGCGGTTCCTCCCAGCAAGGATACATCAATTAATTCTCCTGTCTTTTCGGGATACGCTTTTTCTGTAATGTCGCTCTTAATATCAATAACAGGCTGCAAGGACTCTTCTGTGGTAATTTCATTGTCCTTTTCGCAACTTGTAAATGCAAGTAAGAGTCCCATTATCATTGTGGTCATTAATGTCTTAGGTTTTAAGAATTTGATTTTCATAATGGTTATAGTTTTAGTTTTGCCTACTCTTTTTGGAATTGGGCTTTTCGGCATATCACCCGATTGAATCGATTCAAAATTTTATTAATATCAGACCTCTAAAAAGAACCTGGCATAGACTTTTAGATTTTAAAAAAAGGGATATGTTAATCAAGGGTAGTTATATTCTCGGGGAAGAAATGAGTGTTTTTATAAAAAACTTAAAGCTTTTGAGGGGACACCTTGTCTTTTAGTATTGAAGTAGTATTGAAGATTTTCTGAACGGGGAGTGATACTACTATACGAAACTTCAATACTGCTTTGTGTTATAGATTGCAAGCAAACTAAATACAGGGGCAATATTACATGGTTTTTGGTATAATATAAAGGGGTAAACCCCTGTTTTTAACAGGAGTTTAAACTATTCTTTTTTACTCGTAAACCTCAGTTTATCAGATTAATACAATGTTTTTTTAATTGATTTGGTAGATCAGAATGCTGTTTTCTTCTCCTTGAACTACAAATTCTAAATTTGGATCTTTGTCCATATTATTTAGACTTAATACCGAGTTCCCATACACCGGAAAATTAGGAAACAACTCACCATTACTGTCGTATAGATATACTTTTTTGGCTTGTATATCTGTAATAGTAATGTAAATTTTGTTGTCGATGTAAAAAAGTTTAGGCTTGGTATAAACACCAAAATCTAATTCAAGAGTTCTTCCTTTTATCGAAAGCTTATTTTCCGAGAAAGTAACTAAGGTTTTGTTGGTTGCCACTATACCGTTATTTTCATCTAACTTCAGGTTTTGGGTCACAGCATTTCCATCTACTAATACTTGGATTAATTTTCCGTCTTTAGTGGTCGATGTAAACTTATCCTGATATTGATACCAATCATTAGTAGAAAAATCAACCTTATCTTTCACATTAACTCTGGCTCTACCTAATCGGTCCAAGATATTCAGTTTTCCACTTTTTTCGGGGAATACGATATAATCTTTTGTTCCTATTCGTATATGTTTAGGTGGTAAGATAAGATCTGTTTCTGCTCCTTTAAAGCCAAAGCCGGTTACGATTTCTCCTTCGGCATTAAGCATTTTGATTTGGTTTCCTTGAGTAATTACAATACGATAGCGTTTACTCTTGTCATAGTCAAATAATGCAAGAGGTTGCGTAATGGTTTTGTCGAATTTTTTAGGATAAGGGGAAACATCTTTACCATCCCTATCAATCAGATATACTGAGTTGGGAGTATTAAATAATAGTTGGTATCGGCCGTTTTTATAAATATCTATTTGTTGGATATCACCCAATATCTCTCCATCAATTTGTTTTTTCCAAAAAATAGCCCCTTTGTCTGAGATTAAGTACAAGTTGTTCTCAATATCTTGTATAGCCACATCCATCCCTTTGGTTCTATGATTTTTTACGAGGATGGGCTTGTTCAGTAATTTGTTTTCTAGAGTTGTAGAAGCAACCTGTGTTACAGATGTTGCCGCACCTTTGGCAAGATTTTTTTGTAATACCCCATGTAAATGTGCGAAATCATTTTCTTTTATAACCTGAAAAACTGCTATTTGATATCCTTTATCTTTTAAACTATCCCACTCTGAAGTATAATTTTCTGATACATTTTCTGAAATATATTCTTTAAGATTTTTGATATTACCAGCTATTAAAATAGAAGATTCATCAGATAAACCTTTAATAGTATTGATATAATACTCTTGTTGATAAAGTAACGTTTGATTCAGGATATTAGCGATGATGTCTCTGATTACGTTTCTTGATGATCCAAAGACAATAAATTCATTATGAACAAAATAGAAAGAGGCTTCAAAATCTTTAACCAATGGAGCTAATATTTGTGCAAAGGGAGAAGGAGTATTGTATTTATATATAGGAATATTTCTATAGGTCTCCACTTTACTTTCTCCTAGACTTTTGATAGCTGTTTCTGGGTCAAGAGAATTTAGAACTAAAGCATTTTCTTTTTCTAAAAATACCATTCCTATTTCTGAAACTCCTGATAATATTTCATCTAAAGTATTCGGGATGTCTTCTAGTTCGCGATCTTGCGCTATGGATAAGTTCTTCTTAAGGACATCAAAATCATCGTAAGTAAAAGAGATAAATCCTTTAGCGCTAATAGGGGTAACTCTCGCAATTCGGTTTTCTTGGGGTGTTGTACTATCAAAAATACCAATTGTGCTCGAAAGCGAATCTTTTTCTATAGCAATACCATTCAAATAGATGGCATTTTGCTCTATGGTTGCATCAAGAGAAGACCATCCACTAAAATTCTCAAGAGGCTTTAATTCGTTATTAGGTAATAAAGAATTGTGTATGTTTTGCAATTTCTTGCCGTTAATTAATAAAGACATGCTGTCGTCATTTCCAGAAACATCGTATGCCTTTCGAAGATCTTTATCTATTGGTAATGGATTAGCCTGGATTCTAATGGCATTTTCTATTAAGATTTGAGAAGAAGAGGTAATAAGGATACTATCTTGTCGGGTAGCAAAGAAAGTTTTCCCCTTTGATGAAATTTTATAAATAGTTTTCTCAGAATAATTTAGGGTCTCAATATTTTTTAGGTTTAATGAGTCATTACTAAGAATAGAAGGATCAAATTTCGAAATATAAGTGTATTCAAAATCATTTTTCCCTAATGGCGAAAAACATAACAAACCTTCAGATTGGTTTGTTTCATTTAAAACAGATAAACTCTTGAAATATTCAAACAATTTTACGTGATCATTGTTTTTAATGATGTTATTATCTCGTAGCTTACTTTTTGCTCCTTCAAGGTCATTGATCTTTATAATAATTTGAGAGTCTCTAGGGATATGGTCGATCAAAGAATTTGATTTTTCTTTGACGTCATCACAAGAAATAGCAATAAAAACTAAGAAAACTACAATTATTTTTTTCATTATGCGAATACGTTTTGTGTTCCTGGATGGAGTGGTATACATTAAAAATTCAGGTTTTCTGGTTTGCAAAATATAAAGTCTGGTTTAATGATCGAAATATATCTCGAATTATATTGGTTTTTTATATTCTCTGGCTCAAATATATAACTATTTAAGATCTAGCGTAAATTGTTCTGGTAGCAATCTAAAGCTTTTTCGATGGTATTTAGTAATACCGTATTTACGAATAGCGTCTCTATGCTCTACAGTAGGGTATCCCTTGTTTTTTTTCCAATTATACATTGGGAACTCCTCATGAATTTTTTCCATAAACTCATCTCGATACGTTTTTGCCAAAACCGAAGCAGCGGCTATATTTAAATATTTCCCATCACCTTTTATAACGCATGTGTGGGGTATATTATGATATGGTTTGAATTTGTTTCCGTCTACAATGATGTGTTCTGGTTGAGGTTTTAATTGCTCAATTGCCTTCTGCATGGCAAGAATAGAGGCATTTAAAATATTGATGCTATCAATTTCTTCCATAAAGATATGTGTAACACCATAGGTCAAAGAACAGTCTTCTAATAAAGGTTTTAGAAATTTTCTTTTGATTTCGCTAAGTTGTTTAGAGTCATTCAAGATTTCATTTCTAAAATCATCAGGAAGAATTATCGCTGCTGCAGTTACAGGCCCGGCAAGGCATCCTCGCCCAGCTTCATCTGTACCACATTCGATAAGATCGGGATTTAATTTTAATGTAAGCATTGTACGAATATACGTTATGAAGATAATTTCAAAAAACTATTTTTTAAAATTGATATAGAAAGTATTTTAAACAAACAATGTGGGAGCATTTACTTTCGTTAAAAAAGTATATTTTTGCCAAAGTTTTGTATGCTAATGAGAAAAAACTTAATATTTATAATTGCACTTCTATTTGTTTCTGTGATTTTTGCTCAGGATAGAAATCAAGAAGAAATCAAACAGGGTTCTGCATTGAGTGGAGAAGGTGATCAAAAATCTAAAAAATCTTTAAGAGAAATAGCTGCAGAGGCCAAGAAAGATAAAGAAGGTAAACCACCAGTTACAGAGTATAAGATCATCAATATAAAAAATGACACAACATATGTTGATACGACGTTAACCATACAAAAAGACTATAAATTCAATTATCTGCGAAGAGATGATTTTGAGCTACTGCCAATTCATAATGTAGGGCAAACCTATAATAGTTTAATAAAACGAGAGGAGCGAGATCACCTATTACCTCTTTTTGGGGCAAGGGCAAGACATTTTAATTTTATAGAAGGCGAGGATGTTAATTATTACCATGTCCCTACACCACTAACCGAAATTTATTTTAAAACTACGTTCGAGCAAGGACAGCAGCTAGATGCTTTTTTTACGGTAAATACTTCTCCCAGAATTAACCTTTCTATTGCATATAAGGGAGTGCGATCATTGGGTAAATATCAACATGCATTAACCAGTACAGGTAATTTTAGGGCAACAGCCAGTTATGTTACAAAAAATGATCGATATAAAGTAAGATCGCATTTTGTGTCACAAGATTTGCTTAATGAAGAAAATGGAGGTCTGTCACCAGAAGGACTAGAGCAATACTTTGCCATAGGTGCGTTCGAAGGAGAAGAGCAAGAATTTTCTGAAAGAGCATCGTTATCAGTCAATTTTGAAAATGCAGAAAGCACCCTTCTTGGTAAGAGGTTTTATTTAGAGCATCAATTTGCATTAATTAAGAAAACAGATAGTACTGCTACAGGGGTGTCTGTAGGTCATATTATGGATCTTACAGATAAGAGATTTAAGTACGATCAGGTAGCGATTGCGCCCAATAATTTGTTAGGAGAAGCCTATGTGACTGGAGCGATAGCCGATAATGTGGCCTTAGAGGACTTCAGTAATCAAGTGTTTGTTGATTTTACAAATACATGGTTGGGGCACCTAAAAGTAATAGGAGGGAGTTCTAATTATAACTACGGATATAATACAATATTAACTCAGGTTAATGATGCAGGTATTTCAACCAATATAACCAATCGTATTAAGGGAGATGTGTTTTCTGTGGGAGGTGAATATCAAAATAATTATAAAGGGTTTTCATTATTCGCAGATGGCATGACTTTGGTTTCAGGAGATTTTGAAGGAAACTATTTTAATGCCGGAGCGGGATATAATTTAAATAATAAATATGAAGCTCTGTTAAAAATAAGTGCTAATTCTGTAGCGCCTAATTATAATTTTCTTTTATATCAGAGTGATTATATAAATTATAATTGGGAAAATGATCTGTCTAATATAGAGACCAAGAAAATTCAATTTAATATCAAGGCAAAAAAAATAGCCGAACTAGAAGCTAGTTATTCTATTATTGATAATTACACCTTTTTTCAAAGCGATGCCAATGGGGTTATTGCACCATCTCAATTTGGGCAAAGTATTGATTTGCTACAGGTAAAGCTTACTCAAGGTCTAAAATTTTGGAAACTAGGCCTCGATAATACAATAATGTATCAAAATGTAGAAGGAGGGGATCTAGTCTATAATGTACCCGAGATTATTACAAGAAATAGCCTTTATTTTCAGGATCATTTTTTCAAAAAAAATGCGCTTTTTATGCAGGCAGGTGTGACGTTTAAATATTTCACGTCTTATACTGCAGATGCATATGATCCGGTTTTGTCAGAGTTTTATGTGCAAAATGATCAGGAAATAGGAGGGTTTCCGCAATTTGATATTTTCTTTAATGCCAAAGTGAAACAAACACGTATATTTTTCAAGGTAGAAAATTTTGGAGAAGCCTTTGATCAGAACAATGAGTTCTCGGCTCCAGGGTATGCTACTCGGGATGCAGTTCTGCGATTTGGTATAGTTTGGAACTTCTTTATGTAGTTTTTTGTTGGCACCCAGGCGGCCGGCCAGCTATGCGGGTCCGTTTCAATTCCTCATGCTTTCTTAGGTTTCTGAGCCAGTCGAAGGATCAGATAGTGGTATTTTCACTACTATCCCTGGTGCAATCCAATGAATGAAAATTCAACATTAAGACGTACCTTTGATAATCTTCAGGATTATATAGTAAATAACAATGAGTAGTATCAAAAAAAGAAATATTTCTGTTCTTGGACCTCAAGAATTTACCGGAATTAAACTAAAAGAACCGGCAAATTATGCTGCTGGTATTCCTGCAGTGAAAGTAGCGCTGAAACACGCATTTAAAGAGATGGGGGTTGTAAAATCATTGCATACACTTTCGTCTATGAATCAAAAAGATGGTTTCGATTGCCCTGGTTGTGCATGGCCTGATCCTGATAAGCCGTCAAAACTTGGAGAGTATTGCGAGAACGGAGTAAAAGCAATAGCAGAAGAAGCAACAAACAGTAGGGTGGATAGAGATTTCTTTGCTAAATATTCTGTCGAAGAATTATCACACTGGTCAGATTATCAAATTGGAAAAAGCGGAAGGTTAACAGAGCCTATGGTTTTAGAGCCAGACAGTGTTCATTATAAACCCATCACATGGGGTGACGCATTTGCATTAATTTCTGACGAATTACATAAATTAAATTCACCTGATGAAGGAATATTTTATACTTCGGGTAGATCTAGTAATGAAGCAGCATTTTTATATGGGTTGTTTGTTAGGGCATTTGGCACTAATAATATGCCAGATTGTTCTAATATGTGTCACGAGTCAAGTGGTGTAGCATTAAACGAAACTCTCGGTATAGGAAAGGGTTCGGTTAAGCTAGAGGATTTTGATCAGGCAGAAGTCGTGATAGTTATGGGGCAAAATCCAGGGACCAATCACCCTAGAATGTTAACTGCATTACAAAAATGCAAAGAAAATGGAGGTAAAATTATTAGCATAAATCCTCTTGAAGAAGCTGGTTTGATTAGATTTAAAAATCCTCAGGAAATAAAAGGAGTTTTGTCTTCGGGTACTTCATTAACAGATATACATCTTCAGGTAAAAATAAATCAAGACGTTTCTCTTTTAAAATTAATAATAAAGAAACTAGCTGCATTAGATAAAGAAAGACATAATGTTTTCGATCATGAGTTTATTGCTACATATACTAATGGTTATGAAGAATTACTGAAAGATATAGAACACTATTCAGAAAAAGAATTGCTGAGATTATCAGGTGTAAAAAAGGAAGTAGTTGATAAAGCGGTTCAATTATTGGCTGATAAGGACAAAATTATTATTTGTTGGGCTATGGGGTTAACTCAACATAAAAATGGGGTTGAAAACATAAAAGAATGCGTTAATCTTTTGCTTCTTAAAGGTAGTCTGGGAAAACCTGGAGCCGGTACTTGCCCGGTTAGAGGGCATAGTAATGTGCAAGGTGACCGAACAGTAGGAATCATGCATCATGTTTCTCCGGAATTAAATACAGCTATAGAAAATACTTTTGGTTTTACTCCTCCAGATAAGGAGGGATTAGATACTGTGCATGCAATACAAGCAATGCATGATAGAAAAGCTAAAGTATTTATTGCCTTAGGGGGGAATTTTTTATCAGCAGCATCAGATACAGAATATACCGCTAGGGCACTTCAGAATTGTGACTTAACCGTTAATATTAGTACTAAACTTAATAGAACTCATTTAGTGACAGGTAAAACGGCTTTGATTTTACCTACACTTGGTCGTTCAGAATTAGATAGTAAAGATGGTGAACCGAGGTTTTTTACGGTAGAAAATAGTATGGGTAGAGTACATCAGTCTAAAGGACTTTTAAGGCCAGCTTCAGATCATCTAAAAAGTGAACCAGAAATTATAGGTGAGATGGCTAATGCATATTTTAAAAGTGGCCATTCTGTTGATTGGAAAAATCTGAGTCAGAATTACAAGTTGATTAGAGAAAAAATTGAACTTGTCATCAAAGGCTTTGGTGATTTAAATAGTAGATCTAAAGGGTCAGGTTTTTATCTTCCTAATAATGTAAGAGATTTAGATTTTAGTAAGTTGCCGGGTCAAAAAGCACAGTTTAGTCTATGTAGTTTGCCAAATCATAATATTGATGAACATGAATTTATATTAATGACTATCCGATCTCATGATCAATTTAATACTACTATATATGGTTTAGATGATAGGTATAGGGGGATTTATAATGAACGAAGAGTAGTGCTGATGAATCAAATAGATATGGATAAACGTCTTTTGAAAAAACTGGATACCATTAATTTAGTAAGTCGATACGATACTATAGAAAGAAGGGCGCTTAATTTTTTGGTGATACCATATAATATACCTCAAGGAAACCTAGCTTCTTACTTTCCAGAAACAAATGTTTTGGTGCCTTACAATCATTTTGCAGATAAAAGCAATACACCAATTAGTAAGTCTATTGTGGTTCAAATAGAGAAGGTATAAATACAGTGGCTTTATTTTCATTTTTTTTGGAGTTGTAAAGTGTATGTTTTAAGGGTTTTGCGTTGTTGTTTCGAAAAAGGCTAAAAA
>CANNFM010000017.1 GCA_947503835.1 uncultured Aquimarina sp.
ACTGGAACTACTGGTGCACAGGGTGTAACCGGAGCACAAGGAACAACAGGTGCGACTGGAACTACTGGTGCACAGGGTGTAACCGGAGCACAAGGAACAACAGGTGCCACTGGAACTACTGGTGCACAGGGTGTAACCGGAGCACAAGGAACAACAGGTGCGACTGGAACTACTGGTGCACAGGGTGTAACCGGAGCACAAGGAATAACAGGTGCCACTGGAACTACTGGTGCACAGGGTGTAACCGGAGCACAAGGAACAACAGGTGCTACTGGAACAACAGGTGCACAGGGTGTAACCGGAGCACAAGGAACAACAGGTGCGACTGGAGCCACCGGTGATCCTGCAACAAATATTGTTACCAACTTATCTCAAAATATAACAACAGGTGTAATTACTTATACCAATGAAAATACTCCAACTCCTGATACTCAAATTGCTAATGTTAGAAGTATTGATACTGGCAATGACATTATAGTAGGTAGTGATGGTGGAGCATTCTTTGCTAACCCAATAAAAGCAATGGGTAAAGTTGCTGGTAATGGAGTAGCAGTAGCAGGAAAAATAACGGGTGCTACTGTTTCTAGAATTGATGAAGGAGATTACCAAATATCATTCCCTGCTGGATCACCAATGCCAGATGCTAATTATATTATCCAGCTTTCAATATTAGATTGTGGCGGTGATTGCCCTGGGAATACAGGTCAAGATTATGATGATCCTGGAATTACATATTATGACCAAACTGCAACAGGATTTAAAGTTAATATTGGTGATAGTGATAATGGAGCAAATCAAAAGGATGATATTGATTTAGAGTTTATGTTTACTGTTCTGGATTTTTAAAAGAGTAAGTATATTATACTTAATATCTGGACATACTTTTAAGAAAATAAGATAGTTCAAAAGCAAATAATATTGAAAATGAAAAAATTACCCCTATACATATTATTTATAGCATTGATGAATCAAGCCTATTCACAAATAGGTCCAAATGATGCAAATGCATTAATGGGGTTACCAACGGCCACAGATTTAGCAGAAATAAATGCTATACTTAATCCGCAAATTGGTTCTGTAGTATTTAACTTGGCCGATGAAGAAATCTATAGATATACTGGTACAACTAATGGTTGGCAAATAGCAACAGATGATCAAAATGCCGCAGAAGTACCTTTATTGACCAATGTAGATGTAGATGGGTCCCCTACAGATCCTATACCTAATGAAACTAATGTAGAAGAAGTGATTCAAGCTATTGCTCCTATCACCTCTGGCGCAGCAAGAGTGTTCTACCCGCCTTCTATTGCTATTGATGCTACTTCAACCGGGGCTAAGACCCCTATTGATTTATATCAACTTTATGTGGATCAGTTTGCATCACCTATTGCAGCCAGCGATCCTATTAATGCTCCTACGATACCGGTCTATAATAGAAATGAATTGTACTATTATGTAACCTTTGCAGATGAGGATGTCTTTGGAAGCCCCACAACCATTTCTCTTGATGGCAATGGAAACATGAGCTATAGTATCGTAAACCTTCCAACCGATTTTAATACGATCATTAATGTAGTTTTTGTAGTTAGATAACATCACCTATGAAATCTAAACACTACATATCGTATTTTTTATTTACTCTACTAGTACTAGTTTCGTATAGTAATTCTTATGCTCAGGATACATATGCAGATAACTTTGGTACTGTAGCCTATACTAATAATGACGGAACACAAAATTGGTCAACAAACTGGTTGGAAACCAATGACGACAATAGTGCAAATTCTGGTCGTATACTCATAACTGGAGGACGTTTAAGATTTGAGGACTTAAGTATAAACTCAGAACAAATTATAAGAAGTTTAGATCTATCTGGTGCTAACAGTGCTCAATTATTTTTTGATTGGCAAACCACTGGTCTCGATGGATCTGGAGGGGCTAACTCAAGAGAACAACTAGATGTACAAGTATCAGCCGATGGAGTAAATTTTACAACCGTTGGATCATTTGGAGGATCACAAACCGATTCTTTTAATGTAGACATTACCCCTTTTTTATCTGCCAATACAACCATACGATTTATAAATTTAAGTACGTGGGCTTTCGGAGATTGGGAAGCAAACGAATTTGTATTCATTGATAACTTATCCATTGAAACTAATGCATATGTAATTTCTAATGGCGGAACTGTTACCGCCTGTGAAGGAACTTTTTATGACTCTGGAGGGCCTTCTGGACAATACTCTAATAATGAAGGTTTTACATACACCATTTGTCCGGATGCGTCAGGAAATGAAGTTATAGTAAATTTTACAACATTTGATGTTGAAGATGAAGGCCCGCCCATCTTTGATTCTTTAATAATTTATGATGGGGATAATACAGGTGCTCCTATTATCGGAGAATTTTATAATACTGATGGCACAAATGAACCAGGTACGGTAACAGCAACTTCTGCTTCAGGATGTTTAACCTTTGAATTCACATCTGATTTCTCTGTTACCGAAAATGGTTGGGAAGCTACTATTTCTTGTACCAGCTCATCTCCTCAACTATCAATTAGTGATGTTACAGTTAATGAGAATGCAGGCACAGCAGATCTAACTGTAAGTCATTCGGGTGCTAGCACTACGGGCGGTTTTACAGTAGAATATTCTACAGCAAACAATACAGCTTTAGCGGGCCCTACGAATGATTATATAAATCCCGCACCTCCTACTCCTACCATTAGCTTTTCGGGAACAAGCCCAGAAAGTCAAACGCTAACGGTACCCATAAGTATTGTAGATGATAATTTTGCCGAAGCCACAGAATCATTTTTTGTAAATCTTGCTAATGTTAGTGACCCTTCTGTAACCATTACTGATGGACAAGGAGAAATAACTATTACAGATAATGATCCAGCCTCTATTGCTATTAACGATATAACAGTTAATGAAGCAGCTGGCACAGCAACATTTACCGTAACCTTATCAGGAGCTAGTGTTTCTGGTGGTTTTTCAGTACCGTTTACTTTTGCAGATGGTACTGCCACAGATCCAGCCGATTATACTTCTGCAACTGCGACCAGCTCCCCTATTAATTTTGCCGGAACCATTAATGAAACACAACAAATAACGGTTCCGATTATTGATGATAATGATATTGAAGGAGATCATAACTTCTTTGTTAATCTGGGTACGCCAAGCAACACTTTAGTTAGTGTTAGTGATAATCAAGGTGAAGCTATCATACAGGATAATGATGCCGCACTTAGTATAAATGATGTATCAGTTAATGAAAATGCAGGTACAATTACATTTACAGTAACCCATATAGGACCAGATACTTCAGGAAGCTTTACCGTAGACTATGCCACAGCAGATAATACAGCTACGGCCGGTGTAGGTAATGATTATACTGCAGATAGTAATACGCTAAGCTTCACAGGAACGAGCGGAGATACAGAAACGATTACGATCACTATACTAGATGATATTGTAGTAGAAGGAGATGAAACATTTTTTATTAACTTCTCTAACGTAAGTGATGCTTCCGTAGATATAACCGATCAAGGAATCGGAACTATAGTTGATGTGGAAATAGAGAACCCAAGGCCTTATGAAGAAAGAATAACCCTTAATGTTAGGGGTAATTTTGATATGATAGGTAATACCAATTTAATTTGTACTGCCAATTGCCCGGGAACACCTGTATCCAATAACCCAACTGTAGTTATGGGATATGCTAATATCGATGTAACCCGAACAAATTCTAGTAGCGCAGATCTTACACTTCCAGTGGGAGCAACAGTTGCCTGGGCCGGTTTATATTGGGGAGGTTCTTATAATTCAACATTTGGCGGTATTACTAACCCAAATCCTGCACTAAACCTACAACAAGTACAATTTAGAGAAGCTGGAGCTGGTACATATACTACCGTAAATGCAGGTTTAACTAATATTGAAACAGGTTCATTTGCCGGTTGGAATACATTCATGTCTTATGCCGATGTTACTTCATTGGTACAAGCAGCTGGATCTGGAACATATACTGTAGCAGATATCCCTCTAATTACCGGAAGTGCGTTCACAGGACCTTTTGGAGGTTGGACCATGGTAATAATTTACGAAAACCCAGCAGATATAACTCGAAGTGTTAGTATTTGGGATGGTTTTGATTTCTTTGGATTTGGAGCCAATGATAATTTTACTGTAACTGGGTTACTTACACCATCAACTGGTGCTTTTGATACCGACGCAGGATATTTTGGTTTTGATGGCGATTCTGGAACCTTTACAGGAGATTTTGTTGCTATAAACGGAACAGCGCTTTCTAATGGATTAAACCCAGCCAATAATACTTTAAATAGTACAATATCTAAATTTGGAGTTGATGTTGGTGGACGAAACCCTAATCAAAGTTTTAATTGGGGAATTGATATCGACATTTTTGATGCTACTGGTTTTGTACCTAACAATGCAACAACCTTAGGCGTAGATCTGGGTAGTGCAAATGAAGGGATCTGGGGGGGAGTATTTGCCGTTTCTACAGAAGTAGCTTTCCCAGCAGTGGCCAGTAAAAACTTTTCTCCAACATCAATTGGATATGGGGAAGAATCTACGGTAACGATTGTACTCGATAACCCTTCGACTGGTGTAGATCTAACAAACTTATCCTTGACCGATAACTTACCTACAGGAATGAATATTTCGACAACACCCAATGCCACTTCTTCTTGTGGAGGAACCATAACTGCAGTAGCTGGTACAGATGACTTTACCATTTCTGGTGTAAGTTTACTTGCTGGAAATAGTTGTACCTTTACTTTTGATGTTATTGGAACCGCAGTTGGAGATCTAGATAACACGGTTTCATCAGGTGATATAACTAATGATCAAGGTATTCCATTAGCGGGTACGACAACTGGCACATTAAATGTATTTATTAGAACTGTAATTACCAATAGACAAATAACCTATAGAGTGAACCCTAACTAATGAGCAGAACATTCAACATACTCGTCTTAGTGCTACTTCTTTCCTCTTTTGGTTTGAATGCACAAACAGTATTCTGTAACTTTGGTACTGTGCAAATACATGATCAAGGGCAAGTTGGTTTTCATATTGATGTTGTAAATAATGGAACTTTTGATCAAAATCTGGGGCTAGTTGGTTTTTATAACCCTAATGGAGGCCTAAATGTTTCTGGAAATAATCGCCCGGTGTTTTATGACCTTGATATCGATGTACGAGATGAGCTTTTTCTAGATGTAGCCGTTGGTGTTACTAATTTTCAAGAATTTATTAGCGGTCGAGTTGAAACCCCAAGAGATAGACCCAATGTATCTTTAGATTATATTAACGACACCCCATATTTAGGAGAAAATGATGACCGTTTTGTAGATGGGTATGCCACTATCACAGGTCTTTTAGATTTCACCTTCCCTATAGGAGATGATTTTAGATTAAGACCAATGAGGATAGAAAGCCAGGCAGCTGTTAACACTGCTAGAGGAGCCTATTTCTTTGAAGACCCAAATTCTCCAAACTTTTTCTCAAGAAATTTTGATACCAATATCTTTTCAAACACCTTGTTTGGAGTAAGTCAATTTGAATTCTGGGATCTGGACGGAAATATAGAAACCCGTGTAACATTAACCTGGGACGATAATAGCAATATCCCAACTTTAGTAGATAATTTAGAAGATCTTAGAGTGGTAGGATGGGATCCAAATCTCGAACAATGGGTTAATCTAGGTAATTTTACAACATCTGGGGATTTAAACAATGGTGAAATCACATCAGAGCTCTTTATACCAGATAATTATGTGATTATTACCTTTGGTACTTCTGATCTAATATTAGATGGTGATCTTGAAATCTTTACGGCTGTATCCCCTAATGGAGATGGATTTAATGATACCTTTATTATTCAAGGAATTGCCCAGTTCCCAAATAATGAACTCTCAATTTTCAATCGATGGGGCGTAGAGATCTACAATAAAAAAGGATACGACAACTCTTGGGGGGGCATTTCTGAAGGAAGAGCCACAATAGCTAAAGGCGAAGAATTACCAGTAGGTACATATTACTACGTTTTAAAGATCGAAGGACAAAAAGATCGCGCCGGATATCTTTATATCAATAGATAACCTCATTCAACAGCAATATCATTGTTTTTAGACATCTAAAACTGTATATACATATATAGATAAATATATCTATAGGTATATTATCATATATCTTTAGTTATATATAAGCCTATATATAAATATATTTTATTATATCTTTATATGTAGTAATACATATATTCATATACATTATGTTATTAAGATAGATACCCTACCCTATATCTATAGTTACACTAAAGTATATTAATAATTATAATATCGCCAACTAAAAATAATTTCATCAATGCCATTAGACAATATTATAAGCATAAGCTTTACATCAGAAGAGCTTCAGGAGATTGACAAAGCCTTTAGCACTATCGAGAGTATTATTAAAACCAAAACGGTTAACCTTACCCCTTCCGAAAGATCCAAATATGGTAGTATTGCTAACCGTAATAAACTGCTAGTAGACAAGGCCAAAAACTATATGGATCAGTATCCAGAATGGATCCCAAGACCGTTAGATAAAGAAGAATTTGATCGCGATTATGTGACCAGAGGTCAAATAGAACGAATGATTCAACAATTACAAAATTATAGTCAACAGTTAATTGATACCAAAACTTTACTTGATCATGACAATTATAAAAATGCCATTAGTTTTTATAGATTAATGAAGTACTTATCAACGACTAACGAAGCCGGGGCCGAAACTGTATATAATGACATGAAAACACTCTTCAAAAATCGTTTTACACGATCCAAAAATCAAAAATAATCCCTGTCTCCAATGGCGGTCTCAATTTTTCGGTTATAAAGTCTGCAGCAGTTGCCGGAAATAATCAAATTGGCGGAGTATCTCGAGATTATGGAGAAGGACAAATATTTATTGGATCTGCAACCGAAGGATCTGGTGCAGATAATAGTGCTGCATCTTCGACATATAACGACGTTGATGGAAATACAGATACTACCAATAGATTTGATTTCATGATTACGTTAACTTCGGCGATACCAGCAGGTAGTATTATAACGGCTACAACAACAGTATCTAGTACTACTTCAGAATTTGGAAGCATCCATGCCGTTAGAGCGGGTAGTGTAATTACTAATAGAAATATTACGTTTCGGGTAAAATCAAACTAACCCAAAAATCCCTACAAATCTATTTTTAATAAAATAACATATATAAATACCACAAACTTTATACGGGTAAAACATATTTCGTAAAAAAAACATGGTAGATTACGGATTTCCTCATTTTTTCCTATTAATATTTGTTTTATATTCGAACATCAAAGAGCACACTACAATCGTCAATATTGCGCCAGATATAAATCATATTTGACAAATTACCCTACTATTTTAACTCAACATTTTCGAGTTCTAAACTATTTGAAATAAAATTTTGTATAGCTCTAGGGGCTATTCATTTAGAATAAACTTATGCTTAAAACCTATATTACTATAACATTTTGCTTTGTAATTTCTGTATCTCTTGCGCAATCTATCAACGATTACCGATCTGTGGGTTCTGGAAACTGGACCAATGTATCTATATGGGAAGTATATAATGGGACTGCATGGGTAGCAGCTACCACCTATCCAGGAGAGGTAGCCGGCACTAATGATGTTTCTATAGAAGGTGGAGACTCGGTAACAGTATCATCTTTTATACCAAGTAGTTTTAATTCACTCACTGTAGGTGATGGTGTGGGTGTAACCGATACGTTATTGGTAAACGGAACCTCTCGTTTTGACACCCAGCGAGTTACTATTGCTAATGATGGTTTTGCCTCATGGACAGCCAATGTTAGTTTATTTCTCCCTGCTGGTGCCGCATTTGTAATTGAATCAGGTGGTAGTTTAGACGAATCTAACCCCTGTAGTGCATCAAAGCGTTTAGTGATCGGCTCAACCATATATGCCACCTGCAACGGAGGGGCTGGTGCCGATTTCGATTTTGGTGACCTCAATGATGGTGGTGGGAGCCTCAGTGTTACCCCAAGTTCAAATAGCCCTATCTGTACTGGTGAAACTCTAACACTTTTTGCAAATGTTTCGGGTACAGGGAGTTCTTCTGCAACATATAGCTGGACAGGTACTGGCCCTGGTAGTTATGCATTTAGTTCTACGGTAGAAAACCCAACCGAAACCGGCCTTACAGCAGGAAATTATACATATACTGTAACTGTTACTTCATCAGATGGTTCTATAACCAACACTAGTTCTACTGATGTTATTGTTAGCGGACCTCCTAATGCACCTGTAAGCAGTGGCAATATGATAGCCTGTACAGGTGGTACTATACCCACATTAACTGTTACGATAAATTCTGGCGAAACTGTAGATTGGTATGATGCAGCAACTGGTGGCACTCTTTTATTAAGCAACAATGTTAGCTATACCCCAACAGCTGCGGGTAGTTATTTTGCAGAAGCAAGAAATATAGCAGCCGGTTGCGTGAGTAACAGCAGAACCGAGATTGTAGTAACCATTAAAACTTGTACCATTATCACGAATAGGAGAATTACCTTTAGAGTAAAATCAAATTAATTGAAGAACTAAAGCTTCTTCACAAAATGATGTGCCCATATTTCGTAACCTTCATTTAAATAAAATTTATGAGAAGGATAATTAGAAACGTAGCTATTTAATTCTGAAGTCGTACAACCCTTGTTTTTAGCATATTCGTATATCCATGCAAATACCTTCTTCCCTATCCCCTTTCCTTGGTAAGTATCATCGATATACACATGATCAGGCTCGCAAGAACGACCAACATAGTGCCTTGTCATAAACCATAAACCAAATATTCCTATCTGTTTTTCGTCTAGATATACTCCCCAACATTCATAATTCTGATCAAACATTTCGGCAAAACGTTCCATTAAAATTTCATCTGTAAATTGATTGTTCATTAGTTTTTGAATCAACGGAAGAGATCCTGAAAAGTCCTCTTTTAAAATTTTGTGAAATGCTAAATTCATATGATGCTTTTCTGCAAAAATAATTATACATTTATCTCAGAGATGTAAAGAATTCTTAAAAAAATATAAAATCATAAGAATGAAAGAAAAATCAGGAAAAATACAGGATCTGATCGATAAAAAGTTTTTAGAAGAACGTAGTGTATTCCTTTGGGGGCAAGTAGATGATAAATCTGCAAAGCATGTTATTGACAGGCTTATGTACCTTGATATGGTAAGTGATAAAGAAATTAAACTATATATCAATAGTCCTGGAGGATATGTTACTTCGGGATTTGCAATGTATGACACCATAAAAAGTTTAAAAAGCCCGGTATCTACAATTTGCAGCGGATTAGCTGCTTCTATGGGGTCTATTCTTCTTAGTGTAGGCGAAAAAGGACGTAGATTTATACAACCGCATGCTAAAGTAATGATTCATCAACCTAGTGGTGGTGCCAGAGGTCAGGCTTCGAATATAGAGATTCAGGCAGCAGAAATTCTTAAAACCAAAGAACTAAGTGCGCAGATTCTTGCAGATAACTGTGGGCAGGATATGGAGAAAGTACTAAAGGATTTTAACCGCGATTATTGGATGGATGCCGATGAGTCATTAGAATATGGCATTGTTGATGCGATCCTAAAATAAGATGTAGCTACCAAAAGTATATTTTATAATCAAAACTTTATGTTGAGACGAGATTTCATGGAAATTAGTGCTTTGGGAGTTCTAGGACTTTCATTATCCTCATTTTCTACTATTCAATCAGAATTCTCAAAAGAAGATTTAATGGGTAAAGGAAATCCCTTGCTATATGGTGAGGGATTCAAACTCAAAAAAGAAGCGTATGAAGCATTTTTAAAAATGAAAGCAGAAGCTTCTAAAAGTGGATTTAAAATAAAAGTAGTGTCCAGCTATAGAAATTATGCTCATCAAAATCGAATTTGGGAGCGTAAATACAAAAAGTTCACAGCCGAAGGGCTTTCCCCTATTGAAGCCATAAAAAAAATCATAGAATATTCTACAATCCCGGGAACATCAAGACATCACTGGGGTACCGATATCGATATTGTAGATGGTAATGCACCCCAACCCAAAGGATTACTTCTTTCAGAAAACTTTGAAGGTAATGGCCCTTTCTGCAAATTCAAAGAATGGATGGATGTACATGCCAATTCATTTGGGTTTTATTTAGTGTATACTGATAAAAAAGATAGAAGAGGTTTTAAATACGAACCCTGGCATTACTCCTATGCCCCACTCTCTATTCCCATGCTCAAAGCATATCAAAAACTTTCTATTATTGATGAGCTTAACAAAGCTAAACTACTGGGCAGCAATTTTTTTACTGAAGATTTTATACAAAAATATAATATAGAAAACATATCGGACATTAATCCAGAATTATTATAAATTTGCATACTAAAATAATACTTTTTTAGTTATATTATCGAAAACCCCATAATCATGAAAACTACTTTAATGCGCTATTTATGCGCTTTTACTTTACTTTGTATTACATTTTCTTGTTCAAATGATGATTCGCAGCCTATACTACCGCAAGGCAGTACCGACCAACCTGTTGATACCCCTGGTGAAGTTTCGATTACTGATGAAATATTCACATTAGTTAATGTACATCGATTAAGCAAAGGCCTACCTGTTTTAGAGAAAAATGCTACCGCAGATGTATTAGCTGCAGAACATTCACGATATATGATTGGCCAAGGTCGTATTAGTCATGATAATCGTGATACAAAATTTGTAACATTACAAGAAAATGAAAATGCCACAAGATTTGGAGAAAATGTTGCTGCTGGGCAAACATCTGCACAATCGGTAATGAATGCCTGGATTAATAGTACTGGACATAGAGAAAATATCGAAGGTGATTATACACATATAGGTATTGCTGCCATAAAAGATCAAAATGGGAGTTATTACTATACACAAATTTTTTATCGCTAAACTATGCAAACTCAACAATGCTAGTTAGCACTAATTTCGTTCAATAATTAAGAACGACACCTCTAGTAGTTGCTTACCAAAAAGTGTTTTATACATTTTATTAGTAAGCAACTTTTTTATTTCTTAACTTTAAATATTAATCATAATTACATTATAATGAGACGTGGTGGCTTAAAAATCCGGATATTAATTGGTGTAGCAATCGTCGCTTTTGCCTTCTTTAAAAAATGCAATAATAAAACCTTGAATCCGTATACAGATCGGGTACAAAATATTAATATGACGAGTGATCAAGAAATTGCAATTGGATTGCAAAGTGCCCCGCAAATGGCACAACAACACGGAGGTCTTTACCCTGATCAAAAATTACAAAGCTATATTGATATGATTGGTAATAAGCTAGTCAACTCGAGCATGGCCAGACAAACACCATATAAATATGAGTTTCACCTACTAGCAGATCCAAACACAATTAATGCTTTTGCATTGCCAGGCGGACAAATATTTATCACCTATGCTCTCTTATCCAAATTAGAAAACGAAGATCAGGTTGCTGGTGTATTGGGTCATGAAATTGGTCATGTGCTAGGTAGGCATTCTGCAGAAAGAATTGCCGAGCACGATTTCTGGAAAACAATATCTACAGGAGCATCTGTAGGTGCAGATGCAGGAGGAATTGTGAACAGCATTGGGCAAAATGTTCTATTGGGTAATGGCCGTGATGATGAATTAGAAAGTGATAAACTGGGAGTGTTGTTTATGATTAACTCTGGCTACAACCCGAAGGAAATGATAGGTGTGATGAAAATTTTAAAAACTGCCGCCGGACCCAATCGTACTCCAGAATTTCAGAGTACACATCCTGATCCAGAAAATCGTATTGAAAAAATTAACGAAGCCATCAGAGAATATAGTAAATAAAAAAAACCCGATTGTATATACAATCGGGTTTTAAGAATGTAAGCTCTACATAGAGAGTTATCTATTACGATAACTCCTCAAGAAGTGCTATAGCTTCTTTAGCATTAGATAATTTTGCAAATTTCATTGCATTATACCCTTTACTATCCTTAGTTTTGATATTAGCTCCTTTTTCTACAAGCAGTTTAATAATATCCACACGATTATATCGTGCCGCGAACATTAATGGAGTCATCCCATTAGATTTCTCATTAACATCGCTACCTAATTCGATTAATTTTTTAACAGTTTCTGTATCTCCTTTCACAATAGCCATACAAAATGGGCTGGTTTTTACAGTGATAAGATCGTAATTGTGATTATCATAATTCACATTACTAGTTTCTGAAGCGAAGCTTATGGATGAAATAAGCATAACCGCTAGGGTAAATAACAAAGTTTTTTTCATGATGAATGAATTTAAAAATTAATTAATGTATTAGTTCATATTTAATAAGACCCAAGAACCACACGTTTTGTTACACATAAAGAATCAAATAACAGAATTTTAACCTTTATATAACAAAATTTTCAATCACAATACCTCTTTATACAATTGATTTATGGGCATTTGAATAATTAAATCCAATATTGGGTTTAATTTCTTTCAAATTTTTACATCACAAATAAATTATACAATTCTCAAAAAACCACATAAAATCCTAAGGATAACACATTCTTAATCTTCCCTACACAAATTCGTTAATGGTTTCATAAAAAAGACCTTTCAAATAAACTTAAGAAAAGATGATAGCTACAGAAGAATAACTTCACTTTTTTGCCAGCTTATCGTCGAAGTTGTAACTTTACCTCTTATCTCATTTTTTGAGATTATTTTTATTAAACAACAACCAACCAAGAACTATAATTAAGAACATTTTATGAATAAGAAAGTAATCTTGATGATCCTAGATGGGTGGGGCATGTCTCCAGACCCTAAAGTCTCTGCCATAGATCATGCAAAAACCCCTTTTGTTGATAGTTTATACACTCAATATCCTAATGCAACTTTACGTACAGATGGTCTACATGTGGGATTACCCGATGGGCAAATGGGCAATAGCGAAGTGGGACATATGAACCTTGGCGCTGGTAGAATTGTATATCAAGATTTAGCTAAGATCAATTTAGCTATTGAAAATAATACGCTAAAAGACGAATCTGCACTTATTGACGCTTTTCAATACGCCAAAAAAAATGACAAAAATGTTCATCTGCTTGGTTTAGTTAGTGATGGTGGTGTTCATTCACATATCAATCATATTAAAGGATTACTTAGCGCAGCAAATTCTGAAGGGTTAAAAAATGTATTTCTTCATGCATTTACAGATGGACGAGATGTTGATCCAAAATCTGGTAAAAGTCATATAAAAAACATCCAGGAGCATATGTCTAAAACCACAGGTAAACTAGCTTCAATTATAGGGCGGTATTATGCAATGGATAGAGATAAAAGATGGGAACGCGTAAAACTAGCTTATGATCTGTTGGTTAATGGAATCGGGGAAGCTACCGAAAATGCACTAGATAGCATTCAGAAAAGTTATGACAATAATGTAACTGATGAGTTTATCAAACCTCTACTACTACAAGAAAATGGTACTCCTGTAGCCACCATAAAAGAAGATGATGTTGTTATTTTCTTTAATTTCAGAACAGACCGTGGTAGAGAGCTTACCGAAATGCTATCACAAAACGATATGCATGAATATAACACTCACAAACTACCATTGTATTATGTAACCATGACCAATTATGATGATACTTTTAAAGATATCAAAGTAGTTTATGATAAAGAAAATATAACCGAAACACTTGGAGAAGTATTATCTAGGGCCGGGAAAAAGCAAATTCGTATTGCCGAAACCGAAAAATATCCACACGTTACCTTCTTCTTTTCTGGTGGGCAAGAAGAACCATTTGAAGGGGAAACAAGAATTCTACGAAATTCTCCAAAAGTTGCTACTTACGATCTAAAACCAGAAATGAGTGCCTACGAATTAAGAGATGCTTTAGTTCCCGAATTACAAAAAGGAGAAGTAGATTTTGTTTGTCTCAATTTTGCTAACGGAGATATGGTAGGACATACCGGAGTTATGGAAGCTGCCATCAAAGCATGCGAAGCAGTAGATATTTGTGTGCATGATGTAGTTAACGCAGGGCTTGCTAATGGTTATTCTACATTACTTATTGCAGATCACGGCAATTGTGAGACCATGATTAATCCAGATGGCACACCCCATACCGCACACACCACTAATCCTGTTCCTTTTATCTTTATAGACAATGATCAAATTAATATAAAAGATGGAGTTTTAGGGGATATTGCACCTACCATTTTAGAATTAATAGGAGTTGATAAACCAGATGCAATGACACAGGAGTCATTACTAAAAAACGAATAGTAAGGCTCAAGAAAAAGGTTCAAATGATGTAGTAGAACAATCAAAATCTGATATTTTGGTAGGAAAACATGATAGAAAAGCTTTAGAACAAGATCTATTTGGCACTTGGTTTACTAAAAACTGTGAAGAGTATGTAGCAGACACAGAAACTATAAAGAAAATATCTCCTTACCTTCAAGATGTTTCGATCAAAGCTGCTACGGGAACATGATGCAGTGATAGTAAAAGAGAAACTCTTGAAAAAGATATGCTGGCTATTGTATCAGGAATACCGTACAAACATTCATATGAGGATTAAATTAAATATCTTAATATTCTTTGTAAATTTGCCAACCTTATAATTAGGATGTTATGATCATTGTAAAGACACGTGAAGAAATAGAATTGATGCGCGAGAGTGCGCTAGTGGTATCCAAAACTTTAGGAATGTTAGCTTCTGAAGTAAAACCAGGAGTAACTACCTTACATTTAGATAAACTTGCAGAAGAATGTATAAGAGATCATGGCGCTATCCCGGGGTTCTTAGGACTCTATGATTTCCCAAACACATTATGCATGAGCCCAAATGCGCAGGTAGTTCATGGGATCCCTAATAATACTCCTTTAGAAGAAGGGGATATTATTTCTATTGATTGTGGGGCGATCAAAAATGAATTTTATGGTGATCATGCCTATACTTTTCCTGTGGGAGAAGTCTCTGAAGAAATAGAACGATTACTTCGTATTACCAAAGAATCACTATATGTGGGTATTGCAGAATTAAAAGTTGGAAAACGAGTGGGTGATGTAGGTTATGCTATCCAGAAATTTACTGAAGAAGCGGGTTATGGAGTTGTGAGAGAACTTGTTGGACATGGTTTAGGTCGTAAAATGCATGAAGATCCTGAAATGCCTAATTATGGTCGCAGAGGAAGAGGAAAAAAGCTTATCGAAGGTATGGTTGTAGCTATAGAACCGATGACCAATATGGGTACACATCGTATCAAGCAATTACGTGACGGATGGACGATTCTTACTGCAGATGGTAAACCAAGTGCACATTTTGAGCACGATGTAGCCATTATTGATGGTCAACCAGAGATTCTTTCTACTTTTAAATATATCTATCAGGCTCTAGGTATCGAATCTGATGAAGAAGATGCTTTTAGACAAGAAGCGTTAACGGTTTAGTATATATTCTGTTCTAAAAAGTTACGCAAAGTTTCTCAAAGAAGTCACAAAGCGACACAAAGAATGACCGAAGACGATATATCAAGAATTATTATAGGTTGTGCAATAGAAGTACATAAGAATTTAGGGCCGGGATTACTTGAATCTGCCTACCAAGAATGCTTATGTTATGAATTGAAGAAAAAAGGCTTAAAAATTCAAAAAGAAAAAGCATTACCTGTTATATATAAAGAAATCAAACTTGACCAAGGGTATCGAATTGATATTTTAGTCGAAAATAAAGTTGTAATTGAACTAAAAACAGTAGAATGTTTCACCGACGTCCATTCTGCCCAAGTTCTGACTTATTTAAAACTTGGAGAATACAAACTAGGTCTTCTTATTAATTTTCATGTAAGCCTGCTTAAAAATGGAATCAAACGCTTTATTATGTAAATCTTCGTGAAACTTTGAGACTTCTTTGAGTCCTTTGTGCAATCAATTATGAAAAAAGTTTTTAAATTTATATTAAACACTATACCCAGGCCATTATTAATTCGATTGAGTTATATAGCCAGACCTATTATATCTCTATTTTTAAGAGGAAAAACTTATACAGATCCCATAGACGGAAAAAGTTTTTCTAAGTTTTTACCTTATGGATACGGTAAACAAAGAGACAATGTCCTCTCCCCTTCTACGCTGTCTTTAGAGCGACATAGATTGCTTTGGTTATATCTAAAAAATGAAACTGATTTCTTTTCTGCAGAAGCAAAAGTATTGCACTTTGCTCCAGAACAAGCTTTTTATAAACGTTTTAGAACACTAAAACATCTTGAGTACACCACAACCGATCTTAATTCACCTTTAGCAGATGTAAAGGCCGATATCTGTAATCTTCCTTTTGAAGATAATGAATACGATATTATTTTTTGCAATCATGTATTAGAACATATCCCAGACGACACTAAGGCAATGCAAGAACTATTTAGAGTCTTAAAACCTGGCGGAATGGCCATCTTACAAATTCCACAAGATCTTGGTCGTGAAACTACTTTTGAAGATGATTCGATTACCGACCGTGCTGCACGGGCAAAGATTTTTGGGCAATACGATCATGTAAGAGTCTACGGTAGAGATTATTTTGAAAAACTAAGATCAATAGGTTTTAAAGTTGAAGAAGTAGATTACACGAATACAATATCAAAAGAAGAGGTTATTAAATACTGTCTCGCTCCCGGAGAAATCTTACCAGTTTGTTATAAACCTTAAAAAAATACTTTTTTGGGGTAACATTTTGATTCCTTGTTACATTAAACATAGTTATTAATAAATTTTAAATTATATAATTATGAAGTTAACAAGTTTAAAACAGTTTAAACAACTAAACTCAAGTGAGTTAAAACAAGTAAATGGTGGTGTTAGTAGACAAGAATATTGCAAAACTTTAAATAACACTATCACTCATAAAAAATCATTTACATATGTTGAAGTACAATCTTTTGCTAAAGCGTTAGCAGATCATTGTTAGACACTTATATTCAAATCCGGGCATTTTCATAGTTAAATGCCTGGAAATTGATTTACAGCAAGGGTTTTTAACTCCTTTTTATCATCTTCATAAATAAAAAATACTTTAAGCTCTGGATGTGTTTTTAAAAATTGCTTTGACTTCTCTAAACCCATCGACATCAATGCTGTGGCATAGGCATCAGCTTCTATACACGTATTCGTTAATACAGAAACACTTAGTAGGTTAGATTTATGAGGATACCCCGTTTGGGTATCTATAATGTGTGCGTAGCGATTTCCATTTTCGTCGATTTTATATTTTCGATAATTGCCTGAAGTAGCCATAGCTTCATTGGCTAATGAAATAACCTTGCTATACGATTGTTCTTCATCAAAATTAGGATCTTCAACTCCTATACGCCAAGGCTTTTGTTTTATAGTATTACTACCCTTTCCTCTTATTTCACCTCCGATTTCTACCAGGTAATTTTCAAAACCCTTATGTTCAAGAAACTCAGCAAATACATCTACGGCATACCCTTTAGCCAAGGCGTTAAAGTCTATAAAAGTTTGTGGATCACTTTTAACAATTTTATCGTCTTTTAAAATGACTTTATCTAGCCCGACCGAAAGCAGCAAACTATCTATTTTAAGGCTGTCTAATGAGCTTATTTTTCCTTCTGGCCCAAAATCCCATGCATTGACTAAAACCCCAATTGTAGGATCAAAAGCGCCCTTAGTTTCTTTGTATATCTTTTTTGAAGTAGTCAATACGTTTTTAAAATGATCATCAATAACCACTGTTGTATCTCCTTGGTTAATCTTAGAGATATCAGAATCCTTTATGTATGTCGACATGGATTGATTGATAACATCAATCAAACTGTCATAGGACTTTGAAAAACTCACTTCTTTTTCATCAATAAACTGAACAGAAAATGTGGTTCCAAAAGCTTCTCCATTCGTAAGGTTTAAGCGTAATTTTGGATCTTCTTTACAAGAAACCAGAAGCCCAATTAGAGTAACTAGAATTAATTTTCTAAACATATACTTTTAATTAAGATGCGTTTCAATACTCTGCAAGCCTGCGTATTCTAAAATATAATCTTCATTCAAAACTACTGGTTTATTCGGGTTCTCTGCATTTTGCAGCCCTACCCCTGCATAAAACACCTTGGCTTCTTGTTCTCTAGCGTGTTTTTTGAAGGATTCCATCCAAATCATATCGTAATTATGAGGATTATCTGGATATGAAATAACCTTTACCAAAACAAAATATCGTTGATTCGTTTTGTCTACGCACACAAACTGTGGATGTTTGCCCAATTTACTGTTAATGGCAATAAATTCGAAGCCTTTTTTTTCTAATTCTTCACCTACAATATTCATTGCCAGGTTATGTAATTCTTGTTGAGTAAGTATCCTTGTCATAGCGTTGCAAAGATAATATTCTAAACCTATAATTCAGAAAAACATGAGTAGTAAAAAGGGTTAAAAGTGGATTCCGGCCTACGCCGGAGTGACAAAATCAATTTAGTTTTTTAAAATTACTTAAACCTTATAAAACGAGCCTCATCAAAATAATAACTTGGGGTATACACAGGTAGATTTTCTTCAAATGTATACCAGGGTGAAATCGAAGTGTCTTCGAAATTTTTGAGAAGACATACACTTTGCGCAGGAGTATTTCCTTGAGCCAACAGAAACATCTTATCTCCTTCATCATTTACAATCTCATCTACAATAATCTCTATATGCCCGGGAGATCCAGGTTTAACCAGCATATCACCAATTTTTATGTCATCCAATAGCACCTTTTGAAGCTCATTATGCATCGACAAGGTACCTGCATAGGTATAAATCAGATTCAGGTATTTGTAAAAGTTAGTTTTAGAATGGTTTGACGACGCTGTTTTATGAAAAGTGACTTTATTTCCCTTTATTTTTGGGCGGTATCCCTCTGCATATTTAGTCCATGAACAATAGTGACCAGAGGTAAAATTAAACCCAATTTCATCTTTTCTATTTTGATCCCACAAATATTCTGATCGTATTCTCATCAAGGCATCGGCGCATTGTTGTAACCCATTTGATGGGACGGGGACTTCTAAAATAGCTTCGTGCCAATTTTGTGCAAAATACTCGCTATCATCATAATTAATAATTTTGCTTCCGTAGGGTTTTAATGGATATTGCCGTAAGTATTCCTGAAAAGAACTTGAGTCATAAGATACTCTTTTATATCCCTCGGGAACAAGTACTCTTGTAGATATAGAATCGCCTTCAATACTTATGTAATCAGGCTTAGTAATAATAGTAGCAACTACACCTTTAACATGATTTGCAACCATTTTCCCGCTACTCATATTTTTTAAAATCAAAAATAGAATTGCGGCTATGCTAAGCGATAGAATATACTTTTTCATGCTACTAAAATAGTAATACTAAAAAGACATCACCAATTATAGCCAGGAAGTCTTCATTTTTTTATTTAACAAAGCATTAACAAACAAAAGGATTTTACAAGTAGTCTTTTATGCAATTATTAATCAAATCTAAAAACAAACATTATGAATATGAAGACATTCTATTCTCTCTTAATTATTCTAGTTGCATTTTCAATGACCGCTTACTCTCAAGAAGACACAAGTTATGGCTTTGACAAAGGTGATTTCTACTTTTCAGGAGCTTTTAAATACAGTAGCTTAATAAGTGATCAATTCTACCCGGATAATGAATTATTTGTAGAACCTTCTGCAGGATACTTTATAACCGATAATATTTCATTAGGAGTTCAATCAGAATTTTTATTAAGCAATACTGATAACTACGAAGGATTTGGAGTAGGCGTTAATGGACGCTATTTCTTTATGCCCAAAAAAAGATTTAATGTCTTCACCGAGCTTGCTCTGGATTACTCTAATACTAAAACCAATTTTAGGACATTCAATGATAAAACAGAAGCCTATAGTGCAACTTTTTCAACGGGTTTAAACTATTTTATTACAAAAAACCTATCCTTGTTTGCAAAGTTTGAAATTCTTGACTATAGCTATTCCCAAATCGATACAAACACTAATAATTTTTTCAATCCCCCAAGAAATTATGATGATCACAAAATAAGAATAGGACCAGAAAACCTACATCTTGGAGTTATATATAAATTTTAAACTCCGAGGTCTCCAATAAAAAAACCGATACAATTTCTTGTATCGGTTTCTTATTTTATAATTATTTTGAAGAATTATCCTCCAAAGTCATCAAATCTGATGTTTTCATCTGGAATACCAAAATCTTCTCCCATCTTTTGAACGGCTTTGTTCATTAATGGTGGTCCACAGAAGTATAGTTCGATATCTTCTGGAGATTCGTGATGATTTAAGTAGTTATCAATTACACAATTGTGTATAAACCCAACAAATCCATCACCTTTGGCATCAATATCACTTTTTACTTTCCAATTATCTTCTTCTAAAGGTTCGGATAGTGCAAGGTAAAACTTAAAATTAGGGAAGTTCTTTTCTAAGTCATAGAAATGATCTAAGTAGAACAACTCACGCTTAGAACGACCACCGTACCAATACGTAACTTTACGACCTGTTTGCAAGGTTCTGAATAGGTGATATAAATGTGAACGCATTGGTGCCATACCTGCTCCACCACCTACATATAACATCTCTGCTTCAGATTCATTGATAAAGAATTCTCCGTAAGGACCAGAAATCACTACTTTATCACCAGGTTTTTGAGCAAAAATATAAGAAGATGCCACTCCGGGGTTTACATCCATCCAACCATTCTTTGATCTATCCCATGGTGGAGTCGCAATACGTACATTAAGCATGATTTCTCTTCCTTCAGCAGGGTAAGAAGCCATAGAATATGCGCGCTCTACTGTTTCGGTATTTTTCATTACTAATGGCCATAGACCAAACTTATCCCATTCTGCTTGAAACTTATCTGGAGTATCGTGTTCTTCTGGGTGTGCTGTAATGTCTATATCTGAATATTTTATCTCACATTGTGGGATTTCGATCTGAATATAGCCTCCTGCTTTATACCCCATATCTTCTGGGATACGCACTACAAATTCTTTAATAAAAGAAGCAACGTTGTAGTTACGCACAACTTCAGCTTCCCATTTCTTGATACCAAATACCTCTTCAGGGATTTCGATATTCATATCTTGTTTTACCTTTACCTGGCAAGCCAAACGGGCACCATGTTGTAGCTCTTTACGAGAAAAGTGAGGTGTTTCTGTAGGTAATGCTTCTCCTCCACCTTCTAATACATGGCATTCACACTGTATACAGGTTCCACCACCACCGCAGGCAGAAGGTAAGAATATTTTTTGAGCGCTTAAGGTAGTTAACAATGTACTTCCCGAAGCTACTTCTATTTCTTTTTCACCATTAATAGTAATCTTTACAGGTCCTGATGGTAATAATTTGTCTTTTGCAAATAATAAGATTCCTACTAAAACAAGAATCAGCACCAAAAACGAAATAATCGTTAGTGCTATTGTCCCACCGGTAGATGCTAAAAATATCATATTATTTAAGTATTGTAACGTTAGTATTTTCGGCTACTTCTTTTGTAGTCTTTTCTTTTTCAACCTGAGCAGCTTGTGTTTCTTTTTTCTCTTCTTCATCACCACCAGTCAACATACCTCCAAAACTCATAAAACCAATTGCCATTAATCCCGTAAGGATAAATGTGATTCCTAATCCTCGTAATGGAGCAGGCACATTAGAGTATCTGATTTTTTCTCGAATAGCGGCAATCGCTAAAATTGCCAAGAACCATCCTATCCCAGATCCAATCCCATAAACAGCAGCATGAGAAATGGTAGCGAACTCTTTTTGTTGCATAAACAATGACCCTCCTAAGATTGCACAGTTTACAGCAATCAATGGCAAAAATATACCTAATGAATTGTATAATGCTGGAGAAAATTTCTCTACCACGATTTCAACCAATTGTACCATTGTTGCAATGGTAGCTATAAACAAAATGAACGTTAAGAAACTCAAATCATAACCTGCATATTCTTCTCCTAGCCAAGATTCTAATGCACCATCCCTAAGAATATATTTATCCAACAAAAAGTTTAGTGGTACTGTGATTGCCAGTACAAATATCACGGCAGCTCCAAGACCTACGGCTGTAGATACTTTTTTGGAAACTGCCAAATATGAGCACATTCCTAAAAAGAATGCAAACACCATATTATCTATAAAGATCGCTTTTAAAAATAATTCTAAATATTCCATGTTTCTTTATTTTAATGATCTTCGATTAATGCTTTATTTCTACTTCTTTGGATCCAGATAATAATCCCTACCGTAATCAAAGCCATAGGCGCTAATACCATAAATCCATTATTTTCATATCCTATAGCATACAATCCGGTTTTTTCTATGGGATCTCCCAATACTTTAGCACCAAATAATGTTCCCGATCCTAATAATTCTCTAAAGAATGCCACAACAACTAACAGTAGACCGTATCCAGCGGCATTTCCTACACCATCTAAGAATGATTTCCAAGGACCGTTACCTAAAGCGAAGGCTTCAAAACGCCCCATGATAATACAATTGGTAATAATTAGTCCTATAAATACCGAAAGCTCTTTACTTAAGGTGTAAGCAAATGCTTTTAGTACCTGATCTACTACAATTACCAAAGCAGCTACTACTACTAGCTGAACAATAATTCTAATTTTAGAAGGGATAATATTTCTCATCATAGAAATAACAACATTACCAATACCCATTACAAAAATTACTGAAATTGCCATTACAATAGAAGGCTTTAATTGTGCGGTAATCGCTAGTGCAGAGCAAACCCCCAATACCTGAATAGTAATTGGATTATTATCAGCCAATGGATCTGTTAGTAATTTTTTGTTTTTCTTTGAAAACAAAGGCTCTTTGGGCTCTTTAACTTTCACTTTTTCTTCTGTTACTTCAGCCATTTGTTATTTTTTTAAAGTTTCGAAATAAGGTTGATACATTTTGATTCCTTTTTTCACCATTGTAGTAACTCCATCTCCTGTGATCGTAGCTCCTGCTAAAGCATCTACTTCGTTATCACTTTTATCTACATTTTTAGGATCTGCATTCCCTTTTTTCACTGTAATTCCTTTATAGTTTCCTGATGCATCTAATATGCTTTCTCCTATAAAATCATCTCTAAAGTAAGCTTCTTTAATATTCGCTCCTAATCCAGGAGTTTCTCCTTTATGGTCAAAAAATGCTCCTTTTACAGTCTTAAATTCTTTATCTAAAGAAACATACCCCCAGATTGCATCCCAAAGACCATTACCTCTCATAGGCACAACATAATATTCCTTACCATCTTTCTTACCTATAAATAACGGTAATTTTCTGGTATAATTGGGATCTTGTTTAACCTTATCATTCTCTTTTTTAACTTCTATATCAAATGCATTTGCGGTTTTCTCTGCAGTACTACCTGTGATAATATATTGCTCATTACCAACATACTTATCAAATAACTCTTGGGCTTTTTCTGCAGGCACAAACTCATTAGGATCCTCTGTATCTGAAATACCCATCGCAAAAAGAATGTTCTGTTGCTTTTCTGTTTTCTTGTTTATACCTATCCTTTTCTTCAATGAAGAAGCAGTAAATGCTAACAATGTCCCAACCACTACTACCATTGCAATGGCAAATAGGATTGTATATGAATTTTTATCTGTATTCATCGCCATGATTAAGCCGTTTTTAGTTTTAAACGTTTCATTCTTTTCTTGATATTTCCTTGAATCACATAGTGATCAATTGTTGGAGCAAATACATTCATTAATAGAATAGCAAGCATTACTCCTTCTGGATATGCCGGGTTAAACACTCTAATTAATATCGAGATAAATCCGATTAAGAATCCATAAACCCACTTTCCTTTATTGGTTTGAGAAGCCGTTACAGGATCTGTTGCCATAAACACAACACCAAAAGCAAAACCACCAATAATTAGATGATGCCAGAATTCTGTATTCATTAAACTATAGAATTTGCTTCCTTCGCCAATCCATCCTGCATTTGCTATTCCGTTAAAAATTAATCCCATAACCAGAGCACCAAGAACGGCGCTCACCATAATTCTCCAACTTCCTATCTTAGTATAGATTAAGAATAATGCTCCTAATAAAATCAACAAAGCAGAAGTCTCTCCTACAGAACCAGGAATAAATCCTAAGAACATATCGGAAACCGAATACGAAATTTCTTTTCCTTGTGCCAAGCTTCCTAAAACAGTTTCACCAGACATGGCATCTAATTGTGCTCCACCAGCAATTTCACTTGCTCTTTCGACTGCACCGTGTACCCATACTTTATCTCCTGACATCCAAGTTGGGTAGGCAAAGAATAAAAATGCTCTTATGGTAAGGGCTGGGTTAAGGATATTCATCCCTGTTCCTCCAAATACTTCTTTACCGATTACAACACCAAAAATAACTGCGATTGCTAACATCCATAGTGGAGTATCTATCGGTACGATTAATGGAACTAACATCCCTGTCACCAAATATCCTTCTTCTACTTCGTGTCCTTTGATTACTGCAAATAGAAATTCAACACCTAATCCAACTCCATAGGAAATAACTACAAGTGGTAATACTTTCCATAGTCCTACGATAAGATTATCTAAAGACCAGAATCCAGCACTAAAAAAGCCATTTGCAACTGCTTCTATTTCTCCGGCTGCAAGATGATGTTGATATCCTGCATTAAACATCCCAAATATCAAACATGGCAATAAAGCCATGATTACAGTATTCATGGTACGTTTTAAATCATCTGCTCCTCGAACATGAGCACCAGAATGTGTAGTTTCATTAGGTAAATACAAAAAAGTATGGATTGCATTAAATGCAGGAGCCATCTTTTTACCTTTGTACTTAAGTTTTAGTTTATGTAATTTTTGTTTTAATCCCATAGCACTATCCTATTTCTTTTAACATTAAGTCTAACCCTTCTCTTATGATTTCTTGATGTGGTTGTTTAGAAACACATATAAATTCTGTAAGGGCAAAATCTTCGGGAGCGATCTCATACATTCCTAATTGCTCCATAGCATCCAAGTCATTTACCGCACATGCTTTAAGTAGTTGTAGTGGGTAAATATCAAAAGGAAATACACTCTCAAAATTACCAGTAACTACAAATGCTCTATGCTCTCCATTTGTATTGGTATTAAGATCATATTTCTTCTTCGGGAATAGCCATGAGAATGTTAATGCTCTTGAAGGTGAAATCTTATTGAAGATAGGCTTATTCCAACCAAATAATTCATAATCATCTCCTTCAGGAATAACCGTTATACTATTATCATAGTATCCTAAGTTACCATCTGGCTTTACATTCTTTCCTGTTAGCACATTTCCGCTAATTACCCTAATATTTCCTTCATCATTTACTCCAGAATCATAAACCATCGATGATACTTCAGCACCAATAGTGGTTCTATAATATTTCGGATTTTTAACTGAAGAACCTGCCAAAGCAATTGTTCTCTCTGCATTAAATTTTCCTGTCAATAATAATTCTCCAATGATTACTAAATCTTGTGGATTTACTACCCAAACTACTTCACCTTTATTAATAGGATCGATTTTAGCAATTTGCACACTCACATTTCCTGCCGGATGTGGCCCAGAAACTGTATGCTTTGAAATATTGTTAAGACCAGACAAAGGAGAACTACTGTTCTTACCTATAGAAACATGCACTTGACCATCAGTCAATTTACTTAATGCCGTTACCGCAGCCTGAAGCTCGTTTTCTTTACCTTCTAATACATAATCATAATCTGCAGCCAGTGGTGCTGTAGCATATCCTGAAATAAATATGGCTTTAGGGGCTACATCGGGATTGGCGATTACATCATAAGGGCGTTGCTTAATAAAAGGCCAGCATCCTGATGCTAAAAGATGACTCTTGATATCATCACCATTCATCGCATTTACATCCTTTGCTCCAAAATCTGCATACTTTTGGTCTTTATCTCCAAGAATTTTAAAAGCTAAAATCTTTCTTTTGGCACCACGTACAATCTCTACTACTTCTCCACTAATTGGAGAAGGAAAAAGTATTTTTTCATTAGATTTTGAGTGAAAAAGTGGTTCGCCGGCTTTAACCTCTGTACCCTGTTTGGCAATAACTTTTGGTACTATACCGTGAAAATCGTCAGGCTTAATTGCAAAAACATTACTTCTGATGGCGTTTACAGTGTTTTTTTCTGCTTCGCCAACAAGTTTAATGTCCAAGCCCTTTCTGATACGAATGTCTTTTGACATATTTGTAGTCTATGTTAATTAACTAAAAAAATCGTGCAAATTTAATAATTAAAACACGTAAGTAAAAGGGGCTTGCACTATAAAGTTTTATTAATAATGATTCTAAATAATAATTCAAACGTATTAAAAACTGCTATTGTTCTTTAGGCACACTTTTTGCTTATATTTACACACACAATAATCTACACAATGTCTAAAAGAGGTAAACTATTCTTATTCTTTTCTTTTCTTAGTATTCATAGCTTTTTTTTCTCGCAATCTACTGTTATTGATACTTTTCAGGCCGATCACATCAGAACAGTTCAATTGATTTCGGATTCAGAATTTGCCGGGATACCAATACTCAAACTTGGCCAACCCCTTCGTATCACTTTTGATGACATTAATGGAGACGAAGCCGATTATTACTATAGAATAACACATCACAATTTTGATTGGTCCCCATCTTCATTATATAAAAATGAGTATTTAGATGGTTTTGATGAAGTTAGAATTGTAAACTACGAGAATTCATTTAATACATTACAAATGTATAGTAATTATACATTAAACATTCCCAATGAAGATACCAGAAGATTAAAGGTAAGTGGAAACTATACAATAGAAATCTATAACGATGATGATGAAATTGTAATACTAAAAAAGTTTATAGTTATCGAAAAACTGGCAAGCGTAAAGGTCTATACCAAAAGATCTCGTGACTTAAACTATATCAACTCTAAACAATCTGTACAATTTGAGATAAACTCTCCAAATGAAATCCTAAGAAACCCTAAGAGGACAGTAAAAACTCTGGTAATGCAGAATAACGATATAAAACAAAGCATAACCAACCTTGTCCCTCAGTTTACGATTGCAAATGCATTAGTGTACAAATATGATCAAGAATCAAGTTTCTGGGGAGGAAATGAATACCTATCATTTGACAGCAAAGACATACGAGCTTCAACAGTAAGTACACGCAGCATCGAATTAAAAGATATTTACCACAATTACCTATACACCAACATAGTAAGAGCTAATAGAAGATACACCTACAACCCAGATATTAATGGCAATTATGTTATTCGTAATCTGGGTGCAGAAAACAATGCTACTCAAGCAGATTATGTTTGGATGCATTTTTACCTGGAATGTTATGAACCTTTAGATGGTGGTGAAATTCATATCTACGGCAATTTCAATAATTTCACATTGGATGATTCTACACGAATGCAATACGATAAAGAAAAAGCGATATACCACACCAAAAGATTATTTAAGCAAGGGTTCTATAATTACAAATATGTTCTTTTACGACCAGACGGAACTATAGACCCGGGATTCATAAGTGGTAATTTTGATGAAACTGAAAACGAATACACTGTAATACCCTACTACCGTGCTCCTAACGGTCGTTATGATAGAGCTATCGGAAAAGGAACAAACAGCTCTGTCAACATAACAAACTAAATAACATTCGATTATTTTTTGGAGTATAACAAACTCCTTCTATTTTAGCAAAACGGTACTGCTAAACAGCTACACATAATGAAAGAAAAGGGGAGATTTCTAAAACAATACAGAGGAGATGAATGTCTTAATTGTGGAGTACCACTAGACATGATTGACCGTTATTGCCATCATTGCGGACAGATTAACACCACAAAAAAATTATCGTTAAAGGATTTTTTTAATGAATTCTTTGCTAGTATTTTTTCATATGATTCTCGACTAAGACACACTATTGTTGCTTTATTATTCAGTCCCGGAAAAATTTCTAAAGATTATATCGAAGGTAAACGAATTCGGTACGCTAACCCTTTTCGGTTTTATCTAAGTGTTTCTATCATATTTTTCATTATTTACGGGTTATTCATTGATTTTGATGGGTTTAGCGCAAAAATAAAAGATGATGTTTCAAAAGGAAAAATAGCATACAGCGAGATAAAGGGAACCATCTCGATGGATGATTCGTTAAAGCAAAAAATTAGCACCCAAATATCAAATACGCCTGGTCTTTCTAAATCTAATAAAGAAAAAATTAATCAAGAAATCCAAAAAGCGAATGAACTTGATTTCCTTGGTAAAAAAGAAAACGAACCAGAAGAAATTATGTATTACTCGCAATCACAGATTGATACTATGAATCTTGTTCGTAAAGTAACAAAGCTTTGGTTTATGTATGGCGATTATTACAATAAAACAAATGAAGAATCTACTTACAGAGCATTAACAGACTTAAAACACACAAAAAATCGACTTAATAGATACGTTTATCACCGAGCAATAAAAACAAGTAGCATTGACGATAATTATGGGCAAGAATTATTAGAATTTATCTTCAGTAAATTACCGTTTATTATATTCTTCTTCCTTCCTTTCTTTGCATTAGCAATATGGCTACTATATATTAGAAGGTCATATAATTACATGGAGCATTTAGTGTTTATATTTCACACACAAACCATCTTCTTTATATTAATCGGAATAGCAATCCTGTTTGATCAAATTACCCAAAGCAGCACTACATTTGGTATCACTATGCTTGTATTTCTATTTTACCTTTACAAAGCAATGCGAAAGTTCTATAATCAAGGTAGAGTGAAAACTATTGTTAAATTCCTGTTAGTAAATGTTTTATTTTTTATATTAGCGGTTATAGGTTCTGTAATTACGATTGCAGGTTCAATTTTCATATTTTAAGATGGTTCAACAAATTACCAGTGGCATAAGGATTTCGGTGGATACCACCTTCGAAGGAACGTTCTACAAGAACTATAAGATTCATTTTGCCTTTGGTTACCGTATTACTATAGAAAATCAAAGTAAAGACTCGGTACAGCTTACCTCTCGTTTCTGGGAAATTAAAGATTCTTTAAACAATACCGAAATTGTAGAAGGTGAAGGTGTAATTGGTAAAAAACCTGTTTTAAAACCTGGAGAATCACACACATACAATAGTGGATGCCTACTAAGTTCGCCTTTTGGATCAATGAAAGGGCATTATAACATGGTAAACTTTACTTCGACTCGAAAATTTAAAGTACTAATCCCTGGATTTAAACTAAGCGCACCTTTTGCACTTAACTAATAATTCTCTTTACAAGATCAAATCTTATTTTCTTCCCATGCTGTTCTATATGACAATATTTACAATTTGAGTCATACACAAAATAATATTCTTCAGACACATTAAATGAATGCTTTGTTACCTCGAATAATCCTCTAAAATCCTCTTCTCCATATTCGGTATACCTAATTATTTCATATAAATTTCCTTCTAAAGAATTATTTAACTTAAAATATGCACTACTCCCTATACCTGAAAGAAAATGAGCATTTTTTATAAGACTGCTTGAATTCTTATGATGATCCCTTTTAATCTCTGGAATATTTTTATCGAAATAATTGGTAAGATTTTCTCTAAAAACTGATCCTGGATATGTAGTCAATTTTCCATTCTCGACTTGGTAAATAGGGTTATCCCCAGAAGCTTTTTCAACATTACCCAAAGGACTCGGAGTAAACAATTTATTACGCAATAAAGGTTTCTTGATTTTAGCATGATCGGTCCCTGCCAAAATCGTATCGGTCACTATACGAGAACAATTACTTCCATCTTTTCCAAAAGCTCGATATGGGATACTCCCTTTTTCCTGGACAGATAACACAAATTTTTTTGCTTTTTCATAATAAATATGATCACAAACCGAGGCAACTAACCGTCCCGACCCATGAGTTTTATGGGGATTTGCTTCTAACCACAGTAAAAATTTATCTACATTATCTAATTTTAAATCAGAGGTAAATGTAGCATCAAAAGGAATCTCTAGCTCTACATCGGTAACTGCACTACGCACCCGACCATATCCTTGAGGGGTAATATATCGTCCAAAATCATAATAGTCTGCCCTACCAGTTTTATTGTCGATCAGTACAAATGCTGCATGACCAGCTTTAATATAGTCATGTTTTCCCAATCCAAGAGCCAGAAGCACTTTGGTTGAAGATTCATCAGAGTGTTTTACAAATGTATCAGGAAAGGCAAGTGAAATTATTTTACCTGTGTAATTCAAACCTTAAAATTTAATAATGACCCTTTTAAGCTGTTATAGCCTCAAAAATAACTGAACTTACTTCTTCATTTTGAAGATTCTCATATCGCATAGCAAGCTCTTCTTCGTTTTTAACAATCTGAGTAATACTTATGGTTTTTAAAAAACCGCGATCTATTTGCAAGTCTCTATCTTTATCTCCTATACCGGCATTCTTATGAAAATCCAACAACGTATCAGAAGTTAAAGTATTTTTACTTTCAAAATCAGCAAACCATTCTTCACGCATATTCTTCATCTTTTTAGTATAGAGTGTTGAAGATGACCAAATATGTGTTTCTTTCTCCAAAGAGCGAAGATGTTTTTGTTGTCCATCCCAAACAAATTCATAAAGCAAAAGATCAGATTGCCAATTAGCAGCAACAATAGTAAATGGTTCTATACCTTTACAATCATAAAGCTCTATGGCTTCCTCTAATTGATCTGCTTCTAATAAATCTTTCACTACAACTCCTCTACTTTGTCTATATGACACCAATCTTTCATGAATTTCAAAACCTCCATTAAGTAAACAGACCATAGTGCTTTTATCACTTACACCGATCCAGGTACCTCCTGCTAATGCATCTTTAGGAAACAACATTCTGGTTTTATTTACTTCATAGAACTCTGGAAGTAATGTTTTTCTATTAATAGCCTCATCTCGGTTAGAGGTTAGAATGAAATTATTTTCTCGAGTAGGGATTAAAGTAACTGTACACATAAATTCTGGGTCGGCTAAATATCTCACAACTTACAAAAAAAAATACATACCCTGCAATGTTTATAAAAGGTTAAAATAAACGATACCCTTTTTTATTTTCTATCTTTGCAAACTTAAATGACTAACTCATTAGACAAACACATCTTACTAATTTAAATTAACACATTATATTATGGGAAAAGGTTTTTTTCAAGTTCCTACAGCAATAAACGAACCTATAAAATCATATGCTCCAGGAACACCTGAAAGAGAAGAGGTTCTGGCAACATATAAAGAAATGTACAACAGTAAAATTGATGTTCCTTTATACATTAATGGTGAAGAAATCAGAACAGGAGATACTGCTACGATGGCACCTCCTCATGACCACAAACATATCTTAGGAACATACCATAAAGCTGAAAAGCAGCATATACAGAAAGCAATTGATACCGCTATTGAAGCCAGGCAAAAATGGGCTGACCTAGCCTGGGAACAAAGAGCAGCGGTTTTTTTGAGAGCAGCAGAGCTTATTGCCGGACCATACCGTGCAAAAATCAATGCAGCTACTATGTTAGCTCAATCTAAAAATATATTTCAGGCAGAAATTGATGCTGCATGTGAGTTCATAGATTTCTTACGATTTAATGTAGAATTTATGACCCAGATTTATGAAGACCAACCCGATTCTACATCTGACGCATGGAACAGATTAGAATATCGACCATTAGAAGGTTTTGTATATGCTATTACTCCGTTTAACTTTACTGCGATCTCTGGAAACCTGCCTGCCAGTGCTGCCCTTATGGGAAATACTGTAGTATGGAAACCAAGTGACAGCCAAATCTATTCTGCAAAAGTTATTGTAGATATCTTTAGAGAAGCTGGAGTACCGGATGGTGTAATCAACGTGGTATACGGAGATCCAGTGATGATTACAGATACCGTTTTGGCTAGTCCTGATTTTGCAGGAATCCATTTTACCGGAAGCACACACGTGTTTAAAGATATTTGGGCTAAAATAGGAACCAATATTCATAACTATAAAACTTACCCAAGAATTGTTGGAGAAACCGGAGGTAAAGATTTTATTGTTGCTCATTCAAGTGCTAATGCAAAGCAAGTTGCTACAGGGATCTCTCGTGGAGCATTTGAGTTCCAAGGGCAAAAATGTAGTGCAGCATCCAGAGCATACATCCCAAAAAGTTTATGGGCAGATGTAGAAAAATATCTAAAAGAGGATATAAAATCCTTTAAGATGGGGTCTCCAGAAGATATGAGTAATTTTATCACTGCAGTAATACATGAAGGCTCTTTTGATAAACTGGCAAAATATATAGACCAAGCCAAGAACGATAAGGATGCCGATATCATTGCTGGTGGTGGCTACGATAAATCCAAAGGATATTTTATTGAACCCACTGTGATCGTTGCTAAAGATCCAAAATACACTACGATGTGTACAGAATTATTTGGCCCTGTGATTACCATTTATGTCTATGATGACAATCAATGGAACGAGATGCTGAAATTAGTTGACGGAACGAGTGAATACGCACTTACAGGTGCAATTTTCTCTACAGATCGTTATGCGGCAGCAGAGGCCACTAAGGCTTTAGAAAACTGTGCAGGAAACTTCTATATCAATGATAAATGTACCGGGGCTGTTGTAGGACAACAACCATTTGGTGGTGCCAGAGCATCCGGAACTAATGATAAAGCGGGCTCATACCTCAACTTATTACGTTGGGTTTCTCCTCGTATGATTAAAGAAACTTTTGTTTCTCCCAAAGATTACCGATATCCATTCTTGGGAGAATAGTTTTAAATATATAATTTTAAAAAGCGCCAATTGGCGCTTTTTTTTAACCTCAATCATTGATTATGGAAATCGTTATTCGTTCTGCAAAAAAAGAAGATCTACCCACCCTTCTTGATTTTGAGCAAAAAATCATAGAAGCCGAACTCCCCATGGATCCAACACTCAAAACCGAAGAAAGAATAAATTACTACGATATAGGAGCGTATATTACTTCTGATCATACCGAAGTTGTTGTTGCCGAAATTGATAATGAAATTGTAGGTAGTGGTTATGGACAAATTAGGGATAGACTAGACTATTTCAAACAAAAGCAATTAGGGTACATTGGTTTTATGTATGTTAAAGAAGCCCATCGCGGCAAGGGAGTTAGCCAAAAAATAATTCAATATTTATACGATTGGTTCAAAACCAAAGACCTTGAAGAAATTCGACTTACGGTATATGACAAAAACCCAAGAGCCATAAGAGCTTATGAAAAAGTAGGTTTTGAAAAGCACCTGATCGAGATGCGGATAAATTTAAAAGACTAAGACTTATATTTTAAAGGCAAATACACTACTTTCTTAGTTTCAAAAAACTCTCCTTCAAAGTAATCCGAGAGATTATGTTGTATTGCTTTTGGAAACAAAGCCAGTTCTTCGGTTAAATCCCCTCCTTTTAAGTACAAAATACCATTTTTAAGGTCGTGATTACTTTTCTTAGCTATATTTTTACGCACCCATTTTACAAAATCAGGCATATTAGTAACTGCCCGGCTCACTATAAAATCAAAGCGATCGTCAAAAGTCCCCGCCCTTCGCTGTGCGGCTTTTACATTTTTGAGATCTAATGCTTTGGCAACCTCGTTTACAACTTTAATTTTTTTGGCAATAACATCTACTAAATAAAATTGTGTTTCTGGATACAGAATTGCTAAAGGAATCCCAGGGAATCCACCTCCAGTACCTACATCTAATATATGTGCCCCTGGCTTAAATTGCATTATTTTTGCAATAGCCAATGAATGTAAAACATGTCGTTCATACAAAGATTCGATATCTTTACGAGAAATCACATTAATTTTAGCATTCCATTCTTCATATAGTCCTCCTAGCAGAGAAAACTGTTCTTGTTGTTCTTCGGTAAGATCAGGAAAGTATTTTAGCAGAATATTCATTTAGAAACAATTAAAGCGCAAAAATACACGTTAAGTTTATATATTTTAGGTTTTTTAAGAACTTAAAAAAATATAAATACCTAACTTTACCAACAATATAATCAGGAAAGCTTCTGATTGATAGAAAGAGATTTATGACAACACCCCAAGTAAAATTTAGTACCGCTGATTCTGCCAAGTTTTTCAGAACACTGAACAAACGTGTTAATCAGTACTTTAAAGAAAATAATATTAAGAGAACAGGAAACTGGCGATTACATTTGAAAACAATGGTAATGTTTTCTCTTTTTTTAACTCCATATTTTCTAATTCTTACCCTAAACATCTCTCAATGGTGGATGTTATTATTAACCATAATAATGGGCGTAGGTATGGCCGGAGTAGGAATGAATGTAATGCATGATGGTAATCATGGTTCGTATTCTTCAAAAAAATGGATTAACAAATTAATGGGAAACTCCATCTATATCTTAGCTGGTAATGTTTATAATTGGCAGGTACAGCATAATGTTTTACACCACACCTATACCAATATTCATGGTCATGATGAAGATATGGATGCAGGTAGAGTAATTCGTTTTACAGAGCATGCAGAATGGAGACGTTTTCACAAGTTTCAGCATTATTATTCTGTATTTCTATATGGGTTGCTAACCTTTAACTGGGCACTAACCACAGATTTTAAACAAACCAAAAACTATCTTGCTCGTAAGCTTTCTTATGGAAAATTACCAAGCCCATTAAAACAATGGAGTACAATAGTAGTTACCAAAACGATTTATGTATTGATATGGATTGTGATCCCAATGGTATTCATGTCTATAGCATGGTGGAAGATTTTACTAGGCTTCTTCATTATGCATTATGTTGCCGGATTGATATTAAGCATTGTATTTCAACTAGCACATATGGTAAAAGAAGCAGATATGCCTTTGCCAGACAAAACAGGAAATATGAAAAATACCTGGGCGATTCACCAACTGTTCACCACAGTTAATTTTTCAACAAAAAACAGATTAGTAAATTGGTTTACTGGTGGATTAAACCATCAAGTGGAACACCACATTTTTCCACATATAAGCCATGTTCATTATACCAAGATTTCCAAAATCGTTAAACAGACTGCTTTAGAATTTAATTTGCCCTACAACGAATATAAAACCACACGTAAGGCAATTATTTCTCATTTCAAACACTTAAAAGAGATGGGAATGAAGCCTGCTGTAATACAATCATAACTTTTATTTACCAATTAAAAATGAGTACACAAGTATCGGAAATGAGTGCACAACTATCAGACAGAATTAATGCACTTGAAGCATCGGCTACATTGGCAATGGCTGCAAAAGCTCGAGAGCTAAGAGCAGAGGGAAAAGACATTATAGGTCTTAGTTTAGGAGAACCAGATTTTAATACTCCTGATTTTATTAAAGACGCGGCCATACAAGCTATACATGATAATTATAATTCGTATACCCCTGTTGACGGGTATGTAGAATTAAAAGATGCGATCATTACTAAGTTTAAGCGAGATAACCACCTCACTTATGATCGTTCACAAATTGTTGTATCCACAGGTGCAAAACAAGCTTTATATAATATAGCGCAAGTCTATCTCAATCCTGGAGACGAAGTAATTTTACCATGTCCATATTGGGTAAGTTACAGCGATATCATAAAACTATCAGGAGGAGTTCCTGTCGAAGTAAAAACTTCTATCAAAACTGATTTCAAAATGACCGCCGAAGAATTAGAAGCGGCAATCACTCCTAAAACCAAAATGTTATGGTATAGTTCTCCTTGCAACCCAAGTGGGTCAATATACAGTAAAGAAGAGCTAAGAGCGCTAGCTGATGTATTACAAAAACATCCAGATATCGTAGTGGTGAGTGACGAAATCTATGAGCATATCAATTATGTTGGAGGCCATGCTTCTATGGCTCAATTTGAGGATATGTACAATAGAACGGTTACTGTAAATGGCGTAGCAAAAGCCTTTGCAATGACTGGATGGCGAATCGGCTATATCGGAGCTCCTACTGCAATTGCAAGAGCTTGTAATAAAATTCAAGGGCAAGTTACCAGTGGGGCAAATTGTATTGCACAACGAGCTGTAATCACTGCACTTGAAGCTCCCGTGAGTAAAATACAATACATGGTCGATGAATTTAAGGAGCGCAGAAAATTAATATTAAATTTATTATCAGATATCCCTGGTTTTACATGTAACGAACCTGAGGGTGCATTTTATGTATTCCCTGATATCTCTTACTATTTTGGCAAAACTATACAAAATCACACTATTGCTAACGCGACCGATTTTTCTATGTTCTTATTAGAAAAAGCTAATGTTGCTACAGTAACTGGTATTGCTTTTGGCAATAGCAATTGTATTAGAATATCATATGCTGCCAGTACAGAACAAATTGTAGAGGCTGTAAAAAGAATTAAAGAAGCCTTGGCGTAGTTTTCAAGATCTTTAACCATATCATGACCGATTACACCTTATGGTTTAATCGGTCATTCTTTTTTTAAATGTTAAAATTCTTGATAATTTTTAAGCTTTTTTTTGCAAATCATTTTACTTACATAACTAATAAATGAACTACATTTATACGCATCCAAGAACATCCTACTAATACCCCTTAGTTGTTTTTCTGTATCTGAAGAACTTTTTTTGATTATCAATTTGGCTTTTTCTATTCATAACACAATAAACCATATTTATGAATATTGTAGAAAAAGAACGTATTGTTAAAAAAAATATACTGGAAATTTTTAAAGAAAATTTTGATGTATCTAAACCTGATCATGAAATTCTGAATATACAGCCAGAAAAAGAATATGAAGTAAACTACAGCACCTATTACGAATCTATATTAGACATATTTCTGATCGAACATGAGCATTTAGAAAGCATTACCGGAAAAGTAAAAGATACTATTAAAAAAGTAACAGAATTATGGACGATCACTTCATATTCTTCACCTCCATGGAAAATTCAATAATACAATAGTTTATTTACTTTATTTAGAAGAATATCATCTATTACGCCAGAAAAAAGGAGTAAGAAGTATTAATACTGTAAAGAGCTCTAATCTTCCTATTAACATAAGAAAACAACACCACCACTTCCCTACAGCAGGAAGCACATCAAAATTATTAACAGGGCTCAGTTTTCCAAAAGCAGGCCCAACATTTCCAAGAGATGAAGCTGCGCCTCCAATGGCTGTTTCAAAATCCAAGCCTAATGCACCTAAAACTACAGAACCAATTATAAAAGAAAGCATATAGAGGATAAAAAACGCTAGTACATTAAACACAATCTCTTTTGAGACCGCTCTCCTGTTATATCGCACAGGCAATACAGCTCTTGGGTGCAACGTTCTTTTAAACTCTAAAATACCATTTCGTATAGTGATCAAATGCCTTACAACCTTCATACCTCCAGAAGTTGATCCCGCTGATCCTCCCAAAAACATCAAACCAAAGAAAAAGATAGTTAAGAAAGGGGTCCACATGGTAAAATCTGCGCTTACAAAACCAGTGGTAGTTATAGTTGCCAATACCTGAAATAAAGCATGACGAAAAGCACTCTCTGCCTCTCCCCAAACCATAGGATGGTCTATAGAAGAGATAGATGCATCGCCTGCATAGTATATGACCAAAGTAGCTATAATCGTAAATGAGAAAACCAAGAATGTATATAATTTAAATTCTTCGTCCTTTATGATTTTTTGAATTTTCCCTTTAAACCCAAAATAACTAAGTACAAAATTCATTCCTGCCAGGAACATAAACAACATAATAATATACTGTATAAGCGGTTGATCATTCCAATACGCAACACTTGCATTTTTTGTTGAAAAACCACCAGTAGAAAGTGTACTCAACGCATGATTTATCGCGTCGAAAAAATTCATACCTGCCAGTTTCAATAAAATTGTTTCTGCTGCAGTATATCCAAAATAAATTAACCATAAGCGTTTCGCAGTGTCGGTAATTCTAGGATGTAACTTATCTGCACTAGGACCTGGTGCTTCTGCAGCAAATAACTGCATCCCTCCTATCCCTAACAATGGTAAAATCGCGACTGCCAATACAATAATCCCCATGCCACCAATCCAATGCGTTAAACTGCGCCAAAACAGTATTCCTTTAGGGATTATTTCAATTTCATTTAGAATGGATGCTCCTGTTGTCGTATATCCCGACATCGTTTCAAAAAATGCATTGGTAAAATCGGGTATTGCTCCAGAGAATATATAAGGTAGCGTACCGCTAAGTGACATAAATATCCAACCAAAAGTTACTACGACATATCCTTCTCTTTTATTCAGTTCTTTTTGATGTTCACGGGTAAGAAACATTAAAGCAATACCAACAAATAAGGTAGCTAATGACGCCATCATAATCTCTAAGGTAACACCGTCTTTGTAAATAAAACTAATTATGGTAGCGATAAGCATGAAGCAACCGTTACAAAGTAACAATAGCCCCATGATATGCGAGATAATTTTATAGTTTAATCTATACATCTTAAAGGAATAGCTTTTCTATTTTCTTAATGGATTTTGGTAAACAACACACTACTACACGATCTCCCGCTTTTATGTGAAAATCCCCCAAAGGTATCATCCCTACTCCATCCCTAATAACACCTGCTATTATTGCGGAGCGCGGAAAATCTAAATCCTTTATCAAATTATCGCTTACTTCAGATGTTGGTTTAACAATAAACTCTAAGAGCTCGGCATTCATATTATTGAGCTTGGTCATTGCTACCACTTCACCTTTTCTAATAAATCTAAAAATATTATTAGCGGCCAGGAGCTTTTTATTGATTAATGTATCAATTCCTATAGAGTGAGATAGTTGAAAATAGTCCATATTTTCGACCAAGGCGATTGTTTTCCTTACTCCTTTTGACTTTGCAACCAGGCATGACATAATATTGGTTTCAGAATTACCAGTTACCGCAATAAAAGCATCCATTTCACTGATTCCTTCTTCTCCCAACAATTCTACATTGCGTCCGTCTCCATTAATTATTAAAGCATTTGGCAACTCATCTGCCAAATCAAAAGCTTTATCCTTATCTTTTTCGATCAGTTTCACCCTAAATTTATGATCACATAGATCGCTGGAAGTTTTATAGCCAATCTTACTACCACCAAGGATCATTACATTTTTGATTTGTTCTTTTACTTTTCCGGTAAGTTTATAAAGCTCTTCTACTCCTCCTTGAGAAGTTACAAAATACACTTGATCTCCTTCTTTAAACTTTGTATCTCCTCTGGGTATTATTGTATACTGAGTTCCTGATCGTTGAATGGCAATGGGCATAAAATGTAATTCTGGAAACACTTCGGCCGCTTCTCTTACCGTTTTTCCAATAAACAAAGCTTCACCAGATAATGTTGTTCCGACCATCGTTAACGCCCCATCCTCAAATTCATAACTATCATGAAATGCAGATTGATTAAGAAGCAGTTCTATTTCGCTGGCAGCAAGGGCTTCAGGAGAAATTAATTCATCTATCCCAAATTTTATAAAGCCTACTTCTTCTTTATTTTCTATAAACTCTGTATTGGATATTCTTGCAATAGTACGTTTGGCCCCCATTTGTTTAGCCAGTACGCATACAGTGATATTAGTGGTCTCACTAGAGGTTACACTGATTACCATATCTACATTTTCTACTCTTGCTTCTTTTAAGATAGCAATTGAAGTAGAATCTCCTTTAATAACCCTAATATCTAAGTGAGTATCTGCATAATTTAGACATTCTTTATCGGTATCGATCAGTGTAATGTCCTGAGACTCAAATGAGAGTAACTTTGCCAAATGAAATCCTACTTCACCAGCTCCGGCAATAATGATTTTCATTGGTTTTGTTTATTGTTTTCCATCTAAAGATAAAATCAAACTAAGACATAATTAATAACATTAGTACGCTATATATATTTCTTAGAATATAAAAGCTTACAAAGATAATGTAAATTGACTAACTGGTAAAATTTCATAATGCACAACTTAATCTAAATCTATTCTGACTATAACTATCAAAAATGTATATTTGCCTAAATTTTTTTGAATGTCAGAAAAAATAACTCCATATAAAGACAACACCAGATCTAAAAAAGAACAGGTTACCGAGATGTTTGATACTATTTCGGGAAACTACGATGGGCTTAATCGTGTTATTTCTTTTGGGATTGATATAAAATGGCGTAAAAAAGTTGTAAAACTTGTTGGAAAAACAAATCCAAAAAGAATTTTGGACGTAGCTACCGGAACGGGAGACCTTGCTATTAATCTTTCTAAAACAGGAGCTTCAGAAATTATTGGACTTGATATTTCTGCAGGCATGTTAAAAGTTGGAAAAGATAAAATCAAAGCTAAAAAATTAGATACTATTATAAGTATGGTACAGGGGGATAGTGAAAACTTACCCTATGATGAAAATTACTTTGATGCGATTACTGTAGCTTTTGGCGTTCGAAATTTTGAAAATTTAGAAAAAGGGCTTTCAGAAATTTTTAGAGTACTTAAACCGGGAGGGATTTTTATAGTTTTAGAAACTTCTATCCCTACTAAAACTCCGTTTAAACAAGGGTACAAGTTCTATTCAACAAAGATTTTACCAGTTATTGGAAGGATCTTTTCTAAAGACAGATCTGCATATTCGTACTTAAGCGAAAGTGCCGCGGCTTTTCCTTATGGTGAGGCGTTCAACAATATTTTGAAAAAAATTGGGTTTATAGATGTTGAAGATAAGCCGCAAACTTTTGGTGTTGCAACAATCTATACAGCTACAAAATAATATAAATGCCCATAATGGGTATTAAAAAGTAACTAATACTAATCGAGATAAACTATAGTTTTAACTATTTGATTGGTAAATTTTTATTTGGATGAAAAAACTTTTTATTGCAATTGCTCTTTTAGTATTCACTCAAAATATGAGTGCACAGCTATTCTCTAAAGAAAAAGTGCAAAACCTTCAAAACTTTGATAAACCAAGGTTTAGTTGGGGGTATATTCTTGGATTTAATTTTTATGATTTTAATTTTGATTATACTGCAGACAGAGAAGACCCAGATATCTTACATGACGAATCTTTAGGCTTCAGTGTTGGACTTTTAGGGAATATGCGAATAAATGATTACCTGGATCTTAGATTAGAACCTCTGGTTACTTTTAACACAAGAACGCTTACTTTTGACAATCCCTTATTTTCTACAAATTTTGAAAGGGAAAGAGAAGTGAAATCTACTTATGTACATGTTCCTTTACTATTAAAAATATCTACTAAAAGAATCAATAATATTAAACCTTTTATTATTGGAGGGGTTTCAACTTCTATAAACTTATCCAGTAATGAAGACAACCCAGATGACAATAGTGCCGGAGAGTTTAGAATGAAAACCAATACAAGTTACTATGAAATAGGTTTTGGTATAGATTTATATTTATACTATTTTAAATTCACTCCATCTATTAGAGGTGTCTTTGCTATGAGCGATGAATTAGTTCCTGATAATGACCCCAACAGTCCCTGGACCTCAACTATAGACAAGATGTCTACCAGAGGAGTCTTTATTAATTTTACTTTTCAATAACATCAACCAAAAGAAGATCGCTTAAACTCGGTAAGAACAATTGCTGTAGCGGTGGCTACATTTAGGCTTTCGGTTTTTTGAATTTGACCAAATTGTGGTATCGCTAACTTTTGACTCACAAGGTTTTCAATAGTAGCCGAAATCCCATTGGCCTCATTACCCATGACTACAATTCCTTTTTCTGGTAATTTTAGTGAGAATATATTTTCACCCCCCATAAAAGTTCCAAACACATTCGAACTCGAGCTTTCTATCTTTAGATATTGCTGAAGATCTGTATACGTTATATTAACTCTCGTTATGGACCCCATAGTAGCTTGAATCACCTTTGGATTATAACAATCTACCGTTTGCAACGAGCAAACCAATTCTTTTACATCAAACCAATCACACAAACGAATTATAGTCCCTAAATTACCTGGATCACGAATATCATCTAATGCCAGCACTAAACCATCATTATCAATTTTTTTTTGTTCCGGGATATAAAAAATTGCCAATGCAACCTGCGGTGTTGTTAAAAAACTAATCTGTTTCAACTCTTCTTCAGTAATAGTATATACCGATTTTTCAGAAATATCAAAAATTTTATTATTTAAAGTAAAAAGCGAATGAAGCCGTAGATTTGCCTCCAGCAACTCTTTTATGACTTTTTTACCCTCTGCAACAAATAACCCATGTTGTTTTCGGTACTTTTTTTGATATAAACTTTTTATTAGTTTCTTTTGATTTTTGCTAACCATACAAATAATGTATTTTTGAATCAATAATAAACACGGATTGAAACACTTTCTGACAAAAATATTACTAATTACTCTAACCACAATCTTTTTAATTTCGTGTAACGCCGTAAAAAGAGTTCCGGAGAGTGACTACCTATTAGAAAATCATAAAATTTTTATAGACAGTGTAAAAACCAATGATTCTAAATTATACAATCAATTATACCAAAAACCTAACACTAAGCTTTTAGGCATCCCAATCAGGCTTCATATTTATAATGCTGCTGCTGTAGACCAAGACTCTGCATACCAGGATTGGTTAACTCGAAAACCAAATCGAGAAAAAAGAATGACCAGTTTTTTCTCTAAAAAACAGGTAGACAGGTTAGGCGTAGGATTGACAGGCATTAACGAATGGTTAAAAAAAACTGGAGAATCTCCCTTTATCATTGATGAATCCAAAACAAAACGCTCTACAAAACGATTAGAGGCATACTATTGGAATAATGGATGGTTTAACAACCAAGTAACCTATAAAATAAACAAAAAAAATAACAAAAGAGCAACTGTCGATTATTACATAACCCCCAATCAACCCTATATTATAGATTCACTTAGCACAAGAGTAGAATCTAAAGTAGCCGATTCTATTTATCAGCTCAACAAAGAAAAGTCAACTATTATTTCAGGAAAACAATATAAAACCTTAGATATAGAAACCGAAAGAGAAAGACTTACTTCCTTATACAGGAACTCTGGGTTATTCCATTTTGAAAAAGAATTTATAAAATTCGATGCCGACACAATAAATACGGGACACAAAGTAAATCTGAATCTTTTAATAAAAAATCGATCTGTAACTTTTGGAGATTCTACAGCGCGAATTCCTTTTAAGGTTCATAAAATAAGTAAAGTCAATGTTTTTACAGATTACTCCTTTCAAAATAGAAACAAAAAACCTACAGATAGTATGTTCTATAAGGGATATAATATTTATGGTTTTGATGAAATAAAATATACGCGTAAAGCAATTACTAATTCTATTTTGATAAATCCTGGTGAAATTTTTAGAGATCGAGACCGAACATTCACATATAGCCAAATAAATAATTTAAAAACATTTAAATATCCAAACATAAGTTATGATATTGATCCCAGTGATCCAAATGGAGAAAACCTTATCGCAAATATCGCTCTCACTCCAAGAAAAAAATATAGTTTTAATACAGAGTTTGATGTATCAACCTCGAGCATACAAGCATTTGGTATTGGTTTTGGAGGATCTCTTTTAATTCGAAATGTTTTCAAAGGGGCAGAGATTTTAGAAATTTCGGCACGAGGTAGTATCGGTTCATCAAGTGATGCAGTCGATGGAGGTGAAAAATTCTTCAACATTTCCGAAATTTCTACAGATGTAAAATTAACGTTCCCAAAAATATTATTCCCGTTTAGAACTAATAAAATTGTTCCAAAACGCATGTCCCCCACTACCAATATTATATTTGGAATGAATGTGCAACAAAATATTGGTCTTGACAAAACAAATGCATCGGGCATATTTAATTATCTATGGAAACCAAACATAACGGTAACGAATCAACTTGACCTGATCAATGTGCAATATGTTCGTAATCTAAACCCCGACAATTACTTTAACGTCTACGAAACTTCATTTAGTGAATTAAATACTATAGCAACACAAGTTTTAGAGCCAGACTCTCCCTTGTTCAATCCAGACATTGATGATACTATATTAGGCATCCCAACGGGTGCAGACTTATTTATAGAACAATCTCTAGGTACCGAACCTGATCCAGACCTAACCACTGAGCAATTGCAAGAAATTCAAAATATCAATGAACGAAAAATACGATTAACAGAAGATAATCTAATTTTTGCATCGAGTTATACATATACAAAAAACAATAGAGAAAATCTTTATGATGAGGATTTTTCAAGGTTTAGAGCCAAAATCGAACTTGCCGGTAATGTTTTAAATACCATCTCCAAGGTTGCTGGTTTAAAGGAAAACTCAAATAATCGCTTTGAAATATTTGGTGTAGAATTTTCTCAGTACGCAAAATTAGAACTAGACTATATTAAACACTGGGATCTAGGAAGAAAAAACATCATTGCATATAGAGCTTTTGGAGGAATCGCAGTCCCATACAGCAATGCAAACAGTATTCCTTTTGCCCGTAGTTTCTTTGGAGGAGGACCAAATGACAATAGAGCCTGGCTTGCCTATGATCTGGGTCCAGGGAGTACCGGTGGCAGAAACGAATTTAATGAAGCTAACCTTAAAATAGCACTAAATGCAGAGTATAGATATAATATTCTAGGATCATTAAAAGGAGCTTTATTTATCGATGCCGGAAACATCTGGAACGTTCTTGATAACGTTGAAGAAGAGGAAGCTGTATTTTCTAAATTAGATGACATACAAGAAATTGCGGTGGGTAGTGGTTTTGGATTTAGATACGATTTTGATTTTTTCGTTATACGACTGGATATAGGATTTAAAACTTTTAACCCGGCTAGTGATAAAGACCAAAGATGGTTTAAAGGATACAATTTTTCTGAAGCTGTATATAACTTCGGTATCAATTACCCTTTCTAACACAAAAGTCCGCACCTGTCTTCATGGTCTTTTTAATCATCAAAATCACACATTATTAACTTAAACTCTATTTTCTTTCGGCATTTTCTCTTAATAATTTTATATTAGCCCGCTAAATAATAAATTACCATGCTAACAGGTAAGTTTAACAATTAAACAATCATCATTGACTATCTTAAAGATTGTTTTATTCATGCCTGTTTCGGTATAATTTTACTATTTTTGTAAGCTTATTAAACCAAAACTAAATTATGAGTCACAACATCAAACCAGGAGTTGCAGTAGGAGACGAGGTACAGGCAATTTTTAAGTACGCAAAAGAAAAAGCGTTTGCCTTACCAGCAGTCAATGTAATTGGTTCTAACTCTATTAATGGAGTTCTAGAAACTGCCGCAGAATTAAATGCCCCTGTAATTGTTCAATTCTCTAATGGAGGAGCGCAATTTAATGCCGGAAAAGGATTATCTAATGAAAATCAAAAAGCTGCTATCGCTGGAGCCGTTGCTGGTGCGAAACATGTGCACTTGTTAGCCGAAGCCTATGGAGTTCCAGTAATTTTGCATACTGACCACTGTGCAAAAAAATTATTACCTTGGATAGACGGATTACTAGATGCCGGAGAACAATTCTATAAAGAAACAGGAAAACCTCTGTATAGCTCTCATATGATTGATTTATCTGAAGAGCCTCTTGAAGAAAATATTGAAATTTGCAAAGAATATCTAGCTCGCATGAGTAAGATGGGCATGACACTAGAAATCGAACTAGGAATTACAGGTGGTGAAGAAGATGGTGTAGATAACAGTGATGTAGACGATTCTAAATTATACACACAACCCGAAGAAGTGGCTTATGCCTATGAAGAATTAAGCAAAGTAAGTGATAAATTTACGGTCGCTGCTGCTTTTGGAAATGTACACGGTGTATACAAACCAGGTAATGTAAAATTAACCCCTAAAATTCTTAAAAACTCACAAGAATATATCTCAGAAAAATATGGAGTCGAACATAACCACATCGATTTTGTATTTCATGGAGGTAGCGGTTCTACTTTAGAAGAAATTAGAGAAGCTATTGGATACGGAGTTATTAAAATGAATATCGATACTGATCTTCAATTTGCATTTAATGAAGGAATTCGTGATTACATGAATACTAATATTGAATATCTAAAAACACAAATTGGTAATCCAGAAGGATCTGAAGAACCTAATAAAAAATATTACGATCCTAGAAAATGGCTACGAGAAGGTGAAATCACTTTTAAGAACCGTCTTAAAAAGGCATTCGAAGATCTAAATAATGTAAATACATTATAATGACTAAAAACCAAGCTGGAACTCTTCCGAAAGAGTTCCAGCTTTTTTAATACAATAATTTATGGCTTGGTTTAAGAGAACACAAAAAGGTATACAAACGGCTACCGAAGACAAGAAAGATGTCCCTAAAGGACTTTGGTATAAGTCACCTACAGGAAAAATCGTAGACGCAGAACAACTCGAAAAAAACTTTTATGTAAGTCCGGAAGATGGATACCATGTAAGAATTGGTAGTAAAGAATATTTCGAAATTTTATTTGACGATAACAAATACAAAGAACTGGATAAGAATCTTAGCTCTAAGGACCCTCTTAAATTTGAAGATAAAAAAAAGTATGTCGATCGCCTTAAAGATGCACAAGAAAAAACAAAACTAAAAGATGCCGTTAGAACAGCAGTAGGAAAATCAGGAGGTAATGACATAGTCATAGCTTGTATGGATTTTTCATTTATTGGTGGTTCTATGGGAAGTGTTGTTGGTGAAAAGATTGCAAGAGCTGCAGATTACTCATTGAAGCATAAAATCCCATTTATGATTATTTCTAAATCTGGAGGTGCTCGTATGATGGAAGCTGCATTATCATTAATGCAATTAGCCAAGACTTCGGCAAAATTAGCGCAATTAGCAGATGCTAATATCCCATATATCTCTTTATGTACCGATCCAACTACAGGTGGCACCACTGCTTCCTTTGCAATGCTTGGAGATATTAACATAGCAGAACCAGGAGCACTAATTGGATTTGCCGGGCCTAGAGTAGTTAGAGATACAACAGGAAAAGAATTACCAGAAGGTTTTCAAACTTCAGAGTTTGTATTAGAACATGGATTCTTGGATTTTATCACAGCTAGACAACACCTAAAACAAAAGGTAAATCTTTATTTAAATCTAATTTTAAATAGACCTTTAGTTAATTAAAATTTATAGTATTAGTATAAAATAAACAAGACCCGACTTAACGTCGGGTTTTGTTTTTAATAAAAAGCGCCTTCAACTAAAAGACACTCTCACTACTCAATCAATAATCCAAAATCTACAAACTAATCTCTCTTTCTATACCATCTACACTAGTAAACAAAGCCTTATTATCACATTCTCCATCTCCATAATCTAAAGTACCGCTAAAATTAGTTCGCACCAGATTAACAACACCACTTACTAAAAACCTGCAACTAGCTTCTCTGCGTAATGAAGTTGTAATGGTTGTGCTATGCGTGTTACCATTAGCAAAATCGGTTTGCCAGGCTCCTGTAATCAAGAAAACATTATCTCCCCAATTACCATTAAAAGATCCTTCAATCCACTCACGCGTTTTGTTTCCGGTTCTGGTGGCTTTTGTACCATCTGCAAACGTAACGATCAAATCCATGTTCATCACATATTGAGGATTACCTACATCATTAGCCTTTTGTCTAGTTACTGTCTTCGCTCCTTCAAATTGAACATCATCTATAAAAAAGTCTTCCAAACTATACTTAATAACCAATGTTTCTGCAACACTATCTCTTTCATATTCGATATTAATTTTTCCTTTAACAATATGGTCACGAACTTCGCAACCTTCGGATCCAAAATCCACTAAAACTGTTTTAGAATCGTTAGTAATTTCTACAGTTACGATAGCGCATTCAGGTAAAAAAGGGTGAATAGGGCTTTTTACCAGGCTTTCTTCAGCCTCATATATTTGTAAAAAAGTATCACTTATCACCTCGGTTGCATTATCTACCTTGGCAGTAAGCTCTGCTTCTTCTTGATTGAAAGATTCAATAATCTCACTATCAGATTCATCGCTACTACAACCGACTAAAATTATTGATAAACATGTAATCAGGCTAAATTTCAAAATGTTGTTCTTCATAATATTTAATTTTAACGTTACTATCCTAAGACCAACTATTTGGGTAAAGGTTTAATAGAATACTGATTTTTTATAATAAGAAGTATTTCTAAACCAAAAAATACTATATTTGCACGCTCATAGCAGAAAGCTATGTATACATAAAAATCATTTAAATAATATTGGAATGTATTTAACAAAAGAGACTAAAGAAGAAATCTTCGCAAAACACGGTAAAGGAAAGAATGACAGTGGTTCTGCTGAAGGTCAAATTGCATTATTTACGCACAGAATTACTCATTTGACTGAGCACTTAAAAAATAATCGTAAAGATTATAATACAGAGCGTTCTTTGGTAAAGCTGGTAGGTAAACGTAGAGATCTACTAGATTATCTTATCAAAAAAGATATCTTAAGATATCGAGCAATTGTAAAAGAATTAGGATTAAGAAAATAATCAAGAAAAGAGAGGCCGTGTGCCTCTCTTTTTAATTTTACTAAAACTCTTTTAGGGTTTTATATAAAAAACACCTTAGCAATAATCTATATAAGGTTTTGTTAGGTGAATGCCTTAGTTTTTCATTGGTCGCACAAATACTACTACAACAACACAACCTTGTCCGTCCGAGTAAGACGGAAACCAATGTTTAATTAAATCTATCATTCTCTATTATTGAGATAGTTGAATTGGTGGATTAGAATCAAAAAAATATGATTCCACAAGTTTATAAAGAGGTCATAGACCTTGGTGACGGTAGAGAGATTTCTATCGAAACCGGAAAATTAGCAAAACAGGCACATGGATCTGTTGTTGTGCAATCGGGCAAGTGTATGTTATTATGTACAGTTGTTTCTAATTACAAGCAAAGTGATGTAGATTTTCTACCACTAACAGTAGATTACAGAGAAAAATTTGCGGCTTCAGGTCGTTATCCAGGTGGTTTTTTCAAAAGAGAAGCAAGACCAAGTGATGGTGAAGTATTGACAATGAGATTAGTAGACCGTGTATTACGTCCACTTTTCCCTAAAGATTACCATGCCGAAACTCAAGTAATGATTCAGTTAATGTCTCATGATGACGATGTAATGCCTGATGCAATGGCAGGATTGGCAGCATCAGCAGCAATACAATTATCAGATTTCCCATTTGAGTGTGCAATTTCAGAAGCACGTGTAGGTCGCGTAAATGGAGAATTTGTCATTAATCCAACCAGAGCACAGCTAGAAGAATCTGATATCGATATGATGATTGGTGCTTCAGCAGATTCTGTAATGATGGTTGAAGGTGAGATGGATGAAATTTCTGAAGAAGAAATGGTAGAAGCTATCAAATTTGCTCACGAAGCCATTAAAGTTCAGTGTGCTGCACAACTTAAATTAGCAGAAGCATTTGGTAAAAAAGAAGTTCGTGAGTATGATGCTGAAAGAGCAGATGAAGATTTGGCAAAGAAAATTCATGATATGGCGTATGATAAAGTATATGCTGTTGCCAAAGCTGGTTCTTCCAAAAAAGAAAGAAGTACTGCATTTTCGGAAATAAAAGAAGAAATAAAAGCTACTTTCTCTGAAGAAGAGCTAGAGGATTTTGGAGATTTAGTTTCAAAATATTACGCCAAAGCTTCAAAAGCTGCTATACGTGATTTAACCTTAAACGAAGGTTTACGTCTAGACGGTCGTAAAACTGATGAGATTAGACCAATCTGGTGTGAAGTTGATTATTTACCATCTACACATGGATCTTCTATCTTTACAAGAGGAGAAACACAAGCATTAGCTACAGTAACTCTAGGTACTTCTAGAGAAGCAAACCAAATTGATATGCCTTCTTATGAAGGAGAAGAAACATTCTATTTGCATTATAACTTCCCTCCTTTCTGTACAGGTGAAGCTAGACCTATTCGAGGTACTTCTCGTAGAGAGGTAGGGCACGGTAATCTAGCGCAACGTGCATTAAAAGGTATGATTCCTGCAGATTGCCCATATACTGTGCGTATCGTATCAGAAGTATTAGAATCTAACGGTTCTTCTTCTATGGCAACAGTTTGTTCAGGAACTATGGCATTGATGGATGCAGGTGTACAAATGACAAAGCCAGTTTCTGGTATTGCTATGGGACTAATTTCTGATGGAGAAACAGGAAAATACGCAGTTTTATCTGATATCTTAGGTGATGAAGATCATTTAGGAGATATGGACTTTAAAGTAACTGGTACCGCTGATGGTATTACTGCTTGCCAGATGGATATTAAGGTAAAAGGTCTTTCTTATGAGATTTTAGTAAACGCACTAAAACAAGCTGCAGATGGTCGTATACATATCTTAGGAAAATTAACTGATACTATTGCTACACCAAATGCAGATGTTAAAGCTCATGCTCCTAAGATGGTAACCAAAACTATTCCTGGAGAATACATTGGTGCTCTAATAGGACCTGGAGGAAAAGTAATTCAAGAATTACAAAAAACTACAGGTACTACTATTGTTATTAATGAAGACCCTGTTACTGAAGAAGGAAATGTAGAAATTCTTGGAACAAATCAAGAAGGAATTGATGCCGTGTTAGCAAAAATCGATTCTATTACCTTCAAACCAGTAGTAGGTAGTGTATATGAAGTGAAAGTGATCAAAATGTTAGATTTTGGTGCCGTAGTAGAATATATTGAAGCTCCTGGTAATGAGGTATTACTTCATGTTTCTGAATTAGCATGGGAACGCACAGAAAATGTTAGTGATGTTGTAAACATGGGTGATGTATTTGATGTAAAGTATTTCGGTATAGACTCCAGAACACGTAAAGAAAAAGTTTCTAGAAAAGCTTTATTACCTAGACCTCCTAGACCAGAAGGCGGTGATAAACCTAGAGATGACAGAAGACCTCCACGTAGAGATAAAAAAGAAAACTAATTTTCTTTAGACATAACAAATAACGCCTTCAAAAAATTTTGAAGGCGTTTTTTTATCAACCTAGACCATTTTAAAATATACTGTGTCAAATATATTTATTCTATACAGAGGCAAATCCCATGTATTAAATCGAAAATAATACTGTAATTTACCTACTAATGCATCGACTAATACTTTAATTGTTTAACTCAACACAAAATAAATTTATCTTTTTTGTAACATTTTGATAACATATTACGTATTATAAGTAAAAGCCCTAAAATATTCACAAATTAAATTTCAAGGAGAACATAGATGAGACAACTTAAAATTACGAAGCAGGTAACGAATCGTGAAACTGCATCGCTAGACAAGTATTTACAGGAAATTGGTAAAGTAGATCTTATTACTGCGGATGAAGAAGTAGAATTAGCTCAACGTATTAAGGCTGGTGATGAAAGAGCCCTTGAAAAATTAACAAAAGCTAACCTTAGATTTGTGGTATCGGTAGCTAAACAATACCAAAATCAAGGACTTACCCTTCCAGATTTAATAAACGAAGGAAACTTAGGGTTGATAAAAGCAGCAAAACGTTTTGACGAAACACGAGGATTTAAATTTATATCCTATGCAGTATGGTGGATTCGTCAATCGATTTTACAAGCTTTGGCAGAACAATCTCGTATTGTACGTTTACCATTAAACAAGATTGGTTCTATAAACAAGATTAATAAAACATATGCATTCTTAGAGCAATCACATGAGCGCCCACCTAGTGCTGAAGAGATCGCAAAAGAATTAGATATGACGATCAATGATGTTAAGGAATCTATGAAAAATTCTGGTCGTCACGTAAGTATGGATGCACCTCTTGTAGAAGGAGAAGATTCTAACCTTTATGATGTATTAAACTCTGGAGAGTCTCCAAATCCCGATAGATCATTATTACATGAGTCTTTACGTACAGAGATAGAGCGTGCTTTAGAAACGCTTACACCAAGAGAAGCTGATGTGATCAGACTGTATTTTGGTCTTGGTGATCAACATCCAATGACCTTAGAAGAAATTGGAGAAACATTTGATCTTACTCGCGAACGTGTACGACAAATTAAAGAAAAAGCAATACGTAGATTAAAACATACATCTAGAAGTAAAATATTGAAGACATATTTAGGATAAATTCCTAAATTGCAGTTACAAACAGTTTTATAACATAACTGTTCGTTTTTTGATTGATGAATGACCTCCGGCTGATTACCGGAGGTTTTTTCTTACCCTAATCTCGGCTAGCCTATGCAGAAAACAATATATTTCATAATAAAACAACAATAAAGACCTAGTTGTTATCAAAAACACAATAAACTAGTGAAAACATTATAAAATTCATATCTTTCCATATAAATTACCCCTAATACTTTACTTATGAGATATACCATAAGTTATGTAAGCACTTCGAATCCAGACTTATCTGATACAGATATTACTCATCTTATGGATTATGTTAGAGCTCATAATTGTTTGTTGGATATTACAGGAATATTAATTTATTCTGATGGTAATTTTTTACAGGTTATAGAAGGTAATAAAGAAACTGTTAAGGGAATATTTGAAAAAATAAAAAAAGATCTTCGGCATTATAATATCATTAAGATCTTAGATAAGGAGATTGATGGTAGCTCTTTTTCTGATTATCACTCTTCTTTTACTGTTATCTCAGATCACAATGGTCCTATTGAACTTCAAAAGTTCTTAGAAAAAGAGAAGTTAAGTAATCCCGAACACTTCAAAAGTATCGCATATTTAACTCAAAAATTTATGAAGCTCTTATAATAAGGCCAACCGAATCTTAATGTTCAAATCCCGCTTTACATCGGGATTAGATTGGCTAACCGTTTTTGAATTCTTTACTATCCCAAATTTTCAAAACAGAGTCCCTCTAATTTAAAAGTTAAGTAGTATTTTTGCTTGAAACAACACAACTTTATGACTTCAAAATTAATAGCTCCATCTGTATTAGCAGCCGATTTTGCTAACCTACAACGTGATATAGAAATGATTAACAACAGTAATGCAGATTGGTTTCATATCGATATTATGGATGGCGTATTTGTTCCCAATATTTCTTTTGGTATGCCCGTACTTAGAGATATAGTTAAACATGCAAAAAAAACCATAGATGTTCATCTTATGATTGTCGACCCTGATCGCTACATCCAAACATTTGCGGCACTAGGAAGTAATATTCTAACAGTTCATTATGAGGCTTGCACTCATCTACATAGAACATTACAAGCCATAAAGGCAGAAGGGATGAAAGCTGGAGTCGCCATCAATCCACACACCAATGTAAGCCTACTAGAAGACACTATACAAGATATTGATTTAGTATGCATTATGAGTGTTAATCCTGGTTTTGGAGGGCAATCATTTATTGAAAACACCTATGAAAAAGTAAAACAACTTAGAAGAATTATTGATAAAAAAGGTGCAAATACCTTAATCGAAATTGATGGTGGGGTAACGAATAAAAATGCAAAACAACTCATCGATGCTGGTGCTGATGTACTCGTTGCAGGAAGTTTTGTTTTTAAAAGTGAAGACCCAATAAAAACCATTAAAGAATTGAAAGAGATCGTCAAAGTATAACAGTTTATGGAACAGAATCTTGCGCCATCTTTTGATACCTGGACATCAATGTTCTTATTGGTAAGTTCGTTGGGATTCTTTCTAAGCATTATTTTAAGTATCAATAAAAATGGGAGAACCAATAATTTACCCATTATCTTATTGATTTTAGGATTCTCTTTTATACTTATACAATATGTTTTTTTCTGGACCAAATACGAATCCTTGTATCCATATGTTTATTTTTTTGATTCTAGTTGGTATCTAGCCTTTGGTCCATTATTATACAGCTATATTATACGATTTTATCGTAAATCCTTTAAGGTGAAATGGTATCATTTTATACCAGCCGTTATCTCATTTTTCTTAAATGGTTACTACCTTATTAAATCAAATGGGTTTCAAAATCTAGATGAATATAGAGGCGATATACTATTTTCGGTTTTCTGGCCACTAAGATCTCCTTGGCTGCCAGCTTTATCTCTAGTGATTTACTTAATTACGGTAAGAGATTTTATTTCTTTTTACAAAAAGGATAAAGAATCTCAGTATGAAATCCTTAGAAAAAAGTGGTCTAATCATCTTCTAAACTTATTTTCAGTTTTTACTGTTTCTTATATTAGTTATTATGTCCTGGTAAAATTTCCGTTTTTTAATGTAGGTTGGGATTATACTATTTCTTTTTCTATGACCATCTCTATATATGCAATAGGCTATATGGTATATAAAGAACCTTCCATTTTTAATGGCGAATTATTGTCTAATTTATTCTTAAAAGAAGGAACTAGTAATGGAGAGTTGACAGAAAATACAAAGGATGAATTTTATGAAAAACTACTCAGCTATATAACACAAAACAAACCTTATTTAGACAACAACTTACGATTAGTGCAACTGGCAGATAAAATTGGTTTTTCGACACATATTCTGTCAAGACTTATCAATGAAAAATCAAGTAAAAACTTCAATCAGTTTATTAATGAATATAGATTAGAAGAAGCAAAAAAGCTACTTCTTGAGGATGCAGAAACCAGTATCAAGACCATATACTTTGATGTAGGCTTTAACAATAAAGCTACATTTAATACCGCATTTAAAAGTAAATTTAATTGTACTCCTTCAGAATATAAAAGAAAGCATCTAGAGGTTCAGGATAAATAAGTAAGAAATTATAATTCTAAACCCATTCTCATCTTTTTTTGATGAATTTTATTGGTATAAATCTTAAAATCCTAGGCTTATGAGAACTATACTTTTATTCTTTTGTTTGAGCTTTACTTTTACAGCTTTTTCACAAAAATTCACTTTAATTACAGATGCAAATAATCCAATTGTTTCAGAACCAACAATTGGAGGTACTTATTTTGGTACTTCCTGGACCGATATCGACAATGACGACAAATTAGATTTGTTTTACGGAGGTGCTATTTATAGAAACCTTGGGAATGGAAATTTTGAAGTTGCCGAAGGTGGGGCCGCAATACCCTTTGCAACAGCATTGGTGGGTTGTAGTTGGGCAGACTATGAAAATGATGGTGATCTTGATTTAATCTATTCTAGATTTTCTACCCCTGGTATATTGCAAACCAGAATCTACACCAATACCGGAGGAGGGAAATTTGTAGAGGCCAACACTATTCTGAACACTATAAGTTCGGGAACCTGGAGTACACAATGGTGTGATTATAATAATGACAGTTATGTTGATTTTATACTCACCTTTGCAGATGGTTTTTTAAACCCCTTAAGTTTTCCAAACAGATTGTATCGAGGTAATTCTGACGGCACGTTTACCGAAGTTACAGAACCTTATGAATTCTTAACAGAAAAAGAGGCCTATACTGTATCTAGTTGGGCCGATTATGATGAAGATGGCGATACCGATTTATTTATTGCCAGTGGCCCGGCGGCTGGACCGGCAGGAATCAAGCAAGATTTCTTATTTAAAAATCTACAAATCGAAACAGGTACTGAAGGTTTTCAAAAATTAACAAGTAGTGACCTTTCTTTTGCAGAAGACCCGCAAGATGGCCAAAATTACAATGTAATTGATTATGATAATGATGGTGATCTTGATATTTGCCTCACCAACTATTCTGGAATTGAAAACAAGTTTTACGTTAACGATTCGGGAAACTATGTTAGTACAAGTGTTCCTTTTACAACTTCTAATAATCAGAATTTATCAAATGCATGGGGCGATTTTGATAACGATGGTGATTTAGACGTTATCATTACAGCTTCAAGCGCAACGGGTAGCGGTTATTTTATTAATAACGGAGACGGTACTTTTACAGAAAGTGGCTCTAATCTCATCAATTCTACTACTTCAGGAAACTCTACAGGAGCAACAATTGGCGATTATGATAACGATGGTGATCTTGACTTTTTTGTAGTCGGAGGAGGTATAAAAGGTCTTTTTAGAAATGATTTGGCTGTAAAAAATCATTTTGTAAACATCAAGCTTATTGGTAATCCTTCTAACAAAGCTGGATTGGGTGCCAGATTAGAACTAACCACCAGAATTAAAGGTAAAATAGTAACACTAAAAAGAGAAATCTCTGCCTCTAATACATTTATGGGCCATAATAGTTTACGTGCACATTTCGGACTTGGTAAAGCTCCTAAAATAGATAAACTAACCATTTATTGGCCGTCTGGAAATATAGATACCTTCCAAAATCTTAGAGTTAATCGGTTTTATACTCTTGAAGAAGGCAAAAAAAAGCCAGTGTTCCCTCCCATTAAAGAAAGAAAAGATGAAAATATTGAAGTGATTGTATACCCCAATCCTTCCAAAAAACTAGTACGAGTTAAAATCGAGAATTTAAAATCAAAAAACGAAATTACGGTTAGTATTAACGATGTTACAGGGCTCTTGATTTCAAAAACAACGTTTGAGCGCAATCAAGACATAGAACTAAATACATCATCCTTACCAAAAGGAAGTTATTTTTTAAACGTAGTCATAGATAAAGAGAGGATTGTAAAAAAGTTAGTGATTCAATAAATGTTCACCTTCTTCATCTAAAAAAGGCAAGTTTCTTCTATGAAGCTTGCCTTTTCTAATATCAGTACTTTAAAAATTCTTAGCTTTATAAAGAATACGGTTTATGTTACAAATACGACATAAAAAGAAGAACCCATTATATAAATGAAGCATATAGATTTAATAATAGTTGGCGGTGGTCCTATCGGAATTGCCTGTGGCATAGAGGCTAAGAAAAATGGCATTAATTACCTTATCATTGAAAAAGGCCCCATTGTTAATTCTTTGTTTAATTACCCAATTAATATGCAATTTTTTTCATCTTCAGAGAAGTTAGAAATTGATGATATCCCTTTTATAAGCAAAGAAGCGAAACCTAAACGTAATGAAGCTCTCGAATATTATCGTAGAATTGTCACTTCTAATGATCTAAATATTCATTTATTTGAAAAAGTTGACTCTATAAAGAAACATGAAGAAATCTTCTATATAGAAACCGAAAAACAGCAATATACTGCTTCTTTTATGATAGTCGCTACTGGTTTTTATGACATCCCTAATACCATTGATGTACCTGGAGAAGATTTACCCAAAGTATCCCATTATTACAAAGACCCTCATTTTTATGCTAAACAAAAGTTAGCCATAGTCGGAGCAAGTAATTCTGCTGTTGATGCCGCTTTAGAATGCTATCGCAAAGGAGCAGAAGTGACTATGATTGTGCGTGGGCCAGAGATTGGCAAGCGAGTTAAATATTGGGTGCGTCCTGATATTCTTAATAGAATCGAAGAAGGAAGCATCAAAGCATTTTATAATGCTACTGTTAAAGAAATATTTCCGAATACAATTAATATCACTGTTCCAGAGGGTGATGTAAATATCGAAAATGATTATGTTCTTGCATTAACAGGCTATAAACCTAATTTTAGGTTTCTTCAAAATATAGGAATACACCTCTCTAATGACCATAAGTTATACCCAAAATATGAAGAAGAAAGTATGGAAACCAATATAAAAAATCTGTATCTGGCCGGTGTTATATGTGGCGGGATGGATACCCATGTATGGTTTATTGAAAACTCAAGGATTCATGCAAAAACGATACTAAAATCTATCACTAAAAAAATTAATCTTCAAAGTATCTAAAATTTAACATCTGTACCACATATCCGTATATTTCCGGAAATTTTTCTTTTAGCTCCTTAGGAGATTCCATAAAAACCTCAATCAATACAGCAATAAATTCAAATTTATCTGTAAAAGCGTACTCTCTCAGTATTTTGGCGTCTACAATCTCTTTTCTGATTTCAATAGAACCCAGATATTCCTCCAATTGCAAAAAAGTGTCATAAAATATTTCAGAACTTATATCATTATTTTTTATAGAATTATAATGAATCGCATGCGTAATCTCATGAATTCCCAGGTTTCTTCCATCATCCTTATGCAAGTTTCCTTTTTGAAAGTCTTTCCAGGATAAAGCCAATACCTTAGATCTGGGATTGAACTCTCCTATATTTTCAGTTTTATTCAAAATTGAATAAAAAGAATCCGGATATATAATTATTGTATTAAGATATTCTAGTAGATAATGCCTCATCCCAAAAGTAAGCTGTATCACCATCATGGTAATTTGCATTCTCATAAAGTCATCTATAACCAAACCTTCTCTGCCAACAAAGCGTATGTCGGCCAAAAACACTGCCGTTCTGTGTGCAAAATATCGTTTTCTTTTTTTATCCAGCGCATTATAAAAATCATTTTCATTTATAAACAATTGTAAATGTGAAGGCAACTTTTTAATCTTTGGATAAAAGTGTATAAAATAAGGCTTCTTGTTATACTTCACATACACCGACTCTAAATATCGTAAAATGTAATAAACACAAATTGACACAATACCAACAGTAACTACAACACCAAGTATATTTTGGAATACTGAGTTAGAAGGCTCTTCGTTTAGTGATAATAAAATTGATATATATAAGTTCAAAAAAAGAATATGTAGGTTGAGACCTTTAAAAATAATGTTTTAGAAATAAAAACCTCGTTAATATGGTAATTTAACATTAATTGCTTTTCTTATAATGAGTTGATTAATTCCTATATACTCCCTCCTAAGTTACTAGAACACTTAATATGAGTTGATCCAAAATTAATCATCCCCTTTGCTATTATTAAAGTCAAAACTAGTGAAGAAAATATTGTTCTGGTATACTTCCTCGAGTAAAAACCACACTATAATAGCGTGGTTTTTATTTTTTTTATACAAAACTAATAATCAGCTATTTACAATTATTTAAATCATAATATTATGCTGAAAAAATAGTATTTAACATTAATTTTTATGCGGTATACACGGAGCCGCAACCTCTTTTATTTTGGTATATTTAAGACACACAAACTCAAACCAATAATTATGAATAATTCTAAAAAATTATCAAGGAGGAAATTTGCAAAAAAAACAGCCTTGATAACAGCAGCTGGGGCAGTTGCACCGCAACTTTTAAATTCTAAATCAACAAAAGAAACTCTCAACACAGACTATGATTACATTGTTGTAGGCTCAGGGGCTGGCGGAGGCCCTCTAGCAGCCAACTTAGCAAGAAATGGTTTTAAAGTTTTAGTATTAGAAGCAGGAGCCAAAGATCCAAAAACGGATACGTATAAAATACCTGCTTACCATCCATTGGCATCAGAAGATGAAAAACTTTCATGGAACTATTTTGTAAAACACTATTCGGGAGAACGAGATCAGTTAGACAGTAAATATGTACCCGGAAAAGGAATTCTATATCCAAGAGGAGCTACTATTGGCGGATCTACAGCTGTAAATGCAATGATTACCATATATCCACATGCCAATGATTTTGAATATATCGCAGATCTAACCGGAGATGATAGCTGGAGAGCAGAAAATATGCGAGAATATTTTAAACGTTTAGAAAATTGTGAATATCTAAAAACTAATGAAGCGATTAGAGAAGATCATGGACTTGATGGATGGCTCCCAACCAACTATCAAAATCAGGATTTAGGCACCCTACTAGAGAATACTTCTTTGTTAGGAATTATTAAGGCCAACCTTGACTATACTGGTAGAAATATAGTAGAGATGTTTTTTAATGAAAAATCTTTTGATGTAAACAAACGATCTTTTGAAAGAGGTGGCGAAGGAGCTTTATTAATTCCGCAAACTATGGATAAAAAGGCCTCTAGACATTCGGTAAGAGAATATCTATTAGAGACCCAGGAGTTATACCCAGATAATTTAACCATCATCACCGATGCTTTAGTGAGCAAAGTGGTCTTCAATGAACAAAAAGAAGTTATTGGCGTAGAATATATTAAAGGCAATAACCTGTATGAAGCAGATCGACTTTATGATGACACGTCGAATCCTGACACTCCCCTATTTGTAAAAGCAACCAGAGAGGTCATCTTATCTGCTGGAGCATTTAATACACCTCAAATACTACAATTATCTGGTGTAGGAGAAGCTTCTTTCTCTAATCCTATATCATCATTAATATTTATTTCACCCTTCATCTGCATAGTAGGTTGTACTCTTCCTTGTTTTTGCTGTACTACGTGCCATGCTTCGTGAGGTAGGTGTTTTTCTTGCCCAGATGCCAAATGAATATCTGTGCCTTGTGCATAAGCATGTGCTTGCAATTGTGAGGGTTTATCAGAGTTATAATGCACTTTTACTTCATCCATAGCATAGCCAGAGAGATTTTCGATCCCTGATTTTAAATTATCTGGCAAGCCTGAATTGTTTTCCCTTCGACCAGATTCAGGGCTTTCTTTTTTTTGGATGGGTTCAAATTTACCTTGCAGTAATTCTTCCTTTTCTAAACCTTGTTTTTGAATCGTTTTTGCAACATAATTATTGGCCATTGCCTGTAACACCTTCATTTGCATAGTTTCTGGTCTATTATCTATAAACTGAAACGTAGATGAGTGATTATGCTGTTTTTGAGAAACTGTATTCGTTACCGATTGATTTTTGTTTTCCTTTGATTTGTATGCGTGTGTATGCATTGGCAATGCTTTTTAGAGTTTTTATTTCTACAAATTAAAACACTGGTTTTTAGAAGGTTATTAAATTTACGAATTTGTTTTCAGAGTTCCTTATAAAATCCAGATTTAATACAATCTATAATGGATACTCGGTTTTTTATTATGAATTATGGTTCTGAACTCTGTTTGGTAATATGCATATTTACCTTTTAATATATGTATTTCTAGTTCTTAGAAAAAGGGTAAGAAGTAACGTAAATACAATTCCCGTAAGCAGGTTTCCCACAAATGAAAATTGAGCTTGCACAGAAGTGCTATAATATTTAGCCTGTTCTACAACCTTTTTTTCAACTTCTAAGGAGGTCAATTGAGTGCTTTGCATTTTATGGGAGACTATTTCTATCATTTCTTGATTGTACTTTGGGTAAAATACTTCATAAAACAGAATCGTTAGAATCACACTAGTAATAGCAGTAGAAACACTTACAATTAAACCTGTTTTGAAAGCGTCAGAAAAGGATAAAGAATTCTCATTGGAGCGTTTTCTTTTCTTAAGAGCCTTAAATATACCTAGAAGAAGAAATAGGTAAAGAGAAGCAAATAGTATAGTACCACCATACATTAGATTATCATTCAGAACAGATTTTGGCCCAACGAAACCAAATGCCAGTAAGACCAACATTAAAAAAGTTCCCGAAAGGGCGATAATTACTCCAACTAATATTGGGTATGTAACATTATTTTTCATTGTATTGTTATTTATGATTCTACAATACAAAGATTTGGGATTCCACGTACAATAACCAAAAAAAATGGGGTGTAAAAAAGGGTGCAAATTTTACTCTTCGGAGGTGTAGAACCTTTCAGCAAGTACTTTTCGGACCAATTCTCGTCTGTTTTTTACTCTTATCTTTTTATAGATATTGTTAATGTGAGACTTTATCGTCGAGAGCTCTACAAAAAGCGTTTCGGCAATTTCTTTGTTCTTTTTTCCTTTGGTGATAAGTTGAATAATTTCCTTCTCTCTGGAAGAGAGGTTATAATCGTCAGTTTTCAAAATCAGTTCAGGGTGTCTAGAATGCCCTAAAACAATTCCAAAAGAGAAAATAAGTACTATAAAAGGTATAATTAAAAGCGAATTCAAATAATTTACCTGAACAAAACCATAGTACGTCGAAAAATAAAAAACATTAAAAATTAAAACCCCAAGGAGTATTAAAGAAGCTATTCCTATCAGTAAATTTCTGTCTGATATATTTTTAGGAGAAGTCATTTTAATTTTCATCTGGATGTTTTTTCAGGAATATGGTTCTTACTTGCAACTAACCGTTATACAATACCTTAACTATAAAAATAATCATTATCAACAAAAAAGCCAGGCAATTTTGTCTTAAAAGAGACTCAATAATCCAAAGTTTATGCCTTTTGATATGGGGCTTAAAAAACATTAGAAATGATATTTAATAAAAACCTTTATCCCCTGGCACATTATTAATTTTTAAATATAAAAGAAATACCAAATCATTTCGACTAAGTAGTAAGAATAGTTCATGAACGTATAAAAGTTAAAAAAACCAGTAATTAATTACCACAATAATGCTATCTTTAAGATAACATAATGTATTTAATCTGCTATAATACAGAATGAAACCACCAGAGTATCCATTTAACGAAAAGCAAAGACAGGCTGCAGTAGAAAAATATCAATTGCTTGATACACTACCAGAAGATAATTACGATGATATTACGTCTATAGTATCATATATCTGTGATGTTCCTATATCGCTAATAACGCTCTTAGACAAAGAAAGAAATTTTCTAAAATCACATCACGGAGTTCCTTTTAGTGAATCCCCAAGAGAGATTTCATTTTGTGGACATGCAATCAATTCTGATGAACCGATTACTATTATTAAAGATTCTCGTAAAGATGAGCGTTTCATTGATAATCCTTTGGTTAAAGATCATCAAGCTATATTTTATGCTGGTGCGCCACTTATCGACTCAGATGGTTTTAAATTAGGAACACTTTGCGTATACGATGTCAAGCCAAGAGAATTAACTGAAAAGCAAAAGGAAGTGTTAGTATCGATGGCTAAGCAAGTAGTCAATTTATTTGAACAACGCTACCAAAACTTAAAACTCTTGCAATTTCAGGATACGCTAAAGAAAAGAAATGAGGATTTAAAGAAATTTGCTGGGATAGTATCTCATGATCTTAAATCACCATTAGCTAATATTATATCTCTAACAGAATTATTAGAAGATGATAATAAAGATACGTTAGATGAAGAATCATTACAATATTTAGAATACTTAAAAACGTCATCTTATTCTCTTAAAGATTATATTGATGGGATTCTTAAATTTTATAAGAGTGATGATTTATTACACCATAAACAGGAAAAAATAGATTTTGAGGACTTAGTACAAGAAATTAGAAAAATTACAGATACAGATCACCATGTTATCTTCAATTTTCAAAATAACACCGAACAGCTTATAACAAATAAAGCGGCTCTAATGCAGATCCTTATTAATCTTGTTACTAATTCGATTAAATATAATTCAAAACCCGAAACTAGAATAGAAATAATTGTATCAGAATATAATAGCTTTTATGAATTCACAGTAAAAGATAATTCTGATGGTATTCCAAAAGAACACCTCGATAAAATTTTCGAGCTTTTTTCTGTAGTCGAAGCTGCAGATAAGTATGGAAATGTAGGTACGGGAATTGGTTTAGCAATGGTAAAGAAAATAGTTGAAAATCTTGGAGGAAAAATTGCTGTTTCTTCAATTGAAGGAGAAGAAAGTATCTTTACATTTTCTATAGCAAAAGCAATATTATTATGATTTTGCATATAGTGTTAGTGTCTTAAATCGCAAGAACAGAACGACAGGCATCCATGGTAAAAACTTTGAAAGTATTTAACTTTTCATTTGATCCGGGAGTTTTAGAAAAATCAGTTGCTAATAAAAAGTTGATCCAGGAATTCATACAGACTCTGGAACAGGATATTGAGGCTACCAAACGTGAATTAGCCGAAGATAATCGCGAAAGACTAGAGGATCGAAGAGAACGTACGGACGATCTTAATGAGCGCAATGAAATTGATTCTAAAAAAAGAAATGGTAAGTAGATCATTTTTTTGATTCAACAATTTATGAAAATTACGATCACTGGGCTATTAATTATTAGTTTATGTCTCTACACTCTAACAAACACCAAAAGGAAAGCTACAAGAAAGATAGAATAACAAAGTAGAAATATTTATTTCTAGAAAAAAAGACAACCTTTCATGAAGATTGCTAGTTTGTGCGGTTTCGTGAATTCTATTCATTACAACCTAATAATACAGTTATTTAAGGTATCTTTAGTGTCGGATTATTTATCCGTTGATATTATCATATTTGTGAGTTCTAGTCCTGGGAACCCAAAAGGTACTTTTATGTACATCCTTTCTGATTATTGATGCGCTATATCACTTAATGACTGATTTTTAATAAGTAACCATTTATAACAATCTTATTAAGACGTTTTGTTTATTTCATTAATAACGACCGTCAATTTCAAAAAACTAAAATCATATGACTTTATCAAAAATCGGTGTAATCGGAACTTCAAAAAAAGAAGATGAAAGGCGAGTTCCTATTCATCCAGAGCACCTAAAAAGACTTCCAGAAAACATTCGCAGACAGCTCATTTTTGAAGAAGGATATGGCATTCCTTTCAATATTAAAGATGAAGAAATCGCAAATCAAACAGGAGGAATAGCTACACGAAATGAAATATTATCAAATGTTGGGTCTGCTATCATAGCTAAACCAGTAGTATCCGATCTTAAAGAATTAAAAGTGGGTGGTGTTCTTTGGGGGTATCCACACTGCGCTCAGCAAATGGAGGTTACCCAAACTGCTATAGATAGAAAACTAACCTTAATTGCCTTTGAAGACATGTTTGTTTGGAAGCCAAATGGAGAAATGGGTAGGCATACTTTCTATAAGAACAATGAAATGGCAGGTTACTGTGCTGTAATACATGCCTTGCAACTGAAAGGAATAGATGGGCACTATGGAAATCAAAGAAAGGTAATTATATTTAGTTTTGGTGCCGTTAGCAGAGGGGCTATATATGCATTAAAAGCTCATGGCTTTAGAGATATCACTGTCTGTATTCAAAGACCTGATCATGAAGTCAGAGAAGAGATATTGGATGTAGATTACGTTAGAATTGTAAAAAGCGAAATAAATGATCCTAGATTGCTTATCGTAGAACATGATGGATCAGAAAAACCCCTATTAGATTTGATAAGTGATTCCGAAATCATAATTAATGGTACTTTTCAAGATCCAAATAACCCTCTCGATTTTGTGATTAAAGAAGAAAAATCTAGATTAAAACCCGGTACATTGATCATCGATGTTAGTTGTGATGAAGGAATGGGTTTTTATTTTGCTACCCCAACCACTTTTAAAAATCCAATTATTGCAGTAGATAATATCGATTACTATGCGGTGGATCATACTCCGAGTTACTTTTGGGAAAGTGCGTCAAGATCAATTTCTGCTGCATTGATTGTACATTTAAGATCAGTGCTTGAAGGTCGAGCGGGTTGGTTAGAAAATACTACTATCAAAAATGCAATAAATATAGATGAGGGGGTAGTAGTAAAAGAAGCCATTCTTAGATTCCAGAATCGCCAAGAAACGTATCCTCATTCAGTTAAATTAAGCAAGGTAGTCTGATTATATTTGTGTTGTTGTAGGTAACCATCATATAAACTTAATAGAGTTGTATCGAACAAAAAAACAGTACTAATAATGAGTCGTCCTAAAATAGGTTGACAGTTTTTAAATAATTTAAATCAAACCATTGCGGCTAGCTGAATTGGTTTTCTAAAACTACAATTATAGGATGGCATAAGAAGCTAACACATAAAATAACATTTGGATTGTAATGCTATGGGCAGTATTCTATAGGATTAAATTTCTATGATTATAAAATTGGTTTAACTCTACTGTTATTCTCAAGTTTTCTTCATGTCTTCCTTGAGTTTCCTCTGAATATCATATCACTAAAAGCTATTGAAAAATCCTTTTTTAAGATTAAATGATTTTATTTGGCTTATAGTAGTGTTTTAATAGCACTCCATAAATAAGGTGCTTTTGTGTAGTTAAACGTACTTACAAAATCTGTTGACCGAATTCTTGACAGTCTTTATTTGACAGTAAAATAGTGTCAATTAACTTTCCTGATAGTAAACATAGCTATTATTTCTTTAGATTTCGAAATATCAGTCTTCCAAATTAATTGACCTGAGTAAAGGCACAATTAATTTCAGTGATTAGTTCTAAAATGAAATATACTTTAATGACTTATATCATTTTTTAAATCACTGACAGTTAATAGATTTAGTACTCAACCAAAAATTTAGCACCAATGAAAACACTAGCCATTTTAATTATTGGACTCTTTTCTACACTGTCCTTTGGTCAATCTGAGGATAAAGAAGATATCTTAATTAATAAGATACAACAGGATGATACTTATCGCGCAGGAGAAACCATCAAAGTAAATGCCGCTATACAAGGGGACTTAGTCATCGCTGGAGGAAACCTCACTGTTAATGATAGTGTTAACGGAGACTTGACAGCAGCCGGAGGTGAATTATTTCTCAACGGTTATATAGCAGATGATGTGCGTGTAGCCGTAGGAAGGGTAACCATTGACTCAGAAATAGGTGATGACTTAGTTGTTTTTGGTGGAGAAGTCATTCTTACTGAAAATGCTGTAATACATGGAAACCTTAATTGTTTTGCTGGAAATATTGAAATAAATGGCAAAATAATTGGAAACCTTAACATTAAAGGGGCCGATGTTCTAATTGATGGAACTATACAAGAAACTTCAAAAATCATAGGGGAAGATATCACCATCGGGTCAAATGCTAAATTCTATAAAGAGGTTGAGTACTGGACAAACGATAGAGAAATAGATTTTAAAGAATCCCTGATAAATACAGAAGCTCAATTCAACGAAGATCTTGGTGAAGAAAAATCACAATTTTCTTTAACTAACTTTGGGACGACTTCATTGAAATTATGGGTGTTTTATATCTTGTCTGCCTTTTTAGTTATCCTGGTGTTACATGCACTCTTTAAAAACGCATTTTCAAATGCCGCTGAAGGCTTTGAGAATAATTGGCTTAAAAGTTTTGGCTATGGATTGATGTATCTAATAGGTATCCCATTACTAATTATCCTTGCTTTACTCATGATTATTGGTATCCCACTAGGCCTTTTCATAACCACCATATTTATCTTTAGTCTTTTGTTTGGTCATTTGGTCGCTGCTTTATTAGTGGTTTATTATTTAAGATATAGAAATAAAAAGAACTGGGGGTTTTGGGGTATTACACTCCTGTCATTATTATGTGCTATCCTATTGCGCGTACTCACGATGATACCGTTTGCAGGCATATTACTTTCTGTAGTTATACTATCAATTACATATGGAGCATTGACGTTAAAAGTAATTCAGTCTAAAAAACAACTAGTTAAAAATTAAGATTATGAATAAAGAACATCCAAATATCGGTATTTTAAAGAGGTTCGATCCTTCAAATCCGAATACTTTGGCCGACGTGTTAGCCGAAGATTTCGTTTGGCATTATATTAATCCTAAGCTGCGCGAGTTAGAAGGAGACTATTTCGGCCTCTCTGGTTTGACAGACTTTTTCAATAGATTAGCCGGTCGTACCAGTGGTTCCTTTAAGGTAAATCCCATATCCATAACCCCTATGGGAGATGAACTAATCACCACACATGTTAAAGACACGATGTTCCTGGAAGGCAAACCAATGGAGATTGACGCTATTGTTGTATGGTGTATTATTAATGGTAAGATCAAAGAAGCCTGGGATATTCCCGTAATACATACTGCTAAGGTTCTGGAATTATAATACAATCATTATGAAAATAGTAGAGGTTACACCAGAAAATGCAATAAAGGAAACTTTCTTCTGTATAAAAGATACCAAAAGACAAGGATTTAAAGATAAGGTCAATTGGTTTGAAAAGCGTTATAAAGAAGGGGTAAGAATTAAAATCCTCAAAAATGATGAAGACAAAATGATTGGATTTATTGAATATGTACCAGCCAAAACGGCATGGCGACCCATAGATGCCGACAACTATATGTTCATCCATTGTACTTACATATACGCTAAAAAGGAAAGAAGTAAAGGCTATGGCTCAATGCTTATTGAAGAAGCCGAAAAAGAAGCAAAAACCAAAGGTATGGATGGTGTATGTGTAATGACAAGTAAAGGTGGATGGTTAGCCAATAAAACCCTTTTTGAAAAAAATGGCTTCAAACAAATTGAAACAAAAGACAGATTTGAGTTATTGTCAAAAACATGGAACGATAACGCTAAAAAACCTAGATTATTCGACTGGACCAGTCAACAAAAAAAGTATAAAGGCTGGCATATACTCTATGCAGAGCAGTGTCCTTGGAATGAAAAGTCTGTAGCAGCAATACTAAATGTTGCGATGGATCACGGTATAGATTTGAAAGTGTCTAAAATAAAAACCGTAAAAGAAGCAAAAATGGCGCCTTCTGGTTTTGGGGTATTCAATCTATTGCATGATGGTAAGTTAATAGACGACCATTATCTAAGTGCAACACGATTCAGAAATATTTTGAAAAAGAAATAGCTTCTATAATAGCATCAGAAATAATAGTTTGCAATTTAGTCCATATCTATAGTAAAAATAGCGACTCCAAAATATAAGTCGCTATTTACAATTAATAAAGTTGAGTTCTATATTAAATTTTCAATCATTTGGGATCATCTTAATATCTAATCTTCAACAGAAATATGGATTGTACTGTTCATTTTAAGTTTCTTTCCTTCTAACCTTGCTTGAGCAAAGAATTCTTTAATTATAATTTGCTCACGCAATAATTCATCTATTCTTCCACTATCATATTCACAATTGTCTGTAACATTCCCTTCAGTGATTGATAAACGATTTAGTTTGTGAAAATTAATTTTCACATTAAGTAAAGAGTTAATAATATCCACTGCTTCTGATGCTATAAAACGGCCATCAATCAAGTTTATTTTTTGTTCTGTTTTTACTTCTTTTGACGTTTTTACTATGGCTTCCATATTTTTATATTATTTTTTTGTTTATGCTGCAAAGGTTGAATTAATATGTTATATATTTTTATTTATATATTTTATCATAATCATAAGTAATTGTTATGACATTTGTACAATGTATAAGTATAGTGGCATTCCTAGTGTTATATTAAAGGGAAAAGTAATTGCAAGTGCCATCGGAATATAAAGACTAGGATTAGCTTTTGGAGCTGCAAGTTTCATTGCTGCAGGTACCGCGATATAAGATGCACTAGCAGCCAGTATGGCAAATAGCAGTCTATTTCCTTCTCCAGAGCTAAAAATGCCACTTGCAATCGCAACAATACAACCATTGATAATGGGTATTATGATAGCAAATAGAAATGCAAACCATCCTTTTTTAATAAAATCAGAAAGTTTGCGGCCACTAGTGATTCCCATATCAAGAAGAAATACCGCTAGAAATCCTTTAAATATATCTGTAGTAAAAGGTTTAATTCCTTCGGCTTGCGCTTCACTTGTAAGTATACCCACAATCAAACTACCTATTATTAGTAATACACTACCATTGGTGAGTGCATGATGAACTACAGTTTTCATAGGGATTTTATCTTCTTTCTTATCTTTTTTAAAAATTGTGATCAGTAATAACCCCACCATTATAGAAGGAGCTTCCATTAACGCCATTACTGCAACCATATGTCCACTAAAAGCAATCTGTTCCATTTCTAAAAAAGATATGGTTGTCACAAACGTAACGGCACTTACAGAACCATAAGATGCCGCAATAGCTCCTGCATTATCTATACTGAATTTTCTTCTCAGTATAAAGTATGAATATACAGGAATGAATATAGCCAGAAATATTCCAAAGAGTAATGACCATAGTATTTCTGTACTAAATGTGCTATGTGAAAGCTCTTGCCCACCCTTAAACCCAATTGAAAGTAAAAGGTACAATGAAATGAATTTTGAAGAGTTTTCGGGAATAGTAAGATCGCTTTTAACTTGAACTGCAATAACTCCTAAGAAGAAAAAAAGTAATGCAGGATTGGTTAGATTGTCAATAAGTAAATGTAAATCCATATATACTTTAATCTGATATTATTATAGTGATGTATTTGAAAAGAGGCGTTGTTTATTTGTCGTTTTTAGACATAAATTGTAGAATACACAGTAAACTTATAATAGCTTTACAAAGTAGAATTTCTTTTAAAAAAAGATTACTACTTCTAATGGAAAGTATAATGAAAAATACGAAAAGGATTGCAATTATAATGAAGTTAATCGTTTTGGATAATTCTGTTTTTCTTTCATAATATAATGGGATTACTTTTACTTTTTGAAGTTCTTTTTTCTTTTGATTAAAATCTCTCATTAGTTTTGTTTTATGCAAAGGTGTATGTATTACTTCATATATTTTTATTTATATTTATAATCAATTATATAAATTTATTTTATGCATTATACTCTCCACCAATTACAGATTTTTTCTAAAATAGTTGAAAAACAGAGTATTACTAAAGCTTCTGAAGAGTTACACCTAACTCAGCCAGCCGTTTCCATACAATTAAGAAATTTTCAGAATCAATTTCCTATTCCTTTAACCGAAGTAATTGGAAGAAAGTTATATATAACAGATTTTGGAAAAGAAATTGCTATTGCCGCAGAGAAAATCTTACAGGAAGTAAAGGATATAAACTATAAAACTTTAGCATATCAAGGACAGCTATCCGGGGTATTAAAAATTTCTGTCGTATCTACAGGTAAATATATTATGCCTTATTTCTTATCTGATTTTATAAAGCAACATGAGGGTGTAGAGCTAATTCTTGATGTTACTAACAAGGCACAGGTGATTCACAGTTTAGAGAAAAATACAGTAGATTTTTCATTAGTATCTGTTCTTCCCGATAAATTACAAATAGAAAAAATTGAATTAATGGAGAATCAACTTTATTTGGTAGGAAATAAAGATGAAAAATTCGAGAAAGATGTATATGATAAATCTATTTTTACAAAACTACCTCTAATCTATCGAGAACAAGGGTCCGGAACCAGGTACACTATGGAGAGGTTTATTGAAAAGAATAATCTACCGGTAAGCAAAAAAATGGAACTCACCTCTAATGAAGCTGTAAAACAGGCGGTGATTGCAGGACTTGGATATTCTATTATGCCTCTTATTGGAATACGAAACGAACTTAAGACGGGACGTCTACAGATTATCCCCATAGAAGGTTTCCCTATTAAATCTAACTGGCATATGATTTGGCTTAAGGATAAAAAATTCTCTTTAGTTGCTACAGCCTTTCTTGAATATTTAAAAAAGGAAAAAAGTACAATAATCAAAAAAAGATTTGAGAGCTTCTAAATAATAATTATTACTTTTTACTAAATTTCCTGTACTTATATAATACCTCTCTTTCATTCCAATTTTTTTGTAAGAGAAATGTATTTTATGTCATATAAAAACTAATTTAAACATTCAATTTCAACAATAGTATACTACTACATTTATTGGTGTACGACAAATCCTCCCTTTTATTTTAAAAATTTGAATTTTAGATTTAAATTCTTTTGCTAGTAATCCCCCATCCTCCTAAAGAGAGGAGTTGGATTCCCCCTTCGCTGGTTAGAAGGATGAGCAATAAGGAAATTTGTCGTACACCTACTTTTATAATACTCAAATACATAAAATTATTTTATGCATATGATTATAAATATAAATAAAAATATATGAAACATTTTATGGAAATTTGATTCAAACAATAAGAATATCAAATAACCTTAAAAGATGAAAAAACTAATTTATATTTCTTTAGCTATCATACTTATGTCTTGTAATACGATATCAAATGATTCTCATTTTGGAGTGGTTTATCAAGATTCAAAAATGGTACAAATATCACATGATAAGTCAAATTATTGGTTAGCAAAACAAAATACATTACAGGAAAATTTTATTAATACTAAAAGCTTTTATAAGAAAGAAGATTCATTAATTCTTGATTATAAATATCCTCATCTCAATGAACAATATAATCCTTTATTCAGTAGTTTTAATTCCTTCATAGAAAAGACGTATTTAAGAACAGAAAAATCAATCCAGCAAGTCCTTCACAATAATGATTTATCCTGTGACTCTTTTTTCAAAGATGCTGAAAGAAAGCGAAGGAATATTAATTATAAAATTTATACTAAAAATAATCAATTCCTAAGTGTTCTATTATATAAAACAAATTATTACGATGATGAACATCATAACTCTTTTATGTTCAAGGGTCTGAATTATGATTTGAAAACAGGAACATTTGTTACATATCAAGACATATTTGAAAGCAATAGCGATAAATTCTTGTTATTTAAACTAAATCAAGAATTACAAGCACGTATTGTAATACAAGACTCTTTTAATGATTGTTGGGAATTTACTAAAGATAAATTTGAGGTATCTAAGAACAATTTCGTGATCAATTCAGAACATATAAAATTTTATTTTGACGACTGTACAGTATGTCCAACATATTCAGGAAACTATTTTCTGGAAATACCACTAGAAGAGTTATCTACTATTTTAAAAACAGAAAAATCGGGGATGCCCTATTCTAAATCTTAAATCAAAAGTTATGGTAAAAATATGCATCATTCCTAAAAGTAAATCACAAACAGATGAAATCATCGAGTTCTTACTAAGAGGCAAATACCTCTTGACGGTTATGGTCGTAGAAAACTGTGTATTGGCTAAAATTAATGTGAAAAACCAAACGAATAGGTTAAACAAGACAGTAATTTCTGGAATTATTAGATCCTTACAGTTTAACAATCTAAATAATCGTCTTAGAGAAATGTATCCTTCTAATATGCCAGTATTTTATTCGATTCCAATTATACAGATGGACCAACAACAATCAGAAGCTATTGCAGATTACATAACTGTATTTTAAATAAAAAATCATATGACTAAAAATCAAATAATACGAGGTGCTTATGAGTATACACAAATTGCTTTAGGAGTGGTATTTGCCAGCACCGGGTTGAAGGCTTTTCTGTTACCTAATGGTTTTTTGGATGGAGGTGTCACAGGGATTGCTATTTTACTCAATACTCAGTTTGATCTTAATATATCATTGCTATTAATAATTCTTAGTATTCCGTTTCTAATTTTAGCTTATTTCACTATATCCAAATATATGGTTTTTAAGTCTTTGGTTAGTATTATTAGTTTTGCAGTCTTTATTCATTTTGAAAATTTTGGAGTAGTTACCAGTGATAAATTATTGACTTCAATTTTTGGAGGGCTTTTCCTGGGTTTAGGAATAGGAATTACCATAAAAAATGGTGCAGTTTTAGATGGATCAGAGATCTTGGGAATATATCTTAACAGACATTTTGGTGTCAGTATTGGAAAAGTGACATTGCTTTTTAATTTTATACTCTTCGCTATTACCGCAATCGTTGTTTCAAAGGAAACAGCTATGTATTCTATTCTAGCGTTTTTAGTAACTGCAAAAATAACAGATCTCACTATAGAAGGGTTCGAGAATTTCATTGGAGTTATGATTGTATCTAAGAAATATAATCAGATTAAAGAGGGAATTACCACTAAATTAGGATCAGGAATGACAGTGTTTAATGGAGTTCAGGGTTATGGAAATCAAGGAAAGACACAAAATTTTGAAGTAATTCATACGATTATAAATCGTATTGAAATTGGCAAAATAAACAAAATTATTGATCAGGTTGATTCCGATGCTTTTGTAATAGAATATGATGTCAACCATATTAAAGGAGGTATTTTAAGAAGGTATCTTTCTAAAAGCAAGTAGACATACTCTAAAAGGCTTAATAACATAAAAACTTAAACACTATGAAAAAATCTTATATTTTAATAGGCTGTATAATCACATTCTTATGTGCTTCTGTATATGCGAACAATACAGATAAAACGGATCCAATTATCGAAATTGTGGAGTCTTATATAAAACGTATAAATTCCCTAGAAGAAAGCAACTCTATAGCAAAGGTATTAGATTTATATAGCGAACAGTATTCCGGAAATACTACCTATGTAAACCTATCTGGTGCTATTGTAAGAAAAAACTACACCAAAGAGAATATTAAAACTCAACTAGAAGATATAGTACAGGATGGTAATTATAGTCTTAAGATAAAAATGAATAAAGTCTTATATAATAACCAAAAAGAAAACGCTGGAACTATCTCAGCGTTATTAGATTTTGAATCTTTTATTGATAGTAAAATTGCAGAAAAAGGCACTATTCTTATAAGCATTATAGCTACGCAGCAAAAAGGACAGTGGAAAATTATACAGAATAATATGATTCGAGTTTCTAAGAGTAAAGATATAGGAGATTGTGTTTGTCATATTTTCGAGAAAGGGAGTACACAGTTTGTGACGGAATTATATTATCCTGCTGGTGTGAAGTATGATCATAAGTTCGAAGCTTTTCGAATTACATCAAATCAAGAAAATAGAATTATCAAATCCAGCGGAAAGACCTTTGTTTGGGATAATAGTAGCGGTAAGTTAATCTTGGATCAAGAAGAACTAGGTATTGCAAAAACTTCAAAACAAGTAATTCAATTATTAATTAAAAAATTGAATATTGAAACCTGTGCTACTATAATTTTTAGATAATTAAAATTACCCCCTAATCCTATAATCCCATTTTGTTCATAAAAACTTTAATATCTAGCTTATAAACAAAACGGGAATTAGGTAAAATACCTCAGAGGTATTTAGAGTTTATATGTACTCATCAAAAAAATACAAATATGATACTATCATCACACAAAACACTTCTGGAAGATATTCAGACAGCTAAAGAAAAAGGATTTACTGTGGATTTTTTATTCAAAGACAATATCATATATGATCGAGCAACTAATAAAGGATATACCAAAACACAATGTTTTTTGGTAGAATATTGCAGGCATGAAGGGTTAAATGATCCTAGTGACGCTTCTATTCTATTTCTAATTACATGTGATGATGGAGTCAAAGGTTGTTTAAGTAGTAATTACGGAATACACGCAGATATTGATCTAATGCAATTTGCATTATCGCTTAGAAGTCAGGATCAAGAAAGTTCTTAATAAGAATTAGAAGGTAATGCCTATTAAGAATTAATTCTGGAAAACGGCTCTACACTAAAGTTTCAAAGTGCTAAAATCAATTTATTGAAAGGTGCCATTCTTACTTTTTGAAAAAATTAAATAAAATCAGAATCAAAAACTCTTATAAACACTAGTTTTTATAAGAGTTTTGAGACTTAGATTGACCCCATCAGAAAAGAGTTCAAACTTTTTGTTATTAATAATCAACTGGTTATCGATTTTAGAAAATATAACCTGATGAGACAAAAGTCAAACCACCAAGATTTAATTGTTTGATTTTAAAAAATATAACAAGAGGTGAATTCAATATTTACCTCTTTAAGTGACTGCGAAGGGATTAACTGAAGTAGATCCCATTGAACTCTCTACTGCAAATACAAAACTAGTAAAGCTAACGCTTTACAGTTTTTGTTATTCTCCAAAGACTCAAAACAAAAGTTTTGGTCTTTTCCAAATAACAAAAACCTGCAATTTCATTGCAGGTTTTGTGCTTGATGTGACCGCGGAGGGATTCAAACCCCCAACCCTCAGAGCCGAAATCTGATGCGCTATTCAGTTGCGCCACGCGGCCTTATTTACTAATTATGACAATTTACTTTTTACTATAGTAGAAATTATTTTACCATCTGCTTGTCCTGCAAGTTCTTTGGAAACAATACCCATAACTTTTCCCATATCTTTCATCCCAGATGCTCCAAGATCTTCTATAGTCATTACTACTACTTTCTCAATTTCTTCTTCTGTAAGCTGTTCAGGTAAAAATTGTTCGATTACCTTAGCCTGATCAATCTCTGGCTGAGCCAGATCATCTCTTCCTTGCTCTGAAAAAATAGTTGCACTATCCTTACGTTGCTTCACCAGTTTTTGAAGCAATTTTAACTCTTGATCTTCGGTTAATTCTTCTTTGGCACCGCTTTCTGTTTGAGCCAACAAAATAGCTGATTTAATAGCGCGCAATGAGGTTAATGCATTGGTGTCTTTGGCTTTCATTGCCTCTTTCATTGCAGTCATTACTTCTTGTTGTAAACTCATACCTATTGGTTTTTAATCTTTGGATTGCGAAGATAAAAAATAAACCGATAATCTAAGACTAGATTATCGGTTTATCCATTATTTTGGATTTATAAAATTCTTAGTCTACATTATCATGAAGAAATGAATTGTTCTTACGCAATTGTATATCATCATTACTATCTGTTCCTAATGACGTTCTGGATAGTCCAGAATCATCTGGTTTAGCATCAACATCTATTCCCGCACGCTTATATGCAGGTTCTTTTTCAATATCATCAACCTTAGAATTACTATTTTTAAATTTATAGTTAAATTCTTTCATTTTAGCACGACGTTCTGCCGCTCTAGCCTTTAGGGTTTCAGAAATTGGTTGATTCATTGGATCTGGATCTTCTAATTTCTCAGTCTCAGGAGTGGGAGCAACCGTTTTCTTTTCGAAAACCACCTCTTCATCTTCTTCAATAACTTCTGCCGGTTGTGCTTCGGTTAATCTTTTCTCTTCTTCCATATAGTCCTCTAAACTATATTTACGTCCTCCATTAGATACAGTTTCACCAACCGGAACTACTTCTATAGGGTCATTGACCTCCATATCCAAAATATCATCACTCAAATCAAAAACAATAGGCTGTTCTTCTTCGATTTTTTGTTCTATTGGAGTAGTTGGTTTATTTTCTAATTCATCATTATTACCACTTGCCGGCATATCAAATGCTAATGCAAATTGATCTGCTTTCTCTTCTTCTTCCTGATCTACTTCTTTGGCATCATTTACCTCTATTTGCTTGATAATATCTTGTGCATTAATAATCACAAAATCACTATCGGAAGAGAATGGATCAACCACCTCATAGTCTACATCGATATTTTTTAATAAATCTGTAGTAGGTATAAGCAAAGCATCTTCATCTTCAATCAATTCATGCTTTATCACTGGTTCTTCTACTTTATCCTTATTTGATAATGGAGAAAAGACAGGTGTAATCTTACCTGTAGATTTAGGTGTTAAATCTTGTACAGCAGCACGCTGCTCATCTTCTAGGGTGTGAATTATTTTCTTAGTTTCTGTATTTACAATCTCGTCTTGTTGCTCTACATTAAACCCTGTAGCAATAACCGTAACAGAAATTGCATCTTCTAGAGATTCATCTTCTCCTACCCCCATAATAATATTGGCCCCATGACCAGCTTCTTGCTGAATATGGTCATTGATTTCACCAATCTCATCGATCGTTATTTCTTCTTTTCCGGATACGATTAAAAGGAGTACATTTTTAGCACCGGTAATCTTATTATCATTAAGTAAAGGAGAATCTAATGCTTTAACAATAGCATCGTGAGCACGTTTGTTACCAGAGGCATTAGCAGAGCCCATGATTGCAGTACCACTATTACTAAGAACCGTCTTAGCATCACGTAAATCTATATTTTGTGTATAGTGATGCGTTATTACTTCGGCTATACCTCTAGATGCGGTAGCCAGGACTTCGTCTGCTTTAGAGAAACCAGCTTTAAACCCTAAATTACCATAAACTTCTCTTAGTTTATTGTTATTAATTACAATCAAAGAGTCAACATGTGCTCTAAGACGCTCTACCCCCAAATGTGCTTGTTCATTACGCATACGCCCTTCGAACTGAAAAGGGATAGTGACAATGCCTACCGTAAGAATATCAAGTTCTTTTGCCATTTTTGCAATAATCGGAGCGGCTCCAGTACCTGTACCTCCACCCATACCAGCTGTGATAAAAATCATCTTGGTATTAGTGTCTAGCATTGTTTTTATGTCTTCATAACTCTCCACGGCAGATTGCTCCCCCACTTCTGGATTTGCACCAGCACCTAATCCCTCTGTTAATGATACACCTAACTGTATCTTATTTGGGATTGAGCTATTTTCTAATGCCTGTGCATCTGTATTACAGATTACAAAATCAACCCCTTTAATCCCTTGCTGGAACATGTGGTTAATGGCATTACTACCACCTCCACCTACTCCAATCACTTTGATTACATTAGATTGATTTTTTGGCAAATCAAACGAAATATTTTCGAACTCCTCCTTTTTACTCATAATTGCTAATTTTCTGGTTCTCCTAACTCTCTTATATATTTTTCAACTGTACAAATACTATACAGTTCCGCTTCCTTAACTATTCTGCATTATCCAAGAATTCCTTGAATTTTTCTGTCCATTTCTCTAGAATGTTCTTTCTAGGTTTCATATCTACTCTTGGGTTTTCTTCTTCAACAACATGATCAGTAGTATTTACTTCAGCTTGCTTACCTTTTTGTGAGCTTACCAACGTCTCTTCTTTTTCAGTTGCTTTTTTCTGTTTGTTGATGTACACCAAACTATCCATTACTAATCCTACGGCTGTAGCATACATAGGACTCGTGGTTTCAGAATCACTATTACCTGCCAGATGCTCATTTGGGTATCCTATTCTTGTATCCATACCTGTAATATATTCTACAAGTTGTTTCAGATGTTTTAGCTGTGAACCACCACCAGTTAACACAATTCCTGCAATTAACTTTTTCTTCGGGGATTCGTGTCCATAATTCTTAATTTCTAAGAAGACTTGTTCTACAATCTCTACAACACGTGCATGGATAATTTTAGACAAGTTTTTTAGTGTGATTTCTTTTGGTTCTCTCCCTCGTAAACCTGGTATCGAAACAATCTCATTATCCTTATTCTCCCCTGGCCATGCAGATCCAAATTTTATCTTTAGTAATTCTGCTTGCTTTTCTATAATCGAGCACCCTTCTTTAATATCTTCTGTAACGACATTTCCTCCAAAAGGAATCACTGCAGTATGACGAATAATACCATCTTTAAAAATTGCAAGGTCTGTTGTACCCCCTCCTATATCTATTAAAGCAACTCCAGCTTCTTTTTCTTCCTGACTTAATACTGCGTTAGCAGAAGCTAAGGGTTCTAATGTTACATCAGATAATTCTAATCCAGAACTTTTCACACATCTTCCGATATTACGAATAGAGGTTACTTGTCCCACTACTACATGAAAATTAGCTTCTAACCTTCCTCCATACATCCCAACGGGTTCTTTTATTTCGGCTTGTCCGTCTACTTTATATTCCTGTGGTAACACATGTAAAATTTCTTCTCCTGGTAGCATCACTAATTTATGTACCTGATTGCATAACTTATCGATATCATCGTCATCAATAACTGCATCTGCATTTGGTCTGGTGATATAATCACTATGTTGTAAACTACGAATATGCTGTCCTGCAATCCCCACAGTTACGTCATTTATTTTCATTCCTGAAACACTTTCTGCCTCTTGAACTGCTTGCTGTATGGATTGAATCGTTTGTGTTATATTATTTACCACTCCACGGTGTACTCCCAAGCTTTTGGATTTACCAACCCCTAACACTTCCATCTTTCCATATTCATTATATCGTCCGACCATAGCAACAATCTTAGTTGTCCCTATGTCTAATCCCACCGCTATTTCATTTACTTCTCTTTCCATATTGGTATTATTTTATTGTGCATACCACTTGATTACTAAATTGTAAGCTCACTTTTTTATACTTATCAAGGCTTTGATCCTTTAAAGCTTTTTGATAAAATGCCTTAAAATTTCTGACTTTACTCTCTAAATTTTCAACTTTTCCAACTACTACTCTAAAAGGGTACACTCGTAACTCAAGTTCATAGTGTCCTTTATATGTTCTATACACTCCAACCACATGTTTCTTTAAAAATTCGTCATCCTGAATTTTCTTCAACAAAGGAAAAACTTCAGGAACTTCTCTCTCTGATACATTATGTACTAAAGGTACATGTGCTGAATAACTATCGGATAAAGGCATTGTACTACCGGTAACATCTACATAAAAAGAAGTAACCGCGTTAACCCTTGCAATTGGGGAGCGTTGCTTGATTCGTGCCTTAAGTTCTCCATTTACAGTTAGATACACATCAGAATGTTCGATCATTTTGTGTGCATCAAGCCCTTTCTCTACAGTATTCAAAACTAAAATTTCTTTGCCCACGTTCGTAACCCTCTCCTGATTTTGTATTAACAATTTATTAACCATCCCTTCATTTACATAAGGATCCTGTTCTTCAATAAATTCTACAAGTACTTTATTGATTTTTCTCTGCTTGTTACGTTTGCTCGTAAAGGCAAAAAGAACAATGATCAAAATAACAAGACCACCAAACTTTATGTATGTATACATTCTATTCTTCATGCCAATAATGCTTCTTTTATACGACTTACTTCTTCTCCAATATCTCCAGCTCCAATAGTTAAGACAACTTGTGCGTCACTAGCTGTTATTTCTTTAATCAACCTATCTTTGGTAGTCATTTTTTTGTTTGTATTATCTATCATTTCTAACAACCAACCTGAGGTTACTCCTTCGATTGGCAATTCTCTTGCCGGATATATATCTAAAAGCAAAAGCTGATCAAACTGACTAAGGCTTTTTGCAAAATCGGATGCAAAATCTCTGGTTCTACTGTATAGATGTGGTTGAAAAACGGCTAACACTTTTTTTTCAGGGTGCATTTCTCTAACAGCTTGATGCAAAGCATTGATCTCTGTTGGGTGATGTGCATAATCATCTACATATATCAGATCATCTGTTTTAATTTGATAACTAAATCTACGCTGCACACCTTTAAAAGAAAATAAAGCCTTTGCTAGAGATCCGGTTGGGGAGCCGTAAAGCAAAGCTATAGCAAAGGCCGTAACAACATTTAATAAATTATGCCTACCAGGTAGGTTTACACGTAAATCTTTAATTAATTGACTTGGTGTTTTTAAATCAAAAATATATGTGCCATTATCAATTCTTATGTTTTTTGCGCAATAATCAGAATCATCTTCGATCCCAAAGGTGATCCCAGAAAGCGGCAATCCATTACACACTAAAAGATGATCCTTTGCTCTGGACGAAAACTCTACAAAAGAATCTTCTAACGCATTGGCCTTTTCATAAATATCCAGATGATCTGCATCCATTGAAGTAATGGCAACAATATCAGGATATAGCTGCAAGAACGACCTATCAAACTCATCTGCTTCAACCACTACCACTTCATTTCCTTCTAAAATGAGATTAGAGTTGTAGTTCTCACTTATTCCACCTAAAAAAGCAGTCACTTTTGCTCCACTCTCTTTCAACAAATGAGCAAGAATTGCTGTTGTAGTAGTTTTACCATGGGTTCCGGCCACTGCTAACGTATATACGTTTTTAGTTATGATCCCTAATACTTCTGCTCTTTTCTTGATTACAAAACCATTGTTCTGAAAATATTCAAATTCTTTATGCCCTTTAGGAATTGCAGGAGTATACACAACTACATTTTCTTCTTTATTTAAAAATACATCAGGAATAGCAGTAACATCATCTTCAAAATGAATATCGATACCTAATACCGATAAATCTGAAGTGATTTGAGTTGGAGTTTTATCGTATCCGGCGACATTCTTTCCTAAAAACTTAAAATATCGGGCAAGCGCACTCATTCCGATACCGCCAATACCGATAAAATAAATATTCTTTATGTTCTCTAAACTATTATTCATTTATACTCTACTAGTTCTTTAAAGAACCCTCTTCTATTAATTTTTCTATTTCATCAACTATATCTGATGTAGCATTAGGTAATGCAAGTTTTTTTATTGCCGCTCCTAACTTAATCTGCTCTTCTTCTGATTTCAGTAATTCTGAAATCGTATGTTGAAAATCTTCATCTAATTCACTTTCTCTAAGCATTTTGGCTCCGCCTTGATCCACAATAGCCTGAGCATTTTTGGTTTGATGATCTTCGGCTACGTTCGGAGAAGGGATAAACACCACCGGTTTTGCCACGATACATAATTCTGAAACCGAACTAGCTCCAGCTCTAGAAATAATAATATCTGCAGCCGCGTATGCCTGATCCATAGTATCCAAAAATTGATGAACCTGAACATGTTCTTGATCCGAATATTTTTTATACTCTTCATAATACAACTTACCACATTGCCAAATCACCTGGACTCCTTTCTCGATAAAGAAACCAAGCTCCTTCTCAATCAATTGATTAATTCTTCTGGCACCAAGGCTTCCACCAAGAACTAAAATTGTCTTTTTTTCTTTATCCAGTTTATATTTTGATACTCCTAAGTCTCTTTTACTTTCTATTTCTAATAAATCCTGACGAACCGGATTACCTGTTTTGATAATTTTATTCTTCGGAAAAAAACGTTCCATATCATCATATGCAACACAAATTTTACCTGCATCTTTTGATAACCATTTATTGGTAATCCCCGGAAAGGAGTTTTGTTCCTGAAGCACTGTAGGGATCTTTTTTGCATTTGCCATTTTTAATAATGGCCCACTCGCAAATCCTCCGGTTCCTATAACCACATCAGGTTTAAATTTTTTAATAACCTTCCTTGATTTCCAAAGACTGCTTATTAACTTTAAAGGAAACAGCAAATTACTGAGTGTCAGTTTTCTTTGAATACCACTAATCCACAGTCCTATAATTTCATATCCTGCCTGAGGAACCTTTTGCATTTCCATTCGATCTTTGGCCCCTACAAACAATACTGAAGCCTCTGGATACCTACTGCGCAATTCGTTTGCAATAGCGATAGCAGGATAGATATGTCCTCCTGTTCCTCCTCCGGATAATATGACTTTCAGTTTTTTACTCATATACTTCTCTCAAAACCTCTAGCGGGTTTTCTTCTTTCTCTCTTCCTAATTCTTCTTCGATTATTTCTTCTCTTCTACTACTTACACTTAGCACTATTCCTATGGCTAAACAGGTCATCCAAATTGATGTTCCTCCACTGCTAATAAGTGGCAATGTTTGTCCCGTAACCGGAAATAACTCAACCGCTACTGCCATATTAATCAAAGCCTGAAATACTATCGGAAGCCCCACACCAATTACTAATAATTTCCCGAACATATCGGGGCTTTTATGAGCAGCAATTACCAATCGAAATAATAATAGCATATACAGTAGCATTAAGAAAACACCTCCCAGAAACCCCCATTCTTCAATAATAATGGCATAAATGAAATCTGAAGAGGATTGCGGTAAAAAGTTTCTTTGCACACTTTTACCTGGCCCAGTACCTATAACTCCTCCTCTTGCAATTGCGATTTTTGCACGCTCGATCTGATAATCCTCTTGTGTATCTTTATTATCAGTAAAATTCTCTATTCTACTCACCCAGGTATCTACTCTATTTGGAAACATACCAGGAAATGCCTTAGCAAATAACATAAAAAAGACCAGCACCATAAGTCCTGTACCTAAAACAACAGTGATATATTTTAAAGGATACCCACCAAGAAAAACCAGCATAATTACCATTGAAAATATAATTGCCGCTGTAGAAAAATTAGCCGGTAGAATTAACATCAAAACCAACGACACTGGCAACCAAAGTGGCAATAATGACTCTTTAAAGGAGACAACTTCATTTTTTATTTTGGAAAGATATCTTGCAACATAGGCCATTAAAACAACTGCTGCTAATGTAGAAGGCTGGAAACCGACTCCAACAAATGGCAAACGAATCCATCTACTAGCATTAGCGCCACCTGCTGTAGTATTTTGGGCTAATGTGACCAACAACAATATTATCACAATAGGTATCATAATAATAGACAAGCCTTTGAAATAATGATATGGTATTTTATGTACACCATACATAATCAAAAATCCTAAAATCAAATGCGCAAAATGCTTTACCAAAAAGCTAAATGTATCCCCATCTCCCCCGTATAGGTATGCTAAATTACTACTCGCACTATAGACCGGAAGAAATGAAAACAATGCCAATAACGCAGCCACTGCCCAGATCACTTTATCTCCTTTTATATTTGATAGTACTTTGGTCATTTAAATATTTTAATACTTTATAGTAATTCTTTATTCATCCTATACTATTATAATTCTCTTACTGCTTCTTTGAACTGCCTACCTCTCTCCTCATAATTCTTAAACAAGTCAAAACTTGCACAAGCCGGAGACAGCAATACATTCTCGTTTCTTTCTGCAATCTTATACGCTATATTTACGGCTTCTTTCATAGATTGTGTTTCTATAATATTATCAACACAGTTACCAAAGGCATTAATAATTTTCGAATTATCTACTCCTAAGCAAATGATTGCTTTCACCTTTTCGTTAACCAAAGGATACAACTCGGTATAATCATTACCTTTATCTACACCTCCAACAATCCATACAGTAGCAGATTTCATGGCATCCAACGCATAAAAAGTTGCATTAACATTGGTAGCTTTAGAATCATTGATGTACTGCACATTATTTATTTTCAGTACATCCTCTAATCTATGCTCCACTCCATGAAAATTCTCTAAGCATTCCCTGATAGTGGTTTTTCTAATTTTCAATAATTGTGATACAGTGGACGCTGCCATTGCATTTTTCACATTGTGATTCCCCTGTAATGATAAATTTGTTGTTGGCATGATTAGTTCGTTGTTATCTATTGTTATTTTTATATTTCCTTCTTCTAAATACGCTCCGTTTTTCACTTTTCTTGTTAATGAAAATGGCAATAATCTTGAGCGAATGGGATGTTGTTCTAAATATTCTACTATTACTTTATCATCTGCATCATAGATAAAATAATCTTCTTCTGTTTGGTTCATTGCTATTCTAAATTTTGAAGCGATATAGTTTTCAAATTTATACTCATATCGATCCAAATGATCCGGTGTAATATTGGTTAGAATTGCAATATGTGGAGCAAAGTCAATAATACCATCTAACTGAAAACTGCTAAGCTCGAGCACATAATATGGAGCATCATTTTCTGCCACTTGTTTAGCAAAGCTATCTCCTATGTTACCTGCCATATTTACATCCAACCCACTCTGCTTAAGTAGGTAATGTGTTAACATAGTAGTAGTAGTTTTTCCGTTACTACCTGTTATACCCACTACTTTTGCATTAGTATACTTTGATGCAAATTCTATCTCAGAAATTACTGGAATTTCTTTTTCTTTTAAAAGTGCAATCAATGCAATTTTATCAGGAATTCCAGGGCTTTTCATTACGACATCGGCATCTAAAATCTTAGCAATTGTATGATTTTGCTCTTCCCACTCGATTTCAAAATTTCTAAGAACGTCTTTATAATGATCTGTTATTATTCCCTTATCAGAAACAAAAACATCAAATCCTTCTTTTTTACCTAAAATAGCAGTACCTACTCCACTTTCTCCTGCGCCTAAAACGACAAGTCGTTTTTTTATTTTAGAATTATGATTCACGATTTACGATTCCTTACTGTTTTAATTGAAGCCACAATTATTGACAACAATTCATTAGCTTCCTTTAATAACCTTTTCATTTCTTGATGTTCTTTTTCAGATATTTCTAAAAAAATTTCCAAGAAATACATGCTTTCGTCTGCTTCTTCTTCAACAATTTTTAATTTGTTTATAAAATCAGCATTTGATTTGGCTCTACAAGCAGCACGATAATTTGCTCCAACAGAACTTGAACATCTAATTAATTGTCTACAATAGGCATCATATTCTCTTGTAACAGGGAATTTTGTACATAAGCCCCAGCAATCAATTGCAAATGTTTTCGTTCTATTTTTCAATACTTCCTTCATAAATCGTCAATCTAAAATCATATATCACAATTTTTTCACCGCACCTTAAGTGTAATCACTGCAATAATTGCCAGAAAAATTCCCACAATCCAAAATCGTGCAACTATCTTACTCTCGTGTATCCCCTTCTTTTGATAATGGTGATGCAATGGAGACATAAGAAATATCCTTCTTCCTTCTCCATGTTTTTTCTTAGTATATTTAAACCAGCTTACCTGCATCATTACTGATAGAGTCTCAATAAAAAAGATTCCACATAGTATAGGTATCAAAAACTCTTTGCGAATAGCAATCGCTATAACCGCAATAATCCCTCCTATAGTTAAACTACCAGTATCCCCCATAAATACCTGAGCAGGATATGTGTTATACCATAAAAACCCAACTAAAGCCCCGGCGAATGCAGTGATAAAAATGGTAGTCTCCCCAGAGTTAGGGATATACATTACATTAAGATAATCTGAGAAAATAATATTTCCCGAAACCCATGCGAACAAAGCCAAAGTCAACACAATTATAGCTGAAGAACCTGCAGCCAATCCATCAATTCCATCGGTAAGATTAGCGCCATTTGACACCGCAGTAACAATAAAAATTACTATCGGTATAAAAATCAACCAGGCATACTTTGCCAGATCAGGACTTATCCAGGTAATCAAATCTGCATAATCAAATTCATTATTCTTAAAAAACGGCAGTGTTGTCTTGGTTGATTTTACGGCTGGTTTAAAATCAGAACCATCTTGACTCATAGCAACTTGTTCGGTATCAGACACGGCCTTCTCTTGACGAACCGTTATGTCATTATGAAAGTACATAGTACATCCAACAATAAGTCCTAAACCTACCTGACCTATAACTTTAAATTTCCCAGCTAAACCCTCTTTATCTTTTCTCTTGATTTTTAAGAAGTCATCTGTAAAACCAATCACTCCCATCCAAAGTGTAGCTACAATGAGTAGGATTACATATATATTATCAAGTTTTGCAAATAACAATACAGGAACTAGTGTTGCCAAAATAATAATGATACCTCCCATAGTAGGTGTTCCTGCTTTTTCGGCTTGACCTTCTAGTCCCAACTCACGAATACTTTCCCCCATTTGTTGCTTTCTTAGAAAGCCTATGATTCGTTTACCATAAATTGTAGAGATTAATAGCGATACTATAATTGCCATTGCAGCTCTAAACGTGATAAACTGAAATAACGAAGCCCCTGGGAACTGGTATTCGTTTTCTAAATATTCAAATAGATAATATAGCATAGATCTACACCTTTCGCCTCTGTAAACATCGAGGTTTGAGGATTTTATTTATTTAGTTTTCTTAGTTCTTCTCTCACGATTTCAAAATCATTAAAATCAATTCGTTCTCCGTTAGTTTCCTGATAGGTTTCATGTCCTTTTCCTGCAATCAGGATAATATCATCCTTCTCTGCCAATTGACACGCCGTTTTAATGGCCTGTTTTCTATCTGTTATTGCCAAGGTCTTTTTATAATCTTGTGGCTCTACACCTTTTTCAATATCCTCTATAATCTGATCTGGATTTTCTGTTCTTGGGTTATCACTTGTGAAAATTGCTTTATTACTAAGTTTTGCAGCTATATTACCCATCACAGGACGTTTCATTTTATCTCTATCTCCGCCACATCCAACTACAGTAATAAGCACTTCATTATTGGTTCTGATGTCGTTAATGGTTTCAAGAACATTTTTCAAGGCATCGGGCGTATGAGCATAATCTACAATTGCGGTGATCTTCTCATCCGAAATTAAGTACTGAAATCGACCACTTACACTTTGCAAATCGCTTAATAAGCGAAGAGTTTCAAGGGTTTCGAGCCCTAATAACTCTGCAGTACCAAAAATTGCAAGTAAATTATAAGCATTAAAGCTACCGATAAGCTTTGCCCATACTTCATGATCATTAAGTTTTAGCAATAATCCCTCAAGACTACTTTCAAGGATTTGCCCTCTGAAATCTGCATATGATTTTAATGCATAACCGTATTGTTTTGCGTTCGTATTCTGAAGCATGAAAGCTCCATTTTTATCATCTTTATTGATCAATGCGAAAGCATTAGGCGACAATCCATCAAAAAAGACCTTCTTTACATCGCGATATTCTTTAAATGTATTATGATAATCCAGGTGATCATGAGATAAATTTGTAAAAATCCCTCCTGTAAACTCTAATCCTTCAGTTCGTTTTTGGTGAATACCGTGAGAACTCACTTCCATAAAACAATATTCGACACCTTCGGCATTCATTTCTTTGAGATAATAATTAATTGCCAAAGAATCAGGAGTCGTATGGGTGGCCTTATACTCTTTATTATCTACCAAAACTTTAACCGTTGATAGCAATCCAACTTTAAAACCTGCTTTCTTAAATAATTGATACAACAATGTAGCTATGGTAGTTTTACCATTTGTTCCTGTTACCCCTACTAGTTTTAAGTTTCCTGAAGGGTTATCGTAGTAATTAGAAGCCATTATAGCCAATGCGGATTGGGTATCTTCGACTACTACATAAATTATGTTATCTACCTTACTGTCTGGCAACTCTTCGCAAACCACAACTACCGCTCCTTGATCAATAGATTTTTGTATAAAATTATGACCATCGGAAACAGAACCACGAATAGCCACAAACACATCTCCCTTGTTAATTTTTCTAGAGTCAAACTCAATCTTATTAATGCCGATTGTTGTATTACCAACTACAGCATTAATAGCAACTTTATATAGAATGTCTTTTAACTCGATCACGATAATTCTAATCTAATGGTTTGATTAACTTTTACTTTAGTACCCGGCTCTATTGACTGCGTTATGACGTTTCCGGATCCTACTAATTCAACTTTGAGCCCCATATTTTCTAACAGTGAAATAACATCCATTGCAGGCATACCTTTCACGTTGGGCATAATCGTCTTATATTTCTGAGCTTTTTGATAGTATGCCTCATAGCTTTTAACTACTGAATTACTTTCTACCGTAGCATACGACACTTCATCAATTACTGGTATGTCGTTATATATTTTTGTTGCTATGGTTTTAAATACGGGTGCCGCAACTTCACTACCGTAATATCCTTTTTCTTTGTTGGGTTTGTGAATGACTACAATACTAGAATATATGGGCTTATCGGCCGGAAAGTAACCCGCAAAGGATGATATATACTCCCTTTCTTTATCTTTTCCGTAGTTACCCCAACAAGTACCTGTTTTACCTGCGATAAGAAAATTATCTGTATAAATATTATCAGCAGTACCCCTTTTCACCACATTAAGCATCATCTCCTGAGCAATTTTTGCGGTTTCTTTAGAACATATCGTAGGGTTTAAAACTTCTTTATCAAAACTTTCCCTGGTTTTATCCCAGGTTTTTACTTCTTTAATAAATCTTGGCTTCACCATTTCCCCGTCATTAGCGATAGCATTATAAAATGCAAGTGTTTGCAGAGGAGTAAGTGCAACACCATAACCATGAGCCATCCATGGTAAAGTAGTACCATACCAGTCTTTATCGCCTGGATATGGGATTTTAGGTTTTCCTTCACCTTTAATTGACAATCCTAATGTTTCTGCTAATCCCATATTAATCAATCGATCTACAAATCTTCGAGGATTATCTTTATACTTTTCATTAATCATTTTGGCAAAGGCTGTGTTTGAAGATACTTCGAAAGCTTTTGCTGCAGATATTTTACCATATCCTCCCCAGCGAGAATCCTTTACTATTCTATCATAGAATTTTACACGTCCGTTTTCGGTATCTATCACATAACTAGAATCGATTGCCCTATCTTCTAAAGCCGCTACGATTGTCATTAATTTAAATGTAGATCCTGGCTCATGAGATTCGCCAACAGCATAATTAAGTTTTTCGTAATATTTACCTGCCTTAGTACGACCCAGATTAGAAATCGCTTTAATTTCTCCTGTTTTGGTTTCCATTACAACCACAGTGCCGTGCTCTGCTTCAAATCTTTCTAATTGTCCTAAAAGTGCATGATGTGCAATATCTTGAATATTAACATCTATAGTAGAAACCACATCGTAACCATCTTGAGGCTCTACCTCATTATCATCTCCGATAGGTTTCCATTGATTTTTTGCTATTTTTTGCTTCTTACGCTTTCCATCCTTACCTCTTAAAAAGGGTCCATATGCCCCCTCTAATCCAACCCTTGTATAATACCCTTGCTCATCTCTTCTTTCATACCCTACAGTACGTTCGGCTATCTTACCAATCGGATGCTCTCTTACAGTACGCTGCTCTACAATCAACCCTCCTCTGTTAGCACCAAAAACAAATAAGGGAAACTCTTTAACCCGCATATATTGAGAATACCCTAAATTTCTACGGACCAATAAGTATCGATTTTTATTTGCTCTAGCGGTTCTTATAATCTTATCATAGTACGAAATCGGTTTTCCAAATTCTTTGGATAATGCTTCACACAAGGGCTTAACATACTCTCTAAAATCTTTATCTGATACTGTTAGTGCATCAAATCGTATATCATACTTTGGAACAGACGTAGCTAATAAATTACCTTTGCTATCATAAAGATTACCTCTGTTGGCCGGGATATCAAAAGTCTTAAAAACTCGTTCCTGAGCTTTTTTACGATACATATCCCCTTCTACAAACTGTATATTTATCAATTTCACCATTACAGCAACAGCAAAAACGAACATACATGCTGCTATAAAGTACAACCTGTTTAATATGTTTTTTTCTTTTATCGCCAAAGCAATTTAGTTTTTTACAATTATTTTCCTCGGTGGCCGGGTAGGCCTCTTTAACCCTTTTTGGGTCATCTTTTTGATTATAGAAGACTCCATTTTTAACCTCATCAATTCAGTTTTCCCATCTACAAATTGTGTTCTTAACTCTCTCACTTCATTATTCAATCCCGCAATTTTATGCACCTTTCGCTCTGCATTATGAGAGCTAGCAATCATTATTATTGCCAAAAAAGACAGAAACAACAACATTCTCCAATTTTTCATCGCATCGTCTGCAATAAGAAATTTCCCTTTTAATATGTCATAAATTGTCTGCTTCAAATCCTTTCTGCTATTCTTAGTTTAGCACTTCGTGCTCTATTATTCTTTTTAATCTCTTCTGCTTCAGGAACAATCAATCCTCCTACTTTTTTAAATGGCACCGAAACATTACCATATAAATCTTTCTCTGGTTCTCCTTCAAACATTCCGTTTCGGATAAACCTTTTAACCAACCTATCCTCTAAAGAATGGTAAGAAATCAAACTAACCCTACCTCCAGCATCTAAAAGCTCTTCGGTTTGAATCAGAAATTCCTTAAGCGCTTCGATTTCCTGATTTACTTCAATCCTAATTGCCTGATAAATCTGAGCCAATATTTTATGTTCTTTATGTTTAGGTAAAAACGGTTTTAACACTTCTTTTAATTGAATACTTGTTTTTATAGCATCTGTTTTTCTAGCCCCTACAATTGTTCTTGCCAGTTTAGGAGCATTTCGTAATTCGCCGTATTCTAAAAACATCGTTCTCAAATCTGATTCTTCATATTCATTGATCACATTATACGCTGACAATCCTCCACTTTGATTCATTCTCATATCCAAATCGGCCTCAAATCTTGTAGAAAACCCTCGTTCTGCAACATCAAATTGATGAGAAGAAACTCCAAAATCCCCAAGAATTCCGTCTACCTTCTTTACTCCATGAAATCGAAGAAAACGCTTAATAAATCTGAAATTTTCATTGATAAGTGTAAATCGCTCATCACCAATTACATTCTTTAAGGCATCTTGATCTTGATCAAAAGCAAATAACTTCCCTTTTGCTCCCAGCCTTTTAAGAATTTCTCGAGAATGCCCCCCACCTCCAAACGTAACATCCACATAGATTCCATCAGGTTTAATCGCAAGGCCATCCACGGTTTCTTTCAATAAAACCGGGTTATGATATTCCATTTGTTTCATCTGTTCTTCTTCATTGAATTTTAAGAGTCAGATGGAATCGCCGATACACCATTTAACTCATATCAATTTTCATTAATCATGGCTTATTTCATCATCAAATCCCATTACTTCTTCAGCTAAATCAGCAAAATCTACTGCTACATCATCAATTGCATTTTCATACTTATCCTTATCCCAAATCTCTATGATATTAACTGCCGAGGACAACACCAACTCTTTGGTTATTCCCGCAAAACCAATTAAATCTTTTGGAATTAATAAACGACCAGCTGAGTCAATTTCTACTATTTTCACACCAGCGGTAAACTTTCTTATAAAGTCATTATTCTTTTTCTTAAAGCGGTTGAGTTTGTTTATTTTTTGCATCAACAGGTTCCATTCTGCCATTGGATACAACTCTAAACACGACTGAAATACTGATCTCTTTAACACAAAACCGTCTTGTAACATGGGCGACAATTGCTTCTTAAAAGCAACAGGCATCATGAGACGCCCCTTAGCATCTGCCTTACACTCGTATGTTCCAATTAGGTTTACCACTTTATTTCACTAAACGTTTAATTAGTCAAATATATTGAAAAAATTACCACATTTTACCACATTTTACCACATTGTTAATAAGTTACCCTATACAAAATGCTTTTACAAGGATTGAAAACTTTAAGAATTTATCGATCAAGACTTTACCGTAAAGCTTATAAAATCTTGGCCTTAACGACATTAGAATACAAATAAATGAGTCATAAAAAAAAATATAAAATTCATTCGGTAGTATTAACAAAAAATCTTAAAACTAATTATGAAAATGCTATATTTGCGTTTAATTCTTGTAAGGAGTATTAATGAAGCACGAATTAAAAAAAGACGGAAAATTTAGTTATCTAGATTTAGGAGAAGGCACACCAATTATCATTTTACATGGATTAATGGGTGGGTTGAGCAACTTTGAAGGAGTAGGCTCATACTTTCCTAAACACGGATACAAAGTACTGATCCCAGAACTTCCTGTCTACACACTTCCTTTAATAAAAACTAAGGTAAGTACTTATGCCAAGTACCTAAAAGATTTTATAGATCGTCTAGGGTATGGCAATAAAGAAGTTATTTTACTTGGCAATTCTCTAGGAGGTCATATTGGCCTTTTATGCACTAAAATGTTTCCTGAAAAAGTAAAAGCTCTGGTAATAACTGGCAGCTCAGGTCTTTATGAAAGTGCCATGGGTGAAAGCTACCCTAAACGAGGAGATTATGAATACATTAAAGCTAAAGCCGAAAACGTTTTTTATGACCCTGCTATTGCTACAAAAGAGATTGTAGACGAAGTTTATGAAACTGTTAATGATCGAAACAAACTCATAAGAACACTAGCAATTGCCAAAAGTGCCATACGTCATAATATGGCAAAAGATCTACCTCAAATGAATACTCCCACTTGTATTATTTGGGGAAAAAATGATAATGTAACTCCTCCTGAAGTAGCAGATGACTTTTACAGACTGTTACCAGATTCTGATCTGTATTGGATCGACAAATGTGGCCATGCCGCTATGATGGAGCATCCTGATGAATTTAATCGATTATTACATAACTGGTTACAAGAACGTAATTTCTAATCATTATTAAACGCTATGAAGATTAACAGCGCTGAATTTGTGATAAGTAATAGCGATGTTGCTAAATGTCCAAAAGACAAACTCCCTGAGTACGCTTTTATTGGCAGATCCAATGTAGGCAAGTCATCATTGATTAATATGATTACCGATCGTAAAAGTCTTGCCAAAACATCAGGAAGACCAGGAAAAACTCAACTGATCAATCACTTTATTATTAATAAAAATTGGTTTTTGGTTGATTTACCCGGCTATGGATACGCCAGAGTATCTAAATCTGCGAAAAAAGTATTTCAAAAATTTATTACATCGTACTTCTCTAAGCGCACTCAATTGGTTAGCGCTTTTGTATTGGTAGACTCCAGACATGACCCACAAAAGATAGATCTAGAATTTATGCAATGGCTAGGAGAAAATCAGATTCCTTTTTCTATCATCTTTACCAAGGCAGACAAGCTTTCTAAAAACAAGCTTCCGGACCAGATTAATAGTTATATTGAAGAAATGCTTAAGTATTGGGAAGAAATGCCTAATTACTTTATCACCTCTTCTTCTTCAGGACTTGGAAAAGAAGAAGTTCTTAATTATATTGAAGAAATTAACTCTCAACTCAAGATTTCTTAGGCCATACCTTTTCCTGCAACTCTCTAATTAACTCTTCTGTCGATTTCAAAGAAGCTAACTCTCTTGAATTCAATAATACCTTATTAGTATTTTTATCCTTCTTTAGAATCATAGGGACATCTAATTCTTTTACATTAGGATACGCATCTCGAAATTCATTTTTATACATAAACTCAATCTCTACCCCTGTGCTTTGTCTAAAATCCTTCCATATTTTCTTTTCGGAAAAATTACCATGGGTTAAACTACACAAATTACAAGAATATGTACTTGGACTAATAATTTTATGAATACTATCTACTTGCTTACTCCAATAATCTGATTTTGCATTATATACAAAAATTAGTGTTTTCATTTTAAAAAAATATAATAAAAAGAGCTGTAATAGTTAGTTACAACTCTTTTTACAAATTAATATATTATTCCAAATATTACAACATTTAAAACCCACCTCTTACTACAATTTGCCTAGTAGTCGAAGCCCCGGTTAAGGTATCTCTTACCGCAAGTAGATACACTCCAGGCTGTAAGCTACTCACATTAATTCGTACAAAATTTCTTCTTAAAAACGTTTGCACATTAACAGGATTACCCGACATATCATAAAGTTCTATCTCTGGATTACTATTAACAACACCTCTTAAAATTACATATACAAATCTAGAGGCCGGTATAGGAAAAACAACAACATTCAACTCTATTTGCTCATTACGAACTACCTCAATAGAATTTGACAGATCATAACAACCAGATAAATCAGTTAATGCATTATTGCCCGGATCTAAACCTTCTAATCCATCTTCATATCGAATATACCAGATCAAACATGTTCCTACGCCTGCTCCATCAAAATCAACTCCTTCTAAAGCTTCAACTGTTGGGGGTAAGCCCAATATCGTACCCTGATCATCGGTAATTACCCAAGTAGCATTACTACCCGAACTACCTGATACCGAAACTCCGCTAACAAAATCCGGAGAACCATCTACAGTAAAACTAAAAGGACCACCCGTAATTTCTCCGCCATCGGGAGCATTACGTGTTACACTAATAGAATTCGACAGATCATATGTCCCCGATAAATCGGTCAATGCATTATTACCCGGTGTTAACCCTTCTAATCCATCGGCATAACTCAAGTGCCAAATCAAACACACCCCAGCTCCTGCACCATCAAAATCAACACCTTCTACGGCAGCTATTGTGGGTGGTAATCCTAATATCGTACCCTGATCATCGGTAATCACCCAGGTAGAATTACTACCTACATTACCTGACAATGATATATCACTCACATTATCTGCTTCGCCATCGACACAAAATGTAAAGGGACCTCCTGTAATTTCTCCGCCATCTACTGCTTCATTACGAACTACTTCAATAGAATTTGACAGATCATAACAACCAGACAAATCGGTTAATGCATTATTGCCCGGATCTAAACCTTCTAATCCATCTTCATATCGAATATACCAGATTAAACATGTTCCTACGCCTGCTCCATCAAAATCAACTCCTTCTAAAGCTTCAACTGTTGGGGGTAAGCCCAATATCGTACCCCGATCATCGGTAATTACCCAAGTAGCATTACTACCCGAACTACCTGATACCGAAACTCCGCTAACAAAATCCGGAGAACCATCTACGGTAAAACTAAAAGGACCACCCGTAATTTCTCCGCCATTTACAGTACAGGGATTCCAAAAACCCAATCCATTCTGCATACCGTTACCAATATAGGTATAAGGGGCAGATCCAGAAATAAAATCACCGGCTGTCCATAATCCCTGAGCCACTGCTAAAATCTCTCTAATATTACCTGCTGCACCCCACTGAACAAAATCGATTAAATTGGTAGCCTCACCAAATCCTCCATTAGAAGTTGTATTAGGAAGATATAATGACAACCCATCGCTCTCTACACCTACAGCAACATTGTAAGCAACCGTTACTGAACCCGAGGGCATAACATTTAAATCACCACTAGGGCTTAATGTACTTAATTGTCTATATGTACCTGGCCGTAGACATAGCCAATAATTACTTAGGTCGACAGGAGCGTCACCAAAATTAGTTATCGTAACTGTTGCTAAATTAGGTACAAGGTTTACTACAGCTAAACGAGGATTTGCCTGGGAAAATCCATTGTAAATTGTTCCTATTAAAAAGATAAGAACAGAAATTGTCTTAAGAAACGAGTTTTTGAAAAGGAATTGTGTTTTCATTTGAGTATGGTTAAAGGTTAAGAATTTGTGTAATTCTTCTTTGAAGAATTACAAATATATTACTCAGAAAACACAAAAAGTGTTAGCTACCTAACACTTTAATTGTCAAATAATTACTATATACACTATTTTTTTACAAGCTCTAATTTTTCTGCGAAGTAATCACAAAAATCCTTCATTGTTGCAGACATTTTTTCATCTTGGGTAGCCCGCTGAAAGGTGTCACTCATCGCAACCAATGTTTGATGAAAAAATATCTTCATTTCATCAACCGGCATGTCTTTTGTCCATAAATCAATACGTAGACTTTCTTTGTTTTTACTATCCCAAACTGACAAAAGTAACGCCTTAGTCTCTTCATCTTCTACCCCACCATCTTTTGCAGTCCATTTTAACTGTTCTGGAATGCGATTTTCGTCTAATTCTATGTCTATTTTGATTTCTGATTTATGCTTGCTTGCCATTATTTTGCGGGTTTATATTTTGATGTATTAAAAATTGTTTCGGCATCTGCCAATAATAATTGCCGCAAAGATACATTGTTATTCTTCATATACGAAGTAACAATTCTCCAACCTATAAATTGGCCTACTCTATCCGGGGCTTCTCTATCTATTTCTTCTAGATAAAATTTTGAAAAAGGCGCTGGAAACAAAAACCTAGGCATCAGCTCACTATCTGTGCTATACAACAATTTTTTGTCTATAAAGTATCTCCAAATCTCTTCTTCATTTGCTTGAACCCAGGCATACTGATCATCTGTATACCCCATTTTTTGTGCGTCACTATACCCCGATAAAAACAAATCTATAAGATATAGTTCTTTCCCAATCGATATGAGGTTACCCAAAAAAGTTCTATCTCTAATTGGTCCTACCAGATTTTTAGCATACATAGAAGCTACATCTGGCAATATCTGTTGTCTTTTAAAATTTCGCTTTAAATATTGTTGAATTCCTTCATAAAAATGATGATCTTGTCCTAAATAAGTATCTAGTGAAATAATAAGTAGTCCCTTATCCACAACAATTTTATTTCTGTAATTCACATCAGAAGTAATGGTAATCACTCTTGGTTCTTTAACCTCAGGAAAGTAAAATTTAATATGTCGAAAAAATGCCTCAAGTGCTTCTTTTTCTTCAGAAAGATTAGAAAAAACCTTTTCTACCTCTGTATTTATTTCTAATTGTATAGTATCTTTAACCTTATTAAGCCATACACTATCTGCATATTTTTCGGGAAATAAAAACGGATACTTTTCTTTGAGATCAGGTAGGTTTTGTGGCGTTAGTTCTGCAAATGACTGATCAAAGCGTTCAATATTAACCTCAACAGGGATTTTGGCGATTTCTTTTTCATTTTTACTTTCTTTACCGCAGGATAGCATCAAGCAAAAAAGGATAGAAAATTTTAAAAATTTAATACTATTCATTCTTAAATTATAATATCTCTTCAAATAATTTTTATTACTACAGAACGCCATCTTTTTTTATTAATTTTATGATCACAAAGTTAAAGTAAAGAATCTATTAAAAATAAAAAATATGCAGGTAGAAAAAGTAATTGATCATATCGTGAATTGGCTAAAAGATTATGCTACTAAAGCTAATATTGAAGGCTTTGTAGTAGGGGTTAGTGGAGGAATTGATAGTGCTGTTACTTCTTCTTTATGTGCAAAGACCGGTTTAAAAACCATCTGTGTAGAAATGCCTATACATCAAGCTGAAAGTCAGGTTAACAGAGCCCAAGAACATATCGCACAACTAAAAGAGAGATTTCAAAACGTTTCAGACACCAGGGTCGACCTTACTCCTGTTTTTGAAGAACTAAAATCGGCGGTTCCCGAGGTTGAATCAAGCGCACAACTCGATCTTTCTTTAGCCAATACAAGGGCCCGATTAAGGATGTCTACATTATATTATTTTGCGGGTCTACATAAATACCTGGTTGCAGGTACCGGTAATAAAGTTGAAGATTTTGGAGTTGGGTTTTACACTAAATACGGAGATGGTGGTGTAGATTTAAGTCCTATAGCTGATTTATTAAAAAATGAAGTTTATGCCTTGGGAAAAGCTCTAAAAGTACCAGAATCTATACAACTAGCAGCGCCCACCGATGGTTTATTTGGAGACAGTCGAAGTGATGAAGATCAAATTGGAGCAAGTTATGATGAATTAGAATGGGCTATGAAAATGAAAGACAAAGGAAAAAGTCCTGATGATTTTGAAGGTCGGAAACAAGAAGTATTCAAAATATTCATTAGACTAAATACCGTAAATCAACATAAAATGAATCCCATACCGGTCTGTAATATACCCATTAATCTATTATAATCAACTCTTTATCGATAAATCGGAAAAAAAAAGTTTACTAGGACAAGTTCTTACTAATTTTGTAGTTAGAATATAAAATTACCCCTAGCCTAAAATGTTCATTAACAAACCAACATTAAGTAAACTAGAATGACAACCGTACTAATCGCTGATCATCATCCTATTACCAGGAAAGGGATCGTTTCTTTATTTCGCAACTCGGAAGAGTATGAAATTACTGCAAAAGTAAGTAATGGAAACGAGATGTATGACGTTTTGAAAACCAATACCCCAGACGTACTCATCATGGAATTAGACCTCCCCCAAATTAATGGGATTATGGCACTAAGAACCATCAAAAAAGAATTTTCAGGAATAAAAGTTATTATTTTTAGCTCTCATCCTGAAGAAATGTATGCATTAAGCGCCATTAAAGCTGGTGCATCTGCTTATTTATCCAAAACAGTTCCTACAAAAACACTGAAAAAAGCAATTGAACGTGTAGCTAGAGGAGGTATTTATTTAAATGACAACCTTACACAACAACTGGCGAATGGAAATGCCAGCGAAAACAATATGGTTGTAAAATATAAGAAGTTATCTTCTAGAGAAATAGAGGTACTTAATCTACTATCCTCTGGAAAACGTAATAAAGATATCGCAACTACATTATCTATTAATGAAAAAACCGTGAGCACTTATAAAACCAGGTTGCTTAAAAAATTAAAAGTAGATAATCTTGCCGATTTGATTCACCAATCCAGATTATTACATATCAATTAACACTATGAGTGTATAGTTTATTTTATAGTCGATGGCTCATTAATTATGAGCTATCGATTAAACCACTCGGTTAAGCTTTACAGACAGTATTTTCTTAAGAGACTGATAATCCATAATATTTTGAATGGTTTCTTGGTTATCTCCCGTATTTTGGGCTTTCACTTCTTGCGATAGTTCTTCTACTTTTTGGCTAATCAAAAATCTACGCAGATTTAAGATGATATCACTTACATATTGAGGTACTGTATAATCTTTCTTTTTTACATGAATCTCCATATCATGCCAACGATGTAATGCGTATCGCTCTTCATTCATCATGATTGCCGTAATCTCAGAAGCAATTTCTGGTGGAGTATGGTTAATAAAATTTTCAATTTTAAAATCATCTTCCTGATGCAATTGTTCGATCAAAATAGTATATACTTCTTTAAAATTATCATGAGTAAATTCTATTTCATCATCCTGAAGATCCAGATATATCTTCTCGAACACCTTTACCTTATGCTTTTCTGGCTCTAATACAAGTTCTCCTTCTTCATTTTCTTTTAAAACAAGGTCTTCAAACTCTTCTTCACGTTTTCCATACAGCAATAAGATCTCGATTATTTTACGCTCTAATTCAAATTGCTCATTTACTTTAGGAGCTTTTGACGCATCTGGTTTGACAACTTCAAGAGATTTTTGCTGCTGTTTTTGTTGCTTTCGTTGATCTTTTAAATCTGTATTTCGAAGCTGCGCCAGGGTATCAAATAAAACATCTTCGGAAATATCCATAATCCGAGAGCACTCTTGCACATAGATCTCTCTTTTAATCACATCCGGAATTTTAGAAATACTAGTCACCATATCTCTAACCAATTCTGCTTTTTTTATAGGATCATTCTTAGATTCCTTTTGTAATAATGATGCTTTAAAACTTATAAAATCCTGAACATTTTGATCCAGATATAATGTTAGCTCTTCTAATGTATTTTGTTTTGCAAAACTATCTGGGTCTTCACCTTCCGGGAAGCTACACACTTTTACATTCATTCCTTGCTCGAGAATAAGGTCTATACCTCTTATAGAAGCTCTCATTCCTGCATCATCACTATCAAACAAGACCGTTATATTCTTGGTAAGCCTGCTTATTAAACGAATCTGATCTGAAGTTAATGCCGTTCCCGAGGATGAAACCACATTTTTAACTCCCGTTTGATTAAACTGGATGACATCGGTATATCCTTCTACCAAATAACAGTTATCTTCTTTAGCTATGGATTGTTTGGCATGATAAATACCATAAAGCACTTTACTTTTATGATAGATATCACTTTCGGGAGAGTTTAGGTATTTTGCAGCTTTTTTCTCATTGGTTAAAATTCTACCACCAAAACCTAACACTCTTCCAGACATGGATTGAATCGGAAACATCACCCTACCCTTAAACCGATCAAACTGTTTTTCTTCTTTTACAATGGTTAGTCCTGTTTTCTCAAGGTATTTTAACTGATAATTTCTTTTTATAGCTTCAGCAGTAAATGCATCCCAGGAGTCGGGAGAATACCCTAATCCAAAATTTCTTATCGTTTCTTCAGTAAATCCTCTCTCTTTAAAATACGTTAGCCCTATAGCCTTACCTTGTTCTGTTTTGTGCAATGAATTCTGAAAAAAAGTATTGGCAAATTCACTAACCAGGTACATGCTTTCTCGCTCATCTGCTTGTTCTTTTTGTTCATCTGTTTGCTCGGTTTCCTCTACTTCTATATTGTACTTTTTAGCTAAATATTTTATAGCTTCTGGATAGGTGAAATGCTCATGTTCCATTAAAAAAGCTACCACATTACCTCCTTTACCACTAGAGAAGTCTTTCCAGATTTGTTTTACCGGAGAAACCATAAAAGAAGGTGTTCTTTCATCACTAAATGGACTTAAGCCCTTAAAGTTACTCCCAGCCTTTTTTAATTGCACAAAATCACCTATCACCTCTTCTAATCGAGCGGCATCAAAAACAGCATCTATGGTAGACTTATGAATCATGTAATAGGTTTGTACTAATTATCTGAAACAAAAATAGCATAATTACTGAGACACATTTCTGAATTTTACAAAATAAAAAACCCGGTAGATTTTAAAATCTACCGGGTTTGAGTTTAAATAGTATTTAGATTTTTTTTAGAAATCTAGTGTCTTTTTATTGTTTAACAGCAAATCTTCTTGTGTATACACCCTCATTAGCACCATTTCCAGTAATTCTAGCAAAATATATTCCTGTTTGTAGGTCACTTATATTTATACTAGTCTCTGTTCCTTGATATACTCGTTGACCATACATAGAGAAAATCTCTACACTTTGTATAGTTCTTTTTTCTACAGAAATATTCAAAACATCGTAAGCCGGGTTTGGATATACTTCGAATACACCACTATCCTTAGCATTAAGATCACTTAATGGATAGGTACTTAGCCTTGTTGCCGTAGCCGAACCTGTAACACAGAACTCAGTAGCCTCAGAGCTGGTAAACTCTCCACCAGAAACAATAGTTCCTGCGCTACTAGATAATGTATACGATCCATTACCATATTGACAGCAAATACCATCCCCGAAAGAATCAGACATTGTAAACACATAAGTTCCAGAAGCCAAACCATTTAATGTTTCAGTCACTGTAGAACCATCTGGATTTGCAGTAGAATAACTTTGTGAAGCTACTACCGTACCTGCAGAGTTTGTTAATGTCCAAGAAGTTTCTTGTGGATAATCATCAAAAGTAATGCTTAAACTTAAATCGGCATCTGCGCAATCTCCACCTGGAGGGCCACCAGCTGTTAACGATATCTTATCAATCGCTGCATCTGCTTGCCAAGTACTTCCTGTTACTCTATTAAAACGTAGTTGTAATCCAGAACCTAAGTAAGCTGCAAGATCAATATTAGCAGTTTGCCAAGAATTTCCTTGGTTTCCTTCTCTAGTCCAAACAGTTGTCCAGGTTACTCCTTCATCATTACTAGCATCTACACTTAATGATCCAAAATTAGTAGATCCAAACATATGATAGCTAAATGAGAACGTAGCAGAAGTAGCATCATTAAGATCAAAACAAGGAGAATTAAGAATTGCTTGCTTATTTGGGTATCCTGTACCGTTTCCTGAAGCTTCAACAAACAAATAGAAAGTACCATCATCGGCACTTGAAGGACCAGTACTTCTTGATGGAGTTCCGTTAGAGTCTCTTGTCCAATCTAAATCATCACCAGCATCTTGAGTCCATGCCCCTATAGAGCTTTCAAAACTTTCACTGTATGGAGCAGTAAGTCCATCTATACATCCTGGACCAGTTGTGCTCTCAAGAGTTGTTACACTTACCGTATTACTTGCAGTCGATTGATTTCCTGAAGCATCTTTTGCAATCACAAAGAAAGAATATGTAGTTAGAGGAGCCAATCCACTTACTATTGTAGAAGTTCCCGCTACTGTAGCTACTACAGCACCGTCTTGATACACATCGTATCCAGTAACACCTACATTATCTGTAGAAGCTGTCCAGTTTAGTGTAGTTTCTCTAGCCGTAGTTCCTGATGCTGCTAAATTAGTTGGCGCAGTTGGCGCTTCTTCATCAACAATTTCTGGCTCTATTTTAAATGCTACTACGTGACTTCTTCTTACATTAGGAGAAGGTCCCTTCATATACTCAGCAATATGCCAGAAGGTCATATCATCTAATGGATCAATAGTCATTTGCCCATAATCTCCATAACGACCATCAGAACGGTTGTTTTGAGCATCACCATTTGCAGAAACCTGCTCTGCTGCCGTCATTGTACCAAGGGGATCGCTCGCTAATCTTCCTGTATAACGCAAAGAAGTAAATACACTACTGCTCACTACCGTATACGCCAATCCAATATTACCTTGCGCATCTTGTGCTATACTACCACAAAAAGCACTAAGCCCATCTGGCTGAACATAGGTTCCTTCCTGAAAAATTGTCCAAGGAGCACCATCACCAGTTTGTCTCAGTTCATACCAACGAATACCGGCTAAACTATCTGTACCATCTAAATCAACAACAAAATTTAGTACCATAGAATTATGAGTACCAAAACGACGGTATTGGGTCATATACATCATGGTTGCCTGCAATGCATCGATATCTGGACCATTACCCGGTTCATCTAAGTTTTGGAAAGACCCTCCATCAAATACACTATCAAAAGGTGTTGTTGAAATTTCTTGAGGAGCAGAAATTGTAGAACTCCCAGGGTTTGTCCAATTAACATCTGTTGTCCACACTTTCAGGTGATCATTAGATACTCCTGACCAAGAATCATCCTGAAGATAAATAATTGAATGCCCTGTACCTACAGGAGGTAAAGTAGTACCCGTTGCATTTGATCCACCAGGACTGTAGAAACCATTAGTTTCTGCACCAGGAAGAGGAAAACCAATCAACCCTGCACTAGCATCACCTACAAGCATTTTATCTCGGTCTACTGCAAATACCACATCACTACCACTTGGGTTATTTTGATCTTTATTTGCTGTTATATAATATCCATCACTCCAAATAGAAAGTTTTTCATAATCTGGGAATGAACCTGTATTAAATCTATACGTAAACCATCCATCATTTACCGGATCAGGACCCTGGCAAACGGCTATTAAGAAACCATTTGGAGTATTACTAAATTGCATGATAATAAATCGATCAGCGAAGTTATCATATACAACTACAGGATCTCCTAACGATTCTCCAGGAAATAATGTAGCTAATGAAGCTTCTGGCAATAAAACGCTACCGTTTCTATCCAAAATACCAAAACCAGAATTAAATGCATACACATAGTGGTTTGGCCCTATTGCACCAGTAGCATCGTTTAATACTGTACCGACGTGAGCATCAAAAGAAGCGATTGGAGCTGTGGTTGCCATTTTAGACGCACTCTTTTGTTGAACTTTCATAAGTGGATCCATTCCATCTTCTGGCATAAAGCCTTTACCAGGAACAAACGTGTTGCTACTTCTTCGTTTTTGTGGAGCTATATGTCCTTGATTCTTTGCAGAAATAATGTTGTCCATGTCTGCCAAAGCAGGAATTACCCTAAGATACTCTGCTTGGCCAATAGTACTGGGGGCCATTTTACCAGTTTGTGCGAACAAACCGAAGCCGCAAAACATAAATAATGTTAGATAAAAGAATTTTGTTTTCATTTTGTGTGAAGTTTGATTAATTGTTTGTATTAATTGTATTAGTATAAGTTTTAAAATTGGATATTATAATGTGTCATATTCATGAGCAAAAAAGTAAGCCCTTTTTCATGATCATATTTCGAGAAGAACAACTTCAATTATGACGATGCTAAATATAGAATAATTCATTAAGAAACAAAAAAATAATTCGTCATAAAATACTTACAACCAATAAGTTACGTTAAAACCGTAACATACTTAAGGGTTTTGTTTCTATTTATATATTTAACAAATTTGTCCATTTAGTACACTATTTAACACAAAAATTTAGTTTTATACATGGTGTAATTCTAGCAAAACATTAGTCATAGCAAGACATGGAAAAGATAACTCAGACGGGCTTTTTCTTTATAAAAAACAAAAAGAGTGGTATAATTATACCACTCTTTTTTAAAACAACTAGCAAATATTCAATTCTTAAATCGAAAATAATTTTATTAACAATAACCTTTTAATTCACAGAAACATACAGTTAATTCAAAAATTTATTTATCGATTAAAGGTCAAAACGTAATCCTAACGACACATTATTTTGATCTATCTCTGCATTTCTGAATATTGGAGATATATCATATTTAGCATATATAGACATATCTCCAAAACCGATATAACTACTCAATCCATAGATCAAATCACTAGTATTATAATCTCTCTTGATTTTATCCTTAATATTATCTCCATTTTCTTTATACTTCAGTTTTTGGCGAGTACTGATATTAGCGCCAACATATCCTCCCAATCCAATTCTAAATTTTCGAGCGGTGGAATATCGAATTGTATTTTCGGTTTCTTTTATGGTAGAAGGGCCAAATTCAAAATATACCGGAACCACAATATTATCCATTCTAAACTTAGATTTATCCAACTCTACTCTAAATTCTTCGAGTTCAGTTTGATTTCCGTTTTCGATAAAATACCTATTATCTGTAGGTTTAAGACCATTTGATTGATAGGATATCCCATACTTCAATCTTAAAAAATTCGAATTTTTGAAGGCTCTTGTACTCCAGGTCCATCCAAGCTCAAAAAATCTGCTTCCCCATATTTCATAATCCGAATTGTCTAAAGATTGCCCATCTCCAATAGTGTTATTAAGTCCAAAAGCAACCACCAAATTAGAGTATGTGCGTCTATCGTACTTCATCTTTCTCTTTTTTCCGGTATTTATTTCTACTCCAAAAAGAATATCTCCATTATCCTTGTTTTCTGCACCTAATCCTATTTCAATTTTACCATCTGGAGTCTTAGAATACTCAGAACCATTTCGTTCTAAAAAAGCTATCTTGTTATCAATAATCGCTTGTAAGTTTTCAATATTTAATGCTCTTTTTGTTGCAGCGGCTTCTTTTTGTTGCTGTGCTTCTTCAACCGTAATCTCAGCCTTGGCTAATTTTTCATTAATCGCTTCTACCTCTTTTCTCAAAGCTTCTTTTTCTGAACTAATTATACTTTCTTTTTCCTGAATAAGTTGCTCTATTACATCCCCATTATCTGCTTCTTGAGCTTTTAATAATTGCGCATAGAAAGTTAGGGTCACAGCTGTGACAATTGTAATTATTGTTTTCATTGTTGTTGAAATTTGTTTCCCTGCATTACCCCTCTTAACAACGAGGGGATCTGCAGGTTTGATTGATGAATGAATTTAATTTTTCCTTTCGGCTACAGTAGTTTTTACTTTTTGGAAACCTGTTTTAAGCGCTTCATAAACACGTTCTTTAAAAGTTTCGTCAAGTTCTTCTTCTACACCTTGCAAAAGAGCCGACGCACTTACTGTATTTTGTTTGATTATTTTCTTTGTCGTAATTTCTCGTTGTGCCTTCAGCAATAACATATTGATTTCGTCTTCGGTAACCTGCACGTTGTTATTTTGCATATCTTGAATTTGAGCAACCACACTAGCTACTTTATCTTCGATCGCATTAGGTTTTATCACTAAAACATCTTCTTGTTTCTTATCCTCAACTTTATTTTTATCATTCTTAGCCAAACCTGGGTTATTGTTTTTTTCTTTTAAAACAGTATCTGGCTCTACTTTTTTAGAATTCGATGTATTTGACGACACAATATTCCTCAATGAAGTTGCCTCTTTTTTCTCAGGAAGGGATGTTACTAATTGATCTGTAGCTACGCTATTATCACTATTGATTATATCTTTTTCTTCTATTAATTTCTGTTTTATGCTCTCATCATGCGTACCATCAACATTCCGTTTCTCTAAGTTCTCTTTACTATTATTATGTACAAACTGCGTATTAATTTGATCAGAAGCTGCGTTCTTATTTTTCATTACCGAAGTAATCACTACGACTCCAATAAATATAGCTGCAACACTGTACCACCAAACAATTTTAATTCCTTTTTTTTGACTTTGAACAGTATCTAATTGAGTAGATAATTTCTCCCAAGAACTTTCTGAAGGCTTTATAGAGCGATGTTCTAACTTTTCTTTAATCTTTTCTTCAAACTTTAATGGAGCCATTACTAATTTTATTTTGTTGATTTAACTTTTGCTGCAGCATTTTTCTGGCTTTAAATAATTGAGATTTTGAGGTACTTTCTGAAATCCCCAACATCTTAGCTATTTCATTATGTTTGTATCCTTCTACAGCATACAATACAAACACCATTTTATATCCTTCTGGAAGGCTATCAATCAAATCCTGAATTTGTTCTACTTCTAATTCTGTATTGATATTATTCCACGACGCTTCGTTATAACTTTGTATTTCTTCAGTAAAAAAGATTTGTTTTTCCTTTCTTAAAAATGAAATAGACTCATTAACCATAATTCTACGCATCCAACCTTCAAAACTACCCTCAAACTTGAAGCTCTTCAGGTTTGTAAAAACTTTAAGAAATCCATTTAACATCACTTCTTCGGCAAAATGAAGGTCTCTAACATATCTTCTACAGATACTCAACATTTTGGGTGCATGCATTTCATATAACTGATGCTGAGCATCACGCTGTTGTTTTGCCGCTTCCTTAATGAGTTGTGTTTCGTTTTTATAAAACTGAATTACCTTCAATGCGAAATCAATTAAATTAGATCTTCTATTTACATAGACGAGATTAAAAATAAAAAGGTTGCCTGGGGTTTTAAAATTTAAATTTATGAAGTTGTAAAAATACTATAAAACACTATAAAACAGAAAATTAACCTTTTCTAAAGGTATTTATTTTTTTGTTATTTAGGTTTATTTCTTTCGATCAATTACATAATCAACCATTAACATTAAGGAAGATTTGTAATCTGAATCGGGATATTCTGATAAAATTGAAAGTGCTTCTTCTTTGAACTGATGCATTATCTTAATGGCATACTCTAATCCTCCACTTTGTTTAACGAAATTAATAACTTCTTTAACTCTTCGTTTATCTTTATTGTGGTTTTTTACCGAATTAATAAGCCATTTCTTTTTTTCTTTAGTGCATTGGTTGAGTGTGTAAATCAGCGGCAGTGTCATCTTTTGCTCTTTGATATCAATCCCAGTAGGTTTCCCAATAGCTGCGTCGCCATAATCAAAAAGGTCATCCTTTATCTGAAATGCCATACCAATAAGTTCTCCAAATTTTCTCATTCGTTGAACATTATCTGATTCTGGATCTACAGAACATGCCCCTAAGCTGCAGCAAGCTGCAATCAATGTTGCCGTTTTTTGCCGTATGATTTCGTAATAGATTTCTTCTGTAATATCTAAATCTCGTGCTTTTTCTATTTGCAATAGTTCACCCTCACTCATTTCTCGTACTGCCACAGAAATAATTTTTAAAAGATCAAAATCACTATGATCGATAGACAGTAATAACCCTTTAGACAACAAATAATCTCCTACTAAAACTGCGATCTTATTTTTCCAGAGTGCATTTATTGAAAAAAAACCTCTTCGACGATTTGAGTCATCAACTACATCATCGTGTACCAAGGTAGCCGTATGAATTAACTCAATAACCGAGGCTCCACGATACGTTCTTTCATTTACTTCGCCTCCAGAAACCATTTTGGCGACAAGAAAAACAAACATAGGGCGCATTTGCTTACCTTTTCTATTCACTATGTAGTGGGTAATTCTATTGAATAGAGCTACTTTTGAGGACATTGATTCTGAAAACTTTTGCTCGAAAAGTTCCATTTCATCAATTATGGGTAGTTTTATTTGTTCTACTACTTTCAATATACTAACAGGTACTAGGTTTTGTTTTCTTATGAAGTGCGAAGATAATGTAAATAGTTATTTCTCAGAAGGTGATACTATTATATTAGACATTGTATTTAAATAAAAAAATATTTGCATGGCTTTAATAGGGCGCGATTTTATGATTTGTTTGCCAGTTGCCCACATGCTGCATCAATATCTTTTCCTCGGCTACGTCGTACATTTACTACTATCCCTCTTGATTCTAATGCATTAATGTAATTATCAATTGCACTATCGGATGCTTGCTGAAACTCTCCATCGTCTATTGGGTTATACTCTATCAAATTTACTTTACTAGGAACATACATGCAAAACCTGATTAGCGCATCAATATCTTCTTTTCTATCGTTTATTCCTTTCCAAACGACATATTCATACGTTATTCTGCTTTTGGTTTTTTCATACCAGTACTCAAGGGCTTCTTTTAGATCTGAAAGTGGAAACGTTTCATTAAACGGCATTATTGATGTTCGCAGCTCATCTATAGCCGAGTGTAACGATACAGCTAATTTAAACTTTACCTGATCATCAGCCATTTTTTTAATCATTTTTGGCACTCCCGAGGTAGATACTGTAATTCTTTTGGGAGACATTCCCAATCCTTCAGGCGAGGTAATTTTATCAATAGCCTTCAGAACATTAGTATAGTTCATTAGTGGTTCTCCCATACCCATAAAAACAATATTAGATAAGGGTCGATTATGATACAATCTACTTTCTTTGTCTATCGCGACTACCTGATCATATATTTCATCTGGATTAAGATTTCTCATCCTTTTTAATCGTGCAGTAGCACAAAACTTACAATCTAAACTGCATCCTACCTGGGATGAGACACAGGCTGTTGTTCTGGAAGGGGTTGGAATCAAGACTGATTCTACAATTAACCCATCATGTAGTCTAACTGCATTTTTAATGGTTCCATCGGTGCTACGCTGCATCTGATCAACCCGAATATGGTTGATTACAAAATTTTCTTCAAGCATTTTTCGAGTCTCTTTAGAGAGGTTGGTCATATCTTCAAAGCTATGTGCCCCTTTACTCCATAACCACTCATAGACCTGATTCCCTCTAAACGATTTATCTCCATTTTCTTCGAAGAATACTCGTAATTGGTCTTTTGTTAACGCTCTTATGTCTTTTTTCTTAACACTCATAACTTTTGCAAAAGTAAAAAGATAAAACGGTACTCTATTAGATATCTCCTTATTTATTATAGCCATAAATTAAAAATCCCCTGATGTGTCATCAAGGGATTTTCAATTGCTTATTCTTTAGTGTAAAATTATTTTTTTACTTTTCTCCACTCATAAGTACCTTTACCACCTTTATACTTCATTTTAAGTATATCTGGGTTATCGTCATCGATCCAAACTTGACAATCAGAAACACTTCCATCTTTTATGTTAGTGTATGTTCCTCCTGCATATTTATTATCTCCTTTTGCTACCAAACCTTTTAAGATAACCAGACCTTCAACTTTTTGGTTTTTATCATCACCTTTACAATCGTAGCAAATATTATCTCGCTCAGATTGTCTCAACATTTGTTCTATAGTACCAAATACTTTATTTTCTATCATATACATCTGCACTATATTGATTGCTACACCTGTATTAATATCATAGGTTTTCCATTTTCCTAAAACAGGATTAGGATCTATAGATGAAAGTAAGTCTTCCTTCAATTCTACTTCAACAGGGTTTTCTCCTAGCCATATTTTAAATAAAGCCTTCTTGAAATCCAGGCTATTCATCTTCCCTAAAAGTGTTTTATTTTTAAAGACAGAAATCTCTCCTCCTTTTTTGTGAAGAATTCTAAAAATGTCGAATTTTTTTACCTCATCGGGGATAAGGTTTATAAAATCTCTGATCTGATCTTCTAAAACATAACTATTACCATCGGTTGCTCTTTCTAATCCATTTCTAATAATCTTTTTTAGATCATCATCAGCCATTGACGATGTAAGCTTAAGAGTAATTGCCATTGTAGCATCCTTATCAGCTACTTTGTTACCATCTTCTAAATCATCAAGGTCAAAATCAAGATCCAGGTACAATGCCATAGCGTAAAGCTTATCTCTTGTTCCTGCACCATTAAGCATAAGCTCTGTATCACCAAAAACATCTTCATTATTGAAGTAAATATTTCCAACTTTAGTTTGCGCAAAAGAGCACACAGTGATAAAAAATGTTACGTAATAAATTACTTTTTTCATTATATAATAATTAGGTTTTGTTCTTATTAAAACTTGGAGTGCAAAAAACGCTCCAAATTATGCAAAAAGTACGATTACAGTCTTTATATACTTTATTTTTTCGATAAAAAACGTTTTTTATCGCCATAATACGCAGTATGCAAATTACGGTAAAACCATAGTTTCTAGCAAATTGCACATCAATAATTCTTAAATAAACAAGAGTTTAACAAATTTATTTTGGCGAAAATAAAAAAAACCTGCCTAATTAAAAATTAAACAGGTTTTTTAACGATTTGTTGTTATATTCTTAAATTATTAACATTGCGTCTCCGTAAGAATAAAATTTATATTTTTCTTTAACCGCCTCTTCATATGCTTCTTTGATGAAATCATGTCCTGCAAATGCAGAAACCATCATTAATAATGTTGATTTTGGTGTATGAAAGTTAGTAATCATGCAATTCGCTATACTAAAATCATACGGTGGGAAAATAAACTTATTTGTCCATCCTCTAAACTCATTCAAAGTTCTTTCTGAAGACACAGAACTTTCTAATGCTCTCATTACGGTGGTCCCTACAGCGCAAACTCTTTGTTTATTAGATATACCTCTATTAATAGTTTCTGCTGCTTTTGCCGTCACATATGCTTCTTCACTATCCATCTTGTGCTTAGATAAATCTTCAACCTCTACAGGGTTAAAGGTTCCTAAACCAACATGCAAGGTTACTTCGGCAAAATCAACTCCTTTAATTTCTAAACGTTTCATTAAATGTTTAGAAAAATGAAGTCCTGCGGTTGGCGCAGCAACAGCTCCTTCGTTTTTAGCATATATCGTCTGATATCTTTCTTCGTCTTCAGGCTCGGTATCTCTTTTGATATATTTTGGCAGAGGTGTTTCTCCTAGATCGGTAAGTTTTTGTCGAAACTCATCATAAGAACCATCGTACAAAAATCTCAATGTACGACCTCTGGATGTTGTATTATCTATTACTTCTGCAACTAGACTTTCATCATCGCCAAAATAAAGTTTATTCCCTATACGTATTTTTCTGGCTGGATCTACAAGCACATCCCAAAGACGTGTTTCAGAATTCAACTCACGAAGTAAGAACACTTCAATTCTGGCACCAGTCTTCTCCTTATTACCATACAATCTGGCAGGAAAGACTTTAGTGTTATTGACTACCATAACGTCATTTGGCTCAAAATAATTAATCAGATCCTTAAATTGTTTGTGTTCAATTGTTTGATCTTTTCGATTGAGAACCATAAGACGTGCTTCGTCTCTGTTTTCTGCCGGATACTCCGCTAATAATTCCTGTGGAAGGTCAAAATGGAAATGTGATAACTTCATTCGTATTTATTTTATGAAGGTGCAAATATACAATCTCATAATAGGCGTTGTCAAGTAAATTGAGATATATTTAGAATTTATAAAATTTTAAACCCCAATTTCTTCAGATCTGTCCAAAAGTCCGGGTATGATTTTGATACTACATCGGCCTCTTCAATAGACAAAAATGTCCTAAGAGCTAATGGTGCAAATGCCATTGCCATACGATGATCATTATATGTTGAAATGGAAATATCTTTTTTGATAAATGATGATGGTTCTAATCGCAATGTATCCTCTGTAATATGAACTTTGCCTCCTAATTTCTCAATTTCAGTTTTTAATGCTTCTAATCGATCTGTTTCTTTGATCTTTAAGGTATGAAGACCAGTGAGATAACAACCAATACCTAAGCCAAAACACGTTACTGCAATGGTTTGCGCTATATCTGGAGAATTCGACAAATCTAGTCCATCAGGCAGTGTATACTTTGAATTAGACGTCTTTTTTAGTGTAATAGTGTTTTCTCCAAATACAGTTTCTACCCCGAGGTGTTTGTATATCTCTACCAAAGATGAATCCCCTTGATAACTTTGCTCTTTATAACTCCCTAGAGTAACCGACACATTATCAGACAGTGCAACTATACTATAAAAATAAGAAGCAGAGCTCCAATCTGATTCTACTGTTACACTTTTAGACGAAACTTCTTTAACTGGTTTAATTGTAATTACATTGTTTTCATAGGAACCGGAAACACCAATATCACTTAACAAGCTTAATGTCATTTTAATATAGGGAACAGATGTAACTTTACCCTCTAGTGAGATCTCTAACCCATTGGTTAATGATGATGCGATCAACATTAAAGCAGAAATATACTGACTACTAACATTCGCTTGCAAGGAAACCTTATTCGTAACAGGTCGTTTACCTTGAATTCTTATTGGAGGGTAACCGTCTTCATTTTCATAACTTATTGCACACCCCAACTGTTTTAAAGCATCAACTAATATTTTAATGGGTCGCTCTTTCATTCTTTTGCTTCCGGTAAGAACAGTTTCTCTGCCTTCTTTGACTGCAAAATACGCCGTAAGGAAACGCATAGCAGTTCCCGCATGGTGTATATCAACCACCACCTCATTGCTTGCTAATGCATTTTGCATTAATCCAGAATCATCACTATTAGAGACGTTTTCAATGTCTATATTTGGATAGAGAGCTTGCAGAATTAATAGTCTATTGGTCTCACTTTTAGAGCCCGTTATTTGCAATCTATTATTTTCTATGTTAGAAATATGCTGTAGTTTCAAATTCATGTTATCGATTTGATTTTCGTTTTTTTAGTTCAAAATAGTACCCCATGATCATTCCGTATAACAACCCTCCTACTACTCGGGATACTACATATCTAACCCACTGCCCATTATTATTTTTTTCTTTAACAAAAGAGTCAAATGCAATCCCACCGTGTTGCATTAGATGCTCTATAACGCTAAAAATAATTACAAAGCCCAGACCTACGTAAATTACCGTAAGCCAATATCTTTTTGAGGAAAGTATTGCTCTAAGCATTATTTTAATTTTTCATTATTATGGTGGCGATCATGATCCCTTTTGGTCTTAATATCTAATTTTTTATCAAAAGCCTCTTGAAGATCAACCCCTGTTTGGTTTGCCAAACATAAAACTACAAATAGAACATCCGCCAACTCTTCACCAAGGTCTTTGTTCTTATCGCTCTCTTTTTCACTTTGTTCACCATAACGTCGGGCAATTATTCTTGCCACTTCTCCAACTTCTTCTGTTAGTTGTGCCATATTGGTCAACTCGTTAAAATATCGCACTCCATGATTTTTTATCCAATCATCGACCGCTTGTTGTGCATTTTGGATATTCATAATTATATTTTTTTAAGCACTACTTGTTCGTTTTCTTTTTGAATTATCTGATTATAAAATTGTTTTAGTACCGGATAATAACTAGCAGGAACAAAAGGAGTATTTAATGTTTCTGTTACCGATATCTGAATAGCATTACCCATTATACTTGATCTATAGGCAAAGTTACCCATATTTTCTGGTAGTTTGAATGCCGAACCTTTAGGAGTTTCAACTATTTCATAACCTTCTGGAATTTTAATGCTTAGCATCACACTTCGTGAATATCCATATCCGAAATCCACAGGATATTCACGTTCATTAGATTTAAAGATATTTTCACTATTCCTTAAAAACAATAAAGGAGAAAAAAACATTTCATCATCGATGATTTCGACTCCATCTTCAATACTAAACTCAAAACGCTCACTAACTGCTTTACCAATATCCTTTACCCCCTTAAGCTCATATGAACTGAGATCATTTAGTTCATAACCTTTTTTCACCCTTTTTATCTGAGCTTCTTGTTCTTTGACACCGTGCTTAGTTCTAAATGTATGAGCTAAATAAGAGGAACGATTCGTACTTTGCTTCCCTTTAATTGCTCCTTCTGCACCAAGTTCACATAAAACCGAATGCTGAATCCTTGATACTTTATTGGGTCTAAAGTCTACCAATTGAGATGTGCCATTTTCGGCAATTACTCTTCCTGAACCGTGAATTACTCTATCGGGAAGAACATTAGGCTCACCATACTTATCTGTAGCATCTAAATATAGTATGTCTTTATCAAGCTTAACTCTCGCAACCACATAATCAAACCCTTCTAAGGTAGGAAACAAGGATATTGTTTTTTTAATTGAGCTTACTAATACAGGCTTAACACTAACCCCTGCATAATCAAGCATAGAGATCAGCATAATATTAATTTCTGCTGAATTACCCACCCCTTCTTTGTAAGCATTCTTAACGCCATCAGCTGTGATAACAGAATATTTGCCATTCCAGGTCATCTTATTTTTTATAAAATTATAAAGCAAAGCTGTTCTTCTTGTGGGGTCACTTGTTTTTCCTATTAGTTGATCAACTTCTTCTTTATAATAGTTGGTCTTTTTTAATTCACCTCCGAATTTTGAGTGATTAAAGACGGACTTAGCTACGGCATCCCATGTGGTAGAATAATGTTTGATTGGACTATTGGGGTATTTTTCGAATTGTAGTTCATACGTTATTGAAGATAAATAGTTGCTAGCGTTACCAGAATAAGGTTCTTTTTTAAAAGCTGGTACATTAGAAGCTGTGATCGCATTTTTATTTATTGTATAATCAATTTCGTGTCTTTGCACTGTATTAGTACCCACATATCTTCCTCTTCCTGATTTAGTATTAAATGCGATTTTACCAGTCCCCCTGGATTCTTTTAAATCAATTGGTAAATAGCCTGTCATATTTTTCTTAAAATTAAAATATTCTGGCATGGCAACAGTAACATCCAATTTCTTAATTGGAATGCTATATTGCAAATAGACTTTGTCAATATTATAGATAAACGGTGATATAATCTTATATTTATATTCGGCAACAGAACCTTCTTTTAATGCAGGCATTGTAAATTTTAGTTGATTATATCGTTCAGAATATTCATTTTCAAAAACCCCTTCTTTCTTTAATTTGGTTTCAATTATTTTACCTGCTACTAAGGTATAAGTAATCCCCTTTAAAGAACTTACTTCCTCTTTTGTCCCTCCTTTTTTGTACAAAAAAACTTCTTCGCTGGCGTTCTCAAAACCATTTTTATCATAGAACTTTATTCTTTTAAACACCTCGGTTATCAGTCTAAATCCATCTGATTGATTATACTCATAATATACTTTTTTACTCTCATACAGCACAGCAGCAGTAGCAGAGCTATCTGCCGGATATGACGCTTCTAATAACTCTTCTTTAGAAACTTTTCCAAATTTATATTCCTGCGCAAAACTGTTTATAGATAGTATTAAGGCGAAGCCTAGTATTAGTTTATTAAAATTTTTCATTGTAACTATTGGTTAGTGTTTTTATAGTTGTTTTAATACAATTTTTGAATTGTCTACTTTCTTAATTTCGGTTCTAAATTTTCTGTACTCTTCATATTTTTCTTTAGGAAAAGTGCCATCAATAATTTTCAAGAATCGTTTGAATTTAATCTGTGATTCATTCACTTTTACTAATTCATACGAATAGATTCCGAACTCAGTTTCGATAGATTTTTTTCCTGGTAAATTTGTAATACTATATTCTTTAGGAATGGTGATTATGTATTCATCTGTATTTATATAACCTCTTGATATCACCAAAGAAGTTTGCCTATTCTCATATTTAGGCAAATTACTTTGATCACGACTAAAGAGATTAGGAGATACTAACAAACGACTTCCTGCTTTTTTACCATAAGATCTACAAAATACTTTTAGATCTTCAGTAAATACAATAGCATCTTTATCATCTCTATATTTTATAGTATTAACCTCTAGATTATTAATGTACCTCCAATGTTTTTTATAATGTAATTTCTGATTTTTTGGCTCTTGGTATTGGACACCATAATTCCAATCATATTCCAAACCTTTTGATTCTCTTTTAACATCAGCCGTCATCGACTTATTGACGCCTATATTTACAATGGCGCTAGTATGTAATATATTTTCTTCTGGCTCATACTTTTTGGTTCTTTTGATTTCACCTCCTTCTGGCTTAAGTACTAAAACATTTCTATCATCGGTAAAATCTCCTATAAAATTAAAGGGCATCGTTTGACTAGTACACTCCAACCAAATATCTTCTTCTCCATCTGGAATATTCAATATCACATGATTGCCTTCAATCGAAGCGAACTCATCATCTATATTTCTTTTCTGTTTTCCTGCATACAGTTCTGTGTAGTAAGACGTAATATTTTGAGAATCCAATAATGCTTTTGTGTAATTAGTCAATGCTTTACAATCCCCGTACCCCAATCGATCTACATCACTTGCCAAAAAAGGCATTAGCCCTCCTATACCCAGCTGCACACTAATGTACCTTGTTTTATTCTGTACATATTCATAAATCAACTTTGCTTTTGCCCTAGTCGTATTAACCTCTGTAACTAACTCATTAATCTTTTTTATAGTTTCTTCAGGCAATTGATCTCTTCCGGCTACCAAATTATCATACTCCCATTTCCCTAAGGATTTCCAATCAGTAGCTGAACCCTTTATACCTTCTATCGAAAAATGACTTGGCACAACTTTAACAATAGGAATAATTTCATAAATAGAAGGGGTATAAACTTCTGGTAATTTGGCTGAAACATTAGATACTGAATATAAAATTTCCTGATTTGTTTTATTTATCTGTATGACATAGTTTTCAAAATTTGCCTCCTTAATTCTTAATGGAATTTCTGTGGGATTCAATATTTTGTATGATGATTCCTGTATTCCCATTCTATAAGAAGAAATTGGATTCCAGAACGGAATATACGCAGTTGTAGAACTTTCTACTTCACTCTCAAAAGCCAAGGTATATGGATAGCTTATTGGTGTATATTCAAAATATTTAATACGATCATCATTCATTAATGAAATCCCATCATAAACACTTCTATCACTAAAGTCTTTCTTTTTATATTTTTTTATTTCTTTTCCCGAAGCGTCATAAACGATTGCCTCTAGCTTTTTAATTTTTATTGAAGGACTATAGGCCTCATACGAATCAGCATATCCTCTACCCTCTTTGTTAAGCACTGTTACTATTCTCTTAGTTTTGGTCGTTACAGAATTAACAGAGTTAATTTCAATAATTATTTCTTCAAATCTTACAACGGCATTTGCATTTTGAGTAAGTGTAGAATCAATACGTGAGGTTTGTAAATCAGGTTTGTCTTGGGCAGTAACTTTAAAAAAACTCAATAAAGCAACTACCACAATACAATGTAGTGTTCTATTTTGCATATAAATTTATTTTGGGGGTAGTTATTCTTTACTTTTTGTGTCGACAATTATAGTAACCGGACCATCGTTAAGTAATGATATTTTCATATCGGCACCAAATATACCAGTTCCTACTTTTTTCCCCAAATCCTTTTCAAATTGTTTTATGAAATTTTCATACATGGGTACAGCAATATCTGGTTTTGCTGCCTTTATATAACTTGGGCGATTTCCTTTTTTAGTACTTGCATGAAGGGTGAATTGACTTACCACAATAGCTTCTCCATCAACATCAAGAACACTCTTATTCATAACACCATTTTCATCTTCAAATATTCTCAAACGTGTAATTTTTCCAGATAACCACTCTATATCCTCTTGGTTATCTTCATTTTCAATTCCAACTAGAATTAGCAATCCTTTATTTATCGTCGAGATAACTTTCTGCTCCACTGTTACCGAAGCTTCAGAAACCCTTTGAACTACTGCTCTCATTTATTTATTAATTGTATTACGATGCAAGTTTACATTGTTTGAGTTTCATTTTTCGGAACTGGGAACTATTTTTTTCTGTATATTTAAAAAATTACTCTTCGTCATAATTATTTTTTCGATAATGCTCATCTTCGCCTTCTAATATTTGCAGGTAGCTTTTATACCTGGACCAAGCTATTTCTTCATTATCAAGAGCTTCTTTTACAGCACATTTAGGTTCATTAACATGAAGACAATTATTGAATTTGCATTTTGACTTTAGTTGAAAAAACTCAGGAAAATAATCCCCCAACTCTTCTTTATCCATATCAACTATACCAAACCCCTTTATGCCAGGGGTATCAATTATTTGAGCATTAAAACTAAGATCAAACATTTCTGCAAATGTTGTTGTATGCATTCCTTGTTGGTGTTGATCACTTATTTCAGCAGTTCTTAATGACAAACCCGGCTCTATCGTATTAATTAAGGTAGATTTACCCACTCCGCTATGACCAGAAAACATACTCACCTTATTCTGCATAATAGACTTTACTTTATCTACATTTTTACCATTCTTAGCCGAGACCCCTATACATTCATATCCAATTTTTCGATATAAGGCAGCCAGGTATTTGACCTCTAATAACTCATCATCAGTATAGGTGTCAATTTTGTTAAAGAGTAGCACAGCTTTGATCCCATACGCTTCTGCGGTTACCAAAAAACGATCTATAAACGTAGTAAAGGTTGGTGGATTATTAAAAGTTACCAGCAGAAAAACAACATCAATATTAGATGCAATAATGTGAGTTTGCTTTGACAAATTCACTGATTTTCTTATAATATAATTCTGTCTTTCGTGAATATGCTCGATAACTCCGGTTTCCTGATCATTATTCGTTTCTAGTTTAAAATCAACAATATCTCCTACTGCTACCGGATTGGTGCTTTTTATCCCCTGAATTCTAAATTTACCTTTTATACGGCATTCGTATATCGTTCCGTCATCAGTTTTCACGGTATACCAGCTCCCAGTCGATTTATATACTATACCTGTTATCATAAACACAAAGATGCAAATATTAAAATTTTTTGATGCTTTTTTTCTTAATTAAAAAAAATAACGTATCCTTGGAAATTGTTTTTATGGCATGAAAATTGGTTATGCCATACTTCAAACTTTAAAAATTCAATCTATTATGAAAAAAAGCTTATTATTTATCGCCTTAATTCTTGCTGGCTTAAACACAACTTTTGCCCAAGATACGTATGAGTATCAACTAGTTACTGTAATAGAATCTGTAGTCCCTAATGGTTTAGGAAGATCTAGAATGATTACTACAAATGACAAGCGTGACTACAAAGATTTTACTTCTACTCGTTCTGAAGAGAACAATGACAGAAACAAGTCTGATCGTGGTGATATTCGTGTAAAAGGTTTTGACGAAACTAAACTTTTAAACTTCTTTAACATTGGCGGAATACGTTTTCAAAATATTGCTGCTAATGATGCAATCGTTACCTCAAAAATTAACACCATGGCCTCTGAAGGATGGGAGTTAGCTTTTATTACTAGTGGTGTAGAAAGCGTTGGCGGTAAAGGTGACAATAGTGGAATCTATGTAACCCGATATACTTTCAAAAGAAAAATATAAAAAGATTACCTTTTATAAAATCCGCCTTTTAATTTGAATTAAAAGGCGGATTTTTTTTTTATCCTCTTGCCACTTTTTCTTGGTGGTTAATAGATTCTTGATGAATTGCTTTGTAAATACGCAGTATAAACTCTTCACTCAATCCTTTTTCTTCACCTTCAAGGATCATTTTTCCTAATATTTCATTCCAACGTTTAGACTGCAGAATCGCAACATTTTGTTTTGCTTTTACCGCCCCAATCTCCTCAGAAATTTTCATTCTTTTTGATAAAGTCTCTAACAATTGATTATCAGCTATATCAATTTTGGCACGTAACTCGCCTAATGCTTTTTGATATGCTTCATCAACACCAACTTCTTTTCTAATTTTCAAGTCTTTCATATGCTGGATTAATGTATCTGGTGTAATTTGTTGCTTAGCATCACTCCATGCATTATCAGGATCATAGTGTGTCTCTACAATCAATCCATCAAAATTAAGATCCAATGCGGTTTGTGACAGGTCAAAAATCAATTCTCTATTTCCTGCAATATGAGAAGGGTCTAATATCAATGGTAAATCAGGAAAACGATTTTGTAGATCAATAGGTATTTGCCACTCTGGGATATTACGATATTTTGTTTTCTCATAGGTTGAGAATCCTCTATGTATAACCCCCAGGTTTTTAACATCGCATGTATAAAAACGCTCTACGGCACCTAACCAAAGTGAAAGATCAGGGTTAATTGGATTTTTAATCAATACTGGGTTATCGATCCCTTTACAGGCTTCTGCTATATCCTGAACAATAAATGGAGACACAGTACTCCTAGCACCAACCCATAACACATCAACTCCGTGCTCTAATGCCAATTCTACATGGTGCGGATTTGCAACTTCTGTAGCAATTTTTAATCCAGTTTCTTCTTTTGCCCTTTGAAGCCATTTTAATCCTAATGCACCAACTCCTTCAAAATTACCGGGCCTGGTTCTTGGTTTCCATATTCCAGCTCGTAAAACAGTCGCATCAGAATCTTTAAGCTGGTGGGCTATTTTTAATACCTGGTCCTCAGTCTCTGCACTGCAAGGCCCTCCTATTACCAAAGGATGATCTAAGTTATAATCATCTAACCAATTTCTAAGTTCTTTTTTATTCTCCATCTCTATTTTTATTCTTTATTATTGTCTAATTTTTATATGATTTCTTATTATGAAATTCCTTTAAGGATTGTTTTTATATGATTTGTATCTTTCATCTCTTTATATATTGTATCAAAATCATCATTTTCTATTAACTTTTTAAACTGAGTAAGGTTATCAATATATTCTTCTAGGGTTTCTATAACATTATCTTTATTCTGTTTAAAAATTGGAGTCCACATTGCAGGAGAACTCTTTGCTAAACGAACAGTAGAAGCAAAACCACTGCCTGCCATATCAAAAATATCTCTTTCGTTCTTCTCTTTTTCGATTACTGTTTTTCCTAACATAAAAGAACTGATATGCGATAGATGCGAAACATATGCAATATGTTTATCATGAGAAGCCGGATCCATATATCTAATTCTCATTCCTAATCTTGAAAAAATCTCCATCCCTTTCTCTTGCAACTTAAAAGCTGTTTTTTCTACCTCACAAATAATATTGGTTTTACCCCTGTACAAATTTGCGATAGCCGCTTCTGGCCCAGAGAATTCTGTTCCTGCTATCGGATGCATTGCAAGGTAATTTCTTCGTTTTGGATGGTTAGAAATAATTTCACAAAGTTTTTTCTTGGTAGAACCTACGTCAAAAACTAAACAATCATCATGTATACTATCCAAAACAAGAGGCAACAACTCTACTGTAGCATCAACAGGAATTGCCACAACGACTACATCTGCCTGATCAAGTTCTTCTATAGTTGATTTATAATCTATTAAACCCAGCGATAAGGCTTTATCTAAATTTTCCTCACTTGTATCAATACCATAAATCTTAGCTTCATTAAAAGAAGCTTTAATATCTATCGTGAATGACCCACCAATTAATCCAATACCGACTACGAATACTTTCATACTTTTACCTGTAATCTATTTATAGCTTCTCTTATATTTTCTTTAGTAACGCATAATGAAAAACGAATATATCCTTTACCATTACTACCAAAGATATCTCCTGGAGCAATGAATATATCATTCTGATAAAGAATAGTATCAATAAAGTCTATGGCGTCTAAACCTTCTGGTAATTTAGCCCAAACAAACATTCCTTTAGCAGTTTTATCATAAGTACATTCTAAAAGATCTGCCAATTCCCATATTAGTTCTCTTCGCTTTTTATAGATTACATTCATTTTATGAAACCAGTCATCAGAAATCTGTAATGCAGCAATTGCTCCTTTTTGTATACCCTGAAACATACCACTATCCATATTACTTTTTACCTTCAGAACAGCTTCGATCTTATCAGCACTACCACTTACCATTCCTACTCTCCAACCGGCCATATTAAAAGTCTTACTTAGAGAGTTTAACTCCAGAGCCACTTCTTTTGCACCATCTATTGATAAGATGCTCAATGGGCTATCATTAAGAATAAAACTATAGGGGTTATCTTTCACCAATAGGATACTATGTTTTTTTGCAAAATCAATCATTTTTTTAAACATCTCAACATTACCAGAGGCTCCTGTTGGCATATTAGGATAGTTAACCCACATAATCTTAACCTTACTTAAATCTTTTTTTGAAAGGCTATGAAAATCAGGTTCCCATCCATTTTTTTCTACCAAATCATAAAAAACCGGTTTTGCTCCTACTAAATTAGTTACCGACGTGTACGTAGGATACCCTGGATTGGGCACCAAAACCTCATCTCCTGGATTAAGATACGCTAACGAAATGTGCATAATACCCTCTTTAGACCCCATTAAAGGTAAAATTTCATTATCAGGATTTAAAGACACTTTGTATTTGTCATTATAAAATTTTGATATCGCAAGGCGAAGCTCTGGTATACCTTGATAGCTTTGATATTTATGTGCGCCATCAACCACTACAGCGTCCTGAATAGCTTGTACTACTTCTTTTGGAGGATCCAAGTCTGGACTACCAATAGCCATATTAAGAATTGGTTTTCCTGAAGCTACAAGGCCTCTTACCTCCCTCAATTTTTTTGAGAAATAATATTCTTCTATTGTCTCTAATCTTTTAGCTGTCTGAATACTCATCCGTTTTGGTTTTTATATTCTCCTAAGACTTTTAGTTCTAAGGCCATAATTTTTAAAATAGACATTGCTTTTGCATAATTTTCATAATCATTAAAAGTAACATCAACAAAAAAAGAATATTTCCAAGGCATATCAATAATTGGCAAGGATTGTATCTTGGTTAAATTTAAATTGCAATCACTCATTACATTTAGCACCGTTGCTAAACTTCCTCTTTTATGATCTGAAAGAAATTTCAAAGATGCTTTATTGATTTGTTTTTTATCAACTCCAGAATCTTCTCTGGTATTTAAGATAAAAAACCTGGTGCTGTTTGATTTAATAGTTTGAATCTCTTTGGCCAAAATATTCAATTGGTAAATATTTGCTGCGGTCTCTCCTGCAACAGCTGCTACTCCTTTTATTTGATTCTCCTGAATTCTTTTAGCCACATCTGCAGTATCTGCATCTTCTACCAACTTAATATGAGAATGTTCTCTAAAAAACTCTTTACACTGCAACAAGGCCATGGGATGAGAATACACCTCTTTAATATCAGAAATATTTTGCCCCTCTAAAGCCATTAAACAATGGTGAATTGGTAAGAAATACTCGCCACTAATCGTTAGATCATGTTCATCAATGTATGCATAGTTAGGAATAATCGATCCGGCTATAGAATTTTCTATTGCCATTACTGCATCTGTGCTTTTTTGATTCTCAAGACTATGCACTAGTTCCTGAAATGACATACATTCATCAACATCTACATTCTCCCCAAAGTATGCTTGCGCAACTCCGTGGTGATATGATCCTTTTATGCCTTGTATGGCTACTCTTTGCTCCAAATTCTATAAATTTTATTAAAAAAAAATCCCGATTTTCATCGGGATTCAAACTATATATTTTAACTCGTAGTTACATAGCAATCCCGATCCCTCTTTTAAAATAAAAGAAGAAAAAATAAAATCGGTTCCAAGTAAATACGTTATTCATTGTCTTGTTAATATGGTGCTAAAGTAGCTAAAACTATTACTATTTAAAATCTTTTTTAATTTTTTTCATCACTTCTATGGCATTATCATCATATTCTAAATAATTACAAAGTATCAATGCAATTTTACAAACAAAAACATACATCTATTAATAATCTTCTATTTTCTCAACTACTAACAAACGTTCGTATTTATATCACTCCCAGCTCTTTACCTACTTTAGTAAAAGCTTTTATTGCTTTTTCGAGATGATGACGATCATGTGCTGCAGATAACTGAACTCTAATCCTTGCTTTTCCTTTAGGCACAACTGGGTAAAAGAATCCGATTACATAAATTCCTTCTTCTAATAATTTAGCGGCAAATTCCTGGGCTAATTTTGCTTCATACAACATAACAGGAACTATAGGATGGTCACCATGCATAATATCAAACCCAGCCTTTGTCATTTCTGACCTAAAGTACTTGGTGTTATCTTCTAATTTATCTCTAAGTTCGGTAGATGAGCTTAGTACATCTAAAACTCTTATAGAGGCACCTACAATTGATGGTGCCACTGTATTAGAAAACAAATAAGGTCGGGATCGTTGTCTAAGCATATCAACAATTTCTTTTCTGGCTGCAGTAAACCCTCCTGATGCTCCTCCTAATGCTTTGCCATAGGTTCCGGTAATGATATCAATACGCCCCATTACATTGCGATATTCGTGTGTACCTCTACCTGTTTTACCAAGAAATCCCGTAGAATGACATTCATCTATCATCACCATAGCTCCATACTTGTCGGCCAGATCGCAAATTTTGTCTAATTGTGCAATCGTTCCGTCCATTGAGAATGACCCATCGGTTACTATCAGTTTTCTTCTTGCATCCTCGGCTTGCACTAATTGCTTTTCGAGATCTACCATATTATTATGTTCATATCTAAAACGCCTAGCTTTGCATAATCGAATTCCGTCAATAATAGAAGCATGATTCAATGCATCAGAAATAATTGCATCCTCAGGGCCTAAAATAGGTTCAAACGCCCCTCCATTAGCATCAAAGGCCGCTGCATAGAGAATACAATCTTCCATGCCCAAAAATTCTGCAGTCTTTCGTTCTAGTTCTTTATGTATGTCCTGAGTACCACAAATAAAGCGAACAGAAGATAAGCCATATCCATGAGAGTCAATTGCTTTTTTACCTGCCTCTATTACTTCAGGATGTGACGAAAGACCTAAATAATTGTTAGCGCAAAAATTTAATACATCGTTTACTTCAGTAGTATTTATTTCGGCTCCTTGCGGAGTAGTGATAATGCGTTCTGACTTATACAGTCCAGCTGCTTTTATCTCATCAAGTTCTTTCTGTATTTCTTCTTTTATATTTGAAAACATGTGTTCTATTTTTTATTCTTAAACTGTAATTTTATAATTCATACATTGATGAGGCATCAAAATAGTAAAGTCTCCAGGTTTTTTGAACCTGTTTTATATTGCTCTCTTAGTTTCTCTACCATAGTTTTGGTAATCATTTCAAGATCAAATTCGGGTTTCCATCTCCAATCTCTTGCCGCAACAGAGTCGTCAATTGTTTTTGGCCATCGCGAAGCAATATCTTGTCTAAAATCTGGTTGATATTGCACTTTGAAATCTGGATATAATTTACGAATTTCTGCAACCACTTCGGCAGGAGAAAAGCTTATACCTGCAATATTGTATGAAGTTCTTATAGAAATATCTTTCTTGGGAGCATCCATAACCTCAAGAGTAGCTCGTATCGCATCGTCCATAAATATCATAGGTAGCGTGGCATCTTCCTTTAGAAAACAATTAAAATCTTCTTCAAGAACTGCTTTATGATAAACATCTACGGCATAATCTGTGGTTCCTCCACCGGGTAATGATTGATATCCAATAACCCCTGGATAGCGTATAGATCGTACATCTAACCCATATCTTAAATAATAATACTGCGCCCAATTTTCGCCAGCGGCCTTACTAATACCATATACCGTAGCTGGATCTAAATAAGCATTATTGGGAGTCTGCTCTAACGGAGCTCCTTCTCCGAAGACTGCTATAGAACTTGGAAAAAACACTTTATCAATATGCTGCGTCCTCGAAACTTCTAAAACATTAAATAATGTTTTCATATTAATATCCCAGGTTCTTAATGGTGTTTCTTCTCCTTTTGCAGAAAGTATGGCTGCCAAATGATATATCTGTGTTACTTTATACTTAACCACTATTTCTTGGATTCTATCCCTATCTGTAGCATCAATAACTTCAAAAATTCCTTCAAAGGTATCCTTAGGCCTAAGGTCTGAAGCAATTACATTATCATTTCCATATTTTTGCTGAAGAGATTCTGTTAAAACAGACCCGAGCTGACCATTTGCTCCAATTACTAAAACAACCGTTTCCATACTTTATCCTAAAATTTAAACACAATTAAGTGTTATTTCCTTACTAAAATACAAAATGTGAATTTTATATTCGAATGTTTAGAATAATTAAGTAATTATTACTTCTTATAAGTTAAAAAAAAGGTATTTTTACTTTTAACAACTCATAACTAATATTTTTGAAGTAATTTTTTAAATCTTAAAATGGAACAACTCGATCAGATTGACATCACTATTCTTAGAATCTTACAGAAAGACTCTAAGAAAACCGCTAAAGAAATCGCCAAAACCCTTAATCTTACGATCTCGCCAGTTTATGAACGAATCCGAAGACTCGAAAAACAAGGGTTTATCAAAAAATATGTTGCCATTTTAGACAAGAAATTGATTGACCGCTCTATTACTACAATTTGCCAGGTTTCAATGCGCTATCATAATGAAGCTTTTATAGAAAAATTTGAGGATCAAATACAGGCATTAGAAGAAGTGCAAGAATGTTATCATATGGCCGGGCAAGTAGATTTCATTTTAAAAATAAATACAAAAAGCTTGGAGGAATATCATGATTTTGTAAAATACAAGCTTTCTAAAATCGAAAACATCGGTGTGTTAAACAGCACTTTTGTATTAAAAGACATCAAACATACATCAGCGTTTTATATTTGATTTAGAAATCATAATATCTAACAAGACTCGTTAGCATAAGAGATCTAATTTCCTATTTTTGATAAAAATAAGTGCATATGTCAATTTCAGCATCAAACATTTCAAAGTCATATAATGAACAAAAAGCGTTGAGTGGTATTTCCTTTGAAATAAAACAAGGCGAAATTGTAGGATTTTTAGGCCCAAATGGCGCTGGAAAATCAACCATGATGAAAATTCTAACTACCTACCTTAGCCCTTCTGAAGGGAAAGCCATGGTAAATGGGTTTGATATTGATTCGCAAATTATAGATGTACAAAAAAGTGTAGGATATCTTCCTGAACATAATCCTTTATATCTAGACATGTATGTAAGGGAATATTTATTGTTTAATGCACGAGTATATAAAATTTCAAAATCCAGAATTGAAGAGGTTATTAATTTAACCGGATTAGCAACTGAAGCTAATAAAAAAATAGGACAGCTCTCTAAAGGATATCGTCAACGTGTTGGGTTAGCTTGCGCATTGCTGCATGATCCTCAGGTTTTGATTTTGGATGAACCTACCACGGGCTTAGACCCAAATCAACTATTAGAAATTAGAGAACTAATCAAATCTATTGGTAAAGAAAAAACCGTTTTTCTCTCTACCCACATCATGCAAGAGGTAGAAGCTATGTGCGACCGAGTAATCATTATAAACAAAGGAGAAATTGTAGCAGATAAAAACCTTAGTGAGATATTAGATGAAACTGAGCAAATTATCGAGGTAGAATTTGATTACCGAGTGGAAGATGCTTTTTTATTAAAACTTCCTCATGTTTCAACCGTAAAAAATACACATGGGTTTGTTTATCACATAACTTTTGAAACGGCAATGGATATGCGCCCTGTTGTTTTTGATTTTGCACATGATAACAAATTAAAAATATTACAATTATCTCGAAAGAATAAAAACTTAGAGAATTTGTTTATCGAATTAACTAATCCATCTCAAAGACCTTCATGAAAGGTCGATTAATTTAAAAAGACGCAATTTTAGATACCATAATATCATTGTTGGTTTGCATGCTCAATATCTTTTAAAATTTCTTTGAGCTTTTTAACAGAAATAGGTTTCACAATATAATCACTAACATTTTTAAAGGATTTAGCAAGTTGAATATCTTCTGGGTCAACAGATGAAGAAACTACATAAATAATTATTTTCTTTTTACAAGGGATCTTGATAAACTCCTCAAGAAATTGAATACCATCAAGTATTGGCATATTTAGATCTAGTAAAATGACATCTGGCAACTTTTCATTTGCCGAGATAATAGCTTTTAAATTGTTTAACGCTTCTTGTCCATTTCCAAAAACCATAAAACCGTTGCAAAAACCAACAAGATCCATTATTTTCTTAATCCCAAATACAAAAATTGGATCATCGTCAATTATACAGGCAATATCAATTTTTTTCATACTTTAAATAAATTTTAAAAGTGGTTCCTTCATCTACTTTGCTTTCTACTTCTATTCTACCTCCCATGGCTTCAACTTGATTTTTTGTAATAAACAACCCAATACCTCTGGCATCTTCATTATAATGAAACGTTTTGTACATTCCAAATAGCTTGGCGCGGTGCATTTTTAAGTCAATACCTAATCCATTATCTTCAATACTCAACACCACAAAATTTTCTTTCACCTTGGCAGTTAAAGTGATATGACTATTCCTTTCATTGGAACTATATTTAATTCCATTAGTAATAAAATTAAGCAGTATACTATCTAAATATGCTGGGATTCCCAAAATATTTACGTCATGTTCAACTAAATTATTGATAGTTACATTGGTTTCATATGCAATAGCAGAAATGCTTTCCACGACTTTATTAATAGCTACATATAGATTTAATTCAATCAAATTCTGATCAACAGAGGTGTTTATCAAAACCACTTCATTTAAATGTAAGATTGTTTCTGTGAGATGTTCGGATGCGGATTTAAAAAGTTTTACAATTTCATCATCCTCGATACCTGGATTTTCCTGAATAAACAGGTCGAGAAGCATTTCAAAATTTCCCGAATGTGATTTTAGATTATGCGAAACTATATGTGCAAAATTCCTTAGTCTTTTATTTTGGTCCTCAGCAACTGTTAATAATGATTTTAACTCTTTCTCTGCTTTTTTAATCTCACTTATATCAGCTGCAACTCCCAAATACCCAATAATCTGATCATCATCTTTTATAGCAGATAATGTTAAATGTGCAGGGAAACTGTTTCCATCTTTTCTTACAAGAGTCCACTCTCTTGTATAATACTTTTCTTCCTCAGGTTCTGCTACAAAAGCCTCAAAACCATTAATTTCACGATTTAGCAATAAGGACAATTCCTTTTCTCTCTTCTCTATTTCTTCTCTTTGATGAAATATTATAGCACTTTCTTTAAATAAAACTTCATTTTTGGTGTATCCTAATAAGTTCTCTGCTCCTTTATTAAAAGTTGTTATTAGGCCTTTTTTATCTGTGCCAATAACAATTACTTGAGTGATGTCATCAATTATATTTTCTAGACTACTAAGTTTCTCCTGAACCTTTTGTCTGGCTAATATTTTATGGCTTATATCTTCAATTTGAGTCACAAAATATAAAGGTGCATTATTTTCATCTTTAACAACAGAGATTGATATATTTATATGTACAACCTGACCATTTTTATGAAAACATTTTTTTTCTATATTACCATATAGTGTTTTCCCTTTAAAAAGCTTTTGCAACACTTTATTACTAGATTTTATATCGTGCGGATGGATAATATCTTTTAAGCCCAGCTTCGTTAATTCTACATTAGAATAGCCAAGAATATCGCACAACTTATAATTCACCTTTGTAAAACTACCTTCTTGATCTAACATTGCCATACCGATTGCAGCATTCTCAAAGTTTCTCCTGAACATTTCTTCACTAATACGTAGACGAATTTCTGCCTCTTTGAGTTTAGTAATATCCGCAGTATGCATTAGGATGCCTCCAATTTTATTTTCATCAGTATACCATGGTCGTAATTCCCAAGTTAGCCATTGTACAGATCCATCTTTTCTTTCAAAACGATCTTCATCACTCTTTAATACGATTCCACTTAGGCATTCTTGATGATCGGCTTTCCATTTTTCGCCTATCTCTGGAAAAACTTCATAATGTGATTTCCCTATTACATTTTCATCTTCAATACCATAATCATCATACCATTTTTGTGAAGCTGCTAAATAGCACATATCGGCATCAAACATGGCAATTGCACTTGGTGCTTGTTCTATAAAAAGGCGGTTTTTTTCAAATGCTTTTTTACTTTTAGTTATTTCCTGATGCGATCCAACCATCCACTCTGGATTTCCTTCTTCATCCCAACTTATAACTTTCCCCCTATCAAGAACCCATATCCATTCTTCATTTTTATGCCTCATACGAGCTTCGCATTCATAAATAGGTGTTTTTCCTGCAAAATGATCTTGTAATAATAGGTTAGATTTCTCCAGATCATCAGGATGTGAATATTTCACCCAAGTATCGATTGAAATTGGAGTTAATTCTGAAAGTGTATACCCAGTAATGTTGGCCCATTTTTCATTAAATATGGTTTCACCAGTTTTTACATTCCATTGCCAGGTACCTAAACCCGTCCCATCTATAACATGTTTAAAAAAAGCAGATTGCAACCTGAATTCTTCTTCTCTTTTTTTTCTCTTGGTTATATTTTGGTGAGAACCGATCATCCATTCTGGGTTCCCTTCACCATCCCAACTTACCACTTTACCTTTATCGAGAACCCATATCCACTCCCCATTTTTATGTTTCATTCTAAACTCGCACTCATAAAAAGGCGTTTTTCCAATAAAATGATCCTTTATAAGTCTATTAGATTTATCTTGATCTTCTTGACTCGAATGCTCAAGCCAGGAGTCAATAGAAATTGGTTCTAACTCAGAAAGTGAGTATCCAATCATCTCAGCCCATCGTTCATTAAAAATAGTTTCCCCAGTTTTCACATTCCACTGCCATGTCCCAAGACTTGAAGCATCTATAACATGTTTAAAAAAAGCAGATTGCAACCTGAATTCTTCTTCCTTTTTTTTTCTCTTGGTTATATTTTGGCATGAACCAATTATCCATTCTGGGTTTCCTTTAGAATCCCAGCTCGCCACTTTACCTTTATCCAGAACCCATATCCATTCCCCGTTTTTATGTCTCATACGAGACTCACATTCATAAAAAGGTATTTTCCCTTCAAAACAATCTTCTAAAAGTCGGTTAGTTTTATCTAGGTCATCTGGATTATATTTTTTCATCCAAGTATGAGCTGATATCGGAGTTAACTCCGATATTGTATACCCTACTATATTAGCTAATTCTTCATTTATTATGGTTTCCCCAGTCTTTAAATTCCACTCCCAGGTTCCTATACCTGTTCCTTCAATAATATGTTGATAACGCTCGACTTGCCACTGTAATTTTATTTCTGCTTCTTTTAATTTGGTAATATCTAAATGTGCGCCCAACATCCGTACAGGTTTACCATTACCATCTCGAATTGCTAATCCTCTACAATGAATCCATGTTGTATACCCTAGTTTGTGCTTATATCTTACAATTTGATCATAGGGATATGATGGGTCCTTACAATGTTTAGCAAAGTTGCTATACACCAATTTTAAATCTTCTTTATTAATAATATCCTGCCATGCCGACACATTATGAGGCATATCATCTGGATCATACCCTAATGTTATCCAAAATCTTGGGCTCATCCATTCATTCTCTGGATTATCCAAATCCCAAAACCATAAACCATCTAGTCCTGCTTCTTGTAAAAAATCAAAAATCAAATCATCTTTCTTTATGAGATCATACAACTCTCTTTTCAGATAATTTTCCTCCTCATTCAAAACCACATCTTCTTTATCCTTTTGCTTACTTTTCATATTTCATTCTTGAGATTAGAACTAAAAAATATACCTTTGACGAAGAGTTTTTTAAATTTATGAATAATCACAAACATTCGAGGCGCATAAAACCTCAATATATTTATGGCTATACCATTTAAACAAAGTGAATGGAACAAAAAAAATGGGATCGGGTAGTTTTAATGGTCGATTCACAACAGAAACGAATAACTTCTACCTTCGAAGAGAATATATAAGTATGTATGTATAAAAGGCTTTGTGCTTTTTACAAGAATATCAGTTTTCCAGTAAAAAATTCTTCTACTTCTATGGTAGCAGGTTTGCTAATAGCAATCACATCACCAGTACTTCTAATTTCGCCAGTAATAGATTGTTGCGGGTTTACTATAATCTTATTCGTACCTCGATGAAAAATCTTTACATTCTCGGCGATTAAGCCAGTACCATCAAACCTTCCAGTACCAGAGGCAAAATTAACATTTAACACTTCTGTAGTACCTTCAATAAAAAAAGAAGCAATATTATTTCCTACTACATTAATAGTTTCATTATTTATTTTAAAATTAAAGGTTCCGTTGGTATTACCCCCGGTCACATTAAAATCTTCAGACAATAAACTTAATGATGGATAATTCAATATCCCATCAGATGATATATTAAATTGCGTGGCACTTCGTATTTCTGTGATATTAGGTGCACTAACAAAAATTTTAGTTTGATTAAAATCTCTAAAAAAAGCACAATCATTAGCGTTACTTAACACCAATTGTTCATCTATAACCGCTGCAGAAACTTCATTTAATAGATTATCTCCTGTCTCAATAATTACTGAAATTGTATCTTCTTCTTTTAGAATCAACTCCACATTTGGGTTGACTAAAATTCGGGTAAAATCTGAAACCTCAACTTCCTTTCTAACTATATTTCCGGTTCTTTGGAAACAATCTGATGCATCTTCAGAATTACATCCAAAAATTAAAATCGTTACTAATATGTAGTATAGCTTTCTCATAATCTATATCCTATCGAAAACTCCATAGCTTCTGCTTTTGCTGCATGCGATCGTACAGTAAAAGCACCAAATATATTCTTATTAAAATAATATTGCACTCCAGCCCTAAGATACGTCTGTCCTTCAAAATCATAGGGGTAATATACATAATACCCAAACTGAGTTAACACCGAAATTCTATTTACTCGCAATTCATGACCCAAATACATCCCCACTCGCTTAGCATCTTCATCTCCCGTAACACCATCATCAAAACCACCCGAGGCTCTAAAATCAATAAAACGTTCTAATGCTTTCGAAAAAAACAACTCTCCACCTAGCTGAATCGCACTCTTTTTGTTTAATCTTTTATCTATAAATCCTCCGAGAGTATAAAACGGGAATCTTCCTGATCCAACTACATCACTTTCGTTGACTCCACCCCTAAGAATAAATCCATAACCAAAAGGCTCTCCACCTTTTGCCAGGCCTTTTTCTTTATCTATACGTTCTGGAATATCCTGATCCATTGTATATGTTATTCCGGCATTTAAAAATAAGGTATTTGTACTTTTATTAGGTGCTTTAGAGTTTCCGTTAGAATAGTGCACTATTCCTAAACCTGCTTGTAATCCCAGCCCTTTAACAAGGTTTTCTTTTTTAAAATTCAATAATGCGTAGGATCCACTTACCAGATGTGTACCATAGGCTACATTTCTAAAATTATCATCTTCATCATAAGGAGTAGTATTGTAAGACCCTCCCTGACCTATTCTTAGCATTAAAAGACGATTAAAAAAATAAAAATTGTAATGTATAAAGAGTCCGTAATGCTCTCCTAAAAATTGATTATCAAGATTTTGATATAAAAAAGATACTCCATAATCTGGACTATTATACAATCGCTGCCACTCTTTTTTTCCAAAGGTTTTTTTCTGAAAAGAAAGAATCACACCAAAAGGGTGACCTGTAATCAGATGTGAAATATCAGGATTATGCTTTAAGATTGTACCATGATAATGATTAACATCTAAAGTATAGTATGACTTATCTTCTTCCTGAGAATAAGAGCTATAGCATATAATAAATAACGTGAGGCAAATCCGTTTTATCATCCGGCAAAAGTAGTAATACTTTTTAAATACCCTTAAAATATTCTTAAAAACACTGATAGTCTTTTAGAGCTTATCCAACATATTAGAATACTTCGGCAGCTATTCTTTTAATATTATCAGATTTACCCATAGAATAATAATGTAAAACCGGTACACCATACTCCATTAATTCTTTAGATTGCTGAATAGCAAATTCGACTCCTACTTCTCTAACTTCTTTATTGGTCTTACACTTCTCTACGGCCCTCACTAATTCATCCGGCATATCCAATTTAAACACCTGAGGTAATAACTGTAAATGTCTTTTTACTGCAACGGGCTTAATACCTGGAATTATTGGCACATTGATTCCTGCTGCTTTAGCTTTTTCTACAAAGTCAAAATATTTTTTATTATCAAAAAACATTTGAGTCACCACATAATCAGCTCCAGCATCAACCTTCTGCTTCAACCAGCGGATATCAGAATCCATTGAGGGAGCTTCCATATGTTTTTCTGGATAGCCTGCAACCCCAACACAAAAATCAGATTGATTATCACTCTCTATTACTTCATGAAGAAATTGCCCTTTATTCATATTCACGATTTGCCCAACCAATTCATTAGCATAACAGTGTCCTCCTTCGGTAGCATTAAAATACTTCTCTTCTTTCATCGCATCCCCACGCAGAGCCATTATGTTATCAATCCCAAGATAGTGACAATCGACAAGTAAGTATTCGGTTTCTTCTTTAGTAAATCCTCCACACAGTACATGCGGTATTGTATCTACATTGTATTTATGCTTAATAGAAGCACAAATACCTACCGTACCCGGACGCATACGTGTCAATTTTTTATCTAACAACCCATCTCTATCAATATAAATAAACTCTTCTCTAGATGTGGTTACATCTATAAAAGGCGGGTTAAATTCCATTAAAGGATCAATATTATCATATAACTCCTGGATACTTCTTCCTTTTTGTGGTGGTATTAATTCAAAAGAGAATAAGGTTTTCCCTTTTGCTTGTTTTATGTGATCTGTTACTTTCATTAATTATTTATTTCTGTAATTTCTGAATGGTTAGAAATCTATTCTATCTTCTTTATATTCTTTTTGGCGTTCGAGCGGGCTTTCTGCTCTATCTTTTCTATAACAGTCGCCCTTCGACTACGCTCAGGGCTCTCAGTTTTAGAAAAGGATGCCGCTTCAATCCCTAACGCATTTATTTTCTCATCCGACCTCACAGGTCTTTGAAACCTGTGAAGTTTATAAAAAGAACCTCGGAGCTTCAAAAAAGAACCTCGGAGCTTCAAAAAAGAACCTCGGAGCTTCAAAAAAGAACCTCGG
>CANNFM010000018.1 GCA_947503835.1 uncultured Aquimarina sp.
TCTCTCGTCACTGGCAGGAGCTATTTGTATAGTATGTAACGATCTCTCGTCACTGGCAGGAGCTATTTGTATAGTATGTAACGATCTCTCGTCACTGGCAGGAGCTATTTGTATAGTATATAACGAGCTCTCGTCACTGGCAGGAGCTATTTGTATAGTATATAACGAGCTCTCGTCACTGGCAGGAGCTATTTGCATAGTATACAACGAGCCCTCGCACCCCTGCAGGAGTTATTTACATGATTGATAAAGAGGTTTTTTATGTGTTTTTTAAAAAAATTTGAATTTGAATAGGTGTTGTACTTATCATAGATATAAGAGAAGGTATGATTTTTGTTGTATTTTAGATAAAAAAGAATACCCTATGAAAAATATTGCTCTGCTTGTCTTTTGTCTTTTTCCAATGCTTACCCAATCGCAAGATAATTTCAAGCTTTATTATGAAGAAACTGATAATGGGTTTAGGATACTGGCCGATAATGATGAGTATAGTCCGGTTTCCGCAAAAATAGATTTCAGATTAGAAAACCTAAACTCTACCAATGGTGATCATAAGGTTTTTGTGGTCCCTGCCAGAACTAAAAAATATACCATTACAGATCTCAATGTAATAGACCGTAAGAAAAGAATAAAACTAGGGTATGAATCCACGTATAATCATGGTGATCACAATCAAAAAAAATACGATGCCGATTTTAAGTACTATTTACCATATGGGAAAGGAGCAACATTTTGGCTTTCGCAAGGATATAACGGCAGCACTTCTCATCAAGGAGAAAATGCTTTAGATTTTAAAATGCCCATGGGAACAAAGATTTATACTGCACGAGAAGGAGTTGTGGTTGATCTAGAAGAGAGTTTTAGTAAAAGCTGTACCACTGCAGAATGTGCTAAATACAACAACTTCATATTGGTATATCATAACGATGGTACCTTTGCAGAGTATACCCATATCAAGAAAAATGGAGCAAGTGTTACGATTGGAGATCAAGTAAAAATCGGACAGTTTATAGGATACAGCGGTGATGTAGGATGGGCTACGGGACCACATCTTCATTTTATTGTTTTTTTACAACGATTAAAAGATAGAGAAACTTTAAAAACAAAGTTTTTGACAGGAAAAGGCAGTAAAGCAATACAACTTACCGAAAAGGAACAATATACTAGAGAATATTGATTTAGAATAGATATTTAGATAGAAAACATAAAGACTAATTGTAGACCTCACAGATTGGTTACTGAGTTTATCGAAGTACAAAACCTGTGAGGTCTTATTCGTTCTAATATGGTATAATCTTTATAACTTTATATCGATAAACAACTCGTAGGCACATGCTACATTTTGACTTTTCAAAAAACTATATTTTAGAGGATGATGTTGTGCAATTACGTCCTTTGAAAGTTGAAGATGTATCTCATTTATTAGATATTGCAAATGAACCTGGTATTTGGGAGTATTCTTTTGTTAATGGAGAAGGTGAAGAAAACCTAACAGCCTATATTAAATCTGCAATAGACCAGAGAAATGCCAAAAAAGAATACCCTTTTGTAGTTTATGATAAGATTAAAAAGCAATATGCAGGTAGTACCCGTTATTGTGAAATAACACCTGCTTTATCGGCAATTCGCTTGGGATACATATGGTATGGCAAAGCATTTAGAGGAACAGGGCTAAATAAACATTGTAAATATCTACTGTTTCAATTTGCTTTTGAGACTATGGGAGCAGAACGAATAGGCATGGGAGCTTATATTGAAAATACAATAAGTATTGGCGCCATGAAAAGCGTAGGATGCAAAGAAGAAGGAATCCTAAGAGGTATTTTTCCGGCTCTGGATGGAAAAGGTCGCACCGATGGTGTTCTACTTAGTATTCTTAAAGATGAATGGTTAACCGAAGAAAAAATAAAGCTACAAGCCAAGCTTAGACAATAGTATATTCTTCCAGAAAAGAAGTGATTTATAGTTAAGAATAGGATTTATTACAAAAAATTGGGTATTCTTATTGTTAAACGTATTGATTTATAGATGATTCTTTTTTATTTTAGGAAGCACGAATTGTTTTAAATATGGTATTATGAGAATTAGAGGGCTTTTGTTTTTGGTATTTTTTTTGGCAACTACACTAATTTCATACAGTCAGTATGAAGTACTAGTAGATGCTTTTGTGCTTAATCAGGAAACAAATAAACCGATTCCTTATATAAATGTCGGTTTCGTCGATAAGGGAGTGGGTACAGTCACTAATAAAAATGGAAGATTTTATTTGCGTTATGATGAAGACGAAATCCAAGATAACGATACCCTACAATTTTCGGGTATTGGATACGAACCGCTACACTTTACTTATAAACAACTTTATAATACATTACACGGTAGTAATAAAATCTATCTTAAACCCTTAGATATCAATAATTACGAATCTTTTGGAGAGGGTAAACAAGAAACCTTGGGATATATAACGTATGATTCAGATGTTCAGGCATATTGGAGGGATAGAAATGCACTCGGAAGTCAAATAGCAGCTTTTATAAGATCACCAAAAACAAATACAAAACTATTAAGCCTAAAATTTAATGTGGTTGAAAATACTGCAGACAGTTTGTTGGTTAGAGTTAATATCTTTAAAAATGATCATGGTGCTGTCGGTGCTAATATAGTTACTGATAATATCTATCATACTATTACTCGAAAAAATGGAGAAGAAATTATCGACCTTTCTGCCCATAACATAATTGCTGATGGAGATTTTATGGCAAGTATTGAACTTGTTAAAGTCTATGGTATGAATTTCCGTTTTGCAGTATCGGGTAGTAGACTTGGGCATTCTTTTATTAAAAATGCAAGTCAGGATCGTTGGCATTTTAGAAAAAATGTTGGAGTTGCCTTCAAAATCGAAACCCTAAATCCATTATCACTGGATACATCTAGCGAGTATGAAAAGCCAAAACATATTACAATGTATTGGGATACATCGCTCTCTATGCAAAATAGAAACATTGAAAAAGAAGTAATGTTTCTTGAGAATTTCTTTGCTCAGATTATAAAAACAAAGGTGGATTTGATTATGTTTTCTAATCAATCCTCTAAAACCAGAACCTTCATGATCCAAAATGGAGAAAGTACAGATTTGATTAATGAAATTAAAGCGGTTAAATATAACGGAGCTACAAATTTTTCAACCCTTTTTAAAGAGCATAATAAGACAGATCAATATCTGGTGTTTACGGACGGAAATTATAATTTTGGAAAACCAGAATTCATCTATAATGCACCTGTTTTTTACATTAGTAGTACCATAGATGCTAATCATTCAGAATTGCAACAGGCTGCACATTTTACAGGTGGTAAATATGTAAATCTTTCAAAAACAGAACCACAAGAAGCGTTAACGCATATTTTTAATGAACGGGATGATCCAATAGTATATAAGATTGAAGAGTCATCGCAAGTAGTTAAAGGTTTGGTCATATCCGAAAATATTCCGGTAGAAGGGTGTAAAGTTTTTGTAAAAGGAACACTCATCGCAGCAGAAACTGATAGTAATGGTGATTTCAGTATTAAAGCCGAAGCAGATCAGGTGCTATCTTTTCAACATTTTAGTATGAAAAGTAAAGAGATACTGCTTGATGATTCGAAAGCTCTAAGTATAGAGCTTACTCCAAAGTACGAGAAACTTAGTGAAGTAACTCTAAAACAAAAAAAGAATGATAAACCCGAAAGAAAAATCTACCTGGGTAATAATGAGATGCAAAAAAGAAGGATGGGGGTTATTGCCTATATGATAACCAAAGAAGAGTTTGCACCATCTGCTCTTCATTTTATAGATCTTCTTAAAGGTAAATTTCCTTCAGTTCGGATATTCGGTTTTGGAGATGCAGCCAAGATTTTAGTTCGAGGACAAAATACAATTTTGGGAGATAATGATCCACTATTTGTAATTGATGGTGCTATTCAGACTAGACCTCCTTTTTATTTATTACCCACTATGATTGAAAGTATAACTTTGATTCCTGGGCTTTCGGGAACTACATTGTATGGTGCACGAGCAAGAAATGGGGTTTTTATTATCAAAACTAACATGGTGCCTTCTTTAGCATCTGATAACGAGTCAAAAAATACTCTTTTAGTTAAAGGGAATGATTATAATGAATCCACCTTTTTGTTAAATCCCAACCTAAACAGGCCAGCATATCTTGATCGGTTATGGGAAAGTACTAGTTATGCTAACGCTTTAGAGATATATTATGAACTTAGAGTAGCACATATAAATGAAGTACCTTTTTATGTTTTTTGTTCTGAATATTTTAAACGCTGGAATCCAAAATTTTCAATCGAGGTAATCTCTAATTTAGCCGAGATAGTTGAAGATAATTATTGGGTATTAAGAACCCTGGCATTTTCGTTGGAAGAAAGGGGAGATATTCAAAAGGCATTAATTGTTTATGAAGATCTATTTGCCTTAAGGCCAAATTTTGCGCAGTCTTATCTCGATTTGGGACGAATATATAAGGAGAATAAAGAATATGCAAAAGCATATAACATGTATAAAAAAACGTTAGAAGAATTTCAATACATAGAAGGGTTAGCTGAAGTTCAAAAACAAGTAAAATCAGAGCTGCAGTATTTGTTAAACCATCATCGTTTACATATACCATACAATGATATCCCTACAGAGCTTTTGGTCGTAAAAGGGGTGCCTGTTCGTATAGTTTTCGATTGGAATGATCCGCAAGCCGAGTTTGAATTTCAATTTGTAACTCCAGAAAAAAAATATCAAAAATGGGTACGTCGATTTGATGATTCTAAAGAATCTATGATGCAGGAGGTAAAACACGGCATTACTTCAAAGGAGTTTATTGTCGATAATTCGGTTCCGGGAGAATGGAGAGTAAACATACAATCTTATGATGACGTTTCTAAAGTAAATCCTACGTTCATGAAATATACTATCTACAGAAACTTTGGCTTACCTGAAGAGACTAAGGAGGTGAAATTCATAAAACTCTATGGTCAAAAAGAAAAAGTAACATTGGATAAGTTTTCTATATAAAACCTAATATATGAAAAACAAAAACTCAAAATATCATGATCAAAAAAATAAAGCTACAAATCAAGCTTAGGAAATAATATATTCTTCCAGAAAAGAAGTGATTTGTATTTAAGAATAGGATTTATCCCCAAAAATTAACTATCCTTAACGTTAAACTTGTTGATTTACAGGTGATTGTTTTTTATTTTAGGAAACATGAATTGTTTAAATCAGGCGTTATGAGAAATAGAGGGCTTTTGTTTTTGGTATTTTTTTTGACAACTACACTAATTTCATACAGTCAGTATGAAGTGCTAATAGATGCTTTTGTGCTTAATCAGGAAACAAATAAACCAGTTCCTTATGCTAATATTGGTTTTGTCGATAAAGGCGTTGGTACCGTAAGTACCAAAAATGGGAGATTTTATGTACGCTATGATGAAGAAGATATTAACGATAATGATATAATACAATTTTCTGGTATTGGTTATAAGACAGTAAGTTACCCATATGATCAACTTTTTGAGATGCTTAATACCAGCAATAAAATCTTCTTAGAACCTTCAAAAATAAATACAAATGTGGCTTATGAATCTTTTAAAGAAAGCAAACTAGATTCTATAGGATACATTACATACGATTCGGATGTATTGGCATATTGGCGCGATAAAAACGCATTAGGTAGCCAAATAGGAGCTTTTATTAGATCATCCAGGAAAAATACGAAACTCTTAAATTTAAAATTTAATATAATAGAGAACACAGCAGATAGTCTTTTAGTACGTGTTAATGTATATAAAAACAACAATGGTAGACCCGGAACTAATATAGTAACAGACAATATTTATCATACAGTTTCTAGAAAAGAAGGAGAAGAAACCATTGATTTATCATCACATAATGTAGTGGTTAATGAAGATTTTATTGCTGGTATTGAACTTATCAAAGTCTATGGTGAGAATTTGCGATTTGCAATCGCAGGTAGTAGAATAGGGCATTCATTTATAAAAAATGTAAGCCAAGATAGTTGGAGGTTTCAAAAAAATGCGGGAGTTGCTTTTAAGATTCATACCGTAAATCCTTTATCGACGTATGCATCTAATGAACGTGATAAACCTAAACATGTTACCATGTATTGGGATACATCGCTTTCTATGCAAAATAGAGATATTAACAAAGAAATTCGATTTCTTGAAGAGTACTTTTCTAGAATCGTGAATGTAAAAGTAGATTTGGTCACTTTTTCTAATACATCGGCAAAAACCAAAACATTTGTAATCGAAAATGGAAGTGGTACAGGTTTGATTAATGAGATTAGAGCAATCAAATATAATGGGGCTACCAATTTTTCAACACTCTTTAAAGAAAATAAGAGTACAGATCAATATCTGGTATTTACAGACGGGAATTATAATTATGGGAAACCCGAATTTGCCTATCACGTACCGGTTTTTTATGTGACTAGTACAATGAACTCGAATCACAGAGAATTACAACAATCGGCAAGTTTCACAAATGGATTATATGTAAACCTATTAAAAACAGATCCTATAGCCGCATTAGATTACGTTTTTAACACGACAGAAGATCCACTGATATACAATTTAGAAGAACCTTCAGAAGTGGTTAAAGGTATTGTATTATCAGAAGATGATACCCCGGTTCAAGGCTGCAGAATATTAGTAAACGGAACTTTACTACATAGCGAAACTAATAAAGATGGAGTTTTTTATGTAAATGCTAAAGAAGGTGATATGTTAGCGTTGACCCATTTTGGTTTTGAAGACATGGAGATTTTAATAGATGTTCCCGAGGATATTAAAATCAATCTTAAACCTAAGTATAATGCATTAGGTCAGGTAAGAGTAAGCAGTAAAGATAATGATGGTTCAAAAAAAATGATTGATTTAGGAGGAATGAAAAAAGAAAAACAAAGGCTTGGATTTGCTGCGTATACCCTTACTAAAGATAAATTCCTTCAGTCTGCTATTTTCTTACCAGATCTTTTAAGAGCTCAGTTTCCGGCAGTTACAATTCGTAACAATCGAATTTTTAATAGTCGTTCAATTTCTTCCAATGCTTGTTCGACCCCTTTATTTGTTATAGATGGTATTCCATTCAATGGTGTGCCAGTGCACATACTTCCTCCAATGATTGAAAGCATTACATTTGTACCTGGTTTTTCAGGCACGATACAATACGGACCATTAGCCAGAAATGGGGTATTTTATATAAAAACTATACTATTTGCTAATAATAAAGCATCTCAAAATATAGAGTATGATAATTTTATAGAAACTGCAAAAAATTATTCACATCCAAAATTAACCTATAATTTCGATAAAAAGAGGCCTAAATATTTAAATACATTAGTGAGCAGTAAGACGTATAAAGAAGCTGTAGACCAGTATTTTGAATTAATACAGTATCATGGAAAAAAGGCAGCTTTTTTCATACATAGTTTCGAGTATTTTAAAAAGTGGAATGAGAATTTTTCTAGAGAAGTAGTATCTAGTTTAATTGAAATTTCTAATCGTAAAGATTATGAAGCGTTGAGAGCATTAGCCTTTAGATTAGAAGAGCTAGGTGATCAAGAAAGTGCTTTGCTCGTATATGAAAATATTTTTGAAATTCGACCTAATTATGCACAATCATATCTTGATCTAGCCAGAACATATAAAGAAAATAAGAGATATCAGGATGCTTTCGAGATCTATAAAATAATGCTTCAGAATAAAGAAAGTGATATTGATTTCACACCACTTTTATCTCAGGTAAAATCTCAAATTCAACACTTATTAAATAATCATCGAGTACAAGTCTCATATGCCGATGTACCGACAAAGCTTCTTGTTGTAAAAAGTACTCCTGTTCGCATAGTTTTTGATTGGAACGATCCAGATGCAGAATTTGTGCTTCAGTTTGTTAATCCCAAAATGAGATATTATGAATGGTCTAATCAATCCGAAGAGAACAAAGCTTCCTTTAAAGAAGAAACGAACAATAGAGCTTTGTCTAAAGAATTCATTATCGAAAAATCATTTGAAGGGGAATGGGTTGTAAACCTTAATGTAAATAGAAAAACGACTAAATCATCAAAGTCGTTTCTCAAATATACTATTTATACTAATTATGGATTACCCAATGAGACAAAGGAGATGAAATTTATAAAACTTCATGATCAAAAAGAAAAGATGACCTTAGATACGTTTTCGATATAACAATATATTATAATAACCCGTTGTGCATTTAAGAGAAATACTGTAAAAAAGCGTCAATTCGAGTGTTTCGACTTTAGGAGAAGTGTACTTCGACTGGCTCAGCAGAGCTATCGAGAATAGGATTATTGGTTAAAAAAAGCTATTCTCGATACCTACCCATCCGGCAGGAGGGCATTTTGTCTTCATTTCATTACGCAAAATACTCGAATTGACGCTTTTTTTGTAATGATTTTCCTAAATGCACAATGGGTTATAATAGTATGGTGGTAATTTAGAGTTTGGTGCTTTGTTGGTATATAATTTAATTTTGGCAAACAAAAGTAGTATGTGTTGCTATATTGTTAAGAGGCATTTCTATTCTGACTAATTTTCCTACCTTTCCTTCCGTAAAAACAAAAACTCACAATATCATGATCAAAAAAATGTTTACTATAGCTTGTTTGGCTATAGTTATTACAGCTTGTAAAAATGAGACAACCACAAAAGAATCAAAAGCAGAAGTAGATATCAGCGCTAAGTTTAATGAGATGCTAGATAATTACTACGAAGAAGGCCTTCAACTTAATCCTCTACAGGCTACTTTTACTGGAGATAATCGTTTTAACGACCAATTTTCTAACCCTCTGGCAGAAGAAACAGTAACCAAGACAAAGGCATATTATACTAAGTACAAAGAAGAATTGGCGCAGTTTGACGATGCTACTCTTTCAGAAAGTGAAAAGATGACAAAAGCAATTCTTAACTGGGAGTGCGACATGAATCTAGAAAAGTATAATTTTAAAACAGATTATTTTCCAATTGACCAAATGTGGTCTATTAATCTTATGGCAGGACAGTTGGCAAGTGGTGCCAGTGCACAACCATTTAAAACGGTAGAAGATTATAACAATTGGCTAAAGCGTCTTGAAGGATATTTAGAATGGATGGCTTCAGCCGAAACAAAAATGAAAGAAGGAATGAAAGCCGGGTATGTTTTACCAAAATCTCTAATCGTAAAGGTGCTTCCGCAATTAGAAGCATTAACCGTTGAAGATTTGGATAAGCATCTTTTCTATAGTCCTGTCAAAAATTTTCCTGAAGATTTTTCTGAAGAGGATAAAAAACTAGTAACCGAGGCCTATACCAAAATGGTTTCAGAAAAAATTATCCCTGCGTACAAAAGTCTTCATCAGTTTATGGGCACTGAGTATCTTGAAGCGGGTAGAGCTAGTTCGGGTATTACAGAGGTTCCAAATGGTGCAGATTTTTATAAGTACCAAATCAAACTGTATACGACTACCAACATGACTGCCGATCAGATTCATCAATTAGGATTGTCTGAAGTAGCTCGAATCTCATCAGAAATGGAGAAGATAAAAGAAGAAGTTGGGTATAAAGGAGATCTAAAATCATTCTTTGATCATGTTCGTAACAAGAAAGAATTGATGCCATTTACAGAACCGCAACAAGTGATCGATAATTTTAATGCGATTCATGATCGTATGAAACCACAGATCGAAAAACTGTTTGATGTGAAACCTAAAACACCTTTCGAGGTACGCCGCACAGAAGCATTTCGTGAAAATTCGGCAAGTGCAGAGTATAATCCAGGATCACTAGATGGTACACGACCTGGGATTTTTTACACGCCAATACCAGAGGTTGCCAAGTATAATACCTATAGCGATGAGTCTTTATTTTTGCATGAAGCTATTCCTGGGCATCACTATCAGATTTCATTAACACAAGAGAGTGAAATATTACCAAAGTTTAGAAAAACATTATGGTATAGCGGTTACGGTGAAGGCTGGGCATTATATAGCGAGTCATTGGGTAAAGAATTAGGGCTATATACAGATCCTTACCAATATTTTGGAATGCTGGGAGCAGAAATGCACCGTGCTATTCGTTTGGTGGTCGACACAGGATTACACTCTAAAGGATGGACTCGTGAACAAGCGATACAATATTCTTTAGATAATGAGGCTGAATCTGAAGCAGGTATTACCTCAGAGATTGAACGTTATATGGCTAATCCGGGCCAAGCCTTGTCTTATAAAATTGGTCAACTAAAAATAAGAGAACTTCGGGCTAAAGCAGAGAAGGAGCTTGGGGATAAGTTTGACATCCGTCAGTTTCATAACCAGGTGTTAGAAACCGGTTGCGTACCACTGGCTTTATTAGAAGATAAAATTAATAACTGGATTACTGCAAGTAAGTAGTTTTTTAGGATATAAGTAGTAAAACCTCACAGGTCTCTATGACTTGTGAGGTTTTTTTATGCTAAAACTGGGATGTAAAAATGGACGATATATTTGTTAACCTTTTTTTAAATTGAATTGCCTTCATTTTTATATCTCATAGATTTATATAAAAATTTAGAGTAATAGATGGAATTTAATATTCGAAAGCATAAACCAGGTGATATTGGATGGATCATCTCAATGCATGGTGAAGTTTATATCGAGGAATTTAATTTTGATCCTAATTTTGAAATACACATAGCGAACAAGTTTGTCTATTTTTTTAGAAAAGAAAAATCATCATTCGATACTGTCTATATTTGCGAGGAAGGTCATGAAAGAGCAGGTTCTATTGCAATTTCTAATATATCCAATACCAAGGCATTTATCAATTTTGTATTGGTTTCTCCCCAATATAGAGGAAACGGTATTTCACGAAAATTGTTAGACGTAGTAATCCAACACTGCAAGAATCATCAGTATACATCCATAGAATTAGAAACGTATGACATTCTTGAGAGCGCAAGGAATCTATATAAGAAATTAGGCTTTACGATAAAAACAGTACATAAGAATGTAGAATTATTTGGTCAAACCATGGATCAGGAATTTTGGGAGATGAGATTATGACCCTCTTGTCTATACGAAACATGCTTTTGATGACTACCAAAAAAGGTGACTAGTTTAGGTCCTGTGTACTTTTTTTATTTGTGTGTTCTAAAAGTTCAACAATTATGTCGTTGATTGGGGTTTGAACTTTATAGACTTTACCTAATCTTGAGATGATTCCGTTTTTTGCTCCTAGTTCGATCTGATTTCCATTTAGTCTATCAGTTAGCATAGAACTCCCTTTGGTTTCAGGGTAGGTCATTAATTTCTGTATCATTTTCTCGACAAAGTTGTTTTCTATTTTTGCACCATCTGCTTGTGCTACGACTAATGACTCTTCAAGAATTCTTGCATAGAGTTTTCTGAGTTTTTCATCTTTGAACACCCAACAAGTCTCACCACTAAGACATAGTATGGCTCCAAGTGTAGAACTCTCAATAAGTTTCTTCCAACTTTCAGATTTGAAATCTCTAATCAGTCTAACATCGGATTGACTTTTTTCAAATAGGTTTTTGAAATTACTTGCCAAAGAATTATTCTGGACAGTAAGTATTGGTTTTCTAAGTTGTTCATAAAATCCTTCTCCCGAAGGTTGTGTAGGACAATCGATTATACACTCCAGAATATTCTGTTCATTGGTAAATTCTAATAATGGCTCTTTTAGACGTAGTCCGTTTCGTATAACCGCAATTTTGGTTTTCGGATGTATCAGTTTCACAAACCATTCTTTGGCTGCAGCATATTGATATTCTTTAAGGCAAATAAGTAACCAATCCAATTTTGGTAAATTGGTAGTTGAAGTTTCTATATGTACGGGTATTTCAAATTCAATGTTTTCAAAAATTATTTTAAGCCCCTCTTTCTTAGTTCTGCTATAATAATACAATTCGTTCGCATTGTTTTTTTGCAAATCAAAGGCAAGCACAGAGCCTATAGCGCCGATGCCTAATACTCCTATTATAGTATGCTTGGTATGCATTAGTGTTTTGAGTTATATACAATGATTTGGTCACTGTTATTGTAAAATATTTATGAGCAAGATGGTATAAATTTGGATACTAAATATAAACGTTTTAAAACAAAGAGGGTAATGACTAATAGATCATATTTTATGTTGTCTTTTCCTGATAAATAATAATTTGTAATCCATCGGGATCTCTTAAATAAAGATAATATGAACCCCATGGCCGAAGTACCGGGCCTCTTGCCGTCCATTTTTCATGTATTCGCGTAGCCCAGTAGTCTATAGCATCGGTACGTAATTGTATATCTATTTTGTCATTTTTTAAAGGGTCGCTAAATGGTTCTTGGTAGTAGTAATGATCATGTTTTATTTCGGAAATTTCAAAAAAAGCTGTGCTACCTTCCTTACCAAACCTTAATATTGCTCCTTTAGAGCCATCACCATCATCATACTCTTGTACTATTTTAAGATTTAGAATCTCGGTATAGAACACTTTTGAAGCTTCAAAATCCTTTGTTCTGATAACAGTTTTTAAACTTAATAAACTACCATGATTTGAATGATCTTCTGTATTCTTCATTTTTTATGGAGTAAGTAATTGTATAATTTTTCAAGTTCTAAGCTACATCATCTTCAAATACAATCCTAGCGAAAAATACAGCGGTTGGTTTTATGTATATTGAAAAAATGCATAGAATATAGTTTAGAGCCATCTCGCTTTTAATATATAATTTGAATTTTATAAAAAGACAACTCGTCAATAGTATTGAAGATATGTAAACTCATTGTAACAATATAATTATTAGATCGTCGACTTTATATCAATCAAAAAATAAATAGTATGTATTCAGACAAAAAATTAGCAAGAGTAGCAGGGTTATTATTTCTAACTTTAGTACTATGTGGTGTATTTGCCGAGTTCTTTGTAAGGAGTACAATATTTGTGTCTGGTGATGTTGGGGCAACTATCGAAAATATAAGAACATCAGAGTTATTATTTCGTTTAGGGATTGTAAGTGATCTCATTATGTCGATTGCCTTTTTCCTCTTTTCTTTAGTACTCTATTTAATTTTCAAAAAGATAAATAAATTCCAATCGTTAGTTATGTTAGCGTCTATTATGGTTGCTGTGGCAATATACTGTATTAATACGTTACATCAAGTTGCGGCATTAGTATTGGCCACCAAGCCTGAATATTTTAGTGCTTTCGATACAGATCAATTAAATGGTTTGGCAATGTTCTTTTTACGTATGCATACCAATGGATATTTTATTGATCAAATATTTTATGGTTTATATCTATTCCCTTTAGGGTATATGATTTTTAAATCAGGGATTATTCCGAAGATTATTGGTATTATGCTAATGCTAGGATGTATAGTAGACTTAATAGATGTTGGTATGTATTTTTTATTTCCAAATCATGAGTCTATATTTTTTAGCAATATTACAATACCTGCTGATATAGGTGAAATTTCATTATGCCTGTGGCTTTTGATTAAGGGAGTAAAAAATATTGAGGAAGTTTAGAATTGTGAAGTAAAGAGTGGATTGATAAGAGCTAAAAGTGGTTTATCCCAATTGACAATAATGTGATAGAGGATGCTTTCTTTTATATTAAGAAAATCTTAACCACATCAAAACACAGATATACCTATTTTTAGCTTCATAAACACAAATCAACTCGACTATACAATGCAAAAAATCACTTTATTATTCGTTAGTACATTACTCTTTATTTCATGCCAACAGCCTAAAACACCTGCAGATGTATTGGTATTAAATGCCAATGTGTATACCGTAGATGAAAACCAACCAAAAGCAGAGGCGTTTGTTATCAAGGAAGGCAAGTTTGTTGCGGTAGGAACAGCTGAAGAATTACTAAATACATATGACGTTGCAGATACATTAGATGCAGAAGGAAAAACAATTGTACCTGGATTGATCGATGCGCATTGCCATTTTTATGGATTAGGGTTACAGCAGCAAAAGGTAGATCTTACAGGTACTAAAAGCTATGATGATGTGCTTAATCGTATCGTAGCTTTTCAAAAGGAAAAGAAAGTGCCTTTTATTACAGGTCGTGGCTGGGATCAGAATGATTGGGAGGTAAAAGAGTTTCCGACCAAAGAAAAATTGGATAGCCTGTTTCCTGATACTCCTGTTGCAATCACTAGAGTTGATGGTCATGCTTTATTAGTAAATCAAAAGGCATTAGACATGGCCAAAATAACGATAGATACAAAAACCACAGGAGGTGAAATTCTTAAAAAAGACGGAAAACTTACTGGTGTGTTAATCGATAACCCCATGGCATTGATCGGTGCCATAGTTCCTGGCCCCACTGTGCAAGAACAGGTACAGGCCTTAAAAGATGCAGAGGCGATTAATTTTAGTTATGGGTTAACTACAGTAGATGATGCCGGTTTAAGTCCAGAAGTAATTGCTTTAGTAGATAGCCTTCAAAAAACCGACCAGCTCAACATTAGAATGTATGCAATGGTAAGTAATGTACCCGAATATGTAGATTATTATTTAGAAAATGGAGTGCATAAAACAGATAAGCTTAATGTATCCTCATTTAAAGTCTATGCAGATGGCGCATTAGGATCAAGGGGAGCAGCGTTAAAAGAACCGTATACCGATCAAGAGAATCATTATGGTGCCATGGTTATAGGTAATGATGCGTTTAAAGCATTGGCGAAACGATTAGCAGCATCTCCTTTCCAGATGAATACTCATGCTATTGGTGATTCTGCAAATGCTGTGGTTATCAAAACATATTATGAGGTACTTAAAAATAAAGAGGATCGCAGGTGGCGTGTAGAACATGCACAAGTTGTAGCTTCTGAAGAGTTTGATATGTTGAATGATAACCTGGTCATGAGCGTGCAACCTACACATGCAACAAGCGATATGTATTGGGCCGATGAGCGATTGGGAGAAGAACGTATTAAAGGAGCCTATGCCTATAAAGAACTTTTAAAGAAAACAGGTAGAATAGCATTAGGAACTGATTATCCTGTAGAGCATGTAAGTCCTTTCTATACCTTTTATGCTGCTGTGGCCAGAAAGGATCTAAAACAATATCCAGAAAATGGTTTTCAAAAAGAGAATGCACTTACACGCGAAGAAACCTTGAAAGGAATGACCCTTTGGGCTGCATATAGTAATTTTGAAGAGACTGAAAAAGGTAGCATTACAGCAGGTAAGTTTGCAGATTTTGTTATCCTTGAAGATAACATCATGGAGATTGAAGAGGATAAAATCCCAAATGTTAAGGTACATGCCACGTATGTTGCAGGAGCGAATGTATATACCAGAAATTAAGGAGATACATATTGTATTTGATTTTTAATGGGTGGGAGATAGATTATCTCCCTCCGTTAGCTTGTAGATCGGCAATGCATTGTGCATCAAGTTCTGGAATCGTTTCACCCATACCCATCATACCACTACCAAACTCGATAGCAGCTTCCATTAAGCAACTTGGCACATTACAGTGGCCATTACCTTCGCCATCTGTATCGGTATCTTCATGTTCTGATTGTAGCGGAGTACCAATATTCACCAGTCCAAGCAAATGTGCAAATTCATGGTTTAGGGTTGCCGTTTCTATAGTGCTTAATGATGGCGCATTGGGTCTTGTGCTTAATCTGCGTAAAGTACTTTCATAAATTACCATAGAAGTGTTTAAGTAAGCGCTACCCAAGGTGACCTGTTCATCGGTGTCGTCTTCTTTACCGCCATCGGCAAAGTATACATAAACAGCAATATCATCTTCTAGATTAAATAAAGAACGAGTATCATTTTCTATTTCTGCTACTTCTTCAATGTTAAAAGGTGCATTATTCGACGAAGTCACAGTTCGTTGCGTAATCGTAATTCCATCGGGTTTAAATAGTCGTTCTTGTAAAAATTCTCTAAATCCGCTTATTGCCGCTGCAGTAGGTTCAAAACCTTGAACAGATACAATTTCTATAGAGAGGCTATTAAAACTAGCAGCACTTAAAAGATCATTTGCTGAAGATCCTAGAGGTCTTAGATTTGCAACCTGAGATGCATTGTTGTTAATTGGAGTAGTATCGTCGTCGTCAGAACAACTAACAAGAATAAATGATGATATGAATAGGTAACTTAGGAATTTTAGTAGTTGCACAAGATTTCTTTTTAAAGTTGTTAGTATTGGTAAATAAACTAATGTATAGTAGCGCTTATTTTTATACGTTACCTTTCCACAAAGATTATACCATCAATTATATATGCTCATTTTGTTAATTGACTATAAGCTTTGCTAAGTAGTCGTTATTTTCTCCTTCAAATAACAATTCGCATAAGAAACCATTGGCATTGGCAGCATTTTGTAATGTATTGTAGTCAATATATAACCAATCAAACCAATCTGATTCTTGCTTTTTGTATTTCAATTGATAACGCATTTCGCCATAATAGCCCACAGAGGCATCAACCCAAAAACCTCCATCATCATCTGTAAAGAGATATGAAATGTCTGACGAGTCTAGTAGAACTTGCCCTCCAGGGTTTAATAACGTTTTAATATGAGTAAAGAATCTATCAATATTACTTAGTGTACCAATAATGCCACTTCCATTCATTACTAATAATAGGGTGTCAAATGTGTTGTTTTTAAAATCAAAAATATCTTGAACGATAGCATGATCAATCCCTCTTTTTTTACATACTTCTATTGCGCCTTCAGAAATATCTATGGCTGTTATATCGAGTTTTTTTTCATTTTGAAGATAGAGAGCATGACTTCCGGCACCACACCCTATGTCTAAAACCTTACCGAATGAGAGATCTAATGCTTTTTGTTCTATAGCGGGCATTTCTGGATAGGTTCTAAACAAATAAGGAACAGGAATACTATCGTCGTCAAAGTCTGGAGCTTGTACAATGATGTCTTCAGAATGTTCTTGATTATAAAAGTCTTTTATGGCTTCTCCAAAAATGTCTTTATTCATATTTGTGATTTACGATTGTAGATTCTCGCTTTACGATTTTCTACATATTACTAGTATTAGTTTGTATTCTCTTCATTATTATAATAAAGCACTTTATTTTGGTAATTTCTCTTTATTAAAAAGAGGTCAAGAAAATATAACTACGTTTTATTTTTTCATTTGCTTAGTATAATGCAGATTTGATTTTAAATAGAATCAAATCTTAATTTGTAACTCATCAATCGTAATTAGCAAAAGTCTTACTTTTGCAATATGCAAGATTTTATAGATGAATTACCTAAGCTGGCCAAAGATAAACATAACGAGAATAAAAAGTTCTTGGCAAAGCTTAAAAAGAAACCACCCAAAAAGTTGGATTACATCATGCAAGAACTACATGATGAAGAGTTTAATCGAACAGATTGTTTACAATGCGCTAACTGTTGTAAAACAACGGGGCCCTTATTTACAGATAAAGATGTCGAGCGTATTTCTAAACATTTAAAAATGAAATCCAGCCAGTTTGAAATGCAATATTTAAGAAGGGATGAAGATGGTGACTTAATACTTCAACAAACGCCTTGCACTTTTTTGGGAGTTGATAATTATTGTTCTATTTATGAAGTACGACCAAAAGCATGTCGCGAATATCCGCATACAGATAGAAAAAAATTTCAGCAGATTTCTAATTTAACATTAAAGAATGTGGCTATATGTCCTGCTGCTTATAATATAGTAGAGAAGATGAAAGCAAATATGCCTTTATAAAAAAAGTATTCCTATGTTATACAGAGAAAACATAGGAATACCAATAGATGTGTGCCTTTTAATTTGGGATGGATTTTATTTTAATCCTTTTTTTAAATCTTCGATGGTTTTAGCCATTACCACTCCAGGTAATTTTATAGGAGCTGCAACTTGTGCTAAGAAAGTACCTTTTACTTCTCCAGTTTTGAAAGTGGTAAACCCAATTCTATAAAGACCTACAGTTAATGCCTTAAGAGGATCACTTACTTCACTCTTATATCGTAATAAAGAGTTATAGCTACTTCCACTAGGTTGTTTCGGCATTTCACTACTATCATCATTGCGTTCTAATGTAGTCCAATTAGCTGCTTTTGCAGCTTCGTCACTAATTTTATCTTTGCTTATGATATCTGATCGCTCTAGCGTAATGTACGTATCAAAAAAGTCTTTAGAACTTGCATTTTCTGTATATGCAGCAGAGGCTGTAGCACCTTTTACTTTAGTTCCTGCTACTGGAGACATCATTCTAACTCCAAGTTCTGGAGCTACGGCTGGTACCCATACGTAGATATAGTAAAATTTCTTACCATCTTTTACTTCATCCTCATTACCAGGAGCTGCATACCCCATATAAGATACAACATCTGTGTATGGTACTTTAATCGTTTTAGGGCCTATCTTTTTTTCAGTTAAACCACCAAACTTTTTTAATTTTTGAGCTTGTGCATCTACAGAAAAAAGTAGTGCAAATGCACTTAGTAAGATTAAGATTCTTGTTTTCATAATTAATTGGATTTTAAATTGATTTAGTTATTAGTGTTAGTATTAAGACACACATTCATTTAGCAAATGAAAATAGCCTACATAATGTAGTACAAATATTAGGGTTTATCAACAAAATGTATTGATTTAAAAAGAATAAGACATAGATTTTTTTTAAATACATTGATAATCAACTATGTATGTTTTAAGCTCTCTAATAAAATTATTTGTATATGTTGATTGACTGCAAGGTAGATATTATTTTCTTTTGATTTTTGAATGTGTTTATGTGATTTAAAGGAATAAGAATGAAGCCACAATCATCCAGCCTCCTACTATCAATCCTAAGATTCCCAGTCTACCTTGTTTTGGTGCTAATTTTGCTCTAAGAAGGTTTGCTTTTTCTTTTGCAGCCTCATTTTTTGATAAGAAAAACTTATTTATTAAACCAAAACCTAACATAAACCCTAAGACAGCCGAAATAATATTTCCTGCTAATAAAGTGATCCACCAGGTAGTATGCGTTGTAAGCCAACCTATACTTAATATTGTAGAAATAATTCCCCAAACGCCCCAAAAACAGAATGCTAATCCGATCCAGCCTTGATAAGGTTCAATTTTTTCTAATAATTCTTTTGCATTTGGTTTTTTAGATAACAATAAAGATGGTACTGCTATGATACTTAATAAAATTAATGTGATTCCCCAGGTCATGATTTTTAAGTTTAAAGGGTTAATAATTGTTTTTTTTGTAATGATCCTGAAATCTTTTTCATAATTGAATTGCTATTATGTATTACTTCAGAATCCCATTACAAAGATGAGATTCACGAGCCCGAGGAAAAACACCTTTTTTGGTGAAAAACATCTCCCTGAAAACAGGGGGATATTTACATATGTAAAACCCTGTTTATGGTGATTGATCTCAATGCGATCATGAATAGTTTTGTTCCTAACAAATTCTTTTTTAGACATGGGAAATAAAAAAAATATAGAGCTTTTTAAGCTTCTTGCATTATTTATGACCTTTTGGTTTGTATCTCAAGGTACAGAAGCACAACAATTGTATCCAGCAAATTTTGATGTAACTACTTTAAATGGAACTAATGGCTTTGTAATTCCTGGATTTGATACAGTCCGAAGATTAGGGACTGAAGTACAGTTTATCGGAGATGTAAATAATGATGGTCTTGAAGATATATGTGTTGGAAATGGGAATGAAAATGTTGGGCCTTTCGATTTAGCAGGAAGAGCATATGTAATATTTGGATCTACAACTGATTTTTCAACACCTTTTGACCTTACTTCATTAGATGGAACTAATGGGTTTGTGGTTGAAAGTATAGGTTTTGATGAAAGACGAGGATCAACAGTAGCAGGTCCTGGTGATATAAATGGTGACGGAATAGATGATTTAATTATTGGTTCTAGTAATACCTCTGCCGATGATATTGTAATATACGGTGGCACTACATTCCCTGCGGTAATGACTGTTAATGATATTAATGGCGCGAATGGGTTTTTAATAGATACTCCAGGGAGTAATCAGGTAGCCGCTTTAGGAGATGTAAACGATGATGGAATTAACGATTTTATTATCGGTACCCCTCATTTTTCCGGGCAATCTTGGATCATATTTGGACGCTCGAGTGATTTTCCTGCATCAATAAATGTTTCATGGTTGGATGGAGTTAACGGTTTTAGAACTAGCAGATTTTTGGGTAGTAGACCCTCATATAAAGTTGGAGGGGCGGGAGATATTAATGATGATGGTATTAATGATATACTAATTGGTAATTGGGGTTCTAGTGTAGACCCATCCGGCCAAATTAGTTATGCATTATTCGGAAAAAGCACTCCTTTTGACCCTTTGGTGGATATCGAAGCAGTAGATGGGACCGATGGTTTTCTTATTAATAATCAAGGAAATGGTTTTTTGACATTTGTAGGGCCAATTGGTGATATAAATAATGATGGAATAGATGATTGTTTTTCGGAAAATAATATAATATTAGGTTCTACGGGCCCGTTTTCAGCAAGTCTATTAATGAGTGATTTGGATGGATCAAATGGATTTGTATTAAATGATTATGTCATATGTGCAGCACCTACAGGAGATTTAAATCTGGATGGAATAGATGATTTTATTGTAGCTGCTTCAGATGATTATGTTGTTTTTGGTACAACTGGTGGTTTTCCGGCAGTTTTTGATTCTGCTACGCTAGATGGAACCAATGGTTTTCAGATTACCACTACTAACTCAAACATAGGAAGACCTATTGATGGCGGTAGGGATATGAATGGAGATGGACTCGCAGATTTTATATTTGGAGATAGAAATGGCGGAAGCGGAGGAGAGGCCTATGTTGTTTTTGGAGGTGACCACTACGCTCTACCATTAAATACCGATTATCCCAGGGCAATTAATGAAACACTATCTGGATTTACTTTAGAGGTTAATGGCCCTGAAACGGGAACTATTTATTATGCTATTTATCCGGGTAGTTTCTCCGGAACCCTGGATCATGGTGATATTCTTAATGGAACGGGAGCAACTACCAATGGCAATTTTTTAATGAATGCCGCGGATACAGATATCCAGGAAGTTATTTCTTCTTTGACTGCAGACACTACTTATGATGTGTATTTGTTTTTGGAAGATGGGGCTGGAAATCAAGGAGAGATTTATTTTATTGATAATGTAACTACACTGTCAACGGTCTGCCCTTATACCGTTCCTTGTGAAGAAAGAGATGCTTTAATAGCACTTTATAATGCCACAGATGGTATTAATTGGACCACAAATATGAATTGGCTCACAACGAATCCCGTCGATACATGGTTTGGAGTTACAGTATCAGGTGGTCATGTAACCGAGATTGATTTTGGTTTTTCTGGAAATAATTTAAATGGAACATTACCAACAGAATTGGAAGATTTGAATTTTTTAGAAAAGTTTATCATGCCCAGAAATTCAAGTTTGACAGGTAGCATTCCTAATGAGTTATTCACTAATGTAAGTTTAGTTGAAATCGATTTGGGTAATAATGGACTAACGGGTAGTATTCCAGTAAATGTTTCAAATTTAATAGCATTACGATCACTCGAATTAGATAATAATAGCTTTTCAGGGGTTATTCCTAACGAGATATATGCATTGACAAACCTAGAGGTGTTTAACCTGTATGGAAACGATTTATCTGGACCTATATCTACAGATATACGAAACTTAACCCAGTTGACTACTTTGTCAATAGGGGATAATCCTATAGGAGGTACGATACCAATAGAAATAGGTGATTTGATAAATCTTATAGACCTAAATATCTATAGAGCTGATTTAACAGGTAGTATACCCATAGAGATTGGCAATTTGATAAATTTAAGAAGTTTGCAACTAAGTCGAAATGCACTATCGGGTAATATTCCTGCTTCCCTTGGAAATCTTGTCCAACTAACTAGTTTATATTTAAGTGATAATAATTTAACAGGATCAATTCCTGCCAGTTTAGGTAATCTTACTAATGTTCGATTATTTTTACTAGGACCTAATGAGCTTACAGGTTCAATTCCACCAGAACTTGGAGCTCTAATTAATGTCGAGAGCTTTTATTTATATGATAATAATTTATCGGGTAGTATTCCTCCTGAACTTGGAGGATTAACAAGTGTAACACAATTATATTTAAGCAATAATGAACTGGAGGGTACAATTCCGGCTTCTTTAGCTACTTTGCCTAATGTTGAAGATATATTTTTCCGTAACAATAATTTATCAGGAAGTTTTCCGGATTTTACACAAGCATCAAATCTAAACTATAGAATTTTGATGGATGGTAATGCGTTTCAATTTGGAGATTTTGAAAATCAGTGGAATGCATATCAGAGTCAATTATCGATTTTTGATGATAGTCCACAAGATAATGTAAACCTTGAGGAAACTATTAATACTAATGTTGGAAGCAATATAACTTTGACCACATTGGTTAGTGGAAGCCAAAATAATTATCAATGGTACCGAAATGGCGTTCTTATACCAGGAGCCACCAATCAAAATCTAGTTTTAAATAATGTACAACTTGCAGATGCAGGAGACTATTATAGTATCATTACAAGTGATATTGTAACCGATCTAACCTTGAGAAGAAATGATATTCACCTAGTTATCTCATCTACATCGGATACAGAGGACCCAACAGCCAGCAACCCATCACCAATTAATGTGCAGTGTACATCCAATATTCCGGCACCAGACCCTCTTGTAGTTACTGATGAAGCAGACAATAGTGGGATTCCGCCAATTGTTGCTTTTGAAGGAGATGTTAGTGATGGTAATAGCAACCCCGAAGTAATTACGAGAACTTATAGCGTAACCGATGGGGCAGGAAATAGTATTAACGTTACCCAAACCATTATAGTTGATGATATTACTAATCCAACGGCTAGTAATCCGGTAGGAATTACTGTGGTCTGTACAGCAGATATTCCGGCAGAGGATATCACTGTTGTGACCGATGAGGCAGATAATTGCGGGACACCAACGGTTACTTTTGCAGGAGATGTAAGTACTGGCCCTGGAGTCATTACCAGAACATATAGTGTTACCGATGATGCCGGGAATAGTATTAATGTCACTCAGACCATTACAATTAATGATACTACCGATCCTATAATTGATTGTCCCACAAATATTACTCAAAATGTAGATATAGGTTTGTCTACAGCAGTAGTAACATATTCAACACCTGTAGGAATTGATAATTGTGTGGTAAGTTCTGTAATTCAGATTTCGGGTCTTCCATCGGGGGCCGAGTTTCCAATAGGAACCACTACCAACACTTTTGAAGTTACCGATGATGCAGGAAACTCTACCAGTTGTAGTTTTGATGTGATAATAACCAACAACCCTCTAATTACCTGTGAAATAGATGCCGGAGAAGATGAACAAATTATCGAAGGAAGAGAAGTGCAATTAAATGCTACGGCTTCAACTCAAGGGAATTTTATCTGGTCTCCCTCTACAGGATTAAGCGATACAAGTATTGTCAACCCGATAGCAAATCCTACAGAAACTACTACATATTCTGTTGTTTTTACCGGGGATAACGGATGTACTGCGGAAGATTTGATAACCGTATTTGTAACACCTATTGATGAAGATGAAACCCAATATGGCTTCTCTCCTGATGGAGACGGAATCAATGAGTTTTGGGAAATAGACAACATTGAAAATTATCCCAATAACAAGGTTTCTATATTTAATAGATGGGGGGATTTGGTTTTTGAAGTTGAAGGATATGATAACCTGTCTAGAGTTTTTAGAGGAATAGCTACTAGAAAAAGAGGTATAGGGGGTGATCTTTTACCCGAAGGAACGTACTTCTTCAATATAAAAATAGAAGGTGCTCATCGTTTGAAAAAACTCAATGGTTTCATTGTTTTAAAACGTTAATTCATGAAAAAAAAATACATATACATAATAACAATAGTAGTATCGAGTGGATTTTTATGTTCACTATCTGCACAACAAACACCTGTCTTTGCAAATTATAATTACAATACGGTAATTATTAATCCTGCACATGCGGGATTTTATCCTAATCCTGAAGTAACTCTTACTAACAGAGGGTATCTTAATACGATTGATGGTAGCCCCAGAAATATAGGTTTGTTATTTAACTCTCCATTACATTCAGAAAAAACGGGACTTGGTGCAGGTGTATTTAGTGATCAGGTTGGAGTAACCACTACTACAAATTTGTTTGGAGCTTATTCGTACAAGATATTTTTTGATCATAATTATAATAGGGCAAGATGGTGGTCATATAACCCTCATGTGCTATCTTTTGGAATCACTGCGGGTGCTACGATTTATGATGAGAATTTATTAGAATTAGGCATACAGAATGATCCAAATTTTGCAAATAACATTAATACTACCATACCAACTTTAGGAATAGGAATCCTGTATAACAGAAACAATATGTATCTTGGTTTTTCAGCACCAAATGTGTTGGGAGATTCTTTATCATCTGAAGATAATATTAATTTGAAAGCTCCTTATTATGTATATACAGGTTATCGTTTTTTTGCATCGCGTTTTGAAGAGATTCTTATAAACCCAAGTGCTTTAGTAAAATATGTTTCAGGAGCTCCTGCCCAGTTGGATTTGAATACTATGTTGAGTTACAAAAATAAAATTGAAGTTGGAGGGGGATATAGAACTAATGCTTCAATAAATATTCTTGCAGGTTTGTATATATCTGATCACCTGAGATTGATTTACAATTATAATCAGATGCTAAGAAATGCTCCGGTTAATACTACTCATGGAATTATCTTAAGCTATCGTTTAGGGGATGGTTTCAGAAATAGTAGATTTGCTTCAAAATAAATTGGGGCATTAGAATTCTTAATAATAAAATCGAATTAAGCAGTGTATGAATTAATGGTCTATATATTTCATCTTAAGTGCATACTTCGTTAATCCTGCAATATTTCTAACATTTAATTTTGTCATAAGATTTTTGCGATAGCTTTCTACGGTATGTTTACTTAAAAATAATTGATCAGCGATTTCTTGTGTAGTAAATTCTTGTGCTATTAATGTGATGACATCTATTTCTCTGCGAGTTAACTTGATCTCTTCTTCTCTTTTATTTGATAATTTATTTTCGAGATAAATATTTTTTATTTCTTTCGAAAAATATTTCTTCCCTTGCAGGATAGTTGTAATGGCTTTTAGGAGTTCTTCTTTTTCAGCATTTTTTGGCACATAACCATCTACGTTGTTCTCAATAAGAGTATCAATCATTTCTGCATCACTATGCATACTTACTACCAAAGTTTTAATATTTCGATTTTTCTCTTTGATAATCTTATTTAGTGCAATACCATCTAACCGAGGCATAGAGATATCGGTGATGACAAGATCGATCTTCTCATCTTGGTTTATTTCAAGATACTTTGCAATTTGTTCACCATCTTTACTGTTTAATACAATATTATAATCGCGTTCTGAACTAAGAATACTCAGTAATCCATCTAAAAACATTTTGTGGTCATCGGCGATAATCAAATTATACTTCATATATGGTAGGTTTAGTATTGGTTATTTCGATATTAATTATGGTTCCTCTTCCTTTATGTGAATCAACAATCAGTGATCCAGAAATTTTTTCCAATCTACTCTTGATATTTGCAAAACCTAATCCTTCAGATTGTCTTTCAGGGTCAAACCCGATACCGTCATCTTCGAAAAGTATACTTAAAGTATTGTTTTCGGTAAGATTTAAGTGTAGTTCTACAAAATTTGCTCTAGCATGTTTAATGGTATTGGTTATTAATTCTTGTATGACTTTAAAAATCTCTATTTGCAAGTTTTCCTTTAGATAATCGATTTTTTTTCTTGGGTATACGGCAAAAGAAGTATTTAGACTACTGGCATTACCAATATTATTTAAATATTCTTCGAGAATATCGCAGAAATTATTTTTGCTAAATTTTTTAGGAATTAGGTTATGAGATAAGTTTCTTACTTGTTCATAGGTGTCATCAATTTGGTTATTAATTGTTTTTATATATTTCTGATTGTTAATTTCCGGATTGTTAAACTGAAGTTTGATGGCGGCAAGATTCCCTCCTATACTATCATGTAATTCTTGCGCAATTCTTTCTCTTTCTCGATCTTGTCCCTCAATACTGGCCTTAATCACTTCGAGTTCCTGATCTTTAAGTAGTGTTTCAATTTTTTGCTGATTAACTTCTTTTTCTTTTATATTTAATTTGCTTTGTGTTTGTAATTTTTGATAGTAGATAACCAATAGTCCAATTATGGGAATGAGAATGATTAAGAAAGAATATAGAATAGTATTTTTTATACTTTTTTGACGTGCTAAATTAGCTTCTTGTAATTCTTGATCTTTTTTCAATAAATTGATTTCATTTACACTCTTTTCTGAAGTGTTTTGAAATGCTAAAATTTGGTTTTGATTTTCTTTTTCTTTGATTTCTTGCTGCAACATTAAATTTTTGATAGCTTTTTCCTGATTGGCCAATTCCAATTTTCGATTGGTGTTTTCAATCTGTAGCACTTTTATTTCCTTCTCCTTTCTAAGCGTTTCATACCTTATTTCTAACTCATTGATTTCCTCATTTTTTTGAAGTATAGAAATAGAGTCCTTAACTTTAAAATATTCTGATATATGTAAGAAAGCATTTTTATAATTGCCTTGTTCTATCGCTATTTTTTTCAGGTTTTCAAAAATATTTAATTGTTGGCTTAATAACCCAAGCTCTTTTGCATCATGAAGAGCAGTCGCATAAATTATTTCGGCACCTTTAAAGTTTTTTTTCTCAATAAGTACATTCCCAATATTCATTTTGGCAAGAAGACCTACATTAAATAAATCTATCTGATTGCATATTTCGATTACTTTCTGGTACAGTTCTATTGCTTTGTCTAATTTTTTCTGCTCTTGTGCATTCGAAGCTAAGTTGAGGAGAATGATAGCTAATGCTTGTTGATTATTTTGTTTACCACTTAATTCACGGCCTTTTTTAAAATACATATTCGATGATTCATAATCTTTGAGATTTGAGTAAATCATACCTATATTTATGTAACTGCCATAAACAATTTCTTCGTCATCTTCATATTGTATACATTCTTTAAACAATTCTAGAGCCTTATTATAATCACCCATTTCACTATAGGTTAGTGCAAGACCATGTGTATGTGTATAATAAAGATTTTCTTCATTATATTTTTGAGCTTCTTCTATGCCCTTTAGATGCCATTTTTTACTTTCTTCCGGTAGGCCTTTATTTTTATAATTAATACCTAATATATTATAAGCAAGAGAACGTCCTCTAGCTCTTAGAGAGTCTGTACTAAGTTTATTGAATTTAAGAGATTGGTGTACGTAAAATATTGAAGAATCAATCAGCGCTTTATTTTTAAAGTAATAAGCTAATAGCAAATTGCTATTCGTTAAGGCATATTCTGTTTTTAAAGACTTTCTTAATTTATGTGCACTTTTATATGCTTTTTCTACTTCTTTGTTGTTGAAAAGAAAAAAGGCATCTTCTATTAATTTTTTTTCTTTACTCTCAAGGGTAATTTCTTCAGGAACAGAAGTTAACTTTTTAGAGTCAATCTGACAGAATACCAAAGTGCTCCAAAAAATAAAGCTTATCCGAATACAATTGAGGACTAATTTAATCATAAACAAAAATATCAATTCTTATCGGTTTAGAATTCCCTGAAAACTGGGGTTTTATTAGTTTAAGATTCGTTATTGATAAATCAGGTATTTTTGTCTTTTTGCTTTATATTTTATTAGACCATCTCGCCATGATTTTTTGATTTGGGTTATACTCCAGCCTTCTTGTATTTGCTGTTGTAATTTTTTGGTTCCCGCATGCAGCGTAAATGATTTAGTATTAAAGAATTTTTCCTTGTTATTAGAATTCTTGTAAGCATAGACCAACCATTCTAGGTGTATTGCGTTTAGATTTGGAGTCTTCTGTAAGTTTTTTCCATAACATACTTCGCCTTGATGTTTTGGGTATTTGGCTCCAAAATTAGGTTGAGGGATATAGGCGTAATCATATTTATCGATAGTTAGATCAGGAGAGCCAAAGATTTGAAACTGTGTTTCGGTGCCTCTACCTGCATTAATCGTTGTTCCTTCAAAAAAACCAAGACTAGGGTATAAATTAATGGATTTATCATTGGGTAAGTTTGGCGAAGGTCGTATAGGTAAACTATATGAAGTAGTATGCGTATAATTCTTTACCGGTATAATCTTGATTTCGCATGTTAAACCTTCTCCTAACCATTTTTCACCATTAATCATTTGGGCATACTCGCCTATGGTCATTCCATGAACTAAAGGAATAGGGTGCATGCCTAAAAAACTCGAATGTTCAGGTTCTAGTGTTGGACCGTCTATGTAATGAGCATTAGGATTAGGGCGATCAAATATTAACATGGGTATATTGTTCTCTGCGCATGCCTGCATGACATAATGAAGTGTAGAGATATAGGTATAGAATCGTACCCCTACGTCCTGAATATCGAAGATGACTATATCAAGGTCTGTTACTGCTTCTTTTGAAGGTTTTTTGTTTTTACCATATAGAGAAATAATAGGAAGTCCGGTTTTAATATCTTTCCCATCGGCGACTAATTCCCCTGCGTCTGCTTTACCTCTAAAACCATGTTCGGGAGCAAAGACCTTTAGAATATTAACATCTCTGGACAGTAATGAATCTACAATATGAGTATACTGCGGAAGGGTTGAAGGTTGTATTTCTCCAACATTTTCTATCAAAGAAGATAGATTCGGGTACTTAAAAATTACTGAAGTCTGGTTACTTACAATGGCTACTTTTTTGTTTTCCAATAGAGGTAAATAAAGTTCGGTTTGATTGGCTCCTACAATAATGGGTTGGGTAATTTTTGTAGTATTTTTTACAATATTTGTATCAATTTTAGTGTTTGTAGAGTCTACAGGAGAAGTCTGTGATGATAGTTTTGTTCCACTTCCACAAGAAATAAGAACAGTACAAAAGAATAAAAATGTATTTTTGAACCAGTCTGTCAAATAGGTAGATGCATTTTTAATAAAAACCATAGTTAAGCTTGAATTTCGAGTATTTTATTGCCAAACGCCTTATCAAAGGTAAGGAACATAAAAGTAGCATTTCTGCTCCAATCATAAAAATTGCAATTGCCGCAATTGCGATGGGTATGATTATGATGCTGATTACCGTAGCTACAGGTGTAGGTTTACAACGTAAAATTCGCGAAAAAGTTGCCGCATTCAATGGTCATGTTGTGATTTCGAGCTTTGATAATAATAACAATCTTGAGTCTTGGATTCCTATCAAAAGGCAACAGGAATTTTATCCCGAATTTAATAGTGTAGAAGGAGTAACCCATATTCGGGGGGTAGCAACAAAGATTGGAGTAATTAGAACAGCCTCTGATTTTGAAGGGATTGTTATGAAGGGTGTAGGTGATGACTATAACTGGGGACATTTTGAAGAATATCTCGTCGATGGTAGAATTCCTGATTTTTCTGAAGATCTGAACCAGGAGATTCTACTTTCTCAACATGTGGCTAATCGACTGGGATTAAAAGTCGGGGACAAGGCAATTACCTATTTTTTAAAGAAAAAAGTTACATCTAACTCACGGCCTAATATCAGAGCGTTAGAAATCGTTGGGATTTATAATTCAGGTTTTCAGGAGTTTGACGAAAAGTTTCTTTTTGCAGATATTAGGCATATTCAGCGTATGAACAAATGGGAAGCCGATGAGGTGGGTAATTTTGAAGTTTTTATCGATGATTTTGATAAAATCGATCAAAAAGGGCAAGAAATTTATGAAAATATCCCTTCAGTACTCGATAGTCAAACCATTACCTTAAAATATGGAACCATATTCGAGTGGTTAAAACTTTTTGATCTCAATATCATTGGTATCATAAGTATTATTATTCTAGTGGCAGGAATCAATATGATAACGGCTTTATTGGTTTTAATACTAGAAAGAACACCTATGATAGGAATATTAAAAGCTTTGGGATCTAGCGATTGGAGCATCAGAAAAATGTTCCTTTACAATGCGGCATATTTAATTTTAATAGGCTTGTTTTGGGGTAACCTTATAGGAATTGGATTACTGTATATACAGGATCATTATGGAGTGGTTAGTCTTAACCCAGAAACCTATTATGTAAATACAGCTCCCGTATATATAGATTTTGGATATGTTTTGCTACTTAATCTGGGAACAATGGTGTTATGTTTAATTATGCTTCTTATTCCTTCTTATATAGTAGCTAAGATATCACCCACAAAATCTATTCGTTTTCAATAAATAGTTGAAATGAAAAAGGGAAGAATCTCTTCTTCCCTCAATACTCCCCTTATTTAGTTTGTCGTAAAACTCCAAACTTGTCCTATAGTGACTCCTTGTTTATCATCTTTTGCTACTACTCTCCAATAATATTGAGTATTTGCTAGTACGTTTACATCAAATGATGATGAGGTACTATTTTCTACAAATAGCGCAGGAGGGTTAGTATCGCCAAAATACAGATCATAAGATAACGGATCATTATCTGCATCTGCCGCATCCCAATCTAACGTAATATTAGGCCCGGTTACTGTTGCTCTTACCAAAGGAGATACTACTGTGGGTACAAACGGAATGTTGTTTATACCTGCTTCGGGTTCGGTAAAGAACGTTTGTGTTGCAGAATAAATGCTCTCTTTACCTTCGGGATCTCTTGCTTTTACTCTCCAGTAATACGGTATTCCTTTTTCTAAAGTAAATGTATGAGTCGTTTGTGAGGTAACTGTAGTAAACAATATGGTTGTAAAATTTACATCTGTAGCGATTTCGATCACATATCTTAATGCATCTCCATTTATGTCTCTAGAAGCATTCCAATCAAATTGAAGATTAAAATTGGTGCACACCAAATTATTAGTTGGAAATACCAAACTTGGTGTTGTTGGTTCTATATTAGGAACTAACGGATTTCCAGATATTGTAAACTCATCATCTGCATTACAAGATAGCAGGATCAATGAGCCAAGTAGTATACTATATATTTTTTTCATTGGTAATATTAGTTTAGTGATAATTTAATAGATCCCCTGCCTATAAAAGGGCAGGGGATAGATGGATCTATTCTTTAATGATTTTTATAATTTCTGAAGTACTTGTATGAATAGATGCGAAGTAGACTCCGGCTGTTAAATTCTCCATAGGTAAGGTAACTTTATTGCCAACTACAGAATATACGCTTGAAGAAACTTTCATTCCGATTGCATTAAAGATATCAATAGCAATAGCATCCTCTGTTGTACCCGGTAATACTAATGTTACATTATCTCTGGTAGGGTTTGGATATGCTGCAATATTACCTAACGTACCTATAGTAGTAGACAGTTTACCCTGACAAGTTACGCTAGAATGTACATCTAACACATCACCGTTTTTAACATCTACCAAAAAGCTATTTGTAGTATATTCACCAACAACCTCATTGTTAATGGTTACCGTATAGGGAGCAGTCCCTGATTCGATTTCTACCAGTACTTGTTTATTGATACTATTATCATTGATAGTAGTTTTACCACTTAATACCGGAGCCTGATCGATTGCAAGTTCAAAACACTGCTCACAACTTGAGAATCCATCAACAGTGATACATACGTTATAATCACCAGGTGATACATCTGGAATCACTAGGGTTGAGCTAAAGGTGTATGTTTGATTATTTATTGTAGCAATATAATTTAGTGTTTCAACCGTATTGATTGTAATGATCCCGTTGTTTTTACCATCACAAGTTTCGCTTGATGTTTGAATCTGGAAATTATCAGCTGCGATATTAACTAACGGACAAGCTTCTACAACAGTTATCGTCTGCACAACATCTGTTGCGGCATTCCAGTTACTATCTCCAGCTTGCGAAGCCGTAATGGTTGCTGTTCCTAATCCTATGATTGAAACCGTATTACCAGATACAGTAGCTACTGAAGGATCAGAACTGATATAGGTAACTGCTAATCCCGATGAAGCTGTTGCATTTAGATTAAAATCGGCATCATCTTCGGTTACATTAGCTAAAGGAGTAAAAGTAATAGTTTGATCAGCTTTGTTAACCGTTAATATCTGTGGCACATCTGTAGCAGCTGCATAGGTAGCATTGCCAGCCTGTGATGCGGTAATAGTGGTCGTTCCTGTTCCTATAATAGTTACTGTATTTCCAGATATAGTAGCTACGGCGGTATTTGAACTTACAAATGTAACCGGGTTACCAGAAGCACCTCCTGTTGCTGTTAATGCGAAATCTGCATCACCAAAAACGCGATCAGCCAATGGACCAAAAGTAATTGCTTGTGGTATTAGATTGGTAATCGTTAAGTTACCAGGTACAAAAGTTAGGTTGTAATTACTTCCAACACTTAATGTTCCTTGATTTATAGCATAGTTACCCAATGTTTCTCCTGTTGCCCTTGTTAGACTTCCTGTTATCGCATCAGAGAATTGTAAAGTACCCGATGTAATTTGATAGGTTAATGCTGGATCGGCAGATCCAATCACTTTTACAAGATCGTCTGCAGTGATCTCGATGGCTCTTTGACCAATCGTAAGATCATTACCAACATAGGTCATCGTATAATTACTACCAGGAGATAACGTTGCTTGGTTAATAGTATAGTTTCCTACAGTTTCCCCAGTTACACGGGCTAGACTTCCTGTAAAGGCATCACTAAACTGTAAAGCACCATTGGTAATTTGATAACTTAAGGTTGGATCTGCATCTCCATAGGTTTTTGCTTGTACATCTGCCGTTACTTCGATAGCACGAGGGGTAATGTCAAGGCTTACAGAACCTGCATTAGTGAAGGTTATGGCGTAAGAAGATTCTCCTCCGTTGCTAGAAGTAAATCGAGTAGATAACCCTCTTATTTGATATCTTCCGACATTTTCACCAGAGGATCTAAATGTTCCATAAGTTTCCAAGGTATCATCAAATGCTAATGATCCTTCAGTTATAATATATGGCCAGGTTAAATCTGGGTCTGCATCTCCATAGGTTTTTGAAATAGGAGCGGCAGGGATTACTCGAATGAATCTAAAATCAATATATAAATTACCAGGTACAAAAGTAAGGTTGTAGTTAGCTCCAAGAGATAACGTTCCCTGATTAATGACATAATTTCCTTGTGCTTGCCCAGCTGCTCTATCCAAAGTTCCTGTAAAGGCATCACTACCAACTAAATTTCCGTTAGTAATTTGATAGGTGAATGCAGGATCTGCGTCACCATATATTTTGGTTTGAGCATCGGCAGTAACTTCTACAGCTCTTGTTGTTATTTCAAGGTCATTTGAAACCAATGATATCGCATAATTAGGATTTATTCCTAAAGTACCTTGAGTAATACCGTAGGTTCCTACGTTTTCTCCTGCTACTCTTTCTAAAATTCCAATAAAAACATCACTACCTGCTAAACTCCCTGAAGTAATTTGGTAGGTAAAGGTAGGATCTAAATCACCATAGGTCTTAGATTGTGCATCGGCTGTAATCTCAATAGCTCTTTGACCAATACTTAAATTATTAGGAACAAAGCTTAAGGCATAGTTAGCATTAAGCCCAACAGTACCTTGACTAATAGCATAAGGTCCAACAGCTTCACCAGCCGCTCTGGTTAGACTTCCTGTAAATACGTCACTACCCACAAGAGTTCCTGAGGTAATTTGGTATGTAAGTGCAGGGTCAGTATCGCCATACTGTTTGTTTACAGCATCGGCTGTAATCTCAATAGCTCTTTGACCAATAGTTAAATTATTAGGGACAAAGCTTAAGGTATAGTTAGCATTAAGCGCAACAGTACCTTGACCAATAGCATATGGTCCTACAGCTTCTCCGGCAGCTCTTGAAAGACTTCCGGTAAAATCATCACTACCCACAAGAGTTCCAGAAGTAATTTGATAGGTAAGCGTTGGATCTGCATCTCCGTATTGCTTATTTAAAGCATCAGCTGTAATTTCTATAGCTCTTTGACTAATATCCAAAGTATTAGATGTAAAAATCATAGTGTAATTAGCTCCTAATGTTAATGTTCCTTGATTTATCCTGTAGTTTCCTACATTTTCTCCCGAAACACGAGTAAGTTCACCACTAAACACATCTCCAACAACTATACTACCCACCGTAATAGTGTACGTTAAGGCTGGGTCTGCATCTCCATAAGTTTTCATTTTATTATCAGCCGAAACAATAAGAGCTCTTTTACTTATATTCAAGTTATTAGGTATATAGCTCAAGGCATAATTATTATTCAATGCTAATGTTCCCTGATTGATTGCATAGTTACCTACATTCTCACCTGCTGTTCTTGTTAAACTTCCAGTAAAGGTATCACTAAACTGTAGCCCACCAGCTGTAATTTGATAAGTTAGTGCAGGATCAACCCCGCCATATTCTTTATTTTTAGCATCTGCCGTTATTTCTATAGCTCTTTGTGTAATTTCAAAATCGTCAGACACAAAAGTAATGGTATAATTTCCTCCCGCGCTTAGGGTTCCTTGTTGTATAACATGGGTTCCTACAGCTTCTCCTGCTACACGGTTTAAAGTACCAGTTATTGCATCACCACCAATTAGTGTTCCGGCTGTGATTTGGTACGTTAAGGCTGGATCCGAATCACCATATACTTTGGTTTTTGCTTCGGCAGTAACTGTAAGGTCTACTTTATTGATCGTTAATGTTTCTGTAGTACTTCCTTGGTAGTTAGGATCGTTAATGGTTGCCACCACAGTATAATCTCCTGCGTCAGTTGGCGCCACGGTTCCTCCGTCATACGTAATATCTACTGTCAGACCAACTGGGTTAGTGGTTACTGATACTGGTTTTGTGGTACCATCATAGGTTTGTACTAAATCATTTATGATAACTGAAGCCGTTGTCTTAGTAATTTCAAAAGTATTGGATACAAATGATAGGTTGTAATTTGCATTCAATGCTAAAGTACCTTGTGTAATAGGGTATGTTCCCACAGTTTCTCCTGCATTTCTGCCAAGTACACCTGTAAATGTATCACTACCCACCAGATTTCCGTTAGTGATAGTATAGGTAAATATAGGATCAGCTGCTCCAAGTTCTTTTGATTGACCGGCATCGGCGGTTACTTCAATTGGTTTGACAGTTATGGATAAATTAGCTCCTACATAATTTAGGTTATAATTAGAAGTAAGTGCCAGGGTTCCTTGGTTGATGGCATACGTACCAACATCTTCTCCGGTAGCTCTTGCCAAACTCCCTGTAAATGTATCACTACCCGCCAAGCTCCCTGAGGTAATTTGATAGGTTAGATTATCCGTATTTCCATAAGCCTTTGAAACGGCATCTGCTGTGATTTCTATAGTTCTTTTAGTAACTGTTAGATCCTGTGTTACATCAATCGCAGGGTCATAGAATGCATTTCCTGCCTGGCTAGCGGTAATAGTAGTCGTACCAATACCAACAATAGTAACCGTACTCCCAGAAATAGTCGCTACTGACGTATTTGAACTGGTATAAGTAACGGGCAAACCGGAAGTGGCCGTCGCTGTTAAATCAAAATTGGTATCTCCGTATATTTTGGCTGGCAAACTATTAAACGTAATGGTTTGTGGCAACACTCCTGTTACTGTTACCGTTACATCTTTTGTTGTTGCTGTGTAAAATGTATCTTCTGCCGAACTTGATCGTAATGTTACTGTGCCAGGGATATTACCTGCAGTGAACACATTTCCTAAAATTGTAGAACCTGTTCCTCCATCATCTATAATACTATATGAAATCGGAATACTAGATATATTGATTGCATTTTGTATGGTTCTACTTTCTCCTATATCAAGAGAAAAATCAAATAAGTTGTGCGCCATTGTTATTTTGGGAGAAAATCCGGCATTATAAAATAAAGTTGAAAAATATTCTACTGTTTCCCCATAGTTAGCATCTGCCGCTTGGGTAACTTTAATAATTATCGAACCTGCCACATTATTTACATTCAATAAATTTCCGTTGACAGAATATCCTAAAGTATTTCCAATAATCTCAAAAGTATATGCTCCTGTAGAATTTGAAGTTAGGCTTGAAGTCATATCGACTGTGGTCACTCCAGAATTAACCTGATAAAAAATAAATCCTGATAAGGTTGCCTGTTGATTATCTATTGTGAGTGTCATTGTTTTAGCAGCACTTTGATGTGTTGCTGTTGCTTCTTGAGATGCTTCCATGGTAACGGTACCTGCTGTGCTTCCGATGGTTACCGTTTCATTGTTTGTACCACTCAATGAAACATCAGTACCTCCATTAGCTATAATTCTGTAGTTGATTGCTGCCGAAGAATCCGAAGTTGCATTTAAATCAAAATTAGCATCATTCGCATTTACGGTTACATCATCAAAAGTAATCGTTGGTACTTGTAATGATGAAGAGTTTACTACCGAAAATTCGTAACCAACTTGCTGATAACTATTTAAAAAATGTGGAGTTCCTGAATCCGTATAGGCATAAATTGTAAAATAATAGGTGGTATTTGGTGTTAACCCTGTTATTACCTGATTAGGTGCTGTTGAGTTTCCTACATACACCACTTGCTCTCCTCCTTTATAATCTGCATCTGGTGTAGGTATAGGACCTCTAAAGCTATAAGGTGTAAAACTATTTGTTGTGTTTAATTTTACAATGTACCCTTTAGGATTTCCATTAACACTAACAGCCGGAGCCGAAAATGATGCAAGCGTAAAAGCATTTCCTATAAAGTTATTTATAGTAACATTTGAAACAAGATTTGTTGTTACGCCTGCCGTATAAGTAGAAATAGCATCCGAAGTATTTGAAAAATAATATGTTCCTGCACATTCTTTGTAAGAATAAATTTTAAAGAAATACTGTGTATTAGGTAATAAATTATGACCCGTAAAAGCTTGCCCTTCTGGAAATGCTCCAGCTAAAATTACTTGCTCACCAGAGCCACTATAATTTACATCTGCTGTAGGTAATGTATTTAAAGAACCCGTTATATCAGTAAAAGAATTCTCTGTATTTATTTTTACTACTTGCCCTTCTACATCAACTGGTACATTTGAGATAATAGGTGAAACCCTATTTTCCCAATGTAAATCTGTTCTAAACGAATTTAACTCTGAATTTCCTGTTGGTGTTCCACATGTGGTAATAGCAACCGATGTACTTCCTGTAGTTTCAAAATAAGTGGTACTTGCACAGGTGTTGTATGCATATACCTTTACATAATAGGTTGTTACTTCAGCCAAACCTGTAATCGATACATTTGGAGAAGCCGATGAACCAACATATACTACTTGCTCACCACCCGTATCAGTATTGTAAGCTGTACTTGATGAAGCTGGCTCTGATGAAGGTGCTGTAAAAGAGTCAGTATCACTTACTTTAACTACATATGCCAAAGTCCCTTGTGATGTGTTAGACGGTGGTGTAAATGAACTGATATCCATTGTAGTTGTCCCTGTTGCATTTGCATTTACGTTAGTTACGGCAGATGAAGGTGCAGCACATACATAATTGGTAGTTGCCACTGCAGAACCTGTGGTCTCAAAGTTATACTTACCACCACATAAATCGTAGGTATATACTTTTACATAATAGTTTGTATTAATTTGTAACCCTGTTATTACTTGATTAATATCATCAGTAGTACCAGCTCCACTTCCTACTGCACCGGTATACACTACTTGTTCTCCGGTCTGACCAGAATAATCTGCAGAAGCAGTTGGGATTGTGGTTCCACTGGTTGGTGCCGTAAAACTATTGGTATCACTAAACTTTACTAAATATCCTATTGATGTATCAGCACCCGCTGGTCTTCCTAACGTATTTATAGTAGCTGTAGTAGGTGATGTCGCCGATACAGAGTTTACTGAGCCTGCACTAGGTACAGTACCTGGGCAGGTGGTTACCGCTACGGGTGTTCCTGCATTACTATAATTTATATATCCCTGACAATTACTGTAGGTGTATACTTTATAATAATAGGTTGTATTTCGTTGTAAATTAGCCATGGTCATAGTTGACTGAACCGCCCCATTATCGGTACCTACATACACAATATGTTCACCCGAACCACTATACGAATTTGTAGCTGCTTCTGTTGGCAATGCTTGATCCTGGATATAATGATCGGTAAAATCTGTAAAAGAATTGGTTGCAGAAAACTTAACGATATAATAACGATCATCGATCATATCTATTTGTAAATCATTTAGAGTTACATCTGTATCGTTTACCTGAGTAGGTGTTACAGTTGGTATGGTAAGCGCGTAACAATAAGGAAAACTTGTTGAAGGATTAAACGGTATCGAGTAATTAATAGGGGTTGCAGAAGCTGTAAACACTTCTAGCGCATAATAGTTATTACTAATACCACCTCCATTTAAGTTATTTTGATAATTAAGAGCTACTTCATAATAAAAAACACCAGGGTTAGGAGATGTTTTTAATGTCCCCACTACTGAGCCCGATACTCCCCAATTACCGCCTGTATATTCCCATACTCTAAAATCTACACTGCCAGGGCTTCCAACATAGTTCGTATGGACCAATAATTTTATTTGTGTTGCCTGATCAGATTTTCTGGAAACAACCCAAAAATCAGAATCTGAAGAAGAAACAGTTCCTTCAAAATTCCCTGGGCCATACTTTCGAACTTGTGAACTTGCTAATGCATTACCGATAGTATTATTATTTTCTACTTCGGTAAAGGTTTGTGCTATGGCATTTACTCCTAGCGCTAAAAAGAAAAACAGTAATAATGACCTTTTCTTTATCATGTTTGGTAGTTTAAAACATTGTTTCATAATAAGGGGTTTATTAGTAATTGGAATTGTTTTTACATATCAAACTCAAGTATGCAGTCATACTTAAGTGATATCTTAATAGTATTGGATATTAGATTATCTAAAGAGCAGTATATGAGATGTTGCTCCTTTGTGCTGACAGAAAAAGCCAGAATATTTTAAAAGATTTGACCAAGGCGTAGGTTGATTCTTGAGATCGTAATTTTGTTTCATAGTACTAGGGGCTTAGTTGTTATTACTATTTATTTTTCAGCGATTTTATAGTGCTGCTTATAGGTATTACAGTTAAGTTTTAGGATACCCTATTTTTATTTTTTATTTTTTTGAAATCTATCTTGATTTAATAGAGGCGATAGGTCATTATTTGATGAAGAAATTTGGTCAAAAGAGTGCAGGGTGTACATAGGTATATAGGTTTTAGATTGGGTGTAACAAAAATATAGTAAGTTGTTTTTTTAAAAGAAAAATGAACCCCTACAAATACCCCTACAAAATTGTAAGGCTTTACTATGAAAGAGGTTTCAGAGGTTTGGGGTTCTCAAAAGGGACGTAGGAAAAATCAAAAACTCAAGGGGTAATAAAAAAGAGACATGACTTTTTATGACAGATTAGAGATTTATGTTTTAAAAACACTTACTAATTAAAACACTACGAATACTCATTTATGAACATTTATTATGGTTTGGTAAAATATATTTGAAAACAAAACTTTACCAATGAATCTTAGAATAGCATTTCACATTTTTATCATTTCGGGAGTATTACTTCTTAGTGCTTGTACCCAACCTAAAAAAAGCACTGTTAAAAGTCAAAATGATAAATTAATAGCTCAAGCCAATGTTGCCGCTGTAGAAGAAGTTCCTACGCTTTCAGAAATTATATCTGTTGATGTTGGATTTACCAGGTTGCATGAAATGGTACAAGCCACTGGGTATGCCAAAAAACTTGAAGAGGAAGGCCCCTATACTGTTTTTGCACCAACCAATGGCGCACTAGATAGATTACCACCAAAGATGTTAGAAAATCTAAAGAAACCCGAAAATCAAAAAAAATTAACTTCTATCATAAGCTATCATATTATTCCCAAATTAATCAATAAACAAGATATCATCAAGGCTATTAAGGAGTATGGAGGGAGTGTAAAATTAAAAACCATTGCCGGAGATCGATTAACTGCCTCTATGAAAGGGGATAAAATCTATTTGATTGATGAAAGGGGAAACGCAGGTAGATTAATGACCAACGATATTGAAGCCTCTAACGGAATAATCCATACCACAGAATCTGTAATGATGCCGAACTAATAAATAAATAACAACCACAATCAATTATTAGTATCTAAACGGAAGCTATCGTAATGTAGCTTCCGTTTTTTTATAAATTGATTTTTACTTGATACATTATTCCATTATAACAAACCACTCGAACCGACGGGCTAGCACGTTACGTCACATCGAGTGCCACGCCTTGGCGGGGTGTATCGAGATGTACTTAGAACCAATAGGTTTAGTTTAACCCACGGTAGTACTAAAAGGTTCTCGATACAATTTTTTTCCATTCCATTCCAAAAAACCACTCGAACTGACGTTAGAACTAGACTCAACAGATGAGCTAGCACGCTACGTCACATCGAGTGCTGCGCGGTAGTGCAGTGTATCGAGATGTTTTTAGAACCGATATGGGTTAATTTAATCCAGGGTATTACTAAAAAGGTTCTCGATAGCTCTGCTGAGCTTGTCGAAGTACACTTTTCTTCATTACATTTCGAAAACCACTCGAACTGACGTTAGAACTAGACTCAACAGATGAGCTAGCACGCTACGTCACATCGAGTGCTGCGCGGTAGTGCAGTGTATCGAGATGTTTTTAGAACCAATAGGTTTAATTTAACCCACAGTATTATTAAGAGTTCTCGATAACTCTGCTGAGCTTGTCGAAGTACACTTTTCTCCATTACATTACGAAAAGCCACTCGAACTGACGGGGAGATATGTTATGATATTACATTACGAAAAGCCACTCGAACTGATGGGCTAGCAAGCTACCCAGTATTACGTTACTCTTTTACAATTCTTTTGGTGATAAGCTTAGTGGTCGTTAGTATACGGGCGATATACACTCCCGATGACAGATGCGTTAGATCAAAACTTGTAGCCTTGGTGCTATATACTTTCTGACCGGTTGTAGCATAAATTTCGGTTTCCAGGATACCGTCACCTTCGATAAACACTAATCCCGAAGTAGGGTTGGGGTACATTGAAAAAATGGTCGGTGTATCTGGATCTATGGTTAAGATAGTATAGGGCGATTGATGAAATCCTTGCGTAAGTACGAATGTATCATCTTTAACGGTGGTGATCACAATTTCACCTACGGTGAAGTCCAAAACAATAGTACTGTTATTAAATGAAGCTCCGGCAGCACCGATTACTTGTCGCTCTATGCTTTGGGCATGTAACTGTACTCCTAGGAATATAGTTATTACAAATATGTATGTTTTCATAAGCATGGATTATTAATTAAAATCGGCTAATCAAATATCCGCTAAAACCACTTTCTGATTGAATGCTCCAATCGGTATCGGCACTAGAATTAGCAATTACGTTTACTTTTTCTCCGGCATTAAGTTTCATCACACCACTTACGGTGAGGGTATGAAAATCTGTACCAGCATCTGCTTGTGTTATCGCGTGCATGCCATTTTCTAAACTTACTTTTCCTTGAACGCCTATGAGTAATCTGAAAAACCCAGAATTAACTCCATCAAAACGTACTTGAGCAGAGAAGAAATACAATCCGTTTACAGGAGCCGTAAATGTTCCGGTACTTTCATCAAAATGGTTTCCACTATCATGTAAGTTAGTCAATGTTGCATCATTGGTTCTCCAGGTAGGTACTTGAAAAAAGCTACCTGCTCCAGATAGTACGAGGGTTCCGTTTAAGTCTGCCGAGAAACTTGGTAAACCTGTCACGGTTAAGGCAGAGGTCGTTACCGAATTTACAGAAACGTCATTTGTCCAGCTATGGTTACCACTACCATCTGTGCTTAGTAATTGTCCGTTCGTTCCTCCTGAAGGAAGGGAGCTGGTACCAGAAGCATCCACCCATGAAACATTTCCGGTACCATCTGTACTCATTACCTGGTTAGCTGTGCCGTCTTGTGCAGGTAGGGTATAGGCTGTACCTGCCCCAGTATTATCACCATCAATGGTTAATTGCCCATTTAACGTAGTATTACCATTTTTAAGCATCACAAGGGCATCTCTTCTTTGAAGGACAGAAACACCATTTCCTATCACAAAAAGGCGGTCTGTAGCATTAAAAATTTCTTTGGCACCATCAACAACGGTATTATTTAATCCCATAGAAGTTTGTGCATAGCTACCTGCATGGGTTACAAACCCCATTGCAATTGATGAAAATGCTGAAGATGTATTTGAATATCCTAAAGCCATTGAAATATTATGACTAAGAGTATTATTATCACCCAAAGCATAACTTGAAACGCTATTGTTAACATTGTTTCCGTTTCCTATGGTCATAGAATTACGAGAGTTTGCATCTATTGTATTATTATTTCCAATAGCGATAGAACTTCTAGCTGCTGCTATAGACCCTTCTCCGAAAGCAATAGAACCTTCGCCAACATTGGCATCGTTCCATTGATCTCCTGGTTCATTATCAGTTGGGTCAACAGGGTCTAGATCTATTAATCTTCCTACACGAAAAGCTGCTTTACTTTTGTCAAAAAACATCTTGGCATTATCGTCTGTAGTTAATGGATCGTTATCTAATTGGGTACTACCAAACACAAAATCGTCTGTAGCGATCGCACCCAGGGCATTGCTGGTTACATTAGCAGTTGTTGAAAAGGCACCTGATGATGTATTGGTCCAGGATACATTACCGGCACCATCTGTACTCATTATTTGATTGGCTGCTCCATCTTGTGCGGGTAGGGTATAGGCAGCACCACTTCCGTTATTATCTGCATCAATAGTTAATTGTCCGTTAAGCGTAGTGTTTCCATTTTTGCTCATGACTAGAGCATTTGTTCTATTACTATCATCGATTCCGTTACCAATAATAAATAAGGGATCTGTAGCGATGTAAGCGGCATCATTTCCGTTTACAAACTCACTAAACAATCCAATGGTATGTTGCCCATAACTAGTCGATTGCGTACCACGTCCTATACCTACTGCATAATTACCCGAGGTACTATTATTTGCTCCCAATGAAATAGAAGCAAAACGAGATGATAAATTATTATATCCTACTGAAAAGGCATTCTCTCCTCCAGAGTTGTTATAACTACCAAAGGCTGTTGCTGCTGTACCTTGTACAAGGTTTCCTCGTCCCATGGCTACAGAGAACATTCCGACATTAGGATCATCCCAGTCTCCTTCAAATCCATCTAAGGCTACAGCGCTACCAGCTCTAAAAGCTCCTTTGCTTTTGTCAAAATACATTCTAACATTGTCGGATGTACTACTGGAAATATCATTCAACTGCGTACTTCCAAAAACAAAATCGTCTGTGGCGATGGTACCGTTGGCATTGCTGGTAATATTGGCTGTTGTGCTAAAAGCGCCTTGTATATCACTTACCCAACTGTAGTTGCCAGAACCATCTGTGCTTAATAGTTGCCCGTTAGTTCCTCCGGTTGGTAATTCAATCTCGTTGGTTGCATCGGCATCGGCATCGTTAATATTGTCATTTACCCAGCTGTAGTTTCCACTTCCATCAGTAATTAAAACTTGTCCGTTTGTACCACCTACAGGTAATTCAATCTCATTAGTAGCATCAGCATCGGCATCATTAATGTTGTCATTTACCCAGCTGTAGTTTCCGCTTCCGTCGGTTACTAATACTTGTCCGTTGGTTCCTCCGGTTGGCAGTTCAATTTCGTTAGTAGCATCGGCATCGGCATCGTTAATGTTGTCATTGACCCAGCTGTAGTTTCCGCTTCCATCGGTTACTAATACTTGTCCGTTGGTTCCTCCGGTTGGTAATTCAATTTCGTTAGTTGGGTCTGCATCGGCATCGTTTATATTGTCATTGACCCAGCTGTAGTTTCCGCTTCCATCAGTTACTAATACTTGTCCGTTGGTTCCACCGGTTGGTAATTCAATCTCGTTGGTTGCATCAGCATCGGCATCATTTACATTGTCATTGACCCAGCTGTAGTTTCCGCTTCCATCAGTTACTAATACTTGTCCGTTCGTTCCTCCGGCGGGTAATTCAATTTCGTTGGTAGCATCAGCATCGGCATCGTTAATGTTGTCATTGACCCAGCTATAGTTTCCGCTTCCATCAGTTCGTAATACTTGTCCGTTGGTTCCACCAGTTGGTAGTTCGATTTCGTTAGTAGCATCAGAATCTCCATCAATTGTGACTACATCGGTCCAATTATAATTACCATTACCATCTGTGGCTAACACTTGGCCGTTTGTTCCTCCTGCTGGTAACTCGATTTCGTTAGTTGGGTCTGCATCTGGGCCATTGGTTGCATAATTAGCATAAGGCACCGATTGTAATTGTGATGCCCCTAGTACGGTATAATTACTTCCGCCAGTGGTATCTATAGCCACTTGTAGCCAGTAATTCTGGGTACTCCAATCTATAGCTGTAAAATTATCAGAGGTGCTTCCGGCTCCAATAGAGAGGGTAATAATGCCTTGAGCATTAGAAGCTGTAATGTGCGTTTCTTGATATACATTAGTACCTGTCGCATTTCCTTGTAATATGGTAATTTGTACTCCAATATCTTGATTTGCAATGGGGTTTCCTTCGGTATCTCGAACAGCAGCCTGGTAATTAAAGGATTGAGAAAATCCTTGTTGCGCAACTAGTAGTAGAATGGCATAAGTTAACCATTGTACATATTTTTTTGCGAATGTGTTTTGATTTGAATTGTAATTTGTATTCATACGATACAGGGTTATAATATTTATTTTATTTTGAGCTGATAAACAATAAGTTTACTTCAATTGGTTTTTAGTAGTACAGTTAAGTTTATGAATACCCTATTTTAATTTTTAATTAGCAGCAAAATATTTGGAAGAAAGATATTTAGGCAAGATATACCCCCTACAAATACCCTTGCAAAAAGCATTTGAGGTTATAGTGTTTTTAGATTAAAACAAAAAACCACTCAAGATGTTGAGTGGTTTTAGTGTTGTTGTGATTTGAAATTTAAAGTATCGTAGTACTCTCTTATTCTGTTCTAAAATTCCAAACCTGACCAATAGTTGCACCTTGATTGGTGTCTTTAACGGTAATTCTCCAATAATATATGGTACTAGGAGATATAGAAACGTTGATGGTGTTTGTGTCTAAATTTTCTGTAAATAATACTGGAGGGTTTGTGTCTCCAAAGTATAGATCATAGGATAATGCATCTCCATCAGCATCACTAGCGGCCCATTCTAAATCTACAGTACTACCAGACAGTGTTGCTCCTAAAGAAGGGCTTACCAGCGTTGCAACCGTAGGGATGGTATTCAACCCGGCATCAGGCTCGGTAACGAATGACTGAGGTTCAGAAAATGCACTCTCATTTCCTTCACTATCTCTGGCTTTTACCCGCCAATAATAGGTGGTACCTTTTTCGAGGGTAAAGATGGTTTGGGTACTAGTGGTAGTGGTTGTAAATACTACAGTATTGAAGTTGTTGTCTCCAGCAATTTCAACTACATAGGTCACCACATCTCCATCGGGATCGGTAGCAATATTCCAGTCGAGTTCGAGGTCAAAATTTGTACAGGTTTCATTATTGATAGGAAATACCAAACTCGGAGTTATAGGAGCCTCATTTCCTGACACAGATCCTGGCGATACTGCACCATCATCATCTCCACTACAAGAAAATAAGAAAGTAACACTAAGTATGGCGATATATAGTTTAACACTTTTCATCTGCTTATTATTTTATTGTTTTACAATTCTAAAGGTTTTTGAAGCTCCATTCATTAGAGAAATAAAATATACTCCAGAAGGAAAGGCTTGCATTGGCAATACTACTTTTCCTTCAGTGATACTATACGTATTTGAAGATACTTTGATTCCTAATGCGCTGTGTATGTCTACCGTTATAGTTTTTAGCACAGTTTCCGGAATGGTAATTACGATATCTGATCTTGTAGGGTTTGGTGATACCGTTATTTGATCAAATAGCGTTACTTTGGTTGATAATTTTCCTTCACAAGCCTGGCTTGAAAACACATCCAAAGTATCGCCATGTTGTACTTCAACATAAAAGCTATTGGTATCATAGGTCGCAACCATCTTATCATTAATCATTACGGTATAAGGTGCTGTACCTTCGTCAATTTCTACATATATCTGATTACTTTTATTATCGGTATTCAATATTGTTTTACCTTCTAAAACAGGAGCTTCTTCAATCGCTACTTCAAAACATTGTTCGCAATCTGAATATCCATCAATGACAATACATAATTGATATGTTCCCGGGGCTAAATCTTGTACAAAAAGATCAGTCCCAAAATCATAGGTGTTGTTATTAATGGTAGCGATGTAATTCTGCTCTTCGGTAGCTCTAACAAAAATATTTCCGTTATCCTTATCTTCACAGGTTTCGCTATATGCCTCTACCAGGAAGTTATCTGCAGGTAAATCAAAGATAGGACAACCCGAAACTACATGTACCGTTCGTATCACTTCTACTGCAACATTATTTGAAGCGTCGGTTGAATTATATGTAATCATATACGTCCCTAATTCATCTACAAAATCTGAAGTATCGATAATAACTTCTGATCCATCATCTGTGATAGCTCCTAATTCGGTATACCCATTCCCTTGAACAATGGTTTGAGGATTATCACCTAGTAAGGTAATTACCGGGGGAATTGTATTTACTACATTTACTGTTCTTGTCACTTCTGCGGCGACATTATTTGATGCATCGGCAGCATTATATCGAATGGTATAACTTCCAAGAGCATCCATAAAAGCTGAAGTGTCGATCGTTACTGTGGTACCATCATCTGTGGTTGCCCCCAGTTCGGTATAGCCATTGCCCAATTCAATGGTTTGTGGATTATCTCCTGTTAATGTAATGACCGGAGCCGTAGTATCGATCACATTTACGGTTCTGGTTACTTCTACCGCAGCATTATTTGACGCGTCGGTAGCATTGTATCGAATAGTATAGCTTCCCACAGCATCTACAAAATCAGAAGTATTAATAATAATACTACTCCCGTCATCTATGGTCGCTCCCAATTCGGTATATCCATCGCCTAATTCAATGGTTTGTGGATTATCTCCTGTTAGTGTTATTGCCGGAGCCGTGGTATCTACTACATTTACGGTTCGTATTACTTCTACAGCAACATTGTTTGAAGCATCGGTGGCATTGTATCGTATAGTATAACTTCCTACAGCATCTACAAAATCAGAATCATCAATTACTACAGCGGTACCATCATCTGTATTCGCTCCTAATTCGGTATACCCATCTCCTAATTCTATGATCTGAGGGTTATCACCTATCAGGGTAATTACCGGTGCAGTTGTATTTACCACATTTACGGTTCGGGTTACCTCTGCGGCAGCATTGTTTGACGCATCGGTAGCGTTATATCGTATGGTATAACTTCCAAGAGCATCCATGAAGGCAGTGGCATCAATGGTTATATTAGTGCCATCATCTGTAGTTGCTCCCAGTTCGGTGTAGCCATCGCCCAATTCTATAGTTTGAGGGTTGTCGCCATCAAGGGTGATGATAGGAGCCGTAGTATCAACTACGTTTACGGTTCTGGTTACTTCAGCAGCGTTATTACCTAATAATCCTAAAGCATTATAGGTAATGGTATAACTTCCTACAGCATCTGTAAAATCTGAAGCATCAATAATTACAGTTGAGCTATCACTTGTACTTGCTCCCAGTTCGGTATATCCATCACCAAGCTCTATGGTTTGCGGATTACCTCCAATCAGGGTTATGATAGGAGTTTCACAATTATCAGTAATGTCTTGAACACTATCCCAGGCCGTTTGATTGCTACCTTGAAATGATAAGGTTGTCGCACCATCACCTGTGGTAACATAATCATACAAACCACATAGATTCGTAATCCCCAGGTCCTGATCTCGGATAATCAAATTAGAACCTACATTTCTAAGTGCGTATAGATTTATACTCTGTAAGCTATTATTATTTCTAATTGTTGAGTCACTTCCTGTAAGGGAAGCTACATTTTGTAAGGCATCAATTTCTACCAGATTTCCATTAAAACTAATTCCTAGAATACCAATAGAAGTTAATGATGCTAAGAAAGAATTATCGAATGTTGTGATTAATTCATTTTCGGCAATATTCAATGAATTTATAGAAGTAATAGCTAATTTAGGGAACCCCTCCAGATTAGGTACCAAATCACAATCTGATATATTGAAACCACCTAAAGTTGTTAAATTATCCATTCCTTGAACAGTATTAAGAGCGGTCATATCTGTTAAAGAAAGGTTTCCAGCAATACTTGTAACACCTGATAAAAATGATAAATCAGTCACAGCCATATCATGAAATTGTGCAGCACCACTTATGGTACTTAACACTGTTGCTGTTATGGAGTTCAGAGATGGAGAGTTATCTATAGATAAATTATTTCCAATACTTGTTAGTTTAGGGAAATTAACTGTCGTTAAGTTCGCGCACCCTCCTATGTTGCATGCTCCTGTTAAGTTTAATATTTCTGGAGCATCAATACTGATTAATCCTGTTGCATTGGCTATGCGGAAATTTCCTGACCCCTCTAATAATGGCAATGATATACTCGTTAATCCTGATCCAATATTACTAACACGAAACTCCCCGTTAACTTGGGTTAATTGGTCTATTGAAAGCGTACTCAAAGAGCTATTGAAAGTTATTCTGAAGCTACCTGTCATTGTTTGTAACTGATTCAATGTGATAGTTGTCAAAAGCGCATTATCCGTAATCTCTATATTTGGTATTGTAGTTACCTGATCAAGTATGGTTATTTCTGTTAAAAGATCTAAATTATCTATTGTAAGATTCCCTCCCAAACTCGTTACATTAGAGAATGACGCTATACTTGTAGTATTGGTCATATCCTTTAAAGTGAAATTTCCTCCAATAGTAGTCAATGAAGCAAAGCCGGAAAGATCATCTACAATATTTCCTTCCAAATGCAAATTCCCAGAAATAATATGCACATTTGAAAAACCTGATACATCGGTAATAGTTCCATTAATTGTTACATTTCCTTCAATAATCCCACAGGTTCCTAAGGTTGCTATATAACTATCTACTTCTGCTTGTGTAGTTAGTGTAACGTCTCCAGCCACAACACAATCACAACTTTCTGAAATATTGTTAGAAGACGCATCTATCCAGTTACTCGTAGCACCGTTTAAAGCAAAATTGGTAAGTGTTCCATTAAAATTATTACCTGAACCATCTGTTAATGTTGTTAGTCCAGAATTATCTGCTCCTGAAATACCTGTATTAAAATTATAACGGGCCACTAAATCGGTTTGCGACATATCTGCTGTACAGCCATTCAATTCTGAAACCTCGAAAGCACTTAGGGTTTTTGTCCAGATACGTAATTCGTCTAACTGCCCATTAAAATAACCTCCTGTATCTCCTGAAGGTGTATCGGCAACAGCATATCCCAATTGTATATCGGCTGTTGTGGTCGTAGCCGTTGCTGTTCCTACCCATCCTGTTGATCTAGCCAAAGTGCCATCGATATAACACCTGGCGTTTCCAGAGTTCAACGTGACTGCCACATGATGCCACTCTCCATCATCTACTTTTGTAGCAGGACTTAACAAACGAGTAATGTAATTTGTGGCACTAGCATAGTAATAAAACTCTATTCTTCCACCATCCAGGTTAATACGCCATCCATTGTTTCCATCTGGGGTAAACTTATTGATGACTCCACCAAGTCCATCGGTAGTTTTAATCCAAAAATCTACTGAAAAATTCAAGTTATTTTGAGAGGTATTGTGTGGGATTGTTACCAAATCGTTAGCACCGTCAAAATCTAAACCAGTCCCAGGAGGAATTGCTGTTCCTTGTATAGTGAAACTATATGAAGGTTCATCACAATCATCGCTATCTATAATTACGGTAGCTGTTTTTGTCCCGCCAGACGTCGGTGCAAACTCTATTCTTAATGAAGCTGATTCAGTTGCTGCTATTGGATTGTTATGTGGGTTTTGCGTAATGGTAAAATCAGCTGTATCTCCAGTAAGTATAACACCATCTATATTTAAAGCACCAGAACCATCCGTATTACGAACAAAGAAACTCATTTCTTTAGTACTACCTACATTGATACTTCCTGCATCTGTATTGTCACTAGTCTCAGGAGTCGTATCCCCATTCAGGATATCGTTACCGTTTCCTTGTACATTAATTTCAGGAATAGCTATTGAACAATTTCCGGAGATACCATTTGCTGTAGTATTTATCCAGTTAGAAGTATTTCCTGTTAATCCAAAATTGGTTAAAGTTCCGTCTAAACTATTTGAAGTAGCATCATCTAAAGTGGTTTCACTTGAATTATTAGCAGCAACATTTCCTTGATTTAATTTGTAGTAAGCAACTAATCCTGATTCATTTCCTGCTAGTTCACAACCTTGTTGTGCTAAAATCTCATCTGAGCATAAGAATCTGGACCAAAAACGGACTTCATCTATATCTCCATTAAAGTAGGTTGAATCAAAAGTTGAATGACCTATCAGAAGAGATTCAGTATTGGTTGGAGCATTTGGTACATTGTTATATGTATGCTCTTTATCCAAAACTCCATCTATATAGGATTTAAGTTCTCCATTCCCAAATGCTATAGCCACATGATGCCAATTTCCATCATTTAAACCAGAACTAGACGATAATACAGATGTGTTAATATTAGAAACAGTATATTGAAACCTTAAACCAAATTCTGTTAAATACATTGAAAACCCATTCCCATTAGTTGCATCATATTTACTTATAATAGCTTGAGAACCCGTTTCTGAGGTTTTAAAATAGGCTTCTAGTGTAAACGTATTTATATTGAATGCACTATTATGATTGATACTGATATGATCATCTGTTCCATCCAAACTAATTCCTGTAGCAGGAGTATACCCCGTTCCTTCTATGGCAAAGGTAAACGTAGTATCGCAACCGTTATTTGAAATACGAACCGTGGCGTTTTTAGTTCCGATAGAAGAAGGTGTAAATAGAATCCTTAGATTTCCGGAAGCACCTGCCGCTACATCTGTTGGTGATTCTATAATGGTAAAGTCAGATGCACCGTCAATGATTATGTTCGAGATATCTAATGTAGTATTACCAGTATTGCTAATCGTATAGTCTGCAGGTTCTGCTTGTCCAAATATAACATTCCCAAAAGAGGTGTTATTACTTGAACTTACCGAAGTGTCCCCATTGTTAATGGCATTACTATTTGAAGCAATTGTAATTATAGCCTCTGAATATGCATTACAGGTTCCTGAAATACCATTTGTAGTAGCATCTATCCAATTCGAAGTAGTCCCTGTTAACCCAAAATTATTTAATATTCCTTGTGGAGGAGTACCAGATGTAATCGTGTGGTTGGGATCTAATATGCTGAACATTGGAAAGTTATTGCCGTTTACTTCTCCATTATTAAAATTGTAATAAGCCAACAGATCGCTTTCACTTCCTGTTAATTGACAGCTAGACTGATCAGAAATCCTACAGTTTGACAATGCGATATCCCACACTCGTAATTCATCTATAGCACCTGCATAATATTCTCCACCACCAAAAGCACTTCCCATAGTTAGATTATTACTACTATCTACAATAGCTTCTGACAATGTTAATCTATTTTCTTCTATACCATCAATCAATATTCTATAATTAGTACCATTATGGGTAATTACAACATGCTGCCATTGATCGTTTGCTATTGGAGGAGTCATTAAGTTGTTAGCCCCTGTTGAAGTAAAAAAAGTGAAATTTAATTGCTGCGTTATATCGATACGTAAACTATATCCTGCACTACCGCTTATATTATCTAGTATAAAATGTTCCTCTGTCCCAGAAATATTAGGTTTCATCCAAAATTCAATCGTGAAATCATCGTTCAGGCTATAATTACCATTGTTAAAAGTGATGTTGTCATCGATACCATCAAAATGAAGTCCTGTAGCTCCTTCAAAAGCAGTTCCTTGTATAGCAAATGTATAGGTTCCATTGGTTGGATCATCACTGGTAATGGTTACTATTGCGTTTTTTACTCCAGCAGATTGTGGCGCAAAACTTATTTCAATAGATTCTGATGTTCCACTTAATACGGTGACTGGCCACATGTCATTGAGCACAAAATCTGAAGCATTGGCTCCAGTAATTGTAATATTCGAAATATTTAAATCACTTGCACCATTGTTTAGGATGCTAAAAGGTGTCATTAGAGAGTTACCTGTTCCTAATTCAAGATACATGGTCCCATCAAACATATCAGGAGTCATATCACCATTGGCAATTACTGTCATCATATCGGGACCAGTAACACTAATCTGTGGTGTAAATAATTCTTCGGAGGGTTTAAGAGGTGTTTTGGCAGATAATTCATAAGAGGTGAATCCTATAGCGTAAAACACCACGAAAAATAAGAGTAGCAGTTTCTTCATAAGGGGCATGTTTAGGTTAAAGTTTTGTTAATGATTTAAGCTACAATGGTACAAATCTCTATTCAGATTTATGCGTTTTTTATGGTTACAAAAAGTTACATCCCTTTGTTTATAGGGTTTTCAAAGAAATCTCAATTAGCATATTTAGTATTGTATCCTATTAATATTCTTATATTTGTAAAACACTTTTAATCCCCTTATACTTCATGAGAACTTTGTTCTTTATCATTTCATTATTGTATTTACTTCCTGTATTGGGCCAGGTGCAACAAGACAGCCTGGAAGTTGAATTAAGGCAAAAAGTAAATGAGGCTACAAACGATTCTTTAAAAGTGCATTACCTCTTCGAACTTACTAAGGTGGTAGAGAAATACAGCATAGATCAAGGAAGGGATTTGATGAACCAAACCCTGCAGTTTATTGACAGCATTCCTTCTCCTTCTGATCACTTTTTAAAACAAAAAGCACGCCTACTTGATATATTAGGAAAATACGAATCCAGACAAACCAATTATGAAAACTCTCTGGATCTCAGGTTACAGGCACTAAAAATCAGAGAAAAATTGCAAGATTCTTTTGAAATTGCCAAGAGTTATCATAGCATCGCTATGATCTTTAGATATCAAAAAGAGTATGACAAGTCAAAAAATTATTTTTTAAAATCTATAGCTATACAGAAACGACATGTAGATAGTACTCAATTAGCCCGCACCTACAATATGCTTGGAGTCATATATTATTACACTAAACATAATGATTCTGCTATGCATTACTATGAACTTTCAAAGAATTACTCTCGTACTCTTTTTGAAAAAACAAAACCCAATGATAATATTGCAGCTATCTATTATACTACTGGTAATTATGAAAAAGCTATTGAAATATATAAGGAAAACTTAGCTATTTATAACTCTTCAAAAAATTATAATTTCGTTACTAATAACTTAATGCATTTAGCCAAAATACATTCTGATTTAGGAAAACATCAAGAAGCGATTGCTTATGTCGATGAAGCTCTTGAATGCGCTAAAAAGTATGGAAGTACTTCTAAACTTCCTCTTATATTTCAATTAAGAAGTCATGTTCATGAAGTGATGGGTGATTATAGATATGCATTGCAGGATTTCAGAACCCATAAGTTTTATTATGATTCTATATTTAATGTTAGAAACGCAAAAAAGATTACGGCGCTAGAGTTGAATCATCAGTTCCAAAAAGAAAAACTAGCGGATAGCCTTAAATTTGCAAACGAAAGAAATGAACTCAAGTTAAAAAATGAGGCACAGCAAGCCACAAATCGGCTTTATATTACTTTATTGCTTTTGGTATCGGCTGGAATCATCACATTGTTGATCTTTGTGAACAATCGAAGAAAATTAAACCGGGAACGTTTTAAAAAGGAACAACTCGAAAAAGAATTGCTAGACGAAAAGTTAAAACATACTACTTATCAAGCAAAACAGTTGGTGGCTGATAATAAAATGCGGTTACAGTTTAAGCAAGAATTTCTTTCGAAACTTAAAAAAGTAAAACAACATGCAGATGCTGTTGATGTTTCAGATTTTCAATCTCTAATTGCTGATTTGAATGCACAAATTACTACAGAAAGTAAATATGATTTTATAGGAGATAATATAGAACAGATAGATAAAGAATTTAATGAAAAGCTTAGAAACTTATATCCTGATCTTACAAAATCCGAACGTGAGATTTGTGCTCTCATGCGAATGAATCTAAGCCTTAAAGAAATTATGGTGATCAGAAATGTAACCATGGGGTCTATTAAAGCCTCTAGACATCGTATTCGAAAAAAATTAGGTCTAGATCGAGAACAAGAGTTAGAACAGTTTATTAGTAAACTGATTTAGAAATAAAAATCCACTCAAAATTTTGAGTGGATTTTTGCAAAAAGCTAATTCATTTGCGGATATAGATCAAATAATTTTCCCCCTTATTGTGTTCTAAAATCCCAAACCTGGCTAATTGCAACCCCATGTTTAGGGTCTTTGGCCACTACCCTCCAATAATAGGTTGTGCCTGAAGATACTGCTACATCAAATGTAGTAGTATCCAGATTTTCTGCTAATAATTGAGGAGGGTTGGACTCGCCAAAGTATACATCGTATACTAATGTGTCATTGTCGTTATCAGAAGCATTCCAATCTAATGATACTGTACTTCCTGTTACCGTTTCTCCTAAAGCAGGACTTGCTGTTGAAGAAACTGTAGGAATTGTATTTGTACTGGCTTCTGGCTCTGTGATAAAGGTTAACACACTAGAATATGGGCTCTTATATCCTTTACTGTTTAGAGCTTTTACTCTCCAGAAATAAGAGCTTCCTCTTTCTAAAGTAAAAGTAGCCGTTGGTTGATCGGTTACTGCCGTAAATACTATTTGATTAAATGCTTCATCTGAAGCAATTTCTACCAAGTAACTAATGGTACCCAGGGTAATAGTTGTTGATGTAGTCCAATCGAATTCCAGGTTAAAATTGGTACATACTAAATTATTAGTAGGGTATAGTAAACCGGGGGTGGTTGGCTCTACGCTAAGATTCTGTAAAGAATCTACTAGTATACTCTCTTTTTCGGTACATGAGCATAACAGTACTATGCTCACTATGGCGATATATAAATTTTTCATGGGTATATTGTATTTGCTTTTTAATAGCTGTTTGATTCCCCTTGCTCCAGAAAAGCAAGGGGAGAGGTAATTATCTTTATTGTTTTATGATTCTCAATGTTTTTGAAGTTCCCTGGTTGATAGACACAAAGTATATTCCCGCAGGTAACGCTTGCATAGGTAATTCTACTTTGTTAGCTGTGATATCATACACTCCAGAAGATACGTTCATTCCTAGTGCATTATGAATCTCAATAGCTACAGTATCATCATCAGCATTAGGGATGTTTAGTGTTACATTAGCTTTGGTTGGGTTAGGGTATAGGCTTATATTTCCTAAGTTACCAATCGTTGTTGATAATTTACCCTGACACGCCGCTTTACTAGAGAATACTTCAACTACACCTCCATTTTTAGCATCGACTACAAAACTATTGGTGTTGTATTCACCCACTACTTTATTATTGATAGTAACAGTATATGGTGCCGTACCTGATTGGATATCAACAAACATTTTGTTATTGATATTGTCGATCGTTGTTTTACCTTCTAATACAGGAGCCTCTTCGATGACAAATTCATAACATTTTTGGCAGTCTGCAATTCCTGCAATGGCAATACACAATGGATAGGTTCCCGGTACTAAATCAGGTATAACAAGATCAGAAGTAAAAGGATAATCTTCTCCATTGAATGTTGCTATGTAATTAAGACTTTCTATTGCATTGATGCTTAGAATACCGTTGTTTTTATCGGAACAGGTTTCATTAGCTAACTGTATTTGGAAATTATTATCATCTAAATCATCGATAAAACAATCTCCAGTTATGCTTACTGTAGCGGTTTGTTGAGAAACATTTCCATTAACATCGGTAATGGTAAGTGTTACGATGTTGTCTCCAGTGTTTCTGATGTTAAACGTATTTGGCGAAACTACCATCGTATCGATTCCACAATTCTCAAAGACTCCACTAGTAGGTACAAAAGCAACATAATCATTTGTAGCTCCCCAGTTAGATGCATTACGACCGGGAACAATAATAGCAGCTGTACCATCTATATTTTCTAACCCTTGGGTTTTATCATCTCCGGTTAACGGAATGTTAATAGTATGGATCTCAATACGATTCGTTCCTTCAAATAGTTTTACTTGGGTAGTTGTAATGTCAGTATCATCATCAATATGAGTCACACTATCCCAATCCATAATCAGAATTCGATTAGGTGCAGTCCCAATAGTGGTATAACTCATAGTTCCTCCGTCTTCGGGATTTATATCATTCCAGTCAAAGGCGATCAGGTTGTTTGGAGTACTAGTATCTGGCAAGGATTGTCCGTTACAACACCCATCATCTCCTTCATCAGAAAAAGTGATAAATCCGTTTGATGAAATATAAAACTCAGTATATCTATTTCCATAGAAACCAAACTCGAAACCAATAGGTAATGCAGCTGTAAGTTCGTCATCTTCTAAAACAACTTCGGTTCCTGTAGCGCTTATATCCACACGATCCAATGTACCCGAAGTTTCTACAGTATAGTCACGAGCCAATAGATCTGGACCTAAGACGTCTTGTGGGGTTATTGTTGCTGTATCCTCAAAGTTTGTTAATGTAAGGGTTACATCTTTGGTATTAAACAAAGGTGCTCTGGTATCAACCACAGATACATCATAACTACATGATACGGTAGCTCCTGTATTATCAAGGGTGTCATAGGTATACGTTGTGGTACTTCCAACAGCTAACAGTGTTCCACTCGCAGGCCCGGCGGTGATGTTGCTGGCACATGGATAGTTGTATACGGCTCCACAGGCAGTAGGATCACTTTCTAAAGTAAAGTTTGAAGGGCATGAAGGTATTGTAATAGTAACTGTAGTCGTACAACTTACAGAATTTCTGTTTCGATCAAAAACCGTTACCGTTACAGTGTTATCTCCTAAATCGGCACAAGTAAATGTGCTTTTGTCAAATTGAATACGATCTACAGAACAATTATCTGTAGCACTTAAAAGAATATTATCTTCTGTAATAATAGCGTTACCAGTTGCGTCTAATGCTAAAGTAAATGGGGCAACACATTCTATAACAGGGCTAATAGGATCATTGACAGATACAATTATACCACTTATACTTACATTTCCATTTGTATCTGTGGCTGTAAGTCTTACGAAATTAGGTCTACGGACATTATCACAATCAAAATCTGTTTGACTTAATGTTAGACTTTGTAACCCACAATCATCAGTGGCACTAGCATTTAGATCTGCTAATGTGATCGAGGCGTTACCTGTAGCGTCCAGATCAACGCTTACATTTCTATCTGCAGTAATTACAGGAGCAGATTCGGTAATAATAACTGTTACATCAATAACAGTGCTGTTGTTTTGACCATCTGTTGCGGTGAGTTGGATGATATTATTACCAATATTGGTACAATCAAAGTTAGTTTGACTTAAACTAAGACTAGGAGTAGTACAATTGTCTGTAATGGTTAATCCAAAATCTGTTGGAGCTACTGTAAGATTCCCACTTGCATCCAAACTGGTAGTAAGTGTAGTTGTACCTGCCGGCGATAGATCTCCGCGAACCCAAACTCTATGAATTGTACTTGCGGCATTGATGGCAAAATCATCAACTTCCCAACGAGAACCTCCTGCACGAATTCCCCAATGATAATTCCCTGCAGTCCAAAACGGGAAATTGGTTAGTGCGAGATCCCCTTGATTTGCCCATTCATGATAAGCTTGAGCGGGAATATTAGCAGAATGGTTTGATAATACAGTATGATTTGATACTTCATTAATTCGATCAAAAGAAGCTGTTCCTGTTTTTACATAATTTAATACTCCTTGAAAGCTTGTCTTAAAGTTGATTACACGATTATGTCCCGTGGTTACTCCATAAAATCGCATTTCTTCAAAATCAATAGCAGCTGCCAAAGCATTACCCATATGTCCCCAATTAGTGGTTCCGGCTTCATTATCGCCTAGGGTAGAAGATCCTAATAAAGGTAAATCGGTGTTTCGTACTGTTAGGTTAGAATTATCACCAGCTATATGTACATAATTCAAGATCATTAACCAGCCACCACCATCGGTATCATTATCTAATGCTCCTTGAAACGTACTTCCGTTAAAATTGAAGTAGTACGTACCGCTAGGAACACCACCTACCGTGGTTTGTAATAAATTTCGAAAAGGGCTAGCAAGAGTTCCATCTCCTGCAGTTTCAATTACTGGGGGAGTAGTATCTTGCCCAGGCCCACATTGTGCTTGTGCGTTATAAGCAATACAAAAAGATGCTAATAATAATAGTAGTAGTTTTTTCATAATAAGGGGGTTATAAAAATTAATTGTTTAATTGTTGTTTCTTACTCTAATACAGTCAAGTTTCGGGATACCCTATTTTTATTTTTTTAATTGGTAATAAAAATGATTGGGAATTTAAATTTTTGCAAAAAGCTAATTCATTTGCGGATATAGATCATATAATCCTCCTTATTGTGTTCTAAAATCCCAAACCTGGCTAATTGCAACCCCATGTTTAGGGTCTTTGGCCACCACTCTCCAATAATAGGTTGTGCCTGAAGATACTGCTACATCAAATGTAGTAGTATCCAGGTTTTCTGCTAATAATTGAGGAGGGTCGGACTCGCCAAAGTATACATCGTATACTAATGCATCATTGTCATTATCAGAAGCATTCCAATGTAATGATACTGTACTTCCTGTTACCATTTCTCCTGAAGCAGGACTTGCTGTTGAAGAAACTGTAGGAATTGTATTTGTACTGGCTTCTGGCTCTGTGATAAAGGTTAACACACTAGAATATGGGCTCTTATATCCTTTACTGTTTAGAGCTTTTACTCTCCAGAAATAAGAGCTTCCTCTTTCTAAAGTAAAAGTAGCCGTTGGTTGATCGGTTACTGCCGTAAATACTATTTGATTAAATGCTTCATCTGAAGCAATTTCTACCAAGTAACTAATGGTACCCAGGGCAATAGTTGTTGATGTAGTCCAATCGAACTCCAGGTTAAAATTGGTACATACTAAATTGTTAGTAGGGTATAGTAAACCGGGGGTGGTTGGCTCTACGCTAAGATTCTGTAAAGAATCTACTAGTATACTCTCTTTTTCGGTACATGAGCATAACAGTATCATACTCAATATGGCGATATATAAATTTTTCATGGGTATATTGTATTTGCTTTTTAATAGCTGTTTGATTCCCCTCGCTCTAGAAAAGCAAGGGGAGAGGTAATTATCTTTATTGTTTTATGATTCTCAATGTTTTTGAAGTTCCCTGGTTGATCGTCACAAAGTATATTCCCGCAGGTAACGCTTGCATAGGTAATTCTACTTTGTTAGCTGTGATATCATACACCCCAGAAGATACAGTCATTCCTAGTGCATTATGAATCTCAATAGCTACAGTATCATCATCAGCATTAGGGATGTTTAGTGTTACATTAGCTTTGGTTGGGTTAGGGTATAGGCTTATATTTCCTAAGTTACCAATCGTTGTTGATAATTTACCCTGACACGCCGCTTTGCTGGAGAATACTTCTACTACACCTCCATTTTTAGGATCGACTACAAAACTATTGGTGTTGTATTCACCCACTACTTTATTATTGATAGTAACAGTATATGGTGCCGTACCTGATTGGATATCAATAAACACTTTGTTATTGATGTTATCCATCGTTGTTTTACCCTCTAAGACAGGTGCCTCTTCGATGACAAATTCATAACATTTTTGGCAGTCTGCAATTCCTGCAATGGCAATACACAATGGATAGGTTCCCGGTACTAAATCAGGTATAACAAGATCAGAAGTAAAAGGATAATCTTCTCCATTGAATGTTGCTATGTAATTAAGACTTTCTATTGCATTGATGCTTAGAATACCGTTGTTTTTATCGGAACAGGTTTCATTAGCTAACTGTATTTGGAAATTATTATCATCTAAATCATCGATAAAACAATCTCCGGTTATGCTTACTGTAGCGGTTTGTTGAGAAACATTTCCATTAACATCGGTAATGGTAAGTGTTACGATGTTGTCTCCTGTATTTCTGATGTTAAACGTATTTGGAGAAACTACCATCGTATCGATTCCACAATTGTCAAAGACTCCACTAGTAGGTACAAAAGCAACATAATCATTGGTTGTTGTCCAAACGCTGGCATTACGTCCAGGAACCACAACTGCAGCAGTACCATCGATATTTTCTATTCCTTGAGTTTTATTATTTCCTGCATCAAAAGTACTTTCCCCATGTATTTCAATACGATTTGTACCTTCAAATAGTTTTATTTGTGTGGTCGTCGCATCTGGTGTCGTATCATAGTAATGTACCGCATCAAAATCTATAATGGCGATACGATTAGGTGCGGTACCTGTAGTGGTATAGCGTATAGTTCCGCCTCGCGTAGGATTAATATCGGTCCAGTCATAAGCAATTAGATTGTTTGGTTCACTGGTATCTGGTAAGGATTGACCACCACAACATCCATCTTCTCCTTCATCAGAAAAAGTGATAAATCCATTTGAGGAAATATAAAATTCTGTATATCTATTTCCATAGAAACCAAACTCAAAGCCAATAGGTAATGCTGAAGTTAGGTCATCATCATCTAAAACTACTTCGGTTCCTGTAGTACTAATATCTACACGATCAAATGTACCCGTAGTTTCTACGGTATAGTCGCGAGCCAGTGGATCTGCACCTAAAATATCTTGAGGAGTTACAGTAACAGTATCCTCAAAGTTTGCAAGTGTAAGTGTGGCGTCTTTCGTATTAAATAATGGTGCATGTGTATCATTGACAGTTACCGAAAAACTACACTGACTGGTAGTACCGTCTGCTTTGGTGATTTCTAAAATAGTATTAGTTGTACCTATAGGGAACAAGCTACCACTTGCCAGTCCAGATATCAATGTACCGCATCCTGCATAGTCTACAACGGCTCCACAACTATTGGGGTCATTATCTACTATAATATCTGATGGGCAACTTACATCTACCGTTACTGTAGTGCTACATGTGGTTGCGTTTCCTGAATCATCTGTTACTGTTAGGGTTACTATATTATCTCCAATATGAGTACAGTCAAATTCTGTTGTATCTATAGAAGCTGTCGCATTGCAATTATCACTATATCCAGCACTAATGTCGTCCACGGTGATACTCGCCTTTCCAAATTCATCCAATAGCAATGTAAAAGGAGCTACACATTGTACAACTGGAGGTATAGGATCTTTAATGGTTATGGTAATATTAGCAGTACGGCTATTTCCATTAGCATCAGTTGCTGTGATTGTTAGGCTATTATCCCCGACATGAGTACAATCAAAATCAGTTTGACTCAGAGTGATGTTTTGCACTCCACAATTATCTGTAGCGGTTATTGCCAAATCTGTAGGAGTCAAAGAAACTGTATTCGTTACTGGATCTAGTTCGAACACCAGGCTTTGTGGAGTTTTAGTTACAGGAGAGAGATCTCCTTTTACCCATACCCTATGAATTGTATTATTTACATCTCCTACTCTGTCATCTACATCCCAGCTACCTCCGATATTCCACTGATAAAAACCAGCAGGGAATCGAAAAGGAGAACTGGTCAACGCATAATCTCCTTGGTTTTGATTGCCTTGGTTTGTAATAGCTGGAAGATTCCCCGAATGGTCGCTATAAAGCTCACTACCTGTAAGGGGATCAAGCCTTCCTATTCCTGATTTTACATATTGGATACCTCGCGGTAATGTTGTAAATAATCCACTATTGGTTTCGAAATGTATGATCCTGTTATGTCCTGATGTTTCTCCATAAAAACGCAAATGAGTAAAATCAATTGCCGCTGCTAATGAATTGCTAAAATGTCCCCAGTTTTCAGTTCCAGACTCATCATCACCGAGAGCAGAACTATTCAATAATGGCACATTAGCTGAGCGAACTTGAAGTGCTGGGTTGGTACCTCCCTGGTGTACATAGTTTAATACCATTAACCAACCACCTCCTGCAGTATCATTATCCAGTTCTGCCTGAAAAGTATTTCCTTCAAAAGTAAAATAGTACCTTCCGCTAGGATAAGAATTTACTACTTGTGGAAGTAAAGAAGTAAATGGATCACTTATAGTTCCGGTTCCGTAGGCTCCTATAGAAATTGTGGGAGCAGTGATATCTTGCCCAGGCCCACATTGTGCTTGTGAGCTATAAATGCATAGAAAAAGGGCAAATAGCAATAGTAGTTGTTTTTTCATAATAAGGGGGCTATAAAAATTAATTGTTTACTTGTTGTTTCTTACTCTAATACAGTCAAGTTTCGGGATACCCTATTTTTATTTTTAAATTTTATAGAGCCTTGAAAAATTGATGAGAATCAGATTTTTAATTCATTCTTCGTGAGAAAGTAGAATGATCGTATGATTTTTAGAAAAGTTGTAGGTTAAATATTCGGTGTTCATAATGATAAAGTTTTGGGGGATAAGAATGCAAAAATATACACCGATGTATACATATTGGTTAAAACTTACCCCTACAAATACCCCTACAAAAATTTGAAAATTGATGAATAACAGCAGTTTACAATGACTCTGAAAAAATTACGCCTGTTGAAACGTTCTAGCTTTATGTTTTTTTAATAGCTTTGAACATTGTAGTATAATTTCTTTTTCCCATGTTCGACAAAAAGCAATCTGTTTGTGAAGAAAAGAATTTCGACACGCTATTCAATACTCATTTTGAATCAGCAAGAAATTATCTATACTACAAATGTGGAGATATACAGCAAGCAGAAGACATCGTACAAGATGCTTTTATAAAATTATGGAAACAATGTGCCGATATCATATATGAAACGGCTAAATCCCTCATTTTTAAGATATGCAACAATGCACTTTTGAATGAATTTGCTCATAAAAAAGTGGTATTACGATATGAAGCTATGCCAAGAGATGATAAAGATCACGAAAGCCCTGATTTTGTTTTAGAAACCGAAGAATTTAGAATCAAGTTAGAACAAGCGATCTCTAAATTGTCAGACAAAGAACGTGAAGTGTTTTTATTAAGTAGAATCGATAAGAAAACATATAAAGAGATCGCAGAGATTACTAATATTACTGTAAAAGCGGTAGAAAGGCGTATGAGTAATGCTTTTATTAACCTTAGAAAATTGTTAGGTAAAGATTTTAGAATTTAAAAAATAGGGTAATTTATTGTTTAGCTGTATTATAGATATAGAGGTGAAAATGATGAGGATTAAAAAGAGTATGAACATGAATTACCGAAAGTAAAAAACACTTTCTAACTATTATGGAAAAGTACGAATCAGATGAAACATATATAGCACGATGGGTTGCCGGAGAGTTGAGCGAGGAAGAATTATCCGAGTTCAAAAAATCAGAAGCATACAAAGGATTCAATCGTATCAATACAATAGCTCAACACTTTAAAGCACCCCCTGTGGATACTCGTGATGCTTTGATTAAAACCAAAGAACAAATTACCTTTGGTAAGAAACAAAAAACAACCAACATAACCTGGCTTTCTATTGCAGCTTCTGTTGTAATCATATTAGGGGTGTTCGGATTGTTTACTTCTACTAAAAGCTATACAACTGCCTATGGCGAACAACTTGCGGTTACTTTACCCGATGGGTCTAAAATACAACTCAATGCTGATTCAGAAATAGAGCATAAACGCTTTTTTTGGTTAAATAATCGTGAAGTTAGTTTAAAAGGAGAGGCTTATTTTGAAGTTGAAAAAGGTGGAGATTTTGTAGTGCAAACTGCCTACGGGGATATATCGGTTCTTGGTACTAAATTTAATATTAAAACAAGAGCTAAGACTTTTGAATTAAACTGTTTTGAAGGTGCCGTACGATTTGATAAAATCGCTTCAGAAGAATATCATATTTTAAAAAGAAATGATAAAATTGTACTTTCTGAAGCAAAAATTGTTACTGAAAAAGCCGAAGAATCTATTCCTAATTGGATGAACGGTATTAGCGTTTTTAAAGAACGGCCTTTACAAGAAGTTCTTGACGAAATCCGCCTTCAATATAACGTTACATTCCAAGGTAAAGAGATCGATTTATCCAGATTGTTTACTGGAAGCTTTTTACATGATGATCTAGAGAAAGCATTAAAATCTACTTTAACCCCAATGGGCATTTCGTATACCATTTCCGAAAATAAAACTGTCGTATATTTGCAATAAACCTAATTACCCTTTATTTATGAACCAACGTCTAATGCTTATTGTGGCACTTTTTGTGTCTACGCTGTGTTATACACAAGAAAAAATAACGGTTACCTATACCAATACGCCGCTTAAAGAAGTATTACTTGATATCGAATCAAAATCAGGAATACTTTTTTCATACGCCAAGGAAGTTATCGAGAATAAAAACATTACACTATCTCAACAGGAGATTGATGTAAACGTATTATTACCAATTTTGGCTGAGCAAACAGGACTTATTTTTGAAAAAGTTTCTCCTAAACAAGTAATTATTGCAAAAAAGAAAGTGATTTGTGGTTATGTGTTAGATGCAATAACAAAAGATGCTATACCCTATACAACAATAATCGTTGATGCCGATCGCAATACTACTACAGATGAGAATGGATATTTTAGTTTTGAAGATCCTAGTTTGGCCACAGAGAACTTGAAGATCAGTTTCATTGGGTATAATGATAAAGAAATTATGCTCACTGCGGGTGATCCTTGTCAGACGATAACATTAGATCCATTATCTTCTGCTCTTGATGAGGTAGTTGTATTAGGGTATGTTACCTCTGGTATTGATAGAAATAAAGATGGATCGATTTCGCTGGATTCTGATAAATTAGGAATTTTGCCAGGATTGGTAAGTCCCGACATATCGCAGAGCATCCAACTAATTCCGGGTATTTCAACCCTAGACGAATCTGCGACTGGTATTCAGATTCGAGGAGGATCACCTGATCAAAATTTGATATTATACGATGATATTAAATTATATAACACAGGATACTTTTATGGGATGTTTTCATTATTTAATCCCTTTGCTACCAAAAAAGCGACCATTTTTAGATCTGGTACAAGTGCTAGTTATGGTGATCGTATTTCGGGTATAATTGATATTTCTAGTGGAGATGCTATTCCCAAAAAAATTGAAGGAGGATTTGAAATTGATGGTTTATCTGCAAATGGCTATGTAAAAGCTCCTTTATCAGAAAAAATGGCCGTATATGCCTTTGCAAGAAGATCCTATTCTGATGTTGTAGAAACCCCAACATATAACAGTTATGCCGATAAAATTTTTACAAATTTTGGAGTAGCCAAAGATAGTAATGGTAATGTGTTAGCCTTGGAAACTGATGATGATTTTAGTCGGGATACCAGTAATAATGATTTTTCTTTTACCGATGTTAGCACCAAATTTATTCTAAAACCTAATGCTAAGAATAGTATTTCTGTTAGTGGGTTATATACCAGAAATCGTTTGGATTTTGACTTTACAGGTGGAGACGAAATCGTAGTAGATTCATTAATTACCCAAAATAAAGGGGCAAGCCTTAATTGGGAGTATACATCAAGCGATACATATCAACAAAAACTTACTGCTTATTTTTCTGAATACAATTCTTTCTATCAAAATGATGAAATTAAAGATGAAACAGATGATGGTATTTTAGACTTGGCAGAAATCAATATTCGTAAAAACGATATTGTAGATTTAGGGCTAAAATTTACTTCTGGTCTAACAATCAGAGAAACACAAAAACTTACTTTAGGATATGAACTTTCTTATACCGATTTAGATATAATCATCAGTAAAGAAAACCCTGTTGATGCTGAATTTGAAAGCTCTGGTCAAGATGATGAAAATCTTCAAAATGCATTATTTGGAGAGTATACCTTTAATTTTAAAAATAATGGGTTTATTAATGCTGGGCTTCGATTAGTGCATTATAGTTCTCTGGATGAGTTTTTAGTTGAACCTCGTATCAATTTAGAATACCCTTTAGGGGACCGTTTTAGGGTTAAAACAGCTGTAGAAAGAAGGAACCAACCCATTTCTCAATTGGTAGAATTTAATCATACAGAGCTACGTTTAGAAAATGAATTATGGCGTTTATCTGATGATCAACAATTTCCTTTATTAAGTAGTAATCAAATTTCTGGAGGAGTGTTATATCATTATAAGAATGTAAACATTGACATCGATGCCTATTATAAGGAACTCGAGGGCTTAACAACATTTACAAATGGATTTAGTAATCCTTTAGAAAATTTAGAAGAAGGTGAAAGTACGATAAAAGGTATAGACGTTTTATTAAAATATAGATGGGATAATTATAAAATATGGGCAGGGTATACGTATAATGATATTACATTTCAATTTCCTAATTTGGCAGAGACCCCTTTTGAGTTCCCGGGAAATAATGATATCACGCATTCTTTTAGGATTTCGAATACACTACAACTTGAAAAATGGCAATTCTCACTAGGGTGGCAGTTTAGAACGGGAAAGCCAATCACACCGGTAAATAGTTACGTAATTGAAATTGATGCCGATGGCGAAAATGCAGGTGTAGTCAATTTTGGATCCGTTAACAGCGATAAATTGCCTGATTTTCATAGGTTGGATGCTTCAATTTTATATGATTTCACTATAAAAACAGGCAACAATAAATTAAAATCACAACTAGGATTATCATTTTTGAATATTTACGACAGGATAAAACCTTTAAATTTAATATATAAAGCCGAACGAAAACCTTTAGACGATGGTGGAATTGCGGTAGAAGGTACTACAGGATCAACACCCGAAGAACTCGAAGTAATCCTAGAGCAAGTCATTCAACGATTTTCTTTAGGTTTTACACCAAATGCAGTGCTTAGGATATTCTTTTAGTCAAAAGTTAGAAAACGTTTCTTCCTAGTTCTTTTCAAGATATTCAAGAATTGGTGCTCCTTTAGGGGCATTGATTTTTTTACGAAGGCGGTAACGATTCATCATCACACTATCTTCTGAGATCGCTAACATATTAGAAATTTGTTTCGTATCTAATTCTAGTTTTTCCATAGCGATCAAACGTTCTTCTGATTGGGTGAGGTCATACCCTTTATTTTTTATAATACTAAAAAAAAGAGGGTGCACTGTAGTAAATTTTTCTTTGAAAACATACCAATCATCTTTGGTTAAAATTCGGTTATTGGTTAATTCTTGCAATTTTTGGATCGATTGCCGTTCTCCAAATTCAGATTTAAGCTCATTGAGTTCTGTAGTTAAAGCTTCCTGGGCATTACTTTTTTCAATCAATTGTTTGGTAAAATCGGCCAATTCCTGTTTGTTTTTTTCTAATTCTGTTTTAGCCACAAGAACTCGATTCTTATAGATTCTTCTGATGAGGTAGCCTATTACTATTCCTGCAATAACTGCAGTGATTAGTAAAATTAAATACAATTGTTTTTTAGCCGTTTCAGACTCGGTAACTAAGGCTAGTTTGCGTTTTTCTGTTACGAATTCTAGGCTGTCTATTGCTTTTTGTTTTTCATAGGCAAAAGTGGTCTCAAGCTTCGCTAACTTTTTCGCTTCTTCAACATCATTACGTTTGTCTAATAATGTATGATATTCTAAATAGGCTATATGACTCTCTTTGTAGTTTCCTAGAGCTTCATAGCTTCTGCTCAAAGCGAGGTATCTAAAAGGTAATGCAGCTTCACTTTTAAGCGCTAAGCACATATCAATAGCTCGTTTTAAATACGTTATGCTTTTTTGCGGTTGACCTACTTTAGTATAGTGAACTCCTAGAGCATATAAACCAGATTCTAAACCTATTTTATTATTATTTTTCCTGTGGAGTGCTATAGCCTTCTGTAAATAGGATAAATTGCCTTCGTAGTCATTAAAACGTCTTAGTATACTCGCATAATTAGCATACATTGCAGCTTTTTGATAGTCTGTCCCTATAGAATCAACCAGTTGGATGGATTTATTATAATATTTCATAGCGTTAACAGTATCACTTGTTACTCCATAAGCAGATCCAAATGAGCTATAGATTTCTAACAACTGCTTTGTTTGTTTGTATTTTAGAGCAACTTGTTCTGCTTTTTCGAGTTGCTTGATACCGTCTTCCATAGAATTTATAACAGAAATCCAAGCTATGGCCTTTTGATGGTAGGATGTGGCTAATAAAGAGTCCAATCCATGTGCAAGTTTTATATCAATACTTTTTTGAGCTAGTATTGCAGCTTCATCAAAATTATGCTCTCTACGTTCATAATAGCTAAGAAAATGATACGCATCTGCCTTTCTTTTATTGAAGTAATTATTTTTTGACCGTCGAGGGGCTACTAAACTATCAATATAGTGTACAATTTGATAAAGGTACTTTTTAGCTTCTTTAGGTTGACGATCTGAATTTTCTTTAGCAAGCCCATACAATTTCTCGACCTGTAAACTATCTTGAGTATCTGAATTTTCAGATTTCTGCTGCGCCATTGCAAAAGAAAACATAGAAAAAAGAGCGATAAGGAATAAAGAAAATTTCATGACAACAAAAATATTAGAATAATCTTTTTTTTAACTAGAAAATCTTTTCACTTAAACAGACCTTCTTTTTCATTGCGTAATGATTATTGATATACGTTATAACAAATGTATTCTATAAAGGTGAAAAGTACATCATGAGTCCAATTATTTAATAAGTGATTCTGTAAATACAAATTTCAAAATCTATCAGTCAAATAAAAAGTTCTAATGAGTGTGTTGAAATCGATATTCTAGATCGTATCTTTGCGAAGTTGAATACCCTCGGATTGGGTTGTTAAAATATACATAGTGGAGTACGCAAAAAACATATTAGAAACCATAGGAAACACGCCTATGGTAAAAATGAATGCCTTAGTTAAAGATGTAGATGCTTTAGTATTAGCTAAATATGAGACATTTAACCCCGGTAATTCGGTTAAAGATCGTATGGCAGTAAAAATGATTGAAGATGCAGAAGCCGACGGTAGATTAAAACCAGGAGGAACTATCATTGAAGGTACATCGGGAAACACAGGAATGGGATTAGCGTTAGTTGCCGTTGTAAAAGGGTATAAGCTAATTTGTGTGATGGCAGATAAGCAATCTAAAGAAAAAATGGATATTCTTCGTGCAGTAGGCGCTAAAGTAATGGTGTGTCCTACTAATGTAGAACCCGATGATCCAAGATCCTATTATTCGGTTTCAAAACGACTAGCAGAAGAAACACCAAATTCGTGGTATGTAAATCAATACGATAATCCATCTAATGCCGTAGCACATTATGAAAGTACAGGGCCAGAAATTTGGGAACAAACTGAAGGTAAAGTAACTCATTTTATTGTAGGAGTAGGTACCGGAGGTACAATATCAGGAGTGGGTAAATATTTAAAAGAAAAAAATCCAAATATCAAAATTTGGGGAGTTGACACTTATGGTTCTGTATTTAAGAAATATCATGAAACCGGTATTTTTGATGAAAATGAGATCTATTCTTATATCACCGAAGGTATTGGAGAAGATATTCTTCCTAAAAATGTCGACTTTTCGGTAATTGATGGATTTACCAAAGTAACCGATAAAGATGCTGCAATCTACACCCAACGATTGGCCAAAGAAGAAGGAATGTTTTTGGGAAATAGTGCAGGAGCTGCAATTAAAGGGTTACTACAATTAAAAGAACACTTTACCAAAGATGACGTAGTCGTTATATTGTATCACGATCACGGTAGCCGATATGTAGGTAAAATGTTTAATGATGACTGGATGCGTGAGCGCGGTTTTCTTGAAGAAGAGGCGTCTACAGCCGTTGATTTGGTAAAAGATCATGCAGAAAAACCTTTAGTTACCGTTAAAACAGAGGAATTAGTGTCTCATGCTATAGAGCGTATGCGTAAATTTCAAATTTCGCAAATACCGGTTGTTGATAGCGAAGGGTTTGTAGGCTCTGTAGATGAGAGTGCGTTGTTTAAAGCCTTTATGGAAGATAAAAATATGGATAGCACTCCGATTAAAGAAGTGATGAAAGATCCATTCCCAGTAGTGAATGCAAAAACCTCACTTGATGAGATCTCTAAACTTATCAAAAATGGAAACCCTGCTGTTTTGGTTGATTTAGGAAACGGAAAGCATCATATCATTACTAAATATGACGTTATTAGTCATATAAAATAATATCCTTATATTTAATGAAATTAAACCCCTCTATTAGCGTTATGTGCTGATAAAGGGGTTATTTTCATATTTGATTTTGTGTTTTATTAGAATAATTTATCTAGATACATAAATAAAGTAAGGATTAAAGGGTAGTAGTATATGCGTAAATATGTGTTTGATTTTTCTGATATAGATAAATTAAGAGGTTACTTCAGGTCTCAGCTGGATCCAAATACTTCTTCAGATCGAATTTATTTCCCTCCCGAAATAGGAGAGGGGTATTTGTCGTATTATAAAATATCTCCCGAAGTATTTCTATTAGTTAATAATTATAAGGCAAATACTGATATAGAATACATCAGAAGACCAATTGATGAAAAAGATATAATTCTTCATTTTAGAAAATATGCATTAGATCATCAAATAGAAGAGGACCAGATTATCAGTAAATATTCAGATAGTTATACTCCCGGTAATATGAGATGTATGGACGCTCGACAAGGGGAGCAGGTTTTTATTACCAAAGGAGCAGAAGTAAAGTCCACCATGATTGTACTTAAAAGTTCATACACTAAGCCCTATTTTATGAAAAATACGGATATGGCCGAGAAAGTAGATAGTTATATTCGCTATTCTCATCAGCATATCGATAAATTTTATCTTTCGTATAAACAATCTAATCTTTTTGATCAGATCGTACAGGCTGATCTTGATAGCGTAGAAAATTATCTCTATTATATTGCTAGAGGAATACGCCTATTAGAAACTTTTTGGAAAGATGTACTAAAATGGGAAACCGAAAGTAATCCGTTTAACGTCAATAGTGCCCAGGTTGGTAATATTTATAAAGTGAGTAATTATCTTAAAGAGAATTTACACGAACCCTTTGTAGGTGTTGATCAATTAGCAACCATGGCACATATGAGTCGTACAAATTTCTTTAATATGTTTAAAGAAATTCATGATCAAACCCCTTTAGAATTTTTTAATAATAAAAAATTAGAAAGCTCGTATAACATGATATTTGGCGAAGGATTATCTATTAAAGAAGTTATGGATAGCCTTAATTATTCTAACTCCTCAAAATTTAGAAAAGCATTTTTTAATAAGTTTGATATTTATCCAGATATCAACATCTAGAAAATAAAGAAGGTCGTCAAAAAATGACAACCTTCTATAACCTAACACAAACTCAACTTAGCTTAGGGTTTTGTAATCTTTATGTCTTTAGTGAATTATTTTCCCTTTAATTCTGGTAACAAAGTAAAGAAATGAAATTGTTGTAGGGTTTTCCATTAATACATAAAATCTTACCAATAGTACATTTTACATGTAATTAACTTGATTTTAAGAATTATGACCAATAATTATAGATTTTAAGGCCAATTTGTTCGCCTTTTATGAGGTGTTGATACCAAAATGACTGTTTTTAGATGGTTTCTTTATCTAAAATGGCAAGAAATGTTGCTGGTTCTGGTCGTACTCTATAATTAGTAGTAAGATCAGCAAAAATAATTTTCCCTTTTTTGTTTGTTATAATAATGGTTGGTAGTACTGTGTCGCTATCATATCCAAGAGTTTGAAAACCCATTGGGATTCCATTTTTTGAAAGAATATCTAATTGTTTGGCAACTTTATTACCCTGATCTACTAAGAAACTGAAATTTACATCAAACTTCTTGGCTAAAGATTGAGTATGCCCATGCGGTTGAGGACTTATTAGAACCATATTTACATTTCTTTTCTCAAGCTCTTTGTATTGCGAAGCAATTTCTTTGATTTGTGCCATACATAATGGGCACCAATTCCCTCTATAGAACATAAAAATGGAGGGATTACCGATAAATTTAGAAACATTTACGTTATTTTTTTCTGGATCCTGTAATTCGAAATCCGGTAGTTGATTTCCAATTTGTATCGCTTTATTTGATTTTCTATCTTCAAATACTGAATACCACTTTATATAAAGAATCCATCCTAAAAATAAGCCAACGCTAGGCAATGAACCGTTCAAATCCTTTTCAATAATCCCACCAAATATCATACTAATCAAAAAACCAATACCGATAAGAAGGGTGTGTTTTTTTAAATTAGCATCTGTTCTGGCTACAGGTTTAATAAAAATCATAGCAAAAAAGAACGCTATGGTTACCGCTATGAGTAGCCGTCCTATATATCTATAGGATATTCCATGATTGATTAGATGCATTGTGCTATCAATTAAAAAATAAAGCGCTACTATAGGAAATATAGATATAAAGGCTGATTTTAGAATGTTTCTCATTGGGTTTATATAAGGATTAGTTTTGTTTTTGTCCCCACTTTAAGGATAGACTTACAAGTTTAGAATAATTTTTAGTACTTTCGACAAATATTTTAATAAGCTATTGTAGCTTTTTCTTCCTACCCAAAATGCCGAGTAGTTTATTCCACCTTTCAATACTAAGGCAGGCCTAACAACAAATAAACAATACTTGGATTAATGAGCGAAGATTTTCTTCAATATTTATGGAAACATAAAAAGTTTGAACTCTCTAATTTAAAAACAACCAATCAACAAGAGATTGTTTTACAGTTTGTTGGTGTTCATAATACTAAAAATTCGGGACCAGATTTTTTTAATGCTCAGATGAGTATTGAAAACCAAAAATGGGCAGGAAATGTAGAAATACATTATAAAACCAGTGATTGGTATGTGCATAATCATGAAAATGATCGTTCTTATGATAATGTAATTCTTCATGTAGTTTGGGAAGACGATACAGAGGTTTTTAGAAGAGATAACACCAAAATACCAACACTGCAATTAAAAGATTATGTTCAGAAAAATATATTGGTACATTATTACACACTTTTTGAAAAAAGTAATCGGAATTGGATAGCATGTGAGAAGCAATTACCAGAAGTTACTGATTTTGTAATGTCTAATTGGCAAGAAAGATTATATATAGAAAGGTTAGAGCAAAAGTCGATTTTGATTTTAGAGTTATTAAAGAACTCTGCTAATGATTGGGAAGCCGTCTTGTTTAAACTTTTAGCCAAAAATTTTGGATTGAAGATTAACGGAGAATCTTTCTTAAGCCTAGCTAATTCTTTAGATTTTTCTATTATTCAAAAATGCAGTACTGATCTAGGTACATTAGAAGCTTTACTTTTTGGTCAAGCAAATCTATTGTCTATAAAACATGAGACAGAGTACTCCAAAAACCTTAGGAAAGAATATGAATTTTTACGAAATAAATTCAAGATCAATAATAAAGGAGTTATCCCGTTTCAGTTTTTTAGGCTGAGACCTCCAAACTTTCCAACAATTCGCCTGGCACAATTGGCTAAGTTGTATTTTAGTCATCAACAACTTTTTAATAGTGTTATCAAAACTCAGCACATCAAGGGTTTTTATCAACTTTTCCAAGTAGATACGAGCGATTTTTGGAAAAACCATTATACATTCGAAAAAAAATCTGCTCTAAGAAAGAAGAATATGACACAATCGTTTATAGATCTTCTTTTAATTAATACGATCATTCCCATTAAATTTATATATGCAAGAAGTCAAGGTAAAAACCCCGAAGAAGAAGTTTTTGAGTTGATATCTCAACTATCCTCTGAAAAGAATAGTATAATCCAGAATTTTAAAGCCCTAGAAGTACCGGTAGAGAACGCTATGCATTCTCAAGCACTAATACAACTCAAAAACTCATATTGCAACCAAAAAGCTTGTTTAAAATGTGCGATTGGCAATTATTTATTGAATCAAGGTTAAAGTTTAGGATAATATAATTATTTTGCGGTATGCTATATAATCTAAGACATTTTTTAGAGCGCAATGGGTTTTATGTATCCTCTAGATTAGCTGATAGGTTAGGTATGCGAGCTAAGAATGTGCGCTTGTTTTTTATTTATTTAACCTTTGCTACTGCTGGTCTGGGATTTGTGATATATCTTAATATGGCATTTTGGCTAAAACTGAAAGACCTAGTATATACTAAACGAACTTCTGTATTTGACTTATGATAAAAATTTACAATTGGGGCAGGCGAAAAGTATATATTGCTTTAATTTTATTAATTATTGTAATCGTAATTGGGGTATTAGGGTTTCGGTTTTTTTCTAATTATCCGTGGGTTGATGCCTTATATATGACGGTAATTACGATGTCGACTGTTGGTTTTAGTGAAGTGCAACCTTTGGATGACAATGCCAAATTATTTACAATTTTCTTGATTGCTACCAGTGTATCTATATTTGCATATTCGGTATCTGTAATTACAGAATATATCGTGAGTAAGAATGATCCCAAAAGAGTTCAATATCGAAAAACACAAAAAATGATAGATAAGCTTGAAAACCATATTATTATCATTGGTTATGGTCGTAATGGAAAACAATCGGCAGTTAAATTGTTAGCCTATGAAAAACCATTTATTATTATCGAAAAGGACGATGAAGTAATTGAAAGGTATCAAAACGATAAGTTACTTTTTTTAAAAGGAAATGCTACCGAGGATGAAGTTTTGATTAAGGCGGGTATTAAGAAGGCTGCCTGTTTGATTTGCACATTACCCGAAGATGCAGATAACCTATTTATCGTATTATCTGCAAGACAAATTAATAAGAATCTGAAAATAATTAGTAGAGCTTCTCTAGATACCTCTTATAAAAAAATAAGATTAGCAGGAGCAGATAATGTAATCATGCCAGACCGTATAGGTGGGGATCATATGGCATCATTAGTAGTGGTTCCTGATTTAATAGAGTTTTTAGATAACCTTTCTATTGTAGGTAAACGATCTATTAATATAGAAGAAGTATCTTTTGAAGAATTATTTGATGATCTTAAAGAAAGAACAATACTTAATATAGACATGAGATCCAGAACGGGATGTACCATCATTGGTTATAAGTCTCCCGAAGGAGAATACATTGTTAACCCTGAAGCTAATACGTTATTAAAACCTGGTTCAAAAATTGTTGTTCTAGGGCGTCCTGAACAAATTAATTTGTTAAATAAGGAGTTTAATATTTAACCCCAAAAAACATTTAACTGTTTAAAAATTGTACGCAACCGTTTTTTTTAGCATCTTGCTAGCTTCTTAATAACTAAATTCAATTAACTCACATAATCATGAAGAGAATTCTTCTTTCAATTTTAGCATTCACAGCCCCATTTATAACATTTGCACAAGAGACCACAGAGATCGGATTAGATAAAAGAATAGATGAAGCTTTTCAACCCGTTTCAGATTTTTTCTCAAATGTAATTTTCTTTCAAGTTTTCGGAACACCATTTGTTTTAATATTATTGGTGTTAAGTGCCTTATTCTTTACTATTTATTTTGGTTTTCCAAACATAAGATACTTCGCGAAAGCAATTAATGTAGTACGAGGTAAATATGATGATGTAGAAGGTCACGGTATCGAAGGTAAAGCAAGCGTTAATGTAGTAGATGGTGATATTAGAGATACTATTCGCGATGAATCTAAAGAAGGAGAAGTTTCTCACTTTCAAGCACTGGCAACAGCAGTTTCCGGGACTGTAGGTAATGGTAATATTGCAGGTGTAGCATTGGCAATAGCTTTAGGAGGACCAGGAGCAACGTTTTGGATGATAATCTGTGGATTATTAGGTATGTCCACTAAATTTGTAGAATGTACGCTTGGTGTTCAATATAGAGATGTAGGTGAAGATGGTACCGTGTACGGGGGACCAATGTATTACTTAAGCAAAGGACTTAAAGAAAGAGGTTTTGTATGGTTAGGTAAAATCGCAGCGGTTGTATTTGCTGTATTCTGTATAGGAGGTTCTTTTGGTGGTGGTAACGCCGCGCAATCTAATCAGGCAACAATAGTTTTAAAAGAAATGTTTGGGCTCGAAAGTACTGGAGCTGGTTTTTGGATAGGAATAATACTTGCAATTCTTGTAGGGATAATAATTATCGGAGGAATTAAACGAATCGCTTCGGTAACAGAAAAAGTTGTTCCTTTTATGGCAGTAATGTATATCATCGCCTGTTTATATATAATTTTTAGTAATTTTTCATTTATTGATGATGCAATAGGATTGATAGTTACAGAAGCATTTAATCCAAAGGCAATCGGAGTTGGAGGCTTTATAGGAGTGTTGCTGGTAGGTTTTAAAAGAGCTGCATTTTCTAATGAAGCGGGAGCAGGGTCTGCATCCATTGCGCATTCAGCGGTGAAAACTAAATATTCAGCGTCAGAAGGATTGGTCGCATTATTAGAGCCTTTTATAGATACCGTAGTAATATGTACGATGACTGCCTTGGTAATTATTATTTTTAATTCTGGAGGAGCATTTGTGTATGGAGGAGACGGAAGTGGAGCTGTTTTAATAGATGGGATTTCTTATGAAGGAGCGGGAATAACCTCGAAAGCCTTTGCAGAGTATATACCATATTCTAATATTTTCTTGACCATAGCTGTAGTTTTGTTTGCTGTGTCTACAATGATTTCATGGTCATATTATGGCTTGCAATCATGGAAATACTTATTTGGTAGAGGTAAAGTTGCAGATTTAGTATATAAACTATTATTCTTAACATTTGTAGTAATAGGAGCTGCAGCAAGTATGGGGTCTATTTGGGATTTCTCTGATGCGATGATTTTTGCAATGGTATTTCCAAATATGATAGGATTATTCTTCCTTTTCCCGGTAGTTAAAAAACAATTAGTACGATATTTTGATGCTATAAAAGCTTCAGGTAAATAAGAGCTTAAGATTTTATGAATAATTTAAAATCCCATTTCGAGATACATTCACGTTTTCGAAATGGGATTTTTCTTTTATCTATAGTACTTTTAGTTGCTGTATTAGGATATTGTTTTTATCCGAAATCAATACAATCAAAGCAGAACTTTGTTGAGTTATCCGAGTTTCAACACCAAATAGATTCTTTAAAAGAATTAGCTAGTCAAGAAAAAAATAGATATCGATTAAAACCTTTTAATCCTAACTTTATTTCTGATCATAAAGGATATCAGCTTGGCCTTTCGGCTAAAGAAATGGATCGACTTCAGGAGTACAGAAGTCAAGATAAATGGATCAATTCTATTTCAGATTTTAAAAGAGTATCAAAAGTTTCAGATTCTCTTCTTGAAGTAATCTCTCCTTTATTTAAGTTTCCTCAATGGAAAAAAAATAGCGCATACCTAAAGAAAAAGTATCCAGTAAAATCATACACTCAAAAAGAAGATTTAAATACAGTTACAGTAGAGCAAATTCAGGAAAAAGTTAATGTGCCTGAATTCATTGCAGAAAGAATCGTAAAATATAGAAATAAACTAGGTGGATTTGTGAGTGATGTACAGCTTAAGGATGTTTCGGGACTATATGATAATCAGAGAAAAAAAATGCTATCAATTTTCACGGTAAAAACACCAAAGAAGATCCAAAAAGTTAATATTAATAAAGCTTCAGTAGATGATTTGATAGCCGTGCCATATTTCACTTTTGAAATGGCTTTAGAGATAAAAGATTTTGTTAAGCAAAAGGGTAGTATTTCCAGCTTTAACGAATTAGGAAAAATCGAAGGTTTTTCTTTAGAAAAAATAGATAGAATAGCTTTATATTTGACATTAAATTAATAATCGGAAAAAATTGCTGTGAATTTTGATGAATCATGAATTACGTTAACTAAATCATTGTTTTGATTTAGGGTTTACTTTACTATTTTATCGTTATTATACGCAGTGATATGCTAACTATTAAAGCAGAAGTTATCATATGAACAATATGTATTTTACAGAAGAGCACGAATTATTTAGGCAAAGCCTTAAGGAATTTCTTAAAAAGGAAGTAGTTCCACATATCGAAAAGTGGGAAGAAACCGGAAATATCGATCGATTTATTTGGGAGAAATTTGGAGAGATGGGATACTTTGGTATTGCATATCCCGAAGAATATGGAGGACTTGGATTGGATCTTTTTTATACCGTAATTTTTTTAGAAGAATTACAGAAGATCAACTCAGGTGGTTTTGCAGCTGCAATGTGGGCACATGCTTATTTAGCAATGACTCATATCAACAAAGAAGGCGATCATAGAATTAAACAAGAATATCTTACACCAAGTATTTCAGGAGAAAAAATAGGATGTTTAGCGATAACAGAGCCTTTTGGAGGATCTGATGTTGCTGGGATGAGAACTACAGCAGTTAAAGAAGGTGATCATTATATAATTAATGGTTCTAAAACTTTTATAACAAACGGAGTGTATAGTGATTACCTTGTGATTGCAGCAAAAACAGACCCTAAATTAGGAAATAAAGGGATTAGTATTTTTGTTATTGATAGAGATACTCCTGGTGTTACAGCAACTAAACTCGACAAACTCGGTTGGAAAGCTTCAGATACCGGTGAAATTGCCTTTGATAATGTAAAGATACCTGCCCATAATTTAATGGGAGAAGAAAATAAAGGCTTCTCATATATCATGCAACATTTTGCTTTAGAAAGATTGATTATGGGGGTTAATGCACATGCTAGGGCAGAGTATGGACTAGAGTATGCTATACAATACATGTCAGAACGAGAAGCTTTCGGAAAAACGATTGATAAGTTTCAGGCATTGCGACATTCTGTAGCAAATATGGCTAGCGAAATAGAGATGTGTAAAGAATTTAACTATTCGATAACCAAAAGGCTAGATCAAGGACAGTATGTAGTTAAAGAAGCTAGTATGTCTAAATTGCTTTCAACAAAAATGGCAGATGAGGTAATATATAATTGTCTGCAACTTCTAGGCGGATATGGATATATGGAAGAATATCCTCTTGCACGATTGTCACGTGATAGTAGATTGGGGCCAATCGGAGGAGGAACATCTGAGATTTTAAGAGAAATTATTGCAAAGATTGTTATCGATAAAAAAGAATATAAGCCAGCAACATAAAATATAAAATATAGTGTGCTAACTTATATAGGTTCGCTTTTAGATAGTTAACTTTTTTAAGGTATCTCAAAAAGAAAAAAATGCGATATATATGTCGCATTTTTTTTATGGCATTCCCTTAACATGATGTTTTTTACAAGTAGTAAATATGGATTCTTGAAGTGTTATTAACACGAAAACGTTTTCGTAATATTTCAAACGTTTTCGATTGTGTCAGAATGTTTAATTTGATAAAAAATTAACACAAAACACTAAGTATTTATGAAAATTAACACGATTTTTTACGGGTTTCTTATTACGGCTTTTTTATCCGTTAGTTGTAATAAGGATGAAGTCCTGGATTCTGTAGAGTCAGAGTCTAGTGATGTACAAGAAGTGATTTCGTCTAAAGCTTTGAAACCAATTGGTTCCGGAGTAATGATGCAAGCTTTTTATTGGGATGTACCAGCAGGTGGTACCTGGTGGAATGTAATAAAAGGTAAAGTAGGGGCCTGGAGTAATGCCGGGGTCGATGCAATATGGCTGCCGCCAGTGAGTAAAGCTCAAAATGGAGCTTTTTCGATGGGGTATGATCCTTTTGATTATTATGATTTTGGAGAATATAATCAAATGGGAAGTACTGAAACCAGATTTGGTTCTAGGTCAGAATTGGTAAGCTTGATTTCTACGGCACATAATAATAGCTTAAGCGTTATTGCCGATATGGTGCTCAATCATAATAGTGGAGGTGATCTTGAATCTAATGAGTTTGCAGGAAAAAGCACATACACAAAATTCACACCGCTGTCTGGTAAGTTTAATAGAACAAAGTATGATTTTCATCCTAATGACCAATACAGTTCAGATAGTGGTTTCTTTGGTGGTTTTCCTGATTTAAGTCATAACAAACCATATGTGCAAGATTGGTTATGGAAACAATCTAATTCTGTGGCGAAGTACTATAAAAACACAATGAAATTTGATGGGTGGAGATTTGATTATGTGAAAGGTTTTGCTCCATGGGTTCCAAAAGAGTTTAATAGAGCAGTAGGAGGATTTGCAGTTGGAGAATATTGGGATGGAAATGTGAATACTTTAAATTGGTGGGTTAATGAAGCGCAAATGTCAGCTTTTGATTTTGGTTGTTACTACAAAATGAGAGATGCATTTATGGGTAATAACTTAAATGCACTTAGTGGTGATATGTTATGGAAGAGAAATTCTTCTAGGGCGGTTACTTTTGTAGCTAATCATGATACAGATGAGATTATTAATAATAAAATATTGGCATATGCATATATTTTGACTCACGAAGGGTATCCTGCATTGTTCTATAGAGATTATGAAGATTGGTTAGATAAGAATAAACTTAATAATCTAATCTGGATTCATAACAATCTTGCCGGAGGTAGTACTTCTAATCTTTGGACAGATAATGATGAATATATTGCAAGAAGAAATGGAGGAGGAGGTAAGAACGGTTTGATTGTATATATCAATAATTCTAACTCATGGAAAGAACGATGGATTCAGACAAACTGGTCTAATAGAAAAATCAAAGACTATACTGGTAATTCGGGATGGGAGCCAACTACTCAAGGGGGTAAATGGGTTAAGATTCAGGCACCACCAAAAGGGTATTCTGTTTGGTCTTTAAAATAATAGTAAATATTATTCAATAAAACTTTGCAGGTAATAGTTTTGTATTATATTTGCACCCTAATTATTTCTAAAGAAAGGAGGTGCCACTATGTTAATTATACCAGTTAAAGACGGAGAAAATATAGATAGAGCGTTAAAGCGTTTTAAAAGAAAATTTGATCGAACAGGAACGATGCGTCAGCTTCGTAAACGTCAAGCGTTTTCAAAACCTTCTGTTGAAAGAAGAGCGCAAATTCAAAAAGCGCAATACATTCAGCATTTAAGAGATCAAGAAGAGATTTAAAAAGTTGAAGCGTAGTCTATAGTTCTTTTCGAATTAATGAAAGACTTCGTTTTTCAGTATAAAATTGTACCGTTAGGATTCTAAAAGTTTCATACTTTTGTTTTCTAACGGTTTTTTATGTTTATTTCTGAGTTTAAAGATTACCTACTTCTTGAAAAAAAATATTCGCCACATACAGTTACGGCGTATACAACAGATCTTTTCTCTTTTTTAGAGTTTTATCAACAAGAGTATGAGGTCTCAGATGTTTCTAAAGCAGGATACTCACAGATCCGTTCCTGGATTGTATTGTTGGTGGATAGTGGTGTTTCTAATCGCACTGTAAATAGAAAAGTATCTTCACTTAAAACGTATTATAAGTTTTTGCTTAAAGTGGGTCATATCGATAAAAATCCTTTGGCAAAACATCAAGCCCTTAAAGCTTCAAAAAAACTTCAAATCCCCTTCTCTATTCAAGAGGTTTATGAGGTTTTAAAAGAACTTACAGATAATCAGGATTTTGAAAGTGTAAGGGATAAATTGATAATAGAGCTTTTTTATGCCACGGGTATGCGTAGAATCGAGTTGGTGAACCTAAGGCTTTCAGATATAGATATAAGTAACCAGCAAATAAAAGTATTAGGGAAAAGAAATAAAGAGCGATATTTACCTTTGCTTTCTTCAGTTTCTGAAACACTTGAGTGTTATTTAGACCTAAGATTAGAAATAATTAAGGATAAAGAGGATTCTTCTTTGTTGTTGACTAAAAAAGGAGTTAAAATATACGAAACACTTGTGTATCGAATCATAAATAGCTATTTTAGTAAGGCATCCTCAAAGGTGAAAAAGAGTCCACATATTTTGAGACACTCATTTGCTACTCATTTGCTTAACGAAGGTGCTAATTTAAATGCTGTAAAAGAATTACTTGGTCATTCCAGTTTGGCTGCTACTCAGGTGTATACTAATCATAGTGTGGCTCAACTAACAAAAGTTTATAAACAATCTCACCCAAGGAACAAAAAGTAATAGGATAAAGAGGTAAGTTTATCTCTCTTTTTTGGCTTAAAATATTTGTTCAACTAATTAAACTAACACCTATGAAAGTGAACTTGCAATCCGTAAATTTTAATGTAGATCAAAAATTGGTGGAATTTATCCAAACTAAACTGGATAAGTTAGAGACCCATTTTAATCGTATTATTCATGCAGATGTATTCTTGAAAGTGATGAATACAAGTGGAAAAGAAAATAAAATAACAGAAATTTTATTAAGTGTGCCTGGGGATGAATTTATAATTAAAAAAATCAATAAATCATTTGAAGGAGGTGTGGATGAGTGTGTTAGTTCATTAGAAAGACAGTTGAGAAAACGGAAGGAAAAATTAAATGCACATGTTTGACTATTTTTTTTGAAAATAGTTTTGTGTAAAAAATAAATTATTATACATTTGCAGTCCGTTAGAAATAGCGGACTTTTTTATGTTCTAAAACATAGTGAAAAGCCGATGTAGCTCAGCTGGCTAGAGCAGCTGATTTGTAATCAGCAGGTCGTGGGTTCGAGTCCCTCCATCGGCTCTTGAAATATTGAAATTTGTAAAGGAATTTTCTGGTTTAAGTTGTACTTAAGCTATATGAAAATTAGGGGCGAGAAGTTTATCCTGAGCAAGGTCGAAGGGAGTCCCTCCATCGGCTCAAAAAAAGTTAAAATTTGAATAAAAATTGAAGCTTTTTTGATGAAATTTTGAATTGTAAAATAAATGATTACTTTTGCACACTCAAATTTCATAAGTTCATATTGAAATTTTGAATTTATCAATTGGGGAGATACTCAAGCGGCCAACGAGGGCAGACTGTAAATCTGCTGACTACGTCTTCGCAGGTTCGAATCCTGCTCTCCCCACAATAATTTTTAAAAACATAATCCAGATTTTGCTTGATAATTCTGGTTTATAATGCGGGAGTAGCTCAGTTGGTAGAGCGTCAGCCTTCCAAGCTGAATGTCGCCAGTTCGAACCTGGTCTCCCGCTCTCAACAGAGCTGATTTTGACTATCATAAGTTAGGATTGGATTTTTAAAATAGATATAATGATTGATCGGATTTCTTTCTAAATAATGAAAGCGCTCTGGTTTGTCATTATACTTGTTAAAAAGCCGGTGTAGCTCAGGGGTAGAGCGTTTCCTTGGTAAGGAAGAGGTCACGAGTTCAAATCTCGTCATTGGCTCTTAGTGCAAAGCATAAATTGAACACTAATATATAACTAAGATTAAATAAATTAATTATGGCAAAGGAAACTTTTGATCGTTCCAAACCGCACTTAAATATTGGTACTATTGGACACGTTGATCACGGTAAAACGACTTTAACTGCTGCTATTACTAAAGTATTGGCTGATGCAGGTCTTTCTGAAGCAAGAGATTTCGATCAAATCGATAATGCTCCTGAAGAAAAAGAAAGAGGTATTACTATTAACACATCTCACGTAGAGTATCAAACAGAAAATCGTCATTACGCACACGTTGACTGTCCAGGTCACGCCGATTACGTAAAGAACATGGTTACTGGTGCTGCTCAGATGGATGGTGCGATCTTAGTAGTTGCTGCTACAGATGGTCCTATGCCACAAACTCGTGAGCACATCCTTTTAGGACGTCAGGTAGGTATCCCAAGAATTGTTGTATTCATGAATAAAGTGGATATGGTTGATGATGAGGAACTTCTTGAATTAGTAGAGATGGAAATCAGAGATCTTCTTTCTTTCTATGAGTATGATGGTGATAATGGTCCTGTAATTGCTGGTTCTGCACTTGGAGCTCTTAATGGAGAGCAAAAATGGGTTGATACTGTAATGGAGCTTATGGCTGCAGTAGATACTTGGATTGAATTGCCAAAACGTGATGTTGAGAAAGATTTCTTAATGCCTATTGAAGATGTATTCTCTATTACTGGTCGTGGTACTGTTGCGACTGGTCGTATTGAAACTGGAATTGCTAATACTGGAGATCCTGTAGAGATTATTGGTATGGGAGCTGAGAAATTAACTTCTACTATAACAGGAATTGAGATGTTCCGTCAGATCCTTGATAGAGGTGAGGCTGGAGATAATGCAGGTATCTTATTAAGAGGTATTGAAAAAACTCAGATTTCTCGTGGTATGGTAATTACTAAGCCAGGATCTGTAACTCCACATAAAAAATTCAAAGCTGAGGTGTATATCCTTAAGAAAGAAGAAGGTGGACGTCACACTCCATTCCATAATAACTACCGTCCTCAGTTTTACGTACGTACAACTGATGTAACAGGAAATATTGCACTTCCTGATGGAGTTGAGATGGTAATGCCTGGTGATAACTTAACAATTACTGTTGAGTTGATTCAGACAATTGCAATGAATGTTGGTCTTCGTTTTGCGATCCGTGAAGGTGGTAGAACAGTAGGTGCTGGTCAGGTAACTGAAATTTTAGACTAAATTAAATATAGTATATATAAGAGTAAGGTATTCATTAAGGTGAATACCTTGCCTTATGTATATACGGGTTTAGCTCAGTTGGTAGAGCACTGGTCTCCAAAACCAGGTGTCGGGAGTTCGAGTCTCTCAACCCGTGCATAAAAACTAGGGGTTTATAATATTTAAACCATGGTTTTAAACATTATAAATTTTGAGTAAAACAATTGATGGTTTTTGATAAATAATTAATTGTAGAGAGTAATGAATTTTATTTACGAAGTGAGAGTTTTTCAGTTCGTTAAAAAAAATATACAAGATGGCTGGATTAATAAATTACATTGCAGAATCATATAACGAGTTAAAAAATCATGTGACTTGGACTCCGTGGGCAGAGGCTCAAAGGCTTACCTTAGTTGTGATTGTTTTCTCTGTTATCTTTTCTCTGGTTATCTGGGGAATAGATACAGTGTTTAGTAATATGATAGAGTATTATTTTACTTTAGTTAAATCTTAAATTGTGAAAATGGCCGAGGTGGATAATTCAAAGAAGTGGTACGTTGTTAGAGCGGTAAGTGGTCAGGAGAACAAAGTTAAAGACTACATTGAGCGTGAAATTACGCATATGGGTCTTCAAGATTATGTTTCCCAGATTCTTGTTCCTACTGAAAAAGTAGTTCAGATTCGTAATGGAAAAAAAATTAATAAAGAACGTGTGTATTTTCCTGGTTATGTGATGATAGAAGCAAACTTGTCTGGAGAAATACCACATATTATAAAGTCTATTAATGGAGTTATAGGTTTTCTTGGAGAAGTGAAGGGTGGAGATCCTGTGCCTTTAAGAAAAGCCGAAATTAATAGAATGCTTGGTAAGGTAGATGAACTTGCAGTGAAAACTGATAATGTTGCTATTCCTTACACCGTAGGAGAAACTGTAAAAGTTATCGATGGTCCATTTAATGGTTTTAATGGTACTGTTGAAAAAGTAAATGAAGAAAAGCGTAAGCTCGAGGTAATGGTTAAGATCTTTGGAAGAAAGACACCATTAGAATTGAGTTATATGCAAGTTGAAAAAGTATAATAATTGTTACATTATATATCCGGAATTGTTCTTTTGCTTCCACTTACAGAACAATTCTAATTTAAAATTAGAAAAATGGCTAAAGAGTTAAGTAAGGTTGTAAAATTACAAGTACGTGGTGGAGCGGCAAACCCATCCCCACCAGTTGGACCTGCTTTAGGTGCTGCCGGAGTAAATATCATGGAATTCTGTAAGCAATTCAATGGTAGAACACAAGATAAGGCTGGTAAAGTATTACCAGTGGTTATTAATGTGTATAAAGACAAATCTTTTGATTTTGTTATTAAGACTCCTCCTGCAGCTGTTCAAATACTGGAAGCAGCAAAACAGAAGAAAGGTTCTGGAGAGCCTAATCGTAAAAAAGTGGCTAGTGTTACTTGGGATCAAGTTCGTACTATAGCAGAAGATAAAATGCAAGATTTAAATGCGTTTACAGTAGAATCTGCTATGAAAATGATTGCTGGTACCGCTCGTTCAATGGGTGTAACTGTAAAAGGACAGGCTCCTTTTTAATCCAAAAACGTTTACAAAATGGCAAAAGTAACTAAAAAGCAAAAAGAAGCAAACGCTAAAGTTGATAAGAACAAAGCGTATTCATTAGATGAAGCTTCTGCTTTAATAAAAGAAATAACTAACGTAAATTTTGATGCTTCTGTAGATCTTGCTGTTCGTTTGAACGTAGATCCACGTAAAGCTAATCAAATGGTGCGTGGTGTGGTAACGTTACCTCACGGAACAGGAAAAGATGTTAAGGTATTAGCATTAGTAACACCAGATAAAGAAGCTGAAGCTAAAGAGGCAGGAGCTGATTTCGTTGGTCTTGATGAATATCTTGATAAGATTAAAGGCGGATGGACAGATGTAGATGTGATCATCACGATGCCTAGTGTTATGGGTAAATTAGGGCCATTAGGTAGAGTATTAGGACCTCGTGGATTAATGCCTAATCCTAAGACTGGAACCGTAACTATGGATGTTGCAAAAGCTGTTTCTGATGTTAAAGCTGGTAAGATTGATTTTAAAGTTGATAAGACAGGTATTGTTCATGCAGCAATAGGAAAATCATCTTTCGATGCTAAGAAAATAGAAGGAAATGCTAACGAATTATTAACAACATTAGTAAAGTTGAAACCACAGACTGCTAAGGGTGTATATATTAAATCAATATATATGTCTTCAACAATGAGTCCTGGTGTAGAGATAGATACTAAAAACTTTGCTGGGTAATTAAGATAAACGATTATGACAAGAGAAGAAAAATCACTAGTAATTGAAGACTTAACTGCTCAGTTGGCTGAAAATGCTAATATCTATTTGGCTGATATTTCAGGTTTAGATGCAGGTACAACTTCAAATTTACGTAGAGCTTGTTTTAAAGCTGATGTATCATTAAAAGTAATTAAGAATACACTTCTTGCTAAGGCAATGGAGAATTCAGATAAGGATTTTGGAGAATTACCAAATGTATTAAAAGGTAATACTTCATTAATGTTTGCTGAAACTGGTAATGCACCTGCAAAGGTAATCAAAGAATTTCGTAAGAAATCTGAGAAACCTTTACTAAAAGGAGCTTTTATTGCAGAAGCAATCTATATCGGTGATGAGAACCTTGATGCTTTAGTTGATATCAAATCTAAAGAAGAAGTTATCGGAGATATTATTGGCTTATTACAGTCGCCTGCTAAGAATGTTATTTCAGCATTAAAATCAGGTGGAGGTACTATAGCAGGTATCCTTAAAACATTATCCGAAAAAGAAGGATAATAACTAGTAGTGTACGCACTTTTTAACAAATTATATTTCAATTAAAAAAAATTATTTAAAACGATAGAAAATGGCAGATTTAAAAGATTTCGCAGAACAATTAGTTAACTTAACAGTAAAAGAAGTTAATGAGTTAGCTGATATATTAAAAGAAGAATATGGTATCGAGCCTGCTGCTGCTGCAGTTGCCGTAGCTGGTGGAACTGCTGGTGGAGGTGGTGATGCTGCTGAAGAAAAATCAGAATTTGATGTAATCCTTAAGGCCGCAGGTGGTTCTAAATTAGCAGTTGTAAAACTTGTTAAAGAATTAACTGGTCTTGGTCTTAAAGATGCAAAAGAATTAGTTGATGGTGCGCCTAAAGCAGTTAAAGAAGGAATTGCTAAAGACGAAGCAGAAGCTCTTAAAGCTCAATTAGAAGAGGCTGGAGCTGAGGTTGAGCTTAAGTAAGCTTACCATATATTGACATATAGGTTTAGACCCGGAGAGTATTCTCTGTGGTCTAAACCATTTTGCATATATACATGTTAAATGCTAAAATGTGCAACCCTTTTTAAAATTTTAATTTAATTCCGTCCATTGATGTTAGCAACGCAAACAGAAAGATTGAATTTCTCTTCCGTAAAGAATAGACCTGAATATCCTGATTTCCTGGATATCCAGATAAAATCTTTTCAGGATTTCTTTCAATTAGAAACAAAGTCTGAAGAAAGAGGAAACGAAGGTTTATATAACACCTTCATGGAAAACTTCCCGATTACAGATACACGTAATCAATTTGTACTAGAATTTTTAGATTATTTTGTAGACCCTCCAAGATATGATCTTCAGGAATGTATAGAAAGAGGTCTTACTTACAGTGTGCCATTAAAAGCACGTCTTAAATTATTCTGTACTGATCCGGAACACGAAGATTTTGAGACTATTGTTCAGGACGTATATTTAGGTACAATCCCTTATATGACTCCTAGTGGTACTTTCTGTATTAATGGAGCAGAGCGTGTTGTTGTATCTCAATTACACCGTTCTCCTGGAGTATTCTTTGGACAATCATTCCATGCCAATGGAACTAAATTATATTCTGCCAGAGTAATTCCTTTTAAAGGTTCCTGGATAGAATTCGCTACCGATATCAATAGCGTGATGTACGCATATATCGATAGAAAGAAAAAATTACCGGTAACTACACTTTTCCGTGCAATCGGTTTTGAAAGAGATAAAGATATTTTAGAGATATTTGACCTTGCAGAAGAGGTAAAAGTTTCTAAGTCTGGATTAAAAAAGGTCCTAGGACGTAAATTAGCTGCTCGTGTTTTAAATACATGGCATGAAGATTTTGTAGATGAGGATACCGGAGAAGTTGTATCTATTGAGCGTAATGAGATCGTTTTAGATCGTGATACAATTTTAGACAAGGATCACCTTGAAGAAATTGTTGAATCAGGAGCAAAAACTATTTTACTTCATAAAGAGGATAATCAAAAAGGGGATTACGCGATTATTCATAATACATTACAAAAAGATCCTACCAATTCTGAAAAAGAAGCGGTTGAACATATTTATCGTCAATTACGTAATGCAGAACCGCCTGATGAAGAAACTGCAAGAGGTATTATTGACAAGTTATTCTTTTCTGACCAACGTTACAATCTTGGTGAAGTGGGTCGTTACAGAATGAATAAGAAATTAGGTCTTGATATCGCCATGGATAAGCAGGTGCTTACCAAAGAAGATATCATCACCATTATAAAATACTTAATCGAGTTAATTAACTCTAAAGCAGAGATTGATGATATTGATCACCTTTCTAATCGTCGTGTTAGAACAGTAGGAGAACAATTATCTCAACAGTTTGGAGTTGGTCTTGCTCGTATGGCGCGTACCATCCGTGAGCGTATGAATGTTAGAGATAATGAGGTTTTTACACCAATTGATTTGATCAATGCTAAGACCTTATCTTCTGTAATTAATTCGTTCTTTGGTACTAACCAATTATCTCAGTTTATGGATCAAACGAATCCATTAGCAGAGATTACGCATAAGCGTAGACTGTCTGCTCTTGGACCTGGTGGTTTATCAAGAGAGCGAGCAGGATTCGAGGTACGTGATGTACACTATACACATTATGGTCGTTTATGTCCGATTGAAACTCCTGAAGGGCCAAACATTGGTTTGATTTCTTCACTTGCAGTATTTGCTAAAGTGAATTCAATGGGATTCTTAGAAACTCCATACCGTAAAGTTACAGATGGTAAAGTAGATATTAGTGAGTTTAGATACTTAAGTGCAGAAGAAGAGGAAGAAAAATTAATTGCACAGGCAAATATTCCATTAAAAGAAGATGGAACTATAGAATCTGAAAAGGTAATTGCTCGTATGGAGGGTGATTTCCCTGTAATCGATCCAACAAATGTAAATTATGCAGATGTTGCTCCTAACCAGATTGCTTCTATATCGGCTTCATTAATTCCATTCTTGGAGCATGATGATGCAAACCGTGCTTTGATGGGATCTAACATGATGCGTCAGGCGGTACCATTATTAAGAGTTGATGCTCCAATTGTAGGTACAGGTTTAGAGCGTCAGGTAGCTTCAGATTCTAGAGTATTGATTAATGCAGAAGGAGATGGAGTTGTAGAGTACGTAGATGCACAAAAGATTACCATTAAGTATGATAGAACTGATCAGCAAAGAATGGTTAGTTTTGATGGTGATTCTAAAACATACAATCTAATAAAATTCCGTAAAACGAATCAAGGAACCAGTATTAACCTTAAGCCAATCGTAAGAGTGGGTGATAGGGTTGCTAAAGGTCAAGTACTTTGCCAGGGATATGCTACCGAAAATGGTGAGCTTGCTCTTGGTAGAAATATGAAAGTTGCCTTTATGCCTTGGAAAGGGTATAACTTTGAGGATGCAATCGTAATTTCTGAAAAAGTAGTGAGAGATGATATCTTTACTTCTATACATATCGATGAGTATTCTCTAGAAGTTAGAGACACTAAATTAGGACATGAAGAATTAACAAACGACATTCCTAATGTTTCTGAAGAAGCTACAAAAGACCTTGATGAAAACGGAATGATCCGTGTTGGAGCAGAAATTAAGCCAGGAGATATTCTTATTGGTAAAATTACTCCAAAAGGTGAAAGTGATCCTACTCCAGAAGAGAAACTGTTAAGAGCTATCTTTGGTGATAAAGCAGGAGATGTAAAAGATGCTTCTTTAAAAGCTTCTCCTTCATTACATGGTGTAGTAATCGATAAGAAATTATTTGCAAGAGCTATAAAAGATAAGAGAAAACGTTCTCAAGACAAAGAAGATATTGATCTTTTAGAGAGATCTTATGATACTAAATTCGAATTGTTAAAGTCTGATTTAGTAGATAAATTATTTGCTATTGTAGGAGGTAAAACTTCTCAAGGGGTTATGAACGACCTTGGAGAAGAAGTGTTGCCAAAAGGTAAGAAGTATACTCAAAAAATGCTTAACAGTGTTGATGATTATGCTCACCTTACCAAAGGTACCTGGACTACAGATGACGATCTTAATAGTATGGTTGCAGATCTTATTCACAACTATAAAATTAAAGAAAATGATTTACAAGGTAACCTGAGAAGAGAGAAATTTACTATTTCTGTTGGAGATGAATTACCTGCTGGAATCATAAAACTTGCAAAAGTTTATATCGCTAAGAAGCGTAAACTAAAAGTAGGAGATAAGATGGCAGGTCGTCACGGTAACAAAGGTATTGTTGCTCGTATTGTAAGAGAAGAAGATATGCCATTCTTAGAAGACGGAACACCAGTAGATATCGTATTGAATCCACTTGGGGTACCTTCTCGTATGAATATTGGTCAGATTTATGAAACTGTATTAGGTTGGGCTGGACAAAAATTGGATAGAAAATTTGCTACCCCAATTTTTGATGGTGCATCCTTAGATCAAATCAATGGATTTACAGATGAAGCTGGAATACCAAGATTTGGACATACCTATCTATATGATGGTGGTACAGGTGATCGTTTTGATCAAGCCGCTACCGTAGGTGTGATATATATGCTTAAGTTAGGTCACATGGTAGATGATAAGATGCACGCACGTTCTATTGGTCCATACTCATTGATTACTCAGCAACCACTTGGTGGTAAAGCTCAGTTTGGTGGTCAACGTTTTGGAGAGATGGAAGTTTGGGCTCTTGAAGCGTATGGAGCTTCTGCTACCCTACGTGAGATATTGACTGTGAAATCTGATGATGTTATTGGAAGAGCTAAAACATATGAAAGTATCGTTAAAGGCGAGCCTATGCCAGAACCAGGATTACCAGAATCTTTTAATGTATTAATGCATGAATTAAAAGGTCTTGGTCTGGATATCAGATTAGAAGAATAATATGACAAATTTGTACCCTGAGCGAAGTCGAAGGGTACAAATTTATATCAGTATTATTCAATTTTAAATTACAATAATTCTTTAGCAACCATATATTATGGCAAGAAATAATGATAAGAATACAGTAAAGAGATTTAATAAAATCTCTATTGGTTTAGCTTCTCCAGAATCTGTTTTAGCAGCATCTCAAGGAGAGGTTTTAAAACCTGAAACTATCAATTATCGTACCCACAAACCTGAGCGTGATGGTTTGTTCTGTGAGCGTATCTTTGGCCCTGTAAAGGACTTTGAATGTGCTTGTGGTAAATATAAAAGAATTCGTTACAAAGGTATTGTTTGTGATCGATGTGGGGTAGAAGTTACCGAAAAGAAAGTACGTAGAGACCGTGTTGGTCACATTAACTTAGTTGTTCCTGTGGCACACATTTGGTATTTCCGTTCTTTACCCAATAAAATAGGATATTTATTAGGTCTTCCTTCTAAAAAGTTGGATATGATCATTTACTACGAACGTTATGTAGTAATTCAGCCTGGTATTGCCAAAAATGAAGAAGGAGAACCAGTACAGAAAATGGATTTCCTTACAGAAGAAGAATATTTAAACATATTAGACAGTCTTCCGCAAGAGAATTTATACTTGGATGATACCGATCCAAATAAATTTATCGCTAAGATGGGAGCAGAATGTTTAATCGAGATCCTTAAAAGAATCGACCTTGATGCTCTTTCTTATGAGTTAAGACATAAAGCAAATAACGAAACATCAAAGCAACGTAAAACTGAAGCGTTAAAACGTCTTCAGGTTGTAGAATCATTACGTGATGCTAACAAAAATAGAGAGAATCGTCCCGAATGGATGATCCTTAAAGTTGTACCAGTAATTCCACCAGAATTACGTCCATTAGTACCACTTGATGGAGGACGTTTTGCAACTTCAGATTTAAATGACTTATATCGTCGTGTAATTATACGTAATAACCGTTTGAAGCGTTTGATGGAGATTAAAGCTCCAGAAGTAATTCTTCGTAACGAAAAACGTATGCTTCAGGAATCTGTAGATTCTTTGTTTGATAACACACGTAAAGCTTCTGCTGTTAAGACTGATTCTAACAGACCTCTTAAATCTTTATCAGATTCATTAAAAGGTAAGCAAGGACGTTTCCGTCAAAACTTATTAGGTAAGCGTGTGGATTATTCTGCACGTTCTGTAATTGTTGTAGGACCAGAATTGAAATTATTCGAATGTGGTCTTCCAAAAAATATGGCCGCAGAATTGTATAAGCCATTTGTGATCAGAAAATTGATTGAACGTGGTATTGTAAAAACGGTAAAGTCTGCTAAGAAAATTATAGATAGAAAAGAGCCAGTGGTTTGGGATATTTTAGAGAATGTTCTTAAAGGACATCCCGTATTACTAAACCGTGCTCCTACGCTTCACCGATTAGGTATTCAGGCATTTCAGCCTAAACTTATCGAAGGTAAAGCAATACAGTTACACCCATTGGTATGTACTGCATTTAATGCAGATTTTGATGGTGACCAGATGGCGGTACACTTACCATTAGGACCAGAAGCGATTTTAGAAGCTCAGTTATTAATGCTAGCATCGCATAACATTCTTAATCCAGCTAACGGTTCTCCGGTAACAGTACCTTCACAAGATATGGTATTGGGCCTTTATTATATGACTAAGTCTCGTAGATCTACAGATGATTTAGTAATAAAAGGAGAAGACCTTACTTTCTATTCTCCAGAAGAAGTGATTATTGCACATAATGAGAAGAGATTAGATATTAATGCTAATATCAAAGTACGTACAAAGGATATTAATGAAGAAGGTGAATCAGTTACTAAAATAATTGAAACTACAACCGGTAGAGTATTATTTAATGAGAAAGTTCCTGAAAAAGCAGGATATATCAATGAGGTATTGACCAAAAAGTCTCTTAGAGATATTATTGGAGATATTCTTAAGGTTACTAGTGTACCTGAAACCGCTGTTTTCTTAGATGAAATTAAGAAATTGGGATATAGCTTTGCTTTTAGAGGAGGATTATCTTTCAGTTTAGGAGATATTATTATTCCTAAAGAGAAGCATACTATGATTGCTAGTGCTAATGAAAAGGTAGACGAAATTGTAGGAAGTTATAATATGGGTCTTATCACTAATAATGAGCGATATAACCAGGTTATTGATGTTTGGACAACTACAAACGCCAACCTTACCGAGTTATCAATGAAGCGTATTAGAGAAGATCAGCAAGGGTTTAACTCTGTATATATGATGCTTGATTCTGGAGCAAGGGGATCTAAAGAGCAGATTCGTCAGTTGACCGGTATGCGTGGATTGATGGCTAAGCCAAAGAAGGCAAGTTCAGCAGGTGGAGAAATTATTGAAAACCCTATTCTTTCTAACTTTAAAGAAGGACTTTCGATTCTTGAATACTTTATTTCTACGCACGGTGCGCGTAAAGGTCTTGCAGATACTGCCTTAAAGACAGCAGATGCAGGGTATCTTACACGTCGTTTAGTTGATGTGGCACAAGATGTTATTGTTAATATTGAAGATTGTGGTACATTAAGAGGTGTAGAGGTAACTCCATTAAAGAAAAATGAAGAGATTATCGAAGGACTGGGTGCTAGAATAGTGGGTAGAACTTCATTACAAGATGTGATTAACCCACTTACTCAAGAAGTACTTATTGAAGCTGGAGTAGAAATAGATGATGCTAGTGCTAAAATTATAGAAAATTCTCCTGTAGAATCTGTAGAAGTACGTTCTGCACTTACTTGTGAAGCTAAGAAAGGAATTTGTGTAAAATGTTATGGTCGTAACCTTGCAACTGGTAAAACAGTTCAACGAGGTGAGGCAGTAGGTGTTGTTGCAGCACAATCTATTGGTGAACCAGGTACACAGCTTACTTTACGTACATTCCACGTAGGAGGTATTGCAGGTAACATTTCTGAAGAAAACCAATTGAAATCTAAATTTGCTGGTAAAGCAGAAATAGAAGAACTTAAGACAGTTAAAGGAGAAGATGCTGATGGAAAAGAAATAGATGTAGTAATCTCTCGTACTTCTGAAGTTAAAGTAATAGACCCTAAGACTAAGATTGTTTTAAGTACAAACTTAATTCCTTATGGTTCTCAATTGTTCATCAAGGATGGTGATGTATTAAGCGAAGACCAGGTTATCTGTCAATGGGATCCTTATAATGGTGTAATTATTTCTGAGTTTGCTGGTAAAGTAAACTACGAAAATATCGAACAAGGGGTTACATATCAGGTAGAAATAGATGAACAAACTGGTTTCCAGGAAAAAGTAATTTCTGAATCTCGTGATAAGAAAAAAATACCTACGCTTCATGTATTAGGTAAAGGAGATGAAGTGTTACGTTCGTATAACCTTCCGGTGGGTGCCCACTTAATGGTAGATGATAATGATAAGATTAAAGTAGGTAAGGTTTTGGTTAAGATACCTCGTAAATCGGCTAAAGCTGGTGATATTACAGGAGGTCTGCCTAGAGTAACAGAGTTATTCGAAGCACGTAATCCATCTAATCCTGCAGTAGTAAGTGAAATTGATGGTGTAGTATCATTTGGTAAAATCAAACGTGGTAATCGCGAAATCATAGTTGAATCAAGAATAGGAGAGATTAAGAAGTATCTTGTTAAGCTTTCAAATCAGATTCTTGTTCAGGAAAATGATTATGTAAGAGCTGGGATGCCACTATCTGATGGTTCCACTACTCCAGAAGATATTCTTAAAATTAAAGGACCATCTGCTGTACAGCAATATCTTGTGAATGAAGTACAAGAAGTATATCGATTACAAGGTGTGAAAATTAATGACAAGCATTTTGAAGTAGTCGTACGTCAGATGATGCGTAAAGTTAGAATTCAAGATCCAGGAGATACTATTTTCTTAGAAAATCAACTGGTTCATAAATCAGACTTTATAGAAGAGAATGATGAAATCTTCGGAATGAAAGTTGTTGAAGATGCAGGGGATAGTGAAAACCTTAAACCAGGTCAAATCATTTCTCCTCGTGATCTTAGAGATGAGAATTCTGTGTTACGTAGAGAAGATAAGAATCTGGTTACAGCTAGAGATGTAACTCCGGCTACCGCGACTCCTATTTTGCAAGGTATTACCAGAGCATCGCTTCAGACCAAGTCATTTATCTCTGCAGCTTCTTTCCAGGAAACTACAAAAGTATTAAACGAAGCTGCGGTAAGCGGTAAAGTTGATACACTTGAAGGTCTTAAAGAAAATGTAATTGTTGGGCATAGAATTCCGGCAGGTACAGGAATGAGAGACTACGAAAGTATTATTGTAGGTTCTAAAGAAGAGTTCGAGGACCGAATGGAACAACGACAAGAAGTTAATTATAATTAATATGAAAAGCCTGCCTAAATATAGGCAGGCTTTCTTTTTTTAAAGGAATATTACTAAAAAAATTGAAATGGCGGATAATAAAAACCAAAACCAAAATCAATTAAATATAGAACTCGATGAATCAATTGCAGATGGTATTTATAGCAATCTTGCTATTATTAATCATTCTGTTTCAGAATTCGTGATTGATTTTGTAAATGTTATGCCAGGTCGACCTAAGAGCAAGGTTAAGAGTAGGATTATTTTAACTCCGCAGCACGCAAAAAGATTGCTTAAAGCTCTTAACGATAACGTGAATAGGTTTGAGTCGGCTCATGGAGAGATTAAAGATTATGAGCAACCACCTATTCCTATGAATTTTGGACCAACCGGTGAAGCTTAATATTGAAAAATAAGTATATAAAACCTGTCACTGTAGTACTAAAAATGACAGGTTTTTTTATGTACATACGTCAATTGACTTAAAGATATATTTTTGATATATTAGTATTCATATACTAAACAAAATAGATTAATATGTCCGATCGAATTAAAACATATTCAGAGTTTTATAAATTTTATTTAACAGAGCACCAAAACAGAACGAGTCGTACATTACATTTTGTGGGAACCTTTCTGGTTTTTATATGTATAGGGATCGCTATTTACTTTAATTGGGGATGGAAATGGTTTATAGTTCCCGCTATTGGGTATGGTTTTGCTTGGGTTGGACATGCTTTTTTTGAAAAAAATAAACCGGCCACGTTTAAGTATCCATTGTGGAGTTTACTATCAGATTTTAAGTTATTTTTTGAAATTTTATTCGGTAAACGCTCTTTTGATAGCACAAAAGATTAAAACATACTGTAAATCTTGATTTTTTAATATCTATTAATTTATAACCAAAAACCGATTAAAACTGGATGCTTTTAATCGGTTTTTGGTTATAAATCATATGTTGTCTTGCAAAGTAAGTAAAAGAGCCTTTAATGGGGTTCTAAATCGATTTTTAGAATTCAGAAGTAAAATGAAATTGAATTGAAGGATATTTCTGTTGTGTCATTTGTAAGCTAAATGAAGAATCCGCAAGAAACACTAATTGACCTTGTTTATCTTTTGCCAAAAATTTACTTTTTACACGTTTAAAATCTTTGAATTCTTCATTGTCAGAATCTTCAGGATCTACCCAGCATGCTTTATGAACATTTAGATTTTCATAGGTGCATTTTGCACCATACTCATGCTCTAATCGGTATTGAATAACTTCATATTGCAGTGCTCCAACGGTACCAATTACTTTTCTTCCGTTTAATTCTAAAGTAAATAATTGTGCCACTCCTTCATCCATCAATTGATCGATTCCTTTGGTCAATTGTTTAGATTTCATTGGATCGGCATTATTAATATATCTAAAATGTTCTGGTGAAAAACTTGGTATACCTTTATAATGTAGGATTTCTCCTTTAGTAAGAGTATCCCCAATTTTAAAATTACCTGTATCATGTAGCCCAACAATATCTCCTGGATATGATATGTCTACAATTTCCTTTTTCTCAGCAAAAAAAGCATTAGGACTCGAGAATTTAAGTTTTTTATTATGCCGGGTGTGTAGATACGGTACATTTCTTTCAAAAGTTCCTGAAACGATCTTCACAAAAGCCAATCTATCTCTGTGTTTAGGATCCATATTGGCATGAATCTTAAAAACAAACCCTGTAAAATCCTTTTCTTCGGGTTTTACCAAACGCATATCACTCTCCTTGGGTCTTGGAGGAGGAGCAATAGTTACAAAACAGTCTAGTAATTCCCTAACTCCAAAGTTATTTAATGCTGAACCAAAAAATACAGGTTGTAGTTCTCCTTGTTGATAAGCATCTTGATCAAATTTCGGATAAATACCCTCTACCAATTCAAGTTCTTCCCGCAATGTATCTGCAGACTCATCCCCAATAATCTTATTAAGTTCTTGAGATGATAAATCAGAAATCTCAATAGTTTCTTCTATATTCTTTCTGCTGTCTCCACTAAAAAGGTTAATGTTTTTCTCCCAAACATTATAAATTCCTTTAAAATCATAACCCATTCCTATTGGAAAACTTAATGGGGTAACGGTAAGGCCTAGTTTTTGTTCGATCTCATCCAGAAGTTCAAAAGCATCTTTACCTTCTCTATCAAGTTTATTGATAAAAACAATCATGGGAATGTTTCTCATTCTACATACCGATACTAATTTTTCGGTTTGCTCTTCTACACCTTTGGCGACATCAACAACAACAATTACACTATCTACGGCAGTTAATGTTCTAAAAGTATCTTCAGAAAAATCTTTATGCCCAGGAGTATCCAGAATGTTAATCTTAATGTTTTTATATTCAAAAGCCAAAACAGAGGTAGCAACAGATATACCACGTTGACGTTCAATTTCCATAAAATCACTGGTTGCTCCTTTTTTGATTTTATTTGATTTCACCGCACCAGCTTCTTGAATTGCACCACCAAAAAGTAATAATTTTTCTGTTAATGTAGTTTTTCCCGCATCTGGGTGAGAGATGATTCCAAAGGTTCTCCTTCTTCCTATTTCGTCTGTAAATTTCATTATATAGTTCGTGATGAGGATGCAAATATAGTACTTAAAAAGACAATATAAGATAAGATTTTATGTCTAGATATGTAGCACAGAATAGTATATCGAGATAGGTAAAATATTGCATTTTATCCTGAAAAATTGTTTCACAACGTCTTTTTTTACGGATTTCCGTAAAAAAATGTTAAAAAAAATAAAATTTACCTTATATTTAATGTTAATATAACTTTATGTTAATTATTTATTTAACACCTATAGAAAAACCTTTTTTTATAGACTATTTAAAAATAGGCAAACCAAAAATGTTCTATGTACGCCTAAAATAGGCAGACAAGAGGGGTTTTAATTACTAAAGTATATTAATAAAATTTGAATAATAAAGTGTATTTGATCGATTAAAAGTTGCGTTACATCGGGAAAAAAAGAAAAATAATGCGTTGAATGTTAAATATTTACAAATAATTTTCTTAAATTCGTTTATAATCAACTACGGTTAAACCATAATTTATTTATGTTTTAACTATTAAATATATAGTTTTTATAAATGTTTACAAAAGCTGATACCTATATTAGGTTTTTGTAAATGAAATTGTAAACACATCGTCATATGCAAAAAATTACTCCAAATCTAGGGCGTGGATGTTATTTTCCCACCCAAAGCCAAAATGCATTTAGATTCAAAAAAACTAACCTACTTAGTGGGTTAGTTTTTATTGTTTTATTATTTCTGTTTTTTATACCTGCAAAAGCCCTTTCTCAAGTGGTTGATGAGGATTTTGAAGGAGGAGTTCTACCTGTTGGTTGGACTACATCAGGTACTGCCACTACAGGAACTTTTATTGTAGGTGACCCTAATGCAACCAATTTTCAACTTGCAGATGATCATACAACCGTTGGAGTAAATGCATGTTATACCGCTTTTAATGCAACCAACTCAGATGGTGCCGACGATGTTGATGGTGGTGTGGTAACTGTACAATCTATATCATACAATATACCTACTACTTCTATTGCATCAATTTGGTATTTTTTTGGACAACGAGATGCTGGTGATGATAATACTGACTTTTTTTTATTAGAATATTCATTTAATGGCGGGACAAGTTATACAAACTGGGTTTCTATAGGAGATGTGACATCGAATCCTGCTTGGATACAAGCGGCTGCGGTGATTATTCCTGCAGGTTCAGATTTTGTGGTTAGAGTTTCTGCCCAGGATGGAACAATTGATGGAGATATTATTGAAGCAGGAATTGATGATTTACTAGTTACTGCTTTACCAGACACAGATAACGATAATATAGTTGATATTTTTGACTTTGATGATGATAATGACGGAATTTCTGATTGCCAAGAAAATGGTGCTCAGGATAATGATATTGTAGATATTTTTTCTGTTAATGGAAATGCCACAGCTGATCCAGATGGAGACAATCCCTTAGAAGTTCAATTAACAGCTGATATTGCTAGTCAGAACAATTCTATAGCGATAAACGATAGAATAGACTTTAATGATAGTTTTAACTTCTCTTTTGAAGCATTTCTCGGAAGTAATGATGGAGGAGCCGATGGTATTGCGATTGTTTTTCATAACGATCCAGCCGGAGCAGCCGCAGTAGGTGATGCAGGAGCTGGTATTGGAGCTCTAAATATAATAGATGGTATCGTATTAGAATTAGATACTTTTGAAAATCCTGCAGCAGGTGATATAGCAAATGATCATGGTATGATATGGGATTCTGATAATCAAGCAGGAGCAGGATTATTAACTATGCCTGTAGATTTAGGAAATATTGAAGATGGTCTTTGGCATGATGTAGTTTTATCTTGGGATGCTACTACAAGTACTATAGAATATTTTGTAGATGGTGCATCTGCAGGTAGTTTTACCGATAGTAATTTGATTAATAATTATTTTGGAGGAAGTAATTTAGTGTTTTTTGCGTTCACGGCCTCTACAGGGCTTTTTACTAATGATCAGAGAATACGTTTTACAAATTTATGTGATGTTCCACTATTTGTTGATGCTGATGGTGATGATGTACCCAATTATCTTGATTTAGATAGTGATAATGATGGTATCTATGATGCTATTGAAGCCGGACATGGTGCTTCACAAACAGCAGGTGTTGTAACTGGAGCTATAGGAACTGACGGAATCCCAGATGCTGTACAAGATGCAGGACAAGAGAATAGCGGTACTACTAATTATACAGTAGCGGACTCTGATATAGACAATACTCCAGATTTTGCAGAAATCGATAGCGATAATGATGGGTGTAATGATGTTATTGAAGCTGGTTTTACGGATGCAGCGATTGTTACAAATTATGATGGACTATTAGGAGAAACCCCAGTTGCTGTAGATAGTAATGGTATAGTTACTTCAGGAACCGATGGGTATACGGGTACTAATTCTAGTGTAACTACAGCAGGGACTGCCCCGTCAATTACTACTCAGCCAACAAATCAAATAATCATTATTGCAGATAATGGTAGTTTTCAAGTAACAGCATCAGGTTCAAATCTAATATATCAATGGCAGGTAAGTACTGATTTTGGATCAACATTTACAAACTTAAGTGATGACGCAATATACTCAGGAGTTAATAATGCTACTTTAAATATTACTGGTGTTCTGCAAAGTATGAATGAGTACCAATATCAAGTTATTGTTGGTAATAGTGCTAATGTATGTGGTGATATAACTTCTGATGTAGCGACTCTTAATGTTTATCCTGATAGCGATAATGATGCTGTCGATGACAGTACAGATTTAGATGATGATAATGATGGTATTTTAGATACTGTAGAATGTTCACCTGGTAATCTAGATTATTCAACATTAAATTTTACAAACCAAATTATTGATGGATTTACATCTACATTTTCAGGGGCGATAACTCCTGCACCATCTGGTTCTGTTGCTTTTGGCGATGCTTTAGGAAACTTAGTATTAAGTGATCAGGTATTCGCGCAGCCAGATTATACTATTGGTGATCGATATGTAATAACACCTTCTGCACCAGAAAGGTTTATAATTAGTAATCAAACGGTGCAATTAGCTTCATTTGATGGTCAAGCCTTTGGTGGTGATGAATGGTATGTAGAAGCTACAGGTGGATTTACTATCATCAATCCAACAGGAAGAATTTTAATAATGAGTCAGGGAGCAAATTTTGTTGTATTTAGACCCCAAGAAGGTTCAAATTTTCCTGCCGGACCAAGTGATTGGTCAATTACAACCAATGATAAAGCACCTTCATTAACACTTCAGGCTTCTGGTAATGGGCGTTCTCCAGTAAACGTTTCTGTCATACCCGATAGTGATGATGATGGTATATCCAACTGTTTTGATTTGGATTCTGATAATGACGGTATTTATGATGCTGTTGAAGCGGGGCATGGAGCCTCTCAAACAGGAGGTATTGTATCTGGCGTTGTTGGTACTGACGGAATTCCAGATGCTGTACAAGATGCAGGACAAGAAAATAGTGGAAATACTAACTACACAGTAACAGATTCCGATACAGATAGCACCCTAGATTTTATAGAAACCGATAGCGATAATGATGGATGTGATGATGTTATTGAAGCTGGTTTTACTGATGCAGCCATTATTACAAATTATGATGGACTATTAGGGGAAACTCCAGTTACTGTAAATAGTAATGGTGTAGTTACTTCAGGAACCGATGGATATACAGGTACTAATTCTAGTGTAACTACAGCAGGGATTGCTCCGTCAATAGATACACAACCATCGAATTCTACAATATGCTCAGGGGCAAACACTACATTTACAGTGGCTACTTCTAATGCAAATACGTACCAATGGCAACTATTTAATGGTAGTATTTTTGTTGATTTAACAGATACAGGAATTCATAGTGATACAGATACTGCTACATTAGTAATTACAGGAGCCACAACATCTGATAATGGTAATCAATATCGAGTTATTGTTTCTAGTTCTACCTATGTATGTAATTCTGTGATTTCAGAAGTAAGAACTTTGACTGTTAATGCTTTACCCACAGCAGAGGCGGGTACTTCTCCGGGAGTACTGACTTGTACAACGACGACTTTAACCTTAGATGGTACAGGCAGTACCACCACCGGTGTTACCTACCTATGGACGGGAGGAACTATTGACAGTGGTGCTACGACTTTAAGCCCGGTGATCAGTGCCGC
>CANNFM010000019.1 GCA_947503835.1 uncultured Aquimarina sp.
TGGTACTACAATCGTGGGAGAGTAGGTCGCCGCCTTCCTTGAAACCCTTCATTACAACAATGAAGGGTTTTTTTATGCCCCAAAATTAATGAGCATGTAATAATTGAAGAGATTTATTTTCTCTTTTATTACCATTTTTTGACTTGATATTGTATAGCTTTGTCTTTTTTTATAGCTAATGAAAATACAATCCCACATAGAAGAAAGATGGAATTGGATAACTCATGGTTTTGGATTTCTTTTATCAATTCCTGGGTTTTTTATATTACTTATTTCTGATTCTAATAAAACACAGTATAGTGGTTTTTCAATTATACTATATACAAGCTCTTTATTGATCCTTTATTTCGCTTCAACAGCCTATCATTACTCTTCTCAAATTGAGCTTAAAAAAAGATTCAGAATTATGGACCATGTTAGTATATACTTGCTGATTGCTGGTACATACTCTCCTGTAACTTTAATTGCCTTGATTGATAGTAAAGGCATACTACTATTTACGTTAGTTTGGTCTTTTGCAATACTCGGTTCTGTATTGAAACTATTTTATACAGGAAGATTTGAAGTTTTATCAATCGTTCTATACCTGGTAATGGGTTGGTTGATCGTTCTTGATATCAATAAACTAACTAGTACTGTAAATTCTAAAGGGATTAATTATTTAATGCTCGGTGGCTTAGCGTATACCGTTGGAATTATTTTTTATGCTTTGAAAAAAGTACCATTTAGTCATGTAATTTGGCACCTTTTTGTTTTAGCAGGAAGTATCTGCCATTATCTATTTATATACAAATATATTATTTAAAATGATTATGCTTTTATAAGATCTTCTTGATCTATTTCGATATTAGTAGATAATTCTTTATAAAGTATTGTAGCCAATTTTTGAGATAGTGAAGAGATTCTGCCAGCATGTTCAACATGCCAAACAGGCTTTTGATCTATTAAATTTCCCCCTAGTAATGGCCCAATAATATAAAACCCATCTGAGGCTTCTAGAGATTCATTTACCGTAATCCCTCTATTAGAAGGGTTCGTTTTACAGATATTATTTCTAATTAAACTACTGATTAAAGTATTTTCATTTTGCGAACTTTTAATATCGCAACTTCCTGAACAGTTAATTATGATGTCTACAGATTCTTTATGTTCAATCACTTGGTTTTTTGATTCATACGCAAACTGAAGTCCATTGGCATTACTGGATAGTAGCCCCGAGAATTTACCCGAAACATTATGTAATCGGTGTAGAGAGTGAAGATCTTGTATCACTTTAGAGTAATGCGACCCTGCTTCTCTTTGTCTTTTACCAATTTCGTTTCCAACATGGGTAGCAAATTTTCTTTTTTCTATTAGATCCAATTTATCTAATAAAGGACCGAATACTTCAGATATGGGTTGTATTGTATAGATAGGACCAATATTATCCTGTTCTGCTTGATCTAAGTCTTTTTGGGTCGCTTTTTCTATATCAGAAGCGATTATTTTTGATTTTTCCGCAAGTTTTATGAGATTTTTTGGAATAAACGTTACAGATGGGTCCATACCTATTTTTGCATCAGGAAATTTACCCTGAGGAGACAATGCATAAAATTGATTAATTCTTGTTTCAATTTCTGGATGGTCGTTTAGTGTATACACTAATTCTATACCACTTGCATTCGTGCCAATTATTAATACATTAATTTTCTGTTTTTGTTTTGTATCAATAAATTTTTTGATTTGATTAATAGTACTTTTCAAGCTTGGCTCGTATGGTTCTTCGATCAAAACCCCATTATCTTTAGATATAAGTATATCATTTACAGAAAATAATTTACGATTTGGTGCAGAGCCAATGGCAAGAACAACCTTTTTAGATAATACAGGTGAGGAATTGTTTTTTAGATGAATTGAATAACTACCAGATGATTTATCTACAGTAACTACCTCATCATTAATATAATCTAGTGATAGTACTCCTTGATTAATCGCCGCTTGTATCTTTTTTTCTACTACTTCTGAAATGTATTTACCAACGAAACTTCTTGGAATATAAAGCTCTTTCCAATTATTGTTTTCGATAGCATCATAATTATCATTAAACCATTCTTGAGTTAATCTTCCTCCTTTCACTATCGCATCTTCTATTAACCCTTTTTTATTTAATGTAAGCCATTCGATAAAATAACCTAATTCTTTAGGAGGTAAAAATTGAGAAAGAGGCTTAATTAATAAAGTAGTGTCTGTAGAACGATATCCATAGGGTATACCCGTATGAAATTCTTTACTTTTTTCTAGTATTGATAATTTTAGCGGTAGCTTGTGATCTGTATATTGATCTAATAATTTGATAATCGTAAAAGAGGTAGATATACCAGAACCAATAAAAACAACATCATTTTGTTGATTTGATCTATACGGCTTTTTTGTTTTTATGATTTTACCCGGATTACCAACGACCGTACAGTAATCAGGTACATCTTTTATCACTACAGCGCCAGCTCCTATCGTACACCATTTACCAATTTTTACTTGGGGTATAACACAAGCACTCACTCCAACATGTGTTCCTTCACCAATTTCTACATGGCCACAAAGTGCTGCTTGTGGAGATATATGTGCATAATCACCTATATTATTGTCATGATCAATACTTGCTCCAGTATTAATGATCACATGTTTTCCTATAGATGTATTGGGTTGAATGATTGCTCCGGCAAATACTACAGTTCCTTCTCCAATTGATGCCAGTGGAGATACAATAGCTGTATCATGAATTGCAGTGTAAAACTCACTTTTCAACATTTGGGCAATTTCTAATCGTTCACGATTGTTGCCAACCGAAATAATAAAAGGGTGTCCCTGATGTGGAAAAGAGTCTATATTAAGTCTAACACCTTTATCTACTTCTGGTACCAAATAGTGTTTTCGCTTCGGGTTATCATCAAAATATTCATTAACTATGATTTCTTCACAGCCTAAAGTTTCTTTAATTACTTGCGAGTGACCGCCAGCACCATATAATCTAACTTCAGATACCTTTTTAGATGAGTTATCAGAGGATCCAGGTTGTGTAGTAAGCCCTTCCTTATCAAGCATGGTTAATTTCTTCTAAATATTGTTCCTAAAATAATTTGTGCCCTACAAATATATAGATAAATATCTATAATTGTGGCTTTTAATAATTTTATAATGTACTGAAGGTAAGAGTATTAAGTTTTATTAAATCCATTGTAAAATTGTTTGCTATATATTAAATTTTTGTTAATATATTGATCAATAAATTCTATTATCCTCAATGCATTAGCCGGTATATCCACATATTTTAAATTCTGTAGGTGAATAAAACAACAAACTAGACGTTTTATTGTGAAATAAAGTCTTTATATTCAATAAAAAAAGCTTCAAGGGCGAGCATATTATCATTTAAAAAAGTCATTGTCTGCTCCCAGGTTTTTTTATTATGAATACTTACATGTTGTAGTTCTACGTATACTCTGGAGATAATTTTACCACTATCAAGTTCATAATGCTCATCAAAGATAATGTCCTTTAGATACTCTGAAATAATTATAGTTTTTAAACTCATAAATTTGTCATAGTAATATGCCTTTATGAGGTCGTCATAAGGCTCTATGTCAACCGATACTTGAGCAATTTTTGTAGTGAATGTAAATTTTAAGGTTACATCTTTTATTTTAGTATTATACAATACCCATTTTTTTGGGTAATGTTTTCCGAAGCTGGTCCAGAATTCTTGCCTTATTTTTTTAGATTCTTCTTTACTAAACATATTATATTAGATATGCTGTGGCGGTAGCAACGAGAATTACCAATAATTTTGAAATGTTAAATTTATGTCCTTCATTGCTTTCAAATAAAATAGTGGTAGATACATGAAGAAATATACCGATGACCAATGCAGTAATTTCTTTGTAATAATTTTGAATTGCACCTAAATATTCACTCATAAAAGTTCCAAGAGGTGTCATTAAAGCAAAAATGGTTAAGGTTAACACTATTTCGGTTTTTTTGATTTTGGTATTCAATAAAAAGGTGGTTAGGATCATAGCAATCGGAATTTTATGAATAATAATTCCGATAAGAATTCCATCTGTGTGGTGTATTGGAAATCCTTCAAGTATGGCATGCAATCCTAAGCTGAAAAAAAGTAATTTCGGTATTTGATACGTATCTTTATCTGAGTGGACATGGCCATGTTCTGCTCCTTTAGAAAAATACTCGAGTACTTTTTGAAGCAGTATACCTATCATAATCCAAACTCCTGTGCGTTTTGCAAAAGGATTATCCTCGAATACCTCGGGTAAGAGATCAAAAATGGTGATTGCCAAAAGAAAAGCACCACTAAATGCCAAAAGCAATTTTAGATTCTTCTGATTTGAAGGTTTAAAAATAAAGACTATCAGGGCTCCTATTAAAACTGCCGATATGGATAAAATGTAATTGTGCACTATTTAAATATTAGAATAAGTCTAGATGAAGTGTTTTTGTTGAATTTTTGTAATTGATAGCTACCAAAGATATCTAACAGGTCTACACCAGCCTTATTAAAGTAGTTTTCGAAATCTGTTAATGTTATGGCTTTTACACGTTCTGTAAAGAAAAAATCCTCATCATTATCTCTAAACCTGATTTCTTTGAATATATATCCATCTTGAGTATACCTTTTGATCTTAAAAAGAATTCCGTTAACTTCTTTCGTTTCTTCGGGAACAAGGTTTTGGATAATATAGTCTACATTCATAAAATCAATAACTCCAAAACCACGTTCATTTAGATCAGATTTTATTGCTTTTATAGTACTTAGATTATCTTCTTCTTTATCAAAATACCCAAAGCTGGTAAATAAGTTAAACACTGCCGCGAATTTTTCAGAATAGGGCCTACACATATCATGTACTCTAAATTTTAGAGTTTCGTTTTCAAACTGTGAAGCATATTCAATACTATTTTTCGAGAGATCTACTCCGGTAACATCATATCCTAATGTATTGAGATAGATACTGTGACGACCTTTTCCACAGGCAAGATCTAGAATTTTTTCACCTTTTTCGAGACTTAGATAATGAGTAAGATTATCCATAAAATCCCTTGCTTCAGTATGACTTCTATCTTTATATAATATATGATAGTACGGTGTGTCAAACCATGATGCATACCACATTGTTGAATCTTTTAGCATAGGGCGCAAAATTAATGTATTTTTGCGGTTTAATTATAGCGAATACGAAGATAGTGAGTAATTCATTTAAAATGGTAGCCAAAACCCTTTTTGGTTTTGAAGAAGTTCTTGAAAGAGAGCTTAGAAATTTAGGAGCAGAAAAAGTAGAAGTAGGCAACCGTATGGTTAGTTTTTATGGTGACACAGGCTTTATGTATAAAGCAAACTTATGTTTGAGAACAGCTATAAAAATTTTGAAACCTATTACTTCAAAAAGAATTAGAGACGAAAAAGATCTATATAATTTCATTCAAAGTATAGATTGGTCAGGGTATTTGAATACAGAAGATACTTTTGCTATTCATGCTACCGTAAACTCTACCTTGTTTAATCATTCTCAATTTATAGCGTTAAAAACAAAAGATGCTATTGTAGATAAATTTAGAGATGAAACAGGAGAGAGACCTAGTGTTGATCTAGATTATCCCGATCTTTCTATTGATGTACATATCCAGCAGGATTTGTGTACCGTATCTTTAGATAGCTCTGGAGGTTCATTACATCATAGAGGATATCGTACGGCCACTAATATTGCTCCAATTAATGAGGTTTTGGCAGCAGGTTTATTACTACTTTCTGGTTGGGATGGACAATGTGATTTTTTAGATCCTATGTGCGGTAGTGGCACTATGGCTATCGAAGCAGCTATGATTGCATGTAATATTCCGGCAAACTTAAATAGGAAGGAGTTTGCTTTTGAAAAATGGTTAGACTGGGATATGGATTTATTTGAAAAAATTGAAGAATCGTGTCTCAAGAAAACAAGGGATTTTCATCATTCAATCATAGGATTTGATAAAGAATATTCTGCAGTTCGAAAAGCTAATATTAATATCGAAAATGCTAATCTCACTGATTTTATTACTATAAAAGAAGGTGATTTTTTTGAATCTGAAAAAGAAGTAGAAGGACCACTACATATAGTATTTAATCCGCCTTATGATGAACGATTAGAAATTAATATAGAAGAATTCTACTCGCAAATCGGAGACACTTTGAAGAAAAATTATCCGGGCACCAACGCCTGGTTTATTACAGGAAACCTTGAATCCTTAAAACATGTTGGGCTTAGACCTTCTCGTAAAATTAAAGTCTTTAATGGTAAGCTTGAATGTAGGTTAGTAAAGTATGAGATGTATGCCGGAAGTAAAAGAACAAAGTTTCAACAGAAATAATGGGTTAGAATAGATACTTTTATTGGTTATTATTCATGTTTTTTAGTCCAGTTAATTGATTTCCTTTCATCATTAATTTCCGTTAGGTTAATTAATTCTTAAAATCAATCAGGTAGTACGTAGTTTTATGTTTTTGTTAAGAGATTATTGTTGAAATAACGATAATTTTCTGCTTGTAACTCAACAAATAACTAATCTTCCTGTCAATATGAAAACAAAATTCACACACTTCTTTACTGTATTTTTATTACTACTTTTTTGTTCAGTTTTTGGACAACGATCTAAAGGGAAACTGGTATCACAATCAACACTTTCCGATTCTATTTTCTCGGGCTTGAAACTAAGAAATATTGGCCCTGCTTTTATGTCTGGACGAATTGCAGATATTGCTATTCATCCCAAGAATAAAAACATTTGGTATGTCGCGGTGGGATCTGGCGGAGTATGGAAAACTGTAAATTCTGGAACTACATGGAAACCTATTTTTGATGACCAAACTTCATATTCTATTGGTTGTGTAACTATAGATCCAAATAATTACAATACAATTTGGGTTGGAACAGGTGAAAACGTAGGAGGACGCCATGTAGGATATGGAGATGGTATATACCGAAGTAACAATGGCGGAACCTCATGGGAGAATATGGGATTGAAGAATTCTGAACATATCTCTAAGATTATAGTACACCCCGAAAATTCTGATGTGATTTGGGCGGCAACACAAGGTCCATTATGGAAAAAAGGGGGAGAACGAGGGCTTTACAAATCAGTTGATGGAGGAAAAACCTGGAAGAAAACCCTGGGAGATAATCAATGGGTAGGAGTAACCGATTTAGTAATAGATCCTAGAAATCCTGATCTGCTATATGCTGCAACTTGGCAAAGACATCGCACAGTGGCCGCATATATGGGAGGTGGCCCAGGATCTGGAATTCATCGCAGTACAGATGGTGGAGAAACCTGGTCACTACTTAAAGAAGGGTTGCCTACATCCTGGAAGGGTAAGATCGGGTTGGCAATTTCACCGCAAAACCCAGATATCATATATGCCGCTATTGAGTTAGATCGAAGAACCGGAGGGGTGTATCGCTCTAGCGATAAAGGTATTACCTGGGAAAAACGCTCTGATGCTGTTGCTGGAGCTACAGGGCCGCACTACTACCAGGAGTTATATGCTTCTCCGCATCATTTCGAAAGATTATACCTTGTAGATTCACGTATGCAGATCTCAGAAGATGGAGGAAAGACGTTTACAAGAATGAACCGAGATCATAAACATGGAGATAATCATGCGGTTGCTTTTAGGAAAAATGACCCAAATTATATTTTGGTCGGAACCGATGGAGGGTTGTACCAGACTTTTGATCTTACCAAGAATTGGCACTTTATCGATAATCTTCCTGTAACACAATATTATAAAGTTGCAGTAGATGATTCAGAACCATTTTATAATATTTATGGCGGTACGCAGGATAATAGTACACAAGGAGGTCCATCAAGAACCGATAATGTACATGGAATTCAAAACTCTGACTGGAAAATAGTCTTAAATTGGGATGGCCATCAACCTGCAACCGAACCAGGAAACCCTAACATTATGTATGCAGAACGGCAAGAAGGAAATCTTTCTCGTGTAGACCTAAGTACAGGTGAAGTGATTGACATTCAACCGCAACCGGGAGCAAATGAAAATTTTGAACGTTTTAATTGGGATGCGCCAATTTTGGTTAGTGCTCATGACCCTGCACGTATTTACTTTGCTTCGCAACGGCTTTGGAGATCAGATAACCGAGGGGATAAGTGGACAGCCATTTCAGGAGATTTGACTAAAAATCAAGAGCGAATAGCATTAAATATAATGGGTAAGAAGCAATCCTGGGATGCGCCCTGGGATTTCTTAGCAATGTCTAATTATAATACGATTACCTCGATTGCAGAATCTCCAAAACAAGAAGGAGTTTTATATGTAGGTACCGATGATGGAATTATACAAGCAACACAGGATGCTGGTAGTAACTGGCGTAGAATCGATGTGGGTACATTACCAGGTGTTCCTGCTACAGCTTTTGTTAATGATATAAAAGCTGATCTTTTTGATGCAAATACCTTATATGTGGCTTTAGATAATCATAAATATGGAGATTTTAACCCTTACTTGCTGAAAAGTACAGATAACGGACGTACATGGAAATCTATTAAAGGTAACCTGCCACAAAGAACATTGGTTTGGCGTGTTGTTCAGGATCATGTACAACCTAATCTTTTTTTTGTAGCCACCGAATTTGGAATTTATTTTACCGTAAATGGAGGAGCTAAATGGGTGAAGTTAAAGGGGGATATGCCTACAATTTCTTTCAGGGATCTTGCTATTCAGCGAAAGGAAAATGATTTGATAGGAGCTTCTTTCGGAAGGGGATTCTTTGTGTTTGATGATTACACGGCTTTAAGAACTGTTTCTGAAGCAAAATTAAATGAAGAAGCTGTATTGTTTCCAACTCGTGATGCATGGTGGTATATCCCGAGACCTAATCTTAGTTTTGATGATAAAAAAGGAAGTCAGGGCGCATCTCACTATGTAGCATCAAACCCGGATTTTGGAGCAGTATTTACCTATTATCTAAAAGATGGTTTGAAAACCAGTGAAGAAAAACGAAAAGAATCCGAAAAGAAAAACAAGGGTAAAGATATTGCATTTCCCGGGTGGGATAAAGTAGACGCCGAACGTACCGAATCTAAACCACAAATTGTACTTGCAATCACAAATAGTAACGGAAAAACTATTCGAAGGATCAATGGTCCCGTTGGCTCTGGATTTCACAGGATCTCTTGGGATCTTCGTTATCCGGCAACCAATGCAATCACTTTAAAAAAACAAGATTTTCCATTTGGAGCTCCTCGGGGACTTATGGCAGTACCGGGCAATTATACGGCTACATTATCTAAAGTTATTGACGGAAAAGTAACTCCGCTTTCAGATCCGATATCATTTACAGTAAAGCAAATGCGTAAAGGTGTTTTAAAAGGTGCAACACCCGAAGAAGCTTCAGTTTTCTGGAGAAACTTTGAGGAAGCACAAGGAAAAGTTTCTGCTTTAGGTATACAGATAAGTACTGTCGGGAAACGGGTTAAAGCCATGAAAAGAGCCTTGAAATTGGCAAATACTGCTCCTGGGGATTTAGATACGCGTCTTTCTGCTTTAAAAAAGCGCTTTGATAATTTAAATACAGAGTTTCAAGGAAATCAATCCAAGCAACAAGTAGGAGAGAAGACTAAACCCACTATTGGTGATCGAATGTTTGCTATTTATAGAGGAGTAGATCGTTCTACATATGGGCCGACAAGTACACATTTAGAAACCATGCAGATTATCAATACTCTAATTAGTACAATGACTACTAAATATAACGGTTTGAAAAATGAGACTGATGCACTTTCAAAAGCATTACACGAAGCTGGAGCACCTTATGTTGAAGAGTAAATTATAATGACAATAGACCTCACGGGTTTTTAAAACCTGTGAGGTCTATTTTGTTTTTGTTGCTATTTTTTCTTCTTGACAAAAGGAATCAAATAGCTTATGGTATATGCATAACCAACACCTATGTCACTAAAGTCATTGGTTCTACCAAATCCAGGGATATAAAGATTGTCAAATGTATCTGGTTGCTCTTCACTGACTAAACTTCTCAACGATACATTGGCTCCAAGATACAGGTTGTTAATAATTTCTACTTCAATACCAAATACCAGTTCGATCCAACTGGCAGTTAAACTATCAGATTCTAATGGGGTGGTTACTCTATTTTCTCCAAAGTAGTTTGTGCCGGTAAATACAGAATATTCATTAAGGGTTTGTTCAAATGTAGAAAAGCCATAGCGCAACCCAACATAAACACTGTTTTGCATGCCATACCAGTTGTCATAGGCATTATAATCTACCCCGGCTCTAACATAGCTGCCAAATCCTTTTACATTTACATTTTCTTCATCTCTTTCTAACGACTCATTCCCAACCTCTGCTGCAATATAAAGTTTCTTGTATATCCTGTAGTCACCTACAATCTCGAAGCCCGAATATTTCTTGTCTGCAGCTGTGCGTATCAATCTGGCGATATCAACCCCTGCTCTAAACCCATATTTTTCTGCTGGAGGTAGCGTGTCTGTAGGGGTGGTTTTTTCTTCTTCTTCCTGTGCCTGAATAGCCGTGGCAAGTAGAATACTAATGAAAAATAAATACGTGTGCAGTCGTCTCATCTGTTACGTCTTCTCTTTGTACTGTTATACTTCTAATCCAACTACCATCATTACCTGCTTCTGGAGGAGATGCGGTAAGGCCTATATAGTTTACTCTAAATCCACATGCACTACTTACATATTCTTCTTCTAAGGTATATTGAAAACTTATGGTATCTGTGTTTTCTGGGATAGAATCATTATCAAAGTTCGAATTTATAGTAAATTCATAGTTGGTAATAGACTCTTTTGTTTTTAGCGGTATAATGATTGAATCGGTTACAGCTCCTAAAGTAAAAGGGCTATCGATATCTACTGCTTTAACCTGTAACTCTACTGGTGCTTTTATCTCTGTACCTGTATCAAAATCAATAAACTTTATAATTAGTAAAGGAGTAGTTGGAGTACCTTCTGCACATATATCATCTCTTTCGCAACTAGAGTTTGTATACAATATGGATATGGCAGTTAATAGTACTAGTAGATATTTTGATATTCTCATATATTATCTTTTTTCTAATAAAACCACATTTTCTACATGATACGTTTGCGGAAACATATCTACGGGCTGAACCTTGGTTACTTTGTATGTTTCATCTAATAACGCCAAGTCACGTGCTTGTGTTGCACTATTACAGCTTACATATACAATTTTTTTTGGTGAAATATTTAATAATTGTTGTACCACATCTTTGTGCATACCATCCCTTGGCGGATCAGTAATCACTACTTCTGGTTGCCCATGCTGGGCTATAAATTCTTTGGTAAACACCTTTTTCATGTCACCAACATAGAATTCTGTATTGTCTATATTGTTATTTCTGGCATTTTCTTTAGCATCTTCGATAGCTTCTGGTACCGCTTCTACACCAATAACTTTTTTTGCTTGTTTAGCAACGAATTGTGCTATAGTACCGGTTCCTGTGTATAAATCATATACAAGTTCATTACCCGTAAGGTTAGCAAAGTCTCGAGTGATTTTGTACAATTCGTATGCTTGTTTTGAATTGGTTTGATAAAAGGATTTTGCATTGATTTTAAATCGTAACCCTTCCATTTCTTCTTCGATAAAATCCTTTCCTTTATAGCAAATTACCTCTTGATCATAAATGGTATCATTTCCTTTAGAATTAATTACGTATTGCAGAGAAGTGACTTTGGGAAATTCTGAAGCAATATAATCCAACAGTAATTTTCTTTTTTCTTCATCTTCATTAAAAAACTGTATGAGTATCATGATTTCACCAGTAGATGAAATACGTAACATTAAGGTACGCAGAAAACCTTCCTGCTTTCTTGCGTTATAAAAAGAAAGGTTATTTTTTGTTGCAAAGGTCTTTACTTTATTCCTGATATCATTACTAGGATCTTCTTGTAAATAACATTTGTCAATATCAAGAATTTTATCCCACATTCCGGGCATATGAAAACCTAATGCATTTCTGCTTTCAATTTCGGTTCCACTTTGGATCTCTTCTAAAGTAAGCCATCTACTATCGCTAAAAGAGAACTCCATTTTGTTTCTATAAAAGAACTGATCTTCTGATCCTAATATAGGAGTTACTTTGGGTAGTTCGATTTTGCCTAATCGAGTAAGGTTATTTACAATTTCTTGTTGTTTATATGCCAGTTGATGTTCATACCCCATAAACTGCCATTTGCAACCCCCACAGGTTCCAAAATGCGCACAAGTGGGATCTACTCGTTTAGCAGACTTTTTATGAAATACTGTTGCAGAACCTTCATAATACGCTTTACGCTTTTTAGTGGTTTGTATATCTACAATATCACCCGGTACTGCGTTGTTTACAAAAATTATCTTTCCGTCAGGGGCTTTGGCAATACTTTTTCCCTTTGCTCCTGCGTCAATTACTTCTATATGTTCAAAGATTTGTTTTCGTTTTTTTCTTGCCATAGCGCAAAAATAAGAATAGAAAGCATATACTTATTAATTATTCAATATATCTTATAAAAAGAAATAAAAAAAATGAACCTGTTTAATAGTTTGACGTCTATATTATAAAAGGGACTATGACAACCACCGATAAGATATTTGATTCTTTGTTGGTAATGCAATGCCAATCTGGAAATAAGAAAGCGATGACGCTTCTTGTTAAAAGATGGCATGTTAGATTGTGTAAACAGGCCTATTGGTATACAAATGATATAGAAGCTTCAAAAGATGTTGCACAGGATAGTTGGAGTAAAATTCTTTTAAAAATTGGTAATCTTAAAGATCCTAACAGTTTTGGGAGTTGGGCACTAACTATTGTTACCCGTAATGCACTTGATTGGCAACGAAAACATAAAAAAGAACAAGGGAATTTAAATTCTTATCACAAAGAGAATAGTGGGACCTCTTTAGATCATGATCATAATGAAATGGTTTTTCTTCAGCTAAAGAAATCGATAAAGGAGCTACCAAAAAATCAACAAATTGTGCTTAACCTTTTTTATATAGAAGAGTATAGTATTAAACAGATAAGTAAAATAATGAATGTATCGACGGGTACCATTAAATCTCGTCTGTTTAATGCTAGAGAGAAATTAAAACTAATTCTTAAAAAACAGAAATTATGAAAAATGACATAAAAGACATTGATCGATTAATTAAAGAGACGCTAACTCAGGAAGAGGCTAAATTTTATGATGAATTAGATGAACAAAGTCTTCTAGAAATGATAGGAGGGCTTTTTAAAACAAGAAACAGCTGGATAATTATAATAATGAATATTGTAAATGTTATAGCGTTTGGGCTTTTAGTGTATTGCATTATTCAATTTTTAAGTACAGATACTACAAATGAACTTATCAAATGGTCTGTAGCTGGATTTACATGTATGAGTTTTGTAATCATGCTTAAACTCTTTTCTTGGATGCAGATGGATAAAAATGCATTGCTAAGAGAGATTAAGCGGTTAGAATTACAGATTTCATCTTTGGCAGGAAAAGTAACTTAATGTTACTTTCTTATTAGGGATATGATTACATAGTAAAGTTGAAAATTTTAAGGTTTATCAGGATGTAAAATCAAAAATTAAATAAAGATTTAGTAATTTGCGACTTTCTTAGGGATGATTTCTCTCCCACGCTGAATTTTCGAGTCTTTTCGAAAGGATAAAGGTACAGAAGGAATGGTTATTTTATCAATTTAAATTATTAAAAATGGCTGTTTTAGAAAAATTAACTTCGCAACAAGCAATTGATTTAGAAAATAAGTATGGAGCTCATAATTACCACCCTTTACCGGTTGTCTTGAACAGAGGAGAAGGTGTATATGTATGGGATGTAGAAGGTAAAAAGTATTATGATTTTTTAAGCGCGTATTCTGCGGTTAATCAAGGACATTGTCATCCTAAAATTGTGGGTGCAATGATGAACCAGGCGCAAACTTTAACGCTTACCTCAAGAGCGTTTTATAATGACAAATTGGGAGAATATGAGAAGTTTGCAACCGAATATTTTGGTTTCGATAAGCTTTTACCAATGAATACAGGAGCAGAAGCTGTTGAAACCGCTCTGAAAATATGTAGAAAATGGGCCTATGAGAAAAAAGGTATTTCTGAAAATGATGCTCAGATTATAGTATGCGAGAATAATTTTCACGGAAGAACCACCACCATTATCTCATTTTCAAACGACCCAGTAGCAAGAAAGAATTTTGGACCTTATACTGCCGGATTTATCAAAATAGAATATGATAATCTTGCGGCATTAGAAAATGCACTAGAAAATAACAAGAATGTAGCAGGGTTTTTGGTAGAACCTATTCAGGGAGAAGCTGGAGTTTACGTGCCTTCTGAAGATTATTTAGCAAAAGCTAAAGCACTTTGTGAAAAACATAATGTGCTATTTATAGCAGACGAAGTACAAACGGGGGTTGCACGTACAGGGCAATTATTGGCTGTAAACTATGAAAATGTAAAACCAGATGTTTTAATACTAGGTAAAGCGTTAAGTGGAGGAGCCTATCCTGTTTCTGCAGTATTTGCAGATGATCATATTATGGAAGTTATTAAACCAGGGAATCATGGAAGTACCTTTGGAGGTAATCCTGTTGCCGCCGCTGTAGCAATTGCCGCGTTGGAAGTTGTAAGAGATGAAAAACTAGCAGAAAATGCTTTTGAACTAGGGGAATTATTCAGATCCGAGTTAAACAAGTATATAGAGACTTCTGAGATAGTGAATTTAGTGAGAGGTAAGGGATTGTTAAATGCAATAGTAATCAATGATTCTGAAGAAAGTGAAACAGCATGGAACATCTGTGTGGCGCTTAAAGAAAATGGTCTTTTAGCAAAGCCTACACATGGTAATATCATTCGTTTTGCACCGCCATTAGTTATGAATAAAGAACAACTACTAGAATGTGTTGGTATTATTACCAAAACACTAAAAGAGTTTGAATAGGAGTAAATACCTAATATAAATGTAACAAAAAAATCCTGCTTGAATAAGCAGGATTTTTTTAGTATTTAAAAGGTGTTATTATGCTCCAGCCGATCTTTGCAACTCTTCTAACATTTCCTGATATCCATCCATTCCAACTGTTGCGAATGTGATAATCACAAAAATTAAATAGATTGCACTTAGTACCAAACCAATAATTGCTAAAATTTTACCAGTCTTTACATTATTGTACCCTTCATATAATTCTGGGTTTTCTGCATACAAAGCCGTTGCCTTTTTAGCAAGAACTAATGCTACAATGGCAAAAATAAGCCCTAGTAAACCATAGCAACAACATCCTACAATAGAAAGGATACCAAAAACTAAGATAAGGGTGGAGTTGGGTAATGTTTGTTTTTCCATAATTTTAATTGATTAGTTAAAAATAATTTTCATTTTGATTATATAGCCAACAACAATAGTAAGTACAGCAGTAATCATTAAGCCAGTCTTAATTAGATGACCATATTTTAGTTTGAAAAAAAAGTTGAATCCTAAAAACATCAGTAATAGTAGAAGAGGATAAATAGCAGGATACATATAAAATGCAGCTGTAAATTCTCCTTGTAATAAAAGAGATATTGATCTTTGCATACCGCAACCTAAACAATCAACGCCTAAAATCTTTTTGTTTATACAAGGCAGCATGTATTTTTCCAAAAGGCAATGTATTACTGATTAATAAATGCAATATACATAATTAAGTTATTTAAAACATTTGAGAGGTTAAAAAACTAATATTTGATACTTTTGTGCAATGAAGAGCTGTAACAACTAAGTTGATGTCAATCTAAATACTCAATGGAGAATTTTATTTAACAAATGCTTTAAAATTTAAAAAAGTAAATGAAACAAATACGTGTGAAAAAAATAATAAGTATACTAAGTATTAGTATAGGTGCGGTAGCACTTATTAGTGAAATCTCTTCAGAAAATAAAAATTATTATATTCAAAGTATAGGAGTTGTGTTATTAATGATAGGACTGTTCTTGGTTAATTCTAAAATTGAATCTAAGACAGAAAGTAATCCTGATAGAAATTTTGAAGAAGAATAACTATGATTAAAACAGGTGATATTGTATCAGTATTAGATGAACCGATTACTGGAAAGGTTGTTTCTTTAACCTCTGAAGAAGTTACTATAGAAACTGAAGATGGTTTTGACATGACTTTTTTTATCAAAGAAGTGGTTAAGATTCAATCAGGAGAGATGATTGTTCCTTCCTACGAAGAAGTGCACAGAAACCTACAAGAAAAAGAAATCTTCAAGAAGAAACCTAAACGACCAGCTCCAAAACCTAAGGAGCGGCATTTACCTCCAATGGAAGTAGATTTACACATTCATAAGTTAGTAAAATCGACTAAAGGCATGGCTAATCATGATATGGTTAATTTGCAATTAGATACGGCAAAAAGACAATTGGATTTTGCCATTAGCAAGCGTATTCCTAAGGTAATTTTTATTCACGGTGTAGGTCAAGGAGTTCTTAAAGAAGAACTGAAATACCTCTTTGGAAGATATGATAATGTGAGAATATCCGATGCTGATTATAAGAAATATGGATTAGGCGCTATGGAAATCTATATTGTTCAGAATCCAAATTAACTAGTTAGCTATAGTGATTTTATCTGTTCCAAACTCTAAAACTTCTTGTCGTATTACTATATCCTCGCCGATTATAGTTACGTTTTTAAGTACAATGGCTCTATTATAAATAGTTTCCGTATCGGTTGTGCTGTCTATACTATATGTTATCTCAATACTACCATCGGAGCCTATTAATTCTTGGGTAACTGTTATACCACTTGGAGGAACACTGGCACAAAAATAATCAGCTCCACTAATTGCTGAACCAAACTGTCGATAAAAAAGAGTATTTGTAGTTTCGTTAAGTGGTATTGTAATTGAAAGATCCTCTGGAACGGTATCTAATTCAAAAGTTGTACTCGTAAAACCAAGTGATAATGATTGATTACTAGTATTATCTATTTTGTAAAAAACAAAAGTATTTTCATTAAGATTTGAGCAATTTTCTAATGAAGCACTAAAATCTATATCATTTTCAATAACATCTCCCTCACTACAGCCTGTAATCAGTAAAGCAAAAATTATAAGACTAAAAATTCTATTCATATTATAAAACTATTTCTAGATTACATCTTCTTTGTTGTCTTAGGGATGGTGACATCTCTAAAGCCAAATGAAAAATTTTCATCCTGAAAGTTTTGGTTATTACCATTAAAGATGATTTTATTAATTGTAACTGTAGTTCTAAAGGTCGTTTGTACTGTATTATCTAAACTAGGAGATATATCGTCGTTAGTATTGCTTGAGTCACCATCAGAGTCGGTGTCAAGGTAATTAGGAATTCCATCATTGTCATCATCATCATCTTTAGGGTCTCCATTACCATTGGTATCTTCATTGATAGTTAGAATCCCATCATCATCATCATCATTATCAAGGTAATCAGGTGTGCCATCATTATCATAATCATCATCTCTCGGATTTCCGTTATTATTGAAATCTTCATTTATGGTCAGTATACCGTCGTTATCATCATCTGGGTCGAGATAATCATCAAGTGAATCACCATCTGTATTTCTTAGATCATCATTATCAGGGATACCGTTCGATAATTCTACACTGGTAAGAATATTATCATTATCATCATCTTGATCTTTAAAATCTGGGATACCATCATTATCAGTGTCATTATTGCCTTCATCTTCGGTCAAGACACCATCATTATCATCCTCTTCAATGATTTCAGTAAATATTTCTGATGTACCTGATACACCTATTAATTCTTCTGTTATTGAAATGTTACTTGGCGGAATGTTTGCACAATAATAATCTGCAGTAATTCCGGTATTAAATTGCCTATAAATTAAGTTGTTCGTATCATTATTTAACTCAATAAATAATGGGGTGTCTGAAGCAATTGTATCAGAGAATGTTTCACTAATAAAATTATACGAAATCGCTTCATTAATACTTTCATTTATCTTAAAAAAAACGTACTCATTTTGTTTTGCTCCATTGCACAATTGTAGATCGACATCATTAAACTCAAAACTGGTAATAATGATATCACCATCATCACAAGATGATAGTATAACTAAAGAAAAAAGAAAATAAAGAAGTTTTTTCACGTATCTAAAATGTGTTAGTTGTTCGCTTGGCAATCATCAATTTTATACTAAAGACGACATAAAAACTTAAATGTTTATATCTGTCGGCATTTTAACAAATTTTGACAAAAGTAAAGGAATTGAAAGATTATAACGAGTCTGGTTGAAAATAATTTTATTTAAACTAGTTTTGTAATCATAAAAATGAAGATAGTTTAAAAAACATAGCTTATTTTTATAAAAATTTTTCAGATATCTGTTTAAACGATTAATTTATTGATTTTAATGCAAAAAGTTTATTTTGATAGTGCCGCTACAACCAAAATACGACCAGAGGTGGTTACAAAAATGGTTTCTGTTTTAAATGAAGATTACGGCAACCCATCGTCTAGCCACGGGTTCGGTAGGTCGGCTAAAAATCATATAGAGCAAGCTCGTAAGAATATTGCGAATTATCTAGGGGTAAAAGCATCAGAGATTATTTTCACATCTGGTGGGACTGAAGCTGATAACCTTGCTATTAATAGTGCTGTAAGAGATTTAAAGGTTCAGCATATTATTACATCTAAGATAGAGCATCATGCTGTTTTACATACAGTACAAGAAATAGAAGCACGTTTTGGGATTAAGGTTAGTTATTTAAATATAGATCAAGATGGTGCTGTAGATTATAAACATTTAGAATCTTTACTAAAAACTTCAAAAGAGAAAACTTTAGTAAGTCTGATGCATGTTAATAATGAAGTAGGGACCATATTGGATATTGAAAAAGTCGGGAGTTTATGTAAAGAATATGAAGCACTTTTTCATAGTGATATGGTACAATCTATTGGGCATTTAGAAGTAAACCTAAATGAATTACATGTTGACTTTACGGCTGCTAGTGCTCATAAGTTTCATGGACCCAAAGGTATTGGATTTGCTTACATACGTAAAAACTCGGGGCTTAAACCTTTAATTTTTGGAGGAGAGCAGGAGCGTGGGTATAGAGCAGGCACAGAAAGTGTACATAATATTGCTGGTATGGATGAAGCCTTACGTTTGACCTATGAAAACCTTGTAGAAGAAAAAGGGTATATCGTTGATTTAAAGCAATATTTCATAGATCAATTAAAAGAAAAAATTGAAGGGATTAAATTTAATGCCAATTGTTGTGATAAAGAACATAGTACATATTCATTGATCAATGTTTGTTTGCCAATAACTAGTGATAAAGCTGGAATATTATTGTTTCACTTAGATATTAATGGGATTGCTTGTTCAAAAGGTAGTGCCTGCCAGAGTGGGAGCAGTAAAGGATCACATGTCTTAACAGAGATTCTGAATGATGAAGATATACAAAAACCATCAATACGTTTTTCTTTTTCAAAATATAATACCAAAGAAGAAGTAGATTACGTGGTGGATGTTCTAAAAAAATTTATAGCTGATTAGTTTTATTGTTTTGAAACTACTTTAAAAAGCTTAAAACTTCATTCCTAATCGTACATTAAAAACTCTGGGAGTTAAAAAGTTGGGTATTGCAAATTGGGTTTGACTAGAGGCGTCTCTAACAAAAGTATTGGTAATAGAGTTTTGATTATCAAAGATATTATAAATCTCAAAACCAAGACTAAATTCTCTAAAAGCATTCATAAAATGGCCTTCTCGAAGTCTTTTGTTTTGATCTACAACAACATAAGATATTCCTAGATCAGCTCTTCTATAATCTCGTAATCGGGTCTGAAAATCGTATGGATCTGCATAACTAGGTGACCCTCCCGGGACTCCGGTTTGATATACCATATTAAGGTACATCTTTAAACTAGGAATCGAAGGAACATAATCCTGAAAGAGTGCACCGATTTTTAGTCTTTGATCCGTTGGCCTGGATATATATCCTCTATCATCGATGTTTTCTTCGGTTTTTAGGTATCCTAAGGTAACCCAACTTTCGGTACCAGGTACAAATTCTCCGTTAAGTCGAAGGTCTAATCCTTGGGCATACGCTTCGGCATTATTTCGTGCCCGATATCGAATTCGTACATTCTCGATAGTATAAGGGTTTACATCGGTTAACTTTTTATAATATATTTCTGTAGTTAACTTAAAGGGTCTATTCCACATTTTAAAACTATAGTCGTTACCCAGGACCATATGGATAGATTGTTGTGCTTTCACCTCAGGACGTATTGCACCCAAAGAATCCCTTAACTCTCTATAAAAAGGAGGTTGGTGGTATACCCCTCCAGAAGCTCTAAAAATCATGTCAGCTTTCCAGTTGGGCTTAAGAGCAAGCTGAGCTCTTGGGCTAAATACAATTTGAGAATCAGAGCTGTTAACGGTCTCACCAGAAATATTCCAATTGTGAGCCCTTACACCGATGTTGGCCCAAATTTCACTTTCTCCAATGTTAGCCCGTATATTGTATTGAACATAACCAGAAATTCTATCAATTTTAGCATTATTAATGGCTCTTGCATTGGTAAAAGGAACAATGGGGCTTGTAAAAGGGGTATAGGGTTGATCATTTATAAAATCAGATACAGGAGGTCTAATAGAAAATCCGGCAGAATCTATAATTTCATATTCTTGTAAGCGGTCTCTAATATCTTCTGAGGTGTATTTTATACCCCAATCGAACTGATGTTTATCTGCTATATAGGTTCCTTTATGTTCTGCATTAAATATAAGGGCGTCTAGATCATTTCTGGCATGAGTTAACTGTGAACCTACTCCTTCACTAAACACTACTTCTCCTAAATCTTCACTACCGATATCTGTATTTACAGTTCCCAAAGCATACGATGCAAAGATGTCATAATATTCTTGCTCTTGGGTTTGGTATCCAGAGGCTATAAATTTTAACGTCAGGTTATCATTAACACTATAAGTTCCTTTCAAAGCTCCGAAATAGGTATCATATCGATCTATTTCTTGTCCTTGATACATAACAGTTAGTGCTTGTATATCATTATTCGTTAATGTTCCAAAATTGACTTGTTCTCTTAAAGGCTCATAATCGTAAGTATTAATTGCTAAATTACCTAAGAATCCTAATTCAAATTTCTTAGTAATATTATATGAAATATAGGTTTGTACATCTGCAAATCTAGGTTGAAAATTGGTCTCCGTATTTCTAGCATCAACCAGTAAGCTATTGTCTCTATATCTCACCCCTACGATACCGGCCAGTTTTTTATTTTTAGAAATACCTCCTGCAGAAACACTTCCACCTAGTAAGCTTAAATTTACAGTGGCTCCTAATCTGGTTGGTCGTTTATAGGTTATGTCTAAAACAGAGGATAGTTTATCTCCGTATTTTGATTGAAAGCCACCTGCAGAAAAATCTACATTTCTTACTAAGTCGGTATTCACAAAACTTAATCCTTCTTGTTGTCCGGATCTAATTAAAAACGGTCTATAGACTTCGATCTCATTTACATACACCAGATTTTCATCAAAGTTACCTCCTCGTACAGAGTATTGGGTGCTTAATTCATTATTAGAACTAACACCGGGTAAACTTTTAAGTAATCCTTCTACACCAGCATTGGCAGAGGGAGTCGTTCTAATAGTTTCTGGATCCAGGGTAGTAATTCCTTCTACTACTTTTCTTTCTCTACCCGATATTACGACTTCACTTATTTGTTCTACATTAGTTTTTAAAACAGGGTTGAGTTCATATTCCTGGCCTTCTTCGAGTTTAATTTTGAATTTTACATCTTTTAATCCCAGATGAGATATCATAATTTCGATCTCTTGATCAGCAGGGATGCTAAGTTGATAGACTCCGTTTTCATCTGATAGGGTTCCTAGACTACTATACGTGATATTAGCACCTTGTATCGGAAAATTATCTTCGTCCAAAATCACCCCTTTTAGAGTTGCAGTCTGCGCTATGGAAGAAAAACTGATTATAGTAATAAATACGGTTAAAAAGAGGAAGGTTTTATTTTTCAAAAAAAAGAGTATTTAAGGTTTTCTATAGAATGTTGTTTCAAATGTTGCTCGGTTACCAATATTATCTAACACAACAAGTTTAAAATTATTTTCTGAAATGGGATTAATTTTATCATTAAAATCATAAACTAGCATTCCGGTCTTATAATCATACTCCATTAAAATAAATTTTCCATTTATTGTAGCTCGATAACTTTTAATTCCAGATTCTGAATCGTTTATTTTAATTTTAAGATGGGTTTCTTTAGAGATCCATTTTTTACTAGAAATATTTATAGGTACAATGGTAGGTTTTTGATGGTCTGAAAACAACGAATATGTTCCGAAAGTACGTGTTCTGGTAGAAAATCTATTTCCTTTTTTATACGTTCTAGAGAAGTACACTTTTTTATTACCATTAATTCTTCCTATATATAATTTTTTCTTATCCTCTTCATTGTAATGTGATACATCAAAAACCAATGTCATATTTTTATGCAAAGGAGTTGTGTTCTCATGTAATTTTACCGTTTCCCCATTTACCGATATATCTAAATAAGTATTCTTATATAAGCTTCCTTTCGGAATTAAAAGATCAAAAATCCCAGAACTATAGGTGTAATTTTCATTCGATAACGCATAATTTTGGGTGGTATGAGTTTCGGGTTTTGTAATTGAATCAGCAAATTTTCCTTGTATAGGTACATCGATTATTGTGGTATTATTTTTATAATCTTTGACGTGTATCTTGTAGGTATAGGAAAGACTATCCTGAACGGTGACAAAGCCATTATTCACTTTGTTTTTATAGATAGTCAACGGATTGTTTTTTTCTACAAAAAGTTTACTTATTCGGCTTCTGTTTTTCTTGAAATATGCAAAGTCAATGAGTCGGTTAATGTATCTTGTTTCTGCAAAAGAGAAACGATTCATTTCTAATTTAAAATTCTCCTGGCCATTGATTTCTGTTTCAATTTTGTATACTCCATTGTTATTGGCAGCCAGATCTTGTTTGTCAATTGTCGAAATTCCAAAACCAATTTTTCCAAAGGCATGTATACTTTCGGCTTTTAGACTCCCATCTTCTTGTGGGGATAATCTTAATTTTAGTGGTTCTTGAGTGTTATTAACATGCGCATTCTTATCTAAACTATAGACCCATAGGCCATTTACAATCGGTTTTCTGGTGTCTTTTATTTCTATCCCAAAGATCATTGGATTCATGGGGCGAGCTTTTGCATCTCTAATTTCAAAATGTAAATGCGGGCCAGAACTTCCTCCTGTGTTTCCGCTATAAGCAATCACATCGCCTTGTTTTACAGTTAATGAACCAGACTTAGGAAAGAGCTCTATTTCATAAGATTCTTTGGCGTATTGCCTCTTTTTAACAAAGGCCTCTATCTCTGGAGAAAATTGTTTTAGGTGCGCATATACAGTAGTGTGACCATTGGGGTGTGCTATGTACATAGCTTTACCGTACCCACCATGAGAAACTTTTATACGACTTACCCTTCCTGAAGCCGATGCATATACATTAAGACCTTCTTCTCCGTTGGTTTTCATGTCTATGCCAGAATGAAAATGATTTGATCTTAATTCACCAAAGGTTCCAGAAATTACCAAGGGTATATCCAGTGGATGGATAAAGTAATCTTTGGCGATCTTCTCTTGGCTATGACATATTGAGAAACCAAGTAGTATAAAAATTAGTATTGTACGCATAAAGGGGGTAAAAAATAGATACTTAGTATAATTGTATAAAACTACTTATTTTTTTGGAAGGTTATATCTTTTGCAAGGCTTGATTTATAGCTTCATTTAGATATCCTCCAGAAATTATTTTTTTTCTAACCTGATTTACATTTTTTTTCATTTCTAAATACTCCTCTTGTGATAGTTTTTCGAGAATATCATCAAGGTCCTTTAGATTGGATACAGTTATACCTATTCTATTTTCGAGTATAAAATTGCTTATTGCTGCTTTATCCCAAACGATGACAGGTAGACCACATAAAATATACAATGAGGTTTTGTGTGGGTTGTTGTATTTTAGGTACTGACCATATTGTCCGCTGCATTCTTCCGTAGAAACGCCATCCCATACTAATCCAAAGGATCCTTCTATTTTATAGGCTACTACATCAGAAGGAAACCCTCCTTTATAGTCTAGGATAGACTTCTCTTTTGAGGTTTTTAGTTTATCATAATCAAAACCAAGACCATATAGGTTCATTTTGAAATTATTTTTTTCTAATGTGTCAAGGTCGTACATATAAGAGTTTTTGCCTTCCCCAAAGCCACCTGCATACACTATCTCGAATGGTTTTAGGCCTTTGTTAGTGTCATTTTGTTTGGGTAAACCATCATCTAATACATAATCAAAAACCCCGAGAACTATGATAGGTATCTGAACATTTTGTTCCAAGAACCATTTTTTCATAGCTTCGTTATGTACTATAATAACATTAGAAGAAATTATTTTTTTTAGCTCTTTCTCTGCGCTACTAGTTCTGCCTTTTAAATATCTTACATCATGGACAATAGTGATAATTTGACATCTTTTTAACCTTGCAATAAACATGACATATTTTCTGAACTTGTTTAGAGGGTATTGTGTACAAAGTGTACTTTTAAACGGTAAACGCAATAAGGCAAGTGTTATTCCGAAAAAATTCTTTATGGTTCCCTTAGCAGAACTCGGGATTGAAGATTGTTTAAAACCTAAGTTTTTAAAACCCATCTCTGATAGGATATTTTCACAATCAGTTTTTGCTTTGCCTGCCGCATTAAAAAGAGACTTATAATTTCTGGAAATATAATATCCTTTCATCTAATTTTATTTGTTTTTTAGTTTTTAGATAGAAGTAGCTTACGAATATGGATCAAAAATTTTAATTATACTGATTTGATCTATCTAAGTAAATTTGCGGAAGGAAAGATACATACATTTTAGTTTTTTATACCATATCTTATTAAGATTATTGTTATGAATTCTTTTCGTGTATAAGGATTAGAAATTAAATAGTTTAAAAACATTAGTTTTGGCAAGATAAATTAGGAGAGCTATAGATTTAAACAAAATAAATAAAAGTGGTAGATAAAAAATATGATTATTTAATTGTAGGAGCAGGGTTATTTGGGAGTGTTTTTGCTCACGAAATGACAAAGCGGAATAAAAAATGCCTGGTGATTGATAAACGTAGTCATTTGGGTGGCAATGTATATTGCGAAGAAAAGGAAGGGATTAATGTTCATAAATATGGGGCACATATTTTTCATACCAATGATAAAAAAATATGGGACTATGTTAATCAATTTGCTACGTTTAATAATTATATAAATTCACCTTTGTCTTTATCAAAAGGAAAATTGTATAATCTACCTTTTAACATGAATACCTTTTATCAATTATGGGGAACAAAAACGCCTCACGAAGCAAAACAAATAATCGATGAGCAGGTAGCGAAATATGGGGTTGAATCTCCTAGTAATCTTGAAGAGCAAGCTTTATCGTTAGCAGGAAAGGATATTTATGAAACTTTTATAAAAGAGTATACCGAAAAACAATGGGGTAAAAAAGCAACAGAACTTCCTGCTTTTATTATTAAACGATTACCTTTTAGATATACCTATAATAATAATTATTTTAATGATAGATATCAGGGGATTCCAATGGGGGGATATAATGTTATTATTAATGGTTTGCTTAAAGGGATAGAAACAAAAACAGATGTAGATTTTTTTGCTCATAAAGAGCATTTAGAATCCCTTGCGAATAAAGTGGTATACACCGGTAAAATTGATGAGTTTTTTGATTATAAATACGGACAATTAGAATATCGATCTTTACGTTTCGAACACGAATTGCATAATATTGAAAATTATCAAGGAAACGCAGTAGTCAATTATAATGATGCAGCATATTCGTTTACCAGAATTATTGAGCATAAACATTTTGAGTTCGGAAAACAAAGTAATACTATCGTTACTAGAGAATATCCCGAAAACTGGAATAGAGGTAAAGAAGCGTATTATCCTATAAATAATGATAGTAACCAAAAGATATTCAAAAAATATAAAGAAGAATCATTAAAATCTGAGAACATAATTTTTGGTGGTAGACTGGCAGAGTATCGTTATTATGATATGCACCAGATAATAGCATCATCCTTGGCAAAAGTAGAAGAAATATCTAAGTCTGAACCTTAATAATTCGGGGGATTAAAATTAGTTTAAAAACTATTGGGTTTTTTCAATTGGTATGTTAACTTTGTGTAACGAAGTATTGTGTAAAAATAATTAATGAGTGATTTAATTGAAATTGTTGATTCTCTGGAAAATAGGATAAGCAAGTTGCTTCATAAGTATGAATTAATGAAACAGCAAAACGCTAATCTAAAAGATAAAATAAAAGATTTAGAGTCTAATTCAGAAATTCAAATAGGTCAATTAAAGCACTGGGAAGAAAAATTCAGTGCACTCAAGAATGCAAACGCAATGCTCGGCAGTGACGAATATAAAAGGGAGACCAAGCTCAAAATAAACGCCTTAATAAGAGAGATAGATATGTGTATAGCACAACTCTCTGAATAAGTAAAATATGGCAGAAAAGCTTAAAATTAAACTATCGATTGCAGATCGAGTATATCCTTTAACCATCTTTCCTAATCAGGAAGAGGGTTTGCGTAAAGCAGCAAAGAATATAGAGATTATGATAAAGCAGTTTGAGAAGAGTTATGCCGTAAGAGATAAGCAAGATGTATTAGCAATGTGTGCTTTGCAATTTGCTGCACAGGTCGAACAAAAGACTATAGATAAAGATGATGATATGGTTAATGTGGCTAATAGATTAAATGCATTAAACGAGTTGTTACACGATCATTTATCATAACGTTCATAAAAATAAACAAGGTTACTGCCTGCACTAGTTGTTATTTTGATAAACTCAACAAGAATTAATTAAAAAGGGTGAGTTTAAGTTGTAAGAGCGCGCCGCCATTATGAGCGGATTCTTGAGCAATTTGTTAGCCCTAAACCTGTTTTTACAGAGTTTATACAGAACCTTTGCTAGTGCAGGCTTTTTTATACACAAATATTAACAACGATTATGGATAACATTATATATCTGGTTGCCGCTTCAGTTGTGGGGTTAGTGATAGGTTTTATTATTGCTAAAGTGCTTGAACGGAGTAAGGCATCAGAGATTATTAAAGACGCTAAGAAGACTTCAGGAAGTATTATAAGAGAAGCAAAAAGTGAAGGGGAAGCTCTTAAAAAAGATAAAATACTCCAGGCAAAAGAAAAGTTTATTGAACTTAAATCTGAGCATGAAAAAGTAATATTGTCGAGAGATAAAAAAATGGCCGAGGCAGAAAAAAGAACAAGAGATAAAGAGTCTCAGGTTTCTAATGAATTGTCTAAAAGTAAAAAGCTGAATACTGAGCTTGAAGAAAAGATGAAGAATTATGATCAGCGAAATGAATATCTTGAAAAGAAGCAAAGTGAACTCAAAAAACTTCATAAAAGTCAAGTTCAACAGTTAGAAGTTATATCTGGGCTATCCGCCGAAGAAGCGAAGGAGCAATTAGTAGAGTCATTAAAAGAACAAGCTAAGACAGATTCTATGGCGCTTATTCAGGATACCATTGAAGAGGCTAAATTAACTGCACAACAAGAAGCTAAAAAGGTTATTATTAACACAATCCAAAGGATAGGCACAGAAGAAGCTATAGAAAATTGTGTTTCGGTATTTAATATTGAAAGTGATGATGTAAAAGGCCGTATAATTGGCCGTGAAGGAAGAAATATTAGGGCTATAGAGGCTGCTACAGGAGTAGAAATTATTGTTGACGACACGCCAGAAGCTATAATTCTTTCTTGTTTTGACTCTGTTCGAAGAGAAGTTGCTAGATTATCTCTGCATAAACTTGTAACCGATGGACGAATACACCCGGCACGAATTGAAGAGGTGGTTAAGAAAACCAGAAAACAGATCGATGAGGAGATTATTGAAGTAGGTAAGCGTACAGTTATTGATTTAGGGATTCATGGGCTACATCCAGAGTTAATCAAAACTGTTGGAAGAATGAAGTATAGATCTTCTTACGGACAAAATTTATTACAACACTCAAGAGAAGTGGCAAAATTATGTGGCGTTATGGCGGCAGAGTTAGGGTTAAATCCTAAACTTGCTAAAAGAGCAGGTTTGCTGCATGATATTGGAAAAGTACCCGATACAGAAACAGAAGTGCCACACGCTATCTTAGGGATGCAATGGGCAGAAAAATATGGAGAAAAACCTGAAGTTTGTAACGCTATTGGTGCTCACCATGATGAAGTAGAGATGACTTCGTTAATATCTCCGATTATTCAGGTTTGTGATGCTATTAGTGGAGCAAGGCCAGGAGCAAGACGCCAAGTGTTGGATTCTTATATACAAAGGCTGAAAGATTTAGAGGAGATTGCTTTTGCTTTTGATGGAGTTAAAAAGGCATATGCTATTCAGGCAGGTAGAGAGCTACGTGTTATCGTAGAAAGTGAAAAAGTAAATGATGAAAGAGCAGCAAGTTTATCTTTTGAAATCTCTCAAAAAATCCAAACCGATATGACGTATCCTGGTCAGGTAAAAGTGACTGTGATACGAGAAACCAGAGCGGTAAATATTGCGAAATAAGTTAAGATTTAATATATAGTAGAGTAAAAAATGGAGAGGTTTCCTCTCCATTTTTTATTGATCTTGAGTGGTCAATCCATCCTTGCGTCTTTTTATGATTTCATCTTTCCAATCTAATGCTTCTTCAAGGGTTTCGAATTGTTGTAACCTTTTATTAGTGAATACTCTTTCAATTTTTGCCTGACTTTTCTGTTTAGGGTCATTAGAAACAATTGCAATCCCAAGTAAGTTTTGAATTTTATTGCTTTCAACATATATCATGGGATCAATAGTATAAGAATTGATACGAACTGCTAGGTATACAAAGAATTTATTTTCAAAATGCTTTTTAGTAACAAAATTCAATTCAGCAATATGCTCGGGTATTACAGTTACCCCTTCATTTATATAAACACGTATATGATCATCATATATTTCTGCAATACAATAATCAAAATTGTAAGATGTAATCATGTAATTTTAAAATATAGTTCCTTTTTTTTAAACGAAAAAGTGAAATTTCCCTGTTTTCCTAACTATAAGATATGAAAAAAATATGATATTTCAATTACTGCTTGTAGAATGCGCCGATTTTATGAAGAACTGACATGGTTAATCCTTGTATTTTTTTATAATCTCATCTTTCCAATTCAACGCTTCTTCAATGGTATTGAAATGCTGAAATTCTTTTTCAAAGAATGGCTTTTCAACTTTGGTCTGTATTTTTTGTAAAGGATCATCGGACACAACTGCAACACCAATCAAACTAGGAACTTTGCTAGACTCTAAATGGGTGGCTGGATTTACAGAGTAAGAGTTAATTCTATAAGAGATGTAAACAAAAGGCTTGTTTTTGTAATGCTTGTTAACGATTTCTAGAAATGTACCTATATATTTTGGAGCTACAGTAACTCCTTTTTTCATGATAACAATAGCGTAATCATTATATAGCTCGGCGGTACAAAATTCTAAATCGTAGTACTGAATCATTTGTGTAAATCGACATTAAAAATACGTTATTAAGTTACGATAAATGTTGATGAATTGTGGTAAGAAATCTAGTTTTTTGGGTCTTTTTATTGGGAATTCCTAATTCAATAAAGAATGCTTTTTAATAATTTCATCTTTCCAGTTCAGAGCTTCTGTTATGGTATCAAAATGACGGAATTCTTTTCCGAAAAAGACCTTTTCAACTTTGGTTTGCATCTTTTGAAGTGAGGTGTTGGATACAACAGCAAAACCCACCAAGTTTTTAATTTTCGCAGTTTCAATATAGATAGTTGGATCTACAGAATAAGAGTGGATTCTGTGTGTGATATAAACAAATGTTTTGTTTTTGAAGTGTTTCTCGGCGATTTCTACAAATATCTTATTATGCTCTGGTGAAACTGTAATTCCTTCATTCATTACATTGATTACATAATTTTCGTATATGTCCATTAGGCAGAACCCTAAATCATAAGAGGCGATCATTGAACTTAATTAGCTTTAAATTGGTAGTTTTTTTTAATAAGTTATGAATAAATCTGTTACGCAAGGAGTAATGGCTGCTTTTTAACTTGTGTTTAAGCTGTAATGACATGTTTCAGAAGTATTACCATTTTACTATAAAAGAGGCTGTTAATTATGATTAACAGCCTCTTTATGTACTATGCTAGATTTTAACTAATATCCCATTAGGATTCTGTAGATTTTTCAGCTTTTTTGATGTTTATGGTTAACTCTCCTGAGTCGTCATCCATATCCATAAATATACTATCACCATCCTGAAGTTGTGCATTAATGATCTCTTCTGCGAGGGCGTCTTCGATATATTTCTGAATGGCTCTTTTAAGAGGTCTTGCTCCATACTGCCTGTCAAATCCTTTTTCGGTGATATAATCTTTAGCTTTTTCACTTAAAGTAAGATCGTATCCCAGGTCGTTTATTCTTCCATACAGTTTATCAAGTTCGATATCGATAATCTTATGGATATCTTCTCTTTCTAAGGCGTTGAATACTACTACGTCATCAACTCTATTCAGAAACTCGGGTGCAAAAGCCTTTTTTAATGCATTTTCTATTACACCTTTGGCATAGTCTTCGGCCTGCGTTTTTTTGGCAGAAGTTCCGAAACCAACACCTTGACCAAAATCTTTTAATTTTCTGGCTCCAATATTAGAGGTCATTATGATTATAGCATTTCTAAAATCAATTTTACGACCTAAGCTATCTGTTAAATATCCATCATCCAATACCTGTAGCATCATATTAAATACATCGGGATGTGCCTTTTCGATTTCATCAAGAAGAATAACTGCATATGGCTTTCTTCTTACTTTTTCTGTTAGTTGACCACCTTCTTCATAACCAACATAGCCCGGAGGTGCTCCAACTAATCGCGAAACAGCAAATTTCTCCATGTATTCACTCATGTCAATACGGATAAGCGTATCCTCACTGTCAAATAATTCTTTAGCAAGTACTTTGGCTAATTGAGTTTTACCAACACCTGTTTGCCCTAAGAATATAAATGACCCAATAGGTTTGTTAGGATCTTTAAGTCCTGCACGATTACGTTGTATGGCCTTTACTACTTTTGTAACAGCTTCTTCCTGCCCAATAACTTTACCCATAATTAGATCAGGTAATTCTGCTAATTTGTTACTTTCGGTCTGAGCAATACGATTTACTGGGATACCTGTCATCATAGATACTACATCGGCAACATTTTCTTCGTCTACAATTTCTTTGTGCAGTTTGGATTCTTTCTCCCATTGTTCTTGGGCAACCCCAAGTTCTTTTTCAAGATTCTTTTCGTCGTCTCTTAACTTAGCTGCTTCTTCGTATTTCTGTTTTTTAACTACGCTATTTTTTAGTTCTCTAACCTCTTCTAGTTTCTTTTCTAGATCAAGAACTTTTTTTGGCACATTAATATTGGTAATGTGTACTCTTGAACCAGCTTCATCCAGCGCATCGATGGCTTTGTCTGGTAAAAAACGGTCTGTCATGTACCTGTTGGTTAGTTTTACACAAGCTTGAATAGCTTCGTCGGTATAACTAACATTGTGATGTTCTTCATATTTTTCCTTAATATTATTAAGGATTTCAATAGTTTCCTCAATATTTGTAGGTTCTACAATCACTTTTTGAAAACGTCTTTCTAATGCACCGTCTTTTTCAATATATTGTCTGTATTCATCAAGTGTGGTTGCTCCAATACATTGTATTTCGCCTCTGGCTAAAGCAGGTTTAAACATATTAGAAGCGTCAAGACTTCCTGTAGCTCCACCAGCACCTACTATGGTATGAATTTCATCTATAAAAAGAATGATGTCATCATTTTTTTCAAGCTCGTTCATTACTGCTTTCATTCGTTCTTCGAATTGGCCACGGTATTTGGTACCGGCAACCAAACTTGCTAAATCAAGTGTAACGACACGTTTGTCAAATAAAATTCGAGAAACTTTTCGTTTAACAATTCTTAGGGCAAGTCCTTCTGCGATAGCAGATTTACCAACTCCAGGTTCTCCTATAAGCAGGGGGTTATTCTTTTTTCGTCTACTCAATATTTGAGATACACGTTCTATTTCCTTAGATCTTCCTACAACCGGATCTAATTTACCTTCTTCTGCCATAGCAGTTAAATCACGCCCAAAATTATCTAAGACAGGAGTTTTAGATTTTTTTCCAGCTTTACTTCCTCCAGAAGGAGAATTAAAAGGATTTTCTTTAGAGGAATCACCAGTTAAATCATCATCGTCTTCTGAGAAAGATTCTGCTTTTGGGTTATCTATATATTCTTCGTCGTTAGCAATCATATATTTAAATTGGTCTTTAACGTTATCATAATCTACTTTTAAACGATTTAAAAGTTTAGTAGTTGGGTCATTTTCATTTCTTAAGATGCACAAAAGAAGATGTGCTGTATTAATTGATGAACTTTGAAATAATTTTGCTTCTAAAAAAGTAGTTTTTAAAGCCCTTTCTGCTTGTCTTGTCAAATGCAGGTTCTTTTTCTCATTTGATATTACTGCTACATCAGGGTTTGCCGGGCTAAGAATCTCAACTTTCCTTCTTAGGTTGGTCAAGTCAATATCTAATGCGTCCAGTATATTAATTGCCTTTCCACTTCCATCACGCAATAAACCTAGCATAAGGTGTTCAGTACCTATAAAGTCATGCCCCAGTCTAAGGGCTTCTTCTTTACTGTATGCAATAACATCCTTTACTCTAGGTGAAAAATTATCATCCATAAGATTAATCTCTTTCTTTTTAACTAAAATAGTAATTTTTTAGGATTAGTAAGGCAAAAACTATTCCTTTTACACGATCATTAACAAATATCTGACAGTAACGTAATATTATGTCATATAAATGAGAATCTTATATAAAGATTGTTGTTTATTTACTGACAAATTAGGGATATTTTGCCTTAATCATGGGTAAATAGACAAAAAAAGGTTTAATAATCAAAACCTATCGATGCAGACTTATTAACTATCAATAGCATAATTTTTGTTAATAAATTACGTATATTACATAGCTTATTCGCTGTTAAAACCGTCTTAAATTACTTAAATTAGCGCGTTTATTAATTCAATTTTAGAAAAAAGTTTTTTATGACAGAAGGAGAAAAACTTATACCTATCAATATAGAAGATGAGATGAAATCAGCATACATCGATTATTCGATGTCTGTTATTGTTTCTAGGGCTCTTCCAGATGTTAGGGATGGTCTTAAACCTGTGCACAGACGTGTTTTATACGGGATGCATGAATTAGGTGTTAGGGCAAATAGTGCTCATAAGAAATCTGCAAGAATTGTAGGAGAAGTTCTTGGTAAATATCACCCACACGGTGATACTTCGGTGTATGATACCATGGTGCGTATGGCTCAAGAGTGGAGCTTAAGATATATGCTCGTTGATGGCCAAGGTAACTTTGGTTCTGTAGATGGAGATAGCCCTGCAGCCATGCGTTATACAGAAGCAAGAATGCGTAAGATATCTGAAGATATGCTCGCAGATATTGAAAAAGATACTGTAGATCATACCTTTAATTTTGATGATACATTACAAGAACCGACAGTTCTTCCTACACGAGTTCCCGGATTACTAATCAACGGAGCTTCAGGAATTGCAGTTGGTATGGCTACTAATATGCCACCTCATAACTTAAATGAAGTTGTTGATGGTACAATTGCATACATCGATAATAATGATATAGAGATTGATGAGTTAATAACCCACGTAAAAGCCCCTGATTTTCCTACAGGAGGTATTATATATGGTTATGATGGTGTTAGAGAAGCTTTTAAGACCGGTAGAGGTAGAGTTGTAATGCGCGGAAAAGCCAGCTTCGAGGAAGTAAATGGTAGAGAGAGTATTATCATTACCGAAATCCCGTATCAAGTCAATAAGGCTGATATGATTAAGAAAACTGCCGATCTTGTTAACGATAAGAAGATCGATGGGATATCTACTATTCGTGATGAGTCGGATAGAAACGGTATGCGTATTGTTTATATATTAAAAAGAGACGCAATACCTAATATTGTATTAAACCTCTTATATAAATATACCGCATTGCAGTCTTCTTTTAGTGTGAATAATATTGCGCTGGTTAATGGAAGACCTCAATTACTGAATGTAAAAGAAATGATTCATTATTTTGTAGAGCATAGACATGAGGTTGTTGTTCGCCGTACAAAATATGAATTAAGAAAGGCTGAAGAGAGAGCTCATATTCTTGAAGGACTAATTATTGCTTCTGATAATATTGATGAAGTGATAGCGTTAATCCGTGCTTCTGCCAATGCAGATGAAGCTCGAGAAAAGCTTATAAAGCGTTTTAAACTTTCTGAAATACAAGCCAAAGCAATCGTAGAGATGCGATTACGTCAGCTTACAGGTCTTGAACAAGATAAGCTACGTGCAGAGTATGACGAGTTGATGAAGACTATTGAAGATCTTAAGGATATTCTTGATAAAAAAGAACGTCGAATGCAGATCATCAAGGACGAGCTTATAGAGGTAAAAGAAAAGTATGGAGATGATCGTCGTTCTCAAATAGAATATGCAGGAGGAGACCTAAGTATTGAGGATATGATTCCTGATGAAAAAGTAGTCATTACTATTTCTCATGCTGGTTATATTAAAAGGACTTCTCTTAATGAATATAAGAAGCAAAATAGAGGAGGAGTTGGTCAAAAAGGAAGTACAACACGTAACGAAGATTTTCTAGAACATTTATTTGTCGGAACAAACCATCAATATATGTTGTTTTTTACCCAGAAAGGTAAATGTTTCTGGATGAGAGTGTATGAAATCCCTGAAGGTAGTAAAACCTCTAAAGGTAGAGCAATACAGAATTTGGTCAACATCGAAAGCGATGATAAAGTAAAAGCATTTATATGTACTCAAGATCTTAAAGATGAAGAATACATTAACTCTCACTATGTTATAATGGCAACCAAAAAAGGGCAAGTCAAAAAGACATCTTTAGAGCAGTATTCTAGACCAAGAACTAATGGTATTAATGCGATTACGATAAAAGATAATGATGAGCTTCTTGAAGCTAGATTGACCGATGGTAAAAGTCAGGTTATGTTGGCTGTTAAATCAGGAAAAGCAATTCGTTTCGAAGAAGAAAAAACAAGACCGATGGGTCGAGGAGCATCAGGAGTAAGAGGTATACGATTGGCCGATGAAAATGATGAAGTAGTAGGAATGGTTGCAGTAAATGATATGGATAGTAATATCTTAGTTGTTTCTGAAAATGGTTATGGTAAACGTTCTAAATTAGAGGATTATAGAATAACCAATAGAGGAGGAAAAGGTGTAAAAACTATTTCTGTAACCAAAAAAACCGGAAACCTGGTTGCTATCAAAAATGTAACTGATTTAGATGATCTTATGATTATCAATAAATCAGGAATAGCTATTCGATTATCAGTAGAAGATTTACGTGTTATGGGACGTGCTACACAAGGTGTTCGTCTTATTAACCTAAAAGGTAAAGATTCTATTGCTGCGGTAGCAAAAGTTATGCAAGACGAGGATGATATTGATGAAAACGGAGAAGATGAAAATATAGAAAATGAAAATTCTTCTTCTACAGATCAAGATTCTACGTCAGATGGCATGAATATTGATAATGAAACGAAAGAATAATCAAATCCCATTTTAAAAAAATAAAGTAATGAAGACTAAATTTATTGTAGTACTATTTTTAACATTTAGTACTATCGGATTTTCTCAAAAACAAGAATTAAAATCAGCTTCAAAAGCACTTAAGGCTGGTAATATGGAAGCGGCTAGTGAAGCGCTAAAGACTGCTGAAGGACTTATGGAAACAGCTGATAAGAAAATGAAAGCACAATTTTATTTTCTTAAAGCACAGGTTTTATCTTCTTCTGCCGGTACATCTTTAGAGAAAATCGAAGATGCAACAAATGCATATGCAAAAGTTATCGAAATTGAAGAAGAAGCTGGAGCTGCCAAATATACTTTAGAAGCAAATCAAAAAATTCAGACAATACGTCAGTCTTTAGTTGAGAATGCAATAAAGGATCAGAATGCAAAAAATTATAAAGGAGCTGCTGAAAAACTTCATTTAGGATACAAAACTAATAAAATAGATACTATATATCTTTATTATGCTGCTGGAAATGCTGTTAATGGAAAAGATTATGATACTGCATTATCGTATTATGAAGAGTTGAGAAATGTTGGTTTTAGTGGTATTGCATCAGAGTTTGTTGCTACAAATAAAGAAACTGGAGAAGTAGAGTCTTTTGATTCTAAACAAACCAGAGATCTTTCTGTGAAATCTGGAAAATATATTAAGCCAGAAGAGCGTAAATTAGAATCTAGAAGAGGAGAAATAGTTAAAAACATTGCGTTAATCTATATGACTCAAGGAAAAGATGAAGAAGCAATAAAAGCAATTGAAGAGGCAAGAAATGAAAATCCCGAAGATACTGCTCTAATGCAAGCTCAAGCCGATTTGTTTTACAAACAAGGTAATATAGCTAAGTATAAAGAAATCATGGAACAGATTGTTGCAAATGATCCTGAAAACCCTGATTTATTATATAACTTAGGTGTTAGTGCTTCTCGTTTAGAGGATAATGATCAGGCTATGGAGTACTACAAAAAAGCTCTTGAGTTAAAACCTGATTATACTTCAGCACAAATTAACATTGCTGCTTTAATTTTAAGTAATGAAAAAGCGATTGTAGAAGAAATGAATAACTTAGGTACTACCAGTAAGGATTACAAGCGTTATGACGAATTGAAGCTTAAGAGAGATGGTCTGTATAAAAGTGCTATACCTTATCTAGAAGGGGCGCTAAAAAGTGATTCTGATAATATTGAAGCCGTAAGAACTTTAATGAATATTTTCTATCAGTTAGACGATCCTAAGGCTGATGCTATGAAAAACAAACTTAAAGCTTTAGAAGGAGGTAACTAAATCTCATCTATTATATAAAGCATAAAAAAACCGGAATCTAATTAGATTCCGGTTTTTTTATGCTTTAAAAAGTACTCTTTTTAGAGGGAGTGCCAATTTATCTTAACTCAGCCCCTAATTTACTCTCAAAATTATGCTGTAATTTATTCATAATTTTGTCTATCTGCTTGTCGGTAAGCGTTTTGTTTTCATCCTGTAAAGTGAAACTTACCGCATAAGACTTTTTGCCTTTAGGCAAGTTCTTTCCTTGATAGACATCAAACAGGTTGATATCTTTTAAAAGTTGCTTTTCAGTTTGTTTTGCTATTGTATGAATTTCTTCAAATTTTATAGTATCATCTAATAGAAGAGCAAAGTCACGTCGTACTTCTGGGAATTTAGGAATATCATTATACCATATTTTAGTATGTTTTGCATACTCTAAAACAACATCCCAATTAAAATCTGCGTATAATACCTCTTGAGAAACAGAAAAGTGTTTTAAAACAGACTTTTTTACAATTCCAAAATCTACTAATTTAGCTTTGCCTAAACTAAGCGAAAGTCCTTCAGAAAACAGATCGTTTTTAATGGGAGTGGTTTTGAGTTTAGCTAAACCAAGACGTTCTAAAACAGAAGATACGATACCTTTTAGATAAAAGAAATCACTATACTGTTGATTTGTTTTCCAGCTCTCTTTTGTTTGATTACCAGAAATAATAATGCTTAAGTGTTTATTCTCAATTCTTTTCCCATCATAATCGTGATAGGTTTTTCCGAATTCAAATAATTTAAGATCCGAACGTTTCCTATTAATATTATAAGAAACTGCTTCAAGTCCAGAAAAAAGCATTGATTGCCTTAAAACTGCCAAATCATTACTAAGAGGATTTAGCATCTCTACATTATGTTCAGCTTTTAGCTGTTCACTCAGATCGATATAATCTTGGGTAGTAAGGGAGTTGGCTAACATTTCATTAAACCCTCGTCCAACTAATTGATTTGATATTGTATTTTGTACATTATGATCAGAAAATTTATCGATATTAGATATTGATGCATTTAATTTTTGCGTAAAACTTATATTGTTATATCCATATACTCTAAGGATTTCCTCAATAATATCGACTTCTCTTTGTACATCATTTCTATAGGCAGGGATAGTCAATCCAATTCCTTTTTCGGTAATACTATTAATTTTAATATCTAGCGAAGTAAGGATAGATTTAATGGTTTCTTGCGGGAGTTCTTCTCCAATTAATTTAGTGGTATTATCAAACGACAAAAACACCTGAAAGTCTTCAATCTTTTTGGGATATAGGTCAATGATCTCACTAGAAATATTACCCCCTGCAAGTTCTTGTATTAATAGAGCGGCTCTTTTTAAGGCATATTCTGTAATATTAGGATCAATACCTCTTTCAAATCTAAAGGAAGCATCCGTATTTAATCCATGGCGTTTTGCAGTTTTACGAACGCTTACTGGATTAAAGTATGCACTTTCTAAGAAAATTGAGGTTGTGTTTTCTGTAACACCAGAATTTAGACCTCCAAAAACTCCAGCAATACAGAGTGGTTTTACAGCATCGCATATCATTAAATCTTCTTCGTGCAATTCTCTTTCGACTTCATCTAACGTGGTAAATTTAGTGCCTGATTCTAAGGTTTTGACCTCTATTGCGTTCCCTTCTATATAAAGTGCATCAAAAGCATGTAATGGTTGCCCTAATTCATGCAACACATAATTAGTAACATCTACCACATTGTTTTTTGGAGTAATTCCTATTGCTTTGAGTCTATGTTGTAACCAAGAAGGAGATTCACCTACTTTGATATCAGAGATTGTAATACCACAATATCTTGGAGCTAAACTTGGGTTTTTGACCTCAATATTAATTCTATTTAATCTGTTTTCTACTCTAAAATTACTTACAGAGGGTGTAATGAGTTCATGGTTGAAGTCTTGTTGCAGCAATCCTGCCTTAAGATCACGGGCAACACCCCAATGACTCATTGCATCAGCTCTATTAGGGGTTAAACCAATTTCAAAAACTTGGTCATTCTCGATATCAAATACCTCAGAAGCTTTAGTTCCTACGGTAATATTAGGATCTAGAATCATAATTCCGTCATGACTTTTTCCAAGACCTAACTCATCTTCGGCACAGATCATACCGTGGCTTTCTTCTCCTCGTATTTTACCTTTTTTGATTGTCCATTCTTTTCCTTCATCATCAAACAACTTTGTCCCAATAGTCGCTACAGGTACTTTTTGACCCGCTGCAACATTTGGAGCACCACAAACAATTTGTACAGGCTCCCCTATACCCAAATCTACTTTAGTTACCTTTAGTTTGTCTGCATTTGGGTGTTTTTCACAGCTAAGAACCTGTCCTACTATAACTCCTTCCAAGCCTCCTCTAACACTTTGGTAGGTTTCTATTCCTTCTACTTCCAGGCCTAAATCTGTGAGTAGTTCTCCTGTTTTTTCGGCGTTCCAATCAGGATTGATGAATTGTTTAAGCCAGTTATATGAAATCTTCATCTATGATGTTTCTAAATTCAATCGGTAAAGATAATATATTGGATAGAGGTTACAAATAGTATTCTAAGGTTATCTCAAATAAAATTATATTATATTAGTAGATGATAATCCAACCTATATGATGATGAAAACACTTATTAAATTATCTGCTTTAACGCTTATTATTGTAATGATTTCTTGTACAGACAAGAAAAAAGAAGAAGAAGAAACAAAAGCGGCTATAGAAAAAATTGAAGCTGTAGAAGCTGAATTAGATCAAGTTTCAGAAGAGATTGAAACTAAAGCTAAAGAATTGGAAAAATCTCTTGAAGATTTAGGCGATATTTAGTTTACATAGTTACTACCTTTTTTATACCTCTTTAGTAGGAATTTATAATATTAATCTAAAAATTAAGTCATGAAACTGATCAAGTTCATTATTGTGTTAACCGTGATTTTTACAGTTGGAAATTATACAGTTGCAGCTCAAGGGAAATCTCAAGAAACGAAAGAAAAGATATCGCAAAAGAAAGATAAAGAAAAATTAAATAAAGGTAGAGAGAAAGCAGAAGAAGCTAAAGAAAAAGTAAAGCAAGCAAGAGAGGATGCCAAAGAAAAGGCAAAAGAAGCTAAGGAAGATGTAAAAAAAAGAGCAGAAGAAGCAAGAGAAGATGCAAAGCAAGCAAGAGATGATGCCAAAGAAAAAGTAAAAGAAGCTAAAGAAGAAGTAAAGGAAAGAGCAGAAGATGTCGAGGAAAAAGCCGAAAAAACAAAAGGCAATGCATATGGGAAAAATAAGGGCGAATTAAAAGGTAAAGAATTTGGAATGGCTCGGGCAGAAGAAGCGAAGAATAAGGTAAAAGAACGTACCGAAGCTCTCGAAAGAAATGAATCCAAAATTCAAAAAGCACAGGAGAAAATTGCTGCCGCCAAAGATAGATTAGCCAAAGCAAAGGAAAAAACAGGAGAAGATGCTCTTACCTCCGAAGAAATAGCAGAAAAAGAAGCTAAAATTATAAAAGCCGAAGAAAAGTTAAAGGCATTAGATGAATCTGTTAAAAAAGGAAGACAAAAAACGAAAGAAGGTAAAGAAAAATTGAATAAAGTATATTCAGAAGATCAATAAATTTAAAAATCGTATTTTTGAGAAGAATATAAGCCTCTACCACAAAAATATTTAAATTAATTATGGTATTGTTGAAGATTACTTTTTTGTAATTAAGAAATTCTAGCAAAGAATCAAGGCAATAATTCAAGTAACAAGACGAAGGAAAAGGTGACCGGAAAGAAGGTGAAGAAAAGGATAAAGACGATAATTAAATAGATATATAAACTATAAATTAATAAAAAAATGTCTGGAAGGTGTATAATTCTTTCTAGACATTTTTTATAGATACTATGAAGAAACAAATCATTTTAGCACTTAGCGTTACTCTTATATTCTTTTCATGCAAAAAAGATCATCCAAAGGATCCTGCAAATTTTAAAAGTGGTCCATGGAGAGCCGTTCTTGATGTCCAGGATAACAAACAACTTCCATTTTTATTTGAAGTGATGGATGACCAAACACTAAAGATTTTTAATGCCGAAGAAACCATTGATGTCGGAGAGGTTGAAATACTTGGAGATTCTATAAAAATTAAATTCCCTGTGTTTGAAGGTTATGTGGCGGCAAAGTTTGTAGATTCAATGAACATTTCTGGGAGTTTTATTAAAGAAAGCTTAGATAGGATCGTACCTTTTAAGGCAGCTTATGGCGAACAAGATCGATTTGAGATTACTTCAAAACCTATACATGATATAACGGGCAATTGGGAAACTGTTTTTAGTCAGGATAATGATGCAGATAGATATATTGCCAAAGGATCATTTACTCAAAATGACAATATAGTTTCAGGTACTTTTAGAACCACAACCGGAGATTATAGATATTTAGAAGGCGTTCTTAATAATGATCAGTTACAATTATCTACTTTTGATGGGGCACATGCATTTTTATTCACGGCAAAGGTTACAGATAGTACAATCAATGGCTATTTTTATTCAGGAAACCATTGGAAAGAGCCATTTACAGCAAAGAAAAATGAAACGTATGAATTACCCTCAGAAGATTCGTTGACTTATCTTAAAAAAGGATATGATACTTTTGAGTTTAATTTTCCAAACGCAAAAGGAGAGCAAGTTTCATTAAAAGATTCCAGATTTAAGGATAAAGTTGTCATTGTACAGGTTATGGGTACTTGGTGCCCAAATTGTATGGACGAGACAAAATATTATGTTGATTTCTATAATCAAAATAAAGAAAAAGATGTAGAGATTGTTGCTTTAGCCTTTGAATATGCGAAGACCAAAGAAAAAGCTTTCAAATCCATAGAAAGATTACAAAAGAAATTAAAGGTTGAATATCCAATTCTTCTTGCACAATACGGTACATCAGATAAGCAAAAAGCCCAGGAAAAATTACCAATGCTTAATCATATTTTATCGTATCCTACAACTATTTTTATTGACAAAAAAGGTCAGGTACGCAAGATACATACCGGGTTTAATGGACCAGCTACAGGTCAAAAATATGTTGACTTTAAAAAAGATTTCGAAGGGTTTGTTAATGAACTCCTACTGGAATAAATCAGTTTAACAATCAATTATGACTTTCTTGTTGAGTTTAACACATTGGTAACATTAGGATTAACAATTACCTCTTAAATTGTTACTTGTAGAGATCATTTTCAAATTTCTACACGATAATAATTAATTCAAAAAACGTCAGTCATGAAACAATCAAATCTTTTTACAGCATGTATTGCTGTAGTCACTCTGTTGTTCTCAATCGAAGCAACCGCTCAATTAAAAACCCCAGAAGCAAGTCAACGTGCAAAAGTAATGCAACGCGTAGGGATAACCGATATAATTATTGATTATGGAAGGCCCAGCGTTAAAGAACGCGAGATATGGGGGAAACTAGTACCTTATGGATACAATAATTTGGGTTTTGGAACCTCTACTGCCGCGCCTTGGAGAGCAGGTGCAAATACTAATTCTACCATAAAATTTACTCATGATGTAAAAGTTGAAGGAAAAGATATTAAAGCAGGTAAATACGGTTTGCATATTGCTTTGAAGGAAGATGGAGGAGCAACGGTCATATTTTCTAATAATTATACGTCATGGGGAAGCTATTTTTATGACGAAAAAGAGGATGCATTACGAGTAGATGTAAAGACCAAAGATGTAGCGCATACTGAAACATTGACCTTTTTGTTTCCAGAATTTGAAGCGAATAGTACTACGGCAGCTTTACGTTGGGAAAAAAAGGAAATTCCTTTTAAGATAGAAGTTAATGTGAAGGATGTTGTAATGACTAAAATTAAGGAAGATCTTCGTGGTTCTAAAGGCTTTACTCAAGCAAATTGGGATAGTGCTGCTAACTATGCTTTTGGAGCAGAAGAATTAGATCAAGCTCTAGAGTGGATTAATACCTCCATTAGTGGTACATTTTTTAGTAAAGAAACTTTTTCAAACCTTTCTCTAAAATCTCGAATACTTGCAAAACAAGGAAAAGCAGATGAAGCGATGACCTATGTAGACAAAGCTGTCAAATTAGGTAATACATCGCAAGTTTTTCGTTTAGGAACGGGTCTTATTAGTCAAGGACAAAAGGATAAAGCTATGGCAATCCTAAAAGATAATGTGAAAAATAATAATGGGGCATGGCCATCAAATTATGGACTTGCTCGAGCTTATGCTGCGACAGGAGATTATAAAAATGCTATTAAATCTATAAATATAGCTATGACAAATGCACCAGAAAGATTTAAACCTAGACTTACAGGAGATCTTGAAAAACTTGAAAAAGGAGAAGATATCAATTAGGGAGTAAAAAAAATATGTTTTAACAAAAAAAGGTTTAGAATTTTTCTAGACCTTTTTTGTTGAAATTAAATAGGAATGATTAATATTATATGTACACTTTATAAGGTAGTTTTATTCCTTAATAATTTTACGGTAAAGCTGTATTAATGTATCTTTGTATTAACCAAATTTAACCGCATGAGTAAAGCTGTATATATTGCTACTATTGAGCCCAATAGTGGTAAATCTATTGTTGTTTTAGGTATGATGAGTATGTTACTGGGTAAAATTGCCCGAGTAGGATATTTTAGACCAATTATTGATGACCCAAAAGAAGGAGAAGTTGATAATCATATCAATACTGTAATATCTCATTTCGAGTTAGATATTAATTTCAAAAATGCCTACGCCTATACCAGGAGTGAAGTTCTTCAAAAATATAACCAGGGAAAATCCGGGGAAATAATAGATGGTATTATTAGAAAATATAAAAGTCTTGAAGAAAAGTTTGATTTTATACTGGTCGAGGGTACTGATTTTTCTGACGAAGGGAGTATCATCGAATTTGATATCAACATCATAATTGCCAAAAATCTGGGCATTCCGGCAATGATAGTTGCCAGTGGTATCGATAAGAAGAATGAAGAAATTGTCGGAAATCTAAAACTGGCTTTTGATACATTTAGTAGCAAAGATGTAGAGGTTTTGGCGATGGTCGCTAACAAGGTGACTCCGGGCTGTGAGGAGAAATTGAATACCTTATTTGATAAAGATTTTGGAAACGAAGTTGAGAGAATAATCATACCCAAAGTCAATTCTTTAATTAATCCTACAATCAAAGAAATTGTAAGTGAACTAGGAGGGACTATCTTATTTGGTAAAGAGTACTTAAATAATCAAGCAGGCAATTTTGGAGTGGGAGCAATGCAATTACGTAATTATCTAACGCATCTTAAGGATAATAGCTTGGTGGTTACTCCAGGAGATCGTGCAGACATTATCCTTGGTGTTCTGCAAGCAAATATTTCAGATAATTATCCGAAAATTTCGGGAATCATACTTACCGGAGGAATTATCCCGGAGAAAGCTATACTCAAATTAATCGAAGGGGTTTCAATATCGTTTCCAATTATTTCAGTACCTAGCGGAACGTTTTCTATTGCAAATCAAATTGGAGCTATCAAATCGAAGATATATGTAGATAATCTACAAAAGATAAGTACTTCAATAAGTACATTTGAAAAGTATGTTAATGAAAATCATCTTGCAGATCGACTCATTACTTTTGAATCAGAAGGACTCACACCGCGTATGTTTCAATACAACTTACTGAAACGAGCATTACAACATAAAAAACATATTGTTCTTCCTGAAGGAGGAGATGAAAGAATTTTAAGAGCCACATCTAGGCTATTGGCTTCAAATGTTGTAGATATTACTTTAATTGGTGATGAAAGGAAAATAAAGAGCAAAGCTGTAAAGCTGGATATACCTATCGATTTTAGTAAAGTCAATGTTGTTTTTCCTACAGAGTCTCCTTATTATGATGATTATGTACAAACGTTCTATGAATTACGTAAACACAAAAATGTAAATCTTGATATGGCCAAAGATATGATGGCAGATGTCTCTTATTTTGGCACTATGATGATTTATAAAGGCCATGCAGACGGGATGGTTTCTGGAGCTGTACATACTACACAACATACCATAAGACCAGCCTTGCAATTTATCAAAACCAAACCTGGAGTAAAAGTGGTTTCTTCAGTGTTTTTTATGTGCTTAGAAGATAGAGTTTCGGTATTTGGTGATTGCGCAATCAATCCAAATCCAAATGCAGAAGAATTGGCAGAAATCGCAATTTCTTCTTCAAAATCTGCTTTAGCTTTCGGAATAGAGCCTAAAGTAGCAATGTTATCATACTCATCTGGTACATCGGGTAAGGGAGCCGATGTAGAAATTGTTAGGGCCGCCACGGCAATAGTGAAAGAAAAACAACCAGATCTTAAAATTGAAGGACCGATACAATATGATGCGGCTGTAGATATTAAAGTTGGGCAAAGTAAACTTCCCGATTCTGAAGTGGCCGGACAAGCTAGTGTTTTAATATTTCCTGACTTAAATACCGGAAATAATACGTATAAAGCAGTACAGCGAGAAACTGGTGCACTGGCAATCGGTCCTATGTTACAAGGGTTAAATAAACCAGTTAATGATTTAAGTCGTGGATGTACTGTAGATGACGTGTATAATACAGTTATCATTACAGCAATTCAGGCACAGGGACTATAAAACAAAAAAGGAATATGCAGATATTAATTATAAACTCAGGAAGCTCTTCTATAAAGTTTCAGTTATTTTCTATGCCAAAAGCAAGAGTGATTTGTTCGGGTCTTGTAGAACGTATTGGTTTAGAAAATGCAAAAATAACATATACATCCGATAAAGAGAAAATAGAAAAAACAGCTACGATTAAAAATCACCAGGATGGATTGCAATTAATTGCTAAATATTTGATGGATACTGAGATTGGAGTACTCCAATCTACTTCAGAAATCCAAGCGGTTGGTCATCGCGTAGTACACGGGGGGAGTACTTTTGCACAAACAGTAGAAATTACAGAAGAGGTAAAACAAAAGATAGAAAAACTTTCAGCTTTAGCACCATTGCATAATCCTGCTAATTTAGAAGGTATCTTGGTGGCAGAGCAAATTTTTACTGAAGCAAAACAAGTAGCGGTATTTGATACTGCTTTTCATCAAACAATTCCTGTTGAAGCCTATAAATATGCTATCCCAAATACGTTTTTAGATGAAAATAATATAAGAGTATATGGTTTTCATGGTACAAGTCATAAATATGTTTCTGAAAAAGCAATCGAGTTTTTAGGAAAATCAACATCTAAAATCATCACAATTCATTTAGGAAATGGGTGTAGTATGACCGCAGTAAAGAATGGTAAAAGTATTGATCATACTTTAGGGTTCGCTCCAATGAATGGATTGATTATGGGAACACGCTCTGGGGATATTGATCCAGCGGTCATTTTCTATATGGTGAACTCTTTGGGGTATACTCTAGATGAAGTAAATACACTTTTACAAAAAGAAAGCGGAATGTTAGGACTCACAGGTTACAGTGACCTTCGGGATATAGAGGCTGAAGCCGAAAAAGGAAATTTTGACTGCAGGTTGGCTCTAAAGATGAATGCCTATCGTATCAAAAAGTTTATTGGTTCTTATGCAGCTGTAATGAATGGGTTAGATGCTATTGTTTTTACCGCGGGGATTGGAGAAAACTCAGATGTTATTAGACGTTTGGTGTGCGAAGATCAGGAGTTTTTAGGTATTCAGCTAGATAAAGAAAAGAACAGTACTCGATCCAAAGAAATAAGAAACATAGGAGCATTATCATCAAAAGTGAAAATCTTGGTAATTCCTACAAATGAAGAGCTTGAGATAGCTAAACAATCTTTTGAATTACTGTCATAATATAACAGAAGACAAACTTTTTGGCTTGTCTTCTATTTTGTATTGTTATACTCTTTTGTATTAAGCAAATCTACAGCGGCCCCATCGGTCACAGTACCCAGGTTCACAAGAGGGTTGGCCTCCCCAATGGACAAGGCAACCACTACCTGATGGACAGCAAGTCGCTCTAAAAGATGCCCCTCTAACTTGTTTTTGTTGTTCTTTACTGAGTTCTTTAACTCCTGTTAGGTTTAATATTTTTTTCATTGTGTACTATATTTAAGATGGTACATAAATATAGTTTAAAATACTGTAAATCAAATACTTAAAAACCATAAAAAAAATATGGTTTTCTTATGATTTATCAATGTACTCCTTCTTTTTTTCTGAGATAATGTAGGTTATGAAGTATAATTCTGATAGCATTGTAAGAAATAACTTATTAACAAATGTTAAATAATGTAATGCATTGTAAATGAAGCTTTTGCCTTGTGTTTTTTAGTTAAATACTACATTATCAACATACTACATAACTATATGGTAACATAAGGTACTAGTATGTTTAACAAAATAATTTTAGCTTCGACTCGGTTATATTTAAACTAACGAATAGACTAACTCACAACAACACAATGAAAAAGTTACTACTATTAATGTTGGTAATCTCTGCTATTAGCTATAGTCAGATACCGGCATATTACAACGATGTTAATCTCAATTTATCCGGAAATGCTTTAAAAAATGAATTGGGGGCTAAGGTTACCAATACCCATGTAACATTTCTTACTTACACACCAGGTGTTTGGGAAGCATTAAAACAAAGCGATTTAGATCCTACAAATCCATCGAAGGTTGTTTTAATCTATGGGTATAATGATACCGATGGAAATTCAACTACCGATAGAACACGTGGAGTAAATGATAATGGAGGTGGATCCACAGATTGGAACCGAGAGCATGTGTATCCGAAATCCCTTGGTAATCCAAACCTTGGTACCGAAGGTCCCGGTGCAGATGCGCATCATTTAAGACCTGCCGATGTGCAACGAAATTCATCACGAGGAAGCAGAAAATTTGCAGATGGATCAGGAAACTCTGGCCCTACAGCTCAAGGACACTGGTATCCAGGGGACGAATTTAAAGGAGATGTGGCTCGTATGATGATGTATGTATACATACGTTATGGTAATCGTTGTTTACCAACCAATGTCGGTATTGGTACAACAGCTGCCAGTGATAACAATATGCTTCAGTTATTTTTAGAATGGAATGCAGAAGATCCAGTATCGCAATTAGAAGTACAGCGAAATCCTTTATTAGAGAATATACAGGGTAATAGAAATCCGTTTATTGATAACCCTGCTTTTGCAACACAAATCTGGGGAGGACCACAAGCCGAAGATAGATTCGGAAACACCGGGGGAGGTGATACAGATACGACAGCTCCAAGTGTACCTACTAATCTATCAGCTAGCAATACTACCGAAACGTCTACTATATTATCTTGGAATGCCTCAACCGATAATGTAGGGGTAACGGGATATTTTGTTTATGAAAATGGAGGTTTTATAGGATCAACTTCTTCTTTAAATTATACTGCAGCAAATTTGACTGCAAATACAAGTTATACGTTTACTATAAAAGCCAGAGATGGATCAGGAAATGTATCCGCAGCAAGCAATAGTATTAATGTAACTACTCAAGACAATACTTCTGGAGGAGGAGTGGCAACAGAATTATTCTTTTCAGAGTATATAGAAGGTTCTTCAAATAATAAAGCTTTAGAAATAGGAAATTTTACAGGAGGCTCAGTTAATCTTTCGGGATATTCAATAAAAAGACAAACCAACGGTTCTGGAGCATGGTCTACTGCATTAAATCTTTCGGGAACATTAGTTAATGGGGATGTTTATGTTATAGCAAATGGCTCTGCTTCTGCAGCAATCACAAGCGTTGCTGATCTTATCTCGGGATCATCGGCAATGAGTTTTAATGGTAATGACCCCGTAGGGCTTTTTAAAAATGGCGTTTTGATTGATATTATAGGAACTTTTAACGGGGGTTCATCAAATTTTGCAAAAGATGTTACCTTAAGAAGAAAAGCGAGCATCTCATCGCCTTCTACTGCATACAATACCACCGAATGGGATTCGTATTCGCAAAACACTTTTAACGACTTGGGAAATCACACTTTCAATGGAGGAGGAGGTAGTACAGATACAACAGCTCCATCAATACCTACAAATTTGGCGGCCTCGAATATAGGAGAAACAAATGCACGCCTGTCCTGGACATCTTCTACTGATAATGTTGGTGTAGCAGGGTATAATGTGTATCAAAACGGAGTTTTCATAGGAGCGACTTCAGGTACTTCATATGATGTTTCTGGTTTAAATGCAGGGACAACATATACTTTTAGAGTAAATGCTTATGATGGTTCAGGCAACACCTCTGCTTTTGGTAACTTGATTAATGTTACTACTCAGGATGTAGTACTTACGTATTGTTCTTCAAAAGGTAACACGGTTAATTACGAGTATATTGATTATGTCGGTATAGGAGGAGTCTCAAATGCTACTAATGCTAATGGTGGATATGGTGATTTTACATCTCAGATAGCAAATCTTTCTTATGGCACTAACACTATTATTTTGAGTATAGGATTTGTTAGTTCATCATATACCGAACACTGGGGTGTTTGGATTGATTTTAATAAAAATGGAAGTTTTGAGGCATCAGAGAAAGTTGTAGCCGGATCTACATCAAATTCTGGTAACTTGTCATATAGTTTTACAGTACCGTCTAATGCACAATCTGGAAACACCAGAATGCGAGTTTCTATGAAATGGAATGGAGCTCCTACTTCTTGCGAAACATTTGGCTACGGAGAAGTAGAGGATTATACCGTTAACATTGGAGCATCATCGGCAAGAGCAATTAAGAATACTGTACATATTGATGGGAAACTTGGACATGAAGCTAAATTATTTTCGGCAAGAATTTTTCCAAACCCTGCCTCAGAATATATTAGTATAGGTACAACAGACAATCGAGAAGTGAGTTTTAAGTTGATAGATCTACATGGAAGTATTGTGAAATCTGGTAAAACTACCAGAAGCAGAATTGCATTGGATGGAATACAACACGGAATGTATTTTGTAGAGGTTGAAGATAATGGACGTAGAGCCTCCAAAAAAATAATTATCAAATAATATTTTAAGAAAATATTCAAAATGTAAGCTCTGCTATATAGCGGAGCTTCTTTTTTTAATACCATTCACACTTTACACTTTACAGTTTAGTATTTCAATATCAAAAAAACTAAATTACTGAAGAATCTATCCCGTTATAAAACATCCGCTTCTAAGTATAAATTCTGAGATTTTTTATGGATCGTTTTGCCCTAATTTTGCCGAATTAAACAAAAAATAACAAATCATGTATAGGATTATATGTTTACTAGTACTATGTATAGGTCTGAATGGCTATGCAACAAAAAAAAACGTAAAAGTTGTATCTGAAAATACATCGGGACTTACGGCTCCTTATTATGTATTACTTCTGGACTTAACTCCTAATTCGGTAGCAATTAATTGGACTGTTTCAACTTTTGACGATATTGTTGGGTCCGAAATTTATCAGAATGGACAATTTTTAGCATCCTTAGAAGATAAAACTTTTTTTCGAGCAGAAAATTTGACCGAAGGAGTTACTTATGAATTTTCAATACGAGTCTTTGACGCAGCAGGAAATTATTCAGAATTTACAACAATTAGTGCCACTCCAATTTTGGATACCGAACCACCAACTGCACCAACTAACTTAACTGCTTCCGATATTAGAGATGATTTTGCATATCTTTCATGGACAGGAGCAAACGATAATTCTGGTGTTGGATCCGCCAATATATATGTTGATGGAGTATTATTAAATTCAGTTCTTGGATATAATATATCAGAGTATAGAATGTCTAATTTAGAACCAAACACCACATATAACATTCGTATAACAGTAACGGATATATCAAGGGCAGGAAATGAATCTGGGTTTAGTAATTCGATTACCATAACTACAAAAGCAACGTATTGTATTCCTCCAAATTATAATACTGATTATGAGTATATCGATTATGTAGGTATTGAAGGTATTTCTAATACAACTACTACTTCTAATGGTGGTTATGGAGATTATACCAGTATGTTTACCGACATTTCATATGGTCTTAATACTATCGAGTTAAGTGCAGGATTTGTAAACGAAACTTATCCCGAAGGGTTTGGAGTCTGGATAGATTTTAATCAGAATGATCTTTATGAAGTTTCAGAACATGTGGTATCTGCCGCTGTACAAGATGGAGAAAAATATTCATACACCTTTATAGTACCTAGCAACGCTAAACTTGGCAATACAAAAATGCGCGTAGTTCTTAAGTATAATGGGGTACCAGTGGCTTGCGAAATGAATAATGAATATGGAGAAGTAGAGGATTATTCAGTCAGAATCAGTTTTCCGCTAGCAAAGTCGGCTTCTTCAAGAAGAGCAATAGTCAATGAGATTGAAAAAGAATCATCTATTAAAATATATCCCAACCCTGCAGATCAATATATACGTATTGATATTCCTAATAAAGCTATGACTAATTACACGATAAATGATGTATCAGGGAGAATAATAAGATCTGGTATAATACAAGACAGCAAGGTGAAGTTAGAAAACCTGGAGTCTGGCACCTATTTTATTTCTATACTTAATGGAAAAGAGAAGCTTACTAAGCGATTTGTCAAAAAGTAATTTTAATTTTTAATTTTTGAAAACGCCGCTCTTTGAAGCGGTGTTTTTTACTGAATTAATAGAGAATCTAGTCTGTTATAAAATATTTCCTACTAAATACAAATTATGGAATTTTATAGTACTCATTTGCTCTAATTTTGCTGATTCAAACTAAAAAAAATAGATCATGAATAAGAGTATATGTTTACTGGCTTTTTGTATCAGTTTTATGGGGTATGCAAGTATTGAAGCATCCCATAATGAGGCTGGTTTTATTAACATGGCACCGGGAGTGCTAGATAGTTTTACTGCATCAGACATTGCAGGTAGTGACTTAGAACTTTCCTGGACCCCGGCAATTGAAAGTACTACTATTGATGCTTTTATTCTTTATCAAGATAATAATGTATATGGCTGGTTTGGAGGAACAGAAACCAATACCATTATATCTGGCTTAGTTCCAGAAAGAACGTATATGTTTAGAATGGTAATATTGGATACATCCGGAAGTTATTCAGATTTTAGTGACCCGCTCTATATAACAACTACAGAAGAAGTAATCTCTTATTGCAGAGCTTCTTCTTTTGACGATTCCTTTGAGCATATAGATTATGTGGGTATAGGTGAAATAAGTAATAGTTCATCTGCAGACGGAGGGTATTTTGATTATACTAGTCAAGTAGCCAATCTTACCATTGGTTCATCCAATACGATTGAGTTAAGTGCTGGGTTTGCTAATTTGACATATGAAGAGAGTTTTGGGGTATGGATAGATTTTAATCAAAATAATGTTTTTGAAGAATCAGAACATGTTGTATCGGGATTAGCATTAATAAATGAAGAAAGCACGTTCTTTAGATTTCTTATTCCAAATACAGCGAAACTAGGTACAACTCGTATGCGGGTGGCAATGCAGTATGAAGGTTCACCAGTGGCATGTAATAGTGATTTTGCCTATGGAGAAATAGAAGACTACACCATAAATATTATGGCCACAGCGGCCAAATCTGCAACTTCAGAAAGAAGAACTAAGTCACCAATTAATGAAGTTGAGAAAAAATTGTCTGTAACGGTGTTTCCTAATCCTTCTGATCAGTATATACAGGTTAATGTTTCTGATAAAAATAGTGCCAATTATATGATAAATGACGTGTCTGGTAAAATGATAAAGTCCGGTGCTTTACAAAGTAATACGATAGGATTAGAACATTTAGAATCTGGCACCTATTTTATTTCAATATTTAATGGAAAAGAGAAAGCTACTAAGCAGTTTATCAAAAAATAATTTTGATTTGTAATAATGTTGAAAGCGCTTTTTCTTCTTCTAAATGCAAACGATAACCGTATCATGATTACGTTAAATATTTACCAGTAATATGGTTTTTTAATAAAAATCTGACGGTTTTTAAAGAAAATTATAAAAATCTATACTTTTTATTGAAAGAAAACAAGGTTATATTACTTGTATTTTACGATGAAACACATAGTTTTTTTGATGAAATTGCGGAAATCCGTAAGTAGTTGATTTTTTTTTGTAATCTATTTCCTATTGCTAGTGAAGCGATTTTTCAAGGCTTTTCCGAGAATTAGTGTAAAAACCACATATTAATTATGGTTTTACCATAAATAAAACTATATCTCACTTTGTATATTTATAAAAGTGAAACATAAAGAACTACAAATAATGGTTTTATAACTTAAAAAAACGCCTATGATAAAAAAATACTATTTCTACTTTGGTCGAATAAACGACTAAAAACACACAATTAAGGGCTTCTCTTAAAACTTTTCAAATTTGGTCTATACATTAAAATATAATGTATGACTTGAAAAATGGATTTTTGATCCATCATAGTACAACGTAAACATTATCTCATTCTGCAAATCATGATGACTAGAGTTTTATCGGTTATGATAATTGATTTCTGTGCTTAACAACATATATCTAGTACAGGTTTTCATAGTATGACTTGATATCTAATGACTTTGTCGGTCTTGATTATTAATAAAAAAAATTGTGTAATTGGAAAATAAAAGAGAGAATGAGTATATCAATTAATTTTAATCAGTTTTGTGAAGACTTAACTATTTCTGCAAAAATGCAGTCTATAATTTCTTTACGCTACAATTCTATCTGTAAAAAACTTAATAATGATTTTTGGAATATAAATACTAACTATGGAGGTATTTTTGTCGGTTGTTATGGTAGAGAAACGGCAAATAGTAATATCGATAAAATCGAGATGATTTTCGAAATGCCACATCGTTTACATGAAGAATATTCTGAAAAACTTAAAAATGTCCAATTTTTGTTCTTAGAAGATGTAAGAAGGTCAATTGCTACTATATACCCTAATACATCAATAGTACATGATGAATTTGGGATTAAAGTTTCCTTTTTTGACAAAATGACCTTTAACATAGCTCCTGTTTTTTTTAAGAAAGATAATGTGCATGTTTATGCAGATCCACGCAAAGGAGGTAGTTGGAAGGTTAAGAATTTTCGAAAAGAGAAAGAAACAATAAAAATAGGGGATATTGCTACGAATCATAATCTTAAAAAATTATGTAAAATGATGAAAATGTGGAAAAAGCAATGTAAAGTTCCGATTAAGGATGTGCTTATTGATACATTGGCATATGAGTTTTTAATGTCTTGGCAATATCGAGATAAACCCTATTCTTATTATGACCTGATGTGTAGGGACTTTTTTAAATACTTAATGGATCAAAAACCATCAAAAAAAGAATGGAAATCTATTGGAGGTGTTCTTATTATTCCTAATACATTAAATTTTAGGTATAAAGCCATAATGGCTCATTACAAAGCAGAAAGTGCCATATTATTTTCTCAAAACAATGAACATTGGTTGGCGATACAAAAATGGAAAGAGGTATTTGGTACAGAATTCCCAGAATCTGCACCAATCGTAAATCAACTTAGAGCATTAAATGATACTATTTCTAGAACCTATAAAGCTCAAAAAGAATGCATGAAGATTCTTATAAGAAGAAGAATAATACTAACAGTTCTTCAGATCTTTTCTGCAATAATGATACCTTCTTCGCTTTTGTTTATGGAGTATACTAAAAACTTTAAGTTGGGATTAATTATGTTTATAGGAGCAATATTTCTCTTTACAACCAGTTTGATTTATAGACAATCAAATCAGGTTAGAATAATGCTAAAACATAAGATATCTGCCAAATTAGCAATCAACATTCAGAGAAAAATCAAACAATCCTTAAAGGATCTAAAATACAATGATATTGATATTGCTGTCCTTCAAAAAAGAAAACATAAAGTAATTTCAAAATTGCAATACTTTTATAAAGGAGCTTCTGTACATGTGAGTAAGAAATATCATAAAGTTGCCCAGGAATTACATGATAATCTGGATGAAAAAAATGATGTATCAATAATCGAATCAACAAATTTAAGGATACCAAAATGGGAGGAGAATAAATTTAGTGTTGAAAACCATGTACAACAAGTGGTTAATTATAGAAATTAAATTAAAAAGAGAAAGCTATTATATTGGACTAGACCTTAAGCTCATTATTTATAAAAAGGTTTAATCGTAATTACTTATATTGTAGTACAATAACCAACACAAATCTCTTTAAATGTACAATTCTGAACGGCTAAAACAGCGCCTTTTAAAAGAGGGGCCTACTCATCTTTTTTTACTCATTGTATTAATAGGGATTTTACCCGCAGTTGAAGACTTTTCACTTTTTGCTATTTTTGGTTTTTCTATTACAGAGTTTCGTATTCATGAAGAGGTTGGATTACTATATTCTATACCTTTATACCTGCTTCCAGTAGGATTAATATTGATGATGGGCGGTAAAAACTATTATCGCATTTTGGGCTTATTACCGGTTTTTTTTGCGGCATACGTATATCTATTATGGGGTTCAGAAGAAATTTCCCTTGAAAAACATACAACACTCATAGGTATCCTACATTTCTTATGTTATAAGATCGCTTTTATTTATTTTATTGTGAAAGGAAAGTTACGTTCAATACCTTTTTTTATCACGCTTTTACTGATTTGGATTTTATTGGACATTCAGCATTTAATATTGTTTCTTACCTATACCATTCTAGTTAGGTTTTTATATCTGGCTTTCAAGCAAAACATTACCATTTTTAAACAAACGGGATTCAAAAGAACCGGAACTCTTACATTGAAATCTTTTCTGTATTGGTCTCCGCTACTAATTTTTATCATACCGGGTGCTATATTTAATAACAAAATGAATAAAGCTTCAATTGATCAGCTTTACGATAAGACATTTATAACGTCTACCAATGAAAGTAAGAAATATAAAAGAAGCCAATTTGAAAATGATCTTGAGTTTTCTATTGAAGCCGAGGTAATTTGCTTGCATGAAGCCATTGAAAAAGGCAATAAACAGATCGTTAGTATTGTAAGAAGTAAGACCGATGATATTCCTACCCAAGTTGATGATGTATTTAAGGGTATTTTTAAACCTTCTTTACCAGAGATGGCTTCGGTTTTTAAAGAAGAAGATTGTGGCTTTTGGGGTAAACTTAACTTTCCTTGTCAGGCAAAAAATAGCGCGAAAAGAAATGTCAACGAATCATATATAGTCCAGCGAAACGAAATGAGAGGTGTTTTGGTCGCAGAAGTTCAGAAATCGGCCAAAGGTATTCAAGATGGAGTAGAAGGTTCCACAGATAGCGTTAATGGCTTAATGAGATCAGAAATAGATGCTATTATAGAAAAACTCAAATTTACGATTCAATCAACCTTTGATACTATATTATTCATCAACCTTCTTTTCGACATAGCTTTTGGGTTTTTGATACTCAAGAGTTTCTTATATGTATTCTCTAGAGTTGCTTTTTCATCAGATGATGAAAATTATGTGACCTTATTAGAATCGGATGGCAATACCTCTAAAGGAAAATTACATGAATCAGGGAATCAATATACTATTGATCCGGCATCGACGAAAGAAAACTATTTTATCTCTCGTTCCTTCGAGCCCAGTGGAAGGGCACCTAAATTCTCACTACCTCAATGGAAAGCCGCTATTTTGGCAAGAGTATTTACTCGTAATTATGCCATGAATAAAGTGGTAATGAGATCCAGATCAGAAGCAGTTCATTTTAAGGCTATGGGTAGTCATGAATTCGTTGAATGGGATATCAAAGAAGGGGAGGAGGTAGTATTTCATTTCAAGAATTTTGTGGGTATGAGTGAAGGGATCAAGATTTCGGCTGTAGTGAGTCTTAGGTTAACCTCTTTACTTTTTGGTCGTTTGATATTTACTACGGCAAAGGGCCCCGGAAAATTAATTTTAATAACCAAAGGGGAACCAATAACAGCAGGCCATGCTAACGCTAATGCAAGTATCGCAACAAGTAGAATATTGGCCTGGCAAAAGAATACACGTTTTAATGTAGAATCAGAACTAAACCTAATTGATGTGTTCATGAGTGGAATCTATCTCAAAAAGAAAGAGGATGACCTAATCCTTATAGATGCAGATGTTAAAGGCCCATCTAAGAATGGAATAGTACGATTTATTAAGAATTTTCTATTACCAGTATAAAAATCAATACTTTTTTAAAGTATATCGCTTACTAGTTTAATGATTTATTTACAGCATACAATAAGTGTGTTTCCGAATCTGTTGAGGTGTCTAACATAACGGCAATGGTACTGGTCTTAGATTCAAAAATATGGAGGGTTTTATTTTCTCCTTGTTTCTCGGATTTTATGTTCGAATAGTCAATCATAAACCTGGATAGCATTCGTAAAACATATTTTTGATCATTGGTCATATAAGTAACCTGTCTAGAGTTTTTATTGATTCTTACGCCATAATAAAAACCATCTGTTTTTTTCCAGTTATAGAATATGTATTTATTATGTTCTTCTTTAGCTTTTAAAAAACCTCTTGTCTCTAAAAAAACTTCAAGCTCAGGCAGATCATCAACACTTGATAAACTTGATAAAGTAGCACATTCTTGCTCTTTTAGATACTGGCCAAATATGTTTCCTGAGATAAAAAATAGAATAAGACCGATAATTAATGAATGTTTCATATTTCTTCAATTTAATTAAAATGTACAGATTAAAAGGTGTTTTTTGATACCTACAAAGAAACTGTTTTAACCCGTTGTGCATTTAGGAAAATAATTATAAAAAAAGCGTCAATTCGAGTATTTTGCGTAATGAAATGAAGACAAAATGTATCGAGAATAGCTTTTTTTAACCAATAATCCTATTCTCGATAGCTCTGCTGAGCCAGTCGAAGTACACTTCTCCTAAAGTCGAAGCACTCGAATTGACGGAGTTTGGTTAAAAAATATCTAAATGCACAACGGGTTCTTTTAGTTTATTATTTCTAATAACTCACTATAGTTTGAGATATTGTAATTTGAATATTTGGATTTTTTCTGCCCTAATTTAGATACCTGAATGGTGTTTAGGCCAAGTTCATAACCTGCTTTAATTTCTGATTCGGTATTATCACCAATGATAAATACAGATTTTGGATCAAGACATTTTTGAGAGAGGATTTTTTCGAATATTCCTTTTTTAAAAATTCTGTTGGGATCTAGTACATTATCAATGTATATATCAGAAAATTCTTGTTTAATTCTTAAAGAGTCGATTTTAGCCTTTTGTAACTTAATAAACCCCGTAGTTACCAGTATTTTCTCAGATATAACATTTTTGATAAGCTCAAAATCTTCAAAAGGTTTGATATCGAGAGTATAGTTTGTGTCATTAATTAAATTTGAAAACTCTTTTATTAATTGATTTCCAAATTCATACTTCTGTGCTACAAAATCAAATGGATATTTCCATAATTCTGCAATTATCTGGCTAGTGGTAGTGTTACCGTACTTTTGTATAGATAAGGGTTCAAATTTCCCTAAAATAGGCTCCATAGACCTTTTTCCAATAGTTTTTGTCTCAAATATCGTATCGTCTAGATCAAAAATCAGCAATTTGTCCATTTTTGCAGTATAACAGTTTTGAGTAGGATAGTAGCAATACTCTTTTCTCTGTAACAATGTACAGAATTAAAACCAAAAACGGTTTGAGTGAATACCCAAACCGTTTTTGTGTCTATACATTGCCCTCTCTACCGACTTTTCTAGACATCAAATTCAAATAGTTCCATTCTTGTATATTTTCAATGCTTGATTCATAATCAAATTGATCGTAGCGATTGGTAAATCTTTGTTCGGATCCACTCTAAAAATTTTCATCCGTGATCGATTGCCTGTTTCTAATTGCGGGTGGTGAAGATGTTTTCCTGCCACCATAAGAAAATAGGGCTCATCACTTTTTTTATCTACCCATAAATAACAGAATATTTTTTCTTTATAGCAAAAGCAAGGCATTCCATATTTTCGTGTTTCTGTAATGTCCTTATCATAATTAAGAACAATATTGCGCATAGCTAATAAACAGCTTTTATTAGGTTCTTGTTTATCAAAATAGAAATTATCGACAGAACTCATTATTTTACATTGGTGTTTTATACTTGTGATAATTTAGTAGTAGATGATGCGTTATGATTTAGTTTTCCATCTCGTTTCTTTCCAGTTTTTTTGCTCTGCGGCAGAAAGAAATGTCCAAGCTACAATTCGAGTAGATTTATTTCCGGTTCCCATAGGGATGGTTTTAATCTGTTTTGGTTCAAATTTTTCTAATATTTGATAAATCCCCTTTAAATTGGATTGTTTTGATACTAAAGTTGAAAACCAATAACAGTTTTTGGCAAATGCTTTACTTTGTTGAATCATATTTGTGATAAACTTCAATTCTCCTCCTTCATATATAAGTTCATTACTGATTCCTGCAAAATTGAGTTGAGGTGTTTTTACTTTTTTCCCTGATAAATTCTTAATTTTTCTTCGAGTTCCTTTTTGAGCATCTTCAGCCGAAGAATGAAAAGGAGGATTACAGATAGAGATATCAATTTTATCTTTTTGGTCTATAATTCCACGAAAAATGTTTTTAGGATTCTCTTGTAATCTACATTCAATCTTACCTTTAAGCGATGAATTAGAATTGATAATATGTTGTGCCGATTCAATCGATTTTGGATCAATATCGGACCCAATAAATTTCCAATCGTATTCTGTCACTCCGATTATAGGGTAAATACAGTTAGCGCCCACACCAATATCAAAACAAGTGATTTTATCGCCCGTAGGAATTCTACCAAAATTGTTTTCGCATAATACATCAGCGATATAGTGAATATAATCAGCTCTACCGGGTATTGGGGGGCATAAATTTTCATCAGGGAATTCCCAGTTTTTTATGCCGTAATAATGGTTTAGCAACGCTTTGTTTAGAATTTTTACCGCCACTGGATTTGAAAAATCAACCGAATCTTCCCCATGTTTATTGGGTTTTACAAATTCTTTCAATTCTGGATTAACCACTATTAATGCACTTAAATCATATCGTTCTCGGTTTTTGTTTCGAGAATGTAGTCTTGTTTTTTCTTGTTGATTTTTTTTTGGTGACATGATTCAATTTTAAGAATTTTTCAAATATCAGTTTTCTAATTGAAATCGTAGAATAGTTTTTAGCTTTTCTTCAGGCACTTTTCTGAAATCAGATAGATATATTTCTCTATGAATTTTGGATTTACGAACTAGATTTTGGGTATTCGCAAACTCTTCCATTTGTTCAAAACTTTTAGCTTCATTGTCGTAACTACCTATATGCATCATTTGAATACATTTTCCATCAGTTATCTTTTCGAACTTTATTTTGTCCAAAAGGATGTGCGGTTTTTTCTTTTTTGTGAATTCAAGCATTTCATTAAAAAAATCGTCATTCACAAAATTAGGCTGCCTGATCATTAAATCGAAGACTAAATCATCTTTATTGATTTGTCCATCAAAGTTCTGTTTTGCCTTTTCAGAAATGTCCCAAACTCCTTCTAATGGATAGACCGTCCAATCCGTATAATTCTCAGGTTTCTGGGCCAATTTTTTTAAATTCATTTTTATAGCATACGATACACTATACAATACTCCGATACATTCTGAAAAGAAATCGCTATTTGGATTTCCTTCCCCATTTAAAGTAATAAACTTATATTCTGGAATATGTATAAGTTCAGGTTCTGTTTTTGGTACATAAATTGTTTTTTCCTTTTTTCTCCATTCATGTTTCATATTGTTTTTCATTTTAATTAGTAATGCAATAAAATTAAAATGTTAGACTGACAACCCTATGTCAACTAAGGTTGGAATTGTATTAGAAAATATGGAGTGAAATCAAAACCTATTTATCTTTATTTCTTGATATTTTTAAAGCTATAGTACCGCCAATCCATGCCATGGGAATATAAGCGATAACAATGTCTGTAATTGCAAACCAAACTGGTCCCGGAAGCATATAGTTTACTATAACTCCCCCTAATAAGAACAAACCACCAATAGCCAGTGAAAATTTCATTTTGTGGCTTGCTGCGATCAAACCGGCAATTGTTGCACCAACTAAGGTGCCCAAGGCATGAGCCAAAAAAGGGAAAATAAAATATTCAAATTCTAAGGTTGGCATAATAGCGGCTAAAGCGTTCATATCATTGAGGTCAATATCTTTTATCGGCAATACTTTATGACCAAGCTGAATGAGTCCCATGTTGATAATACTACCCCCTAACCACCCAGCAATAACGGCTAGAATATTTTTAATTATTGAATTCATAGTTCTTTTTTTATATCGATTGTCGTTTTTCGTGTAGTATAGAATACTTAAATATAGGGCAAGTAGGGGAGAAAGCAAACGATATACCATTGAGAGAGCTATAAGTCATTTGTCGTTTTTATGATTTTTCATTTTTTAAAACTAAAAAATAGGGGTATTCAAAAAAGGCGATTGATTTCGAATTTTAAACCCATCGCCTTAAAAGCTATATATTTTGCTTGTAATTGGTTTTTTCTAACCAATTTGTGTCATTTCATTCAAGATAAACTCTTCTACTGCTCCCTCTGTTGCTTTCATATATTCAGCCAAATGGGCATTATTCATATGTTTTTGCCATACATCTTTACTGGTCCAATTTTCATAAAACAGGAATAAGTTTTTATTTTCATTATCTTGATGTAAATCATAATTTATACATCCTTCTTCTGCTCTTGTAATGTTAATTAGCTTTAGTAATTCGTTTTTTACTAACTCTCTTTTTTCTTCTTTAGCTAATATTCTTGCTACAATTGTTAATTGTTGATTTGCCATACTTCTTACTATTTTAAAAGGATTGATTAATTGGTTTTTATAAAGTTCTTGCTTTTTAAAATTGAATAACCGTTTTACCAATGGTTTTACCCGATTCTTGCATTTGATGTGCTTTTTTAAGATTATCCACTGTAAAGCCTTTGAGTGTGGTGGTCAACGTTGTTTTTAGTGTACCCGCATCTAGTAAATTTGCTATTTCGTTAAGGATCTGGTGTTGTTTATCCATATCCTCTGTAGCGAACATAGAACGGGTGTACATAAATTCCCAGGAAAAGGAGACACTCTTCATCTTAAGTAAAGACAGGTTCAATGGATTGCTGTTGCCAGCAATCGTAACAATATGTCCTTGTGGCTTAATAATTTCGGTTATAGTTTCCCAATATCTATTGATATCTACAAAATCCAAAATATAGTCTACATGTGGATGCCCTATTTTTTCGAGTTCATCTTTTAAGTGATAATGGTTCACTACATAGTCCGCACCCATTTTTGAGCACCAGTTTTCAGATTCAGGTCTTGATGCCGTAGCAATTACAGTAAGTCCAGCCACTTTTTTGGCTATTTGTATTCCAATAGAACCTACACCACCAGCACCCGCAATGATCAAGATTGTTTTTCCTTTGTCGGTTTCTGGATTTATTTTAATACGGTCAAAAATGGATTCCCAGGCAGTTAATCCTGTTAATGGAATAGCTGCAGCTTCGGCTATAGTCAAGTTTTTAGGTTTAAAACCTACGATACGCTCATCAATGAGTTGGTATTCTGCATTGCTACCGCTACGGGTAATATCTCCCGCGTAGTATACCTGGTCTCCTTCTTTGAATCTTGAAGTTGTATTACCCACTGCTTCTACAGTCCCCACGGCATCCCATCCAATGATTTTTGGTGTATCAAGTATAGTATCCTTTGCTGCACTTTGCCTAATCTTAAAATCTACCGGGTTAACCGAAATTGCTGATATTTTGACTAAAATATCATATCCTTTGGGTGTTGGTTTTTCAGTTTCAAACTCAATAAAACTATTATTTTCTGTAATCGGGAGTGATTGTTTAAATCCTATTGCTTTCATTATTTCTTTAGTTTATATTTTTTTTGAAGAGTTGTACAACTTTGTCATATAACAAAGTTGTATTGATTTAAGAAAACGTATATTTTTGTATTTAAAAATATACTATAAAAAGTATAGTAACAAAACTAAATATAGTTTTGTTACTGTGCAATAACGGTCAAAAATGATAGTATGATTTTTTTTGCTAAAAAAAGGAAAATATGCATTGTATAAATGGAAAAAAATATCCTTGCTGCACAAGCGTAACCATGGGAATTATTGGTGGGAAATGGAAAACAGTAATATTATATCACCTAATAGAAACATCTTTACGATATAATGAATTGCGAAAGCAAATGGAAGGCGTAACAGAACGAACGTTAAGTTTGCAATTAAAGAAATTAGAAGAAGATGGTGTTATCCAGAGGAAAGTATATACCACAAAACCACCTTTAAAGGTTGAATATTCTTTAACCGATTTTGGAAAAACACTTATTCCGGTTTTACATTCTATTGCAGATTGGGGAGATTTTGTTGTTGAAAATTATGCTGAAACTAGTCTTTGAATTTTGAATTTAGTTTTGTGAACGATTATTTTTTCTTAGGAAAATCGAACGTAACGAAATGAGAAACACCCTTGGTTTAACTTAAAAAAGAAGTGATTTTTTATACAATTTTCGCCATTGATTTATTCGGTCAGTTTTATTTTCTTTTTATTCTCGTAACGAAATTCATTCAATTCAGTTAAATCGGTCGCAATTTTGTCTTTCCATTCAGCAACTTTTTGTTCATTTCGACCGCTTTCGGTTTCTCTCATTAATTTTAGTCGGCTTTCAGAGAATTCTGCCATTATTTCATTATTTATTTGATTTACGATATCAAAACCTTTAGAGATTTTACTTTTCTGTTTCAAAACTCGTTTTCTAAATTTTCGTGCATTAACTTCGGATAGGTCAAATTGCATTTGCTGAAAGTTAATATACCTTTCAATATCAACAATTTTGGTTGTATCGATCCAAGATGCATTTCCTAAAAAGATGTTTTCGATTTTTTGATTCAGATTACGTTTCATAAAGTCAAATCCACCAATTGCATGAGAAATCATAAATTGACTATAGACAGCGTCATTATTTTCATTACTGATTTTGATTTTAAAATCAGTAATAATCAATTTATCTTCCGAACTCCATCTTTTTTGTCCGTCTTGTAAATTTTGTCCTACGCTTAAATTCAAACAAAATATGCTTACTAAAAGCCCTAAAAACATTCTATTCATTTCTATTTTTTCAATTTGTAAGTAACGTTATGATTTATTATTTGGTATTTCACATCGTCTTTTTTACTATTTTAATTTCTTTAATGGATTCAAACTTTTGTCCCAAATCACAATTTGTCCCAGGGAAATTTACTAAATTCTGAATAAGAAATAACTGATTTATTCTTAATCGGAGAAAGTAAAATGTTATTTTTGTTTGTTAACGGTTTCATAATTACATGAAATTCAAAATATAATATTTTAGGAGTAAGTGAGTAAAATTATTACCTATCGTCCGGATATTGATGGTTTAAGGGCAATTTCGGTGTTTCTCGTAATTCTATTTCATGTCGATCTTTCATTATTTAGTGGTGGGTTTGTTGGCGTCGATGTATTCTTTGTGATTTCGGGCTATTTAATAACGAGTTCTATAAATAAGCAGCTTCTTAGTCATTCGTTTTCTTTTAAAGAATTTTATGTAAGAAGAATACGAAGGATTATTCCTGTTTTGATTTTTGTTTTAGTGTTGATCACTATTCCTGCGTATTTGTTTTTATTTTCCAATGATTTTGAAAGTTATTCTCGAACTGTTTTACATACCATGTTGAGTACTAATAACTTTTATTTATGGTCAACCAATAATGATTATTTTGTCGGGAATACTGAATTTATGCCTTTGCTGCATACATGGTCTTTATCTGTTGAGGAGCAATTTTATTTGGTTTGGCCCATTTTAATGTTACTCCTTCATCGCTTTTTGAGTTTAAATAATAGAGTATATGTCGCTAATGCTCTTTTGATTTGTACTATTCTGTTATCTATCTATTTAACAAGAGAAGATAAGTCGATGGCATACTTTTTATTACCGGCTCGCTTTTTTGAGCCCTTGATGGGAGGGATTTTAGCAATATTGTGGGAGCGAATTCCAAAGCTTACAAAATCAATAAATCACGTCGTTTCTATTGTAGGAATTTTACTTGTTTTTATACCGGCTATAGTGTTAACCAAAGAGAGTGTTTTTCCGGGTTTAAATGCTCTTTGGCCTTGTTTGGGGGCAGTGTTGCTAATTTTGTCAGGGAAAGAAAATGGCTCAAAAGGTGTTGTTAATAGTGTATTAGAGTTTCGGGCTATAGTATTTTTAGGTTTACTATCGTATTCTATGTATTTATGGCATTGGCCAATAATAGTGTTTATAAAATATTTGGGTTTTGAGCTAACATTACCACTAGTTCTAATGACTATTATGGCTACAATTTTATTGTCGTATTTTTCTTGGAAATTCATAGAACAGCCTTTTAGATATACATTCAAGTATACTTTTTCGAGAACATTACTATATATCTTACTTCCAAGTATAATGGTTGCTGGTTTGATTTATGCAGTAATTGATGGTAAAGATGGGTTTCCTAATCGTTTTCCAGATCTAATTGAATTTAACAGAAAAGTGAATTTTCCTGATGAAGTAAGGTCCCAATGTTACAATAAACATAGAATTGGTAATGATAAAGAGTGCAATATAGGAGTAGTTAAAGATAAAGTTGACGGTATTTTGATAGGGGATTCGTTTGCGAATTATTCCGCTTATTTTGTTGACGTATTAGCTAAAGATGCCAATATGTATTTTGATGTTAGTGCGGCTCCTGGTTATCCGTTATTACGCAATTTAGATTTTCCTGATAAATCTGGTGATGACTATGGAAAAAAAAGGTTCGAATATGCTAAAAAAATGGATGTTATTTGCATCGCAGCATTTTGGGAGGCCATGAGGGTGGATTCAGAAAATTACTATCAAATACTTGAATCTATAAAGGAGTTAGTAGCATTGAAAAAAAATGTAGTTATTATTGATCATTTAAGGATGACAAGTGAAGTCAATCTACATAAAATGAAATTGCACAAAGCCAAAATGGGTGCTCAATTTTTGAAGAAAGATTTATTAATTCCGTTTTACAAGCGTCCAGAAAAATATATTATAAGCGAAATCCAGAAAAGATTTCCTTCGGTTACAATTATTGATTTAAATGATATTATGTGTGTTGATGATAAATGTGATTATGCCTTAAATGAGCAAATCGTTTATCGGGATTTTTATCATTTAAATATAAGTGGAGCAAGGTCGATAGCAGAAAAGTATCTTGAAGAGAAAGGAAACCCTTTAAGGTCTCTAAAATAACAACCCGGAAAAATAGGTGCCAAAACTAATTTTTTTCGATAAATCAGTATTTTAATTAGTTATTATTTTTTATTGTCATAAGGAATGTATCTTTCCCATTGCCAAGGTGTATATATGTCTCCAATTGTGATTTCTAAAAGTTCTTTAAAAATACTTTCAGCATTATCGCTATTTGATAAAATTATTATTCCAATCTTTTTTTCTGGAAAAATAATAGAGTAATGTTGAAACCCTTCACCATGGCCTTCTTTAAACATTCCTTGCCCATAAGGTGATTTTAATAAGCCCCAACCTAGACCATAGCTTAATTGTATTTTATCATTTTCGTCAGTATCTTTCCAAGCCTGAAAACCGAATTGGGTTTTCGATTTTATTCTAATATTTGGTTTCAATAATATCTTGGTTATTTTTGAATTCTGGTCTTCTTGTTTTAGTATATGTTCTATGAATTTTGAATAGTCAATCATTGTTGTTTCCATAGAACCCGCTGCGTTTGCTTCATCTCCTATATCTTTCGGAATAACTTCTTCTGTCGTAGTATGCCCATTACAGAATTGGTCTTCAAACTTTTTTCTCCAGATATAGCTTGTCATATTCATCTGTAATGGTTTAAATATTCTTTCCTGTGCTAATTCTTCTAATTCTTTTTTAGTTATTTTTTCAAGTACAAATTGTAATAATTTAATTCCTTCACCAGAATAACTGTAACGAGTTCCAGGTTCTATTAAAAAACGTATTTTCCCTTCACGAAAAAAATCATTCTCCTTAGTCATCCATCTCCAGTTTGGAAAACCGGTTGTGTGTGCCAAACACATTCGAGCGGTTATTTTTTCATAACGTTTATCATCTTTGAGGTTTTTGTATCCCTTCCATTCCTTTTCAAATTCAAAATCGGGCAACGGTTTGTCAAGATAATCCTGAAGTGGCTTATCAAGGTCTATTATTCCTTCAGTCGCTAATTGTGCCACTAGATACCCGAAGACAGCTTTACTAAATGATGCTCCATAAAAAACTGTTTTATTTGTGAGGGAATCCTTTTTGTTGAAGTTTGCATATCCAAAGGATTTTTGATATTCTACTTTGTTGTCATTAAAGATGGTTATTGAAAGACCAGTAACCTTGGCAGAATCTGTAAGAGACCGAATTTTAGCTGTCAATTCTGTTTTAATAACTTCAGAACCATCTAACTTTTTTAGTTTAACTCGGTTTGTTGTGCATCCCATTAAAAATATAATTAATAGTACTGATAATAGCTCTCTCATTTAATTTTTTTTAATTGTTGTAAACTATGTTTTAACAATGTTTAATTTCATATCTGTAATTTTCCGAATCATTGAATTCGTACTCTAAGTTTACACTATATTTTGACGTAACCAGATTGATACTTGTATATCTCCTATGTACTTTTCATCAAAGACCCTTAAAAATACATTTCTATAATTAATCGTAATTACATATTGGCATTTCGTTGTTTTTTAGTTTTTATATCAATCGTTTTTTATTCAGATTCTAAGTTTAGAACTCCTTCTGTTTTCCTGTGTGAATTATTGATGCAAAACATATCTAGGAGGTTTTAGCCCATTCAGTCGCATATAGACAAGTATTTGTCCTCTGTGATGTGTTATGTGGTCAGCAAGTAATAGGAAAATTTGTCGTTTCGTTCTATTTAATCCTAAATAGTCTAATCTATCATTAAACTTAGTTGTATCAAATTCAGTTATTAATTTTATTGTTTCATTAAATGTTTTGTCAATTGCGGCAATCATCTCCTTTTTAGATTTATTGTCAACTTTAAGTTCTGTGTCTGTATTCCAATCTCTTGCTTTACGTCCACCCAATAAAGTTTGACTATGCCAATCCATTGCCCAAGCAATATGCATTAAATTTTCTGCAAAACTCATTGACTCTGGTGATGCTTTAAATTTATATTTGTCTTCTGGCATTTCCTCGGCAACAAGAATCAAGTACTTCCGAGAATTTTCTAATCGTTCTAAATAGTCCTTTATAAAATCATTTTGTTGTGCAAGTACGGGTGAAGTAAATGAAGAAAATAGTATTGTCAAAGTCAGAATTAATATGCTTTTCATATTATTATATTTTATTTAGTTCTCAATTTTAGTTGAGTTTTTCACAATAAATGGTAACGGTTTTGTATAAGGTTAGTTGTGTTGCTTAAGCACCTAATATAGCAAATACAAACCGAACAGAAAATCCACGAGGATTTTCGTAAGTAGGCTTGCACTAGCAATTAATTTTATATGTTGTTGTTATTTCGTTGATTTTTATTTTTCAGATTTCATGCGGTAAAATTCCTATTTTAAACATCATTATTTTAAACCATTGATAGTTTCAATCATGTATTTAGAAAAATTTGTTTCAGCTGTATTATATCCTACATGTTGTAATCTAATATTTTGTTCTTTATCTATTATCAATAAAGTTGGTAATCCCAATTGCTGAAATTTTAGTAATTTATAGATTTCACTATTATGGTCATATGCGAACTGAAATTTATACTCATGGTTTTTTATAAATTCCTTGAATTTTTCTGGAGTGTCACCACCTAAATCAGCATTTATAATATAAAAAACGACATCATCCCTTTCTTTAAATACCTTTTGTATTTTATCCAATTCCTTGAGCTCTTGGACGCAAGGTTTGCACCATGTTCCGAAGAAATCTAGAATCACGATTTTTCCTTTCAAAGTTTCAGAATCAATTACATTTCCTGACATTTCATTTATTGAAAACACAGGAAGTTGTTCAAACCGAGTCTGAGTTAAACGATTTTCTAAGTCTTTAGGAATTACTTTTATTGCCATAAACAACATAGTTATCGTTAATAACGCAAGGGATGCTAGTATTTTTTGTTTATGATTTTTATAAAGTAATCCTAAAAAAGTTGTTGCAAAATATATTGGAACAAAGTACCATAATTCTGGGATTTCTTCTAAAACCAACATTATGAATATTAATAAATAAATCATTGTTATTAATACTGTCACTAATAAAAAGTGTTTTTTGAAATTGGAGTTAATTAAACCCGCAATAAGAAATATAAAGGCTCCCAAAAATAGAAGTATTTGAAAGTTCATAGTAATTTTTAGCATTACTATAACCATAATAAGAGTTACCACTATTCCTGTTAAAAATGGTTTAAGGTATTTTTTTATAGTTGTCATTTTAAATTGTTTTATAATGTAAAAATGACAAATGAATTTCAAGAAAAAGTATATCTACTTGTACTCGGACTAACTTTTTTGTTTTTCTCTAAATTGAGTAGGTGTTAATCCAGTATTTTTTTTAAAAATAGAATTAAATGTTGCTTTATTAGAAAAACCACTAGTGTACATGATTTCTTTGATAGGGCTGTTAGAGTCTTGGAGGTTTTTTTTTACTAATTCTAGCCTGTAATGATTTATAAAATCATAAAAATTTCTTTCATATTTTTTATTTATTATATGTGATAAATTTCTTGGGGAAATCGATAATTTATCTGATAAATCTTGTAATGAAATCTCGAACTCTAAATAGGGTTTTTCATTCTCAATATAATTATTAAGCTTATCTATGTATGAATTGAATAGCTCTTCAGGAATTAAATACTCCTTTGAAATTGTAGTTTTCACATTCTCTTCTTTAAATCCTTTGAATAAGTTTACTTGTTTTAATCCCAAATAATAAAAACAATTAATTAGAATTAGTGTTAGAGAGTAGATAATTAAAATCAAGATATCCTTTATAAAAAAGGATTGAAAATAGCTCTCTAAAAGCATCACAACAATTATCGTTAGTTGTATATAAATCAATATTTCCAACCAAAATAGGCTAATATTATAAAAAGAAGATGTCGTGCTTTTTAATAGTTTTCTATATTTAAATAATGTGCGTAATGCAATACTTAAGTAGACTATAAAATGAATTGTAACTGCTAAACCTATAAGATTTATTTTGTCAAATATTTGATTATCAAAAACAACTAATCCAATTAAAGTAATTAAAGCTGGTATAAAATGAACGCCAATCTTTTTATAATCTATGGTTTCTAAAATCAAACTTTTAGTATATAAATAGTAAATGGGACCATAAATAAGTCCGAAGAAGGGGCCTAAAAAAAATTGATTTGATGGATTATATTTTTCAAAAAGCATATAGCTGAAATGAAAAATAATTAATAGACAAATAGTAATCAGAACTTTAGTAAAAAGAGGTTTAGGTTTTTTGTTAAATAGTAGAGATAAGATAAATAGTAAAGATTGATATATTATTAAAACACCGATTATATCTACTATAGTTACTTTCATTTTTGTATACATCTTTCGGGACGGGTCACAATGAATGACAACGGTTGAGCTATGTTCGATTGAGCCCAAATCCCGTATTGTTTATAGTTTTTGTTATCTGCCGCTTTTTCAAGGTTTAATTTCATCAATCCATTCTTTAGCCAGTTTTTCTACATAATCTGTAAAATATTTTACTCCGTTGATTCTGTGAAATGTATATTCAGGTTGGTCTTCTAAAAACTCAACATTATCGAAACTATGGTCGTGAGAGAATAATAATACTTCACTATTTTTTGGATTGTAAAAGGTCAAAGCTCCGTTGGCTTCATGCACAAATGATATAAAATCACTAGAATCGATTTTTGATTTTTGGTATTCATTGCACATATCATCATAATAATCGTCCCAGTCTCCAATTCCTTTACTACACTTCGATTTTAAAAATAAAAAGTTCTGATTGTTTGCTAAACAAGGTTCAGGCTCATTGTAAGACTCTTTAATTCCGCCAATTGAGTTTAATAAGGTTTGATGTTCTTTGGTTAGTTTAAGTTCAGATACGGTATCCGGTTCAATTTTGCTTAGCCATCCACAACTTAAATCATCAATATCATTCCAAGAGAATAGTTTGAAAGGTTGTTCGTTAATTTTTAGATTAAGAATTCGTGCTTTTTGGACAAGTTCAGTCAATTTGGGAAATGTACTTTGAAACTCACTGCTCAGAAATAAATTATCCTCGATTCCTAATAATTCGACTTTGTCAGTGGCTTTTATGAACCAAGTAATGTCTCTTTTAAATTCTTCAAAATCTGGATTCGTCAATTCTCGTTTTTTTAGGTTACAGATAATTTTTAATATATGAATCGGAGCAAGGCAAGTATACCTGAACCAATTAATTATACACGTCTTAAGTTTGATTCTCAATAAATTGTAGTTACATTCTCATGGGAGTCATTGTCCGCATTTTAAGTCGCCATTTCCCTTCCTCTTTAATGAAAGTACTTGAATATCGAATTTTTTCAGGAACAGGTTTCTTCATAATTGTCCCTTTCATTTCAAGAATTCCAACAACTATTCCGACGTCTCCAGTTGTAATAATTTTGTCTATGGTTACATTCAATGCTGAAATATTCAAATTGACTACGCCACCTATCGCTTGCTTTTTATTTTCTATCATTCCTGGAGCAGCAATCAATATAAAATCGTCAGTTGCGATTTCATGTAAAGGTTTAGTATTTTTGTTTAATGCATATTCCGAGAATAGGTATTCATTCAGTTCTTTCAATCTCATTTTTTGATTTTCATCTGAGTCTTGCCCAAAGATTGTTAATGGAATAATTAATAAAACAATCAGTAAATTTTTCATAATAGTATTTTTTTATAATTACTCACAACGGTTAATGTAAAAAATCGTTTTGCTGCTTTTTACATAGTGTTGTGGGTAGTTTTTATTTCAGTTATTCTTGCTAAATGATGGTCATCGTGTTCTGCTACAAACAAAAACAAATCCATTGTTCTCATTGGTTTTTTTAGTCTCGGATGTAGGGCGGTTTTGTATACTTCCTGTTCTTTCAGTTCAATTAATTTATCCAAAGTTATTTTCCGTAAATCCTGAAATTGTGATAGCAAATTATTAATGTCTGTTTTATTGTGTTGGGCTATGTCGGTCTTTTTATTTTCCAAATCAGTCGACCTTAAATATTCCTTATTTGCCAATATGTCGTCAAGTCGTCCTTGCCATAGTGGTTCTAAATCAATCAGATGCCCGATGTTTTCTTTTATAGACCATTTTTCATCTGGTTTTACTTCCAACAATTCGGGTGGAATTCGTTCAATTTTAGTTTTTAAACGTATAAAGGTTCCATCAAGTCGTTCAATAATTGATGGAAAAATATTCTGCTGAAAGGAAAAATCAAATTTTCGTTCAAACCATTTTATTTGTTGCATAATATTCGTTTTAATTACCCACAACGTCTCGGCTATGGGCAGTAGTATCCCATAGGGCGCTATTACATATAGGTTTTGTTATGGGCTGATTTTTTTAATCGTTCTATTAATTCGTTATATTTTTTGTCCTCTGAATTTCCATCTTCATCAACTTCAAATTGATTTATTAGTCCCCATTCTATATGGTTCAGGATTAATTTATTCTGATCTTTATCATTAATTTTGACAAGCTGCTCAATGACTAAATCTGGATTACAAATGAAGCAGTCTCCTATAGAAAATGAAGGCATTTCATTAGCAGATCCTTTGTCAGACCAAATTGTCGCAAAGAACTTGTTTATTATTTCGGCATCATTAGTTGAACAGAAATAATAAGGAATTATTTGAAGTATTGGGTCATACTTCATGTCATTGTAATACTCGAGTTCTCTTACGGTTGTTCTGTACGCAAGACTGTCTTTCGATTTCCAAGCGGTTCTAAAATTGTCAGCTAAGGTTTTTTGTCTGTCGAGTACTTTAGTTATAATTTCTTTGAGTGCTTTATCGTCAATATTCTTAAGTTCTTGAATCCTGCTTTTGTGGATAAAACCTTCAATTTGTCTTCCTTTCCAAGCGGTTACCTTAGTCCAATCTTTGTTTTCGTCAAACTTGAAGTAGAAGAAGTCTTCATTATATAAAGTGTCAATTACTTTAAAGTCAGTTCCTGGTCCACTGCGAACATTTGTAAAGCCATCCGAATCCTTAATAATAGCAGGTCCATTCTGTGCCAAAAGAGACAAAGAACAGAAAGTCAAAATGGTCAATATGTAGTGTTTCAATGTCATCATTTTTGCTTGCCCATAACAGTTAGTGTATGAGTTGTTTTAATGGCTTATTTACGCGGTTAGCTACAGTTGTTCTTTATCTTCTCCAGTGCTAGTGGAAACTTGTTTGTCATAAATTCAAGATGCTCATCCAGGACATCTATTTCTACCTCAAGGGTATTAGTGTCTTTTTCCCCGATAAGCGTATAAGTTTCTATGGCTCCAGACCATTTTCTTGTTTCTTGATCAATAGGTTGCTCATTTCCTCCTACCACATTTCCGATATGCTTAAACTGTATGATATTATTAGGAATGTGTTTTTCGATGATACTGTAAATACCACTTTGGCCTGGAGCAAGGAAATGTACTTTACTGCCTTCTTTCCAATCATTAGTTACCGCATAAGATCCTTCAAAGAAAACGCTGGTCCATTCACGATAGGAGCGCTCATCCCAAAGTGCCTTCCAAATCGTAGATTTCTCAGCATTTATATTAACGGAAAATTTTAATTGGTTAATCATTAGTACTTGTTTTGGTCATTGCAGCTAATGGTTTGGCTATATACAGTTGCACCGTCGAGCCTGGTTTATCCAAAGATACCTAAACGGTGATAAATATCACAGACCACCTAAGTTGAAAAACAAGCAACTTGAAAATTGAGAGGATAGACAAGAGTAAGTAATTGGAGCCTTTGTTGGCAACTTTTATTTTACGTATTATCATTAAGTCTAATCCAAGTAAGTCTAACTTTTGGATTTTTATTCGTAATGGAGTTCACTTTGATATTTTCCAAAATAGACAAAATTATCTGTCAAATATCTCAGATCTTACTATAGAGTCAGTTTGAATTTCAACAATATCATGAGTTCATCCTCCAGTAAAATTTTCAAAATCAGATGTTACTTTTCTTTTTTCTTACCCAATGAAACCTTATAGTCATCTATACTCCCTTTGATCTTTAGATTGAGGTACTTTATTTTTTTGTTAGGATCTACTTCTAAAATCTCATCTTCTTGCTCTTCATTAATAGCAGCATCCTTCTTGTTTCCAAATAATTTTTGCCAAGAAGCTTTTCTTACAGTTTCCCAAGGAATACGCAAATAATAATCGATATTTTGATTATTATCATGCGTACCAGACAATTCCATATGGCCCAAAGTAGATTCGATCGTCATAGAGGGAATATTAATCTTCCCTTTCTTTATATCTAAGCTATTTTGTAAAGTGTCAAACCGAATGTTTTGCAGGTTTTTATCTCCCATATAATCTGAAAGCGCCAGCATTGGATCGTAATTTTTTAATCTTCCATTTAATACTTTTACGTCCATTTCTATAGTAGATTGGTCCAGATCTGGCACCATATCTGGGTATACTCTAATCTTACCTTTAATTCTAGAGGTGAGTTTCCCTTGTAAATTTTCTGAAACGAGATGGTCTTGCCCAAAATTTTCGAATTTGAACAGCAATTTATCCAAATCAACATTATTCATAACCAAATCCGGCTGCATATAGATATGTTTTGGATCGCTACCATTAAAATACCCACTTAATCGAATATTTCCTCCTGCAGCATCCATATGTAACGTATCTATATAAATGTAATGGTTGGGTGTTGTTCTTACATCTGCTTTGATATTTTGAAGATCTATTCTATGGTAAATAAAGTGAGCGATATCGGCCTTAAACTGCATATCGGTAAATGGCAACTCATATAAATTGAAGGCCTCTGCATGTTCTTTTACATCTTCAGTTTTTGAACTCACCATTGCTGTGGGTTTTGGAGGACTTAAATCGAAATTGAAAAGTGCATCAAAGTCGATATAATTTGCCTTTACTGCCAGATAATTATCTCTTTTCTTTATTTGCTGATCTTCGCCCAAATAATAGTTTAAATCAAAATTAAAATTGGTGGTTCCTATTTCTCCATGAAAGTCTTTTATAACGATGTGCTCGTCTTCATAATGTATGTTTCCTCTAAAGTCATGAAAGCGAAGCGGATGCAATTTCATTTTTGTATCTAACTTGTCTAAATCCATATTAATAGAATGCAGAGCAGAATCTTTATAATGCATACCAGCTACAAAATGTAATGCCAAATCATCAAACGCTTCATGCCGATACTCTTCTGGAACATAATTTTCTCCCTTATACGAAAAGACATCTTCTAATCTTAAGGTATTTGAAGTAAGATTAATATCTAAATCTACATCTCCGTTAAGTTGGGGTTGCATCCAAAAGGCATAATCATGTATTAGCCCATCAAAATGAAAATCACTATCATCTATATACCCCGTAAAATCTATTATTTCTAAGTCTTTGTCATCTATTAACACATCGGCATGAAAATCATGTAGTTTATGCGGATAATGCTTCAGGTCTGCATATAAACTATCGATAAAAAATTCACCCTTCGGTAAATACTTAGATTCTGTAAAATCTTTCGCAGAAGCTTTAAAAGAAAGCCCCAAGCTCAGCTCTTTTATTTGTTCATCGACACCGGTTTGGGTAGTGTCTTGTTTTGAAAAACGGGTTAATTCGGCAATATCCAAATACTTGGAGGCAATATCTAAATGGGCTTCTACCGGGATGTTCGTATGATGTACAATGGAGGGTAAGTCTGAAAGAAAACCACTAATGGATAGATCTGAATTTCCCATCAACAATTCGAACTGTTTCAGGGTTGCTTCCTTGCCATTCATTACTAAATGTACATTCAAATCGTGTAAGGGAGCGGGAAATTCTTTGGTCATTAAACTCAGGTCTTTTACAATCAATTCTGTAAAGTAGGCTTGATTGAGTTTTTGTAATGCCTTTTCGGGCTCGTCGATATCGATAATATCATGAAAATTCATTTTCAGTGAAATCTCTCCGGAGGCCTCTTGTACTTGCTCTAATTCAAAAAAGTCTGCTATAAAATCAAGATTGAAATTCGAGTTTATTTGCATATCCACTTCAGGGGATTCAAAATTCTTCACAAAAATAGAACCTTCAAATTCTCCCTTTTCCAAAGACGCCGTCATATTGGTTAGCGAAAATTCCATGGTGCTTGCGTCTCTTTTTTCTCCATTCGTAAAATGACCGTTGAAACCCATATTATCTATCTTTTTTGCTCTTTCGGTATTTTCTAAAAAGGCTTTTCCGGCTCCAAAATTGGCATTGATAAAAGGTCTGTTTCCTTTGTTAGCTGGTCCTTGGATACTAGCATTAAAATAGATTTCACCAGCATTTTTGTATTTCTCTAATACGGGTATTACATCTGCTGGAGCAAAAGCTATAAGCATATCAAAATTGGGCTTTGTTCCTTTTATAGAAAGGTCAAGGTCTACATCATTCTTTGTGTCTATAGAGCCTTCTAACTCAAAATCGCCATTTTCCATGACAATACCTGAGGGTTGTATGTCAAGAATGCCAGTGTATTCATTAAATACCAGGTCTGTATGAACTTCAAAATGTTTTTTATGGATGAAGGTGGTATCTCCATCTTTGATCACATTTAATTCAAAATGGGTGTCTATATGCCCAGCGATGATACTATCTTTTTGGCTAAAACCACCTTTACCAGCGTATATAAATTTTTCGACATCTGTATTCGTAGCTTCATCTAAAGTGTGGATATCTAGATTTTTAAATTTAATTCTTTTTAGATGAATATTGGTAGCCGGTGTTTCTGTTTCAGAAGTGCTGGCTAAGGAGTTTTGAATATTAGTAGTATTATTTTCATGAATCACAATATTAAAAACGCCTTCTTCTACTACTAACGACTGAATATCATAATTTCCTTTAGCCATATCCCATAGATTAAAGCCTATGTATATGTCTTTTACATCCATGATGATGGGCGCATTGTCTTCTTTTGTTTCAAAAATTTGCACATCATCAACTTTTATAGAGATGTATGGAAAGTTGCCAAAAAGGGATAATTCACTTTCACCTACACTAATAAGGCCTTTGTGTTCTTTGTTTAGTGTTGCGATCTCCTCTTTAATAATTTCAGATTGGTTGCTCTGAATATACAGCATTAGGCCTCCTACTAATACAATTGGAACTAAGATTAGTACTAATAAAATTCGTTTCCAGAATTTTTTAATCTTCAAAGTAGATGTTTTTAGGGTTAGGAAAGGTGTTTGACTTTAAAGGTAACGAATTAGTATGAAAAAATATTATTTTGGAATACGATTTAGTTTTTGGCTCAACCGCATGTATTGATTAGATATTTTAAAGCCACTTCTCCTTAAAACATCGATCTGCTCAGTTGAGCCAAAAAATAAATATTCTGTGGCTTTAATTTTTAAACTTAATTTATAATTGGTGCTAGCCTATTACCTTTTCTAAATGCCATATTTTAGAAACTATTTGCCATCCATTTTCTCCATTAACAAAGCCAAGATGGTCTACAAATACGTTATTGTGTGCTCTGATTCTTATTTTTACCGTCGCACATGCAGGTGATAACCAATCAATCATTAAAATTTCTGCTTCGGGCTGCTGCTCTTTGCTTGCGGGCGACACCCTTCCTGCAACATCTTTGCTAAAGCTAGCAATAGGCTCAACAAAAACCTTACCTTCATCAACATCGAAAAGGCTAGAACTTTTGTGAAACACCTCGTTGAGCTTTTTAGTGTCACAATAATAAAGAGCATCGAAATAAGTTTGCACTGCTTTTAGTAAGCCGGTAGTTGTATTCATTTTTTGTTCTTGCATATTATTTATGTTTTATTTTTCTGCAAAACTAAAGTCCTTAGTAGCACAGGTATAATTTTTAACCTGAATGATTTTAATGGTTGGCTGAAAAATTTTCAGAGATATCATAAAGAGTATTATTGTAATTTTGAACCTATGGAAATAAAGTATTTTAGATTGATAAAAGCGATAGCAGAAGAAGGAAGTATTTCGAATTCATCAGAAAAATTATTTTTAACACAATCTGCTTTAAGTCATCAACTCAAAGATTTAGAAGGCCAATTAGGGTTTAAGGTATTTCATAGAACTCGAAATAAGTGGGAACTTACAGAAGAAGGTACAGAGTTGTATACATTGGGTAATACGATACTTAAAAGTATTGAGAAAAGTTTTGAGAACATCCAACAAATACAAACTGGTTCGGTTGGTAACATAAAAGTAAGTACAGAGTGTTATTCTTTTTATCAAAGTTTACCAAGCTTTATTCAAAAAATGGGTTTGTTGTATCCCGAAATCAATGTTGATTTAATTCTTGAAGCTACACATCAACCAATTACTAAAATAGTATCAAATGAAATTGATATAGCCATAGTAACCTCAAAACCTGAGAATGATGTATTAGCAAGTATTGAGGTTTTTGAAGATGAGATTTTTGCAATAATTCATAAAGAGAATGAATTAAATACATTAGAATTTATTGATGTAAGTAATTTCTCAGAAGTACATTTAATTATTCATTCTTTTCCATTAGAAACAGTGTCGGTTTATGAGCAGTATTTGAAGCCAAATAAGATCATTCCATCTAAAATTTCTGCTATTCCGCTTACAGAAGTGGCTTTAGAAATGGTTAATGCAAATTTAGGGGTGATGTGTATGCCAAAATGGGCATTAAAATCGTTTAAAATCTCTGATGATTTGGTGTATAAAAGAATCGGTAAAAACGGTTTAAAAAGAAGTCATTATATAGTGGTTAGAAAGTCGGATAGAACTAAAAAATATATTCAAGATTTCATTTCGAACTTTACCGATGAATTTTGAATGAAGTAGTTTTTAACTTGGGGGTAACGTTCCGGCTATGGTTAGTACGGGAATTAAAAGTAGTGAACTTTCGATTAAGCATTTAGCCAAAACTTTTTATTTTGTTTTATCTTTTTTGTTATAAAGCCAAATTAAAAAGATTTGGTGGACTTGGTTTAAAGCACCCCACTTTGGGTTAAGCACCGAAACAGTATTAATTAGGAGCCCTTGTTAGCTAATGTTATTTTTTTAATTCCAATATACGATACTCCTATTCCAAAAATAAATAGCAACCAATAAATTATATTGTAATTCAGTCCGTAACTCCATTCATAATAAGACTTTCCATAGGACACTAATAACAACCAACTTAAATTGCCTAAAAAGTGTAAGATTATCGTGTAAAAAATGTTTCTGGTTTTATTATATATTAGGCAAGCTATAATTCCAAAAATGAATGTAGGTAGCAAGTTTCTATAGCTTGGTAGATGGATCAAAGAGAAACAAATACTCGAAACAAGTATTGAAACAGTTAGTGAGTGTTTTTTTAATACTTCTCCGAATAAAAACTTACGAAAGAAAAGTTCCTCGAATATTGGTGCAATTATCAAAACTGATATTCCGCGATAAATAATGGACAAGTTCGAACTTTCGGAAAATTCCAATGGTTTTAATTCCACACCACTGAGATGGTCATAAATTTTACTAAAATCAAATAATGGTCGGTCAAAGAATTGAAGTCCAATGGCTATTAAAATTAAATAGAGAATAAATTTTGGTTTTATACTTTTTACTTTTTCAATTCCTTTATTAAAGTTGAAGATAGTTCTATAAGACAAGTAAAAAACTATGAAGTAAGCAATTACAGTCGGTATTCGATCTGTTATTCCGAAATAATGAATTAGACTGTCGTCATTTAAAGAATCAGTTACTTTTGGTTCTATAAACTCATAAACTCCTAGAGAAATTAGCACTTCTAATCCCAATAATAAGGCTGTAAGTAAAATTGCTTTAAGAATGTTCATTTATAATTGCACATAACGCTATAAGTATGTGTCGTAGCAGAGCAAAATGTTACCCAGCTATCGACTTATCTGCGCAGATTTTATAACTTTCACTCAATAAAATCTTTGTGCCATAGCAAATATACAAGAACCTTTAGGTTATCACTTAACTGCTATGACATCATACTTGGTGTTGTAACACGTTTTTTTGTTGATCGAGCCATTTTAATGCAATAATTTTAACTTTGTCACGATAGAAATTTCTCCACTCAGATTTTACATTTTTACTTTTCACACCATTAGTCAAGTACTCCATTTCAATTCCGGCCTTTATGCCTTTTTTATAAAATTCAGAATTGTACTCTTCTGCGGATTTTATCAAATCTTTTAGGTTAGATTCCATCACCTTTTTGTTATCAGATTTTGATTTAATGAATTCTTGCATAATTTCTATGCGTTCATCTTTAGATAATCTCGGAATGAAAATATGAGTATCATAATTTTTCTCATTTGCTATTATAGCTTCTTTTATATCTCGTTCTTCATCTTTGTCAAGTCCAGAATTATATTCGGATTTACATTCTGATACTAATGAATAATCAAACATATGAACTCCAATAACTTTTAAGTCTCTTTTTCTTAGATAGAATGTCTCATTCATAGAGGCAAAGGAATACGAAAAAGCTGAAATCAAAAATTCAATATCAGTATTAGCTTTATTATTATCTTTTTCGAGTACAGTTATATTACTAGACTTAGGAAGAAGAAATGATGGATAAAGAGAGTATTTTCTAATTAAGATACCAATTAAAACAAAGAGTATTATTATAATTAATAATATGCCAGGTAATGGATTTGTCATTCAATCAAATTTATTTTCAGAATGTTTAGGATATATAGTTACCATGATAATTATATATCCTAAACCTTCGAAATATAGTTACAAAAGGTAACTATATATTTTTTATACCCATAAAGATCAACAATCCAACTCACATTTATTACGACTTTCCACATTCGCCTAATTTTTTTAAAATGATATTCCGAGTAGAGGTAACGGCAGACTAGGTATACGGATTTAAGGTACAAATCCGGGTCATCTGGGTACTAGAAATTGGTTCTTGGGAGGATTTAATCCTTTTTTGTGTAAAACACTAATTATCAGACATGTAAATAGCTCTCGCAGGGGTGCGAGAGCTCGTTGCATACTATACAAATAGCTCTCGCAGGGGTGCGAGAGCTCGTTGCATACTATACAAATAGCTCCTGCAGGGGTGCGAGAGATCGTTGTATACTATACAAATAGCTCCTGCAGGGGTGCGAGAGATCGTTGTATACTATACAAATAACTCCCACAGGGGTGTGGGCGATATTTTATAGTATTTTGTATGCTGTGGTATATGTTCTACTAGTGAGAGGGTTGTGGTGGGGTGGGGATTGAAAAATCAAAGCCATATACATCGTAAACAATAGTATTGTAATAATGACCACCCAAAAAGTCCATTTTGTAAATTTATTTCGGTTAATCGAAGCCGCAATATCTCTTATAACGCTATAACCTAACATCTTTTCTATTGTTTATTGCTTCATTCAAAATACAATTCTTTATATTTTTTCGAGTAATGATGACAACGTCCCGTATAAGAAACGTAGGGCAGGTGATAAGCACTTTCGTTTCGGTTTATTACTGAGCTAAATATAAATTTTTTGCTTTTATCTTTTCTACTATAAACGCCAAATTTTATATTTAGCGGACTTTATAAATATTCACAGACCTTTCGGAAAGCACAAACACACTATGTTTTTTATACCGTGTTGTAAACAGTTATTTTATAGCTCTAATGAGATTTTCTTTAGCTAATTCTAAGATTTCGTGTAATTTTTTTAAAGTAATTTCCTCTGCGTTATTAAAATCAACTAAAACATGGTCATATTTTTTAGGATATTTTTCCTGTATTGCATCTCGGATAAACTTCACAGCAGGTCTTAAGTGACGATATTCTCCATCAATTTCGATTGAGGATTTATATATTGCGCAGAATAGACTATTAGTGTTTGAATCATTACATATTCGATTGTCGTTTTTATTCCAAACATCATTAGAATCAAGTAGTTTGATAGTATTCTCAATTATCTTAACCTCAATTTGACTTGGTTTAAACCAGTTACCTTGCAATTGGGCATCTTGAAAGTTAAATTCTTTTATAACAATTGGAAGTATTATAGTTCCATCTTCAAAATTTCCAGCATAATATCCATCTGTATATTGAATAAGTGTTGCAATTCTATTAGGTTTATTTGGCCATGAAATTTCAACAAATCGTTGAATAGTATCATTTTTTATTACAGTAAGTTCTTTAGCGGGTTTTCCATAAGGAGCAAGAATTATGCTAGTCAAGGCTCTTCCATTTTTAATTATGTTATACCTTCCTTGATGTACTTTTCCGTTGTCGTCTGTATAAGTTCCGAACCAAAGTTCTTCTTTTTGAGCAAAGACATTACTTGAGAAAAAAATTAAAAGAAGAAAAAGAAATAGATTAGAATAAGTTGTTGATTTGATTTTTTTGATTGAAGAATTCATGTTTTTATATTTAATAGGTTGATTAAACATAAGAGTTCTTTTAAATCAAATTGTTACAGTTTGGCATGTAGAGGAGAGGTTTCTGATAATTGTGTACAACGTTTCTTGTATGTGTCGTAGCAGGGCAAAATGTTACCCTGATTTCGACAAAAACTACGCATTGGTTGCTAACTTATCCTTTTTGCAAGCATTGCGCCTTACCAAAAATACAACAACCATTCGATTCATCACATGGCTGCTATGACATCATATATCGTGTTGTATGCTGTTTATTAGTTTATATTTAGGCGTTTGTTCATTTTCTTTAGATGATTTTTGCTGTAAAGTTTGCTGCTCACAATCCAATATATAATTCCTCCAAACAGAACCGCTACAAGTACGGAAATCCAGCTAATTCCTTGCCAATAAAACAATCCGGCAAGAATTGTTAAAAGGATTATCTCGAAAATGTATTTTTCCTTCTCCTCATTTCTTCTTTGGAGAATCATTTTATTTCCTTTTCCTTTTTTAATCCGTTCCAACACTTTCTTCGTTAATTTGTCAATACTGTAATATTTGTCCAAATCCGAATAAGAGAAACAGATTCCAAATTCCAATTCAAGTTTATCCATAAACCTGTAGTACTTTCTTACACCTCTAAATGAATTTTTAATTGTATTCTTTTTATGTGCTGGATGGGTTAAGAAGTCCATGAAATGACTTTCGTTAAAATCAGCTGAAGGATTACTTTTTTGAGATGTAAAAACCTCAAGTATTTTATCTTTAACTTCTTGTTCAGTCATTTTAGTTTGATTGCATACAACGTTTAGTATATAGCAAGTAGGGCAGTAGAAAGCAATAAACTTTCGAGTTTGCTCTGAACCAAAACGTTGTATTTTGTTTTTATCTTATTCATATTAAAAGCCAAATCAACGATTTGGCGTTGTTTGTAAATAGCGCTGAACTTTCTAAAACCACCGAATGCTCTATTTGCTATATACCGTGTTGTAGTTCGTTTACTTTTTTACGAATCCTATTAATTCCCCGTCTAATTTTTCTTTCCAACCAACCCCATCCTTGGGATTCTTTTCATGGATTTGCAACCACAAAGTATCAGTCAATTGACTTAGTCTAATTTCCTTTTTCGTTTCCATTATTCCACCATTGGTCCTGTCCATGCTGCCGAATAAAACTGGACTTAAGCTAAAAAGAAAAGTGCCCTCGTTAGATTTGTCAAATTCAAATACAATATTGTATCCGTTTCGTTTTTCAAGCTTTGTATTTAGACAATTATCCGAGTTATAGAACCATTGTGTCTCAACCCATACCTCCTTAAAAGTTATTTTTTCATCATGATTTTTTAAATCAACCTCTTTTTTCAATGGTTCATAGTCCATCAGATAAAATCCATTCTGTTGAGATTGTTCTTTTGTATTTGAAGTCTGAGTGCAATTTTTGCATTTCACACCCACTTCACATAAAAAGTTCATGACGTAATAAGTTCCAACACCTAAAACTCCAAGGACAATGAATACTATGATTAGCTTCTTTTTCATAATGAACTACAACGTCGCATGTATGAATCGTTGTGGCGGAGCCACTATGATTTATACATCTTGTGCTTGTTGCACAAGTTAGCAAAAAATTAATATTGAGTTGATAGTAATTTTTCATTTTAGAGTTATCTTATGAT
>CANNFM010000020.1 GCA_947503835.1 uncultured Aquimarina sp.
TGTGGACTGAAGTTCTCGATAACAATGTGGACTGAGGTTCTCGATAATAATGTGGACTGAGGTTCTCGAAGTCCCAATAATTGTACTTCGGAAGGGTGGTCCCTGAGTCTACCCAAGGACTCTGGATACACCTTGATCTGGATCTATGATGAGGTTTTACGAATTAGGATGAGAACAATGTGTTGCAACACACTAATTCGTAATTCGTCTTTCATAGCATACTAATTTTAATCATAAAGCCGTTATATTTATGATCTCAGGCTTACTAAAAACATCACTTATGAAATACTTCACATTAATCCTATCCCTGGTAACATTACTCTTGTTTTCTTCTTGTAAAGATGATGACAATGATGCATTTGATTTTACAGGAACCTGGAAACTAACTAGCGTTACCGTAATTAACACCTCTATAGATCGTAATGATATTACTCTCACCTCAAAAATAGAGGCAACCGAAAGCTGTTTGGCAGACGAATTCTTAATTATAAAACCTGATGGTACTGCTACTATTAATTCGGGTTCTAAGCTTAAAGTAATGCTACAATTAGTTGAGGGAACCGAAGATGAATTCGAACAGAAAATCGATTGTACCCAGGCAGAGTCTACTTCTACGTATTCTTGGGCTACCGGAGATTATTCGGTTACCAATGACGATGGAAGCATCACCACTGGATCATCTCCGGGGTATGACACCATTAGATTGCTAGATGAAAATAACGAAATCTATATATCGGGTTTTGCTACACCTGGTAACCCGTTAACCATTTCGATGTTAAGAAACGATAATAGTAGCGAAAATCAAACGGTTGAATTTAATGGGGAAACCCTCGAAATTAGCGAATTCAGAGGTTTTGCTTTTCAAAGACAATAAGTATGTTTATTGCTATATACGTGGTGGTATATATTGATATCATCATGTATAGATCATTCGTATTGCAAACCTATCGACAGGCAGGTTTGCAATATGAGTGTATGTAACGAAAGACATTCTTTATTCAACAATGTATAGTTGATAAAACTCATTGCTACCCAACTTCTTGTCGGTCTTTACTAAATCGATTCTTACTTCTTTGGTTTCGAATTCATAAGGAGTATCTATATTCAAGTCTTCTTTTTTTAACCTAAAATAGGTATCCTTTTCAAAATCCCATTTACTTACGAAATAATGAAATTCGTTATCACTTCCTTGATAAAAGTATCCTTTAAAGGTAGATGAAGAATTCATAATAAAAGCATCTGGTATTGTATCAGAATCGATTGTTGTATGAGTTCGAGAGCAAGAAATAATACTGAGGCAAAAGAGTAGAGATACTATTAGTTTGTTTTTTTTCATAGGATTCTTCTTTAAGATATTTCAGTGTGATTAGGTGCAATCTCTTCCTCAATTGCTTTTTTTAATTTTTGAAACCTTTTGATTCGGTATTTGTCTTGTAGTGCAAAAACGAAGTGCCCTAAAAGGCAAAAGGAAGTATATACACAAAGCGCCCAGATTACAGCAGTAAGATAGCTTCCTCCTATACGATCCATAACGGGGCTAGAGTTTCCGAAACGTAAATTGTGTTCGCCAACATAAGTAGGAGCATATAAAGAAAAGAGAACACCAAAAATGATCACCTTTACTAGATTTTTTTTGAAAAATCCCGAATGGTTTTCAATGTCTTCAATCTTTCTACTATATACTTCAAGACGATTTCTTTGGTAATCCGTCATCACATGTTTTTATTTAGACGAAAGCAAACATACAAAAGCTTTCTAATATTGTTTGGTAAAGCACGGATTACAAATCCGCACGATCTGGGTCGTTGTTAATTTCTACAGGCACACTCATGGTGCTCATTGAGATATGCAATTGTTTCTGAGCATAGTTCTTCTAAGACTGTAAGGTTGATGTCAGAAAGTTTCTTAACATAAATGCACGCTTTTCCCATTTTGAATTTGCCGAAATTTTCTAATAAACTTTTACTTTTTTCAGTTTGTGAATATACGTAGAGAGAAAATTGTGCTTTTCGTGGTGAGAAACCTAACAAAGGTGCGTCACCTTCATGACCACTAGCATATTTATAGTGATAACTTCCAAAACCAATAATTGTTGGCCCCCACATTTTTGGATCAAAACCAGACCATTCACTCATTAATTCTATTAATTTATGACTGTCGACTTTCTTTTGATCATTGTCAACATAGGATTTAATAAAGTCAATGACATCTACTTTTGTTTCGGTTGTTTTATTCTTTGCCATTTTTGTGTTTATTTGTTTGTAATGCCTGTCAACAAAGTTATAATAATTGCTGTTATTTCTTTTATCGTACTAATTTACTCTAATATTTCTAACCTCTCGATATGGGAAGCCTAAAGCATTTTTAAGAAAGTTTTTTGTATGTGTTGAGTACAAAGTATTAAGTATAAAGTAAGGAGTATTAAGTAAGGAGTATTAAGTAAGGAGTATTAAGTAAGGAGTATTAAGTCAGCCCTTTGGCAAGCTAGTAGGTTGGTATTCTTAATTTTACAGAGGTTTAATCTGATGATATACCTTTTCGAGTTGGTGCCAATAGTCTTTACACATCCATTTAAACGTTAAATAAGAACCTTCGATTCCTAACTTTTTAAGTGTATTTCTTTTCTCTAAAGAATCAGTGATACTTTTAACTAGCCATTCTTCATCAAATCCTGCCCATTCTCCTGCTACGCTCAATAAATTGGGTTGAAGAACCGGAAAAACTTCATACTTATTAATTTTCTTCACTTCTTCTAAAGTGTAAGGGCTTTCGATGATTTTAAGGGCAATATGCCTAAAGTCGGATTCCTGAAGTTCGGTATCAAGGTAAAATTCGGATAAAACTATCCAAATGGGTTTCCTTTCTTCTATGTTTATCGTTTTCTCCATTTTATGGTATACAACATTATCAGTAGGTATCGTAGCAGAGCAAAATGCGACTTAGAGCCATGGCTAGGTTTAGTTTTTTGGGTCAGGCTGTATTTAGAACGATACTTTCATAGTGCGAGACAGAACACTCTGAGATAAATTTTTCCATTCCCTCTGGAATATGGGCCTGATTCCAATTTTGTCCAGCAAATTCAATCAAATCCTTTTCAGTTTCCCATTGTGAAATCATAATAAATTCCTGCGGATTCCATTTAGTAGGCCGACCTATTTCAAGCGAAATTAATCCTTTGTAGTTTTTAACTACCGGAACAGAGATTTCTTTAAACTTAATTTCAAATTCAACATGTAATTCGGTGGGTATTATTGCCTTAAATATTCTGATTATCATATTGTTCAATATTAAAACTAACGGTGAGCGTAAAATACGTTTTAATGCTTTTTACATAGTATTGTGGGTAGTTTTTATTTCGGTTATTCTTGCTAAATGATGGTCATCGTGTTCGGCTACAAACAAAAATAAGTCCATTGTTCTCATTGGTTTTTTTAGTCTCGGATGTAAGGCGGTTTTGTATACTTCCTGTTCTTTCAGTTTAATTAATTTATCCAAAATTATTTTTCGTAAATCCTGAAATTGTGATAGCAAATTATTAATGTCTGTTTTATTGTGTTGGGCTATGTCGGTCTTTTTATTTTCTAAATCAGTCGACCTTAAATATTCCTTATTTGCCAATATGTCGTCAAGTCGTCCTTGCCATAGCGGTTCTAAATCAATCAGATGTCCGATATTTTCTTTTATAGACCATTTTCCACCTGGTTTAACTTCCAATAATTCAGGTGGAATTCGTTCAATTTTAGTTTTTAAACGTATGAAGATTCCATCAAGTCGTTCAATAATTGATGGGAAAATATTCTGCTGAAAGGAAAAATCAAATTTTCGTTCAAACCATTTTATTTGTTGCATAATATTCGTTTTAATTTGCCACAACGGTTAATGTAAAATGCGTTTTTCAATGCATGTTTTGCATAGTGTTGTGGTGCGTTTTTATTTTCTCCGCAATTATTTTCCATCTTTTTTGTCTGTGTATGTAAAAAGATTCTGCCCATTTTACTATGAAATTCGTCAAAATTCCCGCGTATAATTCGATTTCATCCGTATATTTTATTTTAGTCGGACCCATTTTTTCCATATAAATTCCGTGATTCCATATTTTGATTATAGAATTTTTTTCATTCGTTAATACAGAAAAATTTTCAGGATTTACTTCTATAAGTTTTATAGAGTGAATTCCACCAAAAGGTATGAATCCATAAGCAAGCATTTTTGTTTTTATATTCATATCCTTTTTCCAATACTTTGGGAAATCGGATTCAACTGGTTTAAATTTGAGTTTTCCTTTACAAACAAATTCAAGAAGAGAGCTTTTTTGTACTTCATTCCAAGCCTGATTTATGTCAATATTTAATTCAGAAGAAACTGTCAATTTCTTTCCTTTGACATTTTTCGCATTATAACTAATTTCTATATTTTCAATGCTTGAATTCATTGATTTTTTAATTCTGTTTTAATGAAGCATAACGTCTCTTGTATGGTGTGTTTGTATCCCGAAGGGTGTAAATGAACTGTACAAATTGTTGTGGGTAGTTTTTATTCAAGTATTCGCTTCTTTAAATCCATTCTCTCGTGCAAAATCCTTGTGATTTCTAAATAATTCTCGTCAACAGTTCGATAGAAAATAATATGCCTATTTGCTTTTGCTCCGAAGAGATTTTTAGCAATTACGTTGTAATTTTTTCCTAAATCGGGATTATTAGCTATTTCTTGGTAATTAGAGATTAACATTTCGTAATATTTGTTGGCTTGTTTTTCTGACCAAACCTCAAAAGTATAATCCCAAATCTTTGATAAATCCTCAACTGCTTTATTGGTCAGTTTGAATTTAGCCATTAGAGTGTTTTTTTGCTTTTAAAGATTTAAGGTGCTCTTTTGGGTTAAAATCGTGGGCAATCCCACTGTCAATTCCTTCTTGAATAGCATTTTTTAAGGCTAAAGCTTTACTTTCCTCTTCTTCTAAAAGTCTTAATCCTGCACGAATTACTTCACTTACATTCTTAAATCGTCCTTCTCGTATTCGACTCTGAATAAATTGGTCAAAATAATTTCCGAGTGATATGGATGTGTTTTTACTCATTTTAGCATTATTTATTTCAAAAATACCAAAAATTGGTAAAAAACACAAGCTTGCCGATTACTCACAACGTTATAAGTATGTGTCGTAACAAGGCAAATTGTTACCTAGCTTTTCAATTTTTCTGCGCAGTGGTTAGCTAACTTTATCCTTTACAAGCATTACGTTCTTACCAAAATACAATAACCATTTGATTCATCACTTAGCAGCTATGAACACATATATAGTGTTATCTGTATTCTTCTATTTTAAATTTCTTCTGTTTTCGCAAAGTTTCACCTCCTATTTTTTCAATAGAAATAACTTTTTTACAAATCTGTAACTTATCAGTGAGTAGTTCGGTTACTAATTTCAATCTGATTTTTTGTCCCGAGTCAATCAGGTTTTGATATGAATATTTAGTAATTGGTTCATAATCCTTTTTTGACATGTAAACAATAAAGGTCGAATCTGAATCTGTTTTAAGGTAAATAAATGGACTTTTTAACAACTTGTGTTCTTCTAATAATTCAATATGAGGAATTATTATAGAATCTTGTTTTCTTAATTCTTCGATTCCAAGACTATCTCTTAATTCAATATAGTATTGATAAAGGCTGTCTTGTCGTCCATAAAAGCTTGCAAAATTTAACCATGTTTTATAGTATAAGTCTCCCTCTAAGTCTTGATGTTTAGTATCCATCTTTTGGCATCCCAAAAACATCAGAAAAGAACCTAAGAATACTATTAGTTTTTTCATTTGACTTCTATTACAGGTAACAACGTTATAATCACCATTGTTATTATTTCTTTTATACTACTAATGTACTCTAATATTTCTTACCTCTCGATATAGGAAACTGAAAGTACTACCGTAGGAAAGTTTTTTGTATAAGAGTTAGGTATTAGGATTTAGGGGTAGGGGTTGATTTGTCATTCCGGCGTAGGCTGGAATCCATAACCCAATGTTTTGCAAGAATTTGTTGTCGTTGTAATTAGGGCTTTAAAAGAAGCAGAGGAACAAGGGTTTTTAAATCACTTTATAAGATTGCGTTGTTTTTATGTAAAAATATGTTAGAAATTATAAGAATAACGATAAATACAACATTTATTAGTGTAATAAACAGAGGATCTTTATGAGCCATATGAGCTACAATTGCTGTTATTAAAAATAAAGCAATACCTGCATAAGCCCATTCTTTTACTTGTATAGGAACAATTGGAACCAGAATAACTATTGCAGCTAAAACTTTTAAAATGACTAATTGTATTCGAAAAAAATTAGGGAACCCCAACTCTTTAAACCCTTCAATTGCCGGTTTGCTATATACATAAGAAAATGCACTCCATAAAAGGAAAATTGATATTAAAATTGTAGATATCCAATAAGTCATCTTCATTTGTCTTGTTTTTTAGTTAAACATAATGGTATGTGTAACGTTTTACAGCATCTCGTATAGAGGAAATAGCGCGTTTTTATCTCTGATTCAATTTTAAAAATTGAATCAATATTCTGTTCTGTCAGATTTTGAATTCCATTTTTGAAAAACTTTTAAAGCTTCGTCACGCAGCCCATTGGTGAACTCTATTTGTCTATTAGAAATTCCTACTGCAATCTCATCGTAAATTAATTGGTCATCAAATTCGATATCGGCAGCATCCTCACGTGTACAGCCATAAAAAACTTTTTTAGGCCTGGCCCAATATATAGCTCCCAAACACATAGGGCAAGGTTCGCAAGAAGTATAAATGATACAATCTTCTAATTGAAAATCATTTAATTTTTTACAAGCGGTACGGATGGCATCTACTTCTGCGTGAGCCGTGGGATCATTCTGTGATGTAACCTTATTACATCCTTCTGCTATTATTTCTCCATTTTTTACAATCACTGCCCCAAATGGACCTCCTGTATTAGAGTCCATGCCATTTTCTGCAAGTTCTATTGCACGTCTCATAAATTTCTTATCCTCTTCTGTCATTTCTATCAATTTAATGTTCTTAATCTGTTCATTCAATCATGAATCAATATCGAACGGAAATGTATCTTTTTTATAGTAAGAAACAAAATATATTATTGGTTCCTATTTTTAATCTTAACAACTTCAGCAGCAATGCTTACTGCTATTTCATGAGGGGTTTGACTTTTTATGGGAAGTCCTATGGGTGCATGAACGATGTCTAATTCAGACGCTGTAACACCTTCTTTTTGTAATACTTCCCACATTGTGTTTAGTTTAGCAGTACTCCCTAGTACCCCTATGTATGCAAAGCTATTCCTAATAAGCTTGCTCAACACTAATTTATCTTCAGTGTATCGGTTGGTCATAATTGCCACATAACTCTCAGGGCCTTCTGCAATATAATTTGTTATTTCATTGAAGTCTACTATTAATTTCTGATGTGCACTAGTATTTAGCTCAAGTGTATTTAGATGTTCTCGATTATCAAAAACAACAACATGAAACCCAAGGGTAACAAACAACTCAGAAACTGCGACACTTACATGCCCCCCGCCAACAATGTATAATGTGCTCCTAAACCCGATATGTTCTTTAAAAAACCAATCTAGAGATGAGGTTATCTTATATTCGAATTTATCGGCTAACTGTTCATTAGAAAAATTGATAGAAGAAGGTGTAAGTGTAAATGCTCCTTTAGTATTGCTTTGTAAACAATCCAAAATACCTTCAATAATAGGAAGATGTTGAGCATCTAAAGGATGAAAGACTACGGTCTGCTCTCCAGAGCAAATCATTCCCGAACCATCTTGTTTGTGGCCTTGATGTATTTGTTTTTTCAAAAAGATTTTTAAATCACCATTTTGCAACAAGTTTTTAACTTCTTCCACCAGTGAAAATTCCATAACACCGCCTCCAATAGAACCAAAAATAAAACCGTCTTCGGATACCAGCATTTTAAATCCTTTTCTACCAGGAGAACTACCAATACTTTCTATAACAGTTAGGATATATACGTTTTGGTTATCTCGTAATTTTAATAAAAGATGTTGCCAGAATTTCATGAGTTCTATTAATTGAAAATCACTTCACTTAATGCATAATAAATAGCCATCAAAGCAGAGAAAATGGCACTTGCCAAAAATCGCCAATCTAAGCTCACTTTGTTTTGGATTAAATAATTGGCTACAAACGATATAGGTATATTAACCAAGAATGATAACCATGCTATTTCCAGTAAATTTAAGTCGATTTGATTAAAATTACCTGAGAAAAGTTTAATAAATAACAAATGGCGAGCAATCCAAAGGGGATTAAAATAGAGTATGGCTAATCCTGTTTTGACTAGCGTTTTTCTAATTCCTGTTATTTCTTTTGTTTTGACCTCTATCCATGCAAAATAATTTGGGATTTCGAATGCATACAATGTGGCTCCCAAAGCAATCATACCCAATAGTCGATACATAGAAAATTCTCCTAGTAGTATGGCAGCAATCAAATCTCCCGAACTATAGATTAAAGCTCCTCTTAGGATGTTAGCTTTGGTGTATTGTAGTTGTATAGCCTTGCTCAATAGTATTACTTTTCGTATAATCCCATTAATACCTTTTCTGGCGTAAATGGTGAATCAAACTTTAGTTTATAATTTTTATTGAATGCTTTTACGGCTTGTTGAATGGCAAAGTACGCACCAATTCCATACATCAACGGAGGTTCGCCAACGGCTTTGGACTTATGAATAGCCATATCATTTCCATCGGTTTCTACAGGTATAGTTTCGATAGTTTTTGGTGCAGAAAAAATGTCTGGTACTTTATACGTCGACAAGGCATTGGATAATAATCGTCCATCGTGGTCATATGCGATTTCTTCCATAGTCATCCATCCAATTCCTTGTGCGAGCGCACCTTCGACCTGTCCTAGATCTACACCATAATTCATGCTTTTTCCGAAATCATGTACAATTTTAACAGCGTCAATTTCATAGGTTCCTCTTACACAATCAACGGTAACTGATGTAATGGCAGTACCATATACGTGATAAGCAAATGGGTGTCCTTTTTCTTTTGTTTTATCAAAATGAATGATGGGTGTGGCATAATGTGCATTTTCGGTCAAAGCAATTCGTTCTGCCATGGCCTGAGCAACAACTGCCTCCCATGTTACATTTGATTTATTACCGTCTACAAAAATGTAATCTTTGTTAAAAGAAATTTTGGTGGGATCTGCATCAGTCATTTTAGCAGCCACTTTTGTTAATCTTTCTAGTAATGCAGCACAAGCGTTGTATACAGCTTTTCCATTTAGATCTGCTGTTGAACTGGCTGCAGAAGGCGAAGTATTGGCAACACGAGTGGTATTGGTTGTTTCTAATTTTACTTTATTTGCAGAAATGCCCAAGGCATTTTGAGCGACTTGTAACATTTTGGTATTAACGCTTTGTCCCATTTCTACTGCTCCGGTACTTACACCAACACTACCATCTTGATAGATATGAACCAATGCTCTTGCATGATTCATCATGGTATTTGTAAATGAAATCCCGAAGGTAACGGGCATTAAAGAAATTCCTTTTTTGAAATGAGTAGTATTCGTATTGAAGTCGGCAACTTCTTTTTCTAGTGTATCAAATTCAAACTTCTCTTTCGCAGAAAACCAAGTATTTTGAGCTTCGACTTGGGTTGCGATTTGCCCGTAGGAGAACTCATCATTTTCTGCCAATAAATTGGCTTCCTGAATTTTTCGCCTGTCAATACCCATTTCATCTGCTGCCTTGGCAATAGCCGATTCAATAACAAACATTCCTTGTGGACCACCAAAACCTCTAAATGCAGTATTGGGAGGTAAGTTGGTTTTACAACTATAGACCGTTGTACTTACATTGGGTACAAAATAACTGTTCGTTGCATGAAATAATGTTCTCTCGGCAATTGCGGGCGATAAATCTGCTGCTGCCCCAGAATTTTGTAAAAATTCTGCTTCAAAAGCCATTATTTTTAAGTTCTTGCTTACTCCAATTTTAAAAAAAGAGGAATACGGATGACGCTTTCCGGTCATGCGAAGGTCATCATGACGATTGAGAATGTATTTTACAGGTTTGTTTAAATATTGAACGGCAACAGCTGCCATAACAGACCAGGGTGTAGCTTGATCTTCTTTACCGCCAAATCCCCCGCCTAATCGGATGACATCTATTTCGATCTTATGCATGGGCACTCCTAAAACTTTAGCTGCTGTTTTTTGCACTGCAGTCGGGCCCTGTGTAGATGAGGTGATCTTGATACTTCCATTTTCTTGCGGAACAGCGTAACAACCTTGTGTTTCCAGATACAGGTGTTCCTGGCCATTTGAAAATGTTTCACCTTCGATTACATAATCACAACCTGAAAAAGCAGCATTTGTATCTCCTAATGTAAAGGAACGGGGGGCATTGATAAAACTCTGTTTTTCTTTGGCTTGTTTTGCTGTTGTAATGACTGGTAATTCTTCAATTTCTATGTCAATGAGCAGACGTGCTTTTTTTGCAATGGCTTCAGATTCTGCTACAATAAATGCAATAGGTTGTCCCCAAAAATGAACCTCCTCTTCGGCCCATAAGGGTTCATCAGGAATAATTCCACCGATTTGATTTTCACCCAAAACATCTTTGTAGGTAAATATTTTTACAACGCCTTCAACTTGTTCGGCCTTAGTATAATCTACATGTTTTATTTTTCCGTGCGCTTTTGGCGAATCAAATACCAATCCGTATAAAGTATCTTTCCTGGTCATCAAGTCATCTACAAATAGTGATTCTCCACGAACATGCGTAAAACTGTCAATATTTTTCATTGTCTTCACCATGTAGTCCGTATTTTTCATCGTCTTCATCATGCTGTCAGTTTTTGAAGTTGAACCTTTGCAGGAAATAATTCAATAAAATGTGCAAAGAATAATTGATTGGCCAATAAACGCTTATACTCTGATGATCCTCTTACATCACTAATGGGTGCAATTTCGGATTGTAAAATAGATGCTGCTTCTTTTACGGTATCCGAATCAATTGTTTTTCCGATAAAGAAATTACTGGTTTCGAATAGATATTTTGGAATAGGAGCAACTCCTCCTATAGAAAAATGTGCGGCTGTCACCACATCCTTTTCAAGGGTGATTTTTGCTGCTGTATTTACACTTGCGATGTCTAAATGTGTTCGTTTACTTACCTTTTCAAAATTATAGAAGTCTCCTTTTTCTATTATGTCGAAAGAAATACTTTTTAAAATTTCTCCCTTTTGCAAATCATAGGTTTTATAACCTTTATAAAACTCATGAAAAGCTATTTGCCTTTCAGATCCAGTTTTGGTTTGAAGGGTTACGATTGAGTTGAGCGCCAAAAAGAAAATGGTCATATCTCCGATCGGAGAAGCATTGACAAAGTTTCCTCCCAACGTCCCCATATTACGAATGGGTTCAGACGAAACTAGTTTAAGAAATGATTTTAACTTCGGAAAAAGGATTTGTAATTTCTCATTTTCTAATAGTTCTGTAACTGTTGTATTGGCTCCTATGGTACATATAGAATCTGTAAATTGAATCCCTTTCAAGGTTTCATGACCTGCAATTAAATGAACTTCTTCCTCGGCAAGTTGATCTGCATTATGAACGTATAGGTCTGTTCCACTAGCCACTATTTTTCCTTCGCTAGCCATAGTTTTTGGTGCTAGCTCTTTTAATTTTTGCGGGATGGATTCAAAATAATTAGGAATGAATCCCTCTTTGATCAACCACGCAACGGAATCATTATTATCTTTTTTTTGCAATTTCTCTTCAATAACTACACCTGCTTTTTCAATTGATTTATACCCCGTACATCTACAAATGTTCCCACTTATAGCATCATTGCAAGAATCCTGGGTAACTTTGCTTTTTTCTATAGCATATCCCGTCATAGAAACCACAAAACCAGGCGTACAAAATCCACATTGTGTAGCGTAGTGATCGGTCATGGCTTGTTGTACTGTATTTAATTCTGAAGGTAAATTAATCCCTTCAACCGTTACAATATGTTTTCCGTTAGCATTTCCAAGAGGTGAAATACAAGACGTAATACTTTGATAAGAGAGGTTGTTGTCAATTAGTTTTCCGACTAAAACGGTACAAGCACCACAATCTCCTTCACGACAACCAATTTTTGTTCCTTTTAATTGCTTGTGTTCTCTAATAAAATCTAGCAGCGTTATTCCTGCATGTGCAGTTGTACGAATAAGCTCGTTATTTAAAATAAATTGAATCATAGGTAGAAAGCAAGGTACTAAAAACTTATACCAAATCTAATAAAAATAGGCGTATCTGTTTGTTCATATTCATACTTACTTCATTATAAAATTCTTGCATAGACTTAGCTATGCAAGAATACTATGGCTTCGTAAATACAAATATTACCTATACATCTTTTATCTATTTTTATATTGGATTTGGTATTAGAATTGAAGAGGAGAGAAATTTCTAAAATCTTTGTGTTATAGCAAATACACAAGAACCCCTGGGGTATCAATTAGCTGCTATGAAAACATGTATGGTATTAGGCATCTTTATTTTTCATTCTCCTTTATAAATTCTTACAATAGGTAGCAATATCAAATTCAGATAAAGAACTGTCGGTCTTTACATAGAGTGGATGTCTGGGGTGTCCGCTTTGTGTGAGGGTATTTACTATTTTCCATTGCAGGTTTAGGGGGCTTAATTTTTGATAGATATCTGTAAGGCATTGACCCAGGTACTGCCTTGTTTCTATTACTTCTCCACAGGCAATCCAGATCGTTGTTATACCTAATTCTTTTACAGTTCTTTTTATGATATCGCAGTTTAAGCTATGTAACTCTGTGTCGACTATATCACTTAGATTTTTGGGGTTAGTGGCGCGTAGTGGATATACATTATACATTACCCAACCCTTATAGCCATTGCTGTCGGTAATTCTTTTTACAGACTTTAGGGTGTTATCCAGTTCATTGGGTACCGCAGTACTAGGGTTGATCCCCAAACAAGCAATCATATGATCTCCTTTTTCTCCTAATACAAATCGTGCAGTATTGTTTTGGTTATGAATATATATCCATTCTGTGATGTTTGTACTCATGTGGTTTTAGATTTTTCATAAGTTTAGTAAAAAAAAGCTTAGCAACAGTCTACACAGTTACTAAGCTTTTATATGATGTATACTAATGAGCGATCTAGTAATACGAACTGGCAATACGTGCCTGCGATCGTTCGATGGCTATTTTGTGTATATCACCCATGGCAGATAGCTTTTTAACAGCATCAAGAACAAGCTGGTGATTGGTAGATCCGGCCGCACTTTTACTTTTTACTACCAATCGCTCGGCCGATTTAATCTGGTCGGCATCAAGTCGGGCTTTAAGCTTAGCGATTGCCGCCGAATATTGGTCATCTGACTTCATCCAGGTGGTAATATCTATTTTACCCCGAGCCAGATCATCGGTAAGTGCGGCTTGCAGCGTTTTCATATGCAAGTAATTATTTTTATCGATAAGCGCAGCATCAAATTTTGCCTGGTGCTTTACATCATCAATACTTTCTATAAGGCGATAATAAATCGCGGTGGATGTAACGGCTTCGCTACCAAACGTCTCTTCTTCCTGGATACTTACCGATGATGCATATAAGAATCCAAACATACCGGGAGACAAGCGATTCATAGAAAACGATAAACTAGCCGATGCTGTTGATGATGACTTAGCTGCCTGGGCTACCGTGTTCACTACATCAACATAGGCATCAATTGCCTTTGCACTCATGGCAGGTTTTACTACGGTGGGGTCTGATGCTGCCGAAACAGCCTTTAATGACGAGGTTACTACCGCGGCAATCTTATCTAAACTAAACTCGCTCGTGTACTCTGTTTTAACATCAGAGTTATACGCTAGTTCTCTTGCGTCTGTAATGTTAGCGCTAGCTAAGTGACTCGTAATTTCTTCGTAGAATTTTTTCTTGTTGGCGGCTTCCTGAGCTTTAATCATTGCCTGAAGCTTATCCACTTGTTGTTTTGCTTTTACAGTTTTGTCTGCGACTCTTTTAACTGATGCTGATCTACATGCCATGTTTTTATTGGTTTTAAGGATTTCCTACTCGTATGGCTTTTCGGATTTCGCCCCGTTTTTTTGAGTGGTTTCTGATCTCCACTATTTAATAGTATGAGTGCATATTGTGCACTTAGGGGTAGTATAATTAGAAGATATTCTTCGAATATGATATACCAAAAGTAGTCTTAGAAAAAAGAAGAAACAACAGTATAAATACCTGATTATTGTTAGCGTATTTTTACGCGGTGCAGTTACAGATTATACTATGGGAGACACACAATATAATACAGTCTTGTTATGTTTAGTGTACTGTGCATTAATGGGATAAAGACAATAATAATAAAGTAACCGAGTTATCCAAACGGTTATATATGCGATAGATGCCATCATAATAACTAAGTGATAAATCAATGCACAAAAAATTAAAAAGCAAGGTAACATTTTACCCTGTTACAACATAAAGTAAATGATAGGTGTACTACCTTATAGTTAGAATTAATTGAATTAAATATAGAAAACAAATGAAACGTAATATGAAAAATAGAATTTTATCTTTTCCTTTCTTGGTATTGGCTGGCTTAATGTTGATACTTTCTTCTTGTGATTCTGATAGTGATGCTGTTCAGAATCCTGTTCCTACAAGCCCAGTACTCCTTGACGAGTTTTTCTTTACAGGTACTTTAGGAGATGAACCTTTTGATATTAGGTTTGAATTATTTGAATTTAATATTGTTACGCCTCCGGTAGATGATCATACTATTGATTTTGGTGGCGGAGGTATTAATAGAGTACCGCGTGTTGGTGAGGATATAGAAGATTGCTATGGTTCTTATGCTTTTGGAGTGTTGCCGGATAATACTCAAAGCCCTGTACCTAATGTTGACGGAGCTAAACTATTTATTTATGAAATCCCCTTGGGTCAATGTTCTACAGCCAATGAAAATGAAACGCTAGAATCTTTTTTTAATGGAGGTAGTTTTGTGTATTCTGAAGGTGTAAGCGATAGAACCTTTAGTAGGATTACATTTTCTTTATTTCCGCCAGAAGTAGCCGGAGTTCCGATTGAAGAACAAGATTTTTATACTTCTGCAGGCGAAAATACCAATGCTACATTTGCAATCACCTTGGTAGAGGAAGAAGATGAAAGCACTTATATTGTTGAAGGAACTTTTGCATGTACCATGTATAGTCACTTAGACAATACAAATTCCAAAGCGTTAACAAATGGTAAGTTTAGAATGAAATTAAAAACAAATTTAGATTTATAGAACTGACGGGGAGATGCGCTACGTCACATCAAGTGATTGGATACTTCTACTAATCTAAACAGATCAAGCATAAACGCTACGTCACATCGAGTGCTGCACGGTAGTGCAGTGTATCGAGATGTCTTTAGAACCGGTAAGTTTAAATTTAATCTATAGTACACCTAAATGGTTCTCGATAGCCCTACTGAGCTTGCCGAAGTACAGTTTGTTTCCATTACATTACAACAAACCACTCGAACTGACGGGTAGATATGCTGCGACATCACATTGATTGATTCGATACTTCGTTAAGTTAAGAACAGATCAAGCAAACACGCTACGTCACATCGAGTGCTGCACGGTAGTGCAGTGTATCGAGATGCTTTTAGAACCGGTAAGTTTAAATTTAATCTATAGTACACCTAAATGGTTCTCGATAGCCCTGCTGAGCTTGCCGAAGTACAATTTTTCTCCATTACATTACAACAAACCACTCGAACTGACGGGGGAGATACGCTACGTCACATCGAGTGCCACGCCTTGGCGTGGTGTACTTCGGCAAGCTCAGCAGGGCTATCGAGATGCTTTTAGAACCGAAAAGTCTATATTTACTAATATGAAACTATCTTACGTCTACATTTTAAAATGTTCTGATGACTCTTACTACACGGGTGTAACATCAAATCTCAATAAAAGATTGTTTCAACATGAATCAGGTTTTTATAGAGATTGTTATACCTATAAAAGGAGACCCATAACATTAGTTTTTGTTTGCGAGTTTACAGATATCAATTTTGCCATTGATACAGAAAAACAAATTAAAAAGTGGTCTAGAGTTAAAAAAGAGGCTTTAATCAATGGGGATTATGATAAGCTTCCTAATCTTGCAAAAAAGAAATTTCAGTAAGAAATGGTTCTCGATACAATTTTTCTCCATTACATTACGAAAAATCACTCGAACTGACGGGCGAACTTACAACGAATGTCACATCAAGTGATTCGATACTTCGTTAAGCTAAGCATAGATCAAGCACACACGCTACGTCACATCGAGTGCTGCACGGTAGTGCAGTGTATCGAGATGCTTTTAGAACCGAAAAGCCTATATTTACTAATATGAAACTATCATATGTCTACATTTTAAAATGTTCTGATGATTCTTACTACACCGGTGTAACATCAAATCTCAACAAAAGATTGTTTCAACATGAATCAGGTTTTTATAGAGATTGTTATACCTATAAAAGGAGACCCATAACATTAGTTTTTGTTTGCGAGTTTACAGATATCAATTTTGCCATTGATACAGAAAAACAAATTAAAAAGTGGTCTAGAGTTAAAAAAGAGGCTTTAATCAATGGGGATTATGATAAGCTTCCTAATCTTGCAAAAAAGAAATTTCAGTAAGAAATGGTTCTCGATACAATCCCGATTACCATCGGGACCACTCGAACTGACGTTGCGACTAAGCTCAACATGGCCAAGCACACACGCTACGTCACATCGAGTGCTGCACGATAGTGCAGTGTATCGAGATGTCTTTAGAACCGGTAAGTTTAAATTTAATCTATAGTACACCTAAATGGTTCTCGATACAATCCCGATTACCATCGGGACCACTCGAACTGACGGGCAAATATATTACGAACGTCACATCGAGTGCCACGCCCTGGCGTGGTGTACTTCGGCAAGCCTGTACTGAGCTATGTCGAAGTGCTCAGCAGAGCTATCGAGATGCTTTTAACAACGAAAAACCCAAACACAAAAAAAGGAACACTAATCGTGTTCCTTTTATACTTTGTAGAGTGTATATATCATACACTACGATACCAACTCTTCTTCCTGTTCATCCCCGACGGTTACACCGCCAGATCGGCTAGGAGCGCGGTAAAGATCGCGTTTGGCTTGCAACTCATCAAACACATTATCGGCCGCAGCATTTATTTTTTGAAGGATGGCATACAACTCATTAAGTTGCTCTACCCGCTCGGCAGTATCTACCGTGCGTGTTCCTTTTTTCTGTTCCTGCACTTTATTAGCTTCGCGCAGGGTTTGTGCCAGGATAGCCGGTTGTTTTACAATATCTTTTGGTATACCCGTGGCTTCTAATGCTTTGAGATGCTGAGCAATCGTATCAGATAAACCCTCCATATACTGGATCATTTTGGTTTGGTTACCGGTCACAGTTCTAAAACGCCCAATCCCGAACTGTTTTTGTATCGCCTTTTTGCCCGGGAATGCATCTAATACCCAATATTTAAGTTTTTTAAAATAAATACGACAATCCTGCATTGCCTTTTCTACGGCCTCTGTTTTTTCTTGCAACCTGGCACGATTAAGATCATCGCCACCTTCTTTATACCCCAGTGCTACTTTTTGCTCTACATGGGTTACAAAGTTTTGGTTAAGTTTTGGATCAAAGGTTGTAAATTGATCGATGTCTAATTTTAGGTGTTCTACAATAGTGTCTCCCCATTCTAAAAGCACCGTGTCTTTAAATCTGAAATTGCGTTCTGCCATTTCTTTAGGTTTTAATTTTGTTAATACATAATTTTTATGGTAAACACATATATACTAGTAGTTAGGCAAATTACTTTGACGCTTAATCGCATTGACAACACGGAAACTCCTCTTGACAAGGTGAAAACTCTCCCTGACCATGTGAAAGCTTCTCTTGACAAAGCGGAAGCTTCTCTTGACAAGGTGCAAGCTTCTCTTGACAATGTGAAAGCTCCTCTTGACAATGTGCAAGCTTCTCTTGACAATGTGAAAGCTTCTCTTGACAAGGTGAAAGCTCCTCTTGACAATGTGAAAGCTTCTCTTGACAAAGCGGAAGCCTCTCTTGACAATGTGCAAGCTTCTCTTGACAATGTGAAAGCTCCTCTTGACAAAAATTTACCAACTGCTAATGTGTATATGTATTTAGACGCAACATAACGATTGCATGGGGTGGGTGTGCTGTTAAGCGATGGCGAATATAAGAATTAATTTACTGATTATGAAATAGTAACGTTAAGTTTTTAGTAGTTAGGGGGTAGGTGTTGAGGTTGTTATCTTAGAGATGATCTGGGACTTATGATGAGGTCGTACCAATTAGACAAGGAAAAGATGTTGCGATTCTATCGGTTGCTACTGGGTTGATCGCTTGGATTTGTAATCTGAGTTATTGGCTTCTTTGTCGGCACCCGTCACAGACGAGCGCTAGCGGGGGTTGTTATCTTAGAGATGATCTGGAACTTATGATGAGGTCGTACCAATTAGACAAGGAAAAGATGTTGCGATTCTATCGGTTGCTACTGGGTTGATCGCTTGGATTTGTAATCCGAGTGCATTTAAGTAAATAGTATGTACGCGGATTGCAAATCCGCGCTATCTGGGTTTGTAATCTGCGTTATCGGGTTTAATGTTGATACATCTTTTGTGGCGACTAGTTGCAAATTTGTGGCAGCGAGGGTTTTTATTTACCAGTCTTGAAATTCAAATAAATTATCTGAAACTCGACCTTTCTCCTTTTTATATCCATTATTAATGTCAAATATATCTTCTAATTTGAATTCTGAAATTAAGAGGTCATTATATATGTTGTGAATCATTCTGTAATCAGTTAAGAATTTATTAGAATCATTTTCCCATTGCTTACCAAAGCCAGAATACCAATTATAAAATAATAATGCTTGTTCATTATTCGAAAGTTGGGCTCTTAATATTCTAACATAATTTCTCTTTTGATTATAAGAAATCATATTTTCATCTTGGTTTACAACAAATTTTACGGTTTGAAATAAATGCCTGTAATAATGAGCTAATTGGTGATTGTAACCCTCAAATATTTGAAATTCAATTTTACGGGAAATGTAATTTCCTTCTTGAAGTTTTATATGACTTTTAATTTCCTCGTCAAAACCGTCATAGTTAAATTCGGCTATTAGGTCTTGCAGTTTTTTTAGATTTTTAAAGAATTGGTGTTTTTCTAAATCTTTTTCAGTTAGTCCGTGAAAGAAAACACCATATGCCTCATTTAAACGCTCTTTAGGTGTTAAGTCATCATTAATAAAACTATAAATAGCAACAACATAACTTATAGATAATTCTAATATTAAATACTCAAAAACTCTTCTCCCATATATTGATTCCTCAATTATCTGTCCATCATTTCTTTTCTTCTTTATTTTTACATAAAGTTCATTAACGTTTTCCTTATGTAAACGAAGCATTTCATAAAATTGGTTTTCAAACTTATCCTTTTCATATTTTTCTTTATTAGCTGTTAGTTCTTTGCGAAATTCCGTTATTTGGAATTCATTAAATTTATATTGGATATAAAATGCTAAAAATGTGACAATTACTCCTGATATTGCTATGAAAGGATTCATCAATCCACCGATAGTATCACCAATATTTCCAGTTTCTGTAAAGTTTAATTGTTGAGATGCAGCTTCTTTTACAAATATTTTTGGCGCAAAAAAAGCAAAAATTATAAGTCCAATTGACAATGGAATTAATACTCTTAATAAAATTTTGTAAGTTTTGTCATTATCCATTTTTGATTCTCGATTGATGTTGGTTCTAATTGCTGCTAACGTTTCTTGTATGGTGCGTTTGCATCCCGAAGGGTGCATATGTATTATACAAATTGTTACCTACTTTTTTTACTTTCCGCTTCTTCTTTAGCCCTTTTCTCCTCTTCTTTATCTACTTGCTCCTTAGTTACTAACTCAGTTGTCCAGAAATCATCTGGATTTAATTTTGAACCTTGACTTTTAACATAAAGGCTTAAACCCAAATATGTTGGGGAGATATCTGCAATTAAATCAGTAGATTCAGGGTCAAATCCTCCTGGTATTAGACCAAGAGCTCTTAAATAATCTAGTTCCCGATCAACTCGATGATAATTTTTTATACCCGTTAGTTCAAAAATACTATCACAGTGTATTTTTAATTCGTCCGCAATAACTAATCCATTTGGATAAATTATCTTTCTACTATTCTCAACTCCATATTTTAAAATCTGCGCTTGTGCAGTTGTGAGTTGTTTTAATAGATCAATAAATATTAAATTTTCATCATCTGTTCCTGATTCAGTACAGGAAGAAACAAATAAACCTGCCCACATATCTTGAACTTCTTCATTATCTATTAATGAGCTATTTTCAATTATAGAAAGTCCGATTCTTGGATGGGATGTGAGTTGTAGTTTTTCATCATTAAAATCTAGTTTCCCTTTAGCTTTTTCGAGCATTTTAATCACATTCTTTAAACGCCAATGTCGAACTTGATCTTGAACAAGTAACCCTAATTCACCTAATGCTGGCTTACAGGTAAGTTGTAAAAAGCCTCCAATCCCTTCTAAAGACTTTTGAACAGTCTTGTCAATTGCATTTGCGATAGGTTTTATCCCAAAAATATCTAGTCCCTTGTTTTCACTCATTTCTATGATTTCATTTTAATTGTGGGTAACGTCAAATATAATTCCGTAGGGTGCAATGATTTCATATACCTTGTTAGCTTCTGTTTTCATTTTATTCAATATCAAAAGTTATAGATAATGCAGACGAAATTGGACTTGATTTTTGTCTAAGTAAATTGACCATGGTTTCAAAATTTGGCGAATCATCTATTAGTCCCTCCTTGCAACCAATCAAAAGGTCATTGATGAAATATTCTAATCTCCATCCTGCATCATGTTCATCGCTAAAATCCATTACATTCAATTGATATTTGATGTCTCCTAAAGATGGAGAGTGGTCTTTGTCAAACAATTTTAGAGCTTTATCTAATTCTGGTTTGGGAATTATTCTGCATCCAACATCATTCTTTTCAATCTCAGGAAGTACTTCAACGGGTGATTTGATTTCCCAAGGAATTGAACAAGGATTATAAAAGAGATAGTATAATTTGACATCAAATTTATTTGAAAAATGACGCATGACATCTTCTTGTTCACTACCAGTTTTTAAGGCTTTGTACTTTGAGGCATCTGTATATTTAAGAGTTTTAGGTTCTACGATTTCTTGGTGTTCTTCTTCTGTAACTAGTAATCTTCCCATTCCTTGTCGGTAGTATGGGTCAAACTCTTTGAATTTAACAGTACTAGCATATAGTTTTTTGGATTGAATGAATGCTAGTTTACTTCTGATTATTTTACCTTTTCTTCTGAAAATAACCATCAATCCCAAATCTGCCACTTCAAAGGTTCTATAGTGTCTTCCACCACCTATGTAATGAGCATCAAAACGAACAGTCCAACCAGAACCAAATTTCCTTGGTCCTTGTCCAATAAACTCTCCAATTAACTTATGGTCTAATGATTCTTCATGTGTAAACGGAAAGGCAGATAGATTATACGATACATTAAAGTTGCATTCTGCAATTCGTGTTTGCAAATAGTTCATTACATCTTCGGGTACTTGTATCATTTGGTCATTTTTTAATTGAAGCTAAAAATTGTATATAGTCACCTTTAATACCGATAGACCTTTTTTACACCCCCTAATCTACCCCAATATTTGTAACCTCCCGATGTGGGAAACCGTAAGCATTTTAAAAAAGATTTTTGTATGGGCCCTTCGACGAGTTTGTAATAAGTTAGAGCTATACTTTGATAAATTTGTTGACTTGTCTACCTACAGATAGATACCTGCGGGATACAATCTATGTGGTTACTAGTCAAAGACTAGTAGGAGTGGGGACACGGATTACAAATCCGCGCGATTTGGTTTTTTACCTCAGTTCTTTGTTGTACAAAGTTTTATTCATAGAAATCATATTCATATCGATACTCAGACTTTGAATTGTCGTTTGACCATTTGGTTTCTATATATTTTTCTATTAGTCCAAGTTCGTTATAGATGAATTCTTCATATCCATTTGGGACTTCATTATTTTGTTCTTTTTTATATCCTACTATTTTTATCAATTGATTTTTCGAGTTATAGTAAAATTTTTTTCCATATCCACCATGATAAGTTGTTTTAATAAGTCTACTGTTTTCGTAAACATAATCAATCAATGAGTTTATCTTTTGTCCATCTCGAGATTTCCTTTTGATTATGTTGCCATTGGAATCAGTGGTCGTAATGTTAGTGCGAGAAAATATAGAATCTTTGCCAATTCGCTCAATAATTTTTTTGCCTTTATCAGTTTGTTCGTAAGTCGATATTCTTCGAATGTTATTTTTATTATTAAAAGATAACTTCTTTACCATGAAGCCATCGTCATCGTAGAAGTACCTATACACATAATTTCCAAATTCATCTATTGCTGATGTTTTATTGCCGTTATTATCATATTCATATCGCCAAACAGTTGGTTTGTTAAAATTAGAATGAGTTGAAACCGATATTATGTTGTTTCCATTGGTATTATAAATTTTTGTGAGTGTTGATTTAAGGGATTTAAATCCAGCAAAATCATCATGTAATCTATAGATTAGGCGACCAATAGAATCATATTGAGATTTACTTACTAATTTATTGTTAACGTCAAATATTCTGACTTCTTTAACTCTGTTGGATATTATCAAACTATCAGCATTTGTTTGACTGAATGTTAAATTGGTTAATAAGAGTAATAAAAAAGAAAAAATATGCTTCAAGATTTTAGTTTTTAAATTTTGTACAACGGCTATATAATAGCAATTGCTATTATTTCTTTTATATTTCCCACTAATCTACCGCAATATTTCCAATCTTCCTATTTGGGAAACCGTAAGCATTTTAAAAAAGATTTTTGTATGGCCCTTCGACGCAGCTCAGGGACCATACTTCAATAAACTCAGGGTGACACCTTCGACGAGTTTGTAATAAGTTAGAGCTATACTTTGATAAATTTGTTGACTTGTCTATCTGCAGATAGATACCTGCGGGATAGAATCTATGTGGTGACTGGTCACTGATTAGCAGGAGCATGGATTACAAATCCACGCGATCTGGTTTATATTTTGCCTCTACTAACCAAGGGTTTGACTAACATATGATTAGCAAATATTAATATTTTCTTACTTTTTGTTTGTGACCATTAGAGTGCAATAGGTGTATACAATTACTAATGTCACCATTGGGATGTTGGGGATGCGTACAGTTATAAACATCTCCATTGGGATGACAAGGAACTATATAGCCATAATAATTTGTACATCTATGTGAGCACTGAGATATATCTCCTCTGGGATGAGCCTGATGAGTGCATCGCCTTATATCTCCTCTGGGATGGGCTGGATGGGAACATTTTGTTATGATATATTCGTATTCAATACGTTCTTCTTCCTTGTTTCCATATTTGTAACCCTTTAAAACAAGTTTTGCCCTTTCTCTTCCTGGAGAGTGAGTATCGTGCTTATTATTATTTTCTGGTAAATTGTAAAGATAGTTATACACCATATCTATATCATATCCATATGCAGCCAGAAATTTTCCTGCATAAACATCTGCTTCATCTTCGGTTTCGGTTCTAGAAGTACGTACTCGCCAAGTAGAGCCATAGGGATTATATATATTTGCCTGATGTCCAAGGGCCTGATGTGCCCACTCGTGAGCAAAAACATAGGCTAATATGTTTTTATTTTTATTAATGGTAGAGTAATCCAGAATTATTAATCCACCGTGGTGGGCTTGCCCCCAGCTAAATGTCTGATGAAAAATTATAGGATAATCCATCCCGGTATAACTCTTCAGCTGTTTATATACACTATAGGCTTTAGGATAATTGTACGCATAATATACTTTTCCTCCGTATGCATCTCTCCACTCATTAATTAGATATTGTTGTTGTTTGGTAAGGTTATATTGGGCTGATGCGTTATAGCCAATTAAGAGTAAGACGAGCACCACGAATATATTTTTCATTGTCTAAGTGTTATGCTTATTAAAGCGTAGATAATTTTTTTAACTGTATTCATTGTTTTATTAAGTAGGAATATTCTGGGTGCTTTACTGAAATATTATAAGTATGTTTTAATTTATGTTGTCGAGTTTCTTTACTAATCTACCTCAATATTTCTAACATCCCGATGAGGGAAACCGTAAGGAATTTTAAAAAGATTTTTGTATGACACCTTCGACAGGCCTGTCCTGAGCTTGTCGAAGGGCTCAGGGGCCATACTTCAATGTGGGGTGTTTTATTCTATGTCTACAGGAATAGACGTGCCCCCATTTACGGTCCCAAGATGAATTACCGATGGGCGATCAATTTGCACTTTGGGTGTACTTATGTCGAACCGTAGTTGAGCAGATAACATAGCCCTGCAGGGATCGTAGTCACTTAAATCAACTACTTTAAAATTGTATTGAAGGGGAGCACTTTTATACGAGATTCCGTCCCATTCTAAAGAGAATAGGTGAGGAAAACAACCGCCACTATATTGTAAATCAACCACCAGATTATTAGTCTCCTTGTCAAAAGAAGCTCCTTTTAAAATGGTTAAATTGGATTGTTCTTTGGTAAACTCTTCGACCTTCTTTGCTTTTAGTTGAACGGTTTCTATGTCCTTTTCGGAGGGGTTTAATCTGGGCTGCGTAATCCTAACCCCATTAGCATCATTATTTCCTGTCCAAGGTGCTTCAACAGAGAAGGGTTCCATCTTATCAGAACCAAATACAGAAGTGGGTAGTACCTCAAGAGTATATCCCCAAATCCCATCTTTTGGCGGATGTACATAAATCATCGGGCTTAATTTAGCGACTAAGTTTGTTCTTGATAGTTGTCCAGAGACGATTACTTTTCCGTCCTCAGTAATATCAATTTTTTGAATGTAAGCTCTCATATCTTTTTATTTAGGATTCATATTCATTTTTAAGTCTTAGGCTCCTTCAAATTCTTCGCATGTTAAAAAAGCTTCAAATTGTTGTATGCCATTGGTTTTGGATTCTGCGGTTATGGTAAACCTTACCGGATCTAATATGTCATCACTTTTGCATACAACTCTTATTAATCTTGTATTATGCCCTTGATCATTTCCACAGGCCTCGAGTACAAAGTTTTGTTCCTCTTCTTCATGAATAATAATTTTTCTGGATAGCGTATTGATATTAATATTCACTTTTTCGTGTGACCAATTTGCTATAACGATGAATGATGTTCTTGGCTCATCAGCTGTTCGCCAGGCCAGCTTAACAGGATTGGGGGTTTTAATAGGGTAAGCTCGATAGGTGTAATCCAGAACAATATTTTCACGAGGAGTTATAGGGACATCGGTTTCGAGAGTAGTTGTTTTTCTTTGATTTTCATGAAAGTATGTAGCTCTCTTATATTCTGCTAGGAATTTAGCCTTAATCTTCTTGTCACAGTATAATGACTGAAAGGTGTCTTTTATTTTAAAATCCCAATGAACTCCAGTATGATTAATTGGGTTTACTCGAGTGCCATCATTTAATATTAAATATACGTTAACGCTGTTTTCAACTACAACAGAAGATTGCGTATTATCAGCGAATGCTCTTACTTTAAAAGTATATATCCCATCTTTACCTGGTTGAGGAGATATACTTTCGTCGGTTAGCCTTATTTTAGCATATTCACAGCCTGTTAGCCAAAACGCAATACTTCCCAATACAAGTAATCTGCAAAGTGTTATTAATACACTTTTTATTTTTGTTTCAATAATTTTCATAACGTATTAGTTTTGAATTAAGAGGGGTATTAAGCATGTAATGCTTATTGTTTACGTTCTCAAAATTATAATAGTTATATACGGGTTTCAATACCCAATAGTGGGGATATTTGTGCCCTTCGATAGGCTTGTCGAAGGGTTTCTGGTTTTTGGTTTCTGGTTTTGGGTTTTGGGTTTCTGGTTTTTGGTTTTTGGTTTTTGGGTTTCAGGTTTCAGGTTTTTGGTTTCAGGTTTTGGTTTCAGGTTTTGGTTTCAGGTTTTGGGTTTTGGGTTTTTGGTTTTTGGTTTTCCTTCGAAGGGCTCAGGGTACAGTATAGAAAATAAAAACACCGGTAGAACATCGGTGTTTGCTATAGAACTGTTTAAATCGATCAACTTTTTTGAAGAAAATTCGTACGCAATTATAATGAAATTAGTAATTGATCAAAGCACCCTACATAATCGGTTCATTTACTCTTGTATAGGGTTATTGTGCTAAAAATGATGTACTTTCCTTGTTGTGATCTAAAGTGTTTATTAATTTTAGTAAACAATTTTTCTTATTGTTAATTTATTATATAATAAGAATTATTACGCCTTAGATGTATGGATAAGACCTTAATGTATATGATTTTTTTTATTGTTATCTTGGTTTTGCTTTGGGCAATGCCAAATAAGAAGATAGATACAATACGTAAGCTTTTCACATCTCTATTACAAGTGCTACCGATCACAAAAATTGCAGAAGCTTGTATACTGTATTTCAAAAATAAAAATACTCCAAAAGTAGAATAGGTGCACATCTTTGATCGTGTAGAAGCGTTTTTCTGTGCCTTTCGATTGATTTTTTGAAGTGCCCCAGGTTCACAAGAAGTGTTGGGTTTCAGTATTCTGACTTCTTAATTTCTCAACCCTGCCTCCTGCCTTCTAACTCCTGACTTAAAAAGTATACCTTTGGGCCTTCAAAAAAAGTGGAAAACCTCTATGAAAAAATATACACTGCTATTGTGTGCATTAACGATTAGTTTTTATGCTATCGCACAAGAAGATAAACTAACTAATCTTACTGTATCGACTATTGATGATAAAGTACAGAAACATACTACTTTAGGAATAGGAAGTATTGGAGAACACTATTTTACGGTACATAGAAAAACCGTAGGTGGTCTGGCACCCAAAAAAACATATACTGCGGTATTGTATGATCAGAACCTCAAAAAAATAAAGACGAATGTACTTGTGCTAAGAGTAGGTAACAATTTTACTCGTTATGATGCTTTCGAAAATATAGGAGAGCATTTGTATCTGTTTTCTTCTTATCCCAAAAATAAAACACATATCAATACATATTATGCAAGGGAGTTTGATCCTAAAACTCTGGAACCTTTGGGACCAGAAAAATCAATAGCTGAGATAGCCTATGCAGAAGGAGGGAGGAATAATAGTGGTACGTTTTGGGTGGATAAATCACCAGATCATAGCAAGATTATGGTGTATTATGAACTGCCATGGACCAGGAAAGGCAATTTGAAATTTGGAGTCATCGTTTACGATACAACATTTACCAAATTATGGGAAAAAGAACATGAAGTACCTTATAAGGATAAAAAATATAAGTTAGCAAGCTTTGCCGTTGACAATACGGGTAATGCTTATGTGATAGGGCGTCCAAAAAAGGAAATTAACAAAGGATATGATTTTATAAGCTTTACTAATAATGGCGCTAGTGTAAATACTTATACTATGGAAGTTCCGGATGATTTTGTGAGTAGTGTGGCCTGTAATATTACCATGGATAACCAAGTGGTTATTACTGGATTTACATCTCCAGGAGGGAGATATTTAGATACAGGTACCTACTATCATCGTTTTGATACTAAGACAGGAGATTTTGCGATTAAGAAACACAACAAGTTTATCAATCATCGCTTTTTAGATGCTGCTAATTTTAACAAAGCTTCAGAATTTTCTGAAGACGATAAGACAGGTTTTATATCTACTGTTGGGGATTACGATGACACCATCCTAAAAAAAGATGGGGGCGCATATATTATTGCAGAAGACTATTATAAAATGGTAAGAGACAACGATGTAGGAAATTATGCAGATAACGGGGAAATAACATATGAGTATAATGATGTATATGTGATCAATGTATCCCCTGATGGCGAAGTACTATGGGCGAGAACAATACCAAAACGACAGTATACCAAAAATGATTATTCAGACTATAGTTCTGTAATGACAGAGATAGTAAATGATGAACTAGTACTTCTTTTTAATGACCATGTCAATAATCTGAACCGTGATCCAAGTAAGAAACTTAAAAAATTTAAAGGAAGTAAATCTAAAGGGGCTGTAGTGGTCATGAAGTATACCTTTGATAAAGATGGAAATATTGAAAAAGATACCGTAACCTTTGACGAAGACCAGAAAACCTTTATTAATCCCTGGAAATCTTTTAATCCTCACGAGAAAGAACTGTTGTTCTTTACACAAAAATGGGGATTGTTGGAAAAAAGTAAAAAATATACGTTGTCAAGGCTTAAGTAACAAGATCAGAGATTAGGTTTCAACCCTGTAATGTTCAATGTCCAAAGCTTTTGAGAATACATTGTAGATACGACAGAAGGTGATCTATCAGGTACAAAAATCAGAAGCTACCATTATGATTATTTTTTAAAATCACTAATCAATTAATGGTTATGCTTTTTTATTGTTTTTGAAGTACATCATTAGTGATATGACCAACAGGATAAAGGCTATGCCAAATCCAAAAACACCAATGTTGATTCCCAGGATCGTTTTTTCGCTACCATCAAGAAACCTCATAGAACCACCGTACATATCTTGCAATGTAAAAGCGATCAAAAAACTACCCGTAACAACCATACTTAGCGTCGAACTCAAAAGTACTTCTCTTTTTTTCCAAATTAACCAAAGGCATAAGATCCCAATACTGGTATTGGTAAAAAGTTGCCATACTTCATGAATCCGTGCATGGGGAGTCCAGTCGGGATTAAACACATGGGTGGTATTAATTTCGAGATAGGGGACAACGATAGCATATAAGATTACACTAAAGGTAATGGCAGTTTTTTGCAAGACGAGATTGTTTTTCATGATGAGTGTATATATAAAGTTAAGGTGTTTTTAGTATGCAATATCCTATTAATCATCTAGAATGGCTACCACTCTTGCAGGAGCAGCAGAGCCACCTTTAATCTTTATAGGAAAAGCAGCAACTTTAAAGCCCTGATAGGGTAGTGCATCTAAATTGGTAAGTTGTTCCATATGGCAATATTCTTTATCAACGCCTACCAAATGGGCTTCCCAAAATAATTCTGGATTGTTATTCTTTTTGGCTTCTTTAATTAAAAAGGGCAACGGTAAATCCCAACCCCATTGGTCTATTCCCATTACCTTTATTCCTTTGCTGATCAACCACTCGGTAGCCTCGGCGCTCATACCAGTACCTTTAAGAAAAAAGTCTTTGGTACCCATGTATTGATCTCTTCCGGTTTTTATGAGCACAATCATATTGGGCTGTAGGGTGATGTTTTCTTTTTCTACAAAAGTTTCAATGTCTTTGGCAGTAATGGGATCATAATCGGCTTTGTGCTTCATATCGATTACTACTCCTTGTCCAAAACACCAGTCCAAAGGTACCTGGTCTATAGTTTTGGCTGGTTTGCCTTCGCAAGTAGGGCCGTAGTGCCATGGAGCATCAATATGAGTGGTAGAATGAACCCCCATTTTTTTAATGCTATCGTCTGCCCAGCCTATAAAACCTTTCGGAAACAATCTAAAGGGTAATCCTAAATATCGAATTAGCCATTTGGCTTTGCGATGAGGTTTGTGCTTGATTTTCACTTTCATGAAAAAAGGGTCGCCAGGGTTGTATTGTATCGTTTTAGATAAATCAATTATTTGCATGTTGGTTCGCTATTTTGATATATGTGTATACACAAAACTAACAGAATTTTTCGGATATGAAGTGATCTTGATTCTGTATATAAATATTTAAAAAAGTTTAACAGAACTATTAGAGTAGCATGACTAATGTCATTGTTATTCTTCTCTTTTTCAGCTTCTTTCGAAGAAAAATTAGATGATGTGGTTCCTGGTATTCGTTATCCTACTATTAGCATTGATTTTGTATGTGCTGTTTGCAAAGATCGAAGTATATATTAATACCGACCAGAATCAATACGAAGTACAACTACAAGGTATAGCCACGGCAAGTGTCGAAGAACATGAACAAGAATTGTTGCGTATAAAGTTGAGGGTCTTTCTATTGAATTTTTATTTCTATCCACTCAGAAAAATCCTTCGAAAAACTAAGGGTAATAGCCTTCGGCAAGCTCAGAAGAACAAGAAAGAAGAAGTAAAGAAGACAGAAGTTAAGACTAGCAAGAAAGGTAGTAAGAGATTTAGCTTCAGAAAAATTATAACGATTTTAAGAACATTCAAAGTAAAAAGAATGTTGCTGGATATAGATACCGGGGATGATATTCAGAATGCAAAATTATATCCGCTTTTCGGATTTATGAACCATTATATAGGAACATTCACTATTAATTTTGAAGGAAAAAATCAATTGATAGTGCAGATACATAATAGACCAATATATATTATTAAATCATTTATAAACCAATAAAACATACAATCATGGAGTTACATTTTGAAGAATTATTAGGGCAAATCACAGATTTTATAAAAAGTGAAGCAAAGACCGAAACTGTTGTTGGCGATGCTTTTGACCTTGGAGAGTTTAAATGCGTACCGGTAATTAGAGTAGGTATGGGGTTTGGCTCTGGAGGAGGAGAAGGAACCGAATCAAAAGCCAGAAAAGGGCAAGGCGTAGGTGCAGGAGCGGGTGTAGGTATCGAGCCTATTGGTTTCTTAGTCGCCAAAGGAGACGAGATCTCATTCCTGGCCGCAGGAAAAACAAGAGGTCTGGCCGCTTTGTTTGAAAAAGTACCCGATATGATCGAGTCTTTCGCTAAAACTCGAGCTAAAGGCGAAGAGGCAGAAGTATAAAAAAATGCTCTACGAAGTCAGAAGGCTTCGTAGAGCTTTATGGTATATTTCTTCTACATACATAATCTTAATAGGATAACCCCGGCGTTTGATGCATATAGTTTTTATTGCCTACTTGTTTCAGAATAAAATCGGCCACATCGGCTCTTGAAATTTTAAGTTTTACCGATCTATCATTTGGGCTAAATCCATGCAGGTAGTCCTCTGTTTTTTTTCCATCGGTAAAGGCACCTGGTCTTACAATAGTCCAATCTAAGTTACTATGCCTAACATACTCCTCTTGCAATTCATGGTCTAAAAAAACTTGTTTTAAATACCAACCAAACATAATGTGTTTCCAGAAAAAGTTGAGGTTATTATTACTCTCACCCGCACCTAATGTGCTTTGGCAGATTAATCGGGTAACACCACAATCTTTCATGGCCGCAATAATGTTTTTTGTTCCTTCTGATCGAACAGTGCTTTTTCTGCTTTTTCCGGATCCTAATGCTATAATAACTACATCCTGACCTTTAACCGCATTTTGTACATCGATAGGGTTACATACATCCCCTTCGGTAGTGCTTAGATTTGGATGTTTGAATGTATCCAGTTTTGAAGCATCTCTACAAAATGCCAATACTTCATGCCCTTTTTCGAGTGACTGCTCTATTAGATGTTTACCTATGGTTCCTGTAGAGCCAAATACAATAACTTTCATAATTTTTTATTTAAGATTATGAAGCAAAAGTAATTACCGCCCAACGGTAAAAATTGAACAAAACCGACAAAACCTAATGAGTGGTCATCTCTTTTAGATAATAGGAAGGAGTTTGGCCCGTGTATTTTTTAAATGTTCGAATAAAATGTGACTGATCAGAAAATCCACTATCGAGGCCAACTTCGATCAATCTATCGTAATTTGTTTCATTCAGCTTATGCAAGGAACACTGAAATTGTATAATCTTGGCAAATTGTTTTGGCGTTAGGCCAACTTGCGTCATGAAATTACGTTCAAAAGTACGCTCGGTTACATACAATTGTTCTAATACTTCTTTTATCTTTATTTGTCCGTTATGCTGAAGAATGATTGAGATAGCTTGTTGAATCCTATCATCCTTAGATTCTTGATTGGATGTAATCAATTCTAGCATTAAGTCAGAAATGATTTCTACTTGTTCTTCTAGGTTTTTAGAGTGAATAAGCGCTTTTCTAAATCCTTCGACATCAATGTGATCTAATTGAAGCAGATCAAAACAGTCATCGTTAAGTTCTTTAGGATCTACTCCTAATAAGTACTTGGAAGCAAAAGGATACAATTGAACAACGACAAATTTAAAAGGGCCTTTTGTGTCTAAGGAGACTGGATCCAGAGTTTGACCGTATAAAAAAAGCTCAGATAATTTCTTTTCTTTTGGGAGTAAATAAAAACCATTTTCGGATTGCTGAAACATGATGCCTGGATATCCGTCTGCATATAATGGAATGTTAGTATGAGAAGTTGACGCAGCACTCTCTTGAACCATAATGCAATTAATAAAAGGTTCCAGGTCCTTTCGCACGATAAACTCCACTTCCTTCATGATGGGTGATTTTTACATTTTACACGACTCTCTTAACTAAAGATAAAACTTTCATTTTTCTAACCCTCTTATAAGTACTAATGATATTCATTATTGTAAAAAGAGTAGCGCAACCGGTAAGATATAAAAATAGAGTATTTTGTTCTTGATGTAGAACATATACACTTATTGTTTTACTAAATAATCATGCAATAGCTTAGTTAGTAGTTCTGTCCATCCTCCCTGGAAGTTTTTAATATCAAAATCTGCATTGTCTTGTGGGAAGGTTTCAATTCCGGTATGAGTTAATGTTACCTGTGTTTTGTTTCCTTCTTCAATTAAATCGAAGGTTACTAGAGAGGAACCTTCAAGATTTTCATACTCCCAACTGTATTGAAGTCTTTTATGAGGTATTACTTCGGTGATTTTACATAAATGCATATAATGTTCGCCCTTTACACCCTGGCCAGCAAATTGAAATTCGAAGCCCACTTCGGCTTTAAATTCTGAGAGGTCAAAATACCATTTTTTCATTTCTTCTTTGTCGGTTAATGCCTTCCAAACTTTTTGAATTGGAGCATCATATACTTCTTTAACGACTACAGTTTTCATTTTCATTTTTTCTTTTTAGGTAAAGGTTTAGTACTATCTACAGATGGATCTGAAGCTGTTTTAGACTCAGCTTCAACAATATGTTTAAGGGCTTGTAATTTTTTGGTCCAGAAGATACTATATTGCGCTGTCCAGTCATGAACCTCATTTAGTTTCTCGAGTTTAGCCTCGCAAATTCTTTGTCGACCTTGTTGTTTTATAGCGATAAGATTACACTCCTGAAGAATTTTGATGTGTAGTGAAACCGCCTGCCTGCTCATATTGAAGTTCTCTGAAATGGCATTAAGGTTAAGACTTTGATTGGCTAATAAATCAATAATCTTGCGTCTTGTAGGGTCTGCAATGGCCTGAAAAACATCTCTTCTTATCTCCATAATAATATTATATGCAAGTATATGCTTGCAAATATAAACGCAAGTATTTACTTGCGCAAGTTTTTGTTTAAAAAAAATCAGAAAAGTTTTTGATACACTTTGTGTTAGGTTGTGTTTCTTGGGTATTAGAAATCCGAGTAGATCATTTAATTTTCAGTTTTGGTATTTAAAATTGCTGATTGGCCGTTAAGCAATTTCCATCCGCTTTCTCTTTTTATTATAGTACCCGACTCTATAATGGATACCTTTGATTCAATTCCTAGAGTATCAATCATCTGGCCATTCACTATTCCGGTGTAATTGGCTATTGTATTTGATAGAGGAAATACCTGTAAAGTATCCCACTCAAATTTAACTACTCTAAGCGATTTCGCATTTGCTTCTAGTATAGTACGAACAGAGTCATAATGTAATGCAGATTTATATCCAGGAGGAACCCAAAAGAATTCGGGTGATTTGTCTAAATAAAAGAATTCGGCAGTCAACCCTTCCTTATTTATGTCTGTGTGATAATCAGAGAACATCTGTACTATTTCGTCGATAATCTGCTCATCATCAAAATTGCTTGATTTCTGTGGATTATCACATGAAATCAGTGCGAGTATAGTATATATGTACAGTATTTGCTTCATTGTTTTGTCTTTTAGCCTAACTTAAAAACATACTTTTCTATATGTCATTTAATGATTACCCTTACAGCTCAGCACTTTCATACAAATATCCAGCCGCTGCATCTCCTATTTTTTTATGATTATGGCCTGTGTTAGGTACTATTTTTAACGTCCAGTTAAAATCGAGTCCCATTTCTTGAGCTTTTGCTTTTGAGTACTTAAAAAAGAATGTGCCTCTTTCTAATCGATGCAGGCCTTGTTTATCTACAGAAACAGAGTGTAATAATGTTCCTCCTTTTTCGGTTGCATTATCAAGTTCACCAATCAATACAATTAGTTTCTTTTTGAATATAGATGGAAGATATTCTACATGAAAAGGAGCATTCTTTACTCCAAAAGGAAGTATAAAATCATTGCTTGGTAAGGTATAAAAACCAGAGTTTCCTGCTATGATATAATTTGCTTTGGACTCTTTTTGAAAAATGGCCATACGGTGCAAGATCTGTCCACCTGCAGAATGTCCAAAAATATCATAGGTGGTTTGTGTGGATTTTAATTTCTGAACAGTAAGATCAAAAACTCTATCAAAATCATTAAAAATCCATTCATCCGAATTCTCATTGATCTTGAATGTAAATTTACTTTCATCCATATTTGCCACATTTGTATTTTCTACATACTCAATACTATTTTTTATATCCAAATCATACATAATTCCGCATAGGTGGTACGCACCAAAATCATATTCTTTTTCTGGATACATTAAGGATAGGATCAACACTCCGTATTTTTCTGATTCTTCAATCCACGCATTTCGATAACTATCTCCATTCCTTCCTGCACCGGGAACAACAATCAAAATCCTGGATTCTGGGCGATAATTTTTTGGTTTGTGGTAATACACTTTTATTGTTTTTTCCTTGTTTCCAACTCCACCATCTATCAAAAATTCACCAGAACCTTCATTAATATTGATAGCATTTACTATTAGTTCTTTTTTTGCTTTGAGTTCACTTTTTTTGATGAGTTTCATATTACAATGTGGACAGACTCCGGGCTTGGAAAAAAAAAGCGCGTCACACGATTGATCACAAGGTGTACATACATATTTGCCATCTTGTTTTTGACAAGCAATACTGAGTACTGCAAAAATGAATATTGACAAAAAAATAGACTTGTTTTTCACTTGTTTATTTTTAAAGACTATGGGTTTCAATTCATCGAAACCTATTGCTTAACATACCATTTAACCGAAAAAGTAGCCTGACCATGTCCTATTATTTCTCCTGTCACTACGTTTCGCATCATGGTATCTGATTTGCCATTACTGCCAGCGATTAAAGACCATTCTAAGTTTTCTTTTAGCGTAATTGTCTGGTCATCAAAGCTGGGTGTTTGACCAATAATGGGGTCAATTTGGGCAAATACGATAGTATCACTTAAAACCGTCAAGAATTTGGCATCGGCAAAATGCTCTACCTTTTTTGTAGGGTCACTTTTTCTTTGTGATGACCAGTAGATGCGTATTTGTTCCCCTGATCGTGCAGATTTAACGAGTGTCTCTATTTTACCCTCAATAGTTTTTCCGTCTTTATCATTGTGATAAATAAGTTTCCAATGGCCGCTATCTTGAGAAAAACTATTGAATGATAACCAGAGGAATACTACACATGCAAGTGCTTTTTTCATTATATACTTTCTATTAGTGATCAATTGAATGAACGAAAAGAAATTATATCCCATTTCTTTAACTATTAATACTTAATAAACGATTTATGCTCATAACACCAGGCCCAGTTTTCTTTGGGTTCGGCCGAAATCACAACTGTATGATCGTTATGTAATTGATAATGATGACTTGCATGTTTATTGGGGGATGAGTCACAACATAGGGTCACTCCACATTCCTGGCAGGTGCGCAAATGTACCCAACTGTCTCCCGTTTTTATACATTCTGCACATTCATAAGCTGTGTTTTTTTTGATGTTGGTTACATCAAAATTCTCTAGATGCTCGCATATTTTGGTTCGTAGTTTCATATCTCTGCTAAATATTCATGTACAAATTTTATTGCCATGGCACCTTCACCGACGGCAGAAGCAACTCTATTCATAGCACCTGCTCGTACATCGCCGGAGGCAAAAGTTCCTGGACTACAAGTTTCTAATAAGAACGGTTCTCTGTTTTTTTTCCAGACTTTTTTGAAGTTATCATATCGCGTTAGGTCTCTACCAGTTTCAATAAACCCTCTTTCATTTTTTATAATGTCTAATGCAATCCATTCTGTATAAGGTTTGGCACCAATAAATATAAATAATGCATCAGCCGGCACTGTTTTATTTTCTGAGGTTTGACTATGGGTAAGCTCTAACAAGGTAAGTCGTTCGTTTTCTCCGGTTGCTTTGGTGATGTTGGTATATCCTAGTAGCGTAATATTATCAATTGCTTCAATTTGATCGATTAAATAGCTAGACATACTGCTACTTAGATCTTTTTTACGAACAGTGATATATACATTTTTGGCAAATTTAGATAGATATACGGCCGATTGCCCAGCAGAATTACCGCCACCTACAATATATACTTCTTTATTGTTGCAAGCTTGTGCTTCGGTCATAGAGGATCCATAATAGATCCCAGCCCCTGTATAATCATCAATACCCTGAGCTTCTAGTTTCCTATAATTAACACCAGTCGTAATCACAACGCTTTTTGTACGTATACATTCTCCATTGCCTAATGTGATACTCTTATATCCGTCCTTTTCTGAAATGGAAGTCACTTCTTGTGGGGATAAAAACTCGATCCCAAATCGTTTGGCTTGAGTAATGGCGCGATGCGTTAATTCTTGTCCGCTTAATCCATTAGGAAAACCTAGGTAATTTTCTATTCTCGAACTGGTTCCGGCTTGCCCTCCTGGGGCATGTTTCTCAATAAGTAAGGTTTTTAAACCTTCTGAACCTCCATAAACAGCTGCTGCAAGCCCAGAAGGACCGGCTCCAATAATAACTACATCATATAAGTTATCTTTAGGATGTGCATTTAGACCTAAAGCCGTTGCAAGCTCAACAATACTTGGGTTTTTGTAACATTCACCATCTTGTAAAGAAACAACAGGCATGTCTGTTGTTTTTAGATCATAGAGCTCTATAATTTCTTTGGCTTTATCACTAGCCTCTACATCTAACCATTGAAATGGAAATAAATTTGCAGATAAAAAATCTTTAATATCATGAGATTTTGGAGAAAATTGATATCCTAAAACAGAGATACCGTCAAATTCTGGTTGATAATGTAATTGCCAAACATCGAGTAAATCATTTAATGTTGGGTATAGTTTTTCTTCGGGTGGGTTCCAGGGTTTGGTTAGGTAATAGTCTAATTGTACATCATTGATCGCTTTGATTGCTGCATCGGTATCAGAATACGCCGTTAATAATACTTTTTTGGCTTCGGGGTAGTGTTTTTTTGCTTCAGAAAGGAATTCTACGCCTAACATTTCTGGCATTCTTTGATCAACTAGAAATAACGCTACGGTTTCATTTTTCTTTTTTAGATCCACCAGCGCTTCCAAAGCATCATTTGCAGAATCGGTACTCATGATTCTATACGCTTTACGATATTCAGATTTCAAATCGCGTGATATAGCCCGCAGTACTTGTGCGTCATCATCCAGTGCAAATATGATAGGTTTCTTCATAGTCTAAAAATTGAAATTATTAGGATCCGGTCCTATTCGTTGGTTTTTGTCTAATGAATCGATATACGCTACATCTTCTTTTGTCAACTCAAAGTCAAAGAGATCTGCGTTAGCAATGATTCGTTCTTTTTTAACTGATTTCGGAATGGTGATCACACCTTTCTGGAGATTCCATCGAAGCACAATTTGGGCAGCGGTTTTCTTGTATTTCTTAACTAAACCATCTAATGTAGACAGTCCAAAAATTTTACCCTGCATCATAGGTGACCACGCTTCATATAAGATTTGATGTTCACTACAGAAATCAATCAGATCTTGTTGGAGCAAATGTGGATGAAATTCCATCTGATTAACCATGGGTACTATTTCGGTATGTTCTATTAGATCCTCTAGGTGATGTTGCATAAAATTACTTACTCCGATCGCTCGTATACGTTTTTCTTTGTATAATGTTTCTAATGCTTTCCAGGTATCTATATATTTATTTTTGACCGGCCAATGTATTAAGTACAAATCCAGATAATCAAGTTGTAATCGATTAATACTTTCTTCAAAAGCTTTTATGGTAGTATCGTATCCCTGATCGGCATTCCATACTTTACTAACCACAAAAATATCTTCTCTTGGTATCGAGCTAGTTTGTATTGCTTTTCCAACACCTTCTTCATTTTTGTAAATACTAGCAGTATCGATATGCCGATATCCTACATCAAGTGCCCAATGGATTGCATCGATCACCTCTTTATCATTATCTGCTAGATATACACCTAGCCCCAAATAAGGCATCTTAACACCATTATGTAATTGAAATGTTCCTTTTATATCTGTAATTGTCTTCATAAACTCAGGTTTAAATAATAGGTAAACAAACTGTGAATGTGGTTTTTCCTTTTTTTGAAATTACCTTAATATCTCCGTTGTGCTGATTGATAATTCGTTGTACTACTTCTAATCCCATTCCTGTACCTTTTCCTATACTTTTGGTAGTAAAAAAAGGGTCGAAAATTTTATTGAGATGTTCTTCTGGGATTCCTTTTCCGTTATCGGTAATTTCAATTTTTATAAAATCGCCATCTTTTAATGTTTTAATAGTTAGAGAACCAGAATGCTCCATGGCATCAACTGCATTGTCAATAAGGTTTGTCCATACCTGGTTGATTTCACTAACAAAAATTTTTGGTTTAGGAAGATCGTTCTGAAAATCTTTTTCTAAACTAATATTTTTCTTTTTCAGTTTATGATTAAGCATGGTTAATGTACTTTTTATACCTGTATGAATATCTGTAGGCGCTTTTTCTGGCGCTTGATCCATATGCGTATAGCTTTTTACAGATTGTACCAGGCTTGATATTCTATCAGAAGCCTCTTCAATTTCGTCTACCATTTTTTCTGTAGTCAACACATTTTCGATCCATTCTATGGCATTAGGAAAATTATGATCCCCGATAGCCTTATGAATTTCTTCCACAGTAGGAATATCCATACAAAAATCGAGTAGCGTTTCGGTAAGTTCAAAAGCATCATCTACACCGTGATCCTCTAACCACTCTTCTAATTCATCCTCTTTCTCGTTACGCTCAGTAAGTTTCATGTTGTTCTCAGGGCGGTTATTGATCTTATCAAAAAGTATATTATTTAGAATGTCTACTTCATGTTCTGAAATTTTGATCGAGGTAATTTTTTTAAATTTTTCGGGGACATTGCTTAAATGCTTTTTTAAAGCCTTTGCACTGCGCAACATTGCTGAAGCTGGGTTGTTAAGCTCATGTGCTAATCCTGCGGATAATTTACCTAATGCCATCATTTTTTCTGATTGCACATTGTTTTTAGTAAATTCTCGTACACGTGATGTCATATGGTGAACCAGGCTTTCGGTAAGTTCGTAATGATTTGCAACCATTTCTTTAAAGAATGATTTGTCTAGAAATAAGACTTCGGTATCTTCTATTACTTCACCATATCCCATCGCAGAACTCATTCTTGAGAAGGGAAGTAGTCCTGTAATTCTATTTTTCGTGATTTGGTCAAATACCTTATAGTTTCCGTTTTGTTCGAACTTAATTTCTAATTTTCCTTCAAGAATAATAGAGAGTTTGTCAACAACATCTCCTTTTTGAAAAACATACTCTCCTGGCTTAAAAGATTCAATCTGCGATTTCTCAATTAACCATTCCAATTGTTTTTCGGGAACATGAATAAAGTCTGGTATTTCTTTGAGATGTTGTGCCATGATTTTCATCTTCTAAAATTAGTCAATAAAAAATCACCTTTAAATAGTACAATTCTTAAGGTTTTTATAAAATTAGCTAGGATTTCTTAATCAATGATTGCGTTTCTTCATCGGGTTTTGCATATTGAAACCGATCTAATAACGAAGGTAAAGCGTATCCATCAAGTCCGATACAGGATACGGTTTCGGCTTTGTCCAACTGTACCCAACCATCTTGATGTACAATTTCTTTTTTTAAGTATACATGTTCTATAGCCCCAATAACCAGAATTGTATCATTCTCTTTGATTAGATATTCGTTTACATATCTGCAACCTATTTGCACTGGGCTATCCTTTACATAAGGAGCATCAAAATTATCCAGATAAATGGGTTCAAGATTTGTTTTATCGAATTCAGAAATGTTTTCAGGATACTTGGCTGCGGTATGATGTGCATCTGCAATCATATTTTTATGCACCTGGTTTACAGTGAAAAACCCTGATTCCTTACTATTTTTATAGGTGCCTCGAGGAACTGTAGTTGGCCTAAGGATGAAACCCAGCATCGGAGGATTACTGCCAATATGTATAATTGAGTTGAAGATAGCAACATTGGTAACTCCATTTTTACTTTTTGTAGCTAGTAAATTACATGATTTATACCCGGTGCAACTATTCATCAAATTAGCGCGGTTTCGGGATGGGAGTTCTAAAAGTTCTTTTAATGTGAAGTGACTCATTTATATCTTATATTTAAAACCTATTTGAAAAAAGGATTATATTTCAAAACTATAATTAATCTACATATGATGTCTGAAGAATTTGATAAATATTTTGAGACCAACAAACAAACTTGGGATAAAAAAGTAGATGTTCATGCAAAAAGTGATTTCTATGACATTGAAGCCTTTAGAAAAGGAAAAACTTCATTAAAACGTTATGAATTAGAAGCACTAGGCAATGTTTCGGGTAAATCATTACTTCATCTACAATGTCATTTTGGGCAAGATACCTTAAGTTGGAGTAGGATGGGAGCACAGTGTACCGGAGTGGATTTATCAGAAAAAGGGATAGAATTAGCTAAGCAGTTAAATGTTGAGATAGGCCAAAACGCAGAATTTATTTGCTGTAATGTGTTGGATACTTCAAAACATGTCAAAGATCAATTTGATATTGTATTTACGAGTTATGGAGTTATTGGTTGGTTACCAGATCTAAAGCCTTGGGCAAAAATAATCGCAGAACGATTAAAACCTGGAGGGACTTTTTATATGGTAGAATTTCATCCTATAGTTTGGATGTTTGATTATTTGGAAGAGAAACGAATAATGAAGTATGGTTATCATCAAAAAAATGTAATTTATGAAGAGTATGAAGGTACGTATGCAGATACCAACTCTAATATGATAAGTAAAGAGTATGGTTGGAACCATGGATTGGGAGAGGTAGTTTCTTCTTTAACCGAAGCTGGGTTAAGAATTCAGTATCTTGAAGAACATGACCAGACACCTTATGAAATATTTCCTGGTTTGATAGAAAAAGAGAAGGGCATGTTTGAGACCAAAGATAAATTATACCCATTGATATTTGCTATCAAAGCAATAAAAGGATAATTCGGCAATATTTGCTATTTTTACCGAAGGTTTTAATGTTTGCATAAGCTTCTTGGATAATTGGAGGCTTCCTGTTGGAGACATTAAGACTCGAATCTTCTTATGATTCTATATAAAAGTTCCAACGGGTTGTGAATCACAATTAATTTATGCAAACAAAAAATATAGCCATTGTAGGAAGTGGCCTTGTAGGATCACTGTTAGCACTCTACCTAAGAAAACGTAAATATCAGGTTACTGTTTTTGATAGAAGACCAGACATAAGAACAGTCCAATTTAGTGGTCGTTCTATTAATTTGGCTATGTCTGTACGTGGTTGGAAAACACTAGACAAAATAGGGATTGGAGACGAGGTGAGAAAATTAGCAATCCCAATGGATAAACGAACGATACATGTAACGGGAGAGCCTATATATCATCAGTATTATGGTAAAGACGGAGAAGCCATTTCTTCGATTCCCAGAGGAGTATTGAACAGAAAAATGATTACCATGGCCGAAGAGGCTGGAGTCGTTTTCAGGTTTAATGAAAAGGTTTGGGATATCGATTTACCAGAAGCAAAAATCTATACAGGAGAAACCGAAAAGAGTGAATGGAAAGAATACCAATATGATATGATTTTTGGATGTGATGGTGCTTTCTCAAGGGTACGACACAAAATGCAAAGAAGAAGTAGGTTTGATTATTCACAAAAATTCTTAGATACGGGGTATAAAGAACTTGGTATTCCTCCTAATCAGGATGGAACGCATAGACTAGATAAAAATTCTCTTCATATCTGGCCCCGAGGTAAATTTATGCTTATTGCGTTACCCAATTTAGATGGGAGCTTTACCTGCACATTGTTTATGCCACATGAAGGAGAAAATTCTTTTGAAGAGTTAACAACAGACAATGAGGTGACAAAATTTTGGCAAAAACATTTCCCGGATACTATTGATCTAATGCCAACATTACTTAAAGATTTTAAAAATAATCCAACAAGTGCATTAGTAACTATGAAATGTTATCCTTGGACGTATTGGGACAAAATTGCTTTAGTTGGAGATTCTGCGCATGCTATTGTTCCGTTTTATGGTCAAGGGATGAATGCGGGTTTTGAAGATATCTCTATCTTGGATGAAATTATAGATACCCATGGCGACAGTAATTGGCAAGATATTTTTGAAGCATATCAAGAATCTCGTAAACCAAATGCAGATGCAATCGCCAAGCTTTCTTATCGTAATTTTATAGAAATGAGCAGTAAGACAGCGGATCCTGATTTTATGATAAGGAAAAAGATTGAAAAGCGATTTTCTGAGAAATATCCTGATAAATGGTTGCCATTGTACTCTAGAGTAACATTTAGTCATCGACCTTATGCTGAAGCTCTAAAGACTGGAGATCAGCAATCTGCTATCATGGACAAAGTAATGGAAATGAACAATATCGAAGATATTTGGAATACCGATGAGGTAGAGCACTATATTCTTACTCTTTTAGAGGAAAAGTACTATGTAAAAAAATAATAAATAATGGTCTTAAAATGATTGGTTAACTACCATAAATTTTAATACTACTATAAATTTTACAAAGGCAATTTGCTTATATATTCTTGAGTTGAAAGAGCAACATTTTTATTGCTACTCTACCGTGTATCAGGAACTAAAGTCCTATAAAACGCTTTAAGAAATTTAATTTTTTAGTACTATAGGGTGAGTACTTAAAGTTAGGTTCTATCCAAAATGATTTTTGTAAGACACTTTTGTAATGCGAAAATGTCTCAAAACCATATTTTCCGTGATAATTACCTATGCCGCTATTTCCAACACCACCAAAAGGAAGAGTTTGCTCTGTAAAATGCATCATAGCATCATTTATAGCCCCACCACCAAAAGAGATTTCATTGAGTACTTTCTTTTTTACCGTACTATTTTTTGTGAAAACATAACATGAAAGGGGTTTAGATAAGTTCTTTACTTTTTCGATAGCCTCTTCGATGGTATTAAATGTTATAACAGGTAAAATCGGACCAAAGATTTCATCCTGCATTACTTTGTCTGAGAATTCAACATCTTTCATCACCGTTGGCGGAATAACTCTTTCTTCTTTATTTCCATTACCACCAGTGTATACCTTATTAGGATCAATCATATCATTAAGTCGATCAAAATTCTTCTCATTAATGATTTGAGTATAATTATCGTTGTCGACGTTGTAATCTGATTTTTCAATTTGCTCTTTCATAGCAGATAAAAGCTTGTCTTTAATGCTAGATTCTACCAGGACATAGTCTGGAGCTATACAGGTTTGTCCTGCATTAAGAAACTTCGCCCAAATTAATCGTTTGGCTGTCATATCAATGTTTACATCTTTGGTAATGATAGCAGGGCTTTTTCCACCTAACTCTAGTGTAACAGGGGTTAAGTGTTTAGCAGCTGCTTGATAGATAATTTTTCCTACAGGAACACTTCCTGTAAAGAAGATCTTATCAAATTCAACATTCAATATTTCGGTTGTTTCTTTTACGCCACCTTCAACTACTTTAAAAAAGCTGGGATCAAAATTTTGATTGATCAACTTTGCCATTGTTTCAGCTGTATGTGATGGTACTTCACTAGGTTTAAGTACTACAGTGCAACCAGCGGCAATTGCAGCTATAGCAGGACACAAGGATAGTTGGTATGGATAGTTCCAGGCACCAATAACTAAAATGGTACCATAGGGTTCTGGTATGATATAACTTTTTCCTGGTAGATTTGCCAACCCGGTAGACGCTCTCTTTTTCTTAGCCCATTTTTTAACTTTTACCAGTGCCAGATCAATTTCGTGATAAATTATAGATAGCTCGGTAACATATGTTTCGAATTCAGATTTTTTAAAATCTTTGTAAATGGAGTCATATAATAATGCTTCATTTTTTTTCAAAATATCCTTTAAACGCTTTAATTCTTTAATTCTAAAAGATATATCTTTAGTAGCGTTTGTATTAAAAAAATGACGTTGCTGATCTATAATTTCCTGATAGTTCATAGTAAAGTTTTCAATAGATGATGAAAAATGATGTAGCTAAAGTTACACTTTTTGTTTATTCAATTCAAGTTCGCGTTGCATCTGTTTTACGGTAAGAGTACTACCATCATGGCTCCAGCCGGGAGGGCCAAAAATGTACATAAACTTGTGGTACCAATTTTTGGATTTCTTAGTGTCATTCCAGATATCTCTGTACTCATGAGTTAAGATTACCCAGGGATTGTAAGAATCAGGTGCATGGGTAACTCCGTATTGTACTTCTATAGTATCATCGAGTTCTTTCCAGGTTCCAAATATTTTATCAAAAATATTAAGGAATCCCCCGTGATTTTTATCCATGTACTCTACATTTTTTGCATGATGTACCTGGTGCATGGTATGGGTATTAAATACCTTTTCTATAAACCCCATTTTAGGGATATAGACAGAATGTAACTGAAATTGCCATAAGGCTTCTATTCCTAAACAAACTACAACCATTTCTGGTGGAAACCCAATCGCTGGTAACCACATATAAAACAGGGGTTTATATAGGATGGTAAACCACCCATTACGAACCGCGGTTCCTAGATTAAAATTGTCAGAAGAATGATGAACAATATGTGCGGCCCATAGTGCTCTAACCATATGATTTTGTCTATGAAACCAGTAATATGTAAAATCATCTAATAGCTGACAGGCTAACCATATATACCACGCATAACCAAAGGACTCCCATCCCATGATATTTGTGCGTATTCCATCAATTTCTGGATTAAAAAAATCATATACAAAGTTAAAAATTACAATTGCAGAGATTGTTTTAATCAAAGGGGCTAATAGCGCAGAACCAACACCCATAAACAAACTAGCACCAAGATCTTTCCATTGATAAAGGTTTTTGTGTTTATGGTCGTGAGTTTTACTATATGTAAGCTCTAATAATATTAGTCCAAGAAAACAGGGTACTCCATAGACTAAGGGGTTGGTAAAATCCATTTTTTTTTCAATTCATAACAAGGGCAAAAGATAGGAAGATTTTTTTAGTAAACCTTTAACAATTCACCTCTATTAATGAAATGATTGCTTTTTTAACTATTGTATAAGAAATTTTTAATAATTGCTTATCTATAGAACGGGTTAAAGATTGCCTCCAAGAGCTGCATATGCGTCTAAAACATTTTGGATTGCTTTTTTTTCAGCTTTACTTATGGTTCTTTTGTATACATCATCTTGACCCACAAATTTTATTTTAGCAGTTTTACCAGAAGCAATTTTTTCAATTAGTAACATATCGTCATTCTTTATAACGCGATCTAACCATTCTCTTTTTCCACTAGATTCTTGTTTTGTTTTAAATTCTCCTGAGACATCTTCTTCTATTTCAAATATTTCCCCATCCACATTTATTTCAATTCTTTCTAGATACAACCATTTCTTTTTAGAGAAGTAATTTATGGACAATCCTAACCAAGGTTTTTTTTCTTTTTTGCCTATGTATGTTTGTATATAATTCTTTGTACTTAATTTAGTAGATGATTTGTCTCTGTACCATGTGACATGATTATCTATGTCATATTTCTTTACCATTTTGGCCAACGCTTTTTTATTTGCTTCGGTGTCCACATTGTTTTTTTCATCAGGTTCATCTACATCGTCTTCTCCTTCAGTTTCAGTTACACTGCTTTCTTCTTTATTTTTGTTTCTAGCGGTCTCTAATATTTTTTTCTCAACTTTTTTTAATAGGATCTTGCCTTTCTTGTTTTCATTAGAATCGACATATTTAGCTTTGAGAGCCAAAAGCCGTTCTCTACTCTTTATATAATCTGCAGCATCATAGTAATTATTTGCTTGATCAAATAGTTGGGCTGGGGTAAGTTCGCATTCTGCTAGTTCATTTTTAAGTTTTTCATTTTCTTTTTTTAATTTGTCGTATTCGGCCTGAGGAATACCGCAACTTATAAGGAATAATAAAAAAAGGGGGTAACTTATTAATCTTACAATTTTCATGAATAAGGGATTTTATTGATGGTATTTAATATCATGTATTGACTCTCAAGATACTAAAAAAGTGTTAACACTCATAATTTTACGTTAAAGCCTTATATTTCTAATGCTCTTTTGAATGATGGATAAGGATATTTCATCACTATTATGTAGCAAAAATCTGTGATTGGTCTTTAAACGATTTAAATTCTAATGCATTACCACAAGGGTCATAGAAAAACATAGTTGCTTGTTCACCAATTTCCCCTTTAAATCGTATATAAGGTTCGATAACAAACTCAATACCTTTTTTAGATAATTTGTTCGCCAGGTTGTGCCATGTATCCCATTCTAAGAGTACTCCAAAATGGGGAACAGGTACATTTTTACCATCAACCAGATTGCTGTGTTCTTTTTCAGAATCAGAGATTTGTTTGTAGTGGATTACTAACTGATGGCCAAAAAAATTAAAGTCGACCCAGTGATCACTACTTCTACCTTCTTCTAATTCTAAAACTTCAGTATAAAAATCCCTTGCCTTTTTTAAATCATCTACAGGGATGGCAAGGTGAAAAGGAGATATTGTAGTAGTATTCATGATATAAAATTAATAAAGGTTTACTATAAATATTAGGATATTATTAACAGCTCAACTTATTTTCCACGGTCTCTGCGTTTTCTTGTCGCTGATTTTGTGGAGTCTTTTTTTGTAGGGTAATTTCTTTTTCCTTTGTTAACAACAAAAGGTTTCGTGGTGGTACGATGTTTTGGTTTAGAATTCTCTATAACCGAGGCTTCCTCTGTTTTGCTAGAATCTCCTACATCGGTATTGATTTCTTTCAATTCTTCATTGGTTAGATATCGCCATTCACCCAAAGGAACATCTAAAGAAACATTCATTATTCGTATTCGCTTTAAACGAATTACTTCATAGCCCAAATATTCGCACATTCTACGAATCTGGCGATTAAGACCTTGAGTTAATACAATTCTAAAATCATATTTGCTAATTTGCTCTACCTCACATTTACGCGTAATAGTATCTAGAATAGGGATGCCATTACTCATTCGTTTTATGAATAGTGAGCTTATCAATTTATTTACGGTAACCAGATACTCTTTTTCATGGTTATTTCTGGCTCTAAGAATTTTATTTACGATATCTCCGTCACTTGTTAAAAAGATGAGTCCTTCGCTTGGTTTATCTAATCGTCCAATTGGGAAAATACGCTTAGGGTAATTAATAAAGTCAATGATATTATCCTTTTCATTTTGTGCTGTAGTGCAAACAACACCAACAGGTTTGTTAAAGGCAAGATACACGTGCTTCTCCTTAGATTCACTTATTAATTCACCATCAACATGTACTATATCTTCAGGGGAGACTTTGGTGCCCATTTCTGGCACTTTTCCATTGATGGTTACACGCCCTTGATCGATTAATTTATCGGCTTCACGACGAGAGCAGTATCCTACTTCGCTAAGATATTTATTAAGTCTGGTATGTTTAGAATTTTCCACATGCAAAGGTGGTTATAAATTTTGTGGTTTCAAAGTAGAGAATATGATCATATACTCTATAGAATCAACGATATTTTTTTAATATTTAGCCTTTCAAAAAATCGATAACCATAGTATCTACTTCATCAAAGAATAAGGAATGACCATAATCTTCGGTAGATATAAATTGAACTCCATTCCAATTTTTCGAGATAGCTTCAGCTTCGCTATAGGGTGCGATATCATCATTTTTATCGTGAATCAATAAGCCTTTATGTGTAAGATTTTTTACAAAATGGGCCGCAGAGAATTCTTCAAAATAAAAACCATGTTTATCTTTAAAATATTGATCAAGTGCTTTCATGAATTTGGGAGAGAGTTTTAATATCCCTTGATATCCATTCATAATTCTGGCTAATTCTCCAGGAGGCGCTAATACAATTAACTTTTCTATTTCTGAGCTAGGGTAGGTGTATTGATGAAATATAGTTGTCATCCCACCTACAGAATGACCCAAAAGATGATTGGGGCGATATAATTCTACAATTTTTTGAAGGCATTTTGTGTATAGTGGTACATTGAGGATCTTGCCAGAAGAGTTTCCATGTGCCGGAGCATCAAATGCAATTACGTTATATCCTTTTTTATGTAATTTTTTTATGAGCCCTTTCCATCGGTGTGCATTGCTCTCCCACCCATGGATCAATAAAATGGTTTCTCCTAAATTAGACCACCTATAGGTCTGAATTTCTAAATCTCCTACAAGGATAATTTCGTCTTCTGCATCTTCAAGAAAATCTTCTTGTTCGTGTAATATTTTACCTTTTCTGGGTGTGCAAAATAAAACATACGCCTTGTTTAATGCTTTTTTTGGAGAAAAAAAGAATAAGAATTGGATGTATTTTCCAATTAAAGTGGGTAGATATTGTTTAAATTTTTCTCTCATTCATCTTCTCGGTGAACAGTTTCTGGCGCAAATGCAGGAAGACAAATGGCAATATACTCACATTCTTGATCAAAAGGATTTGAATATTGAATTCTTGTATTTTTCTTGATTTTTATGGATTGACCTGATTCTAATAGTATTTTCTCACCATCTATTATAAATTGTTTTTTACCACGAATAATATAGGTGTACTCATCAAATTCTGGAGTTTGAAAAGGTTCGCTCCAACCAGGAGGGGCAATCATATGTGCAATACTAACTTCAGAATTTCGATCTGTTGCCTTACCAAAATGCTCCTCGATCAATTTCCCATCGGTGGTGGGAACAATAAATGGAGATTTTTGGATGATGTATTTTTTTGCCATGTTCAAAAGTATGAGATTTATTTGGAATATACAGTTTAGGGTACAGTATTCAATAAAAAGTTGCTCTAAATAAATTCCTGTAAACCTTATTCTTATGACTTTACTTTTACCTTAATTGCTATCCCAATTGATCCAGAAATGTTTAATTTTTGATGAGTCAGGTATATCTGAAGCCTTAATTTTGATATCTGTAGTATATTGAAACTCTCTTGGTAACTCTTTTTTATCTATAGTGAAATATGCTTGAATACTATCTACAAAAATTACAGCAGTACTTAAGGTGTTGTTTATTTTTGAGATAGTATAATGATCTTTAACTTCTTTAAAAATACTTTCTGAAGATAAGCCAGTGTGGGTTTTATATCTGGCATCAATTATTTGAATATTCTCTATAGTCGATGTTGGATCGGATTCGTTTTTTGCTTCCAAAACAAGAAGTTTGGCACCTCCTTTTTCGTAAATTTCAATTTCATTAGAACTGCTTAATGATTTTTCTCCTGAAATTGTAACTATCGAATCACTTGCAAAAACTGAATCTAATTGATTGATCTTAATTTCATGGGTTAATAAACCTATTCGGTTATTAGATATCTCAAAAGGATCTTGTTTTTCCTCTTTTTGACAACTTAGAATAAGGGCCGAAGTTAGCAGTACTATAAAAATTCTGGTTTTCATGATATGTTAATTAAACAATGTGACTAAGAGTAGTAACGCAAATTATTTCAACTTCATATAATTACAGTTATTCTATTGTTATATAGAATTCAAAAATAAGAATTACTTTATCAGGTCGGCCTGCATTTTGGATTTGTATTCAGACTCATTTCAATAATTTGTTAAGCACCCCTAGTGCACCTCTAATAAAAGTAGCGCTGGTTAGCACTTTTAACACTGCTTTTTCTGTAGCACTCGTTCGTGTGCTTCTAGAACGTGAACTTGATGAGCTTTTCTTAAGTTTTTCTCTTTCTTTTTTGGCGGCAGTTTTTGCCTCTTCGGCTTCAGCCTTTTCAATTTTTTTGGCTAATAACTCGTATGCACTTTCTCTATCAATCTCCTCATTGTATTTAGAAATGAGTTTAGATTTTTTCAATAAAGCCTTTAATTCTGTATCTGTTAAAACATCCATCCTACTCATGGGTGCTCTTAACATTGTTGCTGCAAGGGGAGTTGGGCGTCCTTTTTCATCTAAGGCAGATATTAAAGCTTCTCCAATTCCCAAAGAAGTTAATATTTCTTTAGTGTCATAGTATTCTGATTCAGGGTAATTTTCGGCTGTGAGTTTTATGGCTTTTCTGTCTTTGGCAGTAAAGGCTCTTAGTGCATGCTGGACTTTAAGACCAAGCTGGCCCAATACTCCATCGGGTACATCGGTTGGGTTTTGAGTAACAAAATATAAACCCACACCTTTTGATCGTATTAATTTTACAATACTCTCTATTTGATCCATTAATGCATTTGAAGCTTGTTTGAAAATTAAATGAGCTTCATCAAGAAATATTACTAATTCTGGCCTTCCGCTATCACCTTGTTCGGGGAAGGTTCCATATATTTCGGCAAGAAGACTAAGCATAAATGTAGAAAATAGCTTTGGTCTGTCTTGTATATCGGTTAATTTGATAATATTGATAATACCCCTTCCATTTTCATCTACTCTGCATAAATCATCAACCTCGAAAGATTTTTCACCAAAGAAAAGATCTGCACCTTGCTGCTCTAACTCAATAATTTTACGCAATATAGATCCTGTTGAAGCCGTAGAGATACGCCCATAATCCTTTTCTAATTCTTTTTTACCCTCTGCAGTCGAAAATTGCAATACTTTTTTTAGATCCTTAAGGTCTAATAAAGGTAATTTATTGTCATCGCAATACTTAAATATGATAGATATAATTCCGGCTTGTGTTTCGGTGACATCAAGGATCCTTGATAAAAGAACAGGGCCAAATTCGCTTACGGTAGCTCGAAGCTTTACCCCATTTTGCTCAGAAAGTGTAAGAATTTCTACAGGAAAATCCTTTGCTTCAAATGGAATGCCTATTTTTTCATGACGCTCATCTATTTTTGGATGACCAGGGCTTGCAGCAGCAATACCGCTAAGATCACCTTTGATATCCATAAGTAAAACAGGTATCCCTTTTTCGCTTAAGTTTTCTGCTATTACCTGTAGCGTTTTAGTTTTACCCGTACCTGTTGCTCCTGCTATCAATCCATGACGATTTAATGTCTTTAATGGTACTTTAACATGAGCGTTAGTAATGGTTTCACCTTCATGCATTGCTGCACCCATGATGATAAAATCACCTTTGGTCGTATACCCTTCATTAATATGATCTAGAAATGCCTGATTGTCACTCATAATGGATTTAATTTTTGATAAAAATAGGAATCTTAACTTTGCTATCGAAATTATACGTTAATTTTAATGTAGCACAATCGATAAAGAACACTGTTTTAATTTTTTAACTATGAAGAACGCATTTTTATTTATATTCATCAGTATATTTTTGATGAGTTGTACTACAGAAACTTCTGGTATCATTTTTCATAAGAGTCATGAACCAAAAAAATCTGAAGCTCCCTTTTCTGATGCGGTTCAGGTAGGGGGCGTTTATTTTTTGTCGGGCCAGATTGGGATGGATCAGACGACAAGAAAATTAGTGGGTGGAGGCATCAAAGCCGAAACGAAGCAAACATTAGAAAATATTAAAGCTGTATTAGAGCACCACAATATGAGTATGGATAATGTAGTGAAGTGTACTGTTATTCTTGCAGATATAGAGGATTTCTCAGCTTTTAATGAAGTGTATAAAGCATACTTCCCTTTGAAGCCGGCACGTACGACTTTTGCAGCTAAGGGATTGGCCGTTGGAGCCAAAATTGAAATTGAATGTATAGCTGTGAAAAAATAAGATATCGTTGACACATTCGCTTTAGAGATGTACTAAATAATTCTTTAATGTTATGTACCTTTGCAAACTTATGCAAGAGAGTACAGAAAAATTAGTGAATGCAGGTAAAATGCTTCCTTTAATGGAGGAGTTTTATACGATTCAGGGAGAAGGATATCATAAAGGCACAGCTGCATATTTTGTTAGGATAGGTGGTTGTGATGTTGGTTGCCATTGGTGTGATGTTAAAGAAAGTTGGAATGCAGATTTACATCCCGCAACAGATACCGATGTAATCATAGAAAATGCCTCAAAGTATAGCGAAGTAGTTGTAGTTACAGGTGGAGAACCGCTTACTTGGGATATGACTCTACTGACTAAAGGCCTTAAGAACAATGGTAAACAGATTCATATAGAGACGTCTGGAGCGTATCCACTAACAGGTACATGGGATTGGATATGCCTTTCTCCTAAAAAAGTGAAGTTACCAGAAGAAGAAATATATAGTGTGGCAAATGAATTGAAATGTATTGTATTTAATAAAAATGATTTTGCCTTTGCCGAAGAACAAGCGGCTAAAGTTTCTGATAACTGTATATTATATCTTCAACCAGAATGGAGTGTACGTGAAAAAATGATCCCATTGATTGTTGATTACGTCATGAAAAATCCAAAATGGAAAGTTTCTCTTCAAACACATAAATATTTGAATATTCCCTAGAGAAAATAAATGACTTTGTCGTTTTTACATGTCTTTACTTAATTTAAAAATTTTAATTATGGTTTATCCGTAAGTAAGTCATGGTATATTGATTGTGTTTTTATGATATTTGTAATAAAAAACTTACAGAAAATATTTACTCGCCAAGGGAGAGTTGAGTTTTGTCTATAAAAAGTTATGCAATGTCAAATAAAAAGTAATATTTTAACATTTATGCTGATTATTTGTTATCCTTATGTTAATTTTAAGGAATTAACTTTTAATAAAAATATATGAACTCAATTTTTACTTTTCAGGGGCTAAATTTTAGTAGTATAGTAAGATTTTTAAAGGACCTTCCTAGAGCGTCGACATACGCAATGCGAAAATAAAGCCTATAGTTTTAAAAACTATGTATTTAAATAAATGGGAGACTGTACAAAATGTGCGGTCTTTTTTTTTGGAATAACCTAAAAGAGAAGTTTAAATACGGTATAAAATGAGAGCCTCATTTAAATGAGCATCGAGTTTACTTTAATTAAGACTGGTAATGGTAACTATTAGGCCAAGAAATAAACTCTTCATTGATAATATAGGGGGGAGAATACCCCTAAATCATCACTCATGTGTGTAGGATATTTCTTCAAAAATTAACATAAAAAAATACTTTTTGACCTTATGTCGTTTCAAAAATATTTTATGTCTAAAAACTTCTATTCAGAGTGTTAATTTTTTTTTATGAGAAATAGTGTCATGTATCTTTGTATAACAAATTATAAATCAAATGATTATGAAGTTTTTTTACAATATATTATTTATTGATTTGAAAGTATTGAAAACCTTCTTAAGAGAATTACCAGCAGCAAGTAGTAATGCGATTCACAGGTAGAGTACTTTAGTATTAAATGTGAACAATATTGAGGGCGTTTTTATAGAATTGTACTTGTGAAATCCGGGGAATTTACCCTAAATGACAACAATTAGCTGTAAGTACATTCTTTAGTTTTTAACGGTGAGATGTTTGATTGTTGTCATATAACAAGCGAAAAGCGTTTTATGACTGTTTTTTGAATTTTTTCACATTAAAATTTTGTTGATATACTACTCTGTACTATTTTTGTGTAATGGACTATAAATGAAAGAATTATGAAGATATTTTACGGGATTTTGACAATTGATATGAAAGCTTTAAAAATGTTTTTGAAGCAATTACCTTCGGCTTGCAGTCATGCAATCCATAGGTAAACTTTTGAATTATTGAAGGGAGTGTTATTAATAAGAAACTACTAGGATTTTAAAAGAGTATTTTGGGGAATTTGTCTCTTTTTCCTTGTAAAAAATGATAATGAAACCGGTAAGGAACTATCTCAATTTTAGGTTTTTGTGTATGTTACCGATAAAATCTAAAATTACATCTAAAAGCTTTAAAAATTATTGAAATCACCTCGTTTGGGTGGTATATTTGGGTAATAATTAATTTAATATAAAAATATGGGGCTATTTTACACGAAATTTAGATTAACTTTTAGAATTGTAATGGAATTTCTAAGAGAACTACCTGGGGCATCAGGACATGCTATTCATAGATAGTATAAGAAAGACATTATTATCCTTTTTAAACGGATAATTAAAATCAATTTTATTTAGGGGCAAACTATAATTGATTTAAAAAAGCAGCTTGGTGTATATACTGAGCTGCTTTTTTTAGTATGCATCTATTGTGACTTCATAATTACATATAGAACGGAACTTCTACACGAGTGGTATCCCATCCCATAAGCATATGATACCCTTTGTCGACTTTCTTAAATGCAATTGAAAATGCTTCTAAAGCATCACCCGATGCGGCAGGTACTTTTATTCGAGCTACATCTTTGCCTTTGTCATAAGAGTATGCTCCCCAACTATCAAGATCAGAATTAATAATGATTGTCCATTCTTTTTCACCAGGAATTGTGTAAAGAGAATATGTTCCGGCTTTAACCGTCTTATCTCCCATTTTCATATCTTTGAAAAGCTTGATTTCTGTGGCTTCATCTGCTCCTGTTCTCCACACTTTATCAAATTTAACAAGGTTACCAAATATCTCTCTTCCCTTTTTTTGAGGACGACTATATACAACCTTAATTTCGGGTTTGGCATTCCTATCTGCTTTAGCATAAGAAATGTCGGTAGGACTCTTTTGCATTTCTGCAAATTTTTGTGCGTTTGCTGTAGTTAACGCCCCTAAAAACATAATAACAACTAATAAGAGTGATTTTTTCATAATACTGCTTTTGATTTATTTCTTGATTGTAAAGATATAAGCGAAGTAACAAGCTAAATGTTAATCCAGTCTATAAATTCTGTTAAATGTTGCAAATTACAATTTGATAGTGTTTGATGATTGAAAGTAAATTTTTAATTTCAATTGTTATGTTTTTTTCGTTAATATGTTGCAATTTGTAACCAAAATACGTATTATTGTTTTTATTTTATAACTATAATTGAATATTTGAACTATTAACTAACATAAAGTATATAAATATGTGTGGAATTGTTTGTGCTTTTGATTTGAAGCAAGATGCAGAGGTTTTAAGACCTCAGTTGTTGGAAATGTCTAAAAAAATTCGTCATAGAGGACCAGATTGGAGTGGAATATATGCAGATGAAAAAGCAATATTGGCTCATGAACGATTAGCTATTGTTGATCCTGTTTCAGGTAAACAACCTCTATTTAGTAAAGACAAGAAATTAGTTTTAGCAGCTAATGGTGAAATATATAATCATAGAGAACTTCGTAAGCAGTTCGAAGGAAAATATGATTTTCAAACAGATTCTGATTGTGAAGTAATTTTAGCTTTGTACGAAGAAAAAGGAGTTGATTTTATAGATGAGTTAAATGGTATTTTTGCCTTTGCTTTATATGATGTCGAAAAAGATCTATATTTTGTTTCCAGAGATCATATGGGTATTATACCTCTTTATATGGGTTGGGATCAGAACGGAACATTTTATGTAGCTTCAGAATTAAAAGCTCTTGAAGGTGTTTGTACTAAGATAGAGCTATTTCCTCCTGGTCATTACTTATCAAGTGAAGATAGTGAGCTTAAAAAATGGTACGTTAGAGACTGGTCGGATTATGAAGTTGTAGAAAAGAATCAAACAAGTATTGATGAGTTAAGAGATGCTTTAGAAGCAGCAGTACATAGACAATTGATGTCAGATGTTCCTTATGGAGTTTTATTATCGGGAGGGCTTGATTCTTCGGTAACTTCTGCCATTGCCAAGAAATATGCAGATAAGCGTATAGAATCTGGCGATACTAAAGAAGCATGGTGGCCACAATTGCATTCATTTTCTGTTGGATTAGAAGGATCACCAGATCTGGCAGCAGCACAAAAAGTGGCAGATCATATAGGTACCGTTCATCACGAGATCAAGTTTACTATTCAAGAAGGGTTAGATGCTATAAAAGATGTGATTTACAATCTTGAAACTTATGATATTACAACAATAAGAGCCTCGACACCAATGTATCTAATGGCAAGAGTTATCAAGTCTATGGGAGTAAAAATGGTATTATCTGGTGAAGGAGCCGATGAGATTTTTGGAGGATATTTATATTTTCATAAAGCACCAAATGCTCAGGAATTTCACGATGAAACAGTTCGTAAACTTGATAAATTACATATGTACGATTGTTTACGTGCTAATAAGTCGCTAGCCGCATGGGGAATCGAAGGTCGTGTGCCATTTTTAGATAAAGAATTTATGGATGTGGCCATGCGCATTAACCCACAAGATAAAATGATTAACGGAGAGCGAATGGAAAAATGGGTGATTCGTAAGGCTTTTGAATCTTATCTTCCAGAAAGTGTAGTTTGGAGACAAAAAGAACAGTTCTCTGATGGAGTAGGGTATAGTTGGATTGATACACTAAAAGAAGTAGTGGATCTAGAAGTATCTGATGAACAAATGTCAAATGCTCATTTTAGATTTCCGATACAAACTCCTCAAAACAAGGAAGAATTTTATTATCGGTCAATATTCGAAGGGCATTTTCCGAGTGATGCAGCAGCGTTGAGTGTACCTCAAGAACCATCAGTGGCATGTAGTACCAAAATCGCCTTAGAATGGGATGAAGCTTTTAAAAATATGAACGATCCAAGCGGTCGAGCCGTTGCCGCTGTTCATGAAGAAGCCTATTAAACACGAATAAGAAAAGTTTTATATTTTATTTATAGTTGAGTTAATTGAGATTTAAAACCCTGAGAATATTTTCTTGGGGTTTTTATTGTCGTGTACAAATTAAAAAAGGCTATAGAATTAACTATAGCCTTATGAATATTAAGATTTTAATCTTTTAGTTGCCACACCTACCTAAGTTAGACCATCTAAAGTTGTTCTGTAATTCGTATAAGAACCCTCTATAAGTAACTTTATTTCCGGGAGAATATCTGGTATTTCTGTTGTATTCACTAACTCCTGCACAAATATCTGCTGGAGGGGTTACAGTATCACATTCTTTAATACGATTCCATCTTGTAAAATCTCTCTCATATAAGAATCCTTGATAGGTCACTCGATCTCCTACAGTGTATTGTCTTCCGTTCACCCATTCTTCAATGCCTTCGCAAGTATCGGTGTTTCCACCACCGCCACCGCCACCGCCGTCGCCAGGGTATACTTGGTTGGTTCCTGCAATATCACCAGGAGATAATTCTGGTCTTCTTCTAGGATGGGTTGTACCGTCTAAACGTGTAATGGTTGGTTTACCATTTTTACTAAAAGTATAAGCGCCGTACATCATGGTAGAGCGTATGTCAAACTCTCCAATATTTTGTGATCGAGTATTTTTTCTAAACTGACTTTCTGCGCCAGCCTGTATATTTTCAAATAAAATAATAACGTGATCATCTCTATCAGAACGCGTTTGCTCATGAATATATCCTAAGGTATGCCCAATCTCGTGGATCATTACTACTTCGCTAGTTCTAACACCCATATTGATTCTACCTCTTGAGCCTTGAACCCCTACACTTGCAGAAGCGCAATTACAATTATTTCCATTATTTCTGATCGTAACATAATAGTTCTCATTCGTACGTTCCTTAAACCTAATACTGGTTTTAGAACTCCATTCCTCCATAGAATTTCGCGTCACCTGAATTTGATTACTGCTAAGACTACTATCAAGCACATAAATAATAGTGTTGTTTGGCCATTTTGTAATCCCTCCTGCTAAACCAAGTTTTGGATCAACCTGAGCTCCTGGTTTAGGATTTTCGTCAAATTGTATAGCAGTATCAGTTAATTGATCTTCTGTAAATATAATATCGTTAAAAAGATAAGTACCATCACCTAAGTTTTGTACTTTAACGGGATCTCCCAAAAAGAATTTTTCGACAAGTTCAGGAGTTTGATTGCTCTCTGGAGCAATTTCTTCAAAACTTTCATTACTACATGAAGTCATAAAAAGCCCCAAGCTTAATATGCTTAATTTAGCTAAATTAATTAGATTTTTTGTTTTCATTTTTTTGAATTAAAAAGTTGAGTTTATTTGTGTTTTTTACAGCTGTGATAACTACGTTGTTGCCCGTGTTATTACAAATCAGCAGGTTAAAATTATTGTAAAGAATGTTAATTTATGTTAACTAATGAGTATCCGTAAGATGCTGTCTAGTAAGCGTGTTAGGTAAGTGGTGGTTTTGATTTGTATAGTGTTTTTTTTAAACGTCATTAGTGGATTAATAAATATGAAATGGAGTACATTTAGCATCTCAGTATTATGAATAACTGGTCTTTTTTTAGTGATTTTAAAGATGGGTTTTTAATCAGTTGTAAAAGTTATAAAATTATTATAAAATCCATTTAAGGCTATTTTCATCCTTTTTAAGAAGGTTTTTGTTTTTTCGGGTATTGATCTTAATTAATTGTTGATAACTCTTTAAATCATCTTTGATAAAACCTTTATATCTTTTATTGATTTTTTATCTTTGTTTGTTGTCAAAAAACTAAAATATTAAATAAGGGATTTTATGAGCGAAGAAGCTAATAAGAAGGATTACTCAGCAGATAGTATTCAGGCACTCGAAGGAATGGAGCATGTACGTATGCGTCCGTCCATGTATATCGGTGATGTGGGATCTAGAGGATTGCATCACTTGGTGTATGAAGTTGTGGATAATTCGATTGATGAAGCTATGGGGGGGTACTGTGATTCTATACAGGTAACCATAAATGAAGATAATTCTATTACCACCAGAGATAATGGTCGTGGTATTCCTGTTGGAATTCATAAAAAAGAAGGAGTTTCTGCTTTAGAGGTAGTAATGACTAAAATTGGAGCTGGAGGAAAATTCGATAAAGATTCCTATAAGGTGTCAGGAGGATTGCACGGAGTAGGGGTTTCTTGTGTGAATGCCTTGTCAGATCATTTACACGCTGTTGTTCATAAAGATGGAAAAGTATGGGAGCAGGAATATGAGAAAGGAAAACCACTATATCCGGTTAAATCAACTGGGGATACTGATTTTAATGGTACTGTAGTTACTTTTAGACCGGATCCAACTATTTTTCAGCAAACCTTAGAGTATAATTATGATACTTTAGCAAGTCGTATGCGCGAATTGGCATACCTTAATAAAGGAATAACAATTACGCTAACTGATAAGAGACATCAAGATGATGAAGGGAATGATGTTGCAGAAACTTTCTTTTCTGAAGAAGGATTGAAAGAATTTGTAAGATTTTTGGATACTAGTCGTAGTGCTATCATTGGTGATGTTATTTCTATGGAAGGTGAGAAAAATGATATTCCTGTAGAAGTGGCAATGATATATAATGACTCTTATGCAGAAAATTTACATTCTTATGTAAATAATATTAATACACATGAAGGAGGGACCCACCTTTCAGGTTTTAGAAGAGGTTTGACAGCTACACTTAAGAAGTATGCAGATGCTTCTGGGATGTTAGATAAGTTGAAGTTTGAAATTGCTGGTGATGATTTTCGTGAAGGGTTGACTGCTATTATTTCGGTAAAAGTACAAGAACCTCAATTTGAAGGGCAGACAAAAACCAAATTAGGAAATAGAGAGGTTACTTCGGCAGTATCACAGGCCGTTTCTGAAATGTTAGAGAATTATCTCGAAGAAAACCCTAATGATGCAAAAACAATAGTTCAAAAAGTAATTCTTGCTGCTCAAGCCCGTCATGCTGCTAAAAAAGCGCGTGAAATGGTGCAACGTAAATCTGTGATGAGTATCGGTGGTTTACCAGGTAAGCTTTCTGACTGTTCAGAACAGGATCCTGCATTGTGTGAAGTATTTCTTGTCGAGGGAGATTCTGCAGGTGGAACCGCAAAGCAAGGGCGTGATCGTATGTTTCAGGCGATTCTTCCACTTCGTGGTAAGATCCTGAATGTTGAAAAAGCAATGCATCATAAAGTGTTTGAAAATGAAGAAATCAAAAATATCTTTACAGCGCTAGGAGTTACTATAGGAACCGAAGAAGATAGTAAAGCATTAAACCTTTCGAAACTAAGATATCATAAAGTAGTGATTATGTGTGATGCCGATGTTGATGGTAGTCATATTTCTACATTGATCTTAACGTTCTTTTTTAGGTATATGAAAGAGTTAATCGAAGCTGGACATATTTACATTGCAGCACCGCCATTATATCTAGTAAAAAAAGGAGCTAAAAAGCAATATGCATGGAATGATGATCAACGAGATTTAATTGTAAAAGATTTTGGAGAAAATTCCAAAATACAACGATATAAAGGTCTTGGAGAAATGAATGCAGAGCAATTGTGGGACACTACAATGAATCCAGAATTTAGAACCATGCGCCAGGTTACTATTGATAATCTTACCGAGGCCGATAGAATCTTTTCTATGCTTATGGGAGATGAAGTGCCACCTCGTAGAGAATTTATAGAAAAGAATGCCGTCTACGCAAATATTGATGCATAACATATATAATAAATCTATTCAAAATCCGCTATATAAATTGGTATAGCGGATTTTTTTTATATTGCAGTGCCCAAAAAAACAAATCGAATGAAAAAGTTAACATTGTTGTTGGCATTAGTTCTAGGTCAGATGGCCTCTTCCCAAACCGATATTGATCAAATTCTGGAGATTGGTATTGCAAATGCTCAAAGATTTAGTGCAGATTATTTTGTTCCGGCTGGAGAATCATTAGTAAATAATATGTCTAATGCTTGGTATAATACTGCAAAAACGAAAAAACTTTGGCATTTTGAAGTGGGTATAGTGGGTAATCTTTCTTTTGTGAGAGAAGAGAAACAATCTTTTATTCTTAATACTGCAGATTATATTGATATTTCCTTCAGAGATGGTTCTACGAGCCAACAGGCACCTAATGCATTTGGAGTTAATCAAGGCGATATCACAGTAGTTATTAATGTGGGACAAGCAGATGAACTAGAAGTGGTTTTACCCGATGGTATCGGAAGTTCGGCTATTAACTCTATTCCGGCTGGATTCATACAAGGATCTTTGGGTTTGATAAAAAGTACCGAAATCAAAGTACGTTTTTTGCCAAGAATTAAAGCTGTAGAGGATGCAGAAATACAATTATACGGAGTAGCTTTTCAGCATGAATTTACGGATTGGGTTTTTCCACTAAAAAGATGGCCTGTAAAATTAGCAGGATTAATAGGATACACTAACGTAAAAGGTTTTTACGATATAAATACGAATAGTGGTGTGCCTGGGACGGATCAAGAAGTAAAATTGAATTCTAATTCTTGGTTAATTACCAGTATTGTGTCTACAAAATTACCTGTTCTAAATTTTTATGGAGGGTTGGGATATTATTTTGGATCTAGTGATGCCGATGTGAAAGGTGTATATCAAGTTCAAAACGGACCCTTTGCTTCAGATATAATTACAGATCCTATTAGTGTAAAAAACAAAACCAAAGGTGTTAAAGCAACTATTGGTGCCAAGGTAAAATTTGGTGTTTTTAACGCTAATCTTGATTATACGCTCCAGAATTATAATAACCTTTCCCTTGGGCTTAGTTTTGGGTGGTAATTTACCTTCTATTTGTGAATTAATTCGTTAAAGAATTTGTATTTTCGCGCTGGTATTGAAATCTTTTCAATAGAACGAATTAATATTAATTAAAACATACATAACACAATGAAAGTTACAGTAGTAGGAGCTGGTGCAGTAGGTGCAAGTTGCGCCGAATATATAGCAATAAAGGATTTTGCTTCAGAAGTAGTATTGTTAGATATCAAAGAAGGATATGCAGAAGGTAAGGCGATGGATCTTATGCAAACGGCTTCTCTTAATGGATTTGATACAAAGATTACAGGAACTACAGGAGACTATTCTAAAACTGCAGGAACAGATATTGCTGTAATTACTTCAGGAATTCCCCGTAAACCAGGTATGACTCGTGAGGAACTTATCGGTATTAATGCTGGGATTGTTAAAACAGTATCTTCTAGCTTAATAGAACATTCTCCGAACGCAATCATTATTGTGGTTAGTAACCCTATGGATACTATGACCTATTTGGTGCATAAGACCACAAACCTTCCTAAAAACCGAATTATTGGAATGGGAGGAGCATTAGATAGTGCACGTTTTAAATACAGATTAGCTGAAGCTTTAGGAGCTCCTATCTCTGATGTTGATGGTATGGTAATCGGTGGACATAGCGATAAAGGAATGGTGCCATTAACAAGATTAGCAACAAGAAATAGTGTGCCTGTTGCAGAGTTTATTTCTGATGATAGATTAGAACAAGTGGCTGCAGATACTAAGGTTGGAGGAGCTACACTAACCAAATTATTAGGAACATCGGCATGGTATGCACCAGGAGCAGCAGTTTCTGGACTTGTGCAGGCAATTGCTTGTGACCAAAAGAAAATCTTTCCTTGTTCAGTATTACTAGAAGGAGAATACGGGTTAAATGACCTTTGTATTGGTGCGCCGGTAGTATTAGGTAAAGACGGAATTGAAAAAATCGTTGAAATAAAACTAAGTGATGCCGAAAAAGCAAAACTAGCAGAAAGCGCAGAAGGTGTTAAGAAAACAAATGGATTGTTAGAGTTATAATAAATTTACAATCTGTATAATGTTATAATAAAAGCTGCATTCTTGCAGCTTTTATTGTTTACAATGCAAATTTATTGAGAGTTTTTACGTTGTAATCTTTTAAATGATTTGTAACGTTTAAAAGATTACAATAGATATTTATCTGAAGACTTTAGAAATGAAGTTTTAATTTTTTTATATTTGCCGCATGAAGAAAAAATGGTACTTCGGGATTTTAATCACTGCACTTGCATTGCTTGTTGTTATTCAGCAGCAAACCGTTGTACCTAATCAGGAAATTGTATTAGAGTTTGTTGATATTGAGGTTACCTCTCAAGAAGCCCAAAAAACGATAACGATTGTAAAAAAACAATTGGAATCCATAGGGGCGAAAAATACCAGGATATCAAAGGAATTAAAAAATGGTACCCTTAAAATTACATACTACAGCGATGAGGATGTAGAGTTCATAAAAAGAATACTTTCTGAAGCACAAAATGTAGCGCTTGACCATATTGTTTATGACCAAAATGAAGATGATCATCAATTTCCCTTAAATAAAAACTCAAAAGACTATAACCTTGATGTTTATGAAATCCAAAAAAGCACAGATTTTGGTTCTGACTTTAATGGTATATCTATTTTAGAAGTAAAACATGAACAAGATCGATATTCTGGTTCTAACTCGTATAGTTTTGTAGCAGAAATTGATATCAATGGTATAGGTAGGCTTGTGAAAATAGCCCAAAAAGTAAATTCAACTATTGCAATTGCAATAGATAATACTTCACATAACATTCCAGAAGTACGAGCTGGACCAACCTCTTAATTGGAATTCAAAGCTTTTAAGAAATTCCTAAAAACAATCATTTTTTTTATTAAAAGTTAAAAAAGTAGAGCAATTAATAGCTCTTGAAAGTCATTCTAACTTTTAAATGTAGCTTATATCATTAGTATGATGAAGCTTAATTACAGAGTACTAAATAATTAAAACTAATTGTCAAACCTTGAGTGCTTTTATAGGTACTCGTTTTAATAGATTTGACTAAAATAAATAATAATGCAAAATAAAGGACTTGTTAGGGTATTTGCGATTTTGTTTGGATTGGTATGTGTATATCAATTATCATATACGTATTTAACCTACTCAAAAGAGAAAGAAGCTGAAACTTACGCGCAACAAAAATATTCTGAAACTGAAGAAAACTATTCGAAACTAAGAGAAAATGCTGAAAAAGCATACTTAGATTCTATAGGTAAAGAGGAAATTTTTGCTGGGATTACGTATAACTTAGCAAAAAATAAAGAGCTTAATAAGGGGCTTGACCTTAAAGGAGGAATCAATGTAATTCTTCAAATTTCTGTAAAAGACATCTTAAAGGGACTTGCAAACAATTCAAAAGATCCATCTTTTAATCAAGCATTGCTTGCTACAGATGAATTGCAAAAAGATAGCCAGAATACATATATCGAAGATTTCTTTACAGAGTTTGAAAAGATTCCGGATGCTAAATTAGCTTCACCAGATATTTTTGCAAATAAAAATCTAAGTGATGATATCACTTATGATATGACTAATGATCTGGTAAGACCAGTGCTAAGAAGAAAAATTGATGAATCTGTAACTTCTGCATTTGAAGTATTGCGTAAGCGTATTGATAAGTTTGGTGTTACACAACCCAATATTCAGCGTTTAGGAGAATCTGGTCGTATTTTGGTTGAATTACCTGGAGCAAAAGATGTAGATAGGGTAAAAAGTTTATTACAAAGTACAGCACAGTTAGAGTTCTGGGATGTATACAAAGCAGAAGAAATCTTTCCTTTCCTGTTTACAGCAAATAATATTTTAAAAGAACAAGCTGATAAGGTTGAAAAAGTTAAGGAAGAAGTTAAAGAAGACATTAAAGAAGGAGAGAGTGAAATAGTTGTAGATTCTACTCAGGTAGATACGACTAAATCTGATGCAGATGCTGCGATTGAGGACTTACTAGAAGATGCAAAAGATTCTACAGATGTTGTTGGCCAGGTAAATCCATTATTAGATCTAATTGCAGTGCAAGGAGGTCAAGGTGGTCCAGTTATTGTATCTGTTGAAAAGAAGAATGCTGATCAGTTTATGGCATATCTTAATGATCCTAAGGTAAGAGCATCATTGCCAGCAGAACAACGTTATGCGAAGTTTGCTTGGGGGAAACCAGAAAAAGATTCTGAATTCCTTGATCTTTATGCAATAAAAGGTAATCGCGATAACGAACCAGAATTAAGCGGTGGTGTTATTACAGATGCAAGACAAGAATACAACCAGTTAGGAAAAGTAACGGTAACCATGCAGATGGATGGTAAAGGAGCTAAGAAGTGGGAAGAAATGACAGGCCGTGCATTTAGCCAGAGAAGTCAGATTGCCGTTGTACTTGATGATATTGTATACTCTGCTCCAGGAGTTACTACAGGAGCAATTAGTGGTGGTAGAAGTGAAATTACCGGAGACTTTTCTGTTGAAGAAGGTCAGGATTTAGCAAATGTATTAAGAGCGGGTAAACTACCAGCTTCTGCAGATATTATACAAAGTGAAGTTGTTGGACCTTCTCTAGGTCAAGAAGCGATCGATAGTGGAATTATGTCTTTTGCAATAGCATTAGTATTGATTCTGATCTGGATGATATTCTATTATGGTAAAGCAGGAGCTTTTGCCGATGTTGCATTAGTAGTGAATATTTTATTCATATTTGGAGTGTTAGCTGGATTAAAAGCAGTATTAACACTTCCTGGTATTGCTGGTATTGTATTAACGATTGGTATGTCGGTGGATGCAAACGTGTTAATATTTGAAAGAATTCGAGAAGAACTAGCTAAAGGGAAGTCCCAGGCAGACGCTATCAAAGATGGATTTAATAATGCATTGTCATCTATTCTTGATGCAAATATAACTACAGGTCTTACCGGTTTAATCTTATTATTGATAGGAACAGGGCCAGTTAAAGGTTTTGCAACGACTTTATTAATCGGTATTTTAACGTCTTTATTTACTGCAATTTTTATTACCAGACTATTTATTGATGGTTATGGTAAAAATGGTAAAGAACTAGCTTTTTCTACAGGTGTTACTAAGAATCTGTTTAAAAATGTAAATATTGATTTCTTAAAGAAACGTAAGATTGCTTATGTTATTTCTGGAGCTATTATTTTAGGAGGTATTGGTTCTTTGTTTACGAATAACTTGGATTATGGAGTTGATTTTGTTGGAGGTAGAACATACACTGTTCGTTTTGCCAAAGATGTTGTTCCTACCACAATAGAGAAAGATCTTGTTGCCGTGTTTGAAAGCGCACAAGCAAAAACTTTAGGAGCTAATAATCAGTTAAAGATTACTACAAAATATAAAGTAAATGAAACAGGAGAGGCTATAGATACTGAAATTGCGAATAAATTATTTGAAGCTTTAAAACCTTACCTAACCGATGGATTAACCTATGATGAATTTGCTAATGGCGATGAAGATAAGCAAGTGGGTATTATGTCTTCTATGAAAGTTGGACCTACAATTGCCGATGATATTCAACAAGCGGCTTTCTGGTCGGTATTAGGGTCATTGATTGTAGTATTCTTATATATCTTACTACGATTTAGAAGATGGCAATTTAGTTTGGGTGCGGTTGCTGCTGTATTCCATGATGTATTGGTAGTACTTGGTGTGTTCTCATTAACATGGAAATTTATGCCATTTAACATGGAAATCGATCAGGCATTTATTGCTGCAATACTTACCGTAATTGGTTACTCTCTGAATGATACCGTGGTAGTATTTGATAGAATTAGAGAATTCTTCAAAGAACATACAACGTGGACATTAGATAAGAATGTAAATGGAGCTTTAAATAGTACATTAAGTCGTACATTAAATACCTCTTTGACTACATTATTAGTACTTGTAGCGATCTTTATATTTGCTGCGCCATTAAGAGGGTTTATGTTCTCATTAATCATTGGTGTATTAGTAGGAACATACTCATCATTATTTATCGCAACACCAATAATGCATGATACAGTGAGTAAAGTTGGTTTTAAGATCAAAGAAAAAAATACTGAAGAGAAGAAGTAATATTTTTCAGTTTTAAATATTAAAAAACCGTCTCGAGTAATTGAGACGGTTTTTTTATTGAATATTTTTAAACGGTACAGGTTTTCTGTACGTTCCTTATTCTTGTTGCATTTTAATGAAAGAAATAGAATCTCCAGCTTTAAGATTCCAGGTATCTGCTAATCCTGCATTTACTTCTAATACATATTGCGCCGGACCCTTAGATGGTAAAGAAGATTCATCAAGAGGTTTCGCATTTTTTTGAATACTTACCACCTTGTTTTTTGAGTCAATAAAAATAATATCTAAGGCAAATTCAGTGTTTTTCATATAAAATGAACGTGGAGCTTCCTCCGGGAATACGAATAGCATGCCTCTATCATTTTGCATAGATTTTCGATACATCAAACCTGTTTGGATTTGGTAATCATCATCTGCAATTTCTATATCTAATTTGGTGATAGCACTTGGTATCGAATCTCTCAAATTAAATAATGATAGTTCACCCTCTTTGGTAAATGCCACTTCTTTAACAAGGTTTTGTTTGTTCTTAGAATCTGTTTTGCAAGAAAACAAACTTAGCGCGACACATGCTAAAGTTAGAGGATACATATTTCGTTTCATAAGTTTCTTTTTAGAAGGAATAAAAGTAGATAAAAAAGCCACACTTCAAAAATCTGAAGGACGGCTTTTATCAATCTACTACATATATTTTTAATCGTTTCCCCAATCAATTCTACGCGATATCATCATAATGGTTCCAAGAATTATAAATAATCCTATACTACCCACAAGTAAGGCGTAGTTTTCTAATTGTATAATGACAAAGATGAACGTATATAATACCGCCAATGAAGCGGCTATAAATCCCATAAACTTAAAGCTTTTTAGTATTGCTTTTGAATATATCGAAATGAGTAATACCACTGCAATACCTGCTATAATGTATGCCTGTAAAAAACTGGAATGCTCTGATATAGATATAAGTAATGTGTAAAACATGGTAAGCGCTAAACCTATCATCATGTATTGAAAAGGATGTATGTGGATCTTGCTAATGGTTTGTATTAGAAAGAAGATTAAAAAAGTGAGTGCGATGACCAGATAACCATATTTGGTAGCACGCTCACTTTTTTGATACTCATCTACCGGTATTAGTAGTTTTACACCAAAAGCAGATGAATCTATGTGAGGTAGCTCCCCAAAAAACTCTTGCTCAAATTCTCTGTTGATTTGCAATACTTTCCAACTTGCTTTAAAGCCATTTTCTGTGATTTCTTTTGTCTTTGTATCTGGTAAATAATTACCATTAAAGCTGGGTGATGCCCAATTTGAGTTTATCGATACGTTCGTTTCTCTACCTACAGGAATAAATCGTAATTGTTCACTACCATTAATCATAAGGTCTAAACTAAAATCAATAGAATTTTCTTTGGGTAATGAGTTTTCTTTAAGAAACTGAGTCTCTAAAGTGTTGGTATGTGATTTTTGAGCAAATCGTGATTGTAAGGCATAGTGCTCTTGACCAATTTGTAATTCTAAGTTGCTTTTTATTCCTTTTAGATTGGTAGAATTAATTAATACAGTGGCTTTATTCCATAGAATATCGGCTGCTGCTATATCTTGTATTTCAAAATTTGGAGAGGTGAAAGAGCCTTTTATTTTCATATCGGCAGTATAGACTACAGATTCATAGATACTTCTTCCAAGGGTTTCAGATTCTACATTAGTTTTTATATCCAATGTATTCGGGAAAAAGAAAGCATGTTTTATAGAGATAAGATCTTCTTCGATATATGATTTCGTTTTTTCATCCCAGCTCTTTTTGAGGTTATGTATTTGATACGGAATTTTAAGAACGGGACCATACAGTAATACTTCATTTCCCCATTTTTGATTAATTTCTTTTACAACTTCCTCTTGTCGGTAAGCACGTTCTTGTATTAAGTTTTTGATATACGATAATGGTATTAGTAATACCAGGATAAGTATACCTACCATAAGCATACGAACAGTAACTGAAGTTTTTAGCCATTGCCCGAAGGACTTTTTTTGTTTTTGGGTTTCCATAGATATTAAATTTATTGTATTTGTATTGTCATGCTATTTTATTAGGGGAGAGGTAATGTTCTTATTTCTCTTGATAGTATTGTATCAATTGGTAGGTGATGACCAAAAAACCACCAAAACCAATGGTAAATGCCCACGTATTTATGTGTTCAATAGGAAAAAGAATTCTTTTTAAAATATCGGATAGGATTCCAACCGGATTTTGAAGTATATCCCAGCTATTCCATCGCAACACTCTGCCCAGATAGATTCCGAATCCGCAAAGGAGTAAAATACCATAAGTAATGGCATTAGAAACTTTCATAGATAATCGTTCTAAAAGTAGCTTTCGCATCATTTGTAAAGAAGCAAAACCTATGATCATACCATTGATGGCGAAGGATAGAATAAGCAAAACATCGAACCAAACCGATTGTAATGAACTTAGTCGTATATGTTGCAAATCGGTTAGTATATATGGTGAATTTGGTAAAAAAACTAACCATATGGCAAAACCGGACCAGAAAATGAACCTATTTACTTTTCGTATGCTTAGCAGCGTAGAAATGAGATAGGGTATTCCTGCTAAAAACAAGTTCCAAACCAGGAAAAGGAAAAAAAAGGAATCAGTTTTTATGATTCTGGTAAGTAATAATAAACCACTAAAAGCCACTGCGATTGTAAAACTTTTAATAAAAGATATTTGTTTATAGGTTGTGTTCATCATAATATGTTGTGTTGAAATGGATTATTCATTACCAGGAACAAATACATAATGGCTACAGGGATATTGATCGCAAAAAGTAAGATCGTTACCAGATTTTCTTTATAATACTGATAATTGATAATAGCATTGGTGAATAGTCCGATTAGAGTAATTGCGTTTAGAACTAATGCTATAAGAACATAAAACGCCCCTCCTACAAGAAAAGCTTCTGATCCTGAAATTAGATATAATAATAAAATGCATGTTCCTAGAAGGAAGCTAACCGTAGCCACCATAAGTGCTTTTCTGTTAATAGTTTGTCTTATTTCCATATTGGTGAGATTAAAAATATAGCTCGTAATGTTAGCATGGGTTTGTGTAATAACTTTCTATAATCCAGTTGATGAAAAGAATATGCTGCCTTTCCTTTTTTGTAGGCTTTTCTAAAAAGGATAATCTTATCGGGGTAGAGTAGGGTACCCAAAAAAATTACCGATAATAGGTAAGTGCTACGCTTACCATTTCCCAAAAGATAGTATTGCATGGCGATCTCTTCGGGAACAGAAATACCGGTATTCGTTAATACATGAAAAACATCATGATTTTCTAACTTTGGTTGGGGAGAAAAATCATGTTTAAGTAAAAAACATCCCAAATGAAAGCCTAAACTATTTTTTGGGTATCCTTGTAGTAAGGTGGATACAGAAATATCCCAGGCAGAATCCTTCTTAAACCACCTTTGATATGGTTTTTTACTTAGTTCGTAAATGGTTTCTAAAATAAATGCTCTCATTTTTAGTTTTTAAAAGTACTTTGAAATACAAAGTAAAATGATAAAAAAATATAGCTACTGTTTTAATAATTTTTCAATAGCCTCTACGTGTTTTTTAAAAGCTTCACGACCTTTTTTGGTTGCACTATATCTCGTATTGGGTTTTCTGCCTATAAAAGACTTTTCGACTACGATATATTCTTCTTTTTCTAAAGCTTTAGTGTGGCTGGCCAGATTGCCATCGGTAGCGCCCAGGAGCTCCTTTAGCATTTTAAAATCAGCAAATTCATTGACTACCAATATCGACATAATCCCTAATCGGATTCGATGATCGAAAGCTTTGTTTATATTTCCTATTATATTTTTCATCCTCGTTTCCGTATCTACGGAAATCTTTTTGGTGTTCTTAAGGTGTATAGCCTTGTATTTATATTTTATCGATCGTGCTTAAAATAAATTAAACTTCCATAGATGATATGCATCACTCCAAATCCCAGTACCCAAAACCAGAAACCATACCCTGGATATATTGCGCAGATCAAACCTAATACAATTTCTATATATCCCAAATATTTTACATTACCAATCGTATATTTTGATGCATTTACTAGGGCTAATCCATAAAAAATAAGCATCAATGAACCTGTAAGCCCGTAGTGATTGCTATAGATTTTGATCATGATATAAATTCCACCTGTGATCAAGGGTATAAAAAAGGCGGTAAGTAATCTTCGCGAAGTGCCATTCCACAGGATTTCATTATTTTTTTTGGCTTTTCTGGTGCTTAGAAATATTGCGGTTATCGTACTAAGCAGGGCTACAGCAAATAAATCGAGTAAGATATAGTTAAATATTTTACCATCGAGAATTAGATAGTCTCTACCACTAATGCTAACTAAATAATAGGCAACGGCTGCCCCAATAAGGGCATAGATGCCGGCCATGATGCCTGATAAACCACTAAGCGAGAAAAAGCGCGATGATTTATTCATCATATCCTTAATCTCTGTGATGTCTTTTAAGTATTCTTCTGTGCTCATTTTAAAAGTACTTTGAAATACAAAGTAAAATGAAAATATCGAGTTGTGCAAATCTTTTTTTAATTAGTGCTCCCAAAATTTTACTTTTGACCTATGAATCCTGCAGAAGAATACATCTTAAAACAACCAGAACCTTTTAAATCCATACTACTTCATGTGCAAGTAGTTGTAGAAACCACAATTCCCAAAGTAGAATTGTTATATAAGTGGCGAGTTCCTTTTTATTATGTAGGAAAGAGCCCAATTTGTTATCTAAACGTAACCAAAGGATATGTTGATGTTGGCTTTTGGGGAGCACAATATTTTACTAAGCACCAAGAGGAGCTCGAGTCTGATAAAAGAAAGTATGTAAAATCGCTACGCTACAAGACTCCAGATCAAATAGACGATCAAGTACTCATTGAAGTTCTTGAGCAAGCGTATACATTCAGAAATGAAAAATTTATAACTGATTAACCGTTTGTCTGATCGCTACCAAATTACTCAGTAATTTTTCTAAATGGTCTATATGTAGCATATTAGCACCATCACTTTTAGCATTTGCAGGATCAAAATGCGTTTCCATAAACAAACCATCTACACCAGTTACTATTCCTGCACGAGCAATAGTTTCAATCATATCTGGTCTTCCGCCTGTTACGCCACTAGATTGATTAGGTTGTTGTAGCGAATGTGTAACATCTAATACGGTGGTTCCATATTGTTTCATGGTGGGGATTCCTCTAAAATCCACGATCATATCCTGGTATCCGAACATGGTTCCTCGATCGGTGATCATTGCATTATCATTACCGCTATCCTTTACTTTTTTAACTGCATGTTGCATGGCCTCGGGACTCATAAATTGTCCTTTCTTAAGGTTTACTGTTTTACCTGTTTCTGCGGCTGCCACTACAAGATCGGTTTGGCGCACTAAAAAAGCAGGAATTTGTAAAATATCTACATACTCTGCAGCTAAAGCGGCATCTTCATTTTCATGAATATCGGTCACCGTAGGGATCTCAAATGTTTCTCCTACCTTACGCAATATTTTTAAGGCTTTTTCATTTCCAATTCCAGTAAAACTATCTATACGACTACGATTGGCCTTTTTAAAAGATCCCTTAAAAACATATGGTACTTTCAGTTTAGACGTAATAGTAACTACTTTTTCTGCAATACGTAATGCCATTTCTTCTCCTTCGATAGCGCAAGGCCCGGCAAGAAGAAAAAAATTGTTTGCGTCAAGATGTTTTAAATTAGGGATATTCTCTAGTTGCATGATAGCTTATTTTAAGGTGCAAAGATAGAAGTTTTATTGCGAGAATTAATGCATATTTTATAAGAGTTTCTATTGCAAATTCTATGACTTTTTAAATAACAAGCAAAACATATACAACCTGTCAAAATAACTCGTACCTTTGCAGCCTTAAAAATGAGGCGTTTATGACAGCTATAAAGAACATTGCAATAATTGCTCACGTAGATCATGGTAAAACTACGTTGGTAGATAAGATTATGTACCATTGTCAATTATTTCGTGAAAATGAAAATACAGGCGATCTAATATTAGATAATAATGATCTGGAGCGTGAGAGAGGAATTACAATTACTTCAAAGAATGTTTCTGTAATATATAAAGGGACTAAAATCAATATTATTGATACTCCTGGTCACGCCGATTTTGGTGGAGAAGTAGAGCGTGTATTAAATATGGCTGACGGAGTATTACTTCTTGTAGATGCTTTTGAAGGCCCTATGCCGCAAACACGTTTTGTACTTCAAAAAGCAATTGACCTTGGTTTAAAACCTTGTGTTGTTGTAAACAAAGTAGATAAAGAAAACTGTACGCCAGACGAAGTTCATGAGAAAGTATTTGATCTTATGTTCGAATTAGGAGCAGAAGAGTGGCAGTTAGATTTCCCTACAGTATATGGTTCTGCAAAGAACAATTGGATGAGTGATGATTGGAAGAATGAAACCGACAATATCGAACCATTATTAGATATGGTAATCGAACATATTCCTGCACCAAAAATAGAGGCAGGTACAACACAGATGTTAATTACATCGTTAGATTTCTCTTCATTTACAGGTCGTATTGCTATTGGTCGTTTACAAAGAGGTACCTTAAAAGAAGGTATGCAGGTTTCTTTAGTGAAACGTGATGGATCTATAAAAAAATCGAAAATCAAAGAACTTCATACTTTCGAAGGTTTAGGAAGAATGAAAGTAGAGAAAGTAGAAGCTGGCGATATTTGTGCTTTAGTAGGACTTGAAGGTTTTGAAATTGGTGATACTGTAGCAGATATAGAAAATCCTGAAGGATTAAAAACCATTGCTATCGATGAGCCAACGATGAGTATGTTGTTTACTATTAATGATTCACCTTTCTTTGGGAAAGATGGAAAATTTGTAACCTCAAGGCATATTAAAGAAAGACTTGCAAAAGAATTAGAAAAGAACTTGGCACTACGAGTTAATGATACAGACAGTGCTGATAAGTTTATAGTATTTGGTCGTGGTGTATTGCACTTATCTGTACTTATCGAAACGATGAGACGAGAAGGGTATGAACTTCAAATCGGTCAACCACAAGTGATTATAAGAGAAATTGATGGTGTAAAATGCGAACCAATAGAAGAATTAACTATCGATCTTCCTGAAACAGTATCAGGAAAAGCAGTAGAGATGGTGAGCATGCGTAAAGGTGAAATGTTGAGTATGGAAGCCAAAGGTGATCGCATGGTGTGTGAGTTTATGATTCCGTCAAGAGGAATTATTGGTTTACGTAATCAATTGCTTACCGCTACAGCAGGAGAGGCAATCATGGCACACCGTTTTAAAGAGTATCAACCTCTAAAAGGAGATATACCGGGACGTATTAATGGTTCTCTTGTTTCTATGGAAAAAGGATCTGCTATACCTTATTCTATAGATAAATTACAAGATAGAGGTAAGTTTTTTGTAGATCCGGGAGAAGATATCTATGAAGGTCAGGTAATTGGTGAGAACTCTCGTGGTGATGATATGGCAGTTAATATCACTAAAACGAAGAAATTATCTAATGTACGTTCTTCTGGAGCAGATGATAAGGCTAAAATTGTACCTGCAATTAAGTTTTCGTTAGAAGAAGCTCTAGAATACATCCAAAAAGATGAATATGTTGAGGTAACTCCGAACCATTTGAGATTACGTAAAGTATACCTTACCGAAGTAGAGCGTAAGCGAAATAAAATAGTTTAATATACTAAGAATGTATAATGTAAAGAGGCTGTCTAAAAAGGCAGCTTCTTTTTTTTGAATAAGATTTGTGGGTTTTGTATTTTTAGGTATGAAACGCA
>CANNFM010000021.1 GCA_947503835.1 uncultured Aquimarina sp.
ATGACAACTTTAAGCAACAATCAGATCACTAAAAAATCAAGTACATCTAAAGGACATATCTGGAACGCCAAAAGACGTTACAGATAACAAAAAAAAATTCATCAATCAAAAACTAACTACCATGAAAACATTAAGAAACATCAAAAAAAAGTTACGAGAAACTAAACAAAAACAAGCTATGTTTTTAGGTTTCACCCAGAGCGGTCATGATTATGAACATCATATCCGTGTACGACCTAACCTTTATATATACTAAGCATTAGTCATATTATAAATAATAAGAAGAGGGCGATTTTATAAAATCGCTCTCTTTTTATTCTAACTAATGATCCTATTAATCTCTGGGATTTTATTCTTCGAATCTTCCCTCCTAACTATACCGGATAAGCCTCATAGAGGTTACTTTTCATAAAATTTAATGCGCTACTCATAAATAATCGATAATTTAAGCAACCAAAAAGTTGCGTTTTTGGGTTTTGTGATTTATATTAGCAACCAATAAGTTGCGTATTAATCTTTAAATTTCACAATTATGAATGATATTATAAGTAAAGAACACATTTTTAGTCACCCAATTGACAAAGTTTGGAGTGCTATTACGAAAGAAGAAGAAATCTCTTCATGGTTTATTAAAGCAGATTTTAAAGCAAAACCGGGTTATAGATATACTTTTACTGCTCCCGAAGAACAGAATTGTACTCAAATTACCGGTGAAGTAAAAAAGGCCAATCCATATATTTTAATTTATACTTGGGTTGTTGCCAATACCGATACAGAAACAACAGTGAAATGGGAATTAGAAAAAACTGAAGAGGGAGGAACAAGATTATACCTTGAACATTCTGGTATTTCGAATTACCCTGGTGATACAGCCGTGAATATGTTTAATAGTTTTAATGGTGGATGGGATAATTGTGTTTCAGAATTGAAAGAATATTTAAAACAAATAGTGCATGCAGGATAAGATCACTAGAATATTAAAAGCAGTCGCAGATCCAACTAGGCGTGAAATTTTTCACGCTTTAGTAGTTGCTGCCACTGCCCTACCCATTACACAGATATCAAATCAATTTGATATTAGCCGTCAGGGGGTTACCAAACATCTTAAAACATTGGAAGATGCCGGGTTAATTAAAATAGATACTAAAGGAAGAGAGCGTTTTTGTTATGCCGATGCAGCTCCACTACAAGAAGTAAATCAATGGCTAAAGTTCTATGAACAATTCTGGGATAATACATTAGATAATTTAAACACTTATTTAGACAGCCTATCGTAAGCCAGTTTTATCCAGTTTTTAGTTGTTGATTCATCCATTTTTGAGCTTCGTCAATACATTCAAAAGATACAATATTGTCGTAATAAAATATATTTTCGATACTTACACTTGTTTTTTGAAGGTTATTGTATGTAACTACTGCAAATGCTTTTATATTTGGAAACACCTCTTTTATCTTTAAATAATCCAAGGGCTCTAAAGAATAGGAATTTACTCTATTAGATATATATCCAAAAGCATTGTTGCCAAAATGAAGATTGGTCAACGTTGAAAGTTGTTTTGCTTTTTTGTGATTAAAAGAAGTCCCTTCTGCAACTTCAATAATCAAATAATTTTTAAAGAAAGATACTTTTCCCATATCAAGATCATAGTTCTTGATAAGTCCTTCTGCATTAGTAGGTTTCGACATATTCAACTTCAAGATTTAAGGGTAAAATCCATTATAAATGAACATCTCATTTATAATGGATTTTTAGCATTGCGAAATTACTCAAAAACTTAGTACAATAATCAATTTTATAATTTCACTAACATTTGTTTGTTAAAAACAGATAAAGTCTTGTGCTACTTTATATCACAGAAATAACAACTATGCATTTGTATTTGCAGGTCCTTTCTTTTGCTATTATATTGGTCCTAGTATTGCTTCAATTTTAAGTAGTTTCTTCTAACTCTTTGATCAAAGATTCTGCCGAACTAATATTATTAGTATAACATTTTACTACCCATCTAGAAAACAAGATAAAAAAAGTAATTGCCAGTGGTATAGCCACAGCAAGAGTCCAAACTGATTTTGTTTCTGCAAAGAAATCTTTCCCGTTAATTAACTTTGAGCTTACTGGCATAATAGTAAACATAACAATGAAACCAAGATAATAACTTGCAGTTATAACTTTCTGAAAGCGTTTTTTGGCTTTTGCATACTGGATCAACGTTTGTTTATAACTATTTCTAGCCACATCCAGATTGCGCATTTTGTTAATCGATCCTAAGGACATTATGGGCAATACCAATAATATAATTACTGTTATTATACCCGATAAAAGTGTGTACCAGTTATCCAATTTTGATAGATTGATAAGTATTAAAATTGCAACAGTATAACAAATAACAGCTCCTATCATTTCTGGATATGCAACTTTGTTCAATCTATTTCTATATTTCTCCTGAGTCATCATGGTAATCATTTTATCGGTTAACTTTTTTTGTTGCTCTAGCTGAGTACTCATTTCAGACCACACAGCTTGCATTTCTTCTAATTCCATAGTCTGTTATTTTTTTACGATTTGTGATTTTAACTTTTGTTTTATTCTGGAGATTCTTGTTCCCACATTACTTGGTGATAACCCTGTAATATCTGCTATTTCTTCATATTTTTTACCTTCTAAAAGAAGTAACATCAACCCTTTTTCTAGCTCATTTAATCCCTGAATATGTGCATATACTATTTTTAACCTTTCTTCGAATTCTGTGTCATAATATTCTGTTTGTCGTATTATGACCTTATCAATTTCTATCCGTTTACCACGTCGTTTTTCTTTTTTTAATCGTGTAATAGCTGTATTAAGTGCAACTCGATACATCCAGGTACTAATTTTAGAATCCCCTCTAAAATTATCATAGGATTTCCATAGTTGATAGACTATCTCTTGATATAAATCGTTTTGATCCTCTTGGTCATTAGTATAAATGGTAGTTATTTTAAAAATAACCCCTTCATTCTCTTTAATGATTCGAGTAAACTCGGATTCCTTACTCATCCAACATGTTTTTCTTATTAGTAGTAAACGGAATTAAAAAATCACAGAATATCTAATAATTTTTGAAATTGTAGTGTATAAAATAGAAATTATAAGTCAAAAGATACTGTATGACTTATTTTAAGTGGATTGTTAGAAAAAATCAATTACTCTTTGAATATAATCATAGTAGCTCTTTTACCAGTGGCGAGATTCCAGGCATTTGCTGTAATTACATTACCTTGATCATCATACAAATGAAATTCTGCAGTATTAGGTGATGCTGCTCCTTCATTTAATGCTAATATATCAATTCTATTAAATCCTTTTATTAGATTTATTTTAGTTGTTTTGAAGCCTCCGCTAAGTAAAATTCTAGCCCCTATAATATCGTCATTAATAAAAACACGAACTATATCGCCGTCCACTTCTCCATGATCGCGATATATCAATTGTACAAATTTGCCATTACTTTTAAAATCACCAAAATACTCGTCACCCGTAGATTCTGATGAATTATCTCCAATTTTCTCAAACCATTTGGGTGTAATATCAGTTTTTGGCTTTAAAAAACCATCTTCTCCGGTCATATCAAAAGTCGTATTGTTACGACGGCTATATTCTTTTAATTCTTTTGGTAAATTATAAAGCTTAGAATCTGTTTTAGAATCCGTATTAGACAAGCTATATTTATTAGAACTAAGATCACTTTCGTTATCAATACGTAATGTAGTGGAGCCCTCTATTTGCGCAGTTAACACCCCTCCTGTAAGTACTAAAATAATTTGAACTATTTTAAACGTCATTGTCTTAATTCTGTTGTTCTGTACTATGTAAAGATAAATAATATACGAGGCTATCATTGTTAATTCCCTACAAAATCTTTGCCAATCTATAAGCAAATTTAAAAAAACTCTCACTCAAACTTGTAAGATAAAACTGATATGGTTTATTTTGTTGCATAAACAATGTAGCTATGACCTATTTATTCGGAGCAATACTTATGGCTATAATTCTTTTTTTATGGATACGCGGCAGAAGTGTAAAGAAAAAGCTTGACTATAAAAATAAAGAATTACAATCATTACAGAATGAAACTCATAAACAGATTCAATCACAACAGGAATATATTTCAATTCTAAGCCAGGAATTAAGAATCCCGTTGTATGGGATTATGGGGTTAACAAATCTGCTGGCAGAGGATTATCCCGAACTTAAGAATAACGAAAAATTAAAATCTCTTAAATTCTCTGGGGATTATTTGCTTACATTAATCAATAATATACTGCATGTAAATTATCTTGATTCTGAAGAAATTTTATCTCAAAACGGGTCTTTTGATATAAAAGAAATGACTCAAAATCTTGTAAATTCATTTAGTTACGCCACCGAAAATAGTGATAACACATTACATTTTGATTTTGATTCTGAAATTGATCCATTGATTAATGGAGACCCAGCCATTCTTTCTCAAATATTAATGAATCTTATTAGCAATGCATTGCGATTTACTAAAAATGGAAATGTATATTTTTCGGTTAGCTTGATAAAGAAAAGCGAGAACAAGACTACTATTTCTTTTAAAATAAAGCATGATGGATTTGAAATTACAAAGGAGGATGAAAAATCGATTTATCAAGAGTTTATTGATGTAGAACAGGCAAAAAAATCATACTTGGGTACTGGGTTAAGCGTTACTGTTGTAAAAAAATTAGCAAAGGCATTACATGGCGAAATCGTTATTCAAAACGACTCTCAAGCAGGTTCTGAGTATGCATTTACCGCTGATTTTGAAACCATACAAAACAAAGACAATGCAACTGCCAAAATTAAGTCCAATACGGCTATTAACAATCCTAAATTAAAAGCTCTGGTTGTTGATGATAATAAATTGAATCTATTGGTGGCCGAAAAAATGCTGTCTAAAGAAAATTTTGATTGCACTACTATTGATAATGGCTTTGATGCGATAGAATTGACTAAAGAAAATACATATGATATAGTGTTAATGGATATTAATATGCCAAAACTAAATGGTATTGGAACCACCAAGAGAATACGTGAATTTGATACAAAAACCCCAATTATTGCTCTAACAGCTGTAGACGTAACTCAATTAAATCGTCAAATAATACAAGCGGGGCTTAACGACTACATTTTAAAACCTTATAATAAAAATCATCTTTTAGAAATCATTAATAAAAACATCATACCATCCTAGTTTACAGCTATTTATAAGTAAAACACGATAATTTTACTGGCGTATACTATAAACTGTATACAATAACGTTTATTTCCTCAAATGTTTATTTCTAAAGTCTTCTTAGTGTTCTTTTAGATCGATTTTATAACATATTTTAACTTTTAGTGTACATCGTGTTTTCCTTACCTAGAAAAATCACACACCCACCTTCCTTTGCTAGCAATTGATAATCAAACGATTAATTACCACATCGTATTAATAGTAAATTATAGAGTTCTGATTAAGGGAAAAATTCTGTTAACATTTTTTAAGATATTCATATGAAAAGATTAATAATTGTGGAAACAATAAATAAAATATCCAGTAGTTAAAATAACACAAATATTAATTAAATAACCATGAAAAAATCATTCACATTAATCGCACTGTCAGGTATTATAATGACATCATGTGTGTCAAAAAAGAAGTATGTTGCTTTAGAGCAACAATTACAAGATACACGTAGTACTTTACAAAGAACTTCTGTAGAAAAAGATGAATTAGAGGATAAATTTGCTAAAATTGAAGCAAGAGTGGCAGATTATAATGCAAAAATAAATTCTTTAACAGATGCTGGTAATGAGAAAATGGTAATGGTGGATAACATCGTAGCGATTTCAAACAACAGCAAAGAAAAAATGAGGGAAACGCTTACAAAAGTAGATCCTAATAAATTGCAAAATGCTAAAACATTAAAAGATTCGATGAACTTAGCAGTTTCTCATAACCTAAAAAGCTCGTTAGACGACAGCCTAAAAGATGATGAGGATATATCTGTCAATATTGACAATACAGTGGTAATGATCTCAATCTCTGATAAGATGTTGTTTAAAACTGCGAGTTATAGAGTGAGTGATAAAGCTAACGACATTTTACAAAAATTGGCTAATGTTATAAACTCTGAGCCAAGTATCGAAGTAATGGTAGAAGGCCATACAGATCCAAGAACAATAAGTAACAATGTGGTTCAGGATAACTGGGATCTAAGTGTAAAAAGAGCAACATCTATTGTAAGAAAACTACAAACCAAATACAATGTAGCTCCAGAAAAGTTAATTGCCTCTGGTAGAAGTAGCTACAAACCACTTGTAGAGAACAACTCGGATGAAAATATGGCAATAAACAGACGTACAAAAATTGTTTTATTACCAAACATGGATAAGTTTTTTGCTATGCTTTCTGCTAACTAACTATATACACACTTTTATTAAAAAGGGTAGGAACATTTTGTTCCTACCCTTTTTTTATTTACTATGCTTTTATTAATTTTCGTTTTACAATTAAACCTTTTCATAATTCTTATGTCATAGTTATATGTAACTAAATTGGAAAATTATGAAAAGTATAATACTTCAAAGATCAACAATTGTATCATTATTATTGGTAATACTATTCTTAGGAAGCAGTTTTACTATTACAAACATAGTCAAATGGGAACATTTAGGTTCTAGAACTGTTAATTACAGATTAGACAAAGATGTAATTAAAATTACCGCCAGAGAAGGGAGCTTTAAAAAACTTAAAATCAAAGTTACTGGTGGTTCCCTGAATATGCACAGAATGATTGTTCAGTACGGAAATGGGCAAAAAGACGTTATTCAATTAAGACATAACTTTTCACGCAAAAGTGCTACAAGAATGATCGATCTAAAAGGAGGGAAAAGAATAATACGAGACATCACTTTTTTTTACGACACAAAAAATATATCGCGAAAAAGGGCAAAGGTTCATGTGTTTGGAAGACATTAAACCCATCTTATATTTTGAAAATAGAGAAAGCAACCCAATTAATTGAGTTGCTTTTTTATTGCACTCTATAATAACCACACTTAAGGTATGCACCTTCAGGAAAAGTTATCGGGTGATCAATATCGTGATATGTTTTTTCTAGTATTTCAAAACTTCTTCCAGTTTCCAAAATACTTTCTTCAGAAATCATAAAAAACTCATCTGCAATAACACGAGAAGAGCATGAAGCCAATACTAGAATACCATTTGGAGATACTAATTGTGCTCCCAATTTTGCTAATCTAGAATATCCCTTTTTTGCCTTAGCAATCTCACTTTCTCTTTTTGCAAAAGATGGTGGGTCAATAACTACAATATCAAATTGTAGGCCTTTATTAATCAAATCCTGTAGTCCCTCAAAAGCATCGGCCACCATAATCGTATGCTTACCCTTAAAATTATTCAATTCTGCATTTTCTGTTGCCATTTGCAAAGCATGCTTACTAATATCAAGGCTAATTACTTCTTTTGCTCCACCATGTAGTGCATGAACAGAAAATCCTCCGGCATACGAAAATACGTCTAGTACGGTTTTCATATGGGCAAGCTCCCCTACTCTTTTTCTATTGTGGCGATGATCAAGAAAATACCCTGTTTTATGTCCTTTAATAACATTTGCAGAAAAAAGAACACCATGTTCTCTAAAGATCACAACTTCATTCTCTAATGTACCATAAACTACTTTCCCATCGCTTACACCATACACCTCTCCTTTGGATTGCAGTAATCTACTTAATCGAAGTACGACCACAGTACAACTGGTAATTGCAATCAAATGAGTCACCATCCAATTTAGATAAGGAAACCATATATGCGAATATAATTTAATAACCAATACATTATCGTAGACATCGGCTATAAAACCAGGCATATGATCGTTCTCACCAAAAAGTAAACGATAACTATTGGTATCGGTTTCAAGAAGTGGTTTCCTGATATGGTACGCTTCCTTTATTTTTGAAACAAACCATTCTTCATTAATCTGGGCCGATTTTCCAAACTGAATTAATTTAATTCGAATCGGAGAAAAAGGATCATATAAACCACAAGCAATAAAATTGTTCTTTTTATGATCATAGATAATAACCAAATCCCCTGGTTCTCCATCAATATTTTGCTTGATAATACTATCTTCAAAAATCCAAGGATGACCTCGTTTTACCATTTTTTCTGCAGATGGTTTCAACTTAACCGCTAATCTTTTTGTGTCTATATCCCGAATAATTTTCATAGGCAACAAGAATACTGATATTTTTTCTATTCTTATACAAAAGAAAAAGAAAAAGCACCCATCTCAATATGTATCAAGATAAGCGCTCTTTAGTGTATCGTTAAAACTATTTTAAAAAATTCAGATAAAACAGCTTTACACTAAGATGACGATTAGGTCACTCTTTTGTTACACTAGAGCACATTTTTATGGTAAAACACAAAAGCATAACATATTTATAAAATTAAATATGTATATTTGTTATATGAACGATAAAAAAATACTGGAAATTAATAAAGCCTTATCTAATGCAACCCGTTTAGATATTTTGAAATGGCTGAAAGATCCTGATGCAAATTTTCCCCCACATAAAGAACTGGGGCATTTTAATGATGGTGTATGCGGGCAATTAATACAAGATAAGTCAGGTCTATCCCAACCTACAATTTCGCATTATTTATCCGGAATGCATAGAGCTGGTTTATTGATAACCACTCGTTATGGCAAATGGACCTATTTTAAAAGAAATGAAGAAATCATCAAAAATTATTTAGACACCATAAGCAAAGAACTTTAAAAAATTTAGTTAACATATTCATAAACTTAAATATATAATTATGAAAATATTAGTCATCGGCGCTACAGGCACTATAGGTTCTGAAATTTATAATAGTCTGAAAAAAGATAATCATGAAGTATATGGAGCTCACCGAAATAGTACCGCTTACCCAGTAGATATAACAGATAAGAATTCTATTACAGACGTATTCAAAAAACTCCCAAAACTCGATGCGGTTATCAATGCAGCGGGTACAGCTTCCTGGAAGCATTTATCCGAACTTAGCGAGGAGGATTATTATGTTGGGATCAAAAGCAAACTTATGGGGCAAGTAAATCTTGTGAATATCGCAAAGGAGTATGTAAATGACAATGCTTCTATAACGCTCACTACCGGAATTCTTGCCGAACATTACGAACCCAATGCGGTAGCATTATCTTTAGTTAATGGAGCCATACACAGTTTTGTTAATGCTGCCAGTAATGAACTACATCGTGGTATCCGATTAAATGTAGTAGCTCCAGGAGCTATCGCAGGAGATTTTCCTGAAGATAAAAAGTTTGCAGGATACCTTCCTATACCCATTGATCAGGCTTTAACATTATACCAACAATCATTAACAGAAAACATTACAGGTCAAATCTTAAAAAAATACTAGCATGCAAATCCCAATATATCAAATAGACGCCTTTACCCAAAGATTATTTGGAGGCAATCCCGCTGCCATCTGCCATCTGCCTTATTGGTTAGATGACAAAACTTTACAAGATATTGCCGTTGAAAACAACCTGGCAGAGACTGGATATTTTGTAAAAAAGGATGACATTTATGAGATCAGATGGTTTATGCCTCATGCCGAAATCGATTTATGTGGTCACGCAACTTTAGCATCTGCATATGTGATCTTCAATTATATAGATTCTTCTAGTAATGAAATTACATTTTCTTCAAAAAGTGGCATTTTAAAAGCTAAAAAAGAGGACAATGGCTCTATTACATTGGATTTCCCGTCAAGACCTCCTAAAGAAATAGAAGTTCCGCAAGAAATATACCAAGCTCTTAATGCGAAACCTCAAAAAGCCTTTGCAGCTAGAGATCTTGTAATCACTCTCTCTTCTGAAGATGAAGTACTGGCCGAAACTCCTAATCTGGAAATACTGAAGGCACTACCCTATCTCTGTATCATTATAACCGCAGAAGGCAAAAACGCCGACTTTGTATCCCGTGTTTTTGATGCCAATGCATTTGTGCTTCCTGAAGATCCTGTGACCGGTTCTGCACATGCGTCGCTGGTTCCATTTTGGGCAAAAAAACTGAACAAAACCACTCTTAAGGCTTTACAATTATCGAAACGAGGTGGTGAATTGGATTGCAAGCTAGATGGAGATCGTGTTTTTCTTAGTGGATACTGCGTACCCTATCTAAACGGAGAGATTACTATATAACCTTAAAACATATATTATGAAAACTATTGGATTGATTGGAGGAATGAGCTGGGAATCATCGGCTATGTATTACGAATTGATAAATAAACGTGTAAAAGAACTGCTTGGTGGGTTTCACTCTGCTAAATGCATATTAGCTTCTGTAGATTTTGCTGAAATTGAAAATTTACAACGCAAGGATGATTGGAACGGATTAAGCCAATTAATGATACAATCTGCCAAACAATTAGAAAATGCCGGGGCCGATTTAATCATCCTTTGCACCAATACCATGCATCTGTGTAGTGAAGAAATTATAAGAAACACAAATATTCCCTTTTTGCATATTGCAGAAGCAACCGGTAAAGAAATTAAATCTAAAGGATTAAGAAAAGTAGCTCTTTTGGGAACGAAATTTACTATGGAAAAAGACTTTTATAAAAATACGTTGAGCCATTATGATGTTGAAGTAATGATCCCCAATTCAGCAGACAGAGAAGCAGTTCATCAAATCATCTATAAAGAACTTGTTCTTGGCATCCTTAAAAGTGAATCTAAAGAAAAAATCAAACAAATAATAAAGGATTTAGAAAATCAAGGAGCCGAAGGCGTAGTGCTAGGGTGTACAGAAATACCTTTACTTATCAAATCGGATGATGTAGATATTCCTGTATTTAATACGACCAAAATTCATGCAGAAAGTGCAGTAGAGATGGCTTTAAAAAATGAAAATATCAAAATTGTGAATTAGTACATGGCAGAATTCAAAAACAAACAGTGAATATAGTACAGATATAATTTTTGAAGGTATTCATTTAAAGGCAAGATTTTAAAAGGTAACGACTAATCCATAAACAGCTGATTGATTTTAGAACGTAATTTTCGCTTATAATCTTCTTCTAACCAATCTCTATAGTTTTTGGTACTTTTACTTATACAATATGAATACCTACGTACACGATACTCTATATCCTTATCTAGTATTCGACTAAGAATACGCGCATCAAATACATCTTCACTGTTTTCGACACACATTTTAGCATGTTGTTCTATTGATTTCTCTAGCACAGTAAGACTTCTAAGATTATATCTTTTTGTTTTTGCGTACTCATCTTCAATATCAAACTCGATATCCACAGAATTAGCAAACTCTTTTCTCAGATCATCAGGTAGTACGTACTTAAAATTTCTTTCTATTTCTTCATCTCCAACAAGACTATCATAATAAAAGTCGGGAGATCTAAATATAGATTGCCAATCCATCTCGGCATTCCATAAACCAAATCTAGCTGTATTATTACCTAAATCAATTATTGAGAACTCAGGTTTAGTAGGTAATATTCGTGATCCCCTACCTATCATCTGAAAATACAACGTAAGCGATTTTGTTGCTCTATTAAGGATAATACTTTCTACCGTAGGTTCATCAAATCCAGTAGTTAAAATACTAACCGAAGTTAGTATTGCATCATCGGTTTGCTTAAACCATTCTAAAATATCTTCTCTTTCTTGTCTGCTATTGGTATTATCAAGGTGTCGAATAGGATATCCTGCCTTTTTAAATGTATCATACACATATATCGAAGTGTTGATTCCATTATTAAAAATCAACGTTTTCTTGCCTTTTGATCTTTCTTCGTAAGCATGCAAAAGCTTGTCCTGCATCTGCATATTGGTATACAATTCTTCAGATGATTTTACAGTATAATCACCATTCATACCAATTTTTAAAGATCCTAAACCTACATCATATGTATAGGTAACAGGTGTAGACAAGAAGCCACTTTTAATCAATGAATTAATAGTATCTCCGACAATAAGCTCATTATAATTATCCTTCATAGGAAGTTTCATATTTGAGCTAAGAGGAGTTGCTGTTACTCCAAGGATAAAGCAGTTTTTAAAGAATCGAAAAAGCTTTCTAAATGAGTTATAATGAGCCTCATCTATAATCACCATTCCTATATCATTCAGTTCAAGTTTGTCATCATTAAGCCTATTGTTTAAGGTTTCAACCATGGCAACAAAACACATGTACTCATCTTGATCATAAAGCTCTTTAACCGAACTATTAATAATTTTGTTCTTAACCTGAAATTCTGTAAGCATCTTAGAAGTCTGACTACAGAGTTCTATGCGATGGGTAAGCACAACTACCTTTTTCTTGGTTGCCTTAATATACCTTCTAACAATTTCAGAAAAAATCACCGTTTTCCCACCTCCTGTAGGAAGCTGATAAAGAAGATTGTACGCTTCAGGGAATTCCTCAAGACGACTAAATATTTTATCAATATCCCGTTTCTGGTAATCGTATAGAACTTTCTGTTCCTTTTTTGCTATTTCTGTGGGCAGTAGTGCCATTAACTTCAGGCTTCGTTAAAAATAAGCTACAAAATTAAGTACTTTAAGAGGTTATACGAAACAATTGATGAAATATATTTATAAATAAAAGATATTTCAAATGTTAATTAATCATAATTGTTTAATACATAAGAACATGATATTTTAATTTTAACATTTAAAAAGTAACTCTGATTCATAAATGAAATGGATAAAGATTTAATTCCTATTCAAGCTCTTTTGGTTCCAAAACCGATATTATATACTGGAAAAATACTTAATTGGATATCACCTTTCCTTGCTTCAAGGTTTGCGGCAAGAATGTTTTTAACTCCATTTAGTTATGAAATGCCCGAGCGAGAAAAATTGATGTATGAAAAAAGTAAAAAGGAACGAATTCATATCAAAAAAATTAATCGGGAAGTCGTTGTATACAATTATGGTACATCTAAGAAAAGAATTCTCCTGGTCCATGGCTGGTCTGGCAGCGGAACACAGCTCTCTATAATTGCAGAACAATTACTAGAAAAAGGATACAGTACGGTAAGTTTTGACGCCCCCGCCCATGGTAAGTCTCCAGGAAAAAGAACATTAATGCCTCATTTTATTGAAACAATCCACCATCTCGAAAAGACTCACGGACCATTTGAAGCGGCTATAGGCCACTCTCTGGGAGGAATGTCTTTATTAAAATCAACAAAAAATGGCTTGCAAATAAAAAAATTGGTAATCATAGGTACGGCCAATAGCGTTACTGCCATAACTCAAGAATTTGCAAAAAATCTTCAACTAAATGAAAGAGTAGCTACACTATTAAAAGAATATTTTGACAAAAGATATGGAGAAGATCTTAATAATTATTCGGGAGCCGTATCAGCAAAAAGTGTTAAAATACCTACCTTAGTAGTACATGACAAAAATGATGTAGATGTGCACTACAGCTCTGCTCATGAAATAGTTAAAGAACTAGATCAAGGAGAATTAATACTCACCGAACAATTGGGCCATCGTAAAATACTGGGTAACAAAGAAGTCATTTCAAAGATTGCACAATTTATTTTGGAATAATTATTGTGATGTTATTCTTAGGGAGTTTGTACGACTATACTTAAAACAAAAATTCTAAATTCATGAAACAGGTTATCATTTTACTTATTGGAGTTCTAGTCATAAGTTGTACAGGTACTGCCCAAAAAGAAACAAAAAAACAAAACAAAACGTATGCGGTTTCTAAAACCAATTCTGAGTGGAAAAAAATTCTAACATCAGATCAGTATTATATTCTGAGACAAGCAGGTACAGAAAGACCTTTTTCAAGCCCATTAAATAAGGTTTATGCATCGGGAACATTTCACTGCGCAGCTTGTAATACACCATTATATGAAAGCCAATATAAATTTGATAGCGGTACAGGCTGGCCTAGTTTTGATAGAGCTGTCGAAGGAAATATAGAAAAGGATGTTGATCATAAACTAGGCTATGCACGTACCGAATTATTATGCAATACATGTGGAGGTCATTTAGGGCATGTATTTAACGATGGACCGAGAGAAACTACAGGGATGAGGCATTGTATAAATGGAGATGCTTTAACTTTTGTGCCAAAAAAAACAAGCAATGAGTAAATATCCAATTCAAAAATCAGAGGCCGAATGGAAGTCACAGCTTAACGAAGAACAATATAAAGTACTTAGGCAAAAAGGAACAGAAAGACCATTTACTGGCGAGTACAACATGCATTTCGAAGAAGGAACCTATACCTGTATGGCATGCAATACTCCACTATTTAAAAGTACAACCAAGTTTGATTCTGGATGTGGGTGGCCAAGTTTTGACAAATCCATAGAAGGAAATGTCGAATACATAAGAGACAATTCCCATGGCATGACCAGAACCGAGATATTATGCACAAACTGTGGAAGTCACTTGGGTCATGTTTTTAATGATGGACCTACACAAACCGGTCAACGGTATTGTGTTAACTCTTTAAGTATCGATTTTGACAAGAAATAAATTCACAATAAATAATTAATATTCATGAAAAAGATTCTTTTTTTACTTAGCATATCAATAGTTTTATTTTCCTCATGCGAGGGAGACCAAGGACCTCCAGGACCTGAGGGACTTCCCGGTTTAATTGGTGAAGCTTTTGAAAGAACAATCAATCTTAATGCAACTAATGGATTTACCGAGAGAATTCCACTAAATCCTAATATCGCAGATGATGATGTGGTTTTAGTATATCGATTAGAAGCCGTTGATAATGGATTGGATGTTTGGGAACCTTTACCAACGGGATCTGTATTCTTTTTTAATGATACTACAGGAGCTGTTGAAGGTTTTTTATACTATAGATTTAACTTTACCGTCGGTGATATTGATATTATACTAGAATTTGATGTCCCAAGTGCAGATTTAGTAGGGCCAGAATTTACGGATAATCAAACGTTTAGAATTGTTATCGTACCTGCAGAGCAAGCTAAGAGCCTGGATATTGATCTAAATGACTTTAATGCAGTACAAAGTGCACTAAATTTAGAATTCAATTAACGTACTCAAGTTTATAAATAACAACACATACTAATTTAACACTATCATAGCGATAGTGTTTTTTTATTTTCATTACTCCTTAAAATCTTATTCTTAGGGAATACTTAATTCCTTTTCTGGTTAGCCGAATTATCCTTAAATTCGTGACTTCAAAAAATCGACATTTATGAGCACATATGATATCATCGTTTTAGGAAGCGGTCCTGGGGGTTATGTAACCGCAATTAGAGCTTCACAATTAGGTTTAAAAACTGCAATAGTTGAAAAAGAAAGCTTAGGAGGCGTATGCCTAAACTGGGGATGTATCCCAACCAAAGCATTATTAAAAAGCGCACAGGTATTCGAATACCTTAAGCATGCATCTGATTATGGACTTACTGTTGAAAAATTCGATAAAGATTTTGATGCCGTTGTAAAACGAAGCCGTGGTGTTGCAGACGGAATGAGTAAAGGTGTTCAATTCTTAATGAAAAAGAATAAAATAGATGTTATCCAAGGTTTTGGAAAATTAAAAGCCAATAATAAAGTCACTGTAACTTCTGAAGATGGTAAAGCTACCGATTACGAAGCTAAGCACATCATTATTGCTACCGGAGCCAGATCGAGAGAACTTCCTAACTTACCTCAAGACGGTAAAAAAGTGATTGGTTACAGAGAAGCAATGACGTTAAAATCACAACCTAAGAAAATGATCGTTGTTGGATCAGGAGCTATAGGAGTAGAATTTGCACACTTTTATAACGCAATGGGAACCGAAGTTACTATTGTTGAGTTTTTACCAAACTTGGTTCCACTTGAAGACGAAGAAGTATCAAAACAGTTTGAGAGAAGTTTCAAAAAGGCAGGAATCAAAGTGATGACTAATTCTTCTGTTGAAAGTGTTGACACTAGCGGAGATGTGCTAAAAGCAACTGTAAAAACTAAAAAAGGAGAAGAAGTTCTTGAGGCTGATATCGTTTTATCTGCTGTTGGGATTAAAAGCAATATAGAAAATATAGGATTAGAAGAATTAGGGATAGCCACAGATAGAGATAAAATTGTGGTAAATGATTGGTATCAAACCAACATCCCTGGAGTATATGCTATTGGTGACGTTGTTACTGGTCCTGCTCTTGCACATGTCGCTTCTGCGGAAGGTATTACATGTGTAGAAAAAATTGCTGGGATGCATGTTGAAGCTATAGATTATGGTAACATTCCTGGGTGTACCTATGCTTCTCCAGAAATCGCAAGCGTTGGTATGACCGAAAAACAGGCTAAAGAAGCCGGTTATGAGCTAAAGGTTGGTAAATTTCCTTTCTCTGCATCTGGTAAAGCGAGTGCCGCAGGAACCAAAGATGGTTTCGTAAAAGTAATATTTGATGCCAAATATGGCGAATGGTTAGGATGCCATATGATTGGTGCCGGAGTAACCGATATGATTGCAGAAGCCGTACTAGGGAGAAAACTAGAAACTACGGGTCACGAAGTTCTAAAAGCAATTCACCCACACCCAACGATGAGTGAAGCAGTAATGGAAGCCGTAGCTGATGCTTATGGTGAAGTGATTCATTTATAACAAAAATAGAAGATACAAAACATAAAAAATCCGCTTTTACAGCGGATTTTTTTATATCATAATCTTCAAATATCTTCTTCTACTACTCTCCCATAGCAGCTGCAACAGCCGCAGACATACGTTTATAAACACCGCTTTCTAATCGTTCTCGTATTGCCGAAAACGCAACTAATGTTTCTTCTATATCTTCCATAGTATGAGAGGCTGTGGGAATCAATCGTAACAAAATTAATCCTTTAGGTATTACAGGGTATACTACAATCGAACAGAATATACCATGATTTTCTCTAAGATCTTTAACCAATGCCATTGCTTCAGGAATACTCCCTTTTAAATAAACCGGAGTAACGCAACTTTGGGTAGTTCCTAGATCAAAACCTCTATCTTTTAATCCATTTTGTAATGCATTTACATTTTCCCATAATTTAGCTTTCAGCTCGGGCATGGTTCTAAGCATATCCAAACGTTTCAAAGCACCAACTACTAATTGCATTTGCAATGATTTTGCAAACATCTGAGAACGTAAATTATATTTTAAATAATCTATTATTTCTTGATCTGCAGCAATAAAAGCTCCAGTACTTGCCATAGATTTAGCAAAAGTAGCAAAATACACATCTATTTGATCCTGTATCCCCTGTTCTTCACCTGTTCCGGCTCCAGTGGCTCCTAAAGTACCAAATCCATGAGCGTCATCTACAAATAATCTGAAATTATACTTTTCTTTTAAAGCTACTATCTCTTTCAATCTTCCTTGCTCACCTCTCATCCCAAAAACACCTTCAGAAATCAATAAAATTCCTCCACCGGTTTTTTCGGCCATTTTAGTAGCGCGCATCAGGTTTTTATCAATACTCTCTATATCATTATGACGATAGGTATATCTTTTTCCTTGATGTAATCGTACTCCGTCGATTATACACGCATGAGCATCTACATCATATACAATAATATCATCTTTGCTAACAAGAGCATCGATAGTCGACACCATTCCCTGGTAACCAAAATTTAATAAATAAGATGCTTCTTTATCAACAAACTCTGCTAATTCATCCTGAAGTTGCTCATGTAAATCAGTGTGACCACTCATCATTCTTGCTCCCATAGGATAAGCCGATCCGTAATCTGCTGCTGCTTTTGCATCAACCTTACGTACTTCTTCTTTATTAGCCAGTCCTAAATAATCATTAATACTCCAAGTGATTACTTCCCTCCCTTGAAACTTCATTCTATTTGATATAGGCCCTTCTAATTTTGGAAAAACAAAATATCCTTCCGCCTGATCTGCCCATTTTCCTAGTGGCCCTTTGTCTTTATAAATTTTATCAAATAAATCTCTCATCTATCAAAAAAATTTGTTTCTTATAAGTTTGCGAAAATACGGAAAATTGATTTGATGACATAATTATATTCAAATTCACTTTTACAAAGTGTTATTTTAACAAATCATCACTTCAACCACATATAAACGTTGATATTGCAATGTTTTCTGTTAATTTAGTGATTAAAACTAATTTATAAACAAATTTAGGTATAGTTTTTCTTATTTTGCTTTTAAAACAATCGCAAAAAAAATGCACTTGATCCTTGATCAAATGCATTTAATCCTTAATTTTTTTATATTTTATTTAATAAATTGAACTTCTGTAGCATCAATTTCACGCTGACTGTCAAAAAAGCCTTGTTCCATCATCCAGTCATCACTAAATACTTTACTCATATATCTAGAACCATGATCCGGTAAAATAACAATTACATTACTATTTTCATCAAATTCACCTTGTTCAGCAAGTTGTTTGATTCCTTGTAATGCCGCGCCACTAGTATACCCAAGAAATAAACCTTCGGTCTTTGCTAACTCTCTTGCTGTATGGGCACTATCCTCATCGTTTACTTTTTCAAATCTATCAATTGCTTCAAAATCTGTAGCCGTAGGAATTAGATTTTTACCTAATCCTTCAATACGATAAGGGTATATTTCTTCTTGATCAAATTCTTTGGTTTCATGGTATTTTTTCAATACCGAACCATATGCATCTATCCCTAAAACTCGAATATCTTTATTTTGCTCTTTTAAGTACCTTGCTGTACCTGATATTGTACCTCCAGTACCACAACAAGCAACAAAGTGTGTTAAATGACCATTGGTTTGATCCCAAATTTCGGGGCCAGTAGAGTTATAATGTGCATCAATATTCAATTCATTAAAATATTGATTTATATACACTGATCCTTTTATCTCTTCGTGTAAGCGTTTTGCTACTTGATAATATGACCTTGGATCATCTGCACTTACATGAGCAGGACAAACATAAACTTTTGCGCCCATGTTTTTAAGCATTGCTATCTTATCTTTCGAAGATTTAGAGCTTACTGCCAAAATACAATCATATCCTTTTATCACACTAACCATAGCCAAACTAAATCCTGTATTACCACTGGTGGTTTCAATAATGGTGTCACCGGGTTTAAGAATACCTTTTTTTTCTGCTTGTTCTATAATATAAAGTGCAATTCTATCTTTAGTGGAGTGTCCCGGGTTAAAAGATTCTATCTTAGCATAGTAATTACCAGGGAAGCCTTTCATAATCTTGTTCAGTTTTACAAGTGGAGTATTACCTATAAGTTCTAAAACATTATTGTAAGCCTGTATATTTTCTCTCATATAGTTGTGTTTAACAGGGTCGTGGATTAAAAACGGGGGAACCACTATCTGCTTCAAAAAACGGTACGAAGTTACATTATTTTTTTTAATTAATCCTTGATATCTTCTAAATCAAACAAAAACGCATATTCTTCGGCCACTTCTTTTAAAGCTTCAAATCTTCCTGAAGCCCCACCATGACCTGCATCCATATTAGTATGTAGTAGTAATAGATGATCATCTGTTTTTAGTTCTCTTAATTTGGCCACCCACTTTGCAGGCTCCCAATATTGCACTTGTGAATCATGTAACCCTGTAGTAACAAGCATATTAGGATACTTCTGACTAACAACATTATCATAAGGTGAGTATGATTTCATATACTGATAGTACTTTTCTTCATTTGGATCACCCCACTCATCATACTCTCCCGTAGTTAAAGGGATACTATCATCTAGCATGGTAGTCACTACATCGACAAACGGAACCGCTGCTACAACCCCATTATACAATTCTGGAGCCATATTAACGACTGCTCCCATTAGCAAACCTCCGGCAGAGCCTCCCATGGCATACAAATGGTCAGAAGAAGTATACCTCTGCTCTATTAAAAACTTTGAACAATCAATAAAGTCGGTGAATGTATTTTTTTTCTTTAAAAGTTTTCCGTCCTCGTACCACGATCTTCCTAAATATTCGCTACCTCTTATATGTGCAATTGCAAAAATAAAACCTCGATCCAGTAAACTTAATCGTACTGTAGAAAAATATGGGTCTATAGTTGATCCGTATGAACCATAACCATATTGTAGTAAAGGATTCTTGCCATTTTTTTCTATTCCTTTACGATATACCATAGAAACAGGAATCTTGGTTCCATCTTCTGCAGTCGCCCATACTCTTTCAGACACATAATTATTCTTATCAAATTTCCCTCCAAGTACTTCTTGTTCTTTCTTAATCTCTTTCTCCTTGGTATTCATATCAAAATCGATCACAGAATTAGGAGTGGTAAGAGAATTATATGAATATCTAAGTATGGTAGTATCAAAATCGGGATTTATACTCACATAAGTGGTATAGGTTTCATTATCAAAAGGTAAATAATAATCTGCGCTACCATCCCATCGCTTAATATTAATCTTATTTAAACCATTACTACGTTCGCTAATTACATAATGATCCTTAAAAATTTCAATATCTTCAACCAATACGTCTTTCCTATGCGGGATAAGGTCTTCCCAGTTTTCTTTACTGGTATTAGCCTCTGATACCTTCATTATTTTAAAATTGGTAGCACCATCGGCATTGGTGAGTATGTAAAAGTTTTCTCCATAATGTGCAATACCGTATTCTAGTCCTCTGGTTCTGGGTTGAAAAACTTTAAATTCTCCCATTGGATCATCTGCTCTTAGCACCCTATATTCTGAAGTGAGGGTACTACTAGAACCTATAACAATATATTTTTTTGATTTTGTTTTATAAACGAATGTATTGAAAGTGTCATCTGTTTCATTAAACACCTCAACATCTTTTGAGGCATCTGTATCCAGGATATGTCTAAATATTTTATCTGATCTTAAAGTTTCATCATCTTTCTTTGTATAAAACAACGTTTTTCCATCTGCGGCCCATGTACTACCCCCTGTGGTTGTTTCAATTACATCTGGATATATTTCTCCGGTAACCAAATTCTTAATCCTAATTGTATATTTACGTCTACTAATGGTGTCTACTCCAAATGCAATATGTGTATTATCGGGACTAATACTTAACCCTACCATTCTATAATAGCTATGCCCTTCGGCCTCTTTATTACAATCAAACAGTATTTCTTCTTCTGCTTCTAAGGTTTCTTTTTTTCTAGAATATATGGGATAATCCTTTCCTTTCTCATATCGTGTAATGTACCAATATCCATTAAGTTTGTATGGCACAGACGCATCATCTTCTTTAATACGCCCTTTCATTTCTTCAAAAAGCGATGCCTGAAAATCTTTGGTATGAGCGGTCATCTTATCATTGAAATCGTTCTCCCGTTCTAGATAATCTATTACTTCTGGGTTTTCTCGTTCATTTAACCAGAAATAATTATCTACCCGAACATCATCATGCTTTTCGAGGTTGGTTGGTTTTTTATCAGCGATAGGAGGTTCTATTTTGGCGTCCAATGTCGTCATTTTGTTATTTTTACATGAAGTTGCAAAAGTAAGTGATAATAAAAATATAATGTGCGAAGTTTTCATCTATTTCTAATAATTTTATGTTATGATCTCGATAGAATTCGCCAATAATTATTTTAGGGTATATAAATTTGATTACTATGGCTTATTTCATATCTATCTTATAGTTTATTTACTACCAAAATACTAATTTTGTTTTATAATTTTAAAAACACAACCATGTTTGGAGATATGATGGGAATGATGGGCAAACTAAAAGAGGCTCAAAAAAAAGTCGAAGAGACTAAAAAAAGATTGGATACTGTTCTAATAGATGAAAGTAGTTCTTATAACCTCGTAAAAGTAACCATAACGGCTAACCGAAAAGTAAATAGCATAACCATTGAAGATAAGTTATTGGAAGACAAAGAGCAGTTGGAGGATTATTTAGTTGTAACTATAAATAAAGCAATCGCTAAAGCCACTGAAATACAAGAGGCCGAATTAGCTGCTGTAGCAAAAGAAGGAATGCCAAATATTCCTGGATTAGATTTATTTAAGTAGTGCTATCTGATTTAGAATCATTTATTCATAAAAAAAATACGCTTCCTTATTTTTATATTTTTCTTTTTCCTTTTAATTCTATAATTTTAACAAAAGCTAAAAAATTAACTAAAATCAAATAGTATGTTTGAACTCAAAAACAAGGAAGGGTCAAGTTTTCATTTCACCTTAAAGGCTAAAAATGGGCAAGTAATCCTTAGTAGTGAAGTATATAACAGTAAATCAGCTGCAGAAAATGGTATATCCTCTGTAAAGAAGAACTCCCCGGAAGATGGACGATATGAGCGCAAAACTGCAAAAAACGGAAAATTTTATTTCAATTTAAAGGCTGGTAATGGTCAGATAATAGGTAGTAGCCAAATGTATTCTTCAGAATCAGGAATGGAAAATGGTATAAATTCTGTAAAAGAAAATGCTCCTGATGCTGATACTAAAGAAATATAAAAATTTTAAGTGTTACGTTTTTTTATAAAACCAGATAAAGCTGTTCAACTATTCTGAACAGCTTTATCTAGTTTTAAAGAAGACAATACTTCTAAGAAATACGTATGCATGTCTTGCGTATAATCTAAATGGGTAACAAATCTTAATTTACCTTGTCCCATACCATAAAAATGAATATTCTTTGTTGACATTTTGGAAATAAAATCATTTTCATCACCATCAATTATAAAGATGACAATATTAGTTTCTATGGGTTCTACTTGCTTTACAAAAGATAATTTTTCTAATACAGCACCAATTTCTTTGGCTCTTTTATGGTCTTCAGATAATCGAAGAATATGATTATCTAATGCATATAAGCCAGCTGCGGCCATATACCCTATTTGCCTCATGCCTCCTCCGAGAATTTTACGCACTCTAATCGCTTTTTCCATAATCTCTGTATTACCAATTAATACAGATCCAACGGGTGCTCCTAATCCTTTGCTTAAACACACCGAAATTGTATCAAAAACTTCTCCATATTGCTTTGGGCTTTCTTCTTTAGCAACCAAAGCATTCCATAATCTAGCTCCATCAAGATGATATCCCAAATTATGATCCGTACATATATCTTTGATTCTTTTAATTTCTTCAAAATCATAACACGCCCCTCCACCTTTATTGGTTGTATTTTCTATACAAACCAAGCTAGTTAAAGGGCTATGGTAAAAATCAGGGGGATTAATCGATTCTTCTACCTGTCTAGCAGTTACCATCCCTCTATGTCCATTTATTAATTTACAAGACACACCACTATTAAAAGACACCCCGCCTCCTTCATAATTGTAGACGTGAGCATATTGATCTGCGATAAGTTGTTCTCCCGGTTGGGTATGCAACTTAATGGCGGCTTGATTTGCCATGCTACCTGAAGGAAAAAACAAAGCGCTATCCATCCCAAACATATCGGCTATCCTACTTTCTAACTCATTTACGGTTGGATCTTCTTTATATACATCATCCCCTACTTCAGCATTCATCATTGTATGAAGCATCTCTTGGGTAGGTTTGGTAACTGTATCGCTTCTAAGGTCTATTTTCATGTATAAAAATTTTGTAAAACTGTCTAAAAATTACATTTATAACTTCCGATAGGAGAACCATCAGGAATTTTTGGCGAAGGTACTACTTTAAAGTTTTCAGGTTTATCTAAAAAGTTAGTAATCTGCCTCACATAATACTCATTATAGATGCTATCTAAAGTATCAGCGCTTTTTCCTTTCAATAGCTTAAGTAAACTAACAATTTTAGCGTACGCTATTGCATTAACCTGAGGATATGCATCTTTATTATTACTTAATTGCATAAGATGCTTTACAACATTAGCCCTAACCGTATGCTGAATCTCTTTATAATATCCATTGCTTGTTTTTGTGTTGAAGCTAAGGTCAATTAACTGGTCCAAAGCTTCAGGTAATCCTAATTGATTTTGGTCTATACTTTTTTGCTGTACCAATCTCGAAGTTCTCTGCGGATGTAACAAAAAAGATAAACTCATATCACTTGCAGTAGCGGCGATACTTAGTGCATCAAAACCAACTCCTGTTTTACCTTTAAAAGATTCTCTAGTTTTATCATATCCGAAGGCCCTGGGCGGAAACAGTTTTAGTTTATCCTCTGGAATTGCAAGCACTTTAGGAGACATTGTTTTTAAAACTTGTTCAAGTGCTTTTTTTTGCTTTTTAGAATCCACCGTTTCAACAATTGTTTGTTTGTCTCCTTTTACGGCATAGTTATAATTTAGTCCGCCAATAAGTTTTACTGCGGCTTCTGTTTGATACCTATGAAAAAAATAAAGCGGTACAAAAACATCTTCTAAAACCGAGTAAGGTTCATTGGCCCTAATATTGTCAATAGAAAAGTTACGCATTGCAACCTCCCTAACCTTTAATACATTTTCTAATTCATCTGAGGCATTCTTTCCATTATCCCAAAGATGTGCCAATGCATGCGCTCCTCCTATTGGTCTGGCGTCGCTATCAGAAATAAATCGCAAACCAGATTGATATGCATTATCCAAAATTTTATTGAGTTCTAAAGCCTCATTCATCCCTTCGGCAAACTCAGCATAACTATAGGCTACAGTTACCTTATCCCAATCCCCAATTTTTGTATCATATGCATTAGATAAGTCAATATTATCTCCTTTAAGCGTAACGGCTGGGTGTGGGTAATCCATTACAGATGCTCTTCCGTTTGCACTGGCGGCAAAGTTATGCGCAAAACCCAAGGTATGCCCTACTTCGTGAGCAGATAATTGCCGAATACGTGCTAGTGCCATATCTAACATGGGTTGATAATTATCATCTCTGTCCTTATAAGGCTGGTTTAATAACGCCTGTGCTATCAAGAAATCTTGTCGAATACGTAAACTACCAAGACTTACGTGTCCTTTTAATATTTCGCCTGTTCTTGGGTCTACAACACTAGCTCCATAGCTCCATCCCCTAGTAGATCGATGTACCCATTGTATTACATTATACCGTAAATCCATGGGGTCTGCATCTGCGGGTAGCATCTTTACCTGAAATGCATCTTTATAACCAATTGCTTCATAGGCTTGATTCCACCATCGGGCACCATCTAATAAAGCAGATCGAACGGGTTCGGGAGTACCAGGATCCAGGTAATAGATAATTGGCTCTTTTGCTTCACTAATCTTTTGATCAGAATACTTTTTCTCTAGTCGATGTTTAATTATATATCGTTTCGTTATTGATTCTTGAATTGGAGTTGCATAATCCATATATGAAATTGATAACGCACCACTTCTTGGATCAAATACACGTCTCTTATAGTTATCATCGGGTAGCTCTACAAACGAGTGATGCTGAATTACCGTTAAAAATTGTGAATTAGGAGCTACCGAGCTAATATTTTGCCCCTTTGCAGTGCCTTTATATGTAATCAATGCTTCAAATTCTACATTCTTCGGAAATGCTTTTGTACGCTCCATACTCAAAGCACTTTTTTGTTTATCAACACTATAACTACCTTCCTTTTGAGTTTTTAATCGTTCAATTACACCATGAGTATCCTGCATTAAAAACGGAGTAATATCGATAACATATTTACCGGATTTTTCTTCTTTAATAGGGAAACCAAACAAAACCGACTTGGTAAATGCCTGTTCGACACTCCTCTTCTCTAACTCATTATTAGTTATCGCCCGATATCGTTGATTTGGTTGTACAAGTAAGAGTTTATTACCGGCTCTTATAAATTTTACAATAACCCCATCACCTATTTGACCTCTATCTAAACCGATATCATTAGATCCTAGTCCTGTAGCCAAAGAATGTACGTACAAAAACTCTGCATCCAGTGTATCTACTTCTAAATAGATTTCATCTTTTTCTTTGTTGTAATGAAAACTAAAATAGCCACTGTACGATTCTAGATTTTTCTGTAACTCTAAAAACTGAGCAGAAATAGAACCCGTAATTATCAAGGATAAGCAAACGAAGAATTGTTTCATAAATGATGGTTTGAGTGAAAGTGTTTACAAAATTTTTAAAGCTATAAAATAATTGAAAAAATGTTTCTTACTGAACTGTTAAATCCTATTTTTGCCATAAATAATTTAGATTATGATCACTACCGAGACTTTACTTGATCTCAGAAAGCGCCTGGTTGCGTTAAGGAGGTATCTTTGACATTGATGCCAAACTTATAGAAATAGCTAACGAAGAAGAAAAAACCTATGCCCCAGATTTCTGGGATGATGCTCAGGAAGCAGAAAAAATAATGCGCTCACTAAATGCCGAAAAAAAATGGGTGTCTGACTATGAAAAAGGAGTTTCTTTAGTTGATGACCTTGAAGTTTTGTATGAATTTTACAAAGAAGGAGATGCCACTGAAGCAGAAGTAACCGAACGCTACGAAGAATCTCTATCCAACATTGAAGGCTTAGAATTTAAGAACATGCTAAGCGACGAAGGAGATAGCATGAGTGCTGTATTACAAATTACTGCGGGTGCAGGAGGAACAGAAAGTTGTGACTGGGCAAGCATGCTCATGCGCATGTACCTGATGTGGGCAGAAAAACAAGGCTATAAGATTAGAGAACTGAACTACCAAGGAGGTGATGTAGCAGGTATAAAAACAGTGACCCTCGAAATAGAAGGTGAATATGCCTTTGGATGGCTTAAAGGAGAAAATGGAGTACATCGTTTGGTTCGTATCTCTCCATTCGACAGTAATGCAAAACGACATACCTCTTTTGCTTCTATCTATGTGTATCCATTAGCTGATGATAGTATTGAAATAGATATTAACCCAGCTGATTATGAGATTATCACATCCCGATCCAGTGGAGCTGGTGGACAAAATGTAAACAAAGTAGAAACTAAGGTACAACTTACCCACTTTCCTACTGGTATACAAATTTCATGTTCAGACACTAGGTCGCAACAAGAAAATAGGCTAAAAGCACTACAAATGCTTAAATCCCAGCTGTTCGAAATAGAGCTTCAAAAACAACGAGCTCAGCGAGATGAAATCGAGGCTTCAAAAATGAAAATCGAATGGGGATCCCAAATCCGAAATTATGTGATGCACCCATACAAACTGGTGAAAGATGTTAGAACCGCAGAAGAGACTGGTAATGTTGATGCCGTAATGGATGGAAATATTGACAGATTCTTAAAAGCCTATCTTATGATGATGGGACAAAAAAATGAAGATTAATACTGTTAGCTGTTAGCTGTTAGCTGTTAGCTGTTAGCTGTTAGCTGTTAGCTGTTAGCAAAAATATAAAATCTTATATTCAACATAAATCGTAAATCGTAACCCTTAATTCGTAATTTACAACCATGACTACTATTTATCATAATCCAAGATGTCGAAAGTCAAGAGAAACTCTTGCTATACTCGAGGAACAAAAAGAAGAATTTACTATAATCAAGTACCTTGAGACTCCTCCTTCAGAAAAAGAACTAACCGAAATGATCAAACTCTTAGGGATTTCTCCATTAGAATTGGTAAGAAAGAATGAAACGATATGGAAAGAAAGTTATAAAGGTAAAGAACTAAGTGACAATCAACTGATCGAGGTTATGGCAAAAAATCCGATACTTATAGAAAGGCCAATAGTAATTAAAGGCAAAAAAGCAATAATTGGAAGACCTCCTCAAAAAGTTATTGATATTCTTTAAATTTTTTCTTCAATACATTAAACCTTTTTAGGTTTTAAGAGTCTTAAACAAGCAATACGAATCATGATTCGTATTGCTTGTTTTAATTTCAAGGATATTTAACGCACTATTAACCTTTTAATAATAGGCTCTTCGATACTTTTAGCTCGATTTATTTTTTTATAATGAAGAAACTCATATTCCTACTATTTTTCACTTTTACATTCGTATTACAAGCACAACGAACAAACTTCGAGAGAGGTTCTGTTTTTGTATCAGGAGTAGTTCTGGATCAGGATACAGATAAACCCTTGGAATACGCAACCATATCTTTCTTTAGCCCTAGACTGAAAAAAATTGTAACTGGCGGAATTACAGATGAAAACGGGAAATTCAATATAGAGGTAGATGCAGGACTGTATCATGTACATATTGAATTTATTTCTTTCAAAACTAAAAAACTATTCAAACAAAAATTACTCAAAAAAACCGATTTAGGAATACTAAAATTAGCACTAGATAGAGAAGCTTTAGATGATGTGGTAGTAATAGCCGAAAAGACAACTGTAGAAATCAAACTAGATAAAAAAATCTATAATGTAGGGAAAGATCTTACTGTAAGTGGTGGTACTGTTAGTGATGTTTTAGATAATGTACCATCTGTATCGGTAGATGTTGAAGGTAATGTTGCTTTGCGAGGTAATGATAATGTTAGAATTTTGATTAATGGTAAACCTTCAGGTTTGGTAGGACTTAATAGCACAGATGCATTACGACAATTACCCGCAGAATCTATAGAACGCGTTGAGGTCATCACCTCTCCTTCTGCTCGTTATGATGCCGAAGGAACTGCCGGAATCTTAAACATCATCCTACGACGAAGTAAATTACAAGGCCTAAACGGAGCTATTACAATGAATAGTGGTTACCCATTTGCTGGTGGTATCTCTGGTAACTTAAATTATAGAACCGGAGATTTTAATTTTTTTACTACTTCTGGTTACAACTATAGAGAATCTCCTGGTAATGCATTATCCGAAACCAGGTTTTTAAATATTGATCAAAACGGAACCGATAACCCCGATACTTTTCTTAATGAAGAACGGGATTTTGACAGAGCTCGTAAAGGACTAAATACCAATGCTGGAGTAGAATGGTACCTTAATGACACTTCATCGATTACTACTTCTTTTTTATATAGGTCTAGTGATACCGAAAGTAATACAACAAATAATATTACCGAACCGGATATAAATGGCACTATTTTAAGCCAAAACAAACGATTTGATCCAGAAATTGAAGACGATATTACCAAACAATACTCGATTAATTACACTAAAGACTTTAACGATAGTGGTCATAAATTGACTTTTGATTTCCAAATAGAAAATAGCACCGAAGATGAAAGGTCAAGAATTACACAAGAAAACAGTAGCACTATCGAACTTGTAAACACATTTGAAGATCAGGATCGTATACTATTACAAACAGACTATGTATTGCCAATTGGAGAAAATACTCAGTTAGAATTAGGGTATCGAGGTAACTTTAATACGCTAGACACTGATTATCTCGTACAATTAGAAGATAATGGAACCGTAACTACAGATACAAATCTTTCTAATAACCTGATATATACAGAATATGTAAATGCTGCCTATACCCAGTTTGGTCATAAAATCGACAAATTTTCATATCTGCTTGGTCTTAGAATAGAGAGTACGCGAGTTACCATCGATCAGGAAACTAGTAATGATTTTAGCAGAAAAAACTATACGAATGTATTTCCAACGATCAACCTTGGATACGAAATCTCTAAAAAACAAAGTATTACCCTTGGGTATAATCGTAGATTACGAAGACCACGATCCAGGTTTATTAATCCATTTCCTTCGCGATCTAGTGCAACTAATCTTTTTCAAGGAAACCCAGATCTGGATCCCAGTTATTCCAATGCATTCGACTTAGGATATCTTAATAAAATAGGAAAACTAACTTTAAATAGTTCTATATATTACAACAGGTCAACCCAAGTATTCACTTTTATTACTGAAGATACCGGAGATACCGTAATAATTGGGGGTGACGAAAACACTCCTGGAACAGAAGTACCCGTTATTAGAAGAACCCCTATAAACCTAACGAGTTCTGATCGATACGGTTTTGAATTCACACTCACATATAATCCAAGTAGAAAATGGAGGTTGAATGGTAATTTTAATGCGTTTCAAAATAGTGTGAGAGGAGAAAATAATGGTGAAAATTTAGATGCTGATAACTTTAGTTGGTTCGCCCGGTTGAATAATAAAATTACATTGCCCGCAAAAATAGATTGGCAAACTAGTATTTTTTATCGAGGACCTAGAGAAAATGCACAAACTAAAAGTGATGGTATTTTTAGTATGACTCTAGCTTTTAGTAAAGACCTCTTTAAAGAAAAAGCTTCTCTTACATTTAATGTAAATGATGTATTTAATTCAAGAAAGAGAATGAGCACTGCAACGACTTCTACATTTATATCTGATAGTGAATTTCAATGGAGAGAGCGTAGTTTTAATCTATCTTTCACCTATAGATTTAACCAGAAAAAGAAAAGAGAACGATCACAAAGAGACTCTAATGGCGACGAAGAGTTTGAAGGATAATGTGTAAAAACAAAAAAGGAAGTCAAATGACTTCCTTTTTTTAATTTAATATATTGTAAACTGTTATGCTTGTTCTTTAGCCTTACGCTTAGATTCTCTCCACATCTTAAAATTTTCAAGATTAGCACCAATAATCCAGTAAGGTACTACGAAAGTTAATAAAAAGATCATTAACCAAAAACCAATAGTAAGGATAGTTAAAAATGCTAAAAAACCAAGATACTGATCAAATTCGAACATAACGATATTATAATTTTCAATTTTGACAAAGATAATAAGTCTTAGGTATATGTCATAATAGAAATATAATTTATTTTAAAATCTATTTTGATCTAAATAAATAACCCAAAAAACAAGTCTATATATTCAGAAATAGCACGCCAAATGCTTAAATTTGCACTCTTTAAAAAAAACAAATCATCATAGCTATGCAATATAGAATAGAAAAAGACACAATGGGCGAGGTAAAAGTGCCATCAGATAAGCTTTGGGGAGCACAAACAGAGCGCTCTAGGAATAACTTTAAGATTGGTGCTCCGGCTTCGATGCCCTTAGAAATAGTATACGGATTTGCTTATCTAAAAAAAGCGGCTGCTTATACCAACTGTGAATTAGGAGCACTGCCTATAGAAAAAAGAGATCTAATTTCTCAAGTATGTGATGAAATATTAGAAGGAAAGCATGACGACCAATTTCCGTTAGTTATTTGGCAAACTGGTTCTGGTACACAGAGTAACATGAATGTAAATGAGGTTATTGCTAACCGTGCACATCAATTAGCAGGTAAAACGATTGGCGAAGGAGAAAAAACATTGCTACCCAATGATGATGTAAACAAATCTCAATCTTCTAACGACACCTTCCCAACCGGGATGCACATTGCTGCCTATAAAAAAATAGTAGAAGTTACTATTCCTGGAGTAACCCAGTTAAGAGATACGCTAAAAAAGAAATCCGAGGAGTTTAAGAATGTAGTAAAGATTGGACGTACGCATTTTATGGATGCTACTCCACTTACAATAGGCCAGGAACTATCTGGTTATGTTTCGCAATTGGATCATGGCCTAAAAGCTTTAGAAAATACATTACCACACATGGGAGAATTAGCATTGGGTGGTACCGCTGTAGGAACAGGTTTAAACACCCCTAAAGGCTACGCAAAACGAGTTTCTGAATTTATTGCGCAATTTACTAGCTTACCTTTTATAACTGCCGAGAATAAATTTGAAGCACTTGCAGCACATGATGCATTTGTTGAAACTCATGGAGCTTTAAAACTATTAGCGGTTTCTTTAAACAAAATAGGGAACGACATTCGTATGCTGGCCTCTGGTCCTAGAAGTGGTATTGGAGAACTAATCATCCCTGCCAATGAACCAGGAAGTTCAATTATGCCAGGAAAAGTAAATCCTACGCAATGCGAAGCATTGACCATGGTATGCGCTCAAGTATTGGGTAATGATGTTGCCATTAATGTTGGCGGAATGCAAGGCCATTTTGAATTAAACGTATTCAAACCTGTTATGGCTGCCAATCTGTTACAAAGTGCTCAATTAATAGGAGATGCTTGTGTTTCTTTTGATGAGCATTGTGCGCAGGGTATAGAACCAAATCAAAAGCGAATTACCGAATTATTAAATAATTCGTTGATGCTTGTCACTGCTTTAAATACCAAAATAGGATATTATAAGGCTGCCGAAATAGCAAATACTGCTCATAAGAATGGTACTACACTTAAACATGAAGCAGTTGCTTTAGGCCATGTCACCGAGGAAGAATTTGAAGAATGGGTAAAACCAGAAGACATGGTTGGAGTTCTGAAATAAAAATATATCAAAAAATGAAAACAAAAGATCTGTGTTTATGAATGCAGGTCTTTTTTTTATTCTTCAATACTAAATCAATTATCGATGAATTGCATGACTAGATGCCTTTGGAAGTTCTTTAATGAATTCTTGTATAAACTTGAAATTTATTCGAAATAGTTTCATAATGTTTTGTGTAAAGTTGTTATATAGTACCGTGATTTATGATGTAAAAATAATGACGATATTCTTTATATGAAATAAGTGAAGCTACGTATATTTATTTTCCTTATATACATAGCCTTTACAAGTTTTTTCAGAACCAATGAGGTCTCTTTGTTTATAAGTTAAAATATTATAATGGGTTCTTTTATAGCTTATTTCACAATATTTTAATATCATTGATAAATTTATGTTAATGAAATTTGCCCTACTTACCATACTATCCCTTTTATTTACATCTTCTAATATTACCTCTGATTCCTATATCGGAAAATGGGAAATTACCGGAGGATCAATTATCGAAATATACAGAGATGGTGATGTTTTTTATGGAAAAATTCATAAACGAGCAAAAAACCCATTATCGAACTTTAATGGATTAGATAATAAAAATCCCGTAAAAGAACTTCAAAATCGTTCCTTACTAGGAATGAATATCTTGAATGAACTAAGTTATAAGGATGGTGCCTTATCTGGAGGTACAATATACAATGCCGATAGTGGAAAAAGCTATACTGTAAAAGTGTGGATCGATGATGATGATACTAATATTTGTTATATCAGGGCATACAAAAGTTTCTTATTCAAAACATTTATAGCTAAACGAATCAAACCGGAAGAAATGGCTGGTAACCTTGATTAAGTCTTTAAAAGTAAACCAATAAAACACTAAAAATCCGCATTTCTAATGAAATACGGATTTTTTGTTTCCGTTACTATTTGTTTTCCAATAATCAACACTATACCTCTATGTCAACAGCTAAACTTTAACTATCTATGAATAGCGTGGCTACTAGCCTTTGGAAGTTCTTTTATAAATTCTAAAATAAAATTGAAGTTAATTCCTAATAAATTCATGTTTTCTGGGTGTAAAAATGGTTCTTAAAGTATTTTAATAAGCTGGTGTAAAGATACTTTGATAACCCATACCGCGCAATGGGGAAAAAGCCCCATTCTTTACAGTTGATACCCCCTAAACCCTTAAATCCTATTGAATTTGGGTGAGTTTTTAGTTAAACAAGCCAAAAAAAGCACAGTATAAAAACTGTGCTTCTTCAATTTATGAGTATAAGGAACTATACTTTTTCTACTTCCAGTTCGTTTTTAATTTCTACTTTTTCTAGAGCTTGTTCTACATCCCAAACTAAATCTTTGGCACTCTCTACCCCTATTGATAACCTTATTAATTGATCGGTTATATTCATTCGTTTGCTTTGCTCTGGATCAACTCCAGCATGAGTCATTGTCTTAGGGTGTTCGGCCAGACTTTCTGTTCCTCCTAAACTTACCGCAAGTTTCATTAGTTTTAGACTATTCAAAAACATAAATGCTTCCTTCTCTCCTCCTTCGATGTCAAAAGACACCATAGCACCTGGGGCAGAACATTGTTTTTTATAGATTGTGTATGCTTCCGTTCCTTCTCTTAATAGTCCTAAATAATATACGTTTTTAATCTTAGGATGATTCATAAGGAAATCTGCAACAATCTGTGCATTTTGTGTCTGCTGGTCCATACGTATTTTTAAGGTTTCCAAACTCCTCAGTAATAACCAAGCAGTATGCGGACTTACCATATTACCTAAAAAAGTACGTAACGTTTTTACTCTTAACATTAATTCTGCATTCCCTAAAACTGCTCCTGCAATCAAATCACTATGCCCTCCAATATACTTTGTTGCAGAATACAATACCAAATCGGCACCACATTGTAAAGGATGCTGCCATAATGGCCCCATATACGTATTATCTACAGCTACTAATGTTTTTCTTTCTTCAGTACTGTATCTGGCTGCAATCTCACTAAACTTCTCTATATCCACAATATCATTAGTTGGATTGGCAGGAGTTTCGAGATAGATCATAGCTAACTGGTCTGCTTTACCAGAATCTTCGATCATTTGGATTACTTCATCCATATGTTGATCCGGCATCACTCCTATTGTATGAACTCCTATTTTATCTAAAAAATGATGAATGAAATGATCTGTGCCCCCGTACACAGGGTTGCTATAGACTAAAAGATCCCCTGGCTTCAAAAACTCTAACAATACGGTACTGATTGCAGACATCCCACTTTCGAACACAGCACAATCATCTGCTTTATCCCAAAGACAAAGACGATTCTCTAAAATCTCTAAATTAGGATTATTAATTCTACTATAGATAAGCCCTAACTCCTCTTTAGGAGACTTTTCTCGTAAACCATAGGCAAGCTCAAAAAAAGCTTTTCCTTCTTCGGCAGTTTTAAAAACAAAAGTTGATGTTTGAAATATTGGGCATTTTATTGCTCCTTCAGACAACTCAGGTTTATAACCATAAGTCATCATTAAGCTTTCTGGGTTAAAGTCGTGGTTTTTCATTTCATAAAATTACAACCAAAAGAATTAAAAACTATAACTTACCGTAATTTTAGAATATAAATTTGTAAAAATCTAATTAAAAGAATTTTATTCTATATTTGATCTGTAACAAGCTTATAAAAAGAAAAAAAATATGGACAAAATAGATCGATCAATACTTCTTTTATTACAAAAAGATGGTAAAATCACGATTAAAGAAATTGCTGAACGATTAAACCTAACCACAACTCCAATTTTTGAACGTGTTAAAAAACTAGAGCGCGATGGGTATATAAAATCGTATAAAGCAATTCTTGATCGTAAGAAAGTAGGATTGGAATTAGTTGTGTTTTGCAATGTTACTTTAAATCTTCATCAAACAGATTATCTAAAGAAATTCGAAAAAGATATTCAGCAATTCCCAGAAGTTGTAGAATGTTATCATGTTGCCGGAATGTTTGATTACTTAATCAAGATATATGCTGAAGATATGGAACGATATCAGGATTTTCTTTCAAATAAGCTCGCTTCATTAGAAAATATTTCTAAAGTGCAGAGCTCTTTTGTGATGACCGAAGTGAAAGACTTTTCATACCTACCCATCCCTTAGAATTATAGCCCCGCTTAACAAAAGATTTAGAATTCAAATAGTACTTTTGATATTCAACTTAAAAAATTACACACAGTTATGAATATTAAAGACGCAAAAGTGCTAATTACAGGTGGTAATTCTGGAATCGGGAAAGCTACAGCTAAGCTCCTAAAAGAAAAGGGAGCACAAGTAATGATCTCTGGAAGAAATGAAACTACACTTAAAGCTACAGCCAATGAATTGGGAGTTGATTATGTAAAGGCAGATGTGACAGAAGAAAATCAGGTTACCAACATGGTACATGAAGCTAAAGAAAAAATGAATGGCCTTAATGTATTAGTTAATAATGCTGGTTATGGATACATTTCAAAACTTATCGATATTGAAGCTGATAAATTCACCGATCAGTTTAAAACTAATATTCTGGGGGCTACTTTATGTGCAAAAGAATCCGCAAAGCTTTTTATTGACCAAGAGTACGGAAACATTATAAATATAGGTTCTACATCGTCTTTAAAAGGTTCTCCTACTGCTTCACCTTATGTGGCTACCAAATTTGCGCTTCGCGGAATGACAGAAAGCTGGAGGAATGAATTACGTCCACATAATATACGGGTAATGCAGGTTAACCCTAGCGAGGTGATGACTAGCTTCTCGGATAATCGCGTAGATAGTAATTTTAATGAGAAACACTATACAGAAGCAGAACAGCAAACCAAGCTTAGAGGTGAAGAAATTGCGCATACCATTAGTAGTCTTTTAGAAATGGATGATCGTGGTTTTATTACTGAAGCTACTGTTTTTGCAACAAACCCTAAGGTATAATTATACGGTTTTAATTGAGGGTTCTTGTTGCAAAGTTACTTTCTTAGTTCTGAAATGATTTATAATTATCAAAAGGAAAACAAGAAGAAATATTCCTGATCCTATCATAAAAACGGTCATTTGTATGCTTTCAAAAAGAATACCTCCTAAAATTAATCCAAAAATACTGGCAAAACTTCCCATGCTATTTCCGTACCCTTGGATAGCACCTTGCATCTTGGGGTTTCCTGTTCTGGATAATAGTGATAAAAAACTGGGCCACATTAAACCATTTCCTAATGATAATAATGTATTAGCAAAATAAAGAATAAACAAATCTGAGATAGACAAAAAGTAAAAGCTTAGTGCCAATAATGCAGAACCTAATGCTATGCAAAATATGTTGGAAACTTTTCCTGAAAGGTAAGATAATAATGGCCCCTGTACTAAGATCATAATCATACTAGAATACGCCAAAAAAATACCGAGCTCTGTTGCCGACCATTCTAAAATTGTTGAAGCATAGATGGGTAACCCGGCATAAAAAAGACTAAATGCCAAAAATGTTAGAAAATACACTGTATAGAGTAACGGAATATTATCTAGTTTCAAGATTTTCAAAAATGAATTAGCATCACTACTATTGGTTATATCATCTGTATAGCAATCTTTAAGTTCTACCTGAAAAAACCTTCTAAACGATTTTAATCCCACACTACCAGTATCTACAACACAAGGATTACTTTCTGGTAGTTTCGAGATAATTACAAAAATTGCAATTAAAGATATAATAGCAGCTAACATAATAGGTAATGCTTCACCGATAAAAGTAGATGCCAAAATTCCTGCAACTGCAGGCCCCAGAACAAAACCCAGGCTAGTTGACGCTCCCATCATTCCAAAATTTTTATCTCGGTCATCATCAGTCGATACATCAGACAGGTAGGCATTAGCTACCGAAACATTACCTCCTGTAAATCCATCAAAAATCCGTGCTACAAAAAGTAACAGTAGCGGTAATGTCATTATATAACTCCCTGTAAATTCTGAATCTGAAGACCATAATTCGGTTTTAGGGAGTATAAAAGCCAATAAAAACAACATCCAAGCAATAAATGTTCCTACCTGGCTTACGATAAGTACTTTTTTTCTTCCAATTCTATCCGATAGTTTCCCAAGGATTGGCGCTCCTATTAATTGAAAGAAAGGATACATAGATCCTAATATTCCATACATAAATCCATTTCCCCCTAAATCGATTACGATAAAAATAAGAATTGGAATTACGATACTATATCCTAATATTCCGATAAAATTCACTAATAAAATGGGAAAGATCTTTTTAGTAAAAAAAGTAAAGATTTGCATCCTCTAAAATAAGATTGTTCGTTCTAAAAGCTTGTTAAACAATTGCTAATAAAAAGAAACTATATCAACCCATAATTTTTACTAAAAGCTCTTTAAGAATATCTCCTTGCGGAAGATTTGCTGCTCCTACTCCCTTACTTTTTACATCTGCATCTCTTAGTAACGTGATAATCTGGCTTACTTTTTTCATAGGATAATTATGAGCGGCTTCGGTATAATCCTTTACAAAGTATGGGTTAATTTTTAGAGCACCCGCAACATTACGTTGTGACTTGTCAGACAAGCCATGGTATTGCAAAACCTGAGAGAAAAAACTATACAATAAAGAAATGGTAACCACCAATGGGTTATCTTTAGGATTCTGGGCAAAGTAGTTTATGATTCTATGTGCTTTTAAAACATCTCTAGAACCTATGGCTTTACGAAGTTCGAAATTATTGAACTCTTTACTAATCCCAATATTCTCTTCAATTTGATCTGCTGTGATCTGCGATCCAGAAGGTATGATCAACTTTAGTTTTTCTAATTCGTTATTTATTTTGCTAAGATCTGTTCCTAAAAATTCGACCAACATCTGCGCTGCTTTAGGTTCTATGCCATATTTAGCTCCGGTCAAAACTCTTCTTATCCAATCGGCAACCTGGTTTTCGTATAATTTTTTACTTTCAAAAATAACCCCATTCTTGGCTACAGTTTTATAGAGTTTTTTTCGCTTATCTATCTTTTTATACTTGTAGCACATTACCAATACTGTAGATGGTTGTGGGTTTTCGGCATAATCGACCAACTTTTCGATAGTTCTCGATAAATCCTGTGCCTCTTTAACAATAACCACTTGTCGCTCGGCCATCATAGGATAACGTTTTGCATTAGCTACAATATCATCTATCCCCACATCTCTTCCGTACAGCACCATCTGATTGAACCCTTTCTCCTCTTCGGCAAGAACATTTTTATCTATAAATTCAGAAATCTTATCAATATAATAGGGTTCATCACCCATCAAAAAGTAGATTGGCTTTATATTTCCATTCTTTATATCGGTTACAATTTGTTTTACTTCATCCATTCAGAAAAAATCATCAAATTTGTGCTATGCAAATGAAAAAATTAAACTTTCCGGCATATCAATTCAGGTTCAAAAGTAGCGAAAATAAAGTTTCTATTTTTGACCAAATTCGCAAAAAATTTATCATTCTCACACCAGAAGAATGGGTACGCCAACATACTGTGCATTATCTTATTGAAGAAAAACAATATCCAAAAAGTCTTATTAATGTTGAAAAACTCATAAAACTTAACGATCTAAACAAACGTTATGACATTATCATATTTAATCCAGATGGCAGTATTTTTCTTATTGTAGAATGCAAATCACACACAGTAAAGATTACACAAGAAGTTTTTGATCAAATTGCCCGATATAATCTTGCTTTAAATTCAGAATATTTAATGATCACAAATGGTATAGAGCATTATTATTGCCAGATGAGTTATACTGAAAAAGAATATACTTTTCTAAAAGATATTCCCAAGTATAAATAGTATTCAGCCCATGGTCAATAGTCGATAGATTATGGATCCAAAACTATACACTTTTATAACTTATATTGTTTTGCTTCTTATTAATCTCTTTATTTGTACCCGTGAATATAGCAGTAGTCATATTAAATTGGAATGGTAGATCGTTGTTAGAACAATTTTTACCATCCGTCGTAAATCATTCAAAGGAAGCCACTATTTATCTTGCAGATAATGCTTCTACCGATGATTCTATATCGTATGTACAAACCACTTTTCCTGAAATAAAAATTGTTCAAAATAAAGTGAATGGTGGTTATGCAAAAGGATATAATGATGCTCTAGCCAATATTGAAGCCGATATATATTGTCTACTTAATAGTGATGTCGAAGTCACCAAAGATTGGCTAACTCCAATTCTAAAGACCTTTGAATCATCTGATACGATTGCCGCCATCCAGCCTAAAATTTTGGATTACAAAAAGAAATCTCATTTTGAGTACGCTGGAGCTGCAGGCGGTTATATCGATCAATTAGGATACCCATACTGTAGAGGTAGAATTTTTGACACCATAGAACAAGACAATGGTCAATACAATGATTCGGTCTCCATATTTTGGGCAAGCGGAGCTTGTATATTCATAAGAAAATCGGTCTTCGAAGAAGTTGGAAAACTAGATGAAGATTTTTTCGCTCATCAAGAAGAAATTGATCTTTGTTGGCGTATTCAAAATCATGGCTATACCATAGTATATAACGGATCATCTACAGTATATCATTTAGGTGGAGCAACCCTAGGTACCATGAATCCTAAAAAAACCTATCTCAATTTTAGAAACAACCTATATCTTTTAATCAAAAATGTCCCGGGACACAATGTGTGGCTTGTACTATTTATGAGAATGATTCTAGACGGGTTAGCTGGTCTAAAGTTTTTGATAGAAGGAAGGTTTTCTCATTTCTTATCCATTCTCAAAGCTCACCTTAGCTTCTACCGCAATTTGAATGTTTTTTTAAAAAAACGTAAAAAACTTTCAAAGTCGGGGAAATATTATACGTTTTTTTCCGTTGTATGGCAGTATTTTATTTTAAAACGTAAACATTTCAACAAATTAAACGGGCGTATAAATTAAATTATTGTTAATGGGTTAGTATTACATCACATTTTTGATAATTTTGAGTTATATAACCAAAATAAGACTTAAAACAAATTTCCTGATGAAAAAAGCAATGATTATTGGAGCCTCTATGGCGGTATTATTATCTTCTTGTGTATCGCAAAAGAAGTTTTCCGAGCTAGAAGCCAAACACAAAGAAACTGAAGACCTCCTAAATACGGCATCTGTAAAACTAAATAGCTGTTTAGAAGAAAAAGCTAGTTCAACATCACAACTAAAAGTTCTTCAAGATCAAGTATCTAACCTTAAAAATCAAAATTCTGCATTATTAAATAATGTAGGTAATTTAGCTACTCTTTCTACTAAAGAGGCAGAAAACCTTGAAAAATCTCTAGAAAGCATCAAGGAAAAAGACATGCAGATAAAAACAATGCGTGATGCTCTTACCAAAAAAGATTCTGTAACCTTAGCACTTGTAACCAGCTTAAAAGGTGCTTTAGGAAATCTTGCTGATGAGGATATTGAGATTAATGTAGAAAAAGGTGTGGTTTATGTATCTATTTCAGACAAACTTCTTTTCAAAAGCGGAAGTTATAATGTATCTGCCAGAGCGCGTGAGGTGTTAGGTAAAGTTGCAAAGGTAGTTAACGATAAGCCAGACATCGAATTTTTGGTAGAGGGTCATACAGATAATGTACCCATCAAGAACAAAGTATTACTTGACAACTGGGATCTAAGTGTAAAACGTGCTACCTCTGTAGTGAGAGTATTACAAAATGATTTTAAAGTAGATCCAAAGCGTATGACCGCTGCTGGTAGAAGTCATTATGTACCTGTTGCTGATAACAGTTCTTCTGCAAATAAAGCGAAGAACAGACGTACAAGAATTGTAGTATTGCCAAAACTTGACCAGTTTTACAATATGATTGAAGACGGTATGAAAAAAGCTTCTCAGGGAGGAAACTAAATTCCGTTAAAATAACACAAAAGGGTTGTCTTACAGGCAGCCCTTTTTTTGTTTATGTATATACCGTATAGAAGACTATAAATCCCCTATCAGAGCGACAAACATGTATAAATGTTAAATATTTAAGATATATTTGCTCGCTGAAAACCAAATCTAAATTAAAAAAAATGAAAAAACTTATCCTATCAGGAATATTACTCATGTGTATAGTTTCTGTTAAAGCTCAATCCTATATGGGCTTTCTCACCGATAATTATAGCGGTGTGCATGGTGTAATTAGTAACCCAGCTAATATTGTAGATTCACGATTCAAAACAGATATCAATCTGGTGGGTGTTAGTGCTTTTGCAGGAAATGATTACTACGGGGTTAGCTTTGGTGATATTCTTGATGACGATTTTGAGTTTGAAGATGAGGCTAAAAGATTTCCAAAAGATCAAAATAATTTAATAGGAAATGTAGATGTGTTAGGACCGGCATTTATGTTTAATATTAATGAAAAGAATTCAATTGCTGTATTCACAAGAGCAAGAGCCTTCTACAATGTTAACGGAGTAAACGGAGAAACTTTAGAAAGTTTGATCGATGACCTGGATGATGATATAAGCTTTAATGTAAATCAAGGTGATTTATATGCTAGCGCAAACGCTTGGGCAGAAGTTGGTGTTTCTTATGCAAGAGTCTTAATGAGTAAAGAAGAGCATTTCTTAAAAGGAGGTATAACTCTTAAATATTTACAAGGGCTAGGAACTGCTTATGCCAGAGGTACTGGTTTAGCAATTACATTTGATGCAAACGCAATTGCCGCCGGAAATGGTAGTGTAACCACCCTGGGAGAAGCTGCCTATGGATATAGTGAAAACCTGGAAGAAGACTTAGAGGATGTAGAAATTGTGAGTGGGTCTTCTGGTATTGGTGTTGATCTTGGTTTTGTATACGAATGGAGACGAGATTACAAAGAGTATACTACAACAGATAGTAAAGGAAACCCATTTACACCAAAAGACATCAATAAGTATAAACTAAAATTTGGATTGTCATTAACCGATCTGGGTTCTATCTCATACGATGATGGAACAGAAGAAAGATATAATTTTAATAATACCCTTACCCAGGATGATTTTGAAGATATTGATATTGACGAATTAGAAAGATTTTACGGAACTCCAATTCTTGTTGAAGCTGAAAAAGCTGTATTACCAACAGCATTGCACGCTAATGTAGATTGGAATATCAATCAGAAGTTTTATGTAAACTTGAATACCGATTTTTCACTTACCTCAAAAAAGAAAACAAATAGAAGTAGAATTGCCAATGTTGTCTCTCTAACACCAAGATTCGAAAGTAAATGGTTTAGTTTTTATTCTCCTCTTAGCCTTGTTCAGCATAGTGGTTTTCAATGGGGAGCAGGACTTAGAGCAGGACCTCTTTATATAGGTTCGGGATCTATACTGTCGTTACTTATTAGTGATGAGTCTAAAGCTGCAGATGTATACGTAGGAATTAAAGTACCTGTTTACCAATCTCGACCTAAAGATAAGGACGGTGATGGTGTATTAGACAAAGTAGATGAATGTCCTGAAAAAGCTGGACCAGAAGAAAATTATGGTTGCCCTTGGCCAGACACAGATGGTGATACGGTACTTGATAAAGACGACAAATGCCCTGAAGAAGCGGGAGAAGTAGATAATAACGGGTGTCCCTGGCCAGATACAGATGGTGATGGATTACTTGATAAAGATGATAATTGTCCAGATGTTGCAGGTCCTTCAGGAAATCAAGGTTGTCCTTGGCCCGACACAGATGGTGATGGTGTTTTAGACAAAGATGACAATTGCCCAGATGTTGCAGGAACAGTAGCTAACAATGGTTGTCCTGAGGTAACCGAAGAAGTTCAAAAAACATTAAATGAATATGCAAAAACAATCTTATTCGATTCAGGAAAATCTTCTATAAAAGAAGAATCCAACCAGGTTCTTAAAGATATTGTTGCAATTCTTAATGAGTATCCTACTGCCAAGTTTACTGTAGAAGGTCATACTGATAGTGCGGGTAGCGCAAAACTTAACCAAAGACTATCTGACTCGAGAGCTAATGCTGTAAAGAATTACTTGTCAGAAAATGGAATTGATCAATTTAGATTGTCTGCTGTTGGATATGGCGAAGATAGACCCATTGCAACGAACAAAACCAGAGCAGGAAGAGCACAAAACAGACGTGTAGAGATAAATCTTGTAAAAGAGTAAACAATCTCTTAATGTTACACAGTATATAATCGCCACGGGTATCAGTTATTCGTGGCGATTTATTTTTAAAAACAAAAGGCAATACATCTGTATTGCCTTTTGCATAGTGGTTGAGTTAATAAAACAATCAAATACTAACTTCTTTCATAAATTTTCTATCCTTCAGAGAGAAATATATAATATACTTCCCAGATGGTACATCAGAAAAACTATAGGTTCTTTGAAAAATCAATTCATCATCTTTAGCTTTTTCGTTAAATAGCATAACACCTTCTCTATCATATATTGAGATACTTAATGGTGATTTTTCTACTCTGGTTAACATTACTTTGACCATGGTATTCTCTACATCAACTTTTGGCTTAAATACGGTTACGACCGAATTATTAATTAATGCAATTCCTTTCGGGTTTTTTAATACCGGTGTTACTTTTATATCAAATTCTGTTTCTGTTTCTACAAAATAAACACCATCGTCTACAGTACTTAGATTAAAATACTTTCTATAAGAAGACATTGCATCTAACGTGATATTAAATAATACTGCTCCGGAATAATCTTTTAGATACAATTTCTGCCCTTGACTTGTATTAGACAATGAAACATTAATTGTAGAAGAGTTCTCAATTTTTACAGATAACACATCTGAAGCTTTCATACTTGTACTAAATAAAATAACACATACTAGCAAGCATAGGTTAATTGCTCTTTTCATAACTTTCGAGTTTTAGTTGTTAATGTTTGAAAGCACAAATCTACCATGTGTTTACTTTAAGAAATACAATAATATTTGCATAAATATGTTCTATTTTAACCTTAACAACTACGTTAAAACCCTACCTAGGTTAATTTAACACATTATTAAGAATATGCATATATATATTTAACAGATAAAACACAATATTTACAAAAGAACGTACCCACAAGAGTGGGTCTCTAAATATTTTCAATAATTATTATTATATAATTAATTAGTGATGAATAAACTTCATAAGATAAAGCCTTCTTTAGAAAAAATTGCCCCCGAATTTGGAAGTTCCTTTTACTTCGAGACTTTTTCAAAAGAAAAAATTAATAAAGACCCAATCTGGCATTATCATCCCGAAATTGAAATAGTATATGTCAATGGCGGCACCGGAAAAAGGCAAATTGGTAGTCATATGTCATATTATCGTAATGGTGCTTTGATGCTTATAGGTTCTAACCTCCCCCATTGTGGGTTTACCGATAGCTTTACCGGTAATAGCAGCGAGACCATTATCCAGATGTTACCTGATTTTTTGGGAACATCTTTTTTTGAAATCCCCGAAATGAATGCCCTTGGAAAATTATTAGTACAAGCCAAAAAAGGTATTGTTTTTCATGGGGATACTAAAAGAAGAATTGGAGCCCAGATCGAAGCCTTAAAAGACTTAGAGCCATTCGAAAAACTTATCGGAATCCTAGAAGTAATTAAAGAAATGGAAAAGACTAATGACTATACGATACTCAACGCTGAAGGATTTATTATAGAAACCGAAATTCAGGATAATAATAGAATCAATTTAATTTTCAATTTTGTACAGGAAGAATTTACCAGACCGATCCCTTTAGAAGAAATCGCAGATAAAGTAAGTATGAGCATCCCCGGTTTTTGTAGATATTTCAAAAAAATTACTGGCAAAACCTTTATTCAATTCGTAAATGAATATCGTTTGGTACATGCTTCCAAATTATTACATGAAAAACAAATAAGCATAACGGATATTTGTTATGAGAGCGGTTTCAGCAACTTTTCTCATTTCAATAAATTATTTAAAAAATTTACGGGAAGAACACCTAGTGAATACAGAAATGAGTTAAAATATACGATATCATAAAATTTATATATTCTACAAAGCTCACATGCAGTCTATAATTAAATAATATCTGTACTCCCTTTACCTTCTCTAAGTAAAACAGGCTCCGCCTCTGTTAAATCAATTATTGTAGAGGGTATATTATCTCCGTAACCGCCATCAATAACCATATCTACCAAGTTATCCCATTTTTCTAAAATTAATTCTGGATCTGTAGTGTATTCTATTACTTCATCCTCGTCATAGATAGAAGTAGAAACGATAGGATTACCTAATCCTTCAACAATAGCGGTACATATATTGTTATCAGGAACACGAATTCCCACGGTTTTCTTTTTCTTAAACACTGTAGGTAAATTATTATTTCCTGGTAAAATAAAAGTATAAGGGCCTGGTAGGGATCTCTTTAATAATTTGAAAGTACTATTATCAATTTGCTTCACATAATCAGAGAGATTACTTAAATCTTTACAGATAAATGAAAAATTAGCTTTTGTAAGTTTTACACCTTTAATATGAGCAATACGCTCTAGAGCTCTAGTGTTTGTGATATCACAACCTAATCCATAAACAGTATCTGTAGGATAAATCACCAAACCTCCATTGCGAAGGCAATCAACTACTCGCTGAATTTCTCTTGGATTTGGATTTTCCTCATATATTTTTACGAATTCTGCCATATACAATAATTATGATAAAGGTAATGCAAATTACAATAAAACATAGGCGTCTTGTTTATATCTATAGGCTATACGCCTTTATCTTTAGTAGTACTCTTTACTATATACCTAATTGTTCTTTGGTTAATTCATAGCGATTAACAAATTGTAAAAAATTAATCTGCCCAGGTATTGTTTCATATTTCTTGATAAATTCAAATCCGACCTTTACCAGGGTTTTATTGGGTGCTATGTTTTGAGCATAAGGCTCACAGATCAATTTTTCTAATTTAAAATTCTTAAAATAGAATGGAATTGTTTTCTTCAGAAACTCTACTCCTAACCCTTTCTTTCTTTTAGTAGTATTCCAAAGATGTAGATGCATTGTTGCAGCGTGTCCAAACTTAATTTTATTGATATTAGAATGTCCTACTGGTTTATCATCTAGTAACCATATAATATAGTAAAACTCTTTATCGGCATATGGTTTTTCGAATCCTTGATTAAGTTTTTTAATCCATTCTACTTTACTTGGTAGTTTGTTTTTATTTGCACCCATCGATTTAAGGAATTCTGAATCTGCATTGATAAAGTAATCAACCATTAATTCAATCTCCTTCTTTTTCATTTCTCTAACCGATAGTATCATTACCAATGTTTTTCAGGGTACATTTATTTATAAGACCTTCAATTTTGCAAACCGAAGGAGTAGTTTTTTAATCCCTCCTTTTTCAAAATGAATTTCGGCCTTTTTGTCTTGTCCTACTCCTTCAATATTAATAATTTTTCCTCTACCAAATCTCATATGTTCTACTGCTGTCCCCGCTATTAGGTTTCCATCAAATAGATTGGTATTAGATTCGCTAGTCGTAGTATTAGAAACAGGTCTGAGTTTTCTCAGTTTCTGAAGCTGTTCTTCATTAGGTTTATGTGCTAAAGGAGGTGAGCCCGAAACCGGTTTTTTAAGCCTTAGCTTATTCTTATCTACTTCCCCGAATATATCTGAATCAATAAGTGGTTTATATCGATAACTTTCTATTGGAGTCAAATATTCAAGATATTGATCATCTATTTCTTCAATAAATCGACTAGGTTCTGCATCTACCAGTTTTCCCCATCGATAGCGTGATTGTGTATAGGTAAGATAGGCTTGTTTTTCTGCTCGCGTTAATGCTACATAAAACAGACGTCGCTCTTCTTCTAGTTCACTTCTGGTATTCATACTCATACCCGATGGAAACAAATCCTCTTCCATCCCAACGATATACACATGTGGGAATTCTAATCCCTTCGCCAGATGTATAGTCATTAGCGCAACTCTATCATCATCTCCTGTATCCTGATCTAAGTCTGTGGCCAACGCTACATCTTCAAGAAACTCTGCCAATGAACCTGTTTCATCTGCCAACTCTTTTTGCCCTTCGACAAAATCACGAATACCGTTAAGCAACTCTTCAATATTTTCGATACGAGCAATCCCTTCTGGCGTACCATCCTTCTTTAATTCCTGTAGTAGTCCAGTTTTTTTGGCAACCATTTCTGCCAATACAAATGCATCTGAAGTCTGATTTGTTACCTGAAAACTTTTGATCATCATCATAAAGTTTTCTAATCGTGTTTTGGTACCACTATTAATTTTAAGGTTTATTCGATCTAAATTTTCAATAACTTCAAAAATAGAACGATCGTAATGATTTGCAGATACGACTAATTTGTCTACCGTAGTTGCTCCGATACCTCGTGCAGGGTAATTAATCACACGTTTTAATGCCTCTTCATCTTTTGGGTTTATAATTAAGCGTAGGTATGCCAATACATCCTTAATCTCTTTGCGCTGATAGAATGACAGACCTCCATAAATTCGATATTTTATATCTCTTTTACGCAGTGCATCTTCTATTGCTCTGGATTGAGCATTGGTTCTATACAACACGGCAAAATCACCATTAGGTAATTGATGTTGCATTTGATTTTCAAAAATAGAACTTGCTACATACCTACCCTCATCACCATCGGTGAGCAATCTATTTACCAAAATTTTTGGCCCAGGATCATTAGCAGTCCAAACCACTTTATCCAGTTTGGTTTTATTTTTATCGATAATGGAGTTTGCTGCTTCCACAATGTTTTTTGTGGATCTATAATTTTGCTCAAGCCTATATTGCTCTACATTATCATAATCTCTTTGAAAATTCAGGATGTTATTAATATTGGCTCCACGGAAAGCATAAATACTTTGCGCATCATCACCTACGACACAAATATTCTGAAACTTATCAGACAAAGCACGTACAATCAAGTATTGTGAATGATTGGTATCTTGGTACTCATCTACTAATATATACCGAAATCGATTCTGATATTTTGCCAAAACTTCGGGGAAACGATTGAGTAACTCATTGGTTTTCAACAACAAATCATCAAAATCCATAGCTCCTGCTTTAAAACAACGCTCTACATAATTTTGGTAGATCTCCCCCATTCTTGGTCGCTTGGCCATTGCATCAGCTTCAGTCAATTCTGGGTTTTGAAAATATGCCTTAACTGTAATTAAGTTATTCTTATAGGATGATATTCTAGAATATACTTGCTTGTATTTATAGATATCTTTATCAAGCCCCATTTCCTTAATAATAGAGGCTATCAAGCGTTGAGAATCCTGAGTATCATAAATCGTAAAATTTGAAGGATACCCTAATTTATCTGCTTCAAATCTAAGTATCTTGGCAAAAATAGAATGAAATGTCCCCATCCATAGGTTTTTTGCCTCGCTTGGTCCCACAATACTGGCAATACGCTTTTTCATTTCACGGGCCGCCTTGTTTGTAAATGTTAAGGATAGGATATTAAAAGCATCTACTCCCAGATGCATTAAATAGGCTATACGATAGGTAAGCACACGGGTCTTACCTGACCCTGCACCGGCAATTACGATCATAGGCCCATCCTTTTGTAAGACAGGGGCTCTCTGCGCATCATTTAACTCTGCTAAATATTCTTCCAACGTAACTATTTTTAAAAAAGTGAAATTTAAGGAAAGAAAGACGGTTTTAAAACCATAAACTTCCCTTTTTGTAAACAAATCGTAGTCAATAACTTTTGCAAGCAAATCTAGTCTATAAGATCACATGTGTAATACAAGACGTATAGGAAAGAATGCACATATCATATCGCTTTTTAGTAAGACTAAGCCTTAGGATCCAATGGTTTCAGAATCATTTAAAAAGTAAGTTTTTTCCTTCATAAAATGTTATTTCCCCAAATTTAACAGATAAAAAGCCATATTTTAGGCTTAAATATCATATATTGAGTGAAATTTAGTTCTAACCCCTTTTTTTATACGATATAAAAAACAAACTCAATTTAACACTATGGCCCCAAACATGAATGTACAAATTATTGAAAAAGAACAAATTAAATCATTAAGATTCCCCAAAAAAGATGTCCTTGATAAAAGAAAAGATCAGATTGACCGATTTTTAGAATTGCAAAGAGCACTTTCTCTAGGAAATTTAGAACATCAAAAAGTAAGAATCATTTTTGTAGATGATCAGGGTATTAAAAAAGTTGAAACCACCATATGGGGCATAACTGATAAAGAGGTTATATTAAAGCAATCTACAATTATACCTTTAGAAAGAATTATCAGTATTGCCTAATTTTCAAACAATATCAAAGAGAGATATAGTCAATTTAGAGTTTTTAAATCTAAAGCTCTTATTTTTTTGATAGACGACAATTTTGTACACAAAATTGTCGTCTATCACTTTTTTTGTCTTTATAAGACAAGATGTCTCCTATTTGTTCGTTACATACTTTTATACAACACAAAAAACACTTTTACTTTAATTAAAATCAATTAGTTGTAAGTATCAAACAGAAATCTACATCTCAACACTATTTAACCCAAAAAAATGGAAAAGAAATTATTGAAGTATTTTCTTCTAATCGTTGTTCTAATTAACACACAAAACTCTATTGCTCAATCGGATAAACCACATTTGATCTCAAATAATCAAAAAAACTTTATTAGTAACTTGATTAGTGTAAAAAAATCTAAGCCAACATCAATAAAAATTGATAATGATCAGTCACTAACTCTTACACTTAATACAAAAGAAGAAACGGGTGAGCGCCTTACCTTAATTGGGTATGTAAATAATGAAATATTATCGACATTCTCTTTTTATGAAATCAACGGCAGATTAGAAGGTACCATAGTCCAACCCAAAAGTAAAAAAGCATACTCGTTATACTCTGAAACTGACGGAAAAGTATATATCAAGCAAACCGATATTAATTCGATACTTTGTGTAGATTTGGAAAAAGTAGATACAGAGGAAGATCATAAAAATGTAAATCAAAAAAACGTATCTGCAAAAACTTTACTTCAATTAGAAAGTCTACCGGGCGCAACAGGGATAATATATCTTGATTTTGATGGTGAAGTAGTTTCTAATACCAGTTGGGTATCTGGAGGAACCATTGACGCTCAATCGCCTAATTTTTCGGATGCAAAAATAATTGAAATATGGAAAATAATGGCAGAGGATTTTCGCCCCTTTAATCTTAATGTAACCACACGTAGAGATCTTTTTGATGCCGCTCCCAGAAACCGTAGAATGATGTGTATTTTCACTCCTACAAGAGATGCGGCACCTTCTTCTGGTGGTGTAGCATATGTAAATTCTTTTTCTGCAAATAATAACAACCCGTGCTGGGTATTTAATTTATCAACAAGAGCGGCTGGAGAAACCGGATCACATGAGGTAGGACATACACTAGGACTAAGACATCATGGAAAAGGTGCTACTACCTATTACAATGGGCATGGGCAATGGAGTCCAATTATGGGATGGAGTGCCAGCAGACCTATCGGTCACTGGAGTGCAGGAGAATATGATGGTGCATCCAACCCGGGACAAGATGATGTTGCAATGATTTCTAATAGTAGAAATGGTGTAGGTTTCCAGACCGATGATCACGGCAATACTATTAATGAGGCTACCTCAATCTTAGTAAGTCCGGCTGGTAATGTTAGCGCTAGCCAAAATTTTGGATTAATAACTACCCGAAACGATAAAGATGTTTTCACTTTTGCTATAGAAACGGGACCTGTGTCTTTTTCTTTTGAACCTGACCCAGATTACCCAAATTTAAATATCCAGGCCAGAATTTTGAATGAATTGGGTCAAGAAGTTGCCATTTCTGATCCTGCAGGACTTTCTGCTTCAATATCAGAAAATCTTACCGAAGGAATATATTTTATAGAAATTGATGGTGTTGGCGAAGGAACTGTAAATAATGGGTATTCTGATTTTTCATCATTAGGTAATTACACTATATCTGGAAGTTACATTCCGGGAGATGATAATAACCCTCCTTTATCAGAGTTTGAAGCCTCACAAAATTGCTTAGAAGTTGCATTTAGAAGTATGTCTACGAATAGAATAAATTCGTATCTCTGGGATTTTGGAGACGGTCAAACCTCTACACAAGAAAACCCTAATCATACCTATGCAACAGAAGGAAATTATACAGTATCCTTAACAACAACTAATGATTCCGGAAGCAACGTAAAGGAAAAACCAAATTTTATATCCATAGATACTCCAAGCCAACCTGTTATCTCTGATCAAACCATTTGTAGCGGAGAATCCATTACATTATCAGTATCTGGAAATAGTGATTTCAATTGGTATAGCACTTCAACAGGAAGTAATAGAATAGCCTCTGGGGGGACATATATCACTCCAGAACTTACTGCTAATCAAACCTATTATATAGAAGGAGTAATTGGAGGGTGTACTACGAACACCAGAACCCGGGTAAACGTAAATGTATCTGCAAGTCCGAATCAACCCACTGCTTCAGATCAAAGAATTTGTAGTGGAGAATCGGTTACGTTATCCGTATCTGGAAATAGTGAATATATGTGGTATGAAACACCAACAGGAGGTACAAGTATAGCTTCTGGCGGTACATATGAAGCCTCTGCCCTAACTTCATCTAAAACATATTATGTAGAAGGTATCATTGGTGATTGTATTACAGCCACCAGAACCGAAATAAGAGTAACTGTAGCCGAAAGTCTACAATTACCTACAGCTTCCGATCAAAATATTTGTAGTGGAGAATCGGTTACCATTACTGTTTCAGGAAATAGCGATTACATTTGGTATGATGCTCCTACTGGAGGTACCATCATTGCATCTGGTAGTACTTATGAGACTCCTGTTCTAACTTCTTCTCAAACCTATTATGTAGAAGGAGTATTAGGAGATTGTACTACAGGATCCAGAACAGAGATAAAAGCAATTATATCAGAATACCCAGATGTACCAGTGGTGGTACTCAATCAAAATCAGAGTTTGGGTATTACTTCAGAATCCTCAACATATCAATGGTATTATAATAATGAGCCGATAGAAAATGCAACCGAATCAACGTATATACCCTTGCAAAGAGGAGAATATCAAATAGAAGTATATAACGATGCAGGATGTAGCACTATTTCAGAAAAATTCGCTGTGGATGAATCTATATTAAATTCAATCGCAAACAATAGAAACTATACCTATTACCCTAACCCTATTAAAGGCGATGATCTTTTAAACATTGAAGGTTTCACAGTAGATGATTATGACGTAAGAATTGTAAATATTCAAGGCCAGATATTATTAAAATCGACCCCAACTTCTCAATTGGACTTATCTGAGTTATCCAATGGGTTATACATTCTTCTTATTAACAATAAAGCTGTTGGAAAGTTTGTAAAACAGTAAATCATATATTTATATCAAGTAAGAGCATATCATTAAGAAAAAATGATATGCTTTTTTTATACAAAAATCTAAATAGCATTTTAACTTTCCTTTAATAGATTTTTGAATATCTTTAGAAACCAAAATATAACCCTTGAAAAACAAACTAGCCACTTATATCATATTGGCATTACCTTTTTTAATTTTCTCTCAAAAAGAAGGAAAAGTAATCTCAGAGTATGGTAAAACATATGAAGTAGTCAATCCAGATTATAAAACTGATACAAAACATGAGTTAAAAGCTGTTTTTGATATCGGAAGAACTTTTGCCGATAGCTCAAAAGTAAATCCTCTTATAAACACTGCAGCCAGGTTTCTTAATATGCATAAAAGTGCGGGAGTTTCTTTAGAGAAGCTAAAAGTAGCTATGGTAATTCATGGTGCAGCAGCATATGACATTTTGAATGATGTAGAGTATAAAGCAAAATATGGTATTGCTAACCCCAATACCAAACTCATAACGGCACTTTCAGAAAAAGGGGTGCACATTATTTTATGCGGTCAAACTGCCGCGTATCGAAATATTACAAAAGAAGACGCACTTCCAGAAATAAAGTTTGCTCTATCTGCTATGACAGCCTTAGTGCAATTACAAAATGAAAACTACAGACTTATCAATTTTTAAACTAATGAACACGTACACACAAACACTATTATTCGTCATTTTAGCCGCTTTTAGCTCTATGCAAGCTCAACAAATCGATCCAGACATCGATAAAATGTCTAAAGCATTAGAATCTAAAGTTATCGAATGGAGAAGAGATTTTCATCAAAACCCCGAGCTCTCTAATCAGGAATTCGAAACGGCTAAAAAAATTGCAAAACACTTAAAAGATTTGGGACTCGAAGTGACAGAAAATGTTGCTAAAACAGGAGTTGTAGCCATTTTAAAAGGAGGTGGTAAAGGAAAAACGGTAGCGTTAAGAGCAGATATTGATGCACTACCTGTTACAGAGCGAGCAGATGTCCCGTTTAAATCAAAAGTAAAAACTACGTTTCTAGATACCGAAGTTGGCGTAAGCCATGCCTGTGGTCATGATACCCATATTGCCATATTAATGGGAGCTGCAGAGGTGCTGTCTAAACATAAGGATAAGATAAACGGTACCGTAAAGTTTATTTTTCAACCAGCAGAAGAAGGTCCACCACCGGGAGAAGAAGGAGGAGCAAAATTAATGATTAAAGAAGGAGTTTTAAAAAACCCAGATGTAGACGCCATTTTTGGCTTACATATCAACTCGGGTACCGAGGTAGGAAAAATTCGTTATAAACCAGGAGGTACTATGGCTGCTGTAGAGCGATTTGTTATCAATGTAAAAGGAAAGCAAACTCACGGCTCTGCCCCATGGACAGGTGTTGATCCAATCTTAATTTCGGCAAAAATAATTGATGGTTTACAAACCATTATTAGTAGAGAATCGCCGTTGGTAAATGAAGCTGCGGTCATCACAGTAGGTAAAATAACTAGTGGAGTACGATTTAATATTATACCCGAAAGTGCAGAATTGATTGGAACGGTGAGAACATTAGATCCAAAAATGAGAGAACTTATCATTAGAAGAATGAATGAAATGGTTCCTTCTATTGCTAAAGCTTATGGAGGAGACGCCACAATAGAGTTTCAAAATAATACATCGATCACCTATAATGATCCGAGCCTGGTAAAAAAGATGTTACCCACTATTCAAGGGATCGCAGGTAAAGAGAATGTAATCTTATCTAAAGCGACTACAGGTGGTGAGGATTTTTCATATTTTCAAGAGGTTGTGCCCGGATTTTATTTCTTTTTAGGTGGAAAAACTCCAGGAACCGAAAAAGCTGCTGCTCATCATACTCCAGACTTTTATATTGATGAGAGTGGGCTGCTACTTGGTGTAAAAGTAATGTCACAGTTAACTATTGATTATTTAAATGCACAATAAATAGATTGCCAATCAAATGGAAAGTACGCTTAATTTTTTGAGTTCAATATCATGGTGGGTATGGGTTATTATAGTACTGGCACTAATTGCTATTCGAGATGTCTTTTTTAATAAGAAACATACTCTAAAACATAACTTTCCAATTATTGGTCATCTTAGGTATATGCTAGAAAGTATTGGCCCAGAGATGAGGCAATATTTTGTGGCAAACAATCGGGAAGAACTTCCATTTAACAGAATAGAAAGAGGTTGGGTATATGCTTCCTCTAAAAACGAAAATAATTATGAAGGTTTCGGTACAGATCGAGATATCTACCTACATCAACACATTTTTGTAAAAAATTGCATGATTCCGTTTAAAATGGATAAAAATCATCCCAATAAAGAAGATAAAACTTTTCTTCCTTGTGCAAAAATAATGGGGCAATATAATCAGCGTAGAAAACCGTATCGTCCTGGTTCTGTTATTAACATTTCGGCTATGAGTTTTGGTTCACTTTCTGCCAGAGCTGTAGCCTCTTTAAACATTGGAGTCGAAAAGTCTAACGCATACCATAATACCGGAGAAGGAGGCCTTTCCTCCTATCATAGTAATGGCGGAGATGTCATATTTCATTTTGGAACCGGCTACTTCGGAGTTCGTGACGAAAATGGGGAATTTTCTATGCAAAAAATGAAAGAATTAGTCACCCAAAACCCTTTTATAAAAGCCATAGAAATTAAACTTTCGCAGGGCGCAAAACCTGGGAAAGGAGGTGTTCTACCCGGAGCAAAGATTACTCCAGAAATTGCTAAAATAAGAGGAGTTGAAGTAGGCAAAGATGTATTATCTCCTTCATCGCATACTGCTTTTACGAGCGTTCCAGAACTATTACAATTCATAGAAAATATCGCCGAAGAAACGGGATTACCAGTAGGAATTAAAGCTGCAATTGGTAAAACCGAACAATGGGAGCTTCTTGCTGAGCTTATGGCCAAAAGTAATCGAGGCCCCGATTTTATTACCATTGATGGTGGCGAAGGTGGTACAGGTGCAGCCCCGCCTAGTTTTGCAGATCACGTATCACTACCTTGGATATATGGCTTTACAGCTATTTATAAAATTTTCCAAAAACACAAGTTAACCGAACGTGTTGTTTTTATAGGTAGCGGTAAGCTTGGGTTTCCCGCTAAGGCTGTAATGGCTTTTGCAATGGGTGTAGACTGTATTAACGTAGCTCGTGAGGCGATGATGAGTATCGGTTGCATCCAGGCTCAGATATGTCATACTAATCGATGTCCTAGCGGAGTGGCTACACAAAGTAAATGGCTACAAAAAGGGATTAATATTCCTCTTAAATCAGATCGCTTGTCTCAATATTTTAAAACATTCAGAAAAGAATTTATAGAAATAACTCATGCTGCCGGATATGAGCATCCTTGTCAATTTACCATGCACGATGTTGATCTTAATGTTGATGATGGAGAATTAACCAAGACCCTAGAAGAGTCATTTAAATATACCAAAACACCTGTTGAATATGCTTGTGCCCAAGATTTAAAAGATTGTACGTATCTTGGCGGTAATTACAAAAAAGAAGTTGAAGTAGAACACTCATAAAACACCTTACATTAACGAATGGATTTCGAAATTATTCCTTTAGTCATCTCTCTAATCCCAGCAACATTAATAACATTGCTTGCTTTTTATTTTTTTAAACTTCATACTACTAATGAAGAAAGACGCCGCCGATTTCTTTTGCATAGAGAAAATCAAAAACAATCATTTCCCTTGCGACTTCAGGCTTATGAGCGTATTGCCCTTTTTTTAGAACGTATTTCGCCAGGTAAATTATTAACCAGAGTGGCCCCTATTGCAGAAGAAGCAAAAAGTTATGAATCTCTTCTAACACATACCATAGATCAGGAATTTGAACATAACCTTACACAACAAATTTATGTATCCGACGAATGTTGGAACACGGTAATTGCCGCAAAAAATGCTACCAAAGGCTTGATTAGAAAATCAGCCCTAAAAGAAGATGTAGATTCTGCTGATAAAATGAGAGAAGTAATTCTTACCGAGATTATAGAAAAAGGAGCTCCCAGTGATGTTGCATTAGCTTTTATTAAAGAGGAGATTTCTGATTTGTTTTAGTATATAAACAACAATTGTATAATAGCAATTGCTATTATACAATTGTTATCTGTAATTACCCTATTGAACAACAAAACCCTAAAATGACTAATGCCTGATCAAAGTTCCAAGATTATTTACAAAAGTCAATTATCAACCTTTAACTTGGTTTTGATGATAGTGGGAAGCTTTTTTTTGATTGGAATCGGAATTAAACTTTTATTATATACTCAAGAACCCAGAATTAATTGGGTTATTGTTTTTCCATTAGGATTCATCTTTCTTGGAGGTTTAATCGCATCGAATACTCTAATTCTATGTTCAGTAACTATTACTAAGGATTATTTAATCCTAAATTATCCATTGATAGGACAAAAGAAAAATATTGAGTGGAAATCAATTTCGGATGCTGGTATGAAATTCATAACAACTAAAAGTAGTGGCAGTGATTATTCGTTTAGAAAAGGAAAAGAAATAAGGCTATTTTCTGATGGTAAAAATTATCATATTACAACTTTTGCAATAAAAGAATCGGAAAAACTGATTCTTGAATTGAAAAAAAGATTGGATAGCACTCTTAAAACCAAAATGAAGGATGAATATCAAGAATCTGAAAAGAAATTTTGGAAAGATGAAGATGATTATCGGAATTGGATGATGAAAATTATTTTGCCCATTTGTTTGATAATTTTAGTATTATTATGGATATTAAAAAAGTAAAAAACAGATAACACTATGTATAGTGCATATGCACCCTGCGGGATGCAAACGCACCATACATTAAACGTTGTAAGCAATTCAAGAAAAACCCTATAAATACCAACTGAATTTGGGAATAGTTTGTGAATTATACAGAATATCTGACTCTGAAATTGAAGAATTAAAAAAACTCAATCCTGGCATTGCGGAGGAATTTCTTGACGAAAATTACGCAAGTAGGTATGGAAAATATCATAAAGAAAATGACACCGTATTTTCAATGGATAAAGGTTGGGCTGTGACTCGATTTTTAATTCAAGAATGTGATAATTCACCTAATAAAATTTTGAATAAACTTGATGACCGGTTTATAAAGTCCAATGATGTTAAGGTAATAAACAAAATGTTGGAATTGATTGAAATTGAAGACTTGCAAAGAGTTTATAACCAAGATAAGTTGATTGAAAATCACGTCTATCATGCCAAATATGATGTTCACTGGGAATACATAGATAATTACCATCTGAAGTTGTATAAGTCCGGATTCAAAAGAGCATCTGAACTAAATGACGGAATTGTAATAAACTATAATTAAAGAATAAAAACTGCGTACAACGAGATATAAGTGATGAATCGAATGGTTACTGTATATTTTTCATGGCGCAATACTTGCAAAAAGGAAAAGTTAGCAGCAAATGCGCAAATAAGTCGATAGTAAGGTAACATTTTACTCTGCTACGACACATATATTAAACGTTATAAGCTATTAAAATGAAAATGATAATTGAAACGGAAAGATTGATTTTGAGAGAAATGGTCATTGATGATGCTCAGGATATGCTCCGACTACATTCAAATCATCAAGTTCAGAAATACACCGGAGAAAACGTTATTACTTCCCTGGAAGAGATTCAGAATAAGATAAAAGAATTCCAATCCAGAGACAAAAATCGTGGATTTGGTAGATGGGTTACTATTCTAAAAAAAGGGAACCAATTTGTAGGCTGGGCAGGTTTGGCGTATTTACCAGAATTTGATGAAATTGATCTTGGCTATAGATTCTTGCCCGAATACTGGGGTTTAGGTATAGCAACAGAGGCATCTCGTGCAATTTTGGCTTATGGGTTTGATTCTCTCAAATTAAGGAGGATAATTGCAATTGCAATGAAAGAAAATAAAGCATCGATCAAAGTGATGGAAAAAGTTGGGATGGAGTTCGACAAATTTGCTCCGTATGAACTTGGTGGTGAAGATGCCGTCTGGTACTGGTGTGACAAACTAATCTTAAAAGGAAAAAATAAAAATGAAAACTAGGCTCTTTCTCACATTTATATCATTAATCAGCTTTTCTTTCTCTCTTTTTTCTCAAACTTATATCACTAATGTGACCATAGTAGATGTAGAAGAACAACGTTTAATTCCTCATCAAACTATCGGCATCAAAAATGGTTTAATCATAGCAATACAACATGACAAAAAAACTATAATTCCTGATAATGCAAATGTAATCAATGGTAATGGAAAATATGTAGTACCTGGATTAACTGATGCCCATATACACTTTTTTCAAAATGGTGGATTATATGCTCGTCCTGATGCTATTGATCTACGTAATGAAATGCCGTATCATAAGGAGATCAATTTATCTCATCAAAATATGGATAACGTATTACGTAGATATTTGCAAAATGGTATCACAAATGTGATTGATGTGGGATCCTCTGTTAATTTTTTAAAACGAAGAAAATCATTTAAAGACAAAGAGTATTCACCTTCCATTTATATGACTGGTCCTTTATTGACCACTTACGAGCCTGCAGTATATAAAGATCTAAAAGATGATAAGCCTTTTAGCTTGGTAAAAACTGTGGATGATGGTATTAAAATGGTGCAAGAGCAATTGCCTTATCATCCGGATTTTATTAAAATTTGGTATATCGCCTCTCGAGATGGTATGGAAATAGAAGCTAGTGCGCGAAAAAACCTACCTATTATTAAAGCCATCATTGAAGAGGCACACAAAAATAAATTGAAGGTTGCTGTGCATGCAACCGAAAGAACTACGGCACAACTGGCAGTAGAGAATGGATGTGATTTTTTAGTGCATAGTATTGAGGATGAAATTTTGAAAGATGATTTTGTACAACTTTTAAAGAGAAATAAAACGATTATTTGCCCCACTTTAATTGTCCAAGATGGCTATGTTAAAACCTTTGGGCAAAAGCTTGATTTTAGCAATGATGAGCTACTTAAATCCGACCCATATCAATTGGGATCATTATTAGATTTAAAGCATGTATCAGACACCCTTCTGGTAAATAGATACAAAAAAAGTGCTAGTTCGAAAAAGAATGTTGCTCGTTTTAGAAAATCAGATTCTATCAAAATGATAAATCTAAAAATATTATCTGATGCCGATGTCTTAATTGCCACTGGAACAGATGCCGGAAACATTGGTACTTTGCATGCTTCATCGTATTTAGCAGAATTGAAAGCCATGCAAAAAAGCGGAATGAGTACTTGGCAAATCATTCGAGCTTCAACTATTAATGGAGCAAAAATCCTTAACAAAGAGAATGAGTTTGGAACCGTAAGTATTGGTAAAAAAGCCAATTTGGTTATGCTAAACGAAAATCCAATTGAAAATATTGAAAATATCACTACAATTTATCGTGTGATCAACAAAGGTGCTATTTTTAATCCAGCTAAACTTATCGAAGACACTCCTTCAGATTTAGCACAACGACAATTAAACGCCTATAATCTCAGAAATATTGACGCTTTTTTAGAACCCTATGCCGAGGATGTTGAGGTTTATACATATCCCGATACATTGCGTTATAAAGGTAAAGAAACCATGAGGAAGAGATATTCGAAAATGTTTGAAGTCGCTGTAGGTTTACATTGTGAATTAAAAGAAAGAATTGTGCAAGGCAATATCGTAATAGATAAAGAGCGTGTCACCTTTAAAGATAAAGTAGTAGAAACTGTTGCCATATATCACATAGAAAACAACAAGATTAGTAAGGTATATTTTATTGATTAAATATATATGAAGGTATTAATATGAAGAAAATCTTAATAATAATTGGATCAATAGGAATACTATATATTTTCATTTCTTTTATTCTTCCAAATTATGTTGGTATTCCTCTTGCTGCTTACGAATCAAGAAAAGCATGGGCTGAACACGAACAAAAGCTCAATCAAGAAAAACATTCGGACACAGCGTCTATATTTCCAAAGTCGATAGGGATTATAAGTGATTTTGGACAAGTTTTTACGGAATCTCAACGTACTGAATTATCCCAGATTCTTTACGATTACGATATTGAAACAACAAGACAAATAGTAATAATAACAATAGATAGTATAAAGCCATACAAAGACATTCAAAAATACGCAACAGATTTAGGGAATATTTGGGGAGTAGGAACTGCTGAGAAGAATAATGGACTTACTATTGTTATGTGCAATCCGTGTAGACAAATCGGAATTGCTACTGGAACTGGAACCGAACTGATTTTGACTGATGAAATTTGTAAAAATGTGATTGAAAATATTATCATACCAAAATTTAAAAACGAAGAATATTTTGATGGAATTAAAAACGGTTTAACCGAATTAATAGAAAAATGGAAATAAAGAACTGCGTACAACATAAAGTATGGTATCATAGTCCTTGCAAGGGCACATACCTATAATCTTAACTGTAATTTGAAAAGGACTATACTTAAAATACTTTTTGCCGTAATCGTTGGAATTACAAATGGAATAGCCCAAAATGAGATGCCTTTTTATGAGCAAATTGCATTTGAGTTTTATCAGACCGAAATTTTGACCAAGAATCCGATAGACAAAAAGCTGACCCTATTTTCTGAACTTAAGCCATCCATAAATTTAGATATGGTAAAATTCAGCTTCACTCATAATAATGGAATTGTTGAAAATCCCTTTTGGTATCCTAAATGTAATGATGATTTTAATAATGAATTCAATAAAACATATAAAAACAAATATTGGAGTAATTTAAAAAACAACCTGTCAAACAAAAATAATTTGGACTTATCTAAATTAGATCAAAATCAATTTAGCATAAAAAAATATGGGAAAGGAAAATTTCCAAGACTTTATATTGATCAATCTATTTCTATATTAGATTCCAAATTAACAATAGTAAATGTCAATTTGATTAAACGTGATAGTGGAACTATTTATCATATTCAAATTGACAAAAATGGAAAAGTTACGGATTGGTGCAAAACAGAATATATTGAATAAAAAATAAAAGTAATACCTAGTATGATGTTAAAAAAGAGTCCAATCCAAATTACCCAGCCATATCAATATCTTTAAGTTTATTCTCTTCTGCTTGTTTGGCTTTTCGTGCGGCATACATAAATCCTTGTCGCCACCAATTACCCATTAGTTTTTTATTAAAAATCAAGGAGTTTTCGGTTAATTTTGATGGAGTATAGTATAAATTTAAGGCTACATCCTTATTGATTGCTGCCAATTTACCAAGAACCGTATCATGACCTTCAACCTGATCTAGCATATAGCCAAATAAGTTAACCATTAACGAAAATGGATTTTTACCCAAAATTTTATTATGCTCCATGTTCTCAGATTCTAAAATAATAGCATCTACTTCTGTAGCCCCTCTGCGTATGGCTTCACGTATAGGAACCATACATCCAAATCCACCATCGGCATACTCGCATTCATTTTTGGTCACCAAACTCATAAAAGGTACATAATTACATGATATCCAGATCCAATCACAAAAGTCTTCGTATGAAAAATCGTTAATCGACTTATATTCTGTTCTATTTTTAGTAAGGTTCGAGACAGTAACGACTACATCTGATGATTTTCTACGAGCCAATCTGAATTCGGCTTCAGAGAAATTCTTACGTATAGAATTTCTAAGGTTTTTACTTTCGCCAAAAGTTCTTTTCTTCTTAATAAATTGCCATAATGAAGCAAAGAAATTGATCGAAACATACTCTCGATTTCCTTTTTTACGCACCACAAATGGATTTACATTAAAAATCGTATGCTGATTGACATTTGTATAAATATCATACATCTTACCGATATTGCCCAAAGCCAGTTGTGGTATCAAAAGACTACCTGTTGATGTTCCTAAAAACAGATCGTACTTCTTACCTTGCTCCTGCATAAGATACTGTGCTACGCCGCCGGCATATGCTCCTTTACTTCCTCCTCCTGAAATTACTAATGCTCGCATTTATTTATATTGGATTAGATCTATTTTTTTGTTTGGCAAACTCATACCCTTTACCCCACCATTCTGTCATTTTTTCTTTATCAAAAATTAATGAATTAGTAGTTAATACTGTTGGTGTATAATACAAATCCATGGCTACATCTTGCTCTAGTGCTTTGAACTTGCCAATACGAATATTTTGATGTTCTATCTGATCCATCATAAAGTCCACCATACTGGTGATCAAAGTAAATGGATTTTTGGTAGGCATACGGTTAAGATAATTCACTTCGGTCTCCAAAACGATAACATCCAATTCTGTAGCTCCTCTTCGTATTGCTTCTTCAATAGGTACCATGGATCCTAATCCTCCGTCTACATAATCACAATTATTCTTTCTAACCAAACTCATAAATGGCGGGTAATTGCAGGAAATCCAAATCCAATCCAGAAAATCCTTATACACACAGTCCTTTATCGATTTATACTCTACCTCATTGGTAGAAAGATTGGTCACGGTTACGATTATATCGCTGTTTTGTGATTTTAACTTCTCAAAATCTTCAATAGAAATAGCACTCTCAACAAGGTCTCTAAGGTTTCTACTATCACCAAAGGATTTCCTTCCTTTCAGAAAATTACCAAGAACATTAAAATGATTAATACTAATACTGTTATACCCTCTTTTCTTTTTAATGATAAAAGGACAATTTCTGAATATAGAGGATTGATTTACAGAGGTATAAAATTCTTTTATCTCACTAATTTTAGACAGTGCCAAATGTGATACCAAGAGACTACCGGTTGATGTGCCTAAAAACAAATCGTATTTTCTTCCCAGGTCTTGAATTAAATGTTGTGCAACGCCTCCTGCAAAAGCTCCTTTACTGCCTCCTCCGGAAATTACCAATGCACGCATATGTTATATTATGGGGTTAATTTTTTTTGTAATAAATCTTGCTGATTCTTTGGTAAACTATCCAATAAAACTACGTATTTCTTTTTATATTTTTCATCTTTTAATAGTTTATCGAGAATTTTTCTGCAGGAGTTCCTAAAACGCCAGTTATGGTGTGTGGCTCCATCAACAAGATCTGTTAATGATTGGTCGGAAAAAGCCTGTAAACTTTCTAAATAAGAAAAGGCATTTTCTCTCACGCTAAAATGATATTTTGGAGATGTATATCCAGAAAGTTCGTTAAAGAACTTTTGATGCTTATCGGTTTGATAATCCTGGGTACTTACTGCCAGAACTAACCAAAGTACTCTTACGTTATAATCACTAAAACCAATTATTTCTTTGGTAGCCTCAAGGTATTCTTTTCGATTTTCGGGAAAACTTGCCCATAAATGATACAGTGCAGGTTCTATGGTTGCATATGATGAGTCTTGTAATAATGATTCATATTCTTCTTTTAAATCAATAGGTATAGTACTTAATGTGCTGGCTATCGACTGACGTACAAAAATATTATTACTGGCAAATGCTTTGTCGTATAATGCAATGGCTTCTGGAGAGGTTTTTCCTTCTAATTGATAGATCACTTCCTGGCCCAGGTAATCATTTGTTGGAAAATCAAGTGCTTTAGCCAAAATACTCCATTTACCTGCCATAGGTTGAGTACGTTCTTGTGCTAAACTCAAGTACTTTTTAATGAACTCCGATTTTGTAAGAATATCTAACGCTTCTTGTGAAGGAAATTGTACATTCTCTAACCATATTTTTTTATACTCAGACAAATCTTTACCACTCACCGCTGAAGCTACCGCTATAAAATCATCTGTTTTCGCGTTCTTGAACTTATAGTTCTCTAGAAAATTGTGCGTCGTGATTTTAAAGCTGGTATCCCCTATTAAATTTCTTAATGCATGAATTGCCCATGCACCTCTTTGATAAAAGGTAAGAGAACTAGCTTTGGGATCCAATAATGATGTAGCATTTGATGTTTTTGACAGCGCTGTAAGTTGTTCTGCGCTTTCATATAATTTATACAGAAAATAATCCTCTCCAAAAATCTCTTTTTCTGCCAATAGTGCGTAATACGTAGCAAATCCTTCTTGTAACCAATGGTGCTTACCTTCAGTTTCTGTAACCAGGTCTCCAAACCATTGATGTGCTAGCTCATGAGCATTAACATTAATATAATTACGATCAATATAAGCCGTTTCATCAACTACAAAAGCATCAGAAAAGATCGTTGCCCCTGTATTTTCCATACCTGCATATAAAAAATCTTTTACAGGGATTTGTTTATAATTTTGCCACGGAAAAGAAAAACCTATTTCGCTCTCTAAAAAATCGAATATCTTTTTACTATGCTTATACGTAGATTCAAACTTATTCTTATCGGCTGGATAGTAATACATTTCTAACGGAATCCCACTTGCAGAAGTTTCTACTACTTTTTCATACTTACCAATGGCTAATGCAAGAAGGTAACTACTCATGGGATGTTGCATATCATACTGCCAACGTTGGATAGAATCATTTACGGTTTCGGTTTTTAGTAACTTTCCGTTAGCTATGACCTCAAAACCTTTGCTATACTCGACGGTAAGATCAAACTCTACCTTTTCATTCATATCATCAAAACTAGGCAACCAATTAGAGGTGTATTTTCCTTGTCCCTGGGTCCATACTTGATCTTTACCTTGATAATCCTTAACAAAATACAAGGCTTTTTTTGGTGATGCAGCGTATTCAATAACAACACTATGGTCGGCATCTGCTTTAAAATCAGAAGTAACTACAATCCTTTTATCATTATAATCAAAATTCGTTTTCTTTCCATCTAAGGTTACGCTCTTGATTTGCATCTTTTGCGCATCAATAAAAATAGATGTTGAAGGTTGCAGAATCTTAAACGTATACTTCACTGTACCGGCTACCGTTTTGGTTTTGGCATTAACGGTAATATCAACTTGACTCTTTAAAAAGTCTACCGAATCTACTTGTTGTGCCTTGCTTCCGAAGAAAACAAAACTTAAAAATATGTATATACTAATTCGCATGTTCTGGTTTAATCAAATGTTCTGCCAAAATAACGATTTTAGACTACTAATGTGACAAATTTTGAATTGAACCCATTTTATGCATTAGAAAATCTATTACAGCTTGAAGATGCATAAACGAGGTTGAACTATTTTCGAATTAGTACTATCTTCGTCCTGATGAATTCTAATATTTTACAAACTCCGATAGATTATCTTAAAGGTGTAGGCCCTTCACGTGCCTCATTACTTCGATCTGAGTTAGGAATTCACACGTACCAGGATCTTGTTAACCTATTTCCTAATCGATATCTCGATAAAACGCAATACTATACCATCAATCAATTACAACGAAACTCTTCCGAAGTACAAATTATTGGTAAGATTATTAATATTAAAACAGTAGAGCAAAAAAAAGGAAAGCGACTAGTGGCCAAGTTTATAGATGATACCGGCGAAATGGAACTGGTTTGGTTTAGAGGACAAAAATGGATTAGAGAAAACCTAAAATTGAACACCCCGTATGTGATTTTCGGAAAAACAAAATACTATAATGGTTTTAGTATGCCGCATCCCGAAATGGAGCTACTCGATGAGCATAAAGGCAATCTAAGAACAGCCATGCAACCGGTATATCCCTCAACCGAAAAATTATCTAATAAGGGGATTACCAATCGGGTGCTGATGAAGATGATGCAGCAACTTTTTGTAGAAACCAAAGTGCGCTTTTATGATACACTATCTAAAGAAATTCTTGAGGAATTAAAATTGATTTCAAAAAGTGAGGCTGTTTTTAATATTCATTTCCCAAAGAGCCAGGAATTATTAGCCAAGTCTCAATATCGACTTAAATTTGAAGAGCTATTTTATATTCAACTTCAGCTCATTACTAAAAAACTAATCCGAAAGCAAAAGATCAAAGGATTTCCTTTTACTGAAGTAGGAGAGCATTTCAATACTTTCTATAAAAACCATCTCCCTTTTGAACTTACCAACGCACAAAAGCGGGTGATTAAAGAGATAAGAAATGATATTGGTAGCAGCGCACAAATGAATCGATTATTGCAGGGTGATGTGGGTTCTGGAAAAACGATTGTTGGGCTAATGACGATGTTATTGGCTATTGATAATGGTTTTCAGGCCTGTTTAATGGCCCCAACGGCTATTTTAGCCAATCAGCACTACCAAGGTATCACAGAGTTGACTAAAGATCTAGATGTTAATGTAAAATTACTAATGGGGAGCTCTACTACCAAAGAGCGACGAGAAATTCATCAAGAACTAGAAGATGGAACGTTGCATATTTTGATTGGCACCCATGCCATTCTTGAAGATAAGGTAAAGTTTAAAAATCTGGGATTAGCCATTATCGATGAGCAACATCGATTTGGTGTGGCGCAACGGGCAAAATTATGGCACAAAAACACCTATCCACCGCATATTTTGGTCATGACGGCAACACCTATTCCAAGAACACTGGCCATGAGTTTGTATGGCGATCTTGACATTTCGATTATAGATGAGCTGCCACCAGGACGAAAAGCCATAAAAACGGTACATCGATATGATAGTAACCGACTAAAGGTGTTTAAGTTTATTGCCGATGAAATTCAAAAAGGAAGGCAAATCTATATCGTTTATCCATTGATACAAGAATCTGAAGCTATGGATTATAAGGATCTTATGGATGGGTATGAAAGTATTGCTCGCTCCTTCCCTACTCCAGAGTATCAAATATCCATAGTACATGGTAAAATGAAACCTGCAGACAAAGACTATGAGATGGAACGGTTTGTAAAAGGAGAAACCCATATCATGGTGGCTACCACCGTGATCGAGGTTGGTGTAAATGTTCCCAATGCCAGTGTAATGATTATAGAGAGTGCAGAACGTTTTGGGCTTTCGCAACTGCATCAATTAAGAGGTCGTGTTGGTCGTGGTGCAGAACAAAGCTATTGCATCTTAATGACTAGTTTTAAACTCTCTGCAGATAGCAAAACCCGTTTAGAAACTATGGTACGTACCAATGATGGATTTGACATTGCCGAAGTAGACCTAAAACTTCGTGGTCCTGGTGATATTATGGGTACACAACAAAGCGGAGTTTTAAATCTAAAAATTGCCGATATCGTAAGAGATAATGACATCTTAAAAACGGCAAGATATTATGCTATAAAAATCCTTAATGAAGATCCATCGCTAGCGGAAGAAAAAAACAAAGTACTGCTATACACCTATCAACAAATGGCAAAGCACAAAAATATCTGGAATTATATTAGTTAGTGGTTAGTGGTTAGTGGTTAGTGGTTAGTGGTTAGTGGTTAGTGGAAAATGATAATTTTACCTGTCATGCATTTTGTAATTGCCAATTAAAAAAAGCGTCAGTTCGAGTGTTTTGTCATAATAAAATGGAGACAAAATGTATCGAGAACGGCTTTTTTAAACTAAAACCCTATTCTCGATAGCTCTGCTGAGCCAGTCGAAGCACTCGAATTGACGGATTTTTGTTTAAAAACATCAAAATGCACAACAGATTAATTTTATAATTGTGTACACTAACTTACGCGGATACTCGTTAATTATCAATGATTATGGCGTTCGAGCGGTTTATTCGTTATATCTTTTTTATACAGTATCCTTCGAGAACCTCAGGGTACCGAATAAAAAAAGATTGAGCTTATCCTGAGTTTACCGAAGGACTACTACCCTAACGCAATTAGCACACAAAAAAGGGAAACTTTTTATTTAGAATAAATCAGGTATCCATATACTCTTGCCATTGTACTAAAAGGTACTTTTCTTTTTGACTATCCTGTAATTTTAAAAACCCATATTCGTAACAAAAGAGATAGACTTGCCCTTTATTGTTTTTCCAATAATGTGTAAAATACTTTGGGTCAAAACCTTCGCCTATAAGTTTTTCTTTCCGAACTGTAGACAATCCTGATTTATTATAGGCTTTCAGGATTTTTCGGTTGGTCTTAAGCTGCTTATCAATTATATAATACTGCTTTTCTTCAACTTTTCGTCTTTGATATTGCTGTGCCGATTTACAATACACCGAACAATATTTTTTGTCAGATCTTCCTTTAATTTCAATTTGACAAACAGGACAAATATTCATACACTATCATTTAAAAGTATAATATACGAATACTAATCATATAATACGCTATTAAGTATTCAATTATGTTCATTTTAGCATAATGCAAGGTTCTAAACATATAACATTAAAACACCTATTGATTAATAATCAGAAGATGATAGGCCTACAATTCTATCCAGATAAGGTAATACAAGCTCTAATCAAGGAACTTCCCGATCCTAAATGGAGTAGACAATTTGATATGGTTTATATTCTTAATACTAAAGAGAATCAAGATTTGATTTTTCAAAAATTCAAAGGGGTTGCCTGGTTAAATTGTAATTATTTCTTTAAGAATCGAGCTATTAACTCTAACAACGAGACACTTAACGTTAATTGGTTTCACAAAAGGGCTCTCAAACCAGAATATAAAGTTTGTCCGGAGTCCTATCTTCAAAAATTAGAATTAAAAAAATACTCAAATAATACGGTTAAGAGTTACGTATCCTGTTTTGAAGCTTTTATAAATACTTACAAAAATTATAATCTATTAGAATTAAACGAAAATGTTATTAGAGAATATCTACAAAAATTGGTACATCAAGGAAAATCAAACTCTTATATCAACCAATCCGTAAACAGTATAAAGTTTTATTATGAGATTGTATTAGGTATGCCAAATCGTTTTTATGCTATAGAGCGTCCGAGAAAACAGCAAAAACTACCTGAAGTGTTGTCTAAAGAAGAAATTCTTTTGATGATTGATCGAACTAATAATCTAAAACATAAATGTATTATAAGTCTACTGTATTCTGCCGGATTAAGAAGAAGCGAATTGTTAAACCTAAAACTTGAAAATATAGATAGTAAGCGAATGCTGATCAAGATTAATCTTGCCAAGGGGAATAAAGATAGGTATACACTTCTTTCAAAAATACTGCTTAATGATCTTAGGATATATTATAAACAATGGAAACCAAAAGAGTATGTCTTTGAAGGACCAAAAGGCGGTCAATACAGTGGTTCTAGTGTAAAGGAAATAGTAACTCGAGCGGCGAGAAAATCTGGTATTCCTAAAAAAGTTACACCTCATACTTTAAGACATAGTTTTGCCACCCACCTATTAGAAAACGGAACCGACCTAAGGTACATACAAGTTTTATTAGGCCATAGTAGTACTAAAACTACTGAGATATACACCCAAGTGGCAACAAATTCTTTTAAGTCGATCAAAAATCCATTAGATTTGTAACCGACATAAATAAAATAATAGCAATTGCTATTATACAATTGTTGTGCTTAATGCAGAAAAAACCAAACAGAATTGATATTTAGACCCCTGAAATACGAAAAATACGCAGACAAAATTTGTCAAAAATTGACTGATTTTCAAAATAGCTTCAGAGAAGAATATGACATTGATAATTATGACAATTGGTTTTACAATCAATCAAGTGAAACATTAAGACTGTATTCTGACGACAAGGAAATTTATTTCAAATATATTCCAGTTGGAACATTTTCGCAAAATACAAATACTTGGATATGGGCTTGGGCAAATGAGGATTCTGTTGAACCAAGAAAATTCCGGACTTTAAAGATTAAGGAATTCGGAGGGAAAAAGAATTATGAAAACCTGACGAGCTCGCACTTTGACGGAGATAAATACACAGGTTGGGAATTGACATCTATCGCATTCGAAATCATTGGTGGGATTGGAACTTATCGAGTTATTTCTGACCATTTAGAAAAGTACTTTCTCTTAATCGAACAAATAACAAAAGAAGAAGTTGAGAAACTAGAAAATGAACTAATTGAATGTGAAGTTCATGGAAAATTAAGAAAAGCATTTATTTGTCAGCACTTGAATACTGAATTTAAAACTGGATTTGAAGAAGCATTTGACACCTATCGTGGAATGGAATTGGCAGATGATGATGATTTTCAAGCTTGGTGTTCTGAATGCGAAAAAGAAAGACTAAAAACTGACGGTTGGAATGACGAATCTATGGAATTCGCCCAAATTAAATTAGTTTGTGAAAGGTGTTACTTTGATATTAAAAAACTGAATTTGGAGTAGAAAACACTAAGCACAACATTATATATGAAATCAGAGCAATTTATTGCTAAATCGAAAGGTCATTTCCTTTTTGTGATGGCGCTGATTTTTATAAATTAACAATAAATAAAAAAGCGCAGATAGATCAATCGGTTAAGGTTTTTTTGCCTTGCTCCGATTCATATATTTAGCGTTATGCTCAATAGCTCAAAAATTGAATAGACTCAATGATAAAAATCAAGCTAAAACCATCATTTCATAAATTTTCTTCAATTGTATTGAATGGAAATGATATTGAATATGAAATTCATCCTAGACTCAAAGATTTGAATGGACTTGATAAAAAAGACAAATTAACAACAGCGGAATATCTCGAATTAAAAAAAATAAAGTCTTTTAATGAAGAGGCTGAAAAAGAACGTTACCTGGAGAAAAATAAAATCCTAGATAGTAATATTTCGGAAAAACTCCAAATAGAAGAATTAATTACTCAAATCTCTGAAAAACCTCAAATTGATGAGAGAATAATTCTTGACGGAATAGGAATTGAATGTAGCCTAAATAAATCGGATTTGGAATCAAAAATAATTGAATTTCACTCACCTGATACTAAAACTAGAGAATTTGAAATAATTAACAACCTTTTTTCTATTCTTAATAATTCATTTAAAAATGGACCTGTACTAAATCATATTGAATTAATTCAAGGTTATTTTGGAATCGGTAAACAATGGAAAATCACAAATGAAAATCCTTTAACTATAAGATTATTTGGAAGTTTAAGCATTCATGAAAAAGAGGGATTAATCGATTTTTTTCAAACATTAAATTCGAACGAGTTTCTAATACTAGATATTAGGAATTTAGATGGAATGGGATCTACATTTCATGAATGTTTTAAGAAGTTAATTGATAGAATGAAAGTTGTTTATTGGTTGGTACAAAATAAAGAAAATGAGTTATTAAATAGACACTTGAATGAAATGGAAATTTCACGTTCCCTCATATTGACTGATATAAATGAAATCTTTAAAAAAATAAAGAGCATAACACTATATAACAAAACATAGCTGCCCTTTAGGTCAGCAACGTTTGTTATATTTAACGTTACCCAACATTTGACGAATGAAGATTAAAATAAAACATATTGCATTAATCCTTTTTCTAGTTGATGTTCTTCTTCTCATAATCAATATTAAATATAAGGACGAAATTCCAACCATAATTCGTGATTTAGATTATGCGAAATTCTTTTTATTTCTAGGAATTGTAAGTTTCGTCGGCTATTTAATAATAGTAAAATTGAAAAAAGCTATAACTATTGTAGCAGCTATAGCAATCATCTTTTTTTGCATCTCAATGTTTTTCAACCTACGTTTAGCAAAAAATAATTACGATAGAATCCAATGTGATAATGGAATATCAGAATATTGGAAATATTTTGAATATAATTCTTGTGAAAAAATTAATAAGCGATTTGAGCAAGATGTAATAAATGGAGAACTCAAATATTTTCAAGATGAATATAATTCCGATTTGGAACTTGAAGAAAGACTAAGAGATAAACACGGTATTGAGCTTATCGGAATACGTTGCACCCAAGCTACCTCAATGGAATGTTATAATAACTTGGTAAAGGAATTATTTAAAGAATAGATAAGTGAATAAAAGTCATAGGCAAATGGACTACTTACTCAAACGGAACTGTTATGTTGATGAATTTTTTAGCTTGTTAACGAAGATGGACTTCGAATTCGGACGAAAAAAAACGTTGGGTAACAACACCTATGCGATAATGCGGGGTTTGGGTTTGATCGAAAGGCTGTTGCCAATTTGGTTGGTCGCCAAAGATTTAAATTTAGTATTTTAGAAAAGATAAAAACAAAACATAAACTTTGGCTTAGTGCTAGTTCGAAAACCAATGATTTTTTGTTCCCGCACTACGCATAGCTAAACGTTGTACATAATTAGAAATGACTAAAATTGAAATTGATCCATATGAAACGAAACCTGCAGTAATATCTGACATATC
>CANNFM010000022.1 GCA_947503835.1 uncultured Aquimarina sp.
GGCCCGTTCGTCTATCGGCTAGGACGCCAGGTTTTCATCCTGGTAAGAGGGGTTCGATTCCCCTACGGGCTACAAATTTATAGTAAGAAATTTAACAGAAGAGAGATGGCAAATCATAAGTCAGCATTAAAGAGAATTAGAAACAGTGAGACTAAGCGTCTTAGAAACAGGTATCAGCATAAAACTACACGTAATGCTATTAAGAAATTACGTGAAGCTGATAAAAAAGAAGCAGAAACTTTGTTTCCTACTGTAGTTTCTATGCTTGATAAGTTAGCTAAGAATAACGTTATTCATAAGAATAAAGCAGCTAACCTTAAGTCTCAATTAGCTAAGCACGTAGCTGCGTTATAGTAGTATACGTTTTACGATAATATAAGCTTTTCCATTATTATGGAAGGGCTTTTTTTGTTATTATATTTTTTACGCTATAGACGCAGATCTTAAGTGTTGTAATTATCTATTTTTCTCTTCTATCCAGCGAGACATGAATTCTGTACTTCTCATAGTGTGATATTGCAACATAGTGCCGATAAAATTGTTAGTACGATGCTCTTCTATGTTGTTTTGTACTGTTTCAATTTGGCGTATTAAACGGTTCGAAAATTTTTCTTTTTGAAAGCGGGTATTTATAATTTCGATTCCGTTTTGCTGTGATTGCTGCCAGATGTTTTTGTTAGAGTAAAGTCGCACGGCCGCTTTAGCAAAGTGTAGAGGATCATCTGCAACAAAACCACTCCAATCCGATTCCTCGTCGAGCATTCCTTCGGTGCCGATTGTGGTTGTGACACTTGGTGTGCCACAAAGCATTGCTTCTGCAAGTTTTCCTTTGATTCCTGCACCAAATCTTAAAGGAGCTAAGCATACTCGAGCTTGTTTAACTACTTCTTGTGCGTTAGTTGCTCGACCTTTAATATAAAAACCTTCTTTTGGGTTGTTAAGTTGGGTGACTTTTGCAGAAGGGTAGGATCCATAAATATGTAATTCTGACTCTGGAAGCTCTTTTTTAATTAATGGCCAGATAGTTTCTTTGAGGTATATTACGCTATTCCAATTGGGTTCATGACGAAAGTTCCCGATAGTGATAAAATGCTTTCTGTCCTCGTAATTTGGCCAATCTTTTTTTGTTTCAGAGGTAATTGGATGTAATAGAAAAGGCAGATAGAATAATAAGCTTTCCTTTATTTTAAACGTTTCTGTCAATAATTTCATTTCATAATCCGAAATAATTAAAGAAATATCACTTCTGTAGATGCTGGCGATTTCGCGTTTGGTAATATCTTGTGCGAATACATCGTTGATTTCAAATGTTTTTTTATTCTTGAATACTTCTTGTCTTGTTTTTCGTAAACTATGTAAATCTTCGGTGTTTAGTATTCTTAGCGCATCTGGGCAATGTTTTGCTACTCTCCAACCAAACTGTTCTTCTATCATAAACCTGTCGTATATTACGATATTTGGTTGTAATTGTTTTAGAAAATCATCAAAGCTGGGATGGTTAATTTCTATAGTGGCTGTTGTGATGTTGTGATCTTTGAGATTGGCCATGTGCTCTGTCTCTGCGGCCGGACTGGCAAATGTAATCTTCCAGTTTTGCGATAAAAAAAGCTGGATAAGTTGCATCATTCTACTTCCAGCAGCTGATGAGTTAGGTTCTGGCCAAACGAAACCTATGATGAGAAGTTGGTTCATTTGTTATTGGTTTTTACAATCAAAAAAGCCTCAGTATAAAACTGAGGCTATAGTATATATTTTAACAGCTATGTTTTTATTATAGTTTAGAAAAAAGAGTGTTCATTTTCTCTTTTTGTTCTTTAGCAAGTTCTTGATCTACCAAGATTCTACCACTATGCTCATCGGTAATTATTTTTTTACGAGAAGCAATTTCCATTTGTACTTGTGGCGGAATAGTAAAGAAAGATCCGCCTGAAGCTCCACGTTCGATAGGTACAACAGCTAATCCATTTTTTACATTATTTCTGATTCTTTTATACGCCGCAACCAGTCTTTCTTCAATTTGTTTTTTATAATCGTCGGACTTAGCTATTAGAGCTTGCTCTTCTTTTTCGGTTTCTGCTAAGATAGCATCAAGCTCTCCTTTTTTATGAGAAAGATGTTCATTGCGCTCGCCTAACTTTTCTTTAGTCTGGCCAATGATTTCATTTTTCTGGATAATTTGAACTTTATGTTCTTTAATGTGCTTTTCTGCCAATTGAATTTCTAATTCCTGAAATTCAATTTCCTTGCTTAAAGAATTGTACTCACGATTGTTACGTACATTTTTTTGTTGCTCTCCGTACTTTTTGATGAGTACCTTAGCCTCTTCTATTAGGTTTTTCTTGCTCTTAATGCCGTCATCAATACTTTCTAGATCAGCATTTAGCTTTTCTAATCTTTTGTTTAATCCGGTTACCTCATCTTCAAGATCTTCAACTTCTAAAGGTAGTTCTCCACGTACGTTTCTGATCTCATCAACTCTAGAGTCAATTAATTGCAGGTCATATAATGCTCTTAATTTTTGCTCAACAGTAACTTCTTTCTTTGCCATATTTTAAATATATTGTATAGGATTGGTGTTTTTATCCGATAAAATGATTGCAAAATTACTGATTTTTTTTCTAAGATAACTAACAATTAGGTTTTTTGTGTACTGTTCACTTTCATAATGACCAATATCGGCTAATATTAACTTTCCTTCGGCCTCATAAAACTGGTGATATTTTAAATCTGCAGTGATAAAAATATCTGCCCCGGCTTGTTGTGCGTTTTTGATTGCAAAACTACCACTACCACCTAAGACCGCTACTTTTTTAATAGGTTTGCCCAATAGGGAAGAATGTCTTACACAACCCGTTTTAAACACTTCTTTAATGTGCGTCAGGAATTTTAATTCTTCTACCGCTTGGGGTAATTCGCCTACCATTCCCATGCCTATATGTTGATTTTTATTTTCGAGAGTAGTGATTTCGTAAGCTATTTCTTCATAGGAATGATTTTCAAAAAGAGCTTTTAGTATTTTACCTTCATTGTGTTTTGGATAGGTGACCTGGATTTGGATCTCTTTTTCATGATGTATTTTTCCGATCTCTCCAATTGATGGATTCGTGTTTTCTGAAGCTTTAAAAGTCCCTGTTCCTTCTACAGAGAAGCTGCAGTTATCGTAATTCCCAATGATACCTGCTCCGGCTTCAAAAAGCTTAGCTCGTAAATTTTCGGCCTCTGTCTTGGGGACAAAGGTGACTAGTTTTTTTATGTTTCCGCTTTGCGGAATAAGAATTTTACGGTTAACTAATCCGAGTTGCTCACATATCATGTCGTTAACGCCATTGAATGCATTGTCTAACGCGGTATGAATAGCAAAAATGGCAATATCATGTTTGATAGCTTTCATAACAACGCGTTCTACATATGTATTACCGTTGAACTTTTTGATTCCTTTAAATACTATAGGATGAAAACTAACAATTAGGTTGCAATCATTTTTTATGGCTTCGTCTACTACGCCTTCTAAGGTGTCTAAAGTGACTAGAATTCCGGTTACTTTAGTGTTCTGATTTCCTACTAAAAGCCCAACATTGTCAAAATCTTCTGCATATGTAATTGGAGCCAAAGTTTCAAGGTGTTGTATTACCTCTTTAATTTGCATTTTGATGTGTTTTTTGAATATAGATTGAATGTAAAAAAACTTTTGTCAATAATCAAAATTTCGTTTTATACTTTTGTTAGCGAAAAATACTCATTAAAATTTGAAGTACATGATCAATGTGTTACGAAAGATACTTTTTCCTATAGTTCCTATCTATTATATCGTGACATGGTTGCGAAATAAAATGTATGACTTGGGAATTAAAAAATCGAAGTCGTATGATTTTCCTGTTATCGCTGTTGGTAATCTTAGTGTAGGCGGAACCGGCAAGTCCCCAATGGTTGAGTATTTGATAAAGTTGTTAAAAGATAAAGTTCGATTGGCAACACTTAGTAGAGGGTATAAAAGAGAAACCGAAGGATTTCAATTAGTATCATTATCATCGACGGTTAAAGAAGTAGGAGACGAGCCTTTGCAGTTTAAAACCAAATTTAATGATGTTATTGTTGGAGTTGATGGAGATAGAAGAAATGGTATTGCTAATTTAAGATCAATACCGTCAAAGCCAGAAGTAATTGTTTTGGATGATGCGTATCAACATCGAAAGGTAAAGGCAGGTTTTTATATTTTACTTACCGCTTATTATGATCTTTATAGTAACGATATTGTATTACCGACAGGAAACCTAAGAGAGCCAAGAAAAGGTGCAGATCGTGCTGATGTTATTGTGGTGACTAAATGTCCTAAGGATATATCTTCTGTTAAAATGGAAGAGATTGCAGAAAAGCTTGATATCAAATCAGAACAATCTTTGTTTTTTGCTACTATTGATTATGGAGATCAGATTATAGGGGTTTCTGAAACAAAATCAATTGATTGGTTGCGAGATACACCTTTTACATTGGTTACCGGGATTGCTAACCCAACTCCATTGTTAGAATATTATACATCGTTGGGTTTAACATATAATCATATTGGTTTTCCGGATCATCATAATTTTACAAATAAAGAGTTAAAAGAGTTAGGAGGCCATGAGATTATCGTGACCACAGAAAAAGATTATGTAAGATTAGCAGCTGATCTTTCTGGGAAAAATTTATGGTATCAACCCATAGAAATGAAGTTTTTAGGAGATGTTGATTCCTTTGATAATATGGTGTGTAGGTTTATTAAAAAATGAAACTTCAACTAAGCTTCATTTTGTAGGTAGGGTATACTTAATTAAAAACACTATAGCTGGTAGCTCATGTTGATGTAATATCAGGTATTTTAGGATTAAGTAGTGGTTTGTTTTTTAGTAAGTGCCTTATGAAGTTTGGTAAAAAACTCTTCGGTCTTATAAGGTTTAGGAATAATATCATTAAATCCACTATCATAAAACTCATCTAAATTGTCGTCAAGAGTAACTGCAGTAAGTGCAATGATAGGTATTTCTTTATCGAATTCTCTTATTTGTTTTGTGGCTTCGATTCCACTTATACCGGGCATATGGATATCCATTAGAATCAAATCAAAAGAGCTTTCCTTAGCTTTATTTACGGCGATATCTCCATTATCGGCCACGTCGCATATTATTTTATTTTTTTCAAGTATTTTTCTGGTGATTAATTGATTGATTTTATTGTCCTCGACGATCAGTATATGCTTTTCGATCATTGCACTATAATCAATCTTCTTAGCTTCTTCGATATAGTCTTTGCTTTTGTCTTCGAAGATTTCAAATTTTAAGTCAAACACAAACATGGATCCTTTACCCAATTCACTTTTTAACTTAATTTCACTATCCATTAATGATAAAAGGTTTTTTACAATGGATAACCCTAAACCAGTGCCTCCGAATTTTCTATTTATTTGAACAGACCCTTGGGTAAAGTTTTCGAATATACTAAGCTGTTTCTTTTCAGAAATTCCTACTCCATTATCCTCTATTTCAAAATTAAGGAACACTATATTGTCAGTTTGTCGTATGTGTTTTACTCGTATCCAGATATCTCCGTTCTGAGTGAATTTTATAGAATTACCAATTAGATTAATTAGAATTTGTGATACTTTTAATGGGTCTCCTTTTAGTTTCAAAGGGATTGAATCATCAAATTCATAATGAAGCTTATTTTTTCTGTCTTTTGCAGATTTGCCTAGTGCGATTAATACATCATTAATTCTTTTCTTAAGATTGAATGATGTGTTTTCTATTTCTACTTTATTGGCTTCAAGTTTATTGAGGTCTAAGATATTGTTGATCAGCGATAGAAGATATTCTCCAGAAAATTTAAGAGAATTGAGGTGTTCTTTTTGGTTTGGTGTTGGGCTTTCTTCCAGTAATAAGTGAGTTAAACCAGTTACAGCATATAAAGGTGTTCTTAGTTCATGAGTTATTGTAGAAAGAAATTGCACTTTGGCAGCACTCGCTCTTTCTGCATTTTCTTTGGCAAGAATTAATTCTGTATTCTTATTTTGTAATAATTCGTTTGCTCGGGCCCTAAGGTTATTATTTTTATATAACGAAAGCGTTAATAACGATAATATTGTGATTAAGGCGATGCTCAATATAGTGGTTAGACGTCCTAGTTTTAGTGATTTTTGCTGCTGAATGTTTTCTTCAGTTAGTTCTTCTATTAAAACGTTATTTTCATTAAGATTTAGTTTAGCACCGGCTTCTTGTGCAATAATTTCTTTATTGGTGTTAAATAAAGAATCTTTTATTCTCTGATGGGTTTTTAGATTCTCTAAAGAAGTTAGGTAGTCTTTTTTCTTTTCATATATCTGGCTGTACAGCTCAAAGCAAGTTGATCTAATTTCAGAATACCCTTTGTTCTTGCTAATCTGCATCGCTAAGTTGGTAGTTTTTAGGGCTTCTTCTTTTTCGTTTAATGCTAATTGGGCTTTTGCTTTATTAACGTACAACTTAGCTTTAAAGTAGTGTTGGTTATGGTCATTGATATAAGGCAGGCCACTATCAAAATGATTAATGGCTTTTTCGGCTTGGTTATTCTCAAGGGCTAAAAGTCCTAGGTTTAACTTTACAGGTCCTATTTGATTTTTTATATCATTTTTTTTAGATAAAACAAGTGCTTTTTCAAGAACAAGGTTTGCAGTTTTGTAATCTTGTAGTTTTGTTGCAATTGATCCGTATATAGTATATGAACAGGCTAAGCCACTTTCATTATTGTCTTTAGATTGGATATCAATGGCACTAAGGATTTGTTCTTCGGCCTTTTTTAGGTCTCCTAATTCTCGGTAGAGTTTAGCAAGCACCATATTCGTACTTGCACGATATTTCATATTCTGATTTTGCAACGCTAATTCTTTAGCTGAAACTGCATTGGATAACGCTTGCCCTAATTGAGCTTGTTCTATAGATCTAGAAGCTTTTGTTAAATAATTTGCAATAGAGTCCTTGACTTGACTGTTTTTTATAGTATCATCTCCCTTTTGGGAATACGTAAAAAAACAACAAATAAGTAAAGTTACAACTATAGAATATCTAATTGGGGTTGGCATTTTTCCTCTAAAAATCTCAACTAATATAGTTATTTCTTACAAATGTTAATAATTAAATCAATTATTCTGTGACTATAACCAATTTCATTATCATACCAACCGATGATTTTTACCATTTTTCCGATGACCGATGTCATTAAAGAATCAAACACACAAGAGTGGGGGTTGCCTATGATATCTACTGATACAATAGGGTCTTCGGTATATGCTAAAATACCTTTTAGATGTGAATCTGAAGCATTTTGAAAGGCTTGATTAATTTCTTGAATTGAAATTTCTTTTTTAACATTAAATGTAATATCAGTTAATGATCCATCTGGAACCGGAACTCTAATACCACACCCACCAATTACATTACTTAGTTCAGGAAAAATTTTTGTAAGCGCTTTTGCTGCTCCTGTTGTAGTCGGCACTATAGATTGACTTGCAGCTCTAGCTCGTCTTAAATCTCTGTGTGGCTGATCATGCAGGCTTTGATCTGTAGTGTAACTATGTATCGTAGTGATGTACGCTTGTTCAATTCCACATAAATCATTAATCACCTTAATCATGGGTCCTGCATTATTGGTAGTACAAGAAGCATTAGAAATTACTGTTTCTGTTCCATCAAGGATGTGATCATTTACTCCTAAAACAACAGTTTTTATGCTATCTTCTAACGGAGGGGCAGAAAGAATAACTTTTTTTGCACCTGCTTTTAAATGCTTTTCGGCAAGTTCTCTGGTTTTAAATTTACCAGTGGATTCTATAACAATATCAACATCATATGTAGACCAATTACAATTTTCGGGATCTTTTTTGTTGAGTAAAGGGAAGGATTGATTATTTACTATAATATGAGTAGGTGTATGTGATACCTCAAATGGTAAAACACCATGAATACTATCATATTTTAAAAGATGACTTAGTGTTTTAGTGTCGGCAAGATCATTGATTGCTACTACTTGTATGCTTTTATGATTTATTAATAACCTAAAAAGGTTACGGCCTATTCTTCCAAATCCATTAATGGCTACTTTTATAGGTGTATTCATTAAATCTTTAATTACTGATTTTTTGAATTATGTTAGGTGTTTTTGAGCTTTATACGATGATCTTACTAATGCACCACTTTCTACATGTCTAAAGCCCATTTCTAGCCCTATGGTTTCGTACTTTTTAAATTGATCAGGTGTTATAAACTCTTTTACAGGAAGGTGTTTTTTACTGGGTTGCAGGTATTGACCAATTGTAACAATATCCAAATTCACTTTTCTAAGATCTTCCAAGGTTTGTATTACTTCTTCTTCCTTTTCACCTAGACCTAACATGATTCCACTTTTGGTGCGATTAATACCACTGTCTTTAAGGTATCTAAGTACTTCTAGGCTTTGTTCATACTTGGCTTGGATGCGTACCTCACGAGTCAACCTTTTAACGGTTTCCATGTTATGCGATACTACCTCTGGTTTTACAGAAATTATTCGATCTATGTTTTTAGTTTTTCCTTGAAAATCCGGAATTAAAGTCTCTAAGGTGGTTTCTGGGTTCATCCTTCTTATAGCTTGAATGGTTTCTGCCCAGATAATAGAACCTCCGTCTGCTAAGTCATCTCTATCTACAGAGGTCACTACAGCATGCTTTATATTCATAATCTTTATAGATCGTGCTACTTTTTCGGGCTCCTCCCAATCTACGGTCTCAGGTCTTCCGGTTTTTACGCCACAAAAACCACATGAACGGGTACAGATATTACCTAATATCATAAAAGTAGCTGTACCTTCACTCCAACATTCTCCCATATTAGGACAACTACCAGAGGTGCATATTGTATGCAAATTGTATTTATCCACTAAGCCTCGAAGCTCGGTATATTTTTTTCCTGTGGGAAGTTTGACACGTAGCCACTTTGGTTTTCCCTTTGGGGGTGCTACTGAAGCAACATCATTATTCATACAAGCAATATTTTCTGTAAAAATACAAAGAAAGGTTAGATTACTATAGTGTTAAAGAAAAAGTTGTGATTTCTATGTTTGATTTGTGTTATAGAAATTTGATTACTACCTAAATCAAGTACTTAATCATATAACAATAAAGAGGATGTTTTTTTAACAGTCCCTGTTTGTTTATGCTTTTAAAAAGCAAATTTCCTAACGTCGGGCTGTGATATTTAATGTTAAAGAGCTCTTTAACATCAGGTTAAAATTAAGTTAACATAAAATTTTTTTAGGATTTGAAAGTTATCTGTCTTAAAAAGAGGAAAAAATGATGTTAGAAGAATTGGTAACTCCTAAGAAAACATTAAACAATCGGAAGCGTGTAGAGAAGTGGTTGATAAAGAATCATAAATACATCAATATTACTGCAATAGAAAAAGAAATATCCGCGCCAAAGGGATTGGTTCAGAAGTTTGTTAAATACGATAAGAAGATTAATGATAAATGGATTAGTCCATTATATACTGTAATAAAAAAATTTACTTCTTTTAATCTAAGATAGGTCTTCTTTTTACCGTTTACTTCGAGATTAACTTTTGGTATTCGTTATTATTTCAGACAAAAGCTTTTTTGCTCTTAATAGCTTTACTTTTATATTATTCATGGGTTCGTCTAATTGATCTGCAATTTCTTTGTAGCTTAATTCCTGAAAATAACGCAAATTAATTACTTTTTGATAGTGTGGTTTTAGCTGTTTTATATACTGCAGTAGTTGTGCTAAGTTTTGCTCGGTAATTAATTTATCTTCGGGAGAAGGATTATCATCAATGATTCGATACACAGAATCATCTACTTGTGTTGTTGTTTTTGACTGAATCGAAGCATTTTTTTTTCTTAACAGGTCGATATGAATATTTTTTGAGATCTGTATCAACCAGCTTTTAAAATTGAATTCTTCTTTAAAAGTGTCAATTTTATCAAATGCTCTAGAAAAACTTTGTATGGTAATATCTTCGGCCTCGTATTCATCCTGAGTCCTTTTCAATTGAAAATTATAAACATCATTCCAAAAGGTGTCAAGAAGGTAATTAAAAGATGTTTGCTTTCCTTCTTTAGCTTTCTTTATATGATCTTCTAACGAGATAGGATGTTCTTTTTTCAATGAAATATTTTTGAATAGAATACCAGGAGCGATAATTTAGTTAGAATGTTCTTCTTCATTACAGTTCGAATACTGATCGGGCGTTTTGCCACAAAGAGAACATGACTCCCCTTCTTTATTAAGAAAAGGACTTTGACTTGCACATGTGCCAGCAAACTTACCGTCTTTCTTTGCCCATAGTTTGATGGCAATTCCTGCAAATGCCAGTAGTAATAAAGCTGTTGTAAGTAAAAATAGTTTCATAACCAATGTAATATAATAAAAATTGATTGCAAAGATACGAAGAATGAATGGCTATGAAAGTGTTAAACAAAAAATTAAGAGCTATTTAATAGGGGAATAAGCTCTTTATATAATCATATGTTTATATAATATTAACCTCGGTTTCTAATTTGATGGCAAATTTTTCGTTTACTTTTTTTTGAATTTTTCGAGCAATATTAAGAATTTCTTCTCCTGTTGCGTTGTTATAATTTACTAAAACAAGTGCCTGTTTTTCGTGAACACCCGCATCACCCCATCGTTTTCCCTTAAAACCACCTTGCTCAATAAGCCAACCAGCCGGAACTTTAATATTTTGGTCATCTAATTTATAAGACGGTATATCGGGATACGTTTTTTGGAGTTCTAAAAAATGAGCTGCTGAGATTACAGGATTTTTAAAAAAACTACCGCTATTACCTATGTCAGCAGGATCGGGTAGTTTACTTTTTCTTATTTGAATAACAGCTTCAGAGACATCTTTAATCGTTGGACTCGTAACTCCTTTATCGACCAAGGCATTTTCAATAGCGCCATAACTAGTGTTTAAAACGTGTTTGTCTTTACTTAATTTAAAAACAACCTTGGTTATGATGTACTTTCCTTTTGCTTCATTTTTAAAGATAGAATTTCGGTATCCAAACTTACAATCTTTGTTAGAAAAAACATGTTTCTTAGCTGTGATAATATTAATGGCTTCGCAACGCTCCATGGTATCCTTAAGCTCTACACCATATGCCCCAATGTTTTGAATTGGTGCACTGCCTACATAACCAGGGATTAAGGATAGATTCTCTATGCCTCCGTAATTGTTTTTAATACAATGTTGAACAAAATCATGCCAGTTTTCACCGGCATTTACAGCCACCTGTACAAAAGTATCTGTCTCCTTTAAAACAGTGATTCCTTTTATTGCAATATGTAAAACTAAAGCATCAAGGTTTTTTGTAAGTAACATATTGCTACCACCACTTAATACAAATAATTCTTTATCAGCATTATCTAATAGGGCATCTATAAGCTCTGATTCTGAGGTGATTTTTATAAACTCTTTAGCTATGGCATCTATTCCAAAGGTGTTGTGTTTTTTTAGGGATTTATGATGTTCAATTTTCATTGATTATTATATTTTTCTAATCCTAACTTTATTATTTCGATAGATTTTTTAAGATCTCTTCGATTTAAAACATAGGCGATTCTGACTTGATTTTTTCCTTCATTAGGGCTAGAGTAAAAGCCAGAAGCGGGAGCTAACATAACCGTTTGTTTGTTCAAATCAAATTTATTTAATAACCATTCTGCAAAATGATCGGAATCTTTTACAGGTAATTCGGCGATACAGTAAAATGCTCCTTTTGGCATGGCAACTTTAACACCAGGAATTTCTCTAAGCCCAGATACAAGAGTATCTCTTCTTAGTTTGTATTTTTCTAAGGTCTCTTCGTGATAAGAATCAGGCGCTTCTAATGCCGCCTCACTTGCAATTTGTGCAAGGGTAGGAGGGCTAAGTCTAGCTTGAGCAAATTTCATTGCGGTTTCGATAACACTTTTATTTTTACTCACTAAACACCCAATACGAGCACCACACATACTGTATCGCTTTGAAACAGAGTCTACCACAATAGCATGATCCTCTAAATCCCTTTCTTGTAAGATAGAATAATGCTCTGAAGTGTCGTAAACGAATTCGCGATAGACTTCATCAGAGATTAAAAATAAATCATACTTGATTGCTAATTTTGACAATTGTTGTATTTCTTCTTTGCTGTATAAGTACCCTGTAGGGTTCCCTGGATTGCATATTAATATGGCTTTTGTTTTTGGAGTAATAAGTTTTTCAAAATCTGCAATAGAAGGTAAGGCAAAACCAGTTTCTAATTTTGAGATTACAGGAACAACTGTGATCGTAGATTGTGTTGAAAAACTATAATAATTAGCATAAAAAGGCTCTGGCACAATAATTTCATCACCAGGATCTGTTATACTACCCATCGTAAAAATAAGTGCTTCACTACCTCCAGTTGTAACCAAAATATCATCAGATGATATGGTGATATCATGCTTGGCATAGTAGCCAGCAAGTTTTTTTCTAAAACTTTCAAAACCTGCAGAGTGACTGTATGCAAGAATTTCCAATTTATGATTTCGAATGGCATTCATGGCTTCGATTGGTGTTTTGATATCGGGCTGCCCTATATTCAAATGATATATATGCTTGCCTTCTTTTGCAGCTTTTTCTGCAAAAGGAGCCAATTTTCTAATTGGCGATTCTGGCATGGCTTTGCCTTTACGAGATACTATTGGCATTTAATCTGATTTAAAAAATAAAATTGGAGGTAAATTTCTTAAATATTTTAAGAAATAGGTATATTATTGAGATGATTTTTCAACTATTTTTCTATATTTAGCATAATGAACGTTTTGTTATTGAATTTTTGTCATTTTCTTAAAAGTACGATTCCTGTACTTATTCTATTTGTCAACTTTGCTCTTTTAGGCCAAGCTAATTTTAAGTTGCCTGGAGGTGTGAATAGTAGTAAGTTAAAGTTTGAATTAGCAAATAACCTTATTGTAATACCCGTAACCCTTAATGGTGCTGAACTTTCTTTTATTCTTGATACAGGTGTTGGGTCAACGATTATCTTTAGTGTAGAAAATAAAAGTTCTTTAGAACTTAAAAATGCTTCAAAAATATATCTTCGAGGATTAGGAGATGGAGAGCCTGTAGAAGCAATTAAATCTCTAAATAATGAATTAAAAATTGGAAATACAGTTAGCAATGATCATACTGTATATTTGGTTTTTGATGAGTCTATTAATTTTTCTCCAAGAATGGGCTTCCCTGTACATGGAATTATAGGCTATGATTTCTTTAAAAATTTTGTTTTAGACATTAATTATACAAAAAAGGTTATAAAAATCAATGAACCTAGATCTTATAGTTACAAAAAGTGTAAGAAGTGTTACCAAACCAGAATTGAGTTTAGGGATCGAAATAAAAGACCATACGTAACAGCCAAGTATAAGTCGCAAAAAGGATTGATAGATATAAACCTATTACTGGATTCTGGATCTGGTTCGTCATTATGGTTGTTCGAAAATAAACAAAGAGGGATTCATATACCTGATAATTCATTTAGGGATTTTTTGGGTAAAGGTTTTAATGGAGATATTTATGGAGAGAGGACTAAAGTCGAGGAGCTTCGTATAGGTGATTTTGTTTTAAAAGAGGTGACTACCTCTTTTCCTGATTCTGTATACATACAGGGTATTCCTATACAAAAGAGACAAGGGTCGTTAGGAGGTAATGTGTTAAAAAGATTTAATTTGATTGTAGATTATCCTCATCAAAAAATTTCTTTTAAGAAGAATGATTTTTTTAATAAGCCATTTTATTATAACATGAGCGGGATTACAGTACAGCATACAGGGTTTGACATTTCTGTTGATACAACTGCAGTTAAAAATTCGTCAAGGTTTACAGAGAAAAATAGAAAGTATTTAGGTTTGAATAAGATAATAAATGAAAAGATAGTTACCCTATCAAATGGTTTCACGCTACGACCTAAGTATGAAATCTCTGATATACGACCAGGCTCACCTTCAGATATTGTGGGATTAAGAAAAGGAGATATTATTTTAGAAGTTAATGGTAGAAAGGCGTATAACTATAAATTATCAGCACTTAATGATTTGTTTTATTCTCAAGAAGGTAAAAAAATCAGAATAAAAATAAATCGGTTAGGGGTAGAAATCAAATATGAGTTTTATTTGAAAAAAGTAATTTAAAAAAAAAGGTTTTACTAATATTAGTAAAACCCTTTAACAATATTTTATTGAGATGGTACTAGTTTTTCTTCTCAAGAACGCTCTTGTCTAATACTGTTCCTTTGATTTTTATCGCTTTTGTTGGTTCTTCGGCATTAGAGTATACCGATATCGTTTTACGAATGGGTCCCACTCTTTTAGTATCATATTTAACCTCTATTACACCAGTTCCACCAGGAGCAATTGGATTTTCTGGTTTTTTAGGAATAGTACAACCGCAGCTTGAATACACTCTGGAAATTACTAAAGGTGCATTACCTGTATTAGTAAATTCAAATTGACGAACACCATCACTGCCTTTAGCTATTTCGCCGTAATCAATAACTTCGCTTTTGAATTCTATTTTAGGCTTGGTATCCTGAGCATTAATGGTTGCACTCAGAAAACCAATACATAAAATTAACATTACTTTTCTCATAGTGTAGGTTTTTTGTTGGGTGTAAAAGTACTTACTTTTTATCCAACTTCAAAATTGTGATTAAAAGCGCGCTAGATATGATGTTAGTATTATGAAATCAGAAGATTTTATAATTTAATATGAACTACGCTTTGATTTTTTTTATGTCGATAGTCATATTTCTAACATCGTACTTCGTACTTCTTACATTAATAATTACTTTTGCACTCTAAAATCCAAAAATCGGACCAAAGTATGGCTTTAGATGCAAAATACGATTCAAAATCGGTAGAAGAGAAGTGGTATAGCTACTGGATGGACAATAATTACTTCCATTCTGAAGTTGATGATCGTGAAGCATATACAATCGTTATCCCGCCACCTAATGTCACTGGTGTGCTTCATATGGGGCATATGCTTAATAATACAATACAGGATGTGTTGATTCGTAGAGCGCGACTTAAGGGCTATAATGCTTGCTGGGTACCGGGTACGGATCATGCTTCTATTGCTACCGAAGCTAAAGTTGTGGCTAAATTAAAGGAACAAGGAATTGATAAAAACGATCTCACACGAGAAGAGTTCCTGGAGCATGCCTGGGAGTGGACCCATAAACATGGTGGTATTATCTTAGAGCAACTTAAGAAACTAGGAGCCTCTTGTGATTGGGAACGTACTGCATTTACAATGGATGACAATTTGTCGGCATCTGTAATTAAGGTTTTCGTGGATTTATATAAGAAAGGGCTTATATATCGAGGATATAGAATGGTTAACTGGGATCCTCAGGCAAAAACTACCTTGTCAGATGAAGAAGTGATCTATGAAGAGAAACAAGGTAATTTATACTATTTAAAGTATAAAATAGAAGGAAGCGAAGATACACTTACTATTGCAACTACACGACCAGAAACTATTATGGGAGATACAGCTATTTGTATTAATCCTAATGATGAGAGATTTACACATCTTAAAGGTAAAAAAGCAATTATTCCTATTGCTAATCGTGTAATCCCAATAATTGAAGATGAATACGTTGATATAGAGTTTGGTACAGGGTGTCTTAAGGTAACACCGGCTCATGACCCTAATGATAAAGTTTTAGGAGATAAACACAATCTTGAGGTAGTGGATATTTTTAATGACGATGCTACTTTAAATTCGTTTGGTTTACATTATGAAGGAAAAGACCGTTTTGTTGTTCGTAAAGAGATTATAAAAGAATTAGAAGATCTTGGTGCGTTAGAGAAAACAGAGACTCATCTTAATAAGGTCGGAACGAGTGAGCGTACAAAAGCGGTGATTGAACCTAAATTAAGCGATCAATGGTTCTTGAAAATGGAAGGACTTGCAAAACCTGCATTAGATGCCGTTTTAGATAAAAATGTTAACCTGGTTCCAGAGAAATTCATCAATACATATCGCTATTGGATGGAAAACGTGAGAGATTGGAACATCTCACGACAATTATGGTGGGGACATCAAATCCCTGCATACTTCTATGGCGATGGCAAAGAAGACTTTGTTGTCGCTGAAAATAAAGAAGAAGCACTTGCTCTGGCAAAAGAAAAAACAGGAAATACTTCGTTACAAGAGGTAGATTTAACTCAGGACCCAGATGCCCTAGATACTTGGTTTTCTTCATGGTTATGGCCAATGAGTGTGTTTAACGGTATTTTAGAGCCCGATAATAAAGAGATTAATTATTATTATCCCACTAATGATTTGGTTACAGCACCAGAAATCTTGTTTTTCTGGGTAGCTCGTATGATTATAGCTGGATACGAATATAGAGGAGAAAAACCATTTACCAATGTGTATCTTACAGGTATAGTTAGAGATAAACAAAGGCGTAAGATGTCTAAATCTTTAGGTAATTCCCCGGATCCATTAGATTTGATAGATCTGTATGGTGCCGATGGAATTAGAGTGGGGATGTTGTTAAGTTCTCCAGCAGGAAATGATCTGATGTTTGACGAAGATCTATGTAAACAGGGTAGTGCTTTTGTAAATAAAATATTTAATGCATCAAGACTTGTACTTGGTTGGGAGGTAGATTCGACTATACAGCAACCCGAAGCTTCTGTTGTTGCACTTAATTGGTATAGATCAAAATTCCAAAAAGCATTAGTAGAATTAGAAAACAACTATGATAAATATCGTATCAGTGATGCGTTGATGACAACATATAAGTTGATATACGATGATTTCTGTGGATGGCTGTTAGAAATGATCAAGCCTGCTTATCAAGCACCGATTGATGCCAAGACCTATCAAGAGGTAATTGAGATTTTAGAAAATAATTTAAAAATACTACATCCATTTGTACCCTTTATTTCTGAAGAGATATGGCAGGAGATTTCTGATAGAACTCCAAACGAAGCATTAATCATTGCTAGTTGGCCAAAAGAGGCTTCTGTGGATACTGATTTGATTAAAAAATTCGAAATAGCTTCAGATGTAATTTCAGGAATTAGGACTATACGTAAAGAAAAGAATATTCCTTTTAAAGAAACAATACAGGTGTCGATTTTGAATAATCAAAAGGTAGATGCGACATTTGATTCTGTAATTTCAAAAATGGGTAACCTTTCTTCTTTTGAGTATGTAAATGAAAAAGTAGAAGGAGCACTTTCGTTTAGAGTAAAATCTAATGAATATTTCATTCCAATTTCAGGAGCAATAAATGTAGAAGAAGAGATTAAAAAGCTTAATGAAGAATTAATATACACTGAAGGTTTCTTGAAATCTGTACAAAAGAAACTTCAAAACGAAAGGTTTGTTAATAATGCTCCAGAACAAGTAATTGTAAACGAAAGAAAGAAAGAGGCAGATGCAGAAGCAAAAATAGCTACACTCAAGTCTAGTTTAGCAGGGTTGCAAGCTTAAGTAGCAATACCATATGTAATAAAAAAATGCTTTGATTGCCTAGCGTAATTAAAGCATTTTTTAATCAATAATATATTTATTAACTAACTCTATATAGGCCAATTTAGCCTGTTTAGGAGTAAGGTTTTTAACTTGGAAAAGTGCGTTAAGCTTAAACGCATTTCTAAGATCGATATCCCCAGAAGGATTATGAAACCCTTCGGTATGTATGGCTTGCTTGTAATATGCGTAGAAATGAAGCATAATATCAGGAGGCAATAGTATTTTTGTATTGCAGGCACGCTGATACGCTTTGTTGAAAGCTATATTTAATTCTTCTTCGGTCATGACTACTATACATTAGCGATAACACTTTCTCCACCTTTTACTTTTTGGTTTAAAGTAACATTAACTTTAGTTCCTATCGGTAAATAAACATCTACTCTAGAGCCAAATTTTATAAATCCACTATCAGAACCTTGAGCTACTTTTTCTCCTTCCTTAGCGTAGTTAACAATTCTTTTTGCTAATGCTCCGGCAATTTGTCTATACAGGATCTCAACGATATTATTTTTTACTACAACGGTAGTTCTTTCGTTTTCTTCTGAAGCTTTAGGGTGCCATGCTACCAAATATTTTCCAGGATGATACTTACTAAAAGTCACTTCTCCATTAATAGGATGTCTGGTCACATGAACATTTATAGGAGACATAAAAATCGATACCTGAAGCCTATTATCTTTAAAATGTTCTTTTTCAAAAACCTCTTCAATAACAACAACTTTTCCATCAACCGGTGCTACTACAGTATTGTCGTTAACATTTGTTCTTCTTTTTGGGTTTCTAAAAAATTGTAAAATTAGAATCAAAAAAGCTAATGTAACTGTGAATATGGCAATTTGCCACTCCTCAATTTGTATTGCAACGTATGAGGCTACATTAATGCCTAAAAATAATACAATTGCAACAGAAATTATTTTATATCCTTCTTTATGAAACATAGTTCAAGATTTGTAAAAATACGTATAAAAATGGGCTGGCAAATAGTACACTATCTAAGCGATCATATATGCCACCATGTCCAGGCATTATAGTGCCACTATCTTTAACCCCTGCTTGTCTTTTAAACTTTGATTGGATTAAATCACCTAACGTACCAAAAATACTCATAATTATGCTTATAATCAACCATATGGTGATAGATAACGTATGAGAAAAAGTAGCAATTAAGTAACCCGCTAGCATTGAGAAGATAAAACCACCTACAAAACCTTCAATAGTTTTTTTTGGAGAAATTCGTTCAAGTAATTTATGTTTTCCGAAATTTTTTCCTACCAAATATGCAAAAGTGTCATTGGCCCAGGTAATTAAAAATGCTCCAGCAATAATAAGTGGTTGATACTCTCCTGTGTAATTAGGAACAAGTGTTAAAAAAATAATACAAGTGATTAAGTAAAAGATACTGGTTCTGTATTTCCTTTTTTCGAACATAGGAATAATACGGATAGTAACTAGATCTTTAACTAAAAATAGTTCTGTAATTATCGTTAGTGCTAAAATGGGAATGATGAGGTAAAGTTGATCTTGAAATAGGTTTAATACTACCAAAAGAATGATAAATATTGCGTAAAGCCTTTTGTTGTTAAGATGGATTAATTTTTGAAATTCAAAAATCGAGATCATTCCAAAAACAAAGAATACGCCAATAAATGTATATTTTGAGATAAATATTGATACTAGTAATATTGAGACGTATAAAAATCCCGATAAAGATCTTGTAAGCAGTTCCTTCATATTATAAATCTTCCAACAGGAGCAAATATAGATTTTTTGAACTACTTCCATAGCTTAAGAAATCCTTTTCTTTTTGTGGTTCGAAATCTTTTATTGTAGTAATATTTGAAGGAATAGAGTTTTTGTTTTTTTCTTTAATGCCTTTAAGGCCTTCTCCAATATTTTTAACTAATTGACTTGTAGCTGCTAAAATCACAAAATTATCAGGCAGCTCGGTGAGTTTTTTTCCTCTAAGTTGGTTCGAGGATACTAATATAGCCCCACTATCAGCAATTAAATATTCGCAAGTAGCAAAAAAGAAAGAAGCAGAAGAGGTTTTGACAAAATTTAAGTTGAACCCAGAAAATTTATGCTCTAAGCCAATATCAAAAGAACATACATCTTTCTCATACCAATCATTTTCTATAAGGATATTGTCAAAAGAATCTAAAACTTCATTTTCAGTATCACAGTAAAGAAATTTGCCTCCATTTCTTTTGAAATTCATCATAAAGCTTTCATCGATCGGGAGATCAATTTCAGGCATATACTTACTGCGATCTTCTATATGGCGTTCATTACTCTTTTGGTCTGATTTAGATTTTGAGGAAAATATTCTTCTAAATAGACTCATTTTTTGAATTATGATTGGGGAATTACAATTTTACAATACTTTCAAAGATAAAAAAAATCTTAACCTAATATTCTGTTAGGTTAAGATTTTTCATTTTACAAGTAAAAATATCTTATTTATGAAGATTCAGTAATGATCTCTTCTTCTTTTTCCCCAAAAGGGCGTTCTCCAAATATTTTTTCTAAATTATCCTTAAAGATAACCTCTTTTTCTAATAAGACTTCAGCAAGTTCAGTTAGTTTATCTTTATGTTTTTCCAGTAACTGTATTGCACGTTGATACTGCTGTTCTATAATATTAGATATTTCTTTATCGATAAGCTCACTAGTTTGTTCACTATAAGGTTTCGCGAAGTTATACTCGCTTTGTCCCGAAGAATCATAATAAGTAAGGTTTCCGATTTTATCATTCAAACCATATATAGTTACCATAGCTCTGGCTTGTTTAGTAACTTTTTCTAGGTCACTTAATGCGCCAGTAGATATTTCATTAAATATTACTTTCTCTGCAGCTCGACCTCCTAATGCGGCACACATCTCATCCAGCATTTGATTTGGACGAACAATAAGTCTTTCCTCGGGTAAATACCAAGCAGCACCAAGAGATTGTCCTCTAGGTACGATAGTAACTTTTACAAGAGGAGCAGCATGTTCTAACATCCAACTAACAGTTGCATGGCCAGCTTCATGAAAAGCAATTGCTCGTTTTTCTGCTGGGGTGATGATTTTATTCTTTTTCTCTAATCCTCCAACAATTCTATCTACGGCATCAAGGAAATCTTGTTTGCCAACTGCTTTATTACCTTTTCTGGCAGCAATCAGGGCTGCTTCGTTACATACATTGGCAATATCTGCACCAGAGAACCCTGGAGTTTGTTTTGCCATGAATCCAGTATCTAGCTCACCATCAACTTTCTTTAAAGGCTTTAAATGCACTTCAAAAATTTCTTTACGCTCACGAATATCTGGTAAATCAACATAAATCTGTCGATCAAAACGACCTGCTCGAAGTAATGCTTTATCAAGTACATCTGCACGGTTGGTTGCGGCAATTACAATCACATTAGTATTGGTGCCAAAACCGTCCATTTCTGTTAGTAACTGATTTAAGGTGTTTTCTCTTTCATCGTTAGATCCTGAGAAATTACTTTTTCCTCTTGCTCTACCCACAGCATCAATCTCATCAATAAATATAATAGCAGGAGATTTTTCTTTAGCTTGCTTAAATAGGTCTCTTACCCTTGAGGCTCCTACACCCACAAACATTTCTACAAAATCAGATCCTGATAATGAGAAGAATGGTACTTTGGCTTCTCCGGCAACTGCTTTAGCTAATAATGTTTTACCGGTTCCAGGAGGTCCTACTAGTAATGCTCCTTTGGGTATTTTTCCTCCTAATGAGGTGTATTTTTCCGGGTTTTTCAAGAAATCTACAATTTCTTGTATTTCTTCTTTAGCGCCTTCAAGACCGGCTACATTTTCAAAAGAAACTTTAACCTCTGTGTTTTGATCAAAAAGTTTAGCTTTAGATTTCCCTATGTTGAAAATTTGACCGCCGCCACCGCCACCAGCGCCGCCACTCATTCTACGCATAATAAATATCCACACTCCAATGATTAAAGCAAACGGTAATAGGGCGACAAAAACTTCTCCCCAAAAATTACTTTCGGTATCATAGGTTACTTGAGTCGTTAAACCATTTTTAGTTTTAGAATCGGCAATTTCATTTTCAAAATTCTGTAGATCACCAAATTCAAACTGATAATCAGGATCATTTGGACTAGCAGGTATTAGAGATTTACTCTTGTTTTTTTGATGCTTTTCTAAAGATTTAGCTTCACTTGTAAGAAACACCTTGGCGTTACGGCGATTAATAATCACCACTTTTTCTACTTCTCCGTTACTTAAAAAATCTTGAAACTCTGAAGGTGATGTAGTAGGAGCTGATCCTAAACTACTTCCACCCATAAAATTGAGTGCTATAAAACCAATAATAATAACTGCATAAATCCAATATGCACTAAATTTTGGTTTTTTATTAGGTTCTGTTTTTTTATTTTCTTTGGCCATTTACGGTTTTCTTTTAATAATTTGTTTCGATAACTGTAGTTTTTGCATCTCCCCAAAGCCCTTCTATGTCATAGAATTCTCTAATGTGTTTTTGGAATACGTGCACTACTACATTTACATAATCAATTAATACCCACTCTGCATTCTCACTACCTTCTACGTGCCAAGGTTTGTCCTTTAGCTCTTTGCTTACTGTTTTTTGGATAGAATTAACAATTGCATTTACTTGAGTATTTGAAGTTCCATTGCAGATAACAAAGTAACTACATACAGTATTTTCGATCTCTCTAAGATCTAAAATATTAATATCATTACCTTTTACTTCTTCAATACCTTTTAATATTTGGGTGATTAATTGGTCAGTACCGATTTCTTTTTTAGTCATGCATTTTTTTAATTTGTGTAAAGTTATTACTTTTTATCATTTTAATGTCTTTATTATTCTGACATTTATGAAACTTTTACACCTTTACATATGGATATAATCAAAGTTGATGCCATTGCCTCTACAAATACTTTTCTAAGAGATCTCAATCGGGAAAAGCGCCTTACCGAACCCGTTTGCGTAACGGCTAGAGAACAGCTTGCTGGTAAAGGGCAGATGGGTACCGTTTGGCAAAGTAATCCCGGAGAAAATCTTACTTGTAGTGTGTTCATGCCTGTCGAGGGATTAAATTTAATCGATCAGTTCTATATTTCTATAAGTACATCATTAGCTATTTGGGATATATTGAATGATATAATGATCCCAAAATTATCTATAAAATGGCCTAACGACATTCTGTCAGACAAGCTTAAGATATGTGGTGTTTTGATAGAGAATATTGTTAAGAATGGCAGATTGACCGGAGTTATTGTAGGGATAGGAATTAATATCAATCAAATAACATTTGATGATCTCCCTCAAGCTGGGTCTCTAAAACAGATTTTAGGCAAGAGTTTTAGTATTGAAGAAGTCTTACTTGCATTATTGACTCAATTAGAGAATCGGTTTTCAGAATTAAATCAGGCTAACTTCGAAAACCTTAAAAAAGAGTATGAGTCTGTTCTTTTTAGAAAAAATAAACCCTCTACATTTATAGATGCAAAGGGTGATTCTTTTGTTGGGATTATTCAGTCAATTACGAATCAAGGAAAACTTCTGGTTTTGTTAGAAGATCAAGTCGTTTCTGAGTATGGTCTGAAAGAAATTAAACTACTATACTAATTACAGCTTCCCAATATTTTCACTAAGTGTATTGATGAAATTCTGAATTGGATTTTTAATCATCATGGCCATCATAGTATTGAACTCTCCATCAAACGTAAGTTTTGCAGTACTTTTTCCATCTTCGGTACTTACAATATCGGCTTTTAGGGTAAAAGGTAGCTTATCACTTGCCGCACCTAACACCACTTGGCTAGATGGTGTATTTTCTTTTTGATCTAGTACTAATTCTGGCATTCCTTTTAATTGAAAAAGAAACCTGGAATCACTTATTTTTTCAAATTTTTGTTTACTCTCTGGCATTAGTTGCTCGAAGTTTTCAACTTTTATTAAAAATTCAAATACCTCTTCGGCAGATTTATTGACAGCTACAGTAGGGCTTTCTAAATTCATACTATTATTTTATTGTTATATATTCCATTCTGCTGGATTAGTTCTCCAGCTTTGCAATGCTTCTTGCTGTTCTTTTGTTATGTAGTTTGTGTCTAAGGCTTGTTCCAAAAGATTTTCATAATTACTTAAAGTGTGCAAAGACAATGCCGCTTCTTTAAAATTTTGCACAGCAATATCAAAACCATAATTAAAAATAGCAACCATACCCATCACATTGGCATCTGCTTCATTTAGAGCTTTTACAGCATTAAGGCTACTTTTTCCGGTACTGATTAAATCTTCTACCACCACCACATTTTTACCAGTAGGGACGATGCCTTCAATTTGATTCTTTCTACCGTGTTTTTTTGCTTCTGGACGCACATAGATAAATGGAAGATCTAGAACTTCGGCTACCAACATACCAATACCAATTGCACCAGTGGCTACTCCTGCAATTACATCAGGATTGCCGTATTTTTCTTTAATAAATTGGGCAAGGTGTTCTTTTAGGTAATTACGTACCTCTGGATACGACAATGTGATTCGATTGTCACAATAGATAGGAGACTTCCATCCTGATGCCCATGTAAAAGGCTCTTGCGGTTGTAATTTAATTGCGTTAATTTGCAATAATAACTCAGCAGTTTTTTTTGCTGTATTTTTGTTAAAAATCATAGTTGCAAATGTATAAAGTTTTTGTGAATAATACGCCTATTATTCTGTCTACAAAAAAGTCTATAGAGGGGTATGAAACAATCCGGATTAAAGAGGCTGACTTTCCTACAATTATAAGAGATGTTCTCGATAAAGAAGCTACTAATGAAGGGGCAAAATATCATCTGTATCATAAAACTGAAGACAAGCTTATAGAGCATTTGTATAAAAAGCTACCCGTTGTTATAGCTGGAGGGGGAAAAGCATATAATGCAAATATGGATATCCTTTTTATTAAACGGAATGGTAAATGGGATTTACCAAAAGGAAAAATTGAAAAAAATGAGCATATAGAAACTGCAGCCATTAGAGAAGTTGAAGAGGAGACAGGAGTTACCGGATTAGAAATTACTAAGTTTTTGTACAAAACCTTCCATATATTTAAAAGAAATGGCGAGTTTAGATTGAAGGTAACCTACTGGTTTGAGATGAAAACAGCGTTTGAAGGTGAATTAACACCACAAAAAGAGGAAGGTATCACCAAAGTGAAATGGAAGAATAAGAAAAAATCTAAAAAGGCACTTATCAATTCATATGCAAATATCAAAAAATTATTTTCGCACGATTATTTATCGTAATACCCGATACACAGGATATCGCATATGAGCTTTTTCATAATGATTCGTTTGTTTGTATATCCAATCCAGTTGTGTATACCAGTTATTAGCAAATGCAGTATCTTTTTTTTGTTCTTCAAACCTAATTCGTAATTCGTCATCATTCTGTAATAATGCTGCAGCCTTATCTTCCCAGACATAAGGAGAGAATCCTTCTTTTTGCTGTAAAATAGTATCAAAAAAGTTCCAGTTAAAGAAAGAATCCGGTGCTTCAGGTTCTAGAGTTTCCATAAGATATCTAAAACCTTTTTGATCGGTGGGTATGATAACATCTCCTTTCTTAAAGCTAATTTCTGTATTATTTTTCTTTACTGAAGTTGTATAATGAAGGTAATGCCCTTCGTAAGGCATTTTCCGAGTGTTGTAATCTGCAATATGATACATTTCTACAGCTATTGTAGTATCTTTTTCTAAGGTGTTGAATTCAATCTTATTCAATTTCAATACTTCAATAACATGCCACCATCCTTGAGGAATGATATATGCTTCAGGAATAGAAATATCTGTTGTTGAAGTAAAATAATTCTGATACTTGATTTCTTTTGAATAGGGTTTGCCTTGATCATATTTTAGACGTTTCGCCCCGGTAATTTTACTATCGATAAACGCTCCTTCGTATCCTTTGAAGTTAAATCTAGTCACTTGAGAAGTGTCGACTTCCCATTGTATTGGGTATGTTTTCCTTTTAGATTGTTCTGCAAAAGCCTTTTCTCTTAATGATCGTATTGTTGAACCATCCTTTTCGGTAATTTCAATCATAGATCTCATGAGTTCATAGGTTCCTTCGACTCTTTGCTTATAGGGTTTTAGCATATGAGTTTCTACCATCATTCCTAAAGTATTCCAAAGTGTAGTGTATCCTGTAGAATATCTGGGAGAATCCATAAACTGTGTCCAGCCTTTATCAGGAGTGGTTCCCCATACATTTACATACGGAGTAATATCCCATTTTTTAGCTTCAAGTAAAGTTTCTAACTGTGGATGCATTTTGGTATGTAAATAATCACCTAACTCACTTCCTAATTTATTGTGCTGCGTAAAAAGGTGTGTTAGTGTGTATTGATAATCGGCACCGTTACTTACATGATTATCTATAAAAATATCCGGTTGCACTAAATGAAATACTTCAGCAAAGGCCCGAGCATTTTTTGTGTCATTTTTTATAAAATCACGATTGAGATCATAGTTTCTGGCGTTTCCTCTAAAACCATATTCCTTAGGGCCATTTTGATTGGTTCGTGTGCCCGAATTTCGATAAAGAGCTCCACCAATATTATATACAGGAATTGTGACCAAAACAGTATTTTTAGGCGCTTCTATTTTTCCTTGAACGATATCTCTAAATAATAACATGGTAGCATCAATGCCATCACTTTCTCCAGGATGAATACCATTATTAATTAATAAAATTGGTTTGACCCGACGAATTTTTTCAAAATCAAATTCATGATCAGGGTTTAGGGTGATAATATGTAATGGGTTTCCGCTATCGGTCATTCCAATTTTCCGAATATCAATTTCAGGATATACCGAAGCTAAATGATTATAATACTCAATAACTTCTGGATATGTTGGGGTTTCGGTCCCGTTGCTTTTTTCAAAAGTTGTAGTAAAATCGATGCTCTCAATAGGATTTTTTTCTGAAGTGGTACAAGAAATAATAAGTAGAAAGCTAAAAATAAATGTGACTCTTTGCATGATTGATGAATATGATGATCAAATATACTAAGTTTTAGAAATTAAGAATCTTCGATAACGTTTTAGTTCTTAAGGGAAGCCAGATACATTTCAATTTTACTTGTCGTACTCTAAAATAAACGTATTTTTGCACCCTCAAATACCATTACTATGACAGAGTTTGTAAGAAAAAGAGTGGCAAATGCCAAAAATGATATTTTATCTGGATTAACGGTTGCGTTGGCTTTAGTTCCAGAGGCGGTTGCATTTGCATTTGTAGCAGGAGTAGATCCTTTGGTGGGGTTATATGCAGCATTTATGATCGGGTTAATCACAGCAATTTTTGGTGGTCGCCCGGGAATGATCTCTGGTGCTACAGGAGCATTAGCAGTAGTAATGGTGAGTCTGGTTGCCGAAGGAAATGCCATGGGAGCTCCAGAAGAAGAACTTGGATTGTACTATCTTTTTACAACAGTAATTCTTATGGGAATTATACAAATGCTGGCAGGGGTATTTAAGCTAGGTAAATTTGTGCGTTTGATTCCGCACCCGGTGATGATGGGATTTGTAAATGGTTTGGCGATTGTGATCTTTCTTTCTCAATTAGGAATGTTTAAGGAGTATGTAAACGGAGAAAAAGTTTGGATGCAAGGAGCTGGTTTATGGCTAACGCTTGGATTGGTATTGTTAACTATGGGTATTATGTGGGGACTACCAAAGTTAAAAGCGACTTCAAAACTACCAGAAGCATTAATAGGTATTGTCGTGGTTTCTGCAATTGTAATTCTTGGAAAACTAGATGTGGCTACCGTAGGTAGTTTTATTAAAGATGGTGGAGGAGAAGGTCTTAAAGGCGGATTACCACAATTTCAATTTGATATTTTTAATAAAATACCTATGACTTGGGAAACCTTTAAGTTTATAGGTCCGTATGCCTTAATACTAGCAGCTATTGGGTTAATAGAATCTTTAATGACACTAAATCTTATAGACGAATTAACCGAAACCAGGGGTAATTCTAATAGAGAATGTTTAGCACAAGGTGGCGCCAATATCGTTACAGGACTTTTTGGAGGAATGGGTGGTTGTGCCATGATCGGACAATCTATTATTAATATCAAAGGTGGTGGTCGTACTAGACTTTCTGGTATTGTAGCCGCAGTTACACTATTATTATTTATTTTGTTTGCTTCGGGATTAATCGAACAAGTGCCTATCGCAGCTTTGGTAGGGGTGATGTTTATGGTTGTAATCGGAACCTTTGCCTGGTCTAGTTTTAGAATCTTAAATAAAATCCCGCTTACAGATGCTATTGTATTAATAGCGGTTTCTTTATTAACGGTATTCTTTGACTTAGCAGTTGCAGTAATTGCGGGAGTAATTATGTCTGCATTAGCGTTTGCCTGGGAAAATGCTAAAAAGATTCGAGCAAGAAAACATATTAAAGAAGATGGAACCAAGGTATACGAAATCTGGGGGCCTCTTTTCTTCGGAAGTATACAAGCCTTTAACAATAAATTTGATGTAGCAAATGATCCAGAGAATGTTGAAATCGATTTTATCGAGTCTCGTGTTAGTGATCATTCTGCATTAGAAGCGATCTTTAATTTGGTGGGTAAATATGAAGAAGCAGGTAAGAAAGTTAGGATTAAACACCTAAGTGAAGAGTGCCAGGCATTAATGATCAAAGCTTCTCCTAGGTTAGCCAACGTAATAGAACACGATGTAGATGACCCAAGATACCATGTAATGGCAAAAGCTATGCAGTAGGTTATTAAGTGCTAAGCTTTTCTTTCTAATACATACATGGTTTCATTTAGAATATCGCTTTTATCAGTGATCTCAATATTTGAAGCATAGATTTTGGATAACTCAAATTCATCAGTATTCTCTTGTAGACTATAGCCATCTATATTCTGAAAATAAGAATGTTCTATGGTTTGATGTGAAAAAGAATCATTAGTATCATTATTGCTGTCAAAATAATGCAGTAAACGATGGTATACTGGGGTGTCTTCTACTTCGGGTAAGTAGGTTACGCAACCCACAAGATCTCCTGGTTTTTGCAACTTTTTAAAAACCTGAAATAATGTATTGGTTGTTTTTCGATCCAGAAAGAAGAATACCCCTTCGATTAGAATAAATGTAGGTTCTTTATTGATTAACGGTTGTAGTATTTCGACAATCTTTTCGGTTGTATTTTGATTAAAATCAACAGCTACATACCGAACATCACGAGGTGGTAATTTTCCTTCTTTAGTCCAATGATCAACTTTCTCTTTTTTATAATCAATGATGTCTTTTTTGTCAATTTCTATAGTCGAAACAGAATCATCAAATGAGAATTGATACATGCTAAAGCCAGATCCAAAATTGATTAACGTGCCACCATTATGTTTTTCAAAAAATGATCTCATTCGTTCATAAAAGAATCGATTTCTTAGGCTATGCAAAATAGCTTCATCCTTAGAGATGCTATCTGTAATAGAAGGAATTAGAGCTTCTGTTTCTGGATTGTTCCATAATTTGGCATATATATCTTTACTAACATTTTCATGATAAGATCTGTAGGTAGATACGATAAAAGCTGTTTCGTGGATTTGCATGCATAAATTTAATTATTTTTTTTACATCTTCCTTCAATTTTATATTTATCTATTCAAAGCCTGGATCGGTTGCAGGGAGTAATTGCTTTTTACAGAGAGGAACCGAAATACCGTAGAATTTTTCGCTGAAAAAAATTGGCTGTTTTGTTTTTCTGAATTTTTGAACTTTATTAACCGTAAATAATCCTTTTAATATTAAAGGCTCTGGTATTTATTGGCGATAAAAAAACGACCCCTTTATAAAAAGAGGTCGTTACTATATTTTTTAGGATGACTTTTTATCTTATGGCAATAAGGCAGCTATAGGAGTAGCCTTTTCGCTGGTATTCGTTTCTTTAGATGTTGTGTTATTGTTCACTAATCTTGTAGTTTTTGTAGCTTTAGGCGTAAAACCGTTCTTTTCTAATAATAGATTATAGAATTCAGATTTACTATCTATAGAAACTTCTTTCTTGTAATTTTTTATTTCAATATCAAAGTTATTCTTTTCTACTAGGGCTTGAAAATAGTTAATTTTCGATGCTTCTATATCAATAGAGTTTACCTTAGTGTCAGAAACAATACGTTCTTGTGCACTAATGTTAGAGAAAGTAAATAAAATGATTAAAGTAAAAAATATAGTTTTCATAGTTTGGGGCTTTATGAAGTTGCTAACTTATTCTGTATCAAAGTTAAGATGAAAAAAGTGTCAGGGAAAATGTTTTTAAAACTTTTAGATAAAGAGGTTTTTTGCATCGACGAAATACACAAATTTTACGGTTTAACCGTATTTTTTATAAGGCAATTTTGTCAAAAATGTAGGATTTTTCGATTTCTGATGATGTAGATCTTGAGTTTTTATTCCTAAAGTTGCTGATTTTTAATAGGATCCAGAATGTTGTTCTGTTTTATAATTATAAGATACTCTACCAACAAGTATTGAGTAAAAGATAAAAGGAAAGCTAGATATAGTTAAAACTAAAGGAGTATGTTTTTCATACTCCTTTAGCTACATTTTATGCAATACCCACAAAAATATCGACCTCGGCATTAGTAGGATCTAGGGCTCTGTCGTCATAGACTTCAAAATCGGTAGCAAATACTCGGTTTAGGTTGGCTTCCCAGATTTTCCCCCAAGCGTTGGGAATTGCATCTTTAGTTACATCTCCTTTTGCTGTAAATCTAGAATAATCTCCATCTTTAATTGTGATGCCTACCATCCCTTCAGGAACGATGTCTAGGCTATTCACTTTACAACCCACAATTGTTGTATAGTAGCCAGAAGCACCATTTTCATAATCTGTATAAATACCAAAAAGTGTATCGTCTAATCTATTTGGAATTTTAAGAATTGTGTTTTGCTTTATAAAAGTATCCCATAGGTTTTGAATATCCTTTGTAATATGCTGATCTTCATTTCTAGTGCGTACTGAAAGACCAATTACGTGAAACTGGTTTAATTTTGTTGTTATCATATTTATGGTTTTTAAGATGAATACTATACCAAAAATAGAAGGAGGATATGACAAACGTATGTCAGTAGTGATGTAGAGGGGTATATTTTTCTTTGGCAATTGATATTTTTGACAATTAAGTTGATGCTTATGACAATGTGTGAGCCCTTTTTAACAAAGTGAAAGGAGTTCTTGACAAAGCGGAAGGTGTTCTTGACAAGGTGGAAGGTGTTCTTGACAAGGCGGAAGGTGTTCTTGACAAAGCGGAAGGTGTTCTTGACAAGGCGGAAGGAGTTCTTGACAAGGTGGAAGGTGTTCTTGACAAGGCGGAAGGTGTTCTTGACAAGGTGGAAGGAGTTCTTGACAAAGCGGAAGGAGTTCTTGACAAGGTGGAAGGAGTTCTTGACAACAAGGAAGATACTCCATAAAAGATGGGGAGTTTTTCCTGACACTATTAAATGACCTTTGGTGTTTTTATTTACACACTTTATGGGATAGTGTCATTTTTTTGCCCGTGCAGCAGCTTCATAGGATTTTGAAGCCCATTCTTTTAATTTACTTTTGTCCTCTAGGATATCTGCGGGGACTTCCCAATAAGGCATCCCTTTCTTTTTCTTTTCAGAATGAAAAGGCTTCATACCTCGATCTTCATACTCTTTTTGATTGAACTCATCTACTTTTAGCCTAAAAATATCGCTACCAATTTTACCGAACATTAATCCTTGATGAAATAATCCAATTCCGCCAAACATTCTTTTAACATCTACTTTACCAAATTCTGATAATTGATCGGTTACATAGTTTAAGTATTCTTCACTTACGGCCATGATGTATCATTTTGTAGGTTAAGATATAGGATAAAAAACAAAATTACCTTGTAGTTTCAATCAAATCCCATTTGTTGCCATAGAGATCTTCAAAAACGACCACGATTCCATAGACTTCTTCTCGGGGTTCTTCAAGAAAAGATACTCCTTTTGATTTCATATGATTGTAATCTTTCCAGAAATCATCGGTGTGTAGGAATAGAAAAACTCGCCCTCCGGTTTGATTGCCGATAGCTTGTTCTTGTTCTGACGAAGCTGCCTGAGCAAGTAAAATATTAGTTTCGTTAGTGCCAGAAGGAGAGATAACTACCCAACGTTTTTGATCATCCAGCTTGGTGTCTTCGATAAGTTTGAAATTCAGCTTTTCGATATAAAATTGAATGGCCTCGTCATAGTCTTTGACAACCAATGTAATTGCTCCTATTTTTCGCATAGAACGTTATTTTGCAAGAACCGTATCTGGAACCAACCCTGAAACGTCCCCACCATTGCGAATTACATCACGAACAATGGAAGATGAGATATAACTTTTACCAGAAGAAGTAAGTAAGAATACGGTTTCGATTTCAGACATTTTTCGGTTGGTATGTGCTATAGCTTTTTCGAACTCAAAATCGGCGGGATTGCGCAATCCCCTTAGAATGAAGTTTGCATTTTGTTCTTTACAAAAATCAACGGTTAAACCTTTATAGGTCATTACTTTGATTTTGGGTTCATCTTTAAAGGATTCTTTTATAAAGTGTTTTCGCTCTTCTAGAGAAAACATATATTTTTTATCTGCATTAATCCCTATGGCAATAATAATTTCATCAAAGAGCGTTAAACTTCTTTCGATGATATCATAGTGTCCTAAAGTAATGGGGTCAAATGATCCTGGAAAAACAGCTCTTCTCATGAGTACGTATAGATTAGTGTGATTACAAATATAAATGAATTTAAGAATTACGAATTACCATTTTATGTGATGTTTCTAATTACCCCTATTTTTTAGGAGAAAAAATATATATGAAACTTTTACTTTGCAATCCGTATCTTCAACTAACAGCTAAGAAATAGCTTCTTCAATAGTATTGGTTAATAAATCTTTCAGGCTAATGCCAGCAGCTAATGCCTGTTGTGGTAAAATACTAGCTTCGCTAAATCCTGGATTCGTATTCATTTCTACAAAATGTGGTTCGCCATTATGAAATATATACTCACTTCGGGAAAAACCCTTCATTTTTAGTATTTGATAGATTCTTAACGCAAGGTCCTGAACTTTTTTTGTGTCCTCCTCTGATAATCTTGCAGGAGTAATTTCTTGTGATTTACCAAGGTATTTTGCTTCATAATCAAAGAACTCATTTTCTGATACGATTTCTGTAATGGGTAATACAGTATCTTTTCCTTTATAGGTAATTACCCCTACAGATACTTCGGTTCCACTTAGAAAAGATTCAATAATAATCTCATCATCTTCTTTGTAAGCAATATCAATAGCAGGTAAAAGCTCGGTTTCTGTCTTCACTTTAGAAACGCCATAACTGCTTCCGGCTTTGTTTGCTTTTACAAAACAAGGTAATCCTACAGTATCTAAAATAGCTTTGGGATCTATTGTATCTCCTTTATTTAAAAAAAAATTGGTTGCCGTAGGAATCCCATAAGGTTGTAAGGCACTAATACAATCTCGTTTATTAAAAGTAAGTGCTGCCTGGTAAAAATCGCAAGCGGTTTGAGGAATATTAATCAGTTCAAAATAAGCTTGAAGCAAACCGTCTTCACCCGGAGTACCATGTACAATGTTAAAAGCAGCATCAAAAGTTATTCTGGAGTTATTTAATGTTAACGAAAAATCATTTTTATCGATAGGGTGCTTTTTATCATTATCATCTACATGAAACCAGCCATCTTTGGTAATATGAACACGGTAAGGGGTATATGTATCTCGATCTATGTGTTTGTATACTACATTTCCGCTTTGAATTGATATATCAAACTCACTGGAATACCCTCCCATCAAAATGGCAATGTTTTTCTTCATTGGATAACTTTTGAAAACAAAAATATCATTTATCTTATAAGAAAAGCTTAAAACTTTCCGTTTTTATATATTTGTCCAAATTATGAACGTGTATATGAATAAAGTTATCGATTTCTTCAAAGATCTTTTCAAGTTTGTCTATAGTAAAATATTCTTGATCCAAGTTGTGATAGCGATTGCAATGCTTGTGATACTTTCTTATGTAGCATTACAATGGCTAGAAAGCACAACCAATCACCATCAACGAATTGTAGTACCAAGCCTTAGTAAGAAAACCTTAGATGAGGTGCAAAAGACTCTTGAAGAAAAAGATTTACGATTTGAAGTTCAGGATTCGGCTAATTTTAATCCAGAGTATCCAAGATATTCTGTAATAGAGCAAAATCCGGTTGCAGGGAGTGAAGTCAAAGAAAATCGTAAGATTTATGTAACATTAAATCCCTCTGGATATAAAAAAATAGATGTTCCAGATGTGGTTCAAAACACCAGAAGACAGGCCGAACCAAAATTGATAGCTTTAGGGTTTAAAATAGGTTCTATTACATATCAACCTAATATAGCAAGAGATATGGTGTTAGAACTAAGACATAAAGGGAAACGATTAGCTCCGGGAACAAAACTTATGAAAACTTCTACGATAGATCTTGTTCTTGGAGACGGAAAAGGAGGGACCATCAACCTTTCTAATTAAATAAAACTCTATTTTGAAAATACCTTAAATGGTGTTGAAATAGTAAATTGAACTTTTCTTGCTGTAAAGTGGGATCTAAATGAATTAATTTTGGAAGAAAACTTAGATACAGAAGATCTTGAGAATAACGAAAATGATCTCTACGAGCATTATCATTTTGTAGCTGGTGCAGGCCAGGTTCCTCTACGGGTGGATAAGTTTTTGATGAATTTCGTAGAAAATGCAACCCGCAATAAAATACAACAAGCCGCTAAATCAGGCAGTGTATTTGTTAATGATGTCGCTGTAAAATCTAATCATAAGGTAAAACCTAATGATGTGGTGCGTGTTTTATTCTCACATCCGCCATATGAGAACCTATTGACTCCCGAGAATATTCCTTTAGATATCGTATATGAAGACGATGCGTTGTTAGTGGTAAATAAACCTGCAGGAATGGTGGTGCATCCCGGGCATGGCAATTATTCGGGTACTTTGATCAATGCCTTGATCTATCATTTCGATAATTTACCTAATAATAGTAGTAATCGTCCTGGATTAGTGCATCGTATCGATAAGGATACAAGCGGTTTATTGGTTGTTGCCAAAACAGAAGAAGCAATGACACATCTTGCAAGACAGTTTTTTGATAAAACTAGCGAAAGAGAATATGTGGCTATTGCATGGGGAAATATTAATGAAGATGAAGGTACAATAGAAGGAAATATAGGGCGTCACCCAAAAAATAGATTACAGAATATTGTTTTTGAAGGAGATGAAGCCGAAAAAGGAAAACCAGCAATTACTCATTATAATGTTATTGAGCGACTAGGGTATGTCACCTTAGTTTCTTGCAGATTAGAAACCGGAAGAACTCACCAAATCCGTGTGCATATGAAATATATAGGACATACTTTATTTAATGACGAACGATACGGTGGTGAAAAAATACTAAAAGGAACAACCTTTACTAAGTATAAACAATTTGTAGAGAATTGTTTTAAAATATTACCAAGACAAGCACTGCATGCCAGAACACTTGGTTTTGAACATCCAACAACGGGTGAGAAAATGCATTTCGAAACTTCAATTCCAGAGGATATGCAGCAATGTATTGAGCGTTGGAGAAAATATGCAAAAAACCAATTAAAGGAAGATAACATGTAGATTATAAATTATTTAGAAAGGATAATTTATTCTAGGATTTGATTTGCTATCTAGCAACGGACTTTCAAACTATGAAACCTTAAAAACAGCTACAGTAAATCCAGCTCGATATTTAAACCAAATAGCAGTGAGTGGTAGAGTCACCGAAGGTAAATATCCAATCTAGTCTTACTTGATAAAAACCCACTCGAAGATATTCGAAATACAAAAACTATTGAAGGGGTAATGCTTAAAGGGAAATGGTTGTCAAGAAGTAATTTAGATACTATAATGCAAGAGGTAAAAGAATCTGTAAGCATTGAAAATGAGTGAGTTTATCAAATCGTTAAATTAAAGTTACTAAAAACTTTATTTTAAAATAAATATGGATTACTAATGAAATAATATTACCTTCGCATTTTAATATTTTATAATGAATAAAGGAACAGTAAAATTTTTTAATGACTCCAAAGGATTTGGATTCATCACAGAAGAAGGATCAAACAAAGATCATTTTGTACACATTTCAGGCTTAATCGACGAAGTTCGTGAAGGTGACGAAGTAGAGTTTGAACTAAAAGAAGGTAAAAAAGGACTAAACGCGGTTAACGTGAAAGTATTATAATATACATTTTGACTTTTTTAAAACACAGGCCTGTCATAATTGATAGGCTTTTTTTTATGCACTATCTTCGTTGAAATCTGGATATAGACATAGATTTTCGTAATGCCCCAATAGATAAGAAATACGCGAGTAGGTTTTAATTAGGAGTATACTATTGTATTTTTAAATATGATTATCAACTGATTTTTTTGTAGACTATAAATAAATGAGATGAAAATAAAAGAGTTGAAGATATATACTACTAAATTAATAGAACAGACTAGATTTTATGCTCAAGTATTGGATCTAAAGCCGATACATCAATCACAAAACTCAGTGTCTTTTATAATAGGAACATCGGTATTAAAGATTGAATATCAAAAAACTGCTACGCCATATCATTTTGCGATAAATATCCCTTCTAATAAAGAGGCGGAAGCTTTGACTTGGTTAAAAACAAAGGTCAATATTTTAAAAGATCGACAAGATGAGATTATAGATTTTAAACGTTGGAATGCGAAAGCTATATATTTTTACGATGCAGATACTAATATTGTAGAATTGATTGCAAGAAAAAACCTAAATAATACATCAACAAGAGATTTTGATCAAAATTCGTTTCTTGAAATTTCAGAAATAGGGATACCAACTACTAATATTAAAAGAGAATTTATACTACTAAATAAAAACTGTGGATTAGATATCTACGATGGAAGTTTTGAAAGATTTTGTGCAATAGGAAATGACAATGGACTTTTTATATGTATAAACAAGAATACTAAAGATTGGTTTCCAACTAATGATAAAGCATACTCTTCAGATTTTGAAGTGATTATTAATGAAAAAGACCAAGAATATAAGATTGAATACCGAAATGAGCAGTTAAGTGCTTTAATCACTAGCGAAGAGTAATGTTTAGGATAGACATAAATCTTTCTAATACCTAAATAGATAAGAAATACGTTTGTAGATTTTAATTATCGATACACAATCGTATTTTTGGATTACAAAAAAATATACAGATGAAAATTGTAGTATCTCCAGCTAAATCATTGGATCTTGAAACCAAATTACCTACACAGCAGTACACAGAACCAGCTTTTTTACCAGAAGCTGAAAAATTGAACGCGGTTTTAAAGAAAAAAACACCTAAGAAACTATCTGATTTAATGGGAATTAGTGATAAGCTTGCACAACTTAATTGGCAGCGTAATCAAGAATTTCATCTTCCGTTTACTACAGAGAACGCCAGACCGGCGGTATATACTTTTAATGGAGATGTGTATATTGGATTAGATGTTTATACAATCCCGGAAGATAAACTAGAAGCATTACAGAACCAACTAAGAATACTTTCAGGTTTATATGGAATCTTGAAGCCGTTAGATTTGATACAACCCTATCGATTAGAAATGGGTACAAAACTCAAAGTTGGTCGTAAAAATAACTTGTATGAGTTTTGGAAGAAAACCGTTACTAAACAACTTAATGATGAATTAGGAGACGATGAATTGTTCGTTAATTTAGCTAGTAATGAATATTTCAGTGCCATTGATGCTAAAGCATTAAAGGTTCCTGTAATTACTCCTCAATTTAAAGATTGGAAAGGCGATAAACTTAAGATGATAAGTTTCTTTGCAAAAAAAGCAAGAGGTATGATGGTACGTTATATTATCGATACTGGTGCAGAGACCATAGAGGATCTAAAAGGCTTTAATTATGAAGGTTATGGATACAGTGAAGAACATACAACCAAACCTAACGAATTGGTTTTTGTGCGATAATGTTTTGAAATATGGAGTTAAGGGTGGATGTAGTTATTTATTCGTCTAATAAGAAAGCTATTCTGGAGACTATTTTTTCAGTAGAGAAAGGTTTAATGATATAGTCATCACAACCTTTTGAATACCCATCTTTTTTATCAGTAAGTTCTCCTTTGGCAGTAAGAAATATAATTTTTGTGTTTTCTAAGATTTTGTCTTTACGAATCAAGCTGGAAAACTCAAATCCGTTAATGAATGGCATCATAACATCCAAAAGAATTAAATCTGGGCAAAATAATTTAGCCGTTTTTAAACCTTCTTTTCCATTATATGCTTTTTGAACCTCATAGTCTTTTGCCAAAAGAATGTTTTCAAGAGCTAATACAATAGAGGGCTCATCATCGACAATCAAAATCTTCTTATTCGCTTTCATCATTTGTGTTTAATGGTAAAGTTATTAAAAATCTGGTGTATTTGTTAATCTCACTCTCTACTTCGATAGTTCCTTTATGCCTTTGAATTATTTTTTTGGCTATAGATAATCCTAGACCACTTCCTTTTGGTTTGATTTTTTGCTTTTCATTTTGAATTTGGACAAAGGTCTTAAAAATTCTTTTTTGATTTTCTTTTGCAATCCCTACTCCATTATCCTCTATACTTATAATAACAGTATTTTGTTCTGTTTTTGATGATACTAGTATGTAGTTTTTGTTTTTTTCAGGATCGTAAAATTTAATGGCATTAATTAGAATATTAATCAAAACGCGCTCTAAATGCACTCTATCTGCATACACAAATATTGATGTGTCCAGAGTCGTGGTATCAATTTTTATATTAACCTCTTTGGTCATTGGAGTCACTGTCTCTATAGTATTGGATATTAGCTGTGCGACAGAGACATGGTCAAACTCCCAGATAAGCTTACCAAGTTCTAATTTTTCTTGTAGTAAGGTGTCGTCAATCAGATTACTAAGCCGTTCGCTTTCCTGTATGATGGTTTTAAGGAATACTTCTTTTTTCTCGGCGTACAATTCGGGTTCAGAATATAACATCTCTGATAATAATCGGATAGAAGTTATAGGTGTTCGTAATTCATGTGATATGGTTAGAATAAATTCATCTTTAAGATGATCTATTTCTTTTAGTTTTTCGTTTGCTTTTAGTAACGTTTTTTGTGCGCGTTCTAATTCGTCAGATTTTATAGTTAATTTTTTGCTGTGTGTAATGGCTTCTTTAGTTTCTTCGAGTATTTCTAATAATTCTTTTCGATTAAGAGGCTCTTCATTAAGTAGTTTTGAAATGGCAATCCTAGCTGAAATATTACCAATATAATCAGATAATACGTTTTCCATATAGTCTACAAAATGGATATCTACAATATCATTATTTAAGTATTTTTTTTGATATTTATTGTGATAATGATAAATGGCAGAATTGGCTGTTTCTGAACCTAAAAAGGTAATTACCAGTTCATATAATTGATAAAAAAACACTTCTTTATATCTATTTCTAAAGCGATTATCATTGATGTCAATTTTGGCATCTATAAATTTATTGGCTTGTTGTATTTCGATCCCTTTGGGAATGGTAAATAAAGAACCTATGATATACATGAAAATATTGGCTGTAATACTCCAGAAAAAACCGTGAGTTATTTTATTAAGATTTTCTAAGCCTAGTAATGCATATGGTTTTAATATATTACATCCAAAGAGACCTTCGGTTAGTATAGAAATGTCACCCATAATCCCGCTTCGTATTAAGGTGGGAAACAATAACGTATAAAACCATATTATAAAACCAATACTAAGACCCGCAATTGTTCCTGTTCTGTTAGCTCTTTTCCAAAATATACCACCAAAAAATGAAGGAGCTAGCTGTACAATTCCGACAAATGAAATTAACCCAACTTCTACCATAGGATAATTTTCTCCTATAGCAATCATATAAATATATGCCGAAAGCAATACAATAGGAATACTGATACGCCTACAAAATAAGATAGCTTTTTGAACTTTGGACGTTGGAAAAACTTTTAGGTAATTAACAAGTAAAGGAATCAGAATATTATTGGATAACATTGTTGAAATTGCAAAAGTCTCTACTATAATCATTCCGGTTGCTGCTGCAAACCCACCAAGAAAAACTAAGGTTGCCAGGAGGTTGTTTCCTTTTTCTAAAGGAAAATGCAGGATGAAACTATCAGCATTAAAGGTAGTATTTCCAAAATATAATTTCCCGCCAATAGCAATTGGGATTACAAATAATGTAATAGCAAATAAATAGAGAGGAAATATCCATGAGGCCTTTTCTACGTGTTTTTCGTTTTTATTTTCTAATGCTATAAGATGAAACTGTCTGGGTAATAACATAAAAACTAAAAAAGAGAGTATGATAAGCATAAACCAATCCCAATAACCTCCATCTAGACTTCTTTGAATATTATTTATAGAAGCCAACATGTTTTTTTCTGCTGCTTGAGAGAAAATGTCCCCAAATCCATCAAAAATAAAGTAAGTAACATAAATGCCTATCACTAAAAATGCGATGAGTTTAAAAATAGCTTCAAAAGTAATAACAGAAACCATTCCTTCATTTCTTTCTTGAGACCTAGGGTTTCTGGTTCCAAATAGAATTATAAAAATTGACATAATGATCGCTATAATAAAAGCAGTTTCATTATAAATAGGGGTTTGCGCAGGATAGTCAATTAGGATATTAAAGCTCCCTGATATTGCCCTTAACTGGATTGAAATATAAGGAATGATAAATAGCAGAATCATTATGGTGACTAGATTACCAAGAAACTTATCCTTACCATAACGAGTAGCAATAAAATCAGAGATACTACTTATTTTTTCTTGCCTACAGATGCGAATTATTTTTTTGAATAAAATAATCCAAAGGGGACAAAGTAATAAGGGCCCAAGATAGGTTGCCAAGAAACTAATGCCTTCTGTAGCAGCTTTGCCAACACTTCCATAAAATGTCCAGGCAGTACAATAGGTGGTTAAAGAAAGAGCATATACTAAAGGAGAATTTATGATACTCTTAGTCGTAGATTTTTTATCGCCATAGTACGCAACCCCAAAAAGAACACCGAGGTATGCAACACATATCGCGATAATTGCCCAAAGTGGTATCATTTATTGCTGTTAATAATATAAAGCATTATAAAAACTAATAAGAACCAGAGTATATAAAAATATAGGTAGGTAACAGGGATCATGTCAAAAAGTAACACATTGTCAATAATCCCAATAAAGGGAAAATTAAACAAGAAAAAGAAAAATAGAGCTATGACAATAAGCCTGGTTTTTCTGAGTGTTTTCATTTTAGCTAGCTATCAAATTATCCAAATATAGACTTTATCAATCAAATATGATGAATTCTAATATGTAACTACCATCATTTATGTATATTTGAATATATAAATATTCATAATTTTTAACCTTAATCATTAATTTGATTCATGAAATTTACATGAATTTTATGAAAGAAAACTTTACCAATTTTCAGATTTTAGATAAAAGCGCAGAAATACTTAAAGTGATTGCACATCCGGTAAGGTTGGCTATTATAGAGGTTTTATATAAAAAAGGTAAATTATCTGTTACAGATATTTACGAATTATTAGATATTGAGCAGTCTGTTGCCTCTTATCATCTCAAAAACCTTCGGATGGTACATGTGGTTATATCTCAAAGACAAGGGACTAAAATTTACTATTCTATAGAAAGTAAAGAAGTGATTCAAATTTTTAAATATATTACTAAATTAGGTGATGTTTAATCCTTTTTTTGATTAAACGTATAAGTTTTAATATAGTTCTACTGTTTTTTTATTCTTTTTTTAACTTTTCCAAATTTGTTTTAAATAATTGATTTTAAGGTAATTGCATTTATTTTATTATCAGTTAATTAAATATTTAACAATATTTTTATAATTTATTTATTAATATATGTAAATAATTACATATTTGTATATATATTTGAAGCACACAATCATATATTAATTTAAATAATGAATTATGAAAAAAAAGGGATGTATCGTTCTTCTTTTGTTTTTTCTTTTGGTCTTTGTAACCAAAGTGCAATCTCAAGAAGAAAAACAAAAGAAAAAACCAATTACTTTTAAACCATTAAAATTTAATATTTCTGAAGACGGTGCTCAATGGTTGCGTTTTATTCTTTGGAATCAAGTACAGTTAAATTCGAATGATTTGGATGGTGATGATGATTTTAATGTAAAACCTAATATTAGAAGATCTAGATTATTAATATTAGGACAGGTAACACCTCAAATATTCACTTATATCCATTTTGGTGTCAATAATACAAACTCTGGGCGATTGGGGCGCATTGATGGGAGTGATGAAACACAAATGTTTTTGCACGATGCAACGATAGAGTATAAATTTTCTGATAAGTTAGCAATCGGGGGAGGCCTTCATTATTGGAGAGGATTAGCAAGACTATCTAGTTGGGCAGGCCTTACGTCACTAACCTTTGATATTCCTAACCCATTAGTTTTTGATGGTACTATTGGAGCAACTGATCAATTTGCTCGCCATATCGGAGTGTATGCAAAAGGAAAGCTGGCAAAATTTGAGTATAGATTGGCGATCAATGATCCTAGTTTAACCGGTTTTAGAGAAGACCCAGTAAATACTACAGTCGATAACACGGTATATGGAGCGTGGAATTACCATGAGGGGGGAAGAACTATTATAGAAGGTAATCTTAAGTATAATTTCATAGGTTCAGAGAGTAACTTATTACCTTATACGGTAGGAAGTTACTTGGGAAAGAAAAAAGTACTATCTGCTAGCGCAGGATTTATTTACCATCCCGAAAGCTCCCTTGTTTTAAAAGATAATACGAATCCAATTTTAGAAGGAGATGATGACGCTATAATTATAGCAAAAACTGATACCGAAGATGCTACTCATTTTTCTCTAGATGTTAATTATGATACTCCTGTAGGAAGTAACGGAGGAGCATTAACAGCCTATGCAGCCTATTTAAATTATAATTTTGGAGAGAATGGTAGTAGTGCAGCCGCAGCTACAGGATCTGCATTGTATACTCAAATTGGATACTTAATTCCTAAAACAAAGATACAGCCCTATGTTGTCTATCAAGATAGAGATTGGGAAGATGCCACAGTTTTGGGTTCACAAAGGGCTGGTAATACTTTTAATCTAGGGGCAAATTATTATGTATCGGGTCATAATTTGAGACTTACATTAGAATATTTAAAAAACAATTTTGATGTTGGAGAAGATACAAGTCAAATACGGTTTCAGGTAAACATATTTCTATAGAAATAACTACTTTTATCTGGTACAATTAAATTATAAAATTTAAGATTCGTGAAAAAAACAATTTCCTTTTTAGAAAAGATAAATGAAAAGATTGGAAACCTGGTAAGTTGGGTAGCCGTATTAATGGTGATCGTAATCAGTCTAGATGTAATCATTCGATATTTATTTCAGTTTACATTTATTTGGATTGTAGAAATAGAAATCTATTTATTCGGTATTATGTTTCTGTTAGCTGCAGGTTACACTTTTAAATTTGGTAAACATGTACGAGTAGATGTATTCTATGCAAAACTTTCTGAAAAAGGCAGAGCCTGGATAGATCTTATAGGAGGTTTGTTTTTTCTCTTACCATGGGGTTATATTGTTGTTTCTGCATCGTGGCGATATGCATATTCATCTTTTTTAATGGGAGAGAGTTCTCCTCAACCTGGAGGGTTACCAGCATTATACATTCTTAAATTTTGTATAACCTTAGGTTTTGCTTTTCTTCTTTTACAAGGATTAGCTAGTATTCTTAAATCAATTCAGATCATTTTTAATAAAGAGAAGTAAATGGAGGTTTTAGCAATAGTATTGTTCGCAGTAATTTTTATTCTAATCCTGAAAGGATATCCAGTAGCGTTTACTTTAGGCGGACTTTCTGTTTTGTTTGCTTATGGGATATCAATTTTTGCTCCCGAGTATTTCTCGATGTCTACATTTAATATACTACCATCTAGGATTATGGGGGTAGTAAATAACTACGTTTTAATGGCGGTTCCTCTATTTATTTTTATGGGAATCATGTTAGAGAAATCAGGTTTAGCGCAAAGTTTATTAGAAACTATGGCCATGATGTTTGGTACGGTTCGTGGCGGACTTGCAATATCTGTTGTGATAGTAGGCGCTTTATTGGCAGCTTCTACAGGGATTGTTGGTGCTACTGTTGTTACCATGGGGTTGATTAGCCTACCAACAATGCTCAAGAGAGGATATAAAACAGAATTGGCAACGGGTGTAATCGCTTCTTCAGGAACATTAGGGCAAATCATTCCCCCATCTATTGTTCTGGTGCTATTAGCAGACACTATTAATAGCTCATCAAGAGGTGGAGCTTCTGTCGATGTGGGCTCTTTGTTTTCTGCGGCAATGCTTCCAGGGCTATTATTGGTAGCTTTATATATTATTTATATTTTGATACGTTCTTTTATAAATAAAAAGGAAGCTCCAGCAATTCCTGCTGCTGAAATAAAAGAATTTAGAGGTGATAATTTTGTATCAAAAATTATTAAAGTTTTAGTTCTTCCAATTTTATTAATTGTCGTTGTTTTAGGATCGATTTTTACAGGTTTAGCTTCTCCTACAGAAGCCTCTGCTATTGGTGCTTTAGGAGCAACTATACTTACAATCGTACAAGGTAAATTTAATATTAAGATATTAAAAGACGTAGCTAGAGAGACTACTAAACTTACTACAATGGTCTTTTTTATACTATTGGGAGCTACTACATTTACATTAGTGTTTAGGACATTGGGAGGTGATGACTACCTGCAAGAATTAATTTTGTCATCAAATTTATCACCGGTTATGTTTCTACTGCTAGTAATGGTAGTGATATTTATTGCAGGATTCTTTATCGATTTTATTGAAATCGTTTTTATCATTGTGCCAGTAGTTACCCCTATTTTTAATGCACTGGATATGAACATGCTTTGGGTAGGAATACTGATTGCTTTAAATCTTCAAACATCATTTCTAACTCCACCTTTTGGGTTTGCATTATTTTATCTCAAAGGAGTGGCACCCCCTGAAGTTAAAACAAGTCAAATTTATAGAGGAATTGTACCATTCATTATTATTCAACTATGTATAGTAGGATTAGTGGTATTCTTTCCTGAAATCATCTTTCTTTCAAAATAAAACTTTAAAAAACTAAAAAATGAAAATAATTCATAGTATTACAAAAATAGTAGTAGCCTTAATGGTATTGCTACTAGTAGGTTGCAGAGGAGAAAATACCTCTGGGGATCCATCGGTTACTGGAGCAGTGAAACCTGCTAAAAAGTACAATTGGAAAATGACAACGACCTGGCCACCCAATTTTCCAGTGCTAGGTGAAGCTGCCAATAAGTATGCAGAATGGGTTGAAGAATTGTCTAATGGGCAAATTAAAATCAAAGTCTATGGAGGAGGAGAATTGGTGCCACCTCTAGAAGCTTTTGATGCTGTTTCTAACGGAACAATAGAAATGGGATCGGGAGCATCTTATTATTGGGCAGGAAAAACCCCTGCAGCTCAGTTTTTTTGTGCGGTTCCTTTTGGGATGAATAGCCAACAAATTACATCTTGGTTAGAAACTGGAGGCGGATACGAGTTATGGAAAAAGACCTATGCTAAATTCAATCTTGTACCCTTTATGGGAGGTAATACAGGAGTACAAATGGGAGGTTGGTTTAATAGAGAAATTAATTCTGTTGAGGATTTTAAAGGATTAAAAATGAGACTGCCAGGAATCGGAGGAAAAGTCTTAGAAAAAGCAGGTGGAGCAGCGGTTCTGGTTGCTGGTGGTGAAATTTATACGAGTTTAGAGAGAGGTGTTATTGATGCTACAGAATGGATTGGACCCTATCATGATTACAAAATGGGATTTCATAAAATTGCTAAATATTACTATACTCCGGGATGGCATGAACCAGGATCTCAAATGGAATTTTTTATAAATAAAAAAACTCATGATGAATTACCTCCTCACTTGCAGGCTATATTAGAAGCAGCTTCTAAGCGAGTACAGGTTTGGATGCTTGCCGAGTTTGATCGACAGAATGGTATATTCTTGGATAAGTTGGTAAATGAAGAAGATGTTCAGATTAGAGAATTTTCTAAAGAAACGCTGGATGTATTAAGAACATATACAGATGAAGCGATACAAGAAATGATTGGGGATGACCCTCTGTCTAAAGAAGTATATGAAAGCTACTCTGATTTTCAAAAAAGAGTTTCTAAATGGTCTGAAGTTACAGAGAAGGCATATTATAACAAAATACAGCAGTAATTTAAATATACGCTTCATATAATAGCATATCAATTAATAAGAAAAACCTCTTATTAATAATGAAGTTCTTTGATATACAGTAAATTTTTAATAAAATGGAGAAGAAGGTAGTATACAATTCAAAATTGACGCAGGTCATTCATTATTTAGGTTTTATCATCTTTGTAATCCTTATGATAGCGATTATTTTTTGGGCTGTAAAAATATACAGAGAAGATGAAACACCGTTATCATTTGTTGTTTTATTTGTTCCTCTTACATTTCTTGGGTGCAGGATTTATATGAATTCTATATTATTAAGATATCTCCCAGCTAAGCTAACCTACAATAAAGCACATTGTATTATCACTTTAGGAGGTAGTTCTACGCAATATTTATGGTCAGAAGTATCGAAGGTGAAAATTATTCGTTCCAATCTGAGTGAACTTTTAATGTTATATGATAATAAAGGAGAGCGCATTTATGCTGCTAATAATAAAACCAATAAAGCATATAGATATCTTGAAGACTTCATTATGCACGAAAGGATAGTAAGTGATATAAATAAGGTTTACCTTGTTTTTTAGGTAAAAATAAACCTGCTTCAAAATATATTTTAAAGCAGGTTTATTTTACTTTTTTCTTAATTAAAGTTCAATTGTCGTTTCATTACCTTCACCATCGGTTTGTGTGGCTGTATTATCACACGTTCCATCTCCATAATCTAAAGTAATGACTTCACTGTTTTGAGTGGTTACAATCACTCCGCTTACGATGTATGCACATCCTCGTTCATTACGCAAAGGAGTTGTGATTTCTACACCATATCGATCTCCATTACTAAACTGAGTTAAGCTACTTCCTGAAGTTAGTTTATAATATTCAGATTCCTGTGGATTATCTGGATTGCTATCCAAGAAAGTTTCTTTTACAAAATTAGATTCGCTGGTTGCCGTAAGTCCATCTGCCCATGCAAAGGAAAAGTTGGTACTTGTAGAAAAAGCAGTGTTTCCAGATTCACTTCTAAAAGTATATGTTTTAGTAGCATTTCCACTTATTGCAATATCCTTGTAGACAAAGTTTTCAAGAGTAAAGTTTATTTCTACTTTATTTTCTGTGTCTAAGGTGATGGCAAAATTCATGCGGATACTCCCAGAAATAGTTTCTCCGTTCACTTCGCAACCGTCTCCAAAATCAATTAAAATAGAACGTGTACCTTCTACCACTTCAGATGTAATCGTAGCACAGTCAATCATTTTATGGTCAACACTTCGCGTTGTGGGTATAAGTCCGGATTCTGTACCGAATACGGTTTCAACCGTAGAATTGATTTCGGTGCTCGCCGCTTCAACATCCTTAAATTCTTTGGCAGTGGTTACTTCACTGGTTGGGATTTGAACATCGCTATCATCACCCTTACAGCCGATTAAAAATGTACTTACCACTAAAAACAAGCTTAAAAAAGCTATAAATTTATTTTTCATAAAAAAAAATTAATGAGTTAATAAAAACGTATTGAGGTGGTTATTCTAATACAACAACGGTGCGAGAATGATAAATCTTATTTAGGATTTCGTTAATTAATGTTAAGCTTATGTTAGAATTTACTTGTATGAAGAAGAAGACATGTCACAATTATGAGCTAATGAGGCTTATATATTTTAAACAATCTATTGCAAAGAATATATCTTATCGATATCTTCGCAGCGAATGTTCGCTAAATATGGTTTTAACTCAAAAATAATAGTATGCAAATTAAAAAGGTTTTAGTCGCCAATCGCGGTGAGATAGCAATCAGAATTTTTAGAGCTTGTACAGAGATTGGTCTTCAAACCGTAGGGGTGTATACCTATGAAGATAGATACTCACTGCACCGTTATAAGGCAGATGAAGCCTATCAGATCGGAGAAAATCACGAGCCTCTAAAACCATATTTGAATATTGATGCTATTATTAAAGTTGCCAAAAAGAACAATGTAGATGCAATCCATCCAGGGTATGGCTTCCTTTCAGAAAATGCAGATTTTGCACAACAATGTTTAGAAAATGATATCATTTTTATTGGACCCAAAGTTTCTGTACTTCGCTCATTAGGAGATAAGATTACAGCCAAAAAAGTTGCGATAGAGAATAATATACCTATTATTCAAAGCAATAAAGAAGATCTAACCGATATAAAGATAGCACTTAAAGAAGCTAAACAAATTGGTTTTCCGGTGATGCTAAAAGCTGCATCTGGTGGTGGCGGTAGAGGGATGCGTGTTATTCGAAATCAAGAAGAACTCGAAAAAGCGTTTCCAGAATCACGTAGAGAAGCCTTAAATGCTTTTGGAGATGATACCGTATTTCTAGAAAAATTTGTGGCAAACCCAAAACATATCGAGATACAAATAGTAGCCGATCATCATGGTAATATGGTTCATTTATTTGAACGAGATTGTTCGGTGCAACGACGCTATCAAAAAGTGATCGAATATGCTCCTTCTTTTGGAGTTTCAGAACAAATAAAACAGGACTTATATAACTATGCACTTAGCATATGCAAGGCAGTAGATTATAATAATATTGGTACTGTAGAATTCTTGGTAGATGATGATGAGAGTATTTATTTTATTGAAGTAAATCCTAGAGTGCAGGTAGAGCATACTGTAACCGAGATTGTAACAGGTATAGATCTTATCAAAGCGCAGATATTTATTGCAGGAGGATATAAATTATCCGATAAACAAATCAAAATAGAAAGTCAAGAGAGCCTTTCAACTAATGGTTTTGCATTGCAATGTAGAATTACTACTGAAGATCCTGAGAATGATTTTAAACCAGATTATGGTACCATTACTACCTACCGTAGTGCATCGGGGTTTGGGATTCGATTAGATGCAGGAAGCGTATATCAGGGCGTTACCATTTCACCTTTTTTCGATTCGATGTTGGTAAAAATTTCTGCCAATAGCAGAACATTGGATGGTGCTTGTAGAAAAATGAGAAGAGCATTATCAGAATTTAGGATTCGTGGAGTAAAAACCAATATGCCTTTTTTAGATAACATTCTTCAGCATGAGACTTTTAGAAATGGCGATGCAACGGTTAATTTTATTCAGAATACAAAATCTTTATTTGCCATAAGAGAATCTCGAAATCGTGCTACCAAATTGGTTAACTTTCTGGGAGAAGTTATTGTAAATGGTAATCCCGATGTTAAGAAAATTGATCCTAATAAAACGTTTGTAGTCCCTACTATTCCCAAATTTGATGAGAATGGAGCTTTCCCGAAAGGAACAAAGGATCTTCTTACAGAATTAGGCCCCGAAAAGTTTGCAGCGTGGTTAAAAAATGAAAAGAAAGTACATTTTACCGATACCACCATGCGGGATGCTCACCAGAGTCTATTGGCTACTCGTATGCGTACCTATGATATGCTAAAGGTTGGTGAAGGATTTGCCAAAAATCATCCAGAAGTATTTAGTATGGAAGTCTGGGGAGGTGCAACCTTTGATGTTTGTTTGCGATTTCTTAATGAAAACCCTTGGGAAAGATTACGATCACTACGCAAAGCAATGCCTAATCTTCTATTGCAAATGTTGATTCGTGGATCTAATGGGGTCGGATATACTGCCTATCCAGATAATTTAATTGGAAAATTTGTAGAGCAATCTTGGGAGAATGGAGTAGATGTATTTAGAATTTTTGATTCGCTAAACTGGATGAAATCCATAGCACCTTGTATCGAGCATGTGCGTACCAGAACAAATGGCCTTGCCGAAGGTTCATTATGTTATACAGGCGATATTCTGGATCCAAAACGAACAAAATATACGCTGGATTATTATATCCGACTGGCAAAAGATATAGAAAACGCCGGGGCACATATCCTGGGAATTAAAGATATGGCTGGCTTATTAAAACCATATGCCGCCTATGAATTAGTATCGGCATTAAAATCTGAAATTAATATCCCAATTCACTTACATACACATGATACATCATCTGTGCAATCTGCTACCTATCTCAAAGCTATCGAAGCAGGCGTTGATGTGGTTGATGTAGCCTTAGGAGGACTTTCAGGATTAACTGCACAACCCAATTTTAATGCGATAGTAGAAATGCTAAAATTTCATGAGCGAGAAAATGTTATAGATATCCCTAAATTGAATGAATATTCAAATTATTGGGAAGCCGTTCGTGAATATTACTATGTTTTCGAATCTGGATTAAAAGCAGGAACAGGAGAGGTATATCAACACGAAATCCCGGGAGGACAATATTCTAACCTAAAACCGCAAGCGCAGGCATTAGGACTATCTGATCGTTTTCATGAAATTACCAGAATGTATGGTGAAGTAAATGAGTTGTTCGGAGATATTGTAAAAGTAACCCCAAGTTCTAAAGTGGTAGGAGATATGGCGCAATACCTGGTCAGTAATAACCTAACCATCGAAGATGTAAAAGAACGTGGAGAGACTATTTCTTTTCCTCAATCTGTAATGAGTTTCTTTAAAGGTGAGTTAGGGCAACCTGTTAACGGATTTCCTAAAGCGTTACAAAAATCGGTACTAAAGGATCAAAAACCTTTTACAAATAGGCCTAATGCACATCTAGAGCCTGTTGATTTTGACACAGAGTTTAAAGATTTTGTAAAAGTGTTCAAAAAAGGAATGGGACGCGAATTGGATATTACAGATTTTCTTTCCTATACATTATATCCAAAAGTATTTACGGGGGCCTATAATCATCACCTGAAGTATGGCAACATCATGAATATTCCCACTAAAAACTTTTTCTATGGAATGTCTCCCGAAGAAGAGATTATTGTAAAACTCGATCAAGGAAAAACACTATTGGTGCAATTAATTTCTGTGGGAGAACCTAACGAGGATGGTAGAGTAACTGTATTCTTTAAAGTCAATGGTCAAACTCGTAATGTGGAGGTACAGGACAGCTCGATTAAGGTAGACAAGGTAGTACATATCAAAGCCGATAAGGCAGATGCTAAACAAATTGGCGCTCCATTACAAGGATCTTTATCTTCGGTACTAGTAAAAACAGGTCAAGAAGTTAAAAAGAATGATCCGCTATTTATCATTGAAGCCATGAAAATGGAAACGACCATTACAGCCAATGAAGATGCAGTAATTAAGAAAATAGCACTAAAATCAGGTACTATGGTAGAAGCTGATGATTTAGTGGTTATGCTTAAATAGTTTTTTTTATTTTTGCCGCTATGCCATACTTTTTGATTATTGCTTTACAAGGTTTTTGTGTGTATCATGCTATTAAAAATAGAAATGAATATTACTGGTTTTTTGTTATCATATTTTTGCCAGTAATTGGAAGTATCATCTATTTGTTTACTCAGGTGTTTAATCAAAAGGATCTGAATGTTGTTCAGAATGAAATTGTCAATGTAATTAATCCTACCAAAAAGATTAGAGACTTACAAAAGCAATTGGATTTTGCAGATACTTTTCAGAATCGGGTAAATTTGGCTGATACCTGGATGGAGTTAGGTGACTATTCTAATGCTGTGTTAGAGTATGAAAAAGCATTAAATGGAGATTATAAAGATATAGGTATTCTCAAAAAACTTATAGAAGGATATTATCAGACAGCACAATACGAAAGAGTAGTGTTTTGTGCAGAAAAAATAGCTTCTAAACCTGAATTTATGAGATCTAGAAGTCAATTCTTGTTCGGCCTGGCTTTAGAAGAAGAAGGTAGGTCTATTGAAGCTGAGGAAAATTTAAGAGCTATTGATCAGCGATATTCTAATTATGAAGAACGGTATATGTTGACTCAATTCCTAATTAAAAAAGGAAAGCCAGAAGATGCCAAAGAGATTTTAAATGAAATTATTATAGAATCTCAACATATGTCAAAACCTAACCGAAATAAGTATAAACAGGTAGTGAATAATGTAAAGAAATTAGCATCTAGTTTGTGATTATCAATGACTAAAACTATCCTTAGTAAACCAATACTGCTAGTTAATCCCCTTTGTAGTTTGGAAAATCTTTCTATTTTTACAATATATTAACATTCCCGGGAAACATTGAGAGTCAGACCTATTCAAATATCATTATTTATCCTACTCGTATTAGGAGTATTGTTTGGGTTAATGTTTCTTAGCCAAAAAGGAGAGGTTCAAAAAGCTCAGACACAGGATGATGGATTTTCTTATGAAGGTGTGGCTATTAAGTATCCAACCTATAGAACTTTTTTAGGACTCGAAAAAGATTCAACACTTACCCGAGAAGATATTCTTAAGGTTACCCAGGTTGTCACCCCTCTCGAAATCGAAACAGAAGAAGATGAGGTAACTTTGGCAGATGATGCCGTTGAAGAAAAAATCAAAGAGCTTCCTGATTTCTCTAAAATTGATACGACTCAATTAGTGCGAATTAGGTATCCTGATAGTACTCCGGATTTTGCGAATGAATTAAGAAAGAAACTATCTTCAAGAAATTGTCGAATTATCCATTATGGGGATTCGCAGATCGAAGGAGACAGGATTACGGCCTATTTACGAAATAGGCTTCAGCGTATGTATGGAGGCAGTGGCCCGGGGTTTCTTCCGGTAAAACCAGTATATCGCCAAATAAGTGCCGAAATAGAACCTAGCGAAAACTGGGAACGATACGCTTTTTTTGATCCGACGAAAAAGAAATTCTCACATAGAAAGTACGGTACATACATGTCTGTTTCCAGATTTACAGAGTATCAACAAACTCCTCCAGACAGTATAGCCTTAGATTCACTTCCTATAAGCAAAGCTTCAGTTACAATTGGAAAATCAGATGATACCTATGCTAAGTTTAGAAGATTTACAAAGATTGGATTGCATTATGGTAACTGTAATTTCCCGATCAAGGTATCGGTCTATAATGATGGTACTTTGATACAACAGGATAGTTTGATTGCCGATGGGCGATACCACCAATATAAAATCAGAACATCAACCACACCAACAGATCTTAAAATAGAACTCGAAGGTAAAATAAGTGCAGATTTTTATGGACTAACCCTGGATGGTGGTTCGGGCGTGCAGATTGATAATGTGGCAATGCGAGGTGCATCGGGAACTATTTTTGCAAACGCAAGTGCTACTACCTATAGTAGAATGGTTAAGCAATTAAGCCCTAAAATTATTATTATGCAGTACGGTGGCAATACCATGCCTTATCTAAAAGATTCAACAGATGTAGATAAATATACCAAGCGTATTACAAGACAGGTAAATTGGATTAGAAAACGTGCTAAAAATACAAGTTTTATATTCATAGGCCCAACAGATATGTGCCTTCCGGTAAACGGTAAAATGGAAACCTACCCATTATTACCATATCTCAATGCCAAACTTATGGAAACCTGTCTTGATAATAATGTAGCGTATTGGAGTATGTATAATGCCATGGGAGGAAAAGGATCGATGACCTTATGGGTAGACGAAAAACTTACTGCCAAAGATTATATGCATTTTACCTGGAAAGGAACCAAAATAATTTCAGAACTATTTTTTACAGCCCTATACCTTGACCTTAAAGAACCTGATAACAATGACGATGCGTAACAAATTACTTTTTTGTGTTTGGCTTTTTACTTTGCCAATCATGGCTCAGACCTATGTCTTAGATACGATACAAGATAAGTTTCCTTTTGTAAATTGGAAAGCGAATAGTATCAAAATGGCCGAAAATTCACCGGCTTTTAAGAAATTATTTAAGAAACTAGACACTATTGCTAAAGGAGGAGAAGAAGATCTTCATATTTTTCATATCGGAGGATCTCATATTCAGGCCGATATTTATTCTAACCGTTTACGATCTTATCTCCAAACGATGAGTCCTACAGCAAAGGGGCAACGCGGGTTTATTTATCCATTTAGTATTGCTAAAACCAACAATCCAGGTAATTATAAAGTAGAATATGACGGAGAATGGTCGGGATATCGATGTTCTGTACGAAAAGATAGTGTAGCCTGGGGGTTGGCGGGAGTAACTGCCGTTTTTAAGGATTCATTAGCTAATGTGAAAATAAAAGTAAATGGTAACAATTATCATGAAAAGATGTATGATTTTAATAAGATCAGAATTTTTTATGATGACTGGAGTAAAGATTATGAAATCTCTTTTAAAGACGATTCATTAGTGACCAGGATCGAAGAGAATAAGAAAGCACATTATATAGAGTTTGCTTTTCATAAAAGGGTAGAAGAGGTTGAGTTTTGTATACGTAAAACTGAAAACGTAGATAACGCAGAATTCTTGATGATGGGGATCGAACTTATGAATGATAATAAAGGAATCCAGTACACCTCGATTGGTGTTAATGGAGGTAGTTTTTCATATTATGATCGATGCCAGTATTTTGAGGATCAGTTACTACTGTATAAACCAGATTTGTTTATTGTTTCTGTAGGGACCAATGATGCTTATCATCCTGATTTTAAACCACAAGAATATAAAGCATATTATACCGATTTAATTAAGTTGGTTCAAAAGGCTAATCCTGATTGTGCAGTTTTACTTACGGTACCCAATGATTCGTATTATAAAAAGAAATTCCCTAATCCAAGAACCAGGATTGCTCAAAAGATGATCTATGAAGTAGCTAAAGAACAACAAATGGCGGTATGGGATTTTTATGAGATTATGGGAGGTTTTAATTCTTCGCAAAGTTGGTATACAAATAAACTAATGCCTCGGGATAGGATTCACTTTACCGTAATGGGATATCGTATCAAAGCAGATCTTTTATTACAAGCATTGGCGCATTCCTGGGAAAGAGAATTACAATTAGAACCAAATGCCATCTTGAACCAGATTATTAATGAATAGACTTATAGACATATTTTCTTTCTCAGAAGATTCTCCGTTGATCTTTACACAAGCAGATTTTTGGATATTCTTTGCGGTACTATATTTTATCTATGCCATTGTCTATAGCAAAAAAGATTTGCGTAGTGCTTATCTTTTTGCAATAAGTCTTCTCTTTTATTATAAAACCAGCGGGCTTTTTATTGGTATTCTGTTGTTTAGTACAGTCAATGATTTCTTTCTGGGCAAAGCAATTTATAACAGTAAATCTATCATATTTAAGAAAACATTGGTAGCCCTTAGTGTGATCATTAACCTGGGAACATTATGTTATTTTAAATATGCATATTTCTTTACAGATTCGTATAACTATCTTTTTCAGACCAACTACGAGGTAATTAACTACCTGGCACAATGGACCAATACCTGGAGCGGAGTCGATTATTTTACGGTAGATAAAATTATTCTTCCGGTGGGAATTTCATTTTACACCTTTCAAACGATTAGTTATAGTGTAGATATTTATCGAAAACAAATTAAACCACTCAACTCGATTATTGATTTTGGATTCTTTGTTAGTTTCTTTCCACAATTAGTAGCAGGACCCATAGTGCGGGCTTCAGATTTTGTACCACAGATAAGAAAAGAGATCAATATCACTAAAGAAGAGTTTGGCAGAGCATCCTTTATGATCCTAAAAGGATTGATCAAAAAAATGTTGTTTGCCGATTATATTGCAGCCAATTTTATGGATCGCGTGTTTGATGTGCCCGAAATGTTTTCTGGGTTTACCAATATCATGGCCATGTTTGGGTATTCTTTACAGATCTATGGTGATTTTTCGGGATATACCGATATCGCTATTGGCCTGGCATTACTTATGGGATATAAACTTCCGGTTAATTTCAATTCTCCGTATAAAGCAATTCATTGTGGTGATTTCTGGAGACGATGGCATATTTCTTTATCGAGTTGGCTCAAAGATTATTTATACATTCCGATAGGAGGTAACCGTAATGGTAGTATATTTTCGTATGCTTTTATATTGGTTTTTACATTTCTGGGTGTTTTTGCAATGTCGGATTATGGTGTTGCATTGATGGCGGCTTCGGGAGTAGGGTTGATGTTGATTATCACATTATTTTCATCCAAATTGGCCTGGCATTTTAATAGAAATGTAAATATCATGATTACCATGTTGGTCGGTGGACTATGGCATGGTGCCTCATGGAAATTCGTCATCTGGGGAGGACTCAACGGTATTGGGATTGTGACCTACAAATATTGGCGCTTGATTAGTCCGTATGAAAACTCTAAGGCCTGGTATACCATATTGTGGCGTATCGCCTTAACCTTTGTCTTTATTACTTTTACCCGTATCTACTTTAGAGGTAATAGTATGGATCATATCGAACGCTTTTACCAACAGGTAATGACGAATATGGATTGGCAAAATGCATTGGTTGTACTTTGGGAATACCGCGTGGTCTTTATTGTGATGCTCATCGGGTATATTACGCATTGGTTACCTTATAAGACTAAAGATTGGGCGCTAGACCTATTTATAAAAAGTAATATACTGATCAAGGCATTAGTAGCCATTGTGGTTGCCATTATTTGTTATCAAACCTACGCTGCCGATTTTCAGCCATTTATTTATTTCCAATTCTAATAAAAATTCCAATGTTTTTGCATCAGGAGTCCTTAATCTTGCCATTCTGGCGTACCCTGAGCTTGTCGAAGGATACGATAAGTGTTATAAAACGTGTCCCTGAGCATGTCGAAGGGTTACTATCCCTCACGCAATAGTATAAACCTGAAAATATCTCTTGCACCCCTGCGAGAGCTATTTTCAAAATGTAACGAGCTCCTGCACCCCTGCGAGAGCTATTTTCAAAATGTAACGAGCTCCTGCACCCTTGCGAGAGCTATTTTCAAAATATAACGAGCTCCTGCACCCCTGCGAGAGCTATTTTCAAAATATAACGAGCTCCTGCACCCCTGCGAGAGCTATTTTCAGAAATGTAACGAGTTCCTGCACCCCTGCGAGAGCTATTTTCAGAAATATAATGAGCTCCTGCACCCCTGCGAGAGCAAAATATAGGATAAGGTAACTTCTTATTTCAATTTTTAGATAATACAACTACCTTCGTAAATCGTAAATCGTAAATCAAAACCATGTTTCTACATACTCATCCTTACGAACCATTTTTTCCAGAAGGAGCAACAAAATTGATTGTAGGTACATTACCGCCACCGCGGTTTACTACTCGAGAGCTTAATAACAGAGATGTAGATTTTTGTTATGGTAGTAGTAATGGATTACTTTGGCCGGTTTTGGATAGAATTTTTGGACTCAATCTAAAATTTGAAACCACGCAAGAAGCAGCCAGTCAACGAAAAAATTTCTTAACTTCTCGCGGGATAGGTGTTTGTGATATCGTGCACAGTTGTGAGCGTGATAAGATCGATGCTTCAGATCTCGGGATGCAAAATATCGTGCTAAGGAATATGATATCATATCTCGAGCAATATCCTAAGATCAATACCTTGATTTTTACCGGAGGTAACAGTAAAAATGGCCCTGAGTATTTTTTCAGAAGACATCTAAAGGAGTATGATCATAAACTGGAAATTGTTTCAAATGAAGTCCCCAGAGTGCATCAATTTAGATTAGAACAAAGAATCATAAAAACAGTTTCACTTACTGCACCATCGGGATCAGCAAATCGTGCTATCGGTAGTATGCAGCTGTATAAGGATCTGAAAAACAAAAACCCTAAATTCAATACCATTGATTTTAGGGTAATGCAATATAAGAAGTACTTTTAGTTGTGTTTTTTTGGTTTATCTTTAATTCCCAGCTTTGATAAGCTTTACATCCTGCCTGTAATCCTAAGCTCTTTAGATAAGATTATGATTTGTGCAAAAACGATAACTATTAATAATTTGGGGACATATATACAATTGTTAGCCGCAAACAAGTATGGAATGAGAAGAGTAGTGATATTAACAACAATATTTTTTATATCATATAGTATCAATGCACAAGAATTTATGAAAAAGATACAGTTGAAAGAAGGATCAGGCAGTACTATAAAATATGATGATCTTACTATTAGCACCTTACTTCAAGTGTATGATGAAAAATCTGCAGTACACTTAATTGGAGATATGTATCTTAAGGTTGATAATAATGGTGAACCCATAGCAGGATTTTATATTGATAATGATAAGTCAACAAAAGAATACTATACCAAAATATATAAGAATTACTTTCTGACTTTTATGATTGAAAACAACAACAACTATTTAAGTATAGAACAAGCACAATTTGGAAAAGCATTTGCACTTTCTAGTAATGGAAGTTCGACAATAGGTAATAAAGATGATTTAGTAGAAATAGAAATTATAGATTATGTCCACGAATGGGGATACGATGCACCCTCTGAAGATGGCAATAGTAACTATTTTGATGATGTACAGTATACTTTACAAGTGAAAGTAAGAGATGTTGTTAAAAATTTCAGTTTTTATAGTTCCGAAGTTAAAGATAATTTTGTTATTGACATAGAAGGTTATAGCATCCTAATTCTATCTGATGTATATAAAGACTCATCATCCTTAATTGAGATGATAGTTAACAAAAAACAAAAACCCTAAAATCAATACCATTGATTTTAGGGTGATGCAATATCAGAAGTACTTTTAGTTCTGTTTTTGTATGTGTTAACCACTTCGTTTTTTAAAAGACGATAGGATAAAAAAACAGAGTATACATTAGGTTGTAGATATAAGTGTTTTTTTGCTCTACCACGATTCATATAGCAATGGTTATAGACAATTCTGGCAATACTTTCAAAGTTTGATGGTTTAATGTAAGAGGCATAAAAACAGGTGTTTATGTTTTTTATATTGAGATTATTTATCACTATCTTTATAGATATTGACTTCAATTATGTTTGAAAAATTATAATATAATAAAGTAGTAATTAATAATAAACTCTAACCTAAGTCAACTATATGTATATATGAGTGTTCATGCAGATAAAACTCAAGAAAATAAACCCCAATCGGTTGCAAAAACAGGTTCTAAAAAACAGAGCGATGGAGAATCTGTTTTTGAGTTTGTTGATAACCGACCAGGAACTATAGCACAAAGAAAGTTGTATGAGATGGCTAATAATAGCATGCAAGCTAGTCAAGCAGCTCAATTTCAGAATATTGTTAATAATCCTGCAACTCCACAATTATCATCAATTCAAAAAAAGACAAACCCTGAGTCTGACCGAAGAGAAAACAAAACAGGATTGCCTGATACCTTAAAATTGGGCATAGAGAACCTTTCTGGTCACTCGATGGATGATGTAAAAGTGCATTACAATTCGGATAAACCATCACAATTACAGGCAGATGCTTATGCACAAGGAGCAGATATTCACTTGGCTTCTGGACAAGAAAAGCATTTACCTCATGAGGCTTGGCATGTTGTTCAACAAAAGCAAGGAAGGGTAAAACCAACTATGCAAATGAAAGAGAAAGTGAATATTAATGATGATGAAGGATTGGAGAAAGAGGCAGATATGATGGGAGCTAAAGCGATCGCTCAGGGTAAATTAGATACAGATAAAGAAGAACTAAAATCGTTATCAGCATCTGGTGGAGTTGCGAACCAGGTAACAAAAGAGGCTGTTATGCCAATGCCACATAGTTCAGATGTTGTACAACCCAAGTTTGGTTTCGAATTTCAAACCGAAAATACTTTTGAAACTGCAGTTCTGCCCGGTGAAGAAGAAGAGGTAGACGAGACTATACCCGCTATCGAGGAGAAAGAACTTGCTTATCACGACCCTGCCAGTGGTTTCAAGATCGAGGGTGATGAGTCTGATACCCCGGTGCATTGGGATCTCGAGTTTATCACTGATGCTTTTGATACGCTACCAGAGGCAGAGACGGCACTCGACAATGCCCATGATGTAGCTACCAAGATTGCTGCAAAAGCCACGAGTAAGGCAACTGTTGGCGGCAATACTGAAGACATTACAATATTTCGGAATAAGGAAAAGACAGGAGCTGGTGAATGGAAACGTGATGCCGCGGTGCTTGTGACCGATTCGACTTTTAAAGGTGCAGTTCAATCGAGCGTTGGGGTCGAGCTCGACAAGATCAGTGAGTTAATTGACACGGTATCTAAACCAGAAGAAAAACTTAACGAGACTTTCGATAGGAACTATCGTGGGGGAGTCGGTTTCGATTTACGCAACGATGCTGTCCGAAAACCGATTTTAGACCGCCCCAAGTTCAAAGGGTTTATCAAAATTATACAGCTAGCAATCAAGGATGCTCAAGATGCTTATACCTATAGTACTCAGCAAGATAAGAATTTTGAGGAACAGAAATCCTTTGGTTATGATTTCAGTAGCCGTAGGGCTTATGATTACTTAGGAGGAAAGGGAGACCTTATTAGTCTTGAGCCCGACGGACCTAAGGTAACCTTTCGCGCAATGCAGCGAACAAGCTTCCGGGCTGTCTACGAATCTTTGGCTGCAGACGAAAAACAGCTCTTTCAACACTTATTGACGCTACCATCGTTTTTTGAGAGTACTTTGAAGCTAAAGGAGACTGATATGGTCTTTGGAGGGCCTTATCTGGCCGAGGTGAGTGGTGTCGATACTCGTCTTGATAATGATTCACCCATTCGTTCGGTGACAATGAAAAATGGTGAGAGTGTACGTGTTGGTAGCGGGCCTACTGTCGGTAACTGGATGGCGAGTATCGTTTCTGGTGCAGAGACAGACCCAACCAGGGTACCAATCAATCAGCAACCGAAGCAGATCAACACCGATTTGATGTCACCACCACCAGGGTGGGTGGGGAGAGATCCTACAAAGGTAGGTGAGTTCCCGACGTCAGAAGAGATCGTCTCACGGGGTGTCTACGGGATGGGAGCATACCCGATGGATGGGCCCAAAGTGGTATTTGAGCAGCGAGGTATAAGGCCCTTTGTTAGTGATGGTTTTCCGCCATCAAAAGACTGGAAGAAGGTCGCTCAAGAAATTTTTAAACGAAACGAAAATGTTTGATACCCCAGGATAGGGAGAATGATTCTTATAACCCATTTTAGGATGGGATAGGTCATGATGTAGCCAAACGATACCAGAGTACCGGTTGAAAAGTAATACCACAGTATACTATTTATAGGCTTTTTAAAAAACTAAAACCCTAAAATCAATACCATTGATTTTAGGGTGATGCATATCTGAAATATTTTTAGCTTATTCCTCCTCCTCGGCGGCGGCTTTTTTTGCTGGTTTTTTTGGAGCTGCTTTAGCTTTTGGAGCTGCCTTGGCTTTTGGTTCTGCTTTAGCTTTTGCAGCCGTTTCTTCTTTTACAACAGGTTCTTCTTTTACTTTTGGTTCTGCTTTAGTTTTAGGTGTAGCTTTCGCTTTTGGTTTTACTGCAGTTATTACAGATTTTTTTTTACGAGGCCTTAACCTACCAAAAGTTCCTATGCCGATTTTACCACGACGTGTTTTTTTATCTCCTCTACCCATAAGTTAGTTTTTAAATCAAATAATTGATTTGTTGTGAGTTACTAATGTAGGGAATTGTAAAGAGAAAAGGAAATCTAATTATGGATTCCAGCCTACGCTGGAATGACAGGCTTGATGGTATGAGTAATCGTTCTGCTCTGTCATCCCGGTCTAAACTGGGATCCATTTTTTGTATACTACCTAATTCCTCTCACAAAATCTTCAATCCTATCAACACCATTATTCGTGATATGTTTAATAAAAGCCGATCCAATAATGGCCCCTTTGGTAGTTTTAGTCGCCTGTGTAAAGGTTTCATTGTTGCTAATCCCAAAACCTACGATTTGAGGTGCTTTAAGGTTCATGTTAGCAATACGATCAAAATAAGCTTCTTGTGTATTTCCGAACCCAGAGGTTGATCCCGTTACACTTGCAGAGCTTACCATATAAATAAACCCATTGGATACGCTATCAATAAATCTGATTCGCTCATCCGAAGTTTGTGGAGTAATCAAGAACACGTTAATCAATCCATATTTCTCGAATGTTTCCTGATAGTGCTCATGATACTCAGCCACGGGTAGATCAGGTATAATTAATCCATCGATACCAATTTCTTGGCATTTAGCGCAAAACGCCTCTATACCATATTGCATCATAGGGTTAAAGTACCCCATAATGATCAAAGGGATAGTAACCGATTGCCTAATATCTTTTAATTGCTCAAAAAGAATCTTAGTAGTCATCCCGTTTTTTAACGCTACGGTCGAACTTTCTTGTATAGTAGGGCCATCTGCCAATGGATCACTAAACGGTAATCCAATCTCGATCATATCTACGCCACTTTTTTCTAAGTCTTGTATCACCTTTACGGTATCATTGAGTGATGGGTAACCGGCAGTGAAGTATATAGATAATAGCTTTTTATTTTGTTCTAGAGCTGTGTTAATTCTGTTCATATTTCAGTATTGAGAATTGAGTATTGAGTAGTTAGTAAAGTGAAAAAAAACCTCAATACTAAATACTCTGTACTCATTACTAAGTTTTACAATTTAAAATAGTCAATATAAGTGTTCAAATCCTTGTCTCCGCGACCAGATAGACTAATCACGACAACATCATCGGGTTTAAACTTTTTGTCGTTAAAAATAGCTAACGCATGGGATGTTTCTATTGCAGGAATAATACCTTCTAGTTGTGATAGTTCTAATCCTGCAGACATAGCATCATCATCGGTAACCGAGTAAAATTCTCCTCGTCCGGATGTATATAAATGCGAATGTAATGGTCCAACTCCAGGGTAATCCAACCCTGCCGAAATAGAGTAGGGTTCGGTAATTTGTCCATCGGGAGTCTGCATTAGCATGGTTTTACATCCATGAATGATTCCTTCTTTACCTAATTGAGAAGTAGCAGCACTTTCTCCACTATGCACTCCTTTTCCTGCGGCTTCTACGGCAATAATACCTACACTAGGTTCGTCTAAAAAATGATAGTAGGTGCCTGCTGCGTTGCTACCTCCACCGATACAAGCAACTACATAATCAGGGTTTTCTTTCCCTTCTTTTTCTTTAAGTTGCCATTTTATTTCTTCAGAAATGATAGATTGAAACCGTGTCACCATATCTGGATAGGGGTGGGGACCTATGGCAGAACCAATAATATAATGAGTATCTACAGGGTTATTAATCCAGTCTCGTATAGCCTCGTTGGTGGCATCCTTAAGTGTTTTACTTCCGGATTTTGCAGGCCTTACTTCGGCACCAAGCATTTTCATTCTCGCAACGTTAGGAGCTTGGCGTTTGATATCAATTTCTCCCATGTATACGATACATTCGATTCCCATTAAAGCACAAACCGTAGCTGTAGCCACCCCATGCTGCCCTGCACCAGTTTCTGCAATGATTCGGTTTTTACCTAATCGTTTGGCAACCAGGATTTGCCCTATAGTGTTATTTACTTTATGCGCACCGGTATGGTTAAGGTCTTCTCGTTTTAAGTATACTTTAGTGTTATGTTTTTCTGAAAGCCGTTTGGCATAATATAAAGGAGAAGGACGGCCGACATAATCTTTGAGTAATTGATTAAATTCTTCTTTAAAAGAAGGTTCGTTCATAATCTCAAGATAACTCGTTCGTAATTCTTCTACATTGGGATATAACATTTCGGGGATGTAGGCTCCGCCAAAATCCCCATAATATCCTTTTTCGTTTACTTGGTAACTCATATTTTTTTAGTTTATAGTTGTTGGTTTATAGTTTATGGTCAACAGACAACAGTTTTTTAAATTCCTTTATATCTTTTATATCCTTTAATCCTGGTTTGATCTCGAATTTACTATTCACATCAATGCCATGAATGGGTAAATCTGTCGTTAGTATTGCTTTTATTTTTTCAACTTCATCGAGTCCGATACCTCCACTTAAGATAAATGGAGTAGTAGAGGGATAACCTTCTAAGACACTCCAGTCGAAAGCGTATCCATTACCTCCTTTTTCTTTTCCTTTGGTGTCAAAAAGGAAATAGTCTACGATACCTTCGTAAGGTTGTAAAAGATCAAAATCAAATTTGTCTTTGATCGAGAATACTTTGAAGAGTTCAATTATATTGTTATCAGACCTCACAGGTCTCAAAGACCTGTGAGGTCTGTTTAATGAAATAAAAACGTTTTTTAGTTCTTTACAATACTCTGCATTTTCATTTCCATGTAATTGAACTGCTTTAAAGCCATGTTTATTTACTTTTTCAACAATAAAATCAATAGTTACATCAACAAATACTCCTGTTTTTTTTATCGTTGAAGGGAGTACCGGGATTTCTCCTTCAAAATTTCTGGGAGATTTCTCATAGAAAATAAAGCCAAGATAGTCTGGCTGCAATTTGGCAACAGCTTCTATATTTTCTTGATATTTCATTCCGCAGACTTTCAGCTTCATGTTAGACTATTTATTTTTAATTTATTTAGTATTCTATACTCTGGATTCCGGTCTTTGCCGGAATGACAAATTAATGATTTAAAGTATTTATAAATTCTACAGCACTTGCCCCAGGATTTTCAGTTTTCATAAAGTTTTCGCCAATAAGAAAACCTTCATAACCATATTGTTTTAGATCTTTTATAGCTTCGATACTACTAATTCCACTTTCTGAAACTTTTACAAAATCATCAGGTATTTGCGTACTTAATGATTTACTAATGGCTGTGCTTACTTCAAAGGTTTTTAGGTTTCGGTTATTTACTCCAAGCATGTCTAGTGATGGCATGATTGATTTTTCTAGTTCCTCTTGATTATGTACTTCAAGCAAAACATCTAGTGATAAACTCTTTGCAAATTCTGATAAGACTTTGATTTGATCGCGGGTTAGCACTGCAGCGATTAAAAGAATCACATCAGCACCATGTGCTTTTGCTTCTAATAATTGATACTCATCAATAATAAACTCTTTGCGTAGCAATGGCATTTGAACCGCTGCTCTGGCTAATATAAGATCATCCAGGGATCCTCCAAAATATTTTCCATCGGTTAAAACAGACATGCCGCAGGCACCTGCAGTTTCATAATCTAAAGCAACATCTTGAACACTTACTTTTTGGTTGATTACAGCTTTGGATGGAGATCTTCGTTTATGTTCTGCAATAATCCCGGTGTTACTGTTTCTTAATGCTTGAGCTAAGGATGTTGTTTTACGATTAAACAATACAGAATGTTCTAATTGTTTAACCGGGATTACACTTTTCTTAAGTTGAACCTCTTTGTGTTTATCGGCTACTATTTTGTCTAAAATATTCATTTATGATTGGGATACGTTTTTTAGCATTGTTATTATTTCCTGGTAAAAAGATTCCTTGATATTTAGTTTTTGCAACCAATACTTAAAATAGTGATCAAGTTCTATGCTCCTTGGATGTGTTGCTTTATGATATAATTCGAAATCCTTTCGATTTTGAATTTTATCGGCTATCAACATGTCATTTACATCTTTTAATGGAGACAATCGAATAGCATTGCTATTCCTTATTTTTTTACTAGAAAGATATTCGTTGGCAACAGATCGATATTCTATAACAGCGATTACTACTTTTGAATTTATTTCGGTAAAATCAAAACCATAATTTTCAGAAAGAGATTCATCACTTTGTACTAATGGATGTAAGCAATATGCTTTTTTGGCAATTTCGCTTGCGTGTATTTTATCCAGAATTGTTAAACCTTCATCAATATGATTAATGAGTTTTATACCACTTCGATTGGTGGTTTTATTGCCATAATATTCTTTAATCAATTGATATTCTTTCATCACTTATTTTTATAAACTATAAAGCACTAAGCTCTTGTACTTTTTGCAAAGCTACCAGACCTTTTCCTGATAATAAAGATTCCTTAGCTTTTTCGAACCCTTGTTTTGGTTGTAAACCTTCTACGGTGGCAATTGCCATCCCTGCATTAGCACAAACTACATTGTTTTGGGCTTCGGTTCCTTTTCCACTAAGAATATTCATAAAAATACCAGCTGATTCTTCAATAGAATCACCCCCGACGATTTCTTCTTGTTGTAATACTGAAACACCAAAATCTACCGGAGTTAGTATCCCTTCAGTGTTATTAGAAATGGTTTTTGTACTTCCGGTAAGCGAAATTTCATCATACCCATCTAATGCATGAATGATAGTAAAGTTTTTATCGGTATTTTGATATAAATACCCATACATTCTGGCTAACTCTAGGTTAAATACTCCCACAATTTGATTTTTAGGAAATGCCGGGTTTACCATTGGGCCTAGCATATTAAAAAAGGTTTTTACGCCCAATTCTTTTCGAATTGGTGCAACATTTTTCATTGCCGGGTGAAATAAGGGTGCATGCAAAACACAAATTCCTGCTTCATCGATGCTTCGTTTTAGGAAATCTTTATCGTTACTAAATTTGATTCCCAGGTGCTCCATTACATTTGAGCTTCCGCATTTAGAAGAAACTCCATAATTACCATGTTTGGTTACTTTGATGCCGGCTCCTGCAGATACAAAAGAGGATAGGGTAGAGATATTAAAAGTATCTTTTCCGTCTCCACCTGTACCACAAAGATCTATAGGGTTATATTCGCTAAGATCTACAGCTATGCATAGCTCTAATAAAGCATCTCTGAAACCTTCTAATTCTTCTACAGTAATGCTACGCATCATATATACCGTTAAGAATGAAGCAATCTGACTTTGATTATATTCTCCATTAGAAATATTGACCAAAACACCTTTGGCTTCCTCTTTAGAGATTGTTTCGTGATTGATTAATCGGTTGAGTAAATTTTTCATAGGCCCCTCACCCCAACCCTCTCCCCAAAGTGGAGAGGGAGCTTATATAGGATATTTTTTAAATTAATACTTATTATCATTTTATTCTTAATGTCAATTATTGACCCAGTTTTCTAACATTTTTTTTCCATCGGGAGTCAATACCGATTCTGGATGAAATTGTACACCTCGAACATCTAATTCTTTATGACGCAACGACATGATTTGTCCATTTTTATCATAGGATGTAACTTCGAGACATTGGGGAAGGTCATTACCTGTTACCACCCAAGAGTGATACCTTCCAACGTTAAAGGTATTGTCTAATCCTTCAAAAAGCGGTTCATCGTTTACAGAAAGGGTTACGCTAGTGGCTACACCGTGATATACTTCATCGAGATTTATTAAGCTTCCTCCAAAGACTTCTCCAATCGCTTGCTGTCCTAAACAAACACCAAATATGCTTTTGGTATTTGCATATGATTTAATGATATCTTTTAATAACCCGGCTTCTTCTGGTATTCCCGGACCTGGCGAAAGCAGTATTTTTTGAAACGGCTCTACATCCTCTAGGCGTAATTGATCGTTTCGTTTTACGATAACCTCACATCCAAGATCTTCTAAATAATGGACCAGATTGTATACGAATGAGTCGTAGTTGTCTATTACTAATATTTTTTTGTTCATTATTATTCTTTTTGTTTCAAAGTCTCAGAGTTGCAAAGTTTCTGAGTTTTCTTTTGTTCAACTTTGATTCTTTGCTACTTAGTGACTTTGCATTCGTGTTAGGGATAGGAGCAAGCTACCGTGTAGCGCGGATAGCCCGACCCGTAGGGTAACACCCTTATATTTCTTCGGCTAATTTTAAAGCCTTGGTTAATGCACCTAGTTTGTTATATACTTCTTGTAATTCGTTTTCTTCGTTTGATTCGTTTACTAATCCGGCTCCGGCTTGCCAATGTAATTGATGATTTTTACTTAAGAATGTACGAATCATAATGGCATGATTGAAATTTCCTGAGAAATCCATAAAACCAATGGCTCCACCATAGAAATCACGATTAACGGTTTCATACTTTTCGATAAGTTGCATGGCCATGTGTTTTGGAGCACCACTTAGGGTTCCTGCCGGAAATGTATCGGCAACTACTTGCATCGTGGTTGTGTCTGCATGTTTTTTGCCGGTTACTTTGCTTACCAAATGGATTACATGAGAATAGAATTGAACTTCTCTATAGTTTTCTACGGTAACATCGCTTCCGTTGCGGCTTAAATCATTTCGTGCTAAATCTACCAGCATGACATGCTCTGCATTTTCTTTCTCATCTACAGATAGTTTTTTCGCTAATTCGGCATCTTGCTCATCATTTCCGGTACGTTTAAATGTTCCTGCAATCGGATGAATCTCTGCAATACCATCCTTAACCACTAATTGCGCCTCGGGAGAACTACCAAATATTTTGAAATCACCGTAATCAAAATAGAATAAATAAGGAGAAGGGTTGATACTACGTAAAGCTCGATAGACATTAAATTCATCTCCTTTAAATTTTTGAGAAAAACGTTTAGATAATACCAATTGAAATACATCCCCTCTCAAACAATGTTTTTTAGCCAGTGCAACATGTTGCTTATACTGTTCATCATTTAAATTAGAAGTAGTATCTCCAATGGTGCTAAAGTTATACGAAGCGAAATTTTTGACGTTTAGAAGGGACTCAATTTCTGCAATATTGCTTTCAGATTCATAACAATGAGCAAAAATGTAGGCTTCGTTATTGAAGTGATTAATTGCTATAATATTTTGATATACTGTGTAATGCATATCGGGAATGTCTAGAGTGTCTTCTTTTTTTGAAATCGAGATATCTTCGAAATAACGAACGGCATCATAGGATATATAGCCAAAAAGGCCATTGTTTATAAATTTAAAGTCACTTTTCGAAGTTTCAAATTGTTGGCCAAATTGCTCAATAACTTTAGGGATATTGGTGTCTTGAGTAATTGTGATTTTTTTAGAGCTTTTATCGGGGAAAGATTGGTAGATCGTTTCATTTTCGATCTTAATATTGGCGATAGGATTACAACAGATATAGGAGAAACTATTTTCATTTCCTCTGTAGTCGCTACTTTCTAACAGGAGACTATTAGGGTAACGATCTCTAATTTTTAGATAAACACTTACCGGAGTAATGGTGTCTGCCAGTATTTGTTTGAAATGTGTGGTTAATTTAAAATTCATTTTATGCTATATAATTTTAGTACTATTTTTTTTACGAACGAGAAACAAAAAAAAGGCTTGTCGTGATTTGACAAGCCTTTGGTATGTTTACTTAACACAATATAGGATCTATCTCACGACGTTTCGTTTTGAGAAGACCACCACCAATTATTTGTTAAGATTATGTTCATTTTTTTATTTGTTGATCCAAATATATAAATTAATTATAATTTCTGATCATAAAAAATTACATTTTTAATTCAACAGCCAATTCGAACTCATCGTCGATAGCTTTATCTCCTAAATTATCAAAGAAACTACCAGAACCATATTTGATATCATACTTAGTTCTGTTTACCTTTAGTTTAGTAGAAGCTGCGTCACCAGTAACTGCCAAATCAAATTCGATTGGATTTGTTTTTCCTTTGATGGTAAGATCTCCTGCTATTTTGTAACCCTTATCTGTTTTTTTGGCTTTAGTAACTACAAGTTTTGCTGTTTTATGGTTTTTGATCCCAAAGAAATCATCAGAACTAAGGTGTCCTTCTAATTTTTCTTTTCCTTTTCCGGCTTCTAAATCAGTTACTTTTAGAGAAGTCATATCTACTGTAAATTCACCACTAGTGATATTTTCTCCTTCAAAAACAAGAAAACCTTCAGATATACTTAATGTTCCTGTGTGTTGTCCTGTAACTTTTTTACCTGTCCAGTTAATGGTGCTTTCTGATGCTTTAATTTCTTTCTTTTGCGCTAAAACAGATGTAGTAGCAATAACTGAAAGGGCTAAGATTAGTGATTTAAGTCTAGTTTTCATAATTCAAAGTTTAATATTTATGTTAGTAATTTACTTTCTTAGTTTATTTAATAATTCATTTAGATGAGTTAAATCTTCGTCTGATAGGTTTTTAGTAACTCTGTTTTCAAAATCAACCATAATTGGACTAACTTTTTCAAGGAAATTTTTACCTCCTTCTGTTATTGAGATTTCTACTTTTCTTCTATTAGATTCACAAATAATTCTTTTTACATACCCTTTGGTTATGAGTTTATCAACCAAACGTGTTGTGTTACTCATTTTACTCACCATTCTTTCTTGTATCGTACAAAGGTTAGCGGGTTTTCCTTTTTGACCTTTTAAAATTCGCAATACATTAAATTGTTGCAGGGATATATCATATGCTTTAAGTTCGATATTGATTTTATCCATTATCCAGTTTTCTGTGTATAGTAAGTTTACTATAGCTTTTCTGGATAAAGGGAGTTCAACTTCGGTTTTTATGATATCTTCTATATTCAATTGTAAATACAATATTTGTACATACAAATGTATGCGACTTTCTGTTTCAGAAATTATAAATTGATATTAATTCTTTGTTAAAGTTAATTTTTTGGGCTGGGTTAAATAGTATTATTGCGGAATAAAATAGTATTACTATTAGGTTAAACATTTATAAAAAAAATCTAAAATATTTAAATAATATACAGAAACCTTGTTAATTTTCTTTTGATTAGCTAATGGTTTTAATAAATTAGTACGTATGTTAAGATGGGTTATATATATTGGGATAGTAATTCTTTTTATACATTGTAAAGGGGAACAAAAAATAGCACTTGAGGCCACCGAAGTTTATAAGAGTAAGGGGATTGAAATACCAACATATGATTTTGAAAGCTTTAAACCGTTATTGAAAATAAACGATGGTCGAACTAGGATAATTAATTTTTGGGCTACCTGGTGCAAACCATGTGTTGCAGAACTACCTTATTTTGAATTGATAAATAGTAGGTACCCTGATCAGGAAGTAGAGGTAATATTGGTTAGTCTGGATTTACCAAGACATGTAGAGACTAAACTAATTCCTTTTATAAAGAAGCAAAAAATTGAAAGTAAAGTAATTCTATTAGATGACCCAGATGCGAATAGTTGGATTCCGCAGGTAAATAAAGACTGGTCTGGTTCAATACCTGCAACTATAATTTATAAAGGAAATACAAGTGAGTTTTATGAACGATCTTTTACATATAATGAATTGGAGAAAGAATTAAAAAAAATACTTTAAAGGAAAATTAGACTTGAATACCACAAACTAAAACTATGAAAACGCTAAAAATTCTAGTAGGAGTAGCTTTTATAATAGCTATAAGTGCTTTTGCAATTGATAAAGTTTCTGTTTCTGAAACTGATGATGGATATACGGTTGGAGATTCTGCAACCGATTTTGAACTAAAAAACATAGATGATTCTATGGTTTCTTTGTCAGATTATAAAGATGCCAAAGGGTTTATTGTGATTTTCACCTGTAATCATTGTCCGTATTCGGTGGCTTATGAAGATAGAATTATTGAGTTGGATAAAATGTTTAAACCCAAAGGGTATCCGGTTATCGCTATAAATCCAAATAGCCCAAAGGCTTATCCTGATGATAGTTTTGATAATATGAAATTGAGAGCTAAAGAAAAAGGCTTTACTTTTCCTTATTTGTTTGATGATCAACAGTTGATATATCCTCAGTATGGCGCAACTAAAACCCCGCATGTGTATATATTAGAAAAAACAGGAAAAGATAATATTGTTAGATATATCGGCGCAATAGACAATAATTATAAAAATGCTGCAGCTGCAGATAAAAAATATGTTGAAGATGCGGTAAACGCATTATTGAAAGGAGAAAAAGTTCCTGTAGAAATAACCAAAGCTATTGGGTGTAGCATAAAAGCATAATTCTTTTTTAATTTTATTTTTTAAATGAAATAAATGAAGGTATAGTTTTATACAATTCGTCAAGGACTCTTATATTTGTATGGTAAATAAATAATAGAAGTCCAATCATAGTATAATACATTGTATAAATGGCAGAAGATATCACACAAGAAGAATGGCAAGAACGCATTGCGAAGGATAATAACGCAGTAATTCTAGACGTAAGATCAGAAGAAGAAGTAGAGGATGGGTTTATTCCTAGTATGCTGAATATTGACATTCGAAAAGGGCAAGAGTTTTTAGATGAAGTAGAGAAATTGGATAAAACCAAGAGCTACTATGTATACTGTCGTTCTGGCGCACGTAGTGCACAAGCCTGTACTTTAATGAGTCAAATGGGATTCGAAACGACATATAATTTAATTGGTGGTTTTATGAATTGGGATGGTGAAACTGCAGAATAAACATATGAACATTAAACCATTAATAGTATTATCGATTTTTGTTTTAGTGGCATTAGGCTGCAAAAACACTTCAGAAGATGCTACGGTAGAATTAATTACTGTAGAGGAAATGGATTCCTTATTAAAAATGGAAGACGTTGTACTGGTAGATGTACGTACTCCTAAAGAATATACCGAAGGGCATATAGAAAGTGCTATCAATATAGATTTTAGAGACGATAACTTTGAAGCTCTAATAGCCAAAGTAGATAAATCAAAACCTGTTGCTGTGTATTGTGGACGCGGTGGTAGAAGTGGTAAATGTTCTGCATATATGAAAAAAGCTGGGTTTACCAAAATCTATGATTTAGATGGTGGAATAACCGAATGGAAATTTAAAGGGAAAAAAGTTACCCGATAAACGTATATAAGATATATAGAATATAAAAAAGCTTCTCAATCGAGAAGCTTTTTATATTTTATGTGGAGTCGGAGACGATCGAGCGTTAAAAAAGTATCGGATCAAGATCAATTGTTGTGTTTATGCAAATATTCTGGTTAGTCTAAAAAGGAAGAACTCTACATTTTTGACACCT
>CANNFM010000023.1 GCA_947503835.1 uncultured Aquimarina sp.
TTAGTTACCCTTTATAAGCGGTCTCGAACTGCTTATAAAGGGTTATCAACCTATTTTAAGAGGTTCTTTACCTATAGCAGGGTGGTTAGTTACCCTTTATAAGCGGTCTCGAACTGCTTATAAAGGGTTATCAACCTATTTTAAGAGGTTCTTTACCTATAGTAAGGTTGTTAGTTACCCTTTATAAGCGGTCTCGAACTACTTATAAAGGGTTATCAACCTATTTTAAGAGGTTCGTAACCTATTCATAGGGGTTATATAACCTATTATAATGGGTGCAGAACCGCTTACAAAGGGTTTTTTACCGCTTCTAAGCGATACATAACGTGGTTAAGGGTGGTTTTTTACCGCTTGTAATAGGTTCAGAACGTGGTCAAGGGAGGTTCAGAACGTGGTCAGGGGTGGTTCAGAACCTCCCTTAGGGGGTATGAGATAGGGGGTATTATTTATATGAAAGTTAGTTTTGCAATTTATCCTCTCCAAACCCCTCCAAACGAAGGGCTTTCTGTCCAGGAAAAAGTCTTTCCCCTTTGGGGAGAGGATTTAGGAGAGGGGATATACTTTTTGCATAAAATAAGACACCTTAACATTTATATGCTAAGGTGCCTTCAATCAATAACTAAAATTACTAATGGGGGTATTATTATTAATTCTTTATAAAACGTTTTGTTGAAAATCCATTAACTTTTAGCATATATACACCACGTTTTAGATTCGAAACATTTAATCGGCCATTGTATGTAGTATTCATGACTTGTGTTCCATTACGATCAAAAATAGCTACGGTAGCATTCTTAGGAATCCCTTGTATCGCTATATAATCTCTAGCCGGGTTTGGAAATACTTTTATATCTGATTGATCTTTTGGTTTTATTCCTCCTGGATTTGGTGATGATAATGCTGGAGTTTTCTTCAATATAAAATCACGTATACCACTACCATATGTTGCAAATCGAGCAATTTTTTTACTACTTATGTAATCCACATCTGTAAAATCAACACGAGGAATATCTATCCCATCCATTTTATACCACATGTCATCGTCAACAGAATATACCCAGGGACCGGCCGAAGCACATGCTGCAAATATGAATTTACCATTATCTGTAATGGCAAAATCTCGTATTCGATCTATATCAAGACCATTTGTATGATTAGTGAAGGTAACCCCACCATCTCGAGAGATCAGAAAAAGCTCGCTATTTCCAGAATAAAATACAAGGTTTGGATCGGTTTTAGAAACACGTATAATATGTCTTGCTTTTCTATATCCACCACCACTTTTGGGTACAGGACCAGTATACGATGTTGCAGTAAATGATGTTCCTCCATCAGAAGAATAGAAGAACTGCCCGTCTGCAGCAGATACATACCATTTATTAGGGTTTGATTCTGAATATCCAAACCCAGCTAGTTCTTTTCCAAAATCATAAGGGTGTGTACTTTTGGTTGAAACCCCATTAGCATATGAGAATTTTTGAAGAGAACTTCCCCAAGTTCCATAAACAGCATCTTCGGTAACATCAGGTGAGGGGATCAGGTTACGAGAAGTCCATCTTCCTAAACCACTACCTACCGGTGCTTTTTCATCAATATAATTTGGACTTGCAAAATTAAATCGATGTTCAATTCTACCATAATAATACCATATCCATACTGATTCTCCACCTTTTGCATAGGTTACACGCAATACATCTGTTCCTGCTACTCCTTTGGTAGTAACTACTTCTCCGGTATCAAGATATGCAGATGAACCCTTATCCTGATTTGCCATATGTATGGTATTGAACTGTTCATTGGATGCGGCATCGTAGTGTAAGGCTATAGGTGCCCCATTGTTAAGGTGTTTATAAGAATCTTTATCTTCTGGAGTGTCTGATATAAAACATCCAAAATCCATTCCTATAAAAGCAAAATAAGTACCGTCGGTTTTTCTATGAAAAGTCATGTGACGCAAATCCCAACCTAATCGATGTGTGAAACTAGTAAAAGTAGCTCCAAAATCTGTGGATAGATTTACATCGAGAAAACCTCTGAATAACATGTTTGGTTGATCTGGATGTACCGCTCTGAATGTTTTGGTATTGGTAGTTGAAGTAGTTGTCCAGGTAGCACCTTCATCACCCGAGTAATGGATGATTTTTCCTGTCTCGGCAATATAGAAATGTACTTTCCCACCAGAAAAAGTTCCAACTACTCTTTTAAAGTCTGTAAATGTGCCTGATAATGTATGAAGTAGTTGAAAATCGGATATAGTATCATCATACTTATAGATGGTTATAGTATTAGTAGCTTTAGTTCTAACAAATAAATAGGCCTGCTCACGATTGTATGTCTTTATCAATTGTATTTGATGATCTGCAGTTTTGAAATTTAATGAAGATTCAGTAAAATTCATTCCCATATCATTAGACATGAATACATAAGTAGTTCTGGTATTGGTGTCATTTTTGTGATCCCCCAATGCGAATAATTTTATGACATCATCATCGTCATCATCGTCTTCGTCGTTGTCATCATCGTTGTCATCATCATCATTATCGTCTCCATTAACAGTTGCGAACCCATTATAAGCCCAATTATTCTGTAATAACGCACCATTTGCAGGTGTCCAGGTTTGTCCTTCATCATCAGAATAACTTAGATGGCCTATAAGTCCTTCTGGTTGTTCATTTTTCACCATTCTAAAGGTTCCGTCAGGCATATTGAAACCAAAAAAGATTTTGTTATAGTTTCTTTTATGATCTAATAAGGTCCATTGTAACTCACCTGTTTTATCAACTTTATATAAATGTCCAGGATTAGAAACGGCATACATCTGATCGTTGTCTGCATCATATATTGATCCATTTACTCTATAGCCATTACCAATTTTACCATTAGGGTTAAGAGTTGGTACTGGTAGTTTGGTCTGCCATGTTCCTATAATTTGATCATTAGCATAATTAACCACACCACCGTATTTTTTCTTACCTGATGATTTTTTTAGTATCGCAGAAAAATTAAATCCGGATGATTTTAATTTTTGCATACGTTGTTCATAAACTTTACGCTCAATGTCACTTAAGTCTTCCAGTTCAACTTCTGGATAGGCCTGATCGGCTTCATCCATAGCACTTTCGAATGCTATATCTTCTTCGGTTTCTTCATATTCTTCTGTATATGAGTGTTCTAGTGGTTCTTTTGTATCAACACTTTCTTGGTTTTTTAGATAAAATAGACCTACTATTACTAATAGTATTCCAGGAATTATCCATTTCAATTTTTTAGGTAAGCTACTCATATCATGATGTTTTGCGTTAATTTAGTTAAGGAGAAAATTACGACTCAAACTTTTATGACAGGGGTGGTTTATGTTGCAAAGAAGTATATTATTGTTACTTATATAAGATATATCAAAAAAGCTCTTTTGAAAATTGATTTTCAAAAGAGCTTACATTCAGATTAACTGATCTTGGTTATGTTAATTCTTTACAAAACGTTTCGTCCAATATCCATTAACTTTCAGTAAATACGTACCAGGCTTTAGATTCGATACATCCAGACTTTTACTGTTATATGAAGTACTTATGATTTTTTTTCCGTTACTATCAAAAATATGTATCATCGTATTTTTAGGAATCCCTTTTATAACAAGATAATTATTGTTTATTGGGTTAGGATATAACTTGATTGGTGTTTGATCAAGTGTACTTGTTGCTTCAGCTTTTGCAGACGAACCTGCGCTTACCAGTTTCCATCGGGTCCAAATTCCCGTAGAGCTTGTACTTGCCTGTTGGATGTTGGTACCCGAAATACGTTTTATCTTTTTACCGGTTTCTCGGTTTATAATATGCACATAACCATCCCCATCTGTTGTGTTCACTAATTCCCATTGAGTCCAATTATCTGTTTGGGTGTTTGGTACTTGTTCCATTAGAACATTGTTGCCAGTACTTAGTGGTTTGAAATACTTTCCGGTTTCACGGTTTTTAAGATGGAAATAACCAGTATCTGTATCAATTTTCTCCCACTGTACCCAATTATCTGTTGCCGTTGAAGCTGTTCTAATCAATTTTGAACCATCAAGAGCAGTTTCTGGTCTCAGTTTTACACCACTACTTTTGTTTTCTACATAGTAATAAGGGGTACCACCTCCGCCAGGACCACCTGGACCACTGGGAAGCGAATCTAGAATAAAATCTTGCACCCCTGTACCAAAAGTAGCAAACCTTGCAATGTTTTTACTACTTATATATTCGGCATCAGTAAAATCAACACGAGGCGTATCTGCTCCATCCATTTTATACCACATGTCATCATCTATTGAATATACCCAAGGACCATCTGAAGCACAAGCTGCAAAGATATATTTGTCACCATCTGCTATTGCAAAATCTCGTATTCGATCTCCATCAAAACCATTAATATGGTTGGTGAAGGTTACTCCTCCGTCTTGAGAAATTAAAAAGAGTTTGCTATTACCTGCATAGAATACCAGGTCAGGATTAGTTTTAGAAACACGGATGATGTGTCTACCTTTTTTATAGCCTCCGCCACTTGCAGGGGTACTTCCTGTATAGGTTGTTGCTGTAAATGATGAACCTCCATCATTTGAATGAAAAAACTGTCCGTCTGCAGCGGATACGTACCATCTGTTGGTATTTGAAGAAGCATATCCAAACCCAGCTAATTCTTTACCAAAATCATAAGAGTGTGTACTTTTGGTTGCAACTCCATTAGCATATGTAAATTTCTGAAGAGCAGTTCCCCAAGTTCCATAAATTGCATCTTCAGTAGCATCTGGTGAAGCAATAATGTTACGAGAAGTCCAATTACCAAAACCACTAGGTACTGGTGCTTTTTCATCAATATAATTTGGGCTTGCAAAATTGAATCGATGTTCGATTTTTCCTGTATAGTACCATATCCATATAGATTCACCACCCTTTGCATAGGCTATACGTAATACATCCGTTCCTGCCAAACCTTCTCTGTTAACTACTTGTCCTGTATCAAGAAACCCCGAGGCTCCTTTATCCTGATGTGCAGAATGCACAGTATTGAATTGTTCATTGGATGCGGCATCATACATTAATCCTATTGGTGCCCCACTATTAAGGGGTAGGTATGATGTAGAGACCTGTGGAGTATCTGATATAAAGCATCCAAAATCCATTCCGATAAATGCAAAATAAGTACCATTTGATTTTTTGTGAAACGTCATATGGCGCAAATCCCAACCCAGTTCATGGCTAAAATTAGTATACGTTACACCAAAATCGGTTGACATATTTACATCAAGAAATCCTTTAAATATAGTACCGGGTTGATTGGGATGAATGGCTAATAATGCGCGGTTGGTAGTAACGTTTGTCCATGAAGCTCCTTCATCGTTAGAGTAATGTGCGATTTTCCCTGTTTCTGAGATATAAAAATGTACCTGACCTCCAGAAAAAGTTCCGATAACTCTTTTAAAATCTGTAAGAGGTATAGGTAAAGTACGAAGTAGCTGAAAATCGGATACAGCATCATTATATTTATAAAGTTTTACAACATTAGTAGCTTTCACCCTTACAAATAGGTACACCCCATTATTATTGTACGTTTTTAATAGTTGTATTTGGTGATCTGAACTTTTAAAATTTAGTGAGGATTCTGTGAAATTTAATCCTAGATCCTGAGACATAAATACATATTTGGTTCTGGTATTAGAATTGTTTTTATGATCTCCTAAAGCAAATAATCTTGTATTGCCATTAATTTCTGCTTCGAACCCATTCTCTGCCCAATTATTTTGTAAAAGAGCACCATTTGCAGGTGTCCAGGTTTGCCCTTCATCATCAGAGTAGCTTAGGTGGCCAATAAGTGCTTCGGGTTGCTCATTTTTAAACATTCTAAAAGTGCCATTGGGGAGATTGAAACCAAAAAAAATCTTATTATAGTTCCTTTTATGATCTAGCAGGGTCCATTGTAATTGGCCTGTTTTACTAACTCTATATAAATGTCCTGGGTTAGAAACAGCATATATTTTATCATTAACAGCATCATAAATTGACCCGTTAACTCTATCTCCTTTGCTAATTTTACCAGGTTTTGGATTGGGAATTGGTAGTTTGGTTGACCATGTTCCTGTAACTGCACCATTTGCATAACTCATCTGATTGCCTTGAGTGAGGCTAATGCTCTTAGTGTTAGATTGATTTTTTAGTACAGAAGAAAAATTAAATCCAGATGCTTTTAGCTTTTGCATCTTTTGTTTATATGCTTTTAGTTCATCATCACTTAAATCTTTTAGATCAACTTCTGAGTATGCTTGATCGGCCTCATCCATGGCTTTTTCAAAAGCAATGTCTTCTTCAGTTTCTTCATACTCATAACCATATTCTGGTTGAGATGTTGGAAACATTTGAGAGGAGGAAGGTTCTTGGTTTTTTAAATAAAGTACAGAGGCTATTACTAGTAATGCCATAGGAATCAACCATTTTGATTTTTTTCGTAAAGTATTCATATCACAAAGTTTAACGTTAATTTAGTTGTGAGAAAATTACTACTTTAACGTTTGTGATATAGGCAGTTTATGTTGCAAAATAGGGTGATAATAGTACTTGTGGTCAGTATATTATAAAAATCATAAGAAAACGTTTTTTTTTGAAAAGTGAATACATGTTCTACGTATATAAGAAAAGTGATATGCTATAAAAAATAGATATATACCGCAATTATAATTATAGAGATAGCCACAGAGACAAAGAGTATATGATTAGATTTATTTATAATTTATTTGATGTAATTTTTTGTTCCCACTTCCAGGCAGAATGTATGGCATCATCCAAAGATTTTTCGGCTTTCCAGCCAAGCACATTATTTGCGTGCTCAATGTCTGCATAGGTTACAGTTACATCTCCAGTCCTTCGATCTGTTATTTTATAATTCAATTTTTTGCCTGAAACCTTTTCAAAGCTGCTAATTACCTCTAAAACGGTACGACCATTACCCGTGCCTAGATTAAATGTTTCGTAATTGCTTTCCTGTGTGTCTTCAAGTACACGTTTCAGGGCAACTACGTGTGCTTTTGCCAGATCTACTACATGAATATAATCCCTAATACAAGTACCATCTCTTGTAGGATAATTATCTCCAAAGACAAGTAATTGTTCTCTTAACCCAATTGCTGTTTGCGTAATGAAAGGCACTAGATTTTGAGGCGTACCAATTGGTAACTCTCCAATGGTGCAACTTTCATGGGCTCCTATAGGATTAAAATATCGAAGAGAAATAGCTCTTAGATTTTCCTGTACCTTGCATACATCTCTTATGATCTCTTCTCCTATTTGCTTCGTATTTGCATAAGGAGATTCTGCGGGTTTTAGAGGAACTTTTTCAGTAATTGGCAACATATCGACTTGACCGTATACTGTACATGAAGAGCTAAATATAAAAGCGGCTTTTTCCTTTTTCGAAAACTCTTGCAATATATATATCAATGTGTTTAGATTGTTTTCATAATATTGTAAGGGCTTTTGAACACTTTCGCCTACAGCTTTTGACGCTGCAAAGTGAATCACGCCTTTAATATCTTTATGTCTATTGAAAAAATCAACTACCTTATCTTTTTTCTTAAGATCTATATTCTCAAAAAGAATATCGCAATCAACAATTTTTTTTAACCTTGTCAATACCTCTTTTGAAGAATTAGATAAATTGTCAATGATGACAACTTCAAATCCTTCATTGCATAATTCTACTACGGTATGGGAGCCTATAAAACCCAAGCCACCTGTAACGAGTACTTTCATTCTGTATCTTTTGAATTATTAATCATATCTACACTTAACACAGTCCTGAAGCCCAAGTGCTCTAAAGAAGAGTCTATGCTAGTGGCCATTCGTGCACTACTCCGATAACTGGCACAATAAGAAGCATTACACAAAAAAGAACCACCTTTAATTACCTTTTCGCGCATAGCAGGATTATTAGGATTATATGGCTTTGCGGCTCCTTCAGGATTATGAATTAGACCTTGTTGTTTTAGTTGATCGTAATAATCTACATGATACCAATCCTGGGTCCATTCCCATACGTTGCCGGCCATATCATAAAGACCATAAGAATTAGGAGGGTAGGAGCCAACAGGGGCTTTGTTTTCATAACCGTCTGCTTTGGTATTTTTTGAGGGAAATTCACCTTCCCAAGTATTGGCACGCTTACTTAGATTGCTGCTATCATTTCCCCAGAAAAAAATAGTGTTTTTGTTTTTTCCTTTGGATGCATATTCCCATTCTGCTTCAGTGGGTAACCTTCTACCTGCCCAATTACAATAGGCTAGCGCATCTTCATATGCAATATGCACAACAGGAAAGTTGTCTTTTCCTTTGATAGAACTTCCTGGTCCAAATGGTTGCTGCCAGTTTGTTCCTATTTTCCATGACCACCATTGCGAATAATCATAAAGATTGGGTACACTTTCTTTTGTTTTTTTAAAGACAAGTGAACCGGGTTGTAAGATAGAATCGTGTGGTTTGGGTGTATTGGGAGGTAATTGTTTCTTCATTTCTTCCCAAATAATTTCTCGCTCTGCAATTGTTATATAATTGGTAGCATCAACGAATTTTTTAAACTGTGCATTGGTTACTTCAGTAGTATCTATAAAAAAACCATCAACTGATACTGAATGAGCAGGTTTTTCATGTTTCATGGCCATAGAATCATTGGTTATGGCACCTTGGGTAAATTCTCCTCCCGGTATCCAGATCATTCCTTTGGGGGTAGCTACCCCCTCTGGAAGATCTTTGACGATTTGTGTATGTATTTTGGAAGAAGTTTCTTTAACTTCCTTAGATTTTTGTTCTTGCTTACAACTTATAGCAACTACCAAAAAAGTAATGATTAGAAACTTTAGTGTATGCCTTTTATAATGTTTATTTAAAGCCATTTATTTTGTACTGAATTATTTAGTTCTTCTCTTTTCAAGTTCAGACTCTTCAAAAATACTATCATATTCTGGGTTTTTTTTAGTTGGAATCGGAGCATTATTTATTTTTCTCCATGACAGTAATTTAGTATAAAGTTCCTTCACTTTTTCAGGATGTTGTTCTGCCAAATTATTTCGTTCCCCTACATCATTAGAAAGATTGTATAACTCAATACCGCCATCTTCAAAATACTCATGTAGTTTCCAGTGATCTGAAATAATTATAGAACCGGGTCTTGTTCTAAATAAAGGATCTCTAGAATCAACACTCGATTTTTTACTTCCTTGCAAATAGATAGGAAAGTGCCATACAAGATCTCTATTGGTGATTTTGCGATCAGAAAAGAGAGGGGTAATATCAGCCCCATCTAGTTTTGAAGCTTTATTTTGAGGTTTTACAATTTCCTGCAATGTTGGGTAAAAATCAAGATTAGTAACTCGTATTGCTGAGGTTGTACCCGGTTTTATCTTACCCGGCCATTTGATAACCAGTGGGACCCTGATACCGCCTTCGTAATAAGAACCTTTGCCTGCTCTTAATGGTGTTTGACGTGATAAAGATCGTACCCCACCATTATCTGAAGTAAATATAACTAGTGTGTTTTCTTCTAGATTTAGTTTCTTTAAAGCATTTAATAATTTGCCAATGTTTTCGTCCAAAGCGCTTACCATAGCACCGTATATTGGGTTTTTTTGGCCATTGATCCCTTGCTTGGCTTTATATTTGGCTATCCATGATTCTTTAGCCATTATTGGGGTATGCACAGTATAATAGGGTATGTAGGCAAAAAAGTTACGATCTTTATTATCTTCAATAAAAGATATTGCTTCTTTTGTTAACCTGTCTGTTAGATATTCTCCTTTGGGACCATCTTTGATGTTTGGAATATTATAAGGAGTAAAGTAGCCTCCTTTACCACCTGGATTTCCAACTTTACCACCTCCTACATTAACATCAACACCTTGTGTTTTTGGATCAACACCAACATGCCATTTACCAAAATTTGAAGTGGTGTACCCAGCAGATTTAAACATTTCATGTAATGTGTAAATACTATCTTGTAAATGTAATGTATTGGTTATAGGAATAAGTTTTCGAGTTTTGGTATCTCCTCTACTAGAACTATTAACCGTATAAACACCATGCCTGGTTGAATTCAAACCAGAGAGCATACAAGCTCTGCTTGGGGCACAGTTGGCCGCACTAGCATATCCATTGGTGAAGACCATACCCTGTTTTGCGAATGCATCCAGATTTGGGGTTTCATAATACTCACTACCCATAAAACCAAGATCTTTCCAGCCTAGATCATCTATAAAAATCAGAACAATATTAGGTTTTGTTGCACTACTTTGGGATTCTTTTTCCTGCCCTTTGCAACTAGAGCACAATTGGGGTAATAGGGCAAGAAAAAGTAAATATAATCCATATGTTTTTTTTGCTGATATCAATATCATAATATACGTGCTATTTTGTTGAGACTAAATTAAGTGTCTTATTCTTCTTATTTGTCAAATTATGTTTCAGATAGGGAGTAATAATGTTGTAGGCGTTTGAAAAAACCAGTTATTAATGATTTTTAGGTTCTTACTTAATTAGAGTGGTTTAATTCATAAGAAATAGATGTATGAGATACATTGATAATCTCTATTTAGATGAGATGATTTTATCAGTACCACTGTCTTTAGAGAGTTGTTGTTCATTATCTTCTTGAATTTTTTTTGCATAATCACTAGGGCTCATACCAAATTCTTTATGAAAACATTTACTGAAATACTTTGTGTTATTAAAGCCTGTCATGTATGCCACTTCAGAAATATATAACCCACTATCTTTTAATAATTGAACAGCTCTTTTTAATCGAATTTGTTTAATAAAATTAACAGGGGTGTCGTTAATAATACTTTGCAATTTTCGATATAAATTTGCACGACTCATGCCGGCTTCTGAGGCTAAATATTCAACTCCTAATAGATTGTCTTCGAGAGAATTTTCTATGATTTTTACTAGTTTCTGAATAAATTTTTCATCGTTAGATAATAGTTGTAATTCTGAAGGTTCGGCAGTAATTACTCTACTATACTTTTCTTTTAGTTGTTTCCGGATTAACAGTGTATTTCTTACTTTCCATTTAAAAAATTCAAGGCTGAAAGGTTTTTCTATAAAATCATCTGCTCCAATTGAAGTACACTGGATTTTTGCATCATATGACCCTTTTGCTGTCAACATAAATACAGGAGTATGATTTATTTCTTTATTGTCTTTTATTTTTTTAAGAAAAGATATTCCATCTTCAACAGGCATCATGATATCGGTAATAATCAATTCAGGTTTTTTTGCTATTGCAATTTCATAACCTTCTTTTCCATTACCAGCTTGTAATACGTTAAAATCTTTATATAGTTCATCTTTAACCATATCTCTTAGTTCTTTATTGTCATCTACAATTAATATGGTCTGTTTGCTATTTTTCTTGGTACTGCCTTCAGATACAGCGTCTGTATCTGGCTCAGAACCTTCTGCGAACTCTATCCTGGTTGCTGTTTCACTTTCATTTGCAACCAATTTTTGAGAGGTATTTATCTCAAAATTCTTATAATGTTTCTTTTCTATGGGCAGATAGAATGTAAATTCTGTGAATACATTTTCTTTACTTTCTACGGTAATAGCCCCATGATGTGTTTCGATCAATTTATGAACAAGTTCCATGCCTATACCTGTACCAGGTATTTGGTTTGTTGGAGCTTTTGTAGCTTGATAATATCTATCAAAAATTTGTTGAAGGTCTTCTTTAGGAATTCCAATACCATTATCTCTTACGACACATACTAGATATTTTCCGCGTTTGAGGTTTTTATTATAGCGTTTTATAGTTTCTCCTTTAACAGTGTCGATAGTAACGATGATTTTTCCTTTTTCTGGAGTATATTTAAATGCATTAGAAAGAATATTAAATAAAATCTTTTCTAATATTTCTGGATCAAACCAACCTGTTATGCTTTCATTTTCGACTTTTAATGAATAATTGATATGATAGATCTTTGCAAAATCATTAAAAGCATTTTTGGCCTTGTTGATATAGTCAACAATATTAAGCTTTTGAACAGAAATTTTAAATTCACCCGCACCATGTTTTCTTATATCCATGATTTGATTGATAAGCCTGTTCATGCGTAAGGAGTTATTAAAAATTCGCTGCGCTGTTTGCAAACTTAATTTGTATTGTTTTTCTGTAATTACTTTTTCTATAGTTCCTAGAATTAATGTAAGTGGAGTTCGTAATTCATGTGAGATATCTGTAAAGAAAACCATTTTCATCCTGTTGTGCTCATTATCTTTTTCTCTACTAATAGTTTCCATAACCAGATTTTTCTTTAACCTATACCATCTTCTAATCAATATAATAGAAGCAATGATTAATGATATAAGAATCAAGGAATAGATTAAGTAGGCCAAAGTAGTTCTCCAGAATGGTGGTAATATTGTAAAGGTTATAGTAGCTGGAGTTTCATTCCAGATACCATCGCTATTAGAGCTTTTTACCTTAAAAGTATAAGTGCCAGGATCTAGACTATTATAATTAGCATTCCTATTGGTTTCCATGGCATGAATCCAGTAATCGTGTACACCTTCTAACATATAGGCATATTCATTTTTGTTTGGAGCCGTAAGATCTAGTGATGAAAACTCGAAAGCGATATTATTTTGGGTATATGAAAATTGTAGAGAATCATTAACCAATGGATTTAAGGAGACTTTTTCTTTGGCAATTGTTTTACCATTTTTGATTTTAGTTTCTTTTCCGAAATTCCTGACTTTTGTAATTACTGTAGTAGAAACTAGATTGTTTTGCTTAAGTTTTTCTGTTTTTACTTTATAAAATCCATCGTCATAGCCAAAAAATAAATTACTAGCTAGTTTGTCTGAAGCACTAGAATTATAAACAAATTCTCTTGGTATAATGCCATCTTCAAGTCCAAAATCAGAAAAAGAGTTGTTACTTTTGTTGAATAAAGCTAAGCCATCCTTTGTACTTAACCATATATTATCATTACCATCTACCTCAATTGCGGTAACAATATTTGATGGTAATCCATCATTTTTATCAAAGTATATAAATGTATCTTCTTTAGAAAGGTATTTGTTAAGCCCTCCACCTCTTGTACCTACCCAAATAAGTCCTTCTTGATCTTTTGCAATGCATAGAATAGCATTAGATGAGATACCATTTTTATGAGCAGGTACATAATTCACCAATATCTCATTGTCTACATCAATTTTAAATAACCCTTTACCTCTTGTGCCTATCCATATCACATTATTATCTTCAAATAATACTGAAATATGTTTTCCTTTCATTTCTTCTATTACCTTATTTTTAAAGGGAGATAGTTTATCTTCAGTATTAATAATATCAATTCCCCCTACCCAATTTCCAACCCAAATCTCATTATTGCTTAAGGTAAGTATATCCATAACTTCTCCTGCGATTTCTTTCAGCATTTTTATGTTATTGATAGAAATTTCATTTCTGAAATCAGATAATTCATACAATGCTTTTTCTCCTGATATTAAAAGCTTGTCTTTGGTATCTGAATATTGTATGGATGTAATGTAATTTTCGGGGAAAGGAATTTTAGTGTAGGTGTTTGTATTCTCTTCAAATTTATAAAGGCCATGGTTTTCATAACCTATCCAGATAGTACCTAGATCATCTATAAATAAGGTTTGGACTCTATTATTTTTGAGTGATTTATCATAAGAGTTAATAGTGTTTGATTCAAATATTGATGCTTTACCAATAACTTTGTTGACTCCTTTTAGCGAACCTATCCAGAGATTTCCATAACGGTCTTTAATCGTTTTATTAATTTTATCATTTAATAAGTACCCTTTTTTATCGTGATCTGCAGTAAATTCCTTCCATGAATATTGGTTATCAATGAGCTCACCCTTAATAAGGCCGCTAGTAGTGCCAACCCATACTATTTTATCTCCTATTTTAGTTAGGGAAGTTATTTTGATAGTAGAGTCATCTATGCCTGTAATATTTTCATACGATTTCAGAATTTTGAGAGTATCAGAATCTTTTTGATATCCTAATATATAAATGTCATTATCTGAAGCCATCAGGAAAGAGTTTTCACCATTATCTGCAATTACAGATGTTTCCTTTACGATATTAGTTGGTTTAAGATGGCCGGTTGGGTCTAAAATAAATATACCTTTTGAAGTTCCTATCCAATACTTTTTATAATCATCTTCATAGAAAGTATTTACAACCTTAATAGATTGCGAAAGACTGTTGTCATAATTAAAATGTGTGTCAAAGATAACTTGATCAGTATTGCAGATAGAAATTTTAACTAAGCCGCTACCTCTCAGGTTAACCCAAACGGTTCCGTCTTCTGTACAAAAAAGAGAAAATGATGTGATGTCTTTATAAAAACCTTTAAAACTGTCCTTTTTTCTATCATAGAATATTAAATAACTTTCACTACCAATCCATAAGTTTTGGTTTTTATCTTCTACAATAGAGTTTATACTATTATTTGGAAGAGACGTTTCATCAAATACATTGGATTGATATTCTCTTATAGTATTGCCATCATAGCGATATAATCCTTCTTGAGTACCAATCCAAAGAAAGCCATAGCTATCTTCTAATAGTGTGTTTACTTTTCTACTAAAGGCCATGTCCTTTGTCTGAAGCTCATGAAAATACATTTCAGCAGACTGCCCAGATACGCTACAGGATATCAAAAGAACACTTATGAGGAGTAAAATTCTTATCATATCATAATTATTTAACACTGACGATTTTCTAACTCTATGCCTATAAATTTACTAAAATCTAAAAGGAAATAGTTAAAACTTTAAGAATCTATAGATAGAAAGCAATAAACATAAGATAATTTATGCTGGTATTTTGGGTTTCGCTATATGAGAAGGTTTGATCATGTTTAATAATAGGGTGCCAAATGTTGCAAAGTATAGTTTAAGACCAAATAATTTGATGATGCAACATTTTTACGCAGTAAATGATATGTTAAGAAAAAGCAAAGACCATATATTTATCTAGCTCGAAAATCTATAAACCGAGCTTTATTGGATTTACAAGTTTTAACAAAAAAAGTATAACCTTTTAATCATTATTTGTATGAAATCAAAAACATTGTTTTTATTAATCTTTTTTAGTTTCTCTATAACTAATCTTTTTGCACAAAATCAGATTACAGGAACTATCACAGATAATAGTGGTATGCCCATCCCCGGTATAACTCTTTTAATCAAAGGAACTACAACCGGGACTACAACCGATTTTGATGGGGGTTTTACTATAAATGTTAAACCATCAGACGTTTTAGTAGTTTCTTATGTTGGCTATATTACCAAAGAGATTACTGTTGGAAATAATAAGAATTTGCGTATTGCTTTAGAACAAGATATAGCCACTCTAGATGAAGTTATCGTCATTGGTTATGGTACCTCGACCAAGAAAACTCTAGTTTCTGCTGTAGCTTCAATAAGTACTGAAGCTATACAAAATCAACCTGTAGCCAGAGTAGATCAAACGCTACAAGGTAGAGCTGCAGGCGTAGAAGTTACTTCTAATAATGGAGCTCCTGGTGCTGGTGCTACCATTAGAATTAGAGGGGCAAGCTCTATTAATGGTAATAACAACCCACTCTTTGTTATTGATGGCTTTATTGTTGGTAGTGGTTTTGATCTTAATACACTTAATAGTAATGATATAGAATCTATACAAGTATTAAAAGATGCGACGGCACTTTCAATTTATGGTACAAGAGGTGCTGCAGGTGTAATTCTAATAACTACCAAAAATGGTAAGGGTACACCTTCAGGGAAACCTGTTATTTCTGTAAATCAATATACTAGTATACAAGAATTAGCAAACAAAATTGAAAATGTTAGCGGAGTAGAATATGCAAATTATGTCAACGAAGCCAGACAATTTGTACCAGGCCCGGATGTGATTGTGAATGGGGTAAGTCTGCCGATTGGAGCAACAGACCCTACGATAGATTTATTTTATCCAAATCCAAGTGAGGTTCCTGCAACAGATTGGATAGATGAAATCTCCCAAATTGGAATTGTTAGTAATACCGATCTATCGATTGCCGGAAATACAGATAATGCTAATTACTACGTTTCTATGAATTATTTTAATCAGAGAGGTATATTAAAAAGCTCTGGATTAGAACGTGGAATACTTCGTACAAATCTAGATATTAAAGCATCTGATCGTTTTAAAACCGGGATTAGATTGAACTTATCTAATTATAAAAGAGAAAATAATAAAGTAGATTTTCCAGGGATTATTAACAGTGTACTTCCTGTTAGAACAGTATTTGATGAAGATGGTAATTATACAGATTCACACCCAATTAGTGGTGGTCTTCAAAGAAATCCTGTAGCAGATGCAGCGTTAAGTGTAAGTCATGATTTGGTAACTAATCTAATTACCAATGCTTATTTTGAATATGAGATTTTTAAAGACTTCAAATTAAAATCGACAGTGGGCGCTACTTTAAATTTTATTAAAAGAAATCGATACCAACCAGGAATACTTCCGCAGAGGCTAGCTACTAATCAAGGAGGGTTTGGAAGTGTAGCGACCGATACAAGAAAAGATATTTTAAATGAGAATACCTTTACCTATAACAAAACTTTTGGAGATCATAGCCTTAAAACTCTAGGAGGTTTCACCTGGCAAAAGATCACATCAGAAAGTGTTTTTGCTTCAGCCGACAAATTTCCGAATGATGTTTTAGAGTTTAATAGCCTGCAATCTGGATCAGATCCTACAACCTATCAGGTAAGATCTGGGTATAGCCAGAGAACACTAGTATCATTTCTCGGGCGTATTAACTACTCATACAAAGATAAGTATTTGCTTACCGTGGTAGGACGACAGGATGGATCCTCTGTGTTTGAAGAAGGCAGAAAGTATGCATTCTTTCCATCTATTGGTGTAGGTTGGAATATAGATGAAGAAAATTTCTTAAGTGATTCAGATGTCATAGACCGATTAAAATTACGTGCTAGTTTCGGAATCGTTGGAGAACAAGGTGTAAGACCATACAATTCATTTGATCTATTTAACCCTCAGTTCACTTATTTCAATGAAAATCTAGCACCTGCCGTAATATTGGGAGCTCCGGGATCTGATGGTCTGGAGTGGGAGACTACAGAACAACTGGATTTAGGGGTAGAACTGGGTTTATTTAATAACCGCATTTCATTTGAAGTCGATTATTATAAAAAAACAACAAAAGATCTTTTGTTATTTAAAGACCTTCCAGATACTGCAGGGCCTCGATTGTTAGAAAATGTAGGTAACGTAGAAAATAAAGGGTTCGAGTTTACATTAAATACTATAAATGTAAAAAACGACAATTTTAAATGGGAAACCTCCTTGACCTTATCTACTAACAAAAGTAAGGTGTTAGATCTTGGAGAAGAAGAATTTATAAATATCCAAAACACAGGAAATCAAGGGATCAGGTCGGCAAGGTTAGTTGTAGGGCAGCCTATGCCTGTATTTTTTGGAGCAGAATATCTGGGAACCTATAAGGATCCACAAGAGATTATAGATGATGGTAGAGAAGGGGTGTCATTTTTAGGGAGTCCTCGTTTTCGTGATCGTAATGGTGATGGTGAAATTACCGAAAATGACATGGGTATTATTGGTAGTCCTCAACCCGATTTTTATGGTGGGATACGTAATACATTTTCTTACAAAGGGGTTGTTCTTGATATTTTCTTTCAAGGGTCCTATGGAGGTGATATTTTTAATATAACCTCACAACAAACTTTTTACGGTAGGGATACTGCAAATTTAGATCCAAGAGTCCTAGATCGATGGAGAGAAGGTACAAATGAAGCTTCAAATGTTCCTCGTGCCGGTACATCTACAAGCAATTTTAATCCTAATAGCACTGTAAATATAGAAGATGGCTCTTTTTTAAGGTTGCGTACAATTACGCTAGGATATGATATTCCTGTAAAAAAGATGCCTGGCCTTAGTACCATTTTTGATGCAATCAATGTTTATATCGCGGGTAATAATTTATTATTATTCTCTGACTTTAGGTTAGGAGATCCAGAGGTTAATACTTTTACTTCAGGGAGTACTAATAATGAATTTGGTTCGGTATCTCAAGGGTTTGCTCGAGGTCAATATCCATATTCAAAGAACGTAACTGCTGGTTTTAAAATGAAATTTTAATTATATAAAAGATATTTAAAATGAAAAGAATTGTAAAAAACACACTCTTCATAATATTAGGAATATACATCTTGGTAGGATGTGATAAATTTCTGGAAGAAGATCTTCGAGACGAAATCGCATTAGATAATTTCTTTAATAATGATAACGAAGCTATATTGGCTTCAAATGGACTATATAGAATACTTCATAGAGGGCCATTATATAGAGCAAGAGGTTTAGAAAATATATATCAAAACGGTGCCGATGAGACGGGCCCCAGTAGAAATGTAAATACATCGGTTTTTAATTATTTGATTGCAGAAGGTGTAGCTGATGGCAGGGGTACCTGGGCAGCTCTTTATGAGATCGTACGTAATGCTTCTCTTTTTTTAGAAAAAGTCGAAGGAAATGAAAACCTTTCTGAAGAAGTGCGTAATCAGGTACTGGGTGAATGTTTATTTATGAGAGCACTTGCCTATTACCATCTTACTAATATATGGGGTGATGTTCCTTATTTTAGAGAGTTATTGCCACTTGATGAATTAGGATCATTAGGAAGAACGCCAAAAGATCAGATTAGATCAGATATGAAAGAAGACCTGGAGCGAGCTTTTGATTTACTTCCAAGTTCTTATGGTAATGCCGAGTTGGGACGGGCTACAAAATGGGCCTCTACGGCTTTAAAGGCAAAACTACATCTTTTTGATAAAGAGTGGCAATTGGCACGAGATGAATGTCTTAAGATCATTGACCCTAGTTCTGGTCATGCTTTATTAGACAATTTTGCAGATGTATTTGATCAAAGTAATCCTGCAGCCCAATATAATGCTGAACAAATATTTGTGGTTGATTTTACCAATGATAATGCTATTTTTGGTGATGCAGTAACACAACGTACAGACGATTTTAACCCACGTCTTAGAGATGAACCCAAAAATAGAAATAATCGTCCGGGAGGCCCTGGTACTCCAACAAGGTGGCAATTGTTAAAAGCTGATATGGCGGCACAAGGAGAAGAATTTAATGGTTTTGGATTTTCTGTCCCTTTACCAGAATTAGCAGATCAAGCCAATTGGCAGCCTGGAGATTTACGTTATGACGTTACCATTGTAAAAGAATACCTGGGGTATGAGCTTAAATTCCCATACTTTAGAAAGTTGTGGAATTTAGACAATATAAATTCTCCAAGACAAAGACACCCAGAGAATTATGTAGTATTCCGCTTGGCAGATATATACCTGATGGCTGCAGAAGCCGAAAATGAACTAACAGGCCCGGGTAATGCCTATTTCTATGTAAATAAGGTTAGAGAACGTGCTTTTGAACCAGATCAACCTTGGAGCGGGATGTCACAATCAGAATTTAGAGAAGCATTGTACGACGAACGTAAGTTCGAGCTTTGTGCCGAAGGACATCGAAGAATGGATCTGATACGCTGGGGAATATTACTGGATGTAGTAAGAACTGTTAAACACAGGCCTTGGAACAATCCGGCAGATAATATTCAGCCATACCATGTGTTGTATCCTATCCCCGAGAGCGAGCTGTTGCTAAATCCAAACTTATTAGAATCCGATCCCACAAATAACGGATATAGATAGATGTAAATAGTTATTATAGTTTTTTTTAACCCGAAATGATGTAATAGGGTTTTGTAATAAACTCGTCAATGTGTTTCATAGTCTATTAGTCTTAAGCATCGCAGCCCCTGGCCTTGCTAAAATGAAAAGGCTGGTAATAACACACCAGGAAATGGTGTAATTGAAAACTTATTCCACAATTCGGTTTTAAGAGGGCATAGAATAATATTGAATTAGTTTGTTCTATGTCCTTCTTCTATTTATTAAGAAAGAATAGTTATAAAAAATGAAAAATAAAAATAGTATAATCACCATAGGGATAACTAGTTGCTTGTTTCTTATATCTTGTGTATATGCCATTAAAAATGACAGACAAAAGAACGATCCGGAAATATTTGGATCTAGACCCAATATCATATACATCTTAGCAGATGACTTGGGTTATGGTGATTTAAGTTGTTATGGGCAACAAAAATTTGCTACTCCAAACATCGATAAACTAGCCAAAGAAGGAATGCTTTTTACCCAACACTATTCGGGTAGTACCGTTTGCGCACCTTCACGCTCAGCTTTAATGACAGGTATGCACACTGGCCATACCGTAGTTAGAGGAAACAAAGAAGTTAGACCAGAAGGTCAATTCCCAATACCAGATAGTACTTTTATTATACCTAAAATGCTAAAGCAGCAAGGCTATGTTACAGGAGCCTTTGGTAAATGGGGTCTTGGTTTCCCTTCATCTGAAGGAGATCCAACAAATCAAGGTTTTGATACGTTTTTTGGATATAATTGTCAGCGCCTTGGTCATCATTATTATCCAGAACATTTATGGTCTGATAAAGATTCTATTGTAATGAAAGAAAATCTGAACGGGAAGAAAGAGGTTTATGGCCCAGAGCTTATTCATAGAAAAACATTAGAATTCATTGAAAAATACAAGGACACTACATTCTTTTTGTATGTACCCAGTATTATACCTCATGCCGAGCTAGCGGCACCAGAGGAGATCATGAAAAAATATCGAAATCAATTTGTAAATGAAAACCCCTATAAAGGATATGATGAAGGACCAGAATATAGGCAGGGACAATATGAATCACAAAAAGAACCACATACTGCATTTGCTGCTATGATTGATCTTCTTGATCAGCAAGTAGGGGAGATTATTGATAAAGTTGAAAAACTTGGTATTGCCAAGAATACCATTGTTATTTTTACTTCAGATAATGGGCCACATAGAGAAGGAGGAGCGGATCCTGACTTTTTTGATAGTAACGGGGTATTAAGAGGGTATAAGAGAGATTTGTATGAAGGAGGTATACGAGTACCTATGATTGTAAAATGGCCAGAGAAAATAAAAGCGAATACTACTACGAATCAAATCTCTGCCTTTTGGGACGTACTCCCTACATTGGCAGATATCACAGGATACACTCTTGATAATAGATTGGATGGAATATCTTTCTTTCCTACTCTAATTGAGCAAAACGATAAACAGAAAAAGCATGATTATTTGTATTGGGAATTTCATGAAAAAGGAGGTAGACAAGCGGTACGTAAAGGCAAATGGAAGGCCGTAAGATATAATGTGTTTCAAAACCCTAATGCTACCATAGAGTTGTACGATCTTTCAACAGATATTAGCGAAAAAACAGATGTTGCAAACCAGCATCCTGAAATAGTTAAAGAAATGCTGTTAATTCTTAAAAGTGTCAGGACTCCTTCGCCAGTATTCACTTTTGGGGAAGATAAACCTATGATCTTTAATTAGATAGTGTAGTTAGATAATGATAAATCAAATTAAAAAGCCAATAAACATATAATTTACTTGCTTTTGATCCCAAATTTCAAAGGAGAAAGAGGGGTTACAAAATGTGATCCTTAAAATAGGGAAATGACACATCAATAAAATGCTTCTGGCTTTACCTTGAAGTATTTTTTGATTTCAATTCCTTTTGAATTTCTTATTTCCAACGTCTTTAAAACCAAAAATGCTTCACATCTATGATATGAAGCATTTTATTAATGCGGAGAATGAGGAATTATCTATTTTTGTTTAAACTGCTAATAATTAACATTTTTAATTTACGCACCGAATTACGCACCTATCTTTAAATTTCTTCAAGATACTTCCGAATTTGACATATATCATAGTCTCTAATTATAGTTTAAAATACATTTAAAATATTTAATTGAAGCTTATGTTAAGTAAATACCTCCCGGTTTTTGTAATCTTAGCGATCCTTTCAGAAATACTGGGAACCGTTGGCGGTTTTGGTTCTTCAGTATATTTTGTTCCTATTGCAAACTTCTTTTTGGATTTTCAATCTGTCTTAGGGATTACAGCTCTATTTCACTTGTCGAGTAATATTTCAAAAATTGCTTTATTCAAAAAAGGCTTTGATAAAAAAATAGTACTGACTATAGGTATTCCTGCAATACTTTTTGTTTCAGTGGGAGCATTCTTTAGTAAATATTTGGATCCCAAAATACTAACATACTTTCTAGGGATTTTTCTGATCTCCTTAAGCTTATTGTTTTTACTATTTAAACAACTCAGTGTAAAACCTAAAACAGGAAGCGCAATACTAGGAGGTTCCTTATCGGGACTAAGTGCGGGACTTTTGGGAACAGGTGGAGCGATAAGAGGAATAACTTTGGCAGCTTTCAAGATGGATAAAGATAAATTTATTGCAACATCAGCAATAATTGATCTTGGTGTAGATTTTAGTCGTACAATCGTTTATTATTATAATGGTTATATGCATTCACATGATCTATACTTAGTCCCTATTTTGATTGTCGTAAGTGTTTTGGGAACCTGGATTGGAAAAAAAATAGTAAATAAAATATCTCAAGAACAATTTAGAAAATTTGTCCTATTTCTCATTTTGGGAATCGGAATAGCTAGTGTGATATCAAACTTCTGATCTGATTAATTTTGGCAAGTACTTTAGAGCTTCTTTATCACGTTTTTCAAAACGACCGTAGAGTCTTATAAATAATTCACTTAGAACAGAGAAATATCCTGGTTCCACACGACCCCAATTATCATTAAATCGGATTACAAAATTAGGAATTTCCAATCGGCGAGAAATGTAATATCCTCTCACACGAATGAGTGGTAATACTTGGTTCGTAACCCATTTTCTAAATTTTTTAGCACTGTCTGTAGTACTCTTAAAAATTAAACGATACAAACCACTTTCAGAAATTAGGCTTACATTTCTCTTGACTCCTTCACGAAACATCTCTGTATCAAAACGTTCTTCTATATCCAGAGTATCCCATACTTCATTTGGATTTCCTAACTCTAGTACTTTCACTACTTCTTCTACGATAAACCAAATTTGATTATCAATTTCTATTGAGGTTAATTACAGAAAATAGTTACTGTCTTTTTGTACTATTTCCGTTTTCATAGCCTGGAATATTTTTCTTTTTTCTTCAAATTTCTTCGAAAGCACTGATTATCGGAATGATATTTATCATATTTAGAATGGAAGATTGCGGTTATTTTTGAGTAGTTTTTGAAAAATGAAAAGATATGGATGTATCTGTTTTTTTTAGCAAAATTTTGAGGTTGATACCTTATTATATTTTTCCTTATACTAAGTTTTAACCCCATTCGGATTAAATAAATTTTTTAGGATTTGAAAGATCAAAAATTTCTGATCATTACCTCTTTTATTGCGATCATAGTTAGATTACTTACTATTCTTTTTCACAATGTTTGGGAACCAAATTGGAAATTTATAGTCACTGCAATAGGTTGGATTGCACTAGGAATTGGTCTCAATCTTTTCATTTTTCCTTCGGGAACTTCAAAATGACTCGAATTTATCAATATAAAGTTGGTACAAGCGATTTATGTACTGTTGTTTTTGATAGGAATAGTCTTATTAAATGCAGCTCATAATTTAGTTCTCTATTAATCTTTTAAAATCTATGGCAATGAATGGGTTCATTAAAAAATTTAAAGAAATTAAAATCAACGATATAGCACTGGTTGGAGGTAAGAATGCTTCGTTGGGCGAAATGTATAATTTGCTGTCATCAAAAGGAGTTCGTATCCCTGATGGATTTGCAACGACTGCAAATGCTTTCTGGTTGTTTCTGAAAGAGAACTGCCTGGAAGAACAATTACAAAATCTTTTAAAAGGTTTGGATAGAAAGAATTTTTCAAACCTTAATGAAATTGGTTCGATTGCCAGAGAGCTTATTCTGGGAGGAGATTTTTCGGAAGATTTTTCAAAAGCTATAATTAAGGGGTATGCTGAGTTGAATAACAATGGTAAGATTGAAGTTGCTGTGCGAAGTAGCGCTACTGCCGAGGATTTGCCAGAAGCCAGTTTTGCGGGCCAGCATGATACATTTCTGAATGTAAAAGGAAGTGAAAAATTACTACAAGCTGTTAAAGAATGTTTTGCATCGTTATATACAAATCGAGCAATTAAATATCGAGAGGATAAAGGTTTTTTGCATCATGAAATTGCATTGTCTGTTGGAATACAGAAAATGGTACGATCTGATATGGGATGCTCTGGGGTTGGATTTACTATCGAACCAGAATCCGGATTTAAAAATATAATTCATATATCTGGGGTATGGGGGTTAGGAGAAAATATTGTTCAAGGGACTATTAATCCAGATGAATTTTATGTTTTCAAACCCACCCTTGTGAAAGGTAAAAATGCCATTGTACAAAAGAAGTTGGGAGACAAAGAGAAAACAATGATCTATTCAGAGTCTGATGGACATTCATCTATAATGAATATAGATACCAAAGTTGCTAAGCAGAAACAGTTTGTATTATCCGATACCGAAATTACTACATTAGCTAAATGGGCATTAGAAATTGAGGAACATTATCAAAAACCTATGGATATAGAATGGGCAAAAGACGGACTAACTAATGAATTATTTATTACTCAGGCAAGACCAGAAACCGTGCATCATTCAAAAAACAAGAATATTCATATAGAATATCAGCTAAAAGAAAAAAGTGAGGTACTCGCTACGGGAAATGCAATAGGTAGTGGTATTGCTATAGGAACAGCTAGAATACTAAAATCTCCAAAAGATTCCTATAAATTACATGAAGGAGATATAATCATAACAGATGTTACTAGTCCCGATTGGGATCCTTTATTAAAAAAAGCAGGAGCTATTGTCACTAATCGTGGTGGGAGAACAAGCCATGCGGCTATTGTAGCAAGAGAACTAGGAGTTCCGGCTATTGTTGGAACCAATAGCGCTACACAAAGCATTAAAGAAGGAGAAACAATTACAATTTCTTGTGCAGAAGGTAAAACCGGCTATGTATATAAAGGAGCATTGTCCTTCACAGAAAAGAAAATCGATTTCAGTCGTATTAAACTTCCTAATACAGAAGCCAAGCTAATCCTTTCGGATCCCGAAAAGGCTTTTCAGCTCTCTTTTTATCCAAATGATGGGATAGGCCTGTTAAGAATGGAATTTATTATCACTCATATGATTAAAGTGCACCCTATGGCTTTAGTGAAATTCGATCACATAAAAAATATCGAAGTCAAAAATACCATTGAAAACCTTACCAAAAATTATCCTGCTAAAGAAAATTATTTCATAGATCAACTTTCGCAGGGAATAGCGACCATGGCAGCGGCATTTTATCCAAAAGAAGTAATCGTGCGAATGAGTGATTTTAAGACGAATGAATACGCTAATCTTATTGGAGGGACTCAATTTGAGCCTAAAGAAGAAAATCCAATGCTTGGTTTTAGAGGAGCTTCAAGATATTATAGTGATTTATATAAAGATGGTTTTCGGTTAGAGTGTAAAGCGATCAAAAATGTAAGAGAAGAAATGGGGCTGACCAATGTGAAAGTAATGATCCCTTTTTGCAGAACTTTAAATGAAGGTAAGAATGTGATTGAAATTATGTCAGAAAATGGATTAAAAAGAGGAGAAAATGATCTTGAAATTTATATGATGTCAGAAATCCCCAGTAATGTAATACTAGCTGAAGAATTTGCTGAGATTTTTGATGGCTTTTCAATAGGCTCTAATGACCTTACTCAATTAACTCTGGGAATAGATAGAGACTCAGAACTACTAGCTTCTATTTTTGATGAGAATGATCAAGCAACAAAAAAGATGATTGCTCTGGCTATTGAAAAAGCCAATTACACAGGTAAAAAAATAGGATTATGCGGTCAGGCACCAAGTGATTTTCCTGAGTACGCTTCTTTTTTGGTAAAAGCCGGTATCGATAGTATTTCGTTTAACCCAGATGCTTTACTAAAAGGAATAGATAATATTAATAAAGCAGAATCATATAAAGAAGCTATTGCTAATTAAAATGAGCTATTTCTATTGATAATGAAAAGAAGAAAAAGAATAATGACAACCTTATTATTAGTTTTAGGATTAACTGTGTTTATCTGGATTATCCTTTCGGTTGTAGTTGATCAAAAAGGCCCTGAAAAAATAGCAATTATAGGGAAATCCAATCATAATCAAAAAGCACTTATTGTATATGATCCAGATCCAATTTACAATCTTGATGAAAAGATAAGTAAATCATTTGCAGAGGGCCTTGCCGAAAAAGGGTGGTTATCAAAAGTAGCAACCGTGGCTGCTGCCAAAAATGTAGAAGAGGAACAATTTGATTTGTACGTGTTTTGTGCGAATACTTATAATTGGACACCGGATAAAGCAATACGCAATCACATCAAAGACAATGATTATCTTAAAGGAAAAAAAGCAATTGCCATTACGTTAGGCAGTGGTTCTACAACAAGGTCACAACGCATACTTGAAGAATTGATCAAAGAAAAAGAAGCAATACTAATAGACTCCAGAGTATTTTGGTTAATGAAACCCAATGATAAATCAAAAACTAAAAGATCAAATATTAAGATAGCAGTAGAAAGAGCAAAAACCTTTGGAAAACAAATAGCAGGAACTATTGAGAATTAAAATAAACATCAAAACTCTAAAATAAGGATTTATAAGAAAACCAATATTCAATTTGCACAAATGCCGACGAGTGAGACTATGGAAGATTATGTACATGATAAACTAGATAAATTTTACAAAAAATATGAGTGGATCATCAAAACCGATGTGTTTTTCAAAAAAGAAAATGACTTTAAAGGAAAAAAGGAAAGATTTGTGATCCTGAGTTGAGCTTATCTGGGCCTAAAATATATGCTACATCTATTGTTTTAAATTTTCGTCTTTTCAGGATCTTAATTCTATAGTTTAGAAGTACCAACCAATTTTGAGTGAAAATTCAGGTGTAAATAAAGAGGATTCAAACTTACTTTGATCTACTATAACTTCTTTATCACCAGTAATCCGAAGATGACTGGCTGCCTATGGATTCAAATAAAACTTCCAAACATATCCGCATCCAACAGTAAACACGGTATTGAAGTATTGTGTGGTTTCTAGTTTTGCATCGGTCTGTATTTTACTATCCCAACTCCTACCCACCAACCTTTAAATTTGTTCGTTAAAAGAAGTTTTGGCTTCTTGATACTGCTGGTAGAGTTTTGAGTTTTTATTGATCGGATCGTGTGCAAAATCTGGTAACGTTTGATTTTTGATGCCACACATATTTAAAAACTCGAACATTTTTACTAGATGATTAATTCGATGATCATTATTACTTGTAACCAAGTCGGGTTGATTTTTCAGATCTATTAATCGTTGAAGATCTTTTTTTTCTTGAACTAGGCTAGTAGCATCAAAAGCATTATTTAAGGTGTCTACTATTTGTTGCTCATTTTTAGTATTGAATTTCATCATTTCTTGTTCGTCTATAGGAAACAATTGTTTCTTATTTTTGAAATAATGGAGTTGGAAACTTAGTGCGTGCCCATATGTACAATACGGGCAACCATTTATGCCAGAAATGGTCATAGCTAACAAATGCGCTCTTTCTGAGCCTATTTCTTTTTTAATTCTTTCATACTTGGGCATATTCTTGGCAAACCAAACAATTGATTTCCACCCTCCATGTATTTCCACAATATCCTTCATTAAGTGAGGGCGGAAACCCCAAAGAGAATTTCCAATAAATTCTAGTATTTTTATTGCGAGTATTTTCATCACATTTTTTTGAAAAGGTTTTTTACTTAGCTCATTATTATGTCAAAACGTTCTTAATAAACGCCTGTTTTAATGGCATTTATTTTTGCTGGCAAATGTTTTATTGTTTATCCGATCCATAAAATTTATTAAAAATTACGCTTGCAGTTAGGTCTCCGGTCACATTAACTGCTGTTCTAAACATTCCTAAAATTCTATCGATACCAATAATAACAATCAGTCCATCTATTGGAATTCCTGTGCTCTGTAGCACTGATGCAAGAATGATGACACCTCCTCCTGGAATGGCAGGTGTTCCGATGGACGCGGCCACAACTGTAGCAGTGATTAATATTAAGTTTATCATTGACAGCTCAATGCCATAAGCTTGTGCCATGAATAAGGTGGTCACACATTGAAATAGAGCAGTGCCATCCATATTTATAGTTGCTCCAACAGGAATAACGAAATCACTAATGTTAGAGGATACTCCTAATTTTTCATCTGCTGTTTTCATAGATACCGGCATCACAGCTGCAGAGCTGGCAGTAGAAAATGCCAATAGCTGAGGTTCACGTATCAAGTTCAAAAATTTCAAGGGATTCTTATGTGTGAAAGCAAATACCATTATTAAATAAAATATCATTAAGAGGATTAAACCCAGAATAACGACCATCATATAGTAACCTAAACCAAGAAATATTTCAATACCTATTTTAGATAACAAGGCAGCTATTAAACCAAATACAGCATATGGCACGAGCATCATTGCCCATGCAACTACAATCATGCAAATCTTCTGAATCGCTTCGATAAAACGAATCATAGGTCGTGCTGTATCATGATTGAGCTGAGTAATCGCGACACCAATTATTATCGTAAATATTACTACACCGAGCATTTCTCCCATTAAGATAGACTCTAGTGGATTATTTGGGATGAGCTTAGAAATAGTATCTGGAATATTTTCGATCAGACTAGTTTGTTCACTGGCTTCTATTAGTTTTTCTTCGCTGTTTGGAAATCCCCCCAGCTTGAAAACATATTGGCCGGGTTTCATGATGAGTGTGACGGCCAAACCAATAGTGATAGCAATAATTGTAGTAAAAACGAAATATAATAACAGCCTTAATCCAAAGGTTTTAAGGTTCTCAGATGTGTTGCCTACAATTCCCGAAATAATAGATGCAAATATCAAGGGAATCATAATCATTTGGACTAATCTCATAAATATTTGACCTGGCAAGTCGAGCCAATTGGCTAACGATAAGCTAAAATCCTCTGAAATAAGCCCTGTAGAAGGATTGATTATGATACCAAGCCCAGCACCTAAAATCAATCCAATGATAACCTTAAGCCATAGGCGGCCTTTTATAAGGCGATCCAAATAGACTGACAAATTATTAAGAGGTCTGATTTCTAACATGGTGTGGTTTAAGAAATGTTTGCCAACGACCGTATACTCGTAATACGTATACCACCGTTTATACTCGTTTGTAATTATATGTATAAATATAGTGTATAGTAACTACTTATACTTTCAAAAAGTATCAATCCGACTCGTATTTTATTACAGTTTTCCACATTAAGAGTTTTTTATTTTTCTTAAAATAATAGATTGGATAATTTTGGCTTAGTAAGTTTTTTTTGGCAAAGAAAGATTCATTACCAATTGTTTAAGTAGTATTCAACACATTGGTTTTCTTAAATATATGCTTGCTTGCAATGTTCAAATATGACTGAAGGCATGTTAAAAGTATATGGTATGAATTTAACATTACTTAAACTTCATTCCCTTTCAGCATTTTATTCCAATATAAATAAGGTAGAATATATTTCTTGAGTATCCAAAGCCTCCAATGTTCTTTTGATGAATCTTTGATTAGCATTCTCTTTAGTTTTGGATCTGGTGTAAATTTTTTGTTATAATCAAATTCTGCCAATACCATTTTTCCATAGCCTGTAACAAAAGGACAAGCAGAATATCCATTGTATTTTTTATCACTTAGCTTTTGAAGTTCTATTAATCTAATAAGATTGTTTACCACTACCGGAGCCTGTTTTCGTATGCCGGAACCGGTTTTTGATGTAGGCAAATTACTTACATCTCCCAAAGCAAAAATGTTCGCATATTTTTTATGCTGAAGAGAATATTCATCTACATCCACCCAACCTGAATCATCTACCAAAGGAGAATTTTTTATAAAATTTGGTGGTACATTGGGTGGTACAAGGTGTATCATATCGTATTTTATCCCTATCATTCCATTGTCTTGATAGGTGTCTATGGCCATCGTATGATTAATCTCTTCATAATCTGAAGTTACTTTAAACCATGCAATCTGTTTTGTAGAATCAATTTTTTTAAGCTCATGATTAAATTTAACATTAATTCCCTTTCTGTCAACGACTTTCAATAGAGTTTTGGCAATTTCAGGAACCGAAAAAATAATATCTGATGCACTGGCAAATACGACATTTGTTTTTTTCTTTACTCCGGTTCTTTTAAAATGATCGTCTGCTAAATACATGATTTTCTGTGGCGCCCCTCCACATTTATAAGGTTTGGGTGGTTGGGTAAACAGGGCAGTACCTCCTTTAAAACTTTTAATCACATCCCAGGTATGGTTTGGATTGGTGTAATTACTACAAACCACTCCTTGATCAATGGCTTCTGGTAATCCTTCTACAAGTGAGGTATCTAATTGTAAACCAGGAGCGACAATTAAGTAATCATATGTATAAGCTCCATTTAATTTTGTTTTTACTGAATTATTTTCAGGATCAAAAGACACGGCATGGTCTTTCAACCATTCTGCCTTTTTTGGTATAACCGATGCCATAGGCCTACTGGTTTTTTCATAAGTATAGGTACCAGCACCTACCAATGTCCATGCTGGTTGGTACCAATGCGTTTCTGAAGGTTCTATAATCCCAATGGTGAGGTTTGGATCTTTTTTCAGTAAACTGCTTGCGGTCATAATGCCACCAGTTCCTCCTCCTACTATAAGTATTTGATAATGTGTTTTCATAAGTTTTTCTTTTTAGTCTAAATGCGAATATCAAAGCATTGTAGATGGAGCTAAATATTCTGTGATTGCAAACCTTCCTGTATCTTTAATAGCTTTCATCCCTCCCTGAACATTTATCAAATTATAATATCCTTTAGACTTCAAAATAGATACAAATACCATAGATCGATATCCACTTCGACAATACACATAGTACGTTTTCTTTTTGTTTATTTTAATTATACTGTCTTTCAGATAATCCAGCGGAGCATTTATTGCATGTTCTATATGCTCACTATTATATTCGCTGGCTCTTCTAACATCTAGAATATTGACTTCATTGGATTGCATTGCATCAGCCAGTTCCTCGGCTGTAATAGAAACAATAGTTTCTACCTTTCTTCCAGTGTTTGTCCATGCAGTAATACCTCCTTTTAAATATCCTAATGCATTATCAAAACCTACTCTGGCCAAACGTGTAACAACTTCTTCTTCCCTTCCTTCATCGGCAACAATAAGTAAAGGCTGTTTTACATCTATAATTGTAGTACCTACCCAATTCGCAAAACTTCCATCAATACCAATATTATAGGAGCCATGAATACATCCTTTTGCAAAAGTCGGTGCATCTCTTGTATCAATAATAATTGCTTGACTATGTTCCCAAGCCGTTTCAAAAGCAGCAGGAGTGAGTGGAACAGTTCCGGTTTCCAGCACTTTATCAATGCTTTCATATCCTCGTATATTCATCAATACATTTTGTGGGAAATACCCGGGAGGAGGTGTTAATCCGGTGAGGACAGCATCGATAAAATCTTCTTTGGTCATATCGGGTCTCAACGCATAGTTTGTCTGTTTTTGATGCCCCAGAGTATCAGTGGTCTCATCACTCATCATTTTCCCACAGGCACTTCCTGCACCATGTCCTGGATACACTATGATATCGTCAGATAATGGCATAATTTTATTTCGTAGTGAATCAAATAAATGCCCCGCCAACTTTTCCTGGGTAAGTTCCGATATTACTTTTTGAGCCAGATCTGGACGGCCAACATCTCCTATGAACAATGTATCACCCGTAAAAAGTGAAGTTTCTTTTCCGTTTTCATCAATAAGCAAGTAACAACTGCTTTCCATAGTATGTCCGGGAGTGTGAATGAGTTTAATGGTAGCTTTACCTAAGGCAAACTCCTGGCCGTCTTTTGCTATAGTACTATTAAATCCGGTTTCCATAGTTGTAGGTCCGTAGATAATAGTCGCTCCTGTTTTTTTTGACAAATCAATATGCCCGGAAATAAAATCTGCATGAAAATGAGTCTCAAAAACATATTTTATGGTAGCATTTCGTTCTCTTGCCATTTTAATATATGGATCCACTTCTCGTAATGGGTCAATAATTGCTGCTTCTCCATCACTTTCTATATAATAAGCACCTTGTGCAAGGCAATCCGTATATATTTGCTCTACTTTCATAATTTTTGCTTTTTAAAATTTCAAACTAAAGTTACATAGTGTATATGAGGGGTACAGTAACTTTTGTTACATATAGATACTCATACACTCCTTATCCCAAAATTGGATTACCTAAAAATATCTTTGGTAAGTAACTAATGCAATGACAATGGTCATCCTTTCTTCCGATAAAATGGGATATCCTTGATTAGGTTATAGCTTCTTCAATTTGTAGTCAATGGTGATTCTGGTAATTCGAAAAACTGATCTAATTGTGGTAGTATGATGATTTCATTTCTACGATTAACGGCTCTTCCTTCTTCAGTTTCATTGGTTAATTTTGGTATATATTCTGAACGGCCCCTGGCTGTCATTCTTTTTGGTCGTACTCCAAATTTGGTTTACATTAATCGAACAAAGAATAAATATGAAACAGAGCTTCTAGAGTTTTTAGAAGGATACGAGATTAGTACTACAGAAGATTTATAAGTATCATAACTCAAGTTTTCCTTAAGAAAAAGGATACTCATTTGCCCCATCTTCATGCATACGTTGTTCCTAAAAAAGATAAGCCTTGTAAATCAAGTGATTACAAGGCTTTTTGCGGAGAATGAGGAACTATCCTATGTTTTTTAATTTATTGAAAATTAATATGTTAATCATGTGTTTTAGAGTGTGCTCACCGAATTACGCACTACTTTAATTAATAAGCTTCTTGAAATATAAATTTGAAAGACATTCTTTCATAAATATTAGAAGCAAATGTTTGAGTAAATAATGTAGAATTAGTGCTTTTATAGCTTTTTCGAATGATTCCGAAAAGTTATTTTTTAATTAACGCAACCCCTCAGAAAGTTGCCTTCGCTAAACTGTAATACTTTAATCGGCCTTTCTTGCCAAAATTATTCTAATTTCTATTAGTGACCTTAAAGGAATGGTGTCTTAAAATTCGAAATATTCTTTTGCGTTGTAATATGAAATATCACTAACAATTTTACCAAGCCATTTTTCGTCTTCAGGCAACTCGCCGTTAGCAACATCTTTTCCAATTAGATTACAAAGAATACGTCTGAAATATTCATGCCTTGGAAATGACAAAAAACTACGAGAGTCAGTTAACATACCAATAAAACAACTTAAAAGGCCTAGATTAGAAAGAGCGTTAATTTGTTTTTCTATACCGTCCTTCTGATCCAAAAACCACCATCCCGATCCAAACTGTATCTTTCCTTTAATACTACCATCATTAAAATTACCAATCATTGTTGCCATCACTTCATTATCATTAGGGTTAAGGTTATATAGAATAGTTTTTGATAATTGACCTGTACTATCAAGTAAATTTAAAAATTTAACTAACGGAATTGCTTGAGAAAAATCTCCTATAGAATCAAAACCGGTATCAGGGCCAAGTTTGGTAAACATTCTGGTGTTTGTATTTCTCAACGCTCCAAGATGAAATTGTTGTGTCCAATTTTGAGCGTGATACATTTTACAGAGATGTAACAAGGTTTCGAACTTGAAGTAATTTATTTCATCGGGTTCTAGTTGAGTTTTGTTTTTAAGTTTTTTAAATAGAATTTCAATATTATAGGTTCCTATTTCAAAATAATACAATTGCTCCAATCCGTGATCTGAAAGACGCCCTCCATGCTTATGAAAATAAACCACCCTGTTATTTAGGGCATAAATCAAGTCTTTATATGAATTGATACTAACTCCAGAAATGTCATTCAATTTTTCGAGATAATCAAGATAGAGTATTGGATCCTCAACAGCATATGCCTTATCTGGCCTAAAAGTTGGTAAAAGAGTAAGGTTGATATTTTCTTTTTTCACCTTTTGATGATGTTCCAGACCGTCAATAGGGTCGTCGGTTGTACAAACTACTTCAACATTCATTTTTTTTAATAACCCTTGGGTACTGTGAGTTTTTTCTTGAAGTATAGCAGAAGTTTCTTCATAAATATCATGACCACTGTCTTTATTTAATAATACATCAATATCAAAATACCGTTCGAGTTCCAAGTGTGTCCAATGATATAGTGGGTTTCTAACTGTATATGGAACGGTTTCTGCCCATTTAGAAAATTTATCAAAATCTGTTGCACCTCCAGTAATATACTTTTCGTCTATACCTAAAGTACGCATGGCTCTCCATTTATAGTGATCTCCTGCTAACCATATCTCGGCACAATTTTTAAATTGTTTATTATTGGCAATATCTTGGGGAGGAAGATGGCAGTGATAATCAATTATCGGAAGTTTTTTAGCGTAATTGTGATATAATTTTCTTGCAAATTCATTTTGCAAGAGAAAGTCTTCGGTAATGAAATTCTTGTATGATTTATGCAATCGATTGCTCTTTGATTTTGAATTATTTGAATTAGTAGTTTGGTTCATAATTTCTTTTTAGTTTTTTAATTTCCCTTCTTTAGGGATGATGCCCTTACTATCAATTCTGGTTGTAGAACAGTTTTCTGAGGAATTAATTTTTCCTTTTTTGAATTCAATATTTCAAAGAAGAGTTCGGCCGCAGCTTGACCGATTTCTATTGGGAATTGATTTACCGTTGTTAGAGGAGGGTCGGTAAAAGATGTAAATGGCTCATTACTGAAACCTACAAGAGCAACTTCTTCTGGTATTTTTTTCTTTTTTTCTTTTAGTACCTGCATAGCGCCCATTACAGCATAATCACTCGCCGAAAATACAGCGTCAAATTCTTTTCCGGCTTTTAAAAGTTGTTCTATGGCATTGCGCCCATCTTCTAATTGCATATTACCTTCACAAACTAATGATTCATCAAAAGCAATATCATAATTTTTTAATGCTTCAAAATAACCTCTATATCTTTCCTTATATATATTAACCCTTCTATGATGTGTAAAATGCACAATTTTTTTACAACCTTGTTCAATAAGATGTTCTGTGGCCATATACGCGCCTAGATAGTCATCGATTACCACTTGACTAGTGCCAATTTCATTTGTTGTCCGATCAAAAAGTACCAACGGGACTCCTTTTTTTGCTACATTTTCATAATGTACATAGTCTTCTGGCTTTTCTCCTACCAGAGATGCTATAATACCATCTACTCTTGCATTTAGTAGTGCATTGACTGCCGCAATTTCATTCTCAACCGTTTCCGAAGATTGACTAACAACTACACGATAATCTAAAGTATTAGCTACTTCTTCTATCCCTCGAACAACTGCTGAGAAGAAGGACCGATTAATTCTTGGTACAACAATACCAATAAGTTGGCTTTTTCCTTTTCTTAGTGCAGCTGCTAGGTTATTTGGCTGATAGTTTAAATCATTAGCCATTTGTAATACAGTCTTCTTAGTAGCTTCGCTTATTCTTGGATTATTATTCAAAGCTCTAGAGACTGTAGAGGCAGTTATACCTAGCTTTTCAGCAATATCATGTATTGTAGTTTTTTTAGAACTCATTTTATATAAAGTACAAAGATCAAAATTGAAATCGAAAAATAAAATTTATGGATTGCAAAGTATGATTTTAATTGCAAATATCTAAAAATATTGCAACCGATTGCATAAAGTTGCTTTTTTTTCGTGTTCAAGAGATATAAACTTCGATATTTTTCACTGATTTTTATATTAAAAACTACTTTTTTGTTAAAATATTGTCGATAATTTGGTTTTAAGCTAGATTATTTATATTATGCAATCGATTGCACAAATTAAATTTATTTGAAACCATTTATAGCTATAATAAACTCCAAGATTATCGAAAATGTATCACGGATGTGATGTATAGTGTTTTATTAATAAAAACAATAGAATAGTATAAACTTAATAATGAGGAAATAATGTACTCCCTCGAGTTTCGGTGGTTATTAGGCTTTTAGGAATAGAGTATGCCTACGATATTTGGAATGAAGAAAAAATATACTTGACTTCAAAAGATGCATAAAACACTAATCATATGAAAAGTATTACAGTCTCCCCCTTTGAAGGGAAATTAAGGGGGATGTTACCCAAGCTAATATTCACAATCTTTTTAGTAAACTTTATAAATATCCTTAACGCCCAAACCCCGTTATTACAAAATGTATACAATCGCCAAACCACTTCACTTAGCGGCAACTGGAAATTTGTAATTGATCCCTATGAAACGGGATATCGAAATCATCGCAATTGGATTCCATTTGATCAAATAGAATCTACCAAAAACTCGGCAAAACCATATTATACTGATAAGGTGATCGAAGAACGATGGGATAGAGTAGAGTATAATTTTAATACTTCTGCAGAGATTAAAGTGCCGGGTGATTGGAATTCTCAAGATCGCATGCTGTTGTACTACGAAGGATCTGTTTGGTATAGAACTACTTTTGATTATTCCGTTGAGGGAGATAATAGATTGTTTATCTATTTAGGTGCCGCTAATTATCAAACAGATGTATATGTAAACGGACAAAAGGTTGGGCAACACCTAGGAGGTTTCGACCCGTTTAATTTTGACATTACCGATGTGGTTAAACCCAAAGAAAATTCTTTAATGGTTCGTGTAGATAACCGAAGAGAAAAGCATCATGTACCTAATTATACGACAGATTGGTGGAATTACGGAGGAATTACCAGAGATGTAAAACTAGTGGAACTTCCATCAACCTATATTCAGGATTATTTTATACAATTAGACAAAGAGAAACCGAAGAATATCAAGGGATATGTTCAATTAGCAGGGAAATCTACTCAAGGAAAGGTTTCCGTTGCAATTCCTGAAGCTAAAATAAATTTCTCTGGGACAACGGATAGTACTGGTCGTGTAACCTTTGAGATTCCCGTGAAAAAGATTAAAAAATGGTATCCAAAACGACCTAAATTGTACGATGTACATATTCAGGCAGGAGATGATAAGCTCGAGGATCAAATTGGGTTCAGAACCATCGAGACCAAAGGAGCTGATATTTTGCTAAATGGTCAATCAATTTTTCTTCGAGGTATAAGTCTTCATGAAGAAAATCCAATTAAGATGGGCCGTGCCAGATCAATTGAAGATGCCCAAATACAAATGGGTTGGATAAAAGAATTGAATTGTAACTTTATTCGCCTAGCTCATTATCCCCATAACGAAAATATGTCCAGGTTAGCAGATAAGTTAGGTTTGCTGCTTTGGGAAGAAATTCCGGTATACTGGGGCATAGATTATGAAGATCCTATAGCATTCGACCAGGCTAAAAGCCAGTTAGAAGCATTAGTGCATCGTGATAAGAATAGAGCAAGTGTGATTATATGGTCAGTGGCCAATGAGACGCCAGATACCGAATCAAGATTAGAATTTCTTCGTCAGCTTAAAAAAATTGCTACAGATATTGACAATACACGTTTTATAAGTGCCGCATTAGAGCGTAATGAAAATGATGTGCAGAATGTAGTAAAAATTCCAGATCCCTTTGCTGTTGATGTAGATATGTTGGCTTGCAATGAATATATTGGTTGGTATTCAGGATTACCTGAAAAATGTAATAGGGTCACTTGGCAATTACCTGGGGATAAACCATTTTTTGTAAGTGAATTTGGAGGTGGAGCTTTGTATAATCACCATGGAGACAAATTAACTCGCTGGACAGAAGAATATCAGGAATATTTATATCAAGAACAAATCAAAATACTTAAGAAGATACCTACACTCCGTGGGATGACTCCATGGATTTTGGCAGACTTCAGATCTCCTCGCAGAAACCTGCCTATTATTCAGGATGGTTGGAATAGAAAAGGACTGATCTCCGATGGCGGATTTAAAAAGAAAGCCTTCTATATATTAAAAGCTTATTATGATCAAATGGAAAAGAAATATGCCTACAAAATACAGGACTAAGTTTTAAATTACTATTGATTATTTGGTTTGATTCTGAAGCTTCTGAGTAAGATTTTTTACAGGCGTTATTTAAAAATAGTATTAAACAAAGTCCAATTATCTTAAACAGGCTTTTCATTGGGATTCTTTTTTATTATACACTACCGCAAAGCTTACATGAATATTCCCCGTCATAGGGTCTACAATCAACTCACGTTTACGATTGGTACCATCACATGTATTCTTGTTGCATAAATAGGACCCACCGGCTAACCGGATCTGATTTTTTATTTCTGATTTTGTAATTTCCCATACATTGCCAACCAGATTTACAGTTTCAAGAGGTAGGATACTGTCATAATAAACATTTATACGTCTTTTATCGTTTTTAACGATTTTCCAGTATTTATCGTAAGATGGTAATTCTGTATTTGCCCATTCACAATAGGCAATAGCATCATTATAACTTACCTGTGTCACAGGATTTTTGGGTTTGGCCAGGTTTTTACCATCTGGTTTTTTCCAGGTAGCGTTAGGTAAAGTTTTAAAATCATATACTGTTTGTTGTACTATAGACCAACCAAATTTTTCGGCATCGGTTACATAATCGGTAGCCGTTACAAATTCTGAAAACTCCTGTACAGTTACAGGTTTTAGTATCTCTTCTTGATTACAAGAAGCCCATAGAAAACAACAAAAAATAAACGATATGAATTTTTGTAACGGCATAAGTTTTTATTTCATTCCACTTGCAATTCCTAATTCTAATCCACGTAATTCAGCAAGACCTTTTAGACGGCCAATAACAGTATACCCCGGATTCGTTTTTTTTTGCAAATCATCCATCATCTGATGTCCATGATCCGGTCGCATTGGTAATGATTTTCCTCTTTTTTGTTGAAGAAGTAATAATTCTTTCATCACTTTATAAATTGGAACATTTCCTTCAAGATGGTTTGCCTCATAAAAATTACCTTCAGCATCTCTCTTTGTACTTCTTAAATGTACAAAATGTATATGATCTCCAAAATCTCGTATCATCTGAGGTAGGTCATTTTCTGGTCTCACTCCAAAGGAACCCGTACAAAATGTAATTCCGTTATTTGGGCTCGAGGTTTGAGAAATGATGCGTTTTACATTAGATGAAGTACCAACCACTCTGGGTAACCCAAAGATCGAAAAAGGAGGATCATCAGGATGAATTGCCATAAAAACTCCTTGTTCTTCTGCAACAGGGATAATTTCATCAAGAAATAGTTTTAGGTTTTCTGCCAAAGTATACTCGTCTATATTCTTATACGTATCTAATGCCTGTTGAAATTGTTTCAAGCTATATCCTTCTTCGGCCCCGGGTAATCCGGCAATAATGGTTTTGGTTAATTTTTCTTTTTCTTTATTCGAAAGTGTTTCAAAATACGTTCTCCCTTTTTCTAATAGTGTATCGCTATAATCGGCTTCGGCATTTGGACGTTTTAGGATAAAACAATCAAAAGCTACTAAAGCCTGCATTTCAAATCGGAGTGCCTTGGCACCATTGGCAAGTTCATACCCTAAATCAGTACGTGTCCAATCTAGTACCGGCATAAAGTTATAGCAAATAGTATGTATACCTTCTGATGACAGGTTCTTTAAGGTGGTTTTATAGTTATTAATATAGGTTTTGAAATTTCCGGTTCTGGTTTTAATGTCCTCATGAATCGGTACACTTTCTACTACAGACCAGGTTAATCCCGTATTTTCTATAATTCTCTTATGTTTTTTAATTTCTTTGATTGTCCAAACTTCTCCATTTGGGATATGATGTAGCGCACTTACCACTCCCGTAGCACCTGCTTGTCTAATATCTTTGAGTGTCACTGGGTCATTGTCTCCGTACCAACGCATGGTTTGTTCTAAAAGTATCATTATTTCGATTCTATTTTTATCTTCTTATTAAACTCCTGAGTAAGCACCAAATCCACCATCTATAGGAATAATAGTGCCTGTTACAAACTTTGACGCATTACTGCAAAGCCAATGTACCGCCCCAAAAAGTTCATCGGGATTGCCAAATCTACCCATAGGAGTATTATCGACTATTTGTTTTCCGCGTTGCGTTAAGTTTCCTTCTTCATTAGTTAGTAATGTTTTGTTTTGTTCTGTTAGAAAAAAGCCTGGAGCAATCGCATTAACGCGCATACCTTCACCATATTTTTGGTTAAATTCTATAGCCAGCCATTTAGTTAGATTGTCAATAGCAGCCTTGGCAGACGAATACCCCATAACACGTGTTAATGGACGTACAGCCGACATCGACGAAATATTAATGATTACTCCTTTTTTTTCTTCTAAAAACAGTGGTAAAAAAGCTTTGGTAGGTAAAAAAGTACCTAGATAATTCAAATCTATTACTTTTCTTAAGGATTCTATATTACTATCCAGTATCGTTTGATCTGGCATAATAACAGCACCAGGCATATTGCCTCCTGCAGCATTAATTAACACATCTATTTTTCCAAATTCTTTTTTTAACTGTTGCTTGATATCAATCAATTGATCCTCATTGGTTACATCGGCAATTACAGAAAAAGCCCTACCACCTTCTTTTTTAATTTCATTGGTTAATGTTTCTACTTTTAATGTAGTTCTTCCTAACACAACAATGAGAGCACTTTGTTGTGCTAAATATTTGGCAATAGCAGATCCTAAGACACCTGTACCGCCACTTATAACAATGATTTTATCTTTTATAGAGAATATACTTTGCATTTATTTTCAGGATTTTAGGGTTCATGTTAAATTAAAATCACTATATTGCGCAATCGATTGCACAATTTACATAAAAAAGTGCAATTGAAAGCAAGAAAAAATTAAAATTTGTAAAACAGTACCTTTATAAGAAACTTTCTTCTGATGAAAAAACGGGTGATAACCATAGGAGAAGTAATGATGAGATTGACTGCTTCGGGTCATGAACGTTTCTTGCAAACAGATGGGTATAAGGTATTCTTTGGAGGGGCTGAAGCAAATGTAGCAGTATCAGTATCTCATTTTGGTCAGGAAACTGCTCATATTACGGCTTTTCCTAATCATGATATAGGAAAAGCAGCATGTAATTATTTAAAAAAAAATGGAGTGAATACGTCGCATATACCCTTTCTGGACGAAGGTAGATTGGGAGTATATTTTCATGAAAAGGGTAGTATGCAACGTTCTTCTAAAATTGTTTATGACCGTTTTGGTTCCTCTTTTTCTTTTATAAAAGCTACTGATTTTGATTGGGATGCTATATTCAAAGATGCAGGTTGGTTGCATTGGGCAGGGATTACACCTGCTATTTCTGTCGCAACAGCAGAATTTTGTAAAACCGCAATAGTAAAAGCAAAAGAACAAGGTTTGACCGTAAGCGGAGACATTAATTATCGAAGAAACCTATGGCAATATGGCAAAACACCTTTAGATATAATGCCAGAACTTATTGGCAATACTGACATCATGATTGCTGGATTAGCAGATTTTGAAAACTGTATGAATATCAAAAAAGATAACTTTCTTGAAGCTTGTAGCGAAGCTTGTAAAAAGTTTGGCAATATCAGAACCATTGCCACCACCAACCGTATATCAGTTTCTGCGTCACATAATAGGTTATCAGGAATGATGTGGAAGGATGGAGAAATTTATAATTCAAAAGAATATGACATGCCTAATATTGTTGATCGAATTGGAGGAGGAGATGCCTTTATGGCTGGACTTATTTATGGATTATTATATAAGGACAATCAAGGTGCTCTGGAATTTTCTGTAGCTGCCTCTGTTCTAAAACATACTATTCCGGGAGATGCTAATCTGTCCAAAGTTGAAGAAGTAGAACAATTGGTAAAAGGAAAAAATATAGGAAGGCTATTGAGATGACGAAATGTAATACTATACATATTATTCAAGAAATGGAACGAACAGGAATGGTACCTGTTTTTAATCATCATGATATAGAAATTGCCAAGCAAGTTCTGGACGCTGCATATCATGGTGGAGTTCGGGTATTTGAGTTCACAAATCGTGGAGATAATGCTTTAAAGGTATTTACATCGTTTTCTGAATATGCTCAAAAATATGATGATCTGATTTTGGGTATTGGTACTATTTTCGATACAAAAACTGCTCAGGCCTATTTAGGCGCCGGAGCTCAATTCCTGGTTTCCCCGGCTTTGGTAGAAGAATTAGCAGGTTTTGCTAATGAGAATAATGTATTATGGATTCCAGGATGCGGTACAATTACAGAAGTCTATCGGGCAACGCAACTGGGAGCACCTTTAATTAAGGTTTTTCCTGCAAATGTTTTAGAGCCAGCTTTTGTAAAAGCAATCAAATCTGTAATGCCATGGGTGAAGATTATGCCTACAGGAGGAATTTCTCCATCCAGGAAAAATCTTGAACCTTGGTTCGAAAGTGGTGTAAGTTGTGTGGGAATAGGTTCGCAGCTTTTAAAAAAAGAATATTTAGAAACTAAAAATTATGACCAGCTTTCATCTGCCATTAATGAAACGCTTCGCACTATTAAAAATATTCGAAACTAACATGCATTTAAAAACGCTAATTGGAATTCTTGGGTTGCTACTACTATTTTCTTGCCAAAAAGAAAATAACGTAAAAATATTGCGATTAGCTCATGGATTAGACACCAAGCACCCTGTGCACAATGCCATGGTAAATTTGGGAGAAAATCTGGAGGAAAAGTCTGGAGGAAAACTTACAGTCAAGATTTATCCTAGTGGTCAGCTTGGTGCTGAGCGCGAATGCCTGGAGTTACTGCAGATTGGAAGCCTTGATATCACGAAAGTTTCTGCAGCAGTGTTAGAAAATTTTGTGACGGATTATAAGATATTTAGCATTCCATATGTTTTTAGAAATAAGGAACATTCACACAAAGTATATGATAGTCATGTTGGTAGAGAGTTTTTATTGAAAGGAGAACCGTTTCTATTGAGAGGGTTATGCTTTTATGATGCTGGAAGCAGAAGTTTTTATACCAAAGACAAAATGATCAACTCACCAGAAGATCTGAAAGGATTGAAAATTAGAGTTCAGAAGAGCAATATGGCAGTGGCTATGATACAAGATCTTGGAGGTTCGCCTACACCAATTTCTTGGGGGGAATTATACACAGCCTTGCAGCAAGGTGTGGTAGATGGAGCTGAAAATAATTTACCTAGTTTTTATTCTTCAAAACATTATGAAGTATGCAAATTTTATAGTCTTGATGAACATACTGCAGTACCCGATATTCTATTGATAGGTATTGATAGTTGGAGTCGTTTGACTTCTCAAGAACAGCATTGGCTTCAGGAAGCTGCTGATGAATCTGCTATTTACCAAAGAAAAGTTTGGGCAGAAGCAGAACAAACGGCCTTAAGGGTTATTAAAGAGGCTGGGGTGGAAGTTGCATATCCCGATAAAACTTCTTTTGCCACCAAAACAGAAGGAATTATTGATATGTTCAAAGGTAATGAAGAGGCAATACGTCTTATTGAAGCAATAAAATCTATAAAGTAATGAGGGCTACTATTGATAAAATACTGGAAAGACTACTGATACTCATTATTTCTGTAATGCTTATTGCAGTTATTTGGCAGGTGATTTCAAGATATTTACTAGGAGTTCCTAGTACCTTGACTGATGAGATTGCAAGTTTTTCATTAATATGGTTGGGGCTTTTTAGCGCGGCTTATGCCACCGGAAAAGAATTACACTTAGCGATTGACTTGATTCCGGCCAGGACAATTCGGAAGTCTCCAATCCTTTTTTCAGGAATAGTAACTATTTCCACAATAATATTTGCCTTTTTCGTAATGGTGATCGGAGGATTAAGGCTGTGTTGGATCACATATATTTTAGATCAAAGATCAGCCGCTTTAGAAGTTCCTTTGGCCTATATTTATTTGGTGATACCGATTAGTGGTCTTTTGATAATGTACTATTGTATCGATATCTTTCTAAAGAAACGAAAAACAGCTAAACTGTAGAGGAATATGGAATATACTGAAGCATTCATACTAGTTATTAGTTTTTTGATTTTTTTATCATTACGTGTTCCTATAGCCTATAGCATTGGGCTTTCTGCCCTACTCACGTTAATAATTTCCATGCCGTTTTTACCTTCTGTAACTACATTAGCTCAGCGCATGGCTACTTCATTAGATAGTTTTGCATTGCTTGCAATACCTTTTTTTATTCTTGCAGGGCAAGTTATGAATCGGGGGGGTATAGCACATCGGTTAATTGAGTTTGCAAAAGCTATCGTAGGCCCTTTACCTGGGGGATTAGCCTTTGTAAATATTATTGCTTGTATGTTATTTGGAGCTATTTCTGGATCTGCAGTTGCGGCAGCTTCGGCTATTGGAGGGTTTATGAATCCTATGATGGAAAAAGAAGGATACGATAAATCGTTTAGTGCAGCCGTAAATATAACCAGCGCTACCACTGGTTTAATTATTCCCCCAAGTAATATTTTAATTATTTATTCTTTGGCAAGTGGAGGCGTATCCATTGCAGCATTGTTTTTAGCAGGGTATGTTCCAGGAATATTAATTGGATTGGCTTTAATGATAGTTGCAGGGATATATGCGTACATCAAGAAATATCCTACTGAAAAAGTGGTTGGATTTAAAATGTTTATGAAGCGTTTTATAGATGCATTACCGAGCTTACTTTTGTTGGTAGTGGTTATTGGTGGAATTGTGGCAGGAATATTTACGGCTACTGAAGCCTCTGCGGTGGCAGTTATCTATACGTTTGTATTGGCCTTTGTTTATAAAGAAATAACAGTTGAGGATATTTCAACAATTTTATTAGAAACTACCAAAACCACGGCTATAGTCATGTTACTGATCGCAACATCCGTAGCGATGTCTTGGGTAATGTCTTACGAAAATATTCCACAGGAGATCAGCACTGCTTTATTGAATATTAGTGATAACCCTGTTGTGATTCTAATTATTATTAATCTTATTTTACTGTTTGTCGGTGTATTTATGGATATGACACCCGCAGTATTAATTTTTACTCCGATTTTCTTACCAATAGTAACTGATATTGGGATAGATCCGGTACATTTTGGTATTATTATGATCATGAATTTATGTATTGGGTTGTGTACGCCACCAGTTGGATCTGTACTTTTTGTGGGATGCGGAGTAGCTAATTTGAGTATTCAAAAGGTAATTAGACCACTTCTTCCATTATTTATTGTAATGATACTAGTATTAGTGATTGTGACCTATGTTCCAGAACTGAGTCTTTGGGTACCCAAATTATTTGGATTTTAGCATTAATCTATTTTTTTATGTATATTATGCAATCGATTGCATATGCCTTTAATATAAGAACCATGAGCAAAACATCTATTTTTATTCTGTTATTCTTGTCATTCATTATCACTGCTTGCACTTCTAAAAAAAGCCCGCCAGTCAAAAAAGAAAAACCTTTTAATGTACTTTTTATATCTATTGATGATTTAAATGATTGGGTAGAACCATTGGGGGGGCATCCGCAGGCAAGCACGCCAAACTTGAAGGATTTTTCTAAAACAGCTATGAATTTTACAAATGCTCATGCATCTGCTCCTTTATGCAATCCATCAAGAATAAGTCTAATGACCGGGTTAGATCCACGTAGTACAGGAATTGTATCGAACAATGCCTTTTATCCATTTAGAAATCATCTTCCAAATGCCGAAACTATGATTCAGCATTTTAAGAGAGAGGGATACTATACCGCCGGTTTTGGAAAGATATTTCACAAAGAAGATAGTAAAACTGAACCTTGGGACGAATATGAATGGTGTAGCGGAAAACCTAAACCCAAGCCATTCCCCGGACATGGAATCAAATTTATTACGGATAGTGTATATCGTTATTTTGATTGGGGGGTCGTAAAAGATACAATTACCAAATGGGGAGAAAATCAAATTACACAAAACGTATCTAATTTCCTTGAAAAACCTCATAAGTCTCCTTTTTTTCTTGCAGCCGGCTTCAGGCTTCCACACTTAGGTTGGTATACTCAGGAACGCTTTCATAAACCTTATGATTCTTTAGAAATCAGTTTACCAGATTTTTCACCAGACGATATAAATGATATACCTTCAATAATTTTAGAATCGATAAAGAAAGATCGTAAAGCTCATGATACAATAATGGGAAGAGGTGTATGGCAAGATGCTGTAAAATCTTATCTGGCTAGTGTTTCTTATATAGATTATGAATTAGGTCATATTTTAGAAAAACTTAAATCTTCTGGGTATTATGAGAATACTATTGTAGTGGTTTGGAGTGATCATGGGTTTCATTTAGGAGAAAAATCAACGTGGAGGAAAAATACACTTTGGGAAGAATCTACTAGAGTTCCTTTACTGATTCATGTACCAGATGTGACCAAATCAAATGACAAAACAGATCATCCCGTAAGTCTTTTGGACCTGTATCCAACATTAGTTAGTTTATGTGGGATTACACCAAGAAATGACTTAGAAGGACAAAATATTTCAGAATTGCTATCTAATCCAGAGGTTGAGCTAGGCAAAAACTATGTGACTACTACGAATGTTTTAGGTACAGCGGTTCGAAACAAAAACTGGAGATATATTCGATATAAAGATGGATCAGAAGAATTATACGATCATCGTAATGATCCCTCGGAACACAACAATTTGATCAATAATTTAGATTACATAGATCAATTGAATACATTACGGTTATATTTATCAAAATGATATATTTAAGCGATGCATAAAGTGTATTCAAGATCATATTGGGGGCTCATAACAATTATGGGTATTTCATTTTTTATATGGAGCTGTACTTCTAAACAAAAGGATGCAACTAAGACTCCCAATATACTTATCTTGGTTGCGGATGATGCCGGATGGGAAGATTTTGGCTGTTATGGTAATCCCTATATTAAAACACCAAATGTAGATTATTTAGCAAAAAATGGACTTAAAGCCACAAATACTTTTCTGACTACCGCACAATGTTCTCCTTCTCGAATAAGTATTTTAACAGGGAAATATCCACATGCTACGGGGGCAGAGGACTTGCATATGCCTATGCCGGATTCACTCGATATATTGCCAAAGTTTTTAAAAGAAAAAGGTTATTTTTCCGGGTTTTTGAAAAAAGGACATTTGGGAGCCTATGGCGAAGCTCAATTTGATTGGCATCAAAAGGATCTTAATACTTTTGAACAATTTCTTGATGCTGCAGAAAAGAAACCTTTCTTTATGTGGGTTGGTTTTACTGATCCTCATAGACCATATAAAGAGAATGATGTAATAGATGAACCCCAATCACCATCCGAAGTAATTGTACCTCCTTATCTTGTTGATGATAAGAATACCCGTAAAGATTTGGCTGACTATTATAATTATATACGAAGAATGGATGCCCAAATAGGAGAGTATCTGGATCAGTTAAAATCGCGTAAACTTCTTGATAATACATTAGTTATTTTCTTATCGGATAATGGAGCACCTTTTCCTCGGGCAAAAGGAACTGTTTATGACGTGGGAATAAAGACACCTCTAATTTTATCCTGGCCAAATAAGATTTTACCTTCGAAAAAGACAGATAAGTTAATTAGTGTTATTGATTTGGCTCCCACGATATTGGATCTGGTAGAAATTTCACAACCCAGGCAGTTTCAAGGAAATCCTATTGAAGGATTATTCTCAAAAGACCCTATCCAGGGAAGAAAGTATATTTTTAGTGAACGAAACTGGCATGATAGTGATGAACATATCCGAAGTGTTCGTACGAACAGATATAAACTGATTAAAAATGCATATTTGGATTTACCTCTTGGGATAGCCTCTGATATAGGAAGAAGTCCTTCATTCAAAAGTTTACTAAAAGCAAAAGAAAAAGGGGGGCTTACAAAAGCACAATCTCGTTTGTTTGAAGTTCCACGAGTCGAATATGAATTTTACGACCTTGATAAAGATCCGTATGAGATTAATAATCTTATAGAAGATCCAAATGTTTATGAAATAATAGAGAACCTAAAAATAGAGTTAGAAATGTGGATGGATGAAACTGGGGGCTTTTCTTCGAAAATTAGACAGAGGCCTGATACTGTGGATCGCTATACCGGAGAAGTTCTGGATAAGGTAAGATTACCCGAGTGGATAGAAGGCACTGATACAAATGAATAAAAGTAACCAGAGAAAACTATGTTTTTTCTTCTGAAAGGTAATTTGCAGGACTTTTTCCATATTTAGCTTTAAAGGTTTTACTAAAATATTGTACGTCTTGATACCCTACTGCATATGCTATATCAGCAATTTTAAAGGATCCTTTTTTTAGCATTTCAATAGCTTGTTTCATCCTGTAATCTTTAATGTACTCTGCAGGAGTGATACCGGTTAACGCTTTTAATTTTCTGGTAAGATGTACTCTGCTTAGTCCTACTTCCCTACTTAGATAATCAACAGTGAAATTTGGTTTGTCAAATTGATTGTTAATAGTTTTGACTATGTTTTTCATTAGTTTTTCGTCATAACTATTGATTTTTATTTGTGGCAACTTAGGAAGCATCTCATGATCTCTTAACTTTTGTTGAACAAGGTTGCGATTCTTAATAATATTCTTGATTCTTGTCTTTAATTCTGTAAGACTAAAAGGTTTAGAGATATAATCATCTGCTCCATGCTCAAGTCCTTCTATTTTATGAATTTGCGCATCTTTTGCGGTGAGTAGCAGTACAGGAATATGACAAAGCTCTTTTGTTTCTTTAATAAGTTTACACAATTCTAAACCATCCATTTTGGGCATCATCACATCACTTATTACAATGTCGGGAGACCTTTTTTTTACTTTATTAAACCCTTGCAGACCGTTTTTAGCTGTGAAAATTATATAGTCACCTTCAAGTTGTTCTGTTAGATAATTTCTAAGTTCTTCATTATCTTCTACTACTAAAATAGTTTCTTTTGTTAACCCTTCATCTGTATTTCTTTCTCTAATTAGTGTCGTGTTTTGATACTCGAGGGGTATTGGCTTTGTGAATTTGTTTCCTTCTTTCTCAATAGAAATATTTGTAGTCTTAAAAGGAATAGTTATTATAAACGAGGTTCCTTTTCCTTCAGTACTAGAAACATCAATGGTTCCATCCATCAAATCAATTAGGGATTTTGTGAGTGATAGGCCAATCCCTGCACCAGATTGTGTTTTTTCACCTTTATAAAACCGATCAAATATTCTGGGTAGTTTATCTGGAGAAATACCTATTCCTGTATCCGAAACTTTAAAATGATATTGAATTTGATCCTTAATTTGATTGGTAGTAATTTCCATTTTAATTTTACCACCCTCTTGCGTATACTTAAAAGCATTGGATAATAAATTAAAAAAGATTTTCTCTAATTTGTCTTTGTCTGCTAGTATCGGTTTTTCAGATATATTGTGTTGCTGTAATGATAGGGCTATTTGATTTTTATCTGCTATACCTTTAAAAGAATCCACAATATCACGAAGCATGTAATCTATATACATGGGTTGTTTCTTTAATACAGAATGTCCAGTCTCAATCTCACGAATTTCCAGTATTTGATTGATTAATAGGGATAATCTTTTAGCATTGAAGTACATTATTTTAATACGAGACCGTAACCAGTTTTCCTGATTTTTAGAACTGATCATTTCTTCTAAGGGCCCCAATATAAGTGTTAGAGGTGTTCTAAATTCATGCGAAACATCAATAAAATACTTTAATTTAAGATCATGAATTTCTTTCCATTTTTCTTTTTCTAGTTGCTCTATTCGAAAATCGTTCTTAAGTTGGGTACTTTTGATGGCATTATAACGTATCAGGTAAAAAGCTAATGCAATTAAAATTAGATAGATAATGTACGCCCACCAGGTACGCCAGGGAGGAGGTAGTATAGTTATGTTCAGTGCAGTGGGAGTTTCATTCCAGACATTATCATTATTTGCCGATTTTACTAAAAAAGTATATGTTCCGTCGCGTAAATTAGTATATGTAGCTTCTCTACGGGTTTCACCATAGATCCAATCTTTGTCAAAACCTTTAAGCATGTATGCGTATTGATTATTCTCTGGGTGCAAATAATTTAGAGATGCAAATTCAATGCTAAATACCGATTGAAAATAGTCTAATGTGATCTCCGAAGTTTTGCTTATTTCTCGGGTAAGAACCTTATTTTTATCGTTTGGTTTTATGGGTTCATTAAATAAGTTTAGAGCAGTTAGTATAGGTTGCGGACTAAATGTATTTGAACTCAGATCATCTGGGTTAAATTTTACATATCCATTGCTTCCCCCGATCAGAAATGTCCCGATGTTATTCTTAAAAAAAGCACCTTCATTAATTTCTTCAAGAGGGAATCCTGAGGTATATGAGTAACTTCGTATTACTTCATTTTGATTACTATTAATCTCGGCAATCATATCTGTTGTAATTACCCAAATGTTTTTAGAATTTTCATCATGAAGTGTACCCAAAACAGTATTACTTCCCAAACCAGAGCCCATATGCCATCTTTTACTTTGTTTTGATATTGGATCGTAGGTTAAAATTCCTTTTCCGTTTGTTGCTAACCAAAAGATTCCGTTACTGTCCAACGATATATGATTAAATTCTTTGATTTGAAAAGTATCTTTACCCTCATTAAATTGTATTATTTGCTCTATAGTTCCTTGCTTTGGGTCAAAATTTATAATTCCAGAACCTTTAGTAGCAAGGTACAAGTGATCATCTTTAAAAACAATTGCTTTAATAGGGTCTCCTTTTACCAAAAAATTTAGTTTCTCCTGATTAGGGAACTCCAGAAATTGTTTTGTTTTATAGTCAAATTTTTGCAACCCTTTTTCATCCGTACCTATCCATAAGTATCCCTGAGTATCCGAAGTTATACAATTGATTATAGCATTTCTTAAATAATTAAATGTTGGCGATTGTACTGAATATACGGGAACTAACTTTTTTTGTTTGTCATCAAAATAATGCAATCCCTGTTTAAAAACACTAACCCAAAGGGTATTTTCCTGATCTTTATAAAGCGACTTAATAATACTCTTAGACATTAGAGAGTCTGCCAATCTAGTGTGGGTGTTGGATTTAGTATCATAAACATTTAACCCTCCTCTCTCTGTTCCTATAAAAATAGTTCCAGTTGTATCCGCTGCAAAAGCGCCTACCACATCATAACTTAGCGAGGTAATGTTTCCACTAATTCGATAGAAGTGCTTAAATCTTTGATTATGGATGTCATATATAGAAACCCCTCCAAAATAAGTACCGATCCAGATACTACCTTTTCGATCTTTAAAAAGTGAACGTACACTATTGTGTGGTAATCCTTTTGGATCACCTTCTTGATAGCGAACTGCAGTTAGCTGTTTTAGGTTTTTAAGTACATTTAAACCTTTAAATGTACCAATCCATAGATCATCATTATCAAGTTGTAATGCTCTAATATGGTTATCAGAGATCCGATAATTTATGTTAGAAGCTTCGGTATGATAATGTGCTATAATAGTACCATTTTGATCAAACTTAAACAAACCACTGCCATATGTTCCTGCCCAAACCTCATTATTCTTTACTACAATAGATTGAATTCGGCGTATAGGTTTTTTGGAAACGTTACTTTTATTAAATGGTAATAATACATTGTTATTAAAGTCAAAAAGGAAGATTCCCTTTTTACTTGTTCCTATAATTAGATTTCCATCGGTATTTTGTTGAATTGAGTTAACAGAATATTTTTTAGAGGGATAATTGTCATACCTGCTCATAATATCGGTACTATATTCCTCCTGTTCAGGATTAAAAAGTAGTACTCCGAAGTTTCCTCCAACCCATATTTGCCCCTCTTTAGAAATGAAGATTACATCAATTATTGAGCTCTTTTTGATTGTAAAACTTAACGGATAATTATGAAATCTCTCCTGGTCAGCATCATATTTACTAAGCCCTTTTTCATTAGCGATCCATACATTACCTTGTGTGTCTTCTTTGATATCTCGTATAATATTTCCAGATATAGAAGTACTATCTCCTAATTGGTTCTTAAAAACCTTAAAATTATATCCGTCATATTGGTTAAGACCATCTCTAGTGCCAAACCACATAAAACCTAGTTGATCCTGATGAATACTTAATACAGAACCTTGAGACAATCCTTCTTTTACGGTAATGTGATCAAAATAGTAGTTTGTTTCAGAAATCTGCTCTTTCTGAGCTTGAAGAAGAAAACCGTTGAAGCCTAAAAAAATGACTATTAAAAGAATAGTTTTATAAAAACTCAAGGATATAAATTTTAGTTCAACTTACAGTTTTTTCATTTAAACTCAAACATTATCAGGCTTTTATTTTTTTTAAACTCACTATCTTCTTATATTTATCGGGCTTTTAGATATTTTATTACTTCTTCGCCTTTTTGAAGTTCTCATATGTAGAATTTTCAAAATTGGCCTCTATGAATACTATTTCGTTAAAACGTATATTTCTTTTATTAGTAATTATTTCAGTATATAATCCTGTCAATAGTCAGAAACGATTAAAAACTTCAATTAATTCACTTTGGAGTTTTAATAAACAGGAAACTAATCCACTAAAATCAAATGTTAATTTCCATAGCTGGAAAAAAGTGAATCTTCCACATACTTGGAATAACCAAGACGTATTAGATGATGGTAACCGAGGATATCATCGTGGTAAGGGATGGTATTTTAAAAAACTTCATAAAGATTTTGATTCACAGGCAAAAAATTATTTTTTGCATTTCGAGGGAGCAAATCAGTATGCAGAGGTATATGTCAACGGACAAAAAGCAGGAAAACATATAGGGGGTTATAGCGCGTTTACTATTGATATAACATCATATTTGAATATTGGTAGGCAAAATGAGCTATTAATTATGGTTGATAATGCTCATGATGCCAACATCCCGCCTATATCTGCAGATTTCACTTTTTTCGGAGGAATATATCGCGACGTTTTTCTCATAGAAACTTCCAAAATACATTTTAATATATTAGATCATGGCTCTAAAGGGATATTTGTAGAGACTCCTCTGGTTAATTCTAAAAATGCCACTGTAGCTATTAGAGGTAGTATCAGAAATACCTTAAAGAAACAAGGAAAATATAATATTCAATATGAAATACGTAACCTAGATGGAATAGTAGTAGTTCAAAATACTTCAAACATAAGTTTTAAAAATAACAATACTATTATTCCTTTTAAAATTGGTGATATAGATATCAAAAATCCCTTATTATGGTCACCAGATTCACCTCATTTGTATGAGCTTGATATAGTAATAAGAGAAGGAGAAAATATCTTAGATCGTGATCATATTAAATTTGGAATTAGAACGTTCTACTTTGATGCTGATTCTGGTTTTTTTTTAAATGAGAAACCACTAAAATTAATAGGAGCCAATCGACATCAGGATTATCCCGGTATAGGCAATGCGTTAAGTGATGATCAACACCGTAGTGATCTTAAATTACTTAAAGATATGGGAGCGAACTTCATCAGATTGGCTCATTATCCTCAGGATCCTGCAATTCTGGAAGAAGCCGATCGAATTGGGCTTTTAGTATGGGAAGAAACCCCTTTAGTAAATGAGGTTACCTTGTCTAAGAACCATGATGATAATAGCGAGATGATGCTCAAAGAAATGATTAGGCAGCATTATAATCACCCATCTATAATTATCTGGGGATATATGAATGAGATCTATTGGGCACATCGATTTATTGACAAGAAAATAGTAGATAAACATACGCAAGCCACGATAGCATTAGCTAAGCGCCTGGAAAAGGTGTCAAGAACAGAAGATTCTACTCGCTATACGGCTATGGCATTACATCGGTATCCATTATATGAAGAATCTGAAATTGATAAAATACCACAAATTGTGGGTTGGAATCTATATCATGGCTGGTATTATGATACCTACGAAGATTTTGGTAAATTTTTAGACGAACAACACCAAAAATATCCAGAACGTATTCATATCGTTAGTGAATTTGGCGCAGGAAGTGATCCACGATTTCATAGTGTAAACCCTGAACGTTTTGATTTTACCATCGAAGGTCATAAACGTATGATGGAGAGTTATCTGAAACAGATTTTAGAACGTCCATACATTTCTGGGGCAGCGGTATGGAATTTGATCGATTTTAGTTCAGAAAGACGTATTGACCCTAATCCACATATAAATAATAAAGGATTAGTATCTGCCGACCGTACCCCAAAAGATATATATTTTCTTTTCCAGGCAGCTTTATCAAAAAAGCCATATCTTAAAATAGCCGAAACCAACTGGACAAATCGTTCTGGGATACGCTCAAAAACGCTTCCTGTACAAGTGTATAGTAACCTCAAAAAAGTCGAATTGTTCCAGAATGGAAAATCGTTGGGGATTCAAAACATTGTAGATCATTCTACGATCTGGAATGTAGATTTTAAAGAAGGGAGAAACCAGTTCGTTATTAAAAGTATTCATGAAGATGAAAAACTGACCGATATGCTGACCATTAATTATATAGGCATTTCTAAAACTATTTCTAAAGATAATTATATAGACATTAGTATCAATGCAGGCAGTAATCATAGTTTTTATGATGATAAGGGTAAAAATACATGGTTATCAGATAAAAAATATGAAAAGGGTAGCTGGGGATATCTAGATGGAGAACCTTTGTATGTCTCTAATAAAATCGGAACAAAGGAAGATATATTAACTATAAATGGTTTTATAGGGCTATATCAAACTATGTGCAAAAATACTTCAGGATATCAATTCGATGTTAAAGATGGTTGGTATGAGGTAGAGGTATTATTTGTAGAGCATTACCCGAAATCACGAAGGTTTGTAGAAGGGGTAGAATCTCCTAAGCACAATGGACAAGAACGTGTTTTTGATGTTAACATTAATAAAATCTCGGTTTTTAAAGGTTTGGATATGCTAAAAGACTACGGTTATAATTATCCAATCCGAAAAAAAGTACATGTAAAAGCAACAAATAATTCAGGGGTTCATGTGCAATTAAAAGCAATTAAAGGAGAAACTCTTATAAGTGGTATAAGAATTAGAAGCCTATAAAATATGTTGCGTAAAATTCAAAAAAAAGAACTTTTTTTTATTAGATTAAGTTTAAATTAACAATATTTCTAAAAATGTTACAAAAACACCGTGCTTTTGACACATATACACCTTACCGTTTTAATTCTTTTATAACAACTTTACCAGAGAGTTTACTTCAAGACATGGGGAAGAAGTTTTAAAGTATATCTAATAAGCCATTAAGAATTATATAAAAGAATTATATAAAGATTCTTTTATAGTGTTAACCTAAATCAAAAAAATGAAAAGAAAATCTACTATTACCTTTTTGTTCTTGCTTTTTACTATTGTTTCGTTTTATGCGCAAGAATCTAAAGTAATTAGAGGAACGGTGATTGATCCTGACGCCAACCTTCCGTTATTTGGAGCTACTGTTGTCTTATTAGATAATTCAGGAGCAACTGTTACGGGAGTGGTTACCGATATGTTTGGTGAATTCGTGATCAGGACCAGAACAAGTGGAAAAGCTACCTTACGGGCAAGTTATATAGGCTTTGCTACTAGAATCTTTGGAATAGAGCTTACTGAAAGTGAAATCAATGTTGGTAATATTATATTGAACACTGATGCTGCAGAACTGGACCAGGTAGTAGTTATAGGTAATGTTGAAGGAAAATCCAAAGCATTGAACTTGCAACGTACAGCAGATAATATCAAAAATGTTGTTTCGGCTGATCTTATTGGTCGTTTCCCAGATTTAAATGTTGCTGAAGCCTTACAAAGAGTTTCGGGGGTTAATATTTCTCGAGATAAAGGAGAAGGGTCTACAGTAAGTATAAGAGGTACTCCATTAAACTATACCACTATCCAGGTTAATGGAGAGCAAATCCCAAGTGTACAGGTAGATGGATCCGGAGGGTCAAGAACAGAATCATTAGACCTTATTCCTGCAGATCAGCTAGCTTTTATGGAGGTGACTAAAGTACCGACACCTGATATGGATGGTGATGCGATTGGAGGTACCGTAAACCTCAAAACAGCCGTAGCCAGAAGATATGCATTAGGAATTAAAGCAGAGTCTGGTTTTGGATATAATGACATATCATCGGGACTTAATTCTTTAAACAGGTTACGAATCGATAAGCGATTTTTCAAAACCGATAATATGCCTCAAGGTAAACTTGGAATTATTCTAGGAGGAAGTATGTTTAGTTCTAATAATTCTGAACATAGAACCGATGCAGTTTGGGATTCTGTAAATGTTATCCAGGAAAATGCGGATTTTTTTGTAATAGATGAGTATCAATATAGGATTACTGAAAATGAAAGGGAACGTTTTGGAGCTACAGCAACTTTAGACTATAAATTTGATAGTAATAACAGGATTATATTTAATTATGTGTATAGTAGACGTCAGGATACGGATGTACGTAATCGTTTCAGATGGGAAAGTCAATTTAATAGTGGAGGAAGATATCAAACACTTGATTCTATAACCAATGGAAGAGTACGTCGTGATATTAATATTTCTGATGAGCTAAAAGAAAATAGCACCTTCAATTTAGATGGTTCACACCGATTAGGAAGTTGGGATGTTGACTGGAAAGCATTTTATACATTTTCTGAACGAAGACTTAATAGGGAAGTAGGAAACTTTCAACGAGAGGGCCTTAACATAATAGCCGATAATCCACTAGGAGTATATGGAGAAGAGCCAAATTTTCGTCTTTCAACAGTAGAGGAAGGATTAAGCGCATATGATCCTTTCTTCTATTCTGAAACAGGTAGATTTGAAGAGGATTTTGAAACAGTAGATGCCGACAATTTGGTTGGGAAACTAGATTTTACCAAACATTTTCAATTTAATCAGTACCCAGGTATCATAAAATTTGGAGGAAAGTATCGTACTCAATCCAATGATAAGTTTAGAAAGGATAGAACAACTGTAGTTAATGATCCTAATGATATCATAAAAGAAGAAGAGTTTTTTTTACGTTCATTATCTGGTGTAGAACCCACGAATTACTTATACGGAGATTATCGTTTTGGGCCTCTTATTGGAGCGGATCAATTTAGAAACGTTCTTGCTACAAATAGAAGGTTTCTTGAAGAGTCTGATCAGGTGTTGGCAGAAGCTCTTAGAACATCTGCTAATAATACTTATGAGACCGAAGAAAACATTTATTCGGGGTATGCAATGGTAAAAATAGAATTTGAAAAATTGATGATATTAGCCGGGCTACGTTATGAGTACAATGAAGTGCTGTACGATGCTTTCGATGTGACAAGGTCTGGTAATACAGTAATACCTACTCCTATTCAAGGAGGGAATGAATACAATTTTTTGCTTCCTAATGTACATCTAAAATATAGTCTTACAGATTATACATCTTTACGCCTTTCTGGAGTAATGAACTATGCTCGTCCAAATTTTAATGATATAGTACCTTTTTCAGATCTTAATGAAGATGATCGTCGTTTAAGGTTAGGAAATTCGGACTTGCAGCCCGCCGAGGCCATTAATGTAGATTTGTTATTCGAACATTATTTTCAAGATGTAGGTGTTATTTCCTTGGGAGGGTTTTATAAAAATATCGATCAATTTCAATTTCAACGAATCACTCCTGTTTTACCAGAGAGTTTCCCTGGGTTTGATGGTACAGCTGGTTATTTTTTCACGCAGCCACAAAATGGAGAAACAGCTACGGTGCTTGGGCTTGAATTTAATTTCTTTAGAACTCTTGGTTTTTTACCTGGATTTTTAAAGAACTTTAATGTAGAAGGTAATTATACCTATACCTACTCTGATGCTTTTACCCAAGATCGCGATAATATTAAACTTCCTGGTCAGGCAGATCATACCTTCAATGCCGCCTTGGCTTTTGATTATAAAACATTTTCGGCTAGGGTATCTGCCAATTATAATGGTAGTTTTTCGACATCTCTGGGTAGTAATGAACAACAAGATAATTTTCAAGATGATCGACTTCAGATTGATGCCAATGCATCTTTACGAGTGGGTAAAAATTTACGCTTTTATATAGAAGGAGTAAATCTAAGTAATGAGCCTACAATCCGTTACGAAGGTGATAAAAGTCGCCTTACCAGAAGGGCTTATTTTGGATGGTCTACAAGGGCTGGAGTGAGTTATACATTATAATTTTTGAACATCAAAACCTACAAAATGAAAGTATTAAAATATATATTGTCAACATTCATACTACTGTTATTTTCTTGTGAGAATAACGAAGTTAGTTTTGAACTTCCTGCACCTGCAATTGTTGTCCAGGGAGAAACATCTGACCTTGTTGTGCAGCAACCGGGTAATACGATTTTTCAACAATATAGCTTACAAGCTGCTGGCGGATTGCAAACTTTAGAAGTATTTCTGGATGGTCAACTTTTTGAGATGATTTCCTTTGATGATGAGGTTTCTGCGACTTATTTTTTTGAATATCTTATTCCATTAGGCACTCCAAATGGGACAAGATCAGAATTTAGGTTTGTATTAACAGATTTAAGTGGTCAACAAGCAAATGAAGTAATACAACTTTTGGTCGATTTTACTTTTATAGAATCCCAGGAAATTATTAATGGAACCGAAGTTACCAGGATAAAAGGAAGACTGAACGAGGATTACACTCTAGAATCTGCAAAAAAATACCTTATAGACAGTATCTTCTCAGTTGAAAATAATAGTATATTAACTGTAGAAGCTGGTACCGAAATATATTTTAAAACTTTTGATACAGACCAGCAAACATCAAGATTAGTCATTACTCAAGGGTCAAAAATAATGGCTGAAGGGACCGCAAATAGTCCTATTGTTTTCACTAGTGATAAGTTACTCAAAAATGAAACCCCTACTATTAACGACTGGGGAGGAGTAGTATTATACGGAAATGCACCTTCTAATGCAGGAAGTGTAGTTCTTGATGCGGGATTTAGATATGGAGGTAACGAACCCAATGATGATTCTGGTGTGCTGCGCTATATCCGTAGTGAATATGCCGGAAAAGCAAATGATAACGATGCACATGCTTTTAAATTTTTCGGCGTGGGATCTGGCACCCAGATAGATCACTTGCAGGTATTCAGAAATCGTAATATAGCATTTAGACTCAAAGGTGGTCGCGTAGACCTTAAGTATATGTCGGCAATTGGCCATGGAGGTTATGGACTATGGGCTGATGAAGGTTGGCAAGGTAAAGGTCAGTTCTGGGTATTCCAAACCGATTTAGAGGCCAATACAACACCTACACCTTTCTGGAATCAAGCTCGATCTGTAGAAATGCGAAACGATGGTGATAACTTCTTACTAGAGCCAAGAACCACTTTCACAATTAGTAATGTTACTAGTATTGGAAATGGAAGCAACGTAGGAAATGGTACCCGAAGAGGAGTGCGTATCAGACGTGGTGCCATAGGTACTTTACAAAATGCTTTGTTTACAGAATTTCCTGATGATGGAGCCAGAGTTGAAGATCTGGATATAGCCGAACTCGGTGTAAATATGATCTTTGACAATATAAGATCATATAATAATAATGATAACTATGATCAGGAAGCCGAAACCGTGTTTTTTAACGATCCAGGAGATCTGTTTAATGTAACCGAAGATCCTGTACCGGGAATTTCTTTAACCAGTTTTGTTGGCTCGACTCCTTCTGCCTTTGATCCTTCAAGTTTAGGGAGTTTCTTTACCAGTGCCCCATATATAGGTGCTATAGAAAGTGCTGCTAATGATTGGACTACTGAAGGAGACAGTTGGTTTAAAAACCTTGACGGCTCATTTAGATAATTAGATGAATCAAAAAATAATAAAACTTAAAAATTAGATGATATGAAAACATATTTTAAACTTTTTACGAACAAAACGGTTTTTCTGGCAATAGTAATGCTTGTCTTTATTTTTGCTTGTAGTAGTGACGATGATGGTGGAGGAAATAATAATGGAGGGGGTGATCCTGATCCAAATGCTCCTACTATAGGAATTACTGGGGAAACTACGATCATAGGTAAAGCAGGAGAAACCTTTAGTGTAGACCTTACTTTAAATGCCCCTGGAGGAAATAAGGAACTGGTAGTATATTTTGGTGGTGGAGTTTTAGAAATCATTCCTTTGGATAATGATGCGACTTCATTTACCTACAATACACAAACGGTACCTGCCGATGCTAACGAAGGACAAAATTTTGAATATGAATTCTTATTAGCTGATAATTCAGATCAGGATTCTGATAGAGTTGCCTTTACAGTAAGTGCAGCTATATATGATACGATCGAAGTAGGAGGAGAATCTCTTTATAATGTGACCATTCCGGATACAGGTATCATTGAAGAAGGAGTTACATTTGCTGCAGATCGTGATTATTATATTACGAAATCAATGACTTTTGATGCGGGTAGTTCGCTAACTATCCAGGAGGGTGTAACAGTATACATGAAAATACCGGTAGAGGTTGTAGATTTACCTGTAGAAATTGCTATTAAACCTGGAGCTGATTTATCTATCGTAGGTACTTCAACAAATCCAGTAGTAATGACTCCTTCGTCTTCTCTTACAGGAGTTCCTGAACCAGCAGATTGGAGTAAACTTAGTGTAGGTGAGGTAGGAACTGCTTTTACTGGAGGTACCATACAATACTTAAGAACAGAATATGCCTCAGATGGTATTAGATTAATAAATCTTGACAACTCTAATACAATCGAGTATATTCAATCTTTTTGGGCCGGTGATGAAGGTATTTATCTTACTGATGGAAATGTAAACGCAAAATATCTGGTTGCCACTAATAGTGATGATGAAAGTTTTAGATTAGGTGATACATATACTGGTAAGCTTCAATTTGGAATTGCGGTGTTAACTGAGGCTTTAGACGATAAATATGCCTTGCAAATACAGGCGCCTTCAGAACCAATAATATCTAATTTTACCATAGTTGGCCCTGGAAGCACGGTCGTAGATGAGATTTACGGAATGCGTTTCCAAACAGGAGGTGGAGCTGGTGATGGAAGAGTGTATAATACGATCATAGCAAGTTTTCCTCTAAGAGGAGTAAGAATAGCTAATAAACTTGAGGTTGCTGAAGATCTGGATGGTCCAAGAGTATTTGCATACTCCTATGTATTTGATATAGGAACGCAAGCATATAGAGATGATAGAAAGGCAGCAGATCTTGATCCTGATCCGGTTCATATAAATCCTTTTCATGGACATTTAGACGGAAGTGATGTTTTTCAAAATCCGTTTTTTAATAATGTAACAGGTCTTACATATACCAATGATAATGCAGAGGGATACCCTCTATATACACCAACTTTGGAAACTATCGCGGGTATTGGTACAAACGATTTCATTCCTGATGCTACTCCTACAGCAAAAGAAAATCATGATCCAAGTACGGTTGATCCATTTTTTACTTCTGTAACCTATGTAGGTGCAGTAGAAAATGAAGCAGGAGACTGGACCGTGGGATGGGTGAAAAATCCTGACGGAACCATAAGATAATAGTCAAAGTGTAAATTTGTTTTCAATTCCATGCCTCGGAAAGAGAGGTCCAAAATAAGGGAAAAAGTAAGGCGTTATTAATTTTTTTGATAATAATTATTAAGTAGATTGTTGTTGATTGCGTCATACAAAATTTTTGGACTTCTCTTTCCTTTTTTTATTTATCAGTCTCATGAAAATATTATTAATCGATATCAGTATATTCCTTTCACTTTTATTTATGGTGAACCTGGGTTATGCCCAGGCTCTAGAAAAAAACCTAGCGCCAGAGATACAGCATATTGATTATAAGGCATCACCAAGACCCGACCGGATAATACTTACACTTACGGAAGATCCATCTAGTGAGATTATGATTACCTGGAGAACAGATGCTACTGTAACTAAAGGAATCGCACAGATAGTCAAAGTAGAAAAACAATTTGATTATTATGAAAAAGCTATAAACAAGCCTTCAATACCAACAGAAATCACTTCGGTAGAAGAAGAACAGGTTATCTATCATCATGTAAAGTTTGATGCTCTAACCCCAAAGACACTATATGCCTATCGAGTCGGCGATGGGATGCATTGGAGTGAGTGGATACAATTTAAAACTTCTGAAGAAAAGTTTGAGAAACCGTTCCAGTTTCTATATTTAGGAGATGCCCAAAATGATATTTTTTCCTTATGGTCTAAGGCTATAAGAGGGGCATTTAAAAAAGCACCAAATGCCCGGTTTGCTTTGCATGTGGGAGACTTAATTAACCACTCCCAAAACAATTATGAATGGGGTGAATGGTTTGAAGCCAGTGGTTTCATCCCAAAAATGATACCTACAATCGCAGCTTTAGGAAATCATGAGTATGTAAAAGATAGTACAAATCATAAAGTTGGGATTAGTAATCTATGGGATCCGCAATTTAATTTTCCAAATAATGGTCCGAATGGGTTTGGTGATCGTACGTATTACATAGATTATCTTAATTGTAAAGTGATTTGCCTTGATTCTAATATGGAAATTGAAGCACAAACTTCTTGGTTAGAAAAAGTTCTTGCAAAAAACGATCAACAATGGGTTATTGTTTTTTTTCATCACCCTGTAATCTCGGCAGCAAGAGGAAGAGTTAATGAAGATATTTTAAAACACTGGAAACCATTATTTGATAAGTATAAAGTGGACCTCGTATTACAAGGGCATGATCATGTGTACGGCCGTGGAAATAAAGTGAACTCTGGATTGGGGAAATGGAATGAAAATTCGGGTACAACCTATGTGGTTTCTGTAAGTGGAAGAAAGATGTATTCGCTTAGTGATCATCCTTGGATGGATAAAAAAGGCGAAAATATTCAACTATTTCAAGTAATTACAGTCGATAAAAACACTTTAAATTTTAAGGCGTATTCTCTTGACGATGAATTGTTTGATCATTTTGAACTTGTGAAGCAAGAGAATACTGTTAATACATTAAAAGAACTACCTTTAAAAGAATAGTATAACTTATGATCTTAAAAAAGCATACAATCCTATGTATCTCTTACCTGTTTGTATGTACTTCTTTCAATGTACAGGGACAGCAAGAGTCATTGTCGAATATTACTGTATCATTACAAAATGATACGCTTTATCTTCAGAATAAACATGTAAGTTTTACCTATTTATGGAATAATGGAAATCTTATATTAAAGGAAGCAAAAGAGAATGCTACAACCCAAAGACTTAGGTTTTCTGATAATGAAACCCCTAGTTTATATCTCCCTAAAGAAGATGTTGTTCCTTCAGATGCTAAAATGGAAGTGGAGGATAAACTTACATTTCCAAACGAATATCTACATAAAGAGGTTTCTATTTACTTCAAATTGGCGAGTTTAGAAGTAAAACATCTTATTAAAATATATCCAAATACCTCGGCAATCTCACATACTTATTTTCTAAAAGGAAAAGCTAAAGCCTCAGAATGGGCGATGAATAAAAAGACAGAACTTACAATGATTGAAAAGAATCATCAAAATGATGCGACAGAATCAGAACGAATAGGTAGCATTCCTTTTGATGGCAACCATTGGAAAACAACCATAATATCTTTCAAAGAAGCTACGGATTATCATGATAATTTAGTTTTTGAAAAAGAGATGTTATCATATCGTAAAAAGCAAGAGATGAGCGGTAACATCCTTTTGGGAATACACCCACAAAAAAAAACTGCTTTTTTTTTGATCAAAGAGGCGCCTATTAGTCACAGTCAACAATATTATTCTGGTTACGACTTTCAGATTGATAATAAAAGTATCACCGTGAATGGTATTGGTATTTCTCCAAAAGATTTAAGTAACGAATGGATACAGGGGTATGGCTATGCCATTGGATTGGCTAAAGCCAATAAAACTGAATTACATAAAATGCTGCTGGTATATCAAAAGCAACTTCGAAAATATATCCCCGAGCGTGATGGGATGATTCTTGCGAATACCTGGGGAGACCGAAGCAAAGATAGTCGAATGAATGAAGCTTTTATTTTGAAGGAAATAGAACAGGCTTCAAAAATAGGAATTACCCATTTACAGCTAGATGATGGATGGCAAACAGGGTTGTCCAGAAATTCAGCATCAAAAGAAGGGCAAAAATGGGATGACTGGAGTACTGAAGACTGGAAGCCTCATTCAAAACGATTTCCGAATGGTTTCAAAACCATAATCACAGCTGCTAAAAAGAAAAACGTAGAAATTTGTTTGTGGTTTAATCCAAGCAAGGCGAACAGTTATAAACTTTGGGAACGTGATGCCGATATTTTGATTAACTACTATAATAAATATAGAATTAAAGTCTTTAAAATAGATGGGATTTCTTTAACAGACAAGCAATCTGAGATCAACTTAAGAAGACTATTTACTAAAGTGATGACTGCATCAAAGGGTCAAGTAGTCTTTAATATGGATGTAACTGCCGGAAATAGAGTAGGATACCATTATTTCAATGAATTTGGAAACATCTTTCTGGAGAATCGTTATACAGATTGGGGGAATTATTATCCACATAGAACCCTTAGAAACTTATGGAAACTTTCGGGATACGTGCCAACCGAGCGATTACAGATTGAGTTTTTAAACAATGCACGTAATCCAAAAAAATATTCAAAAGGTGATCTTCTTGCACCAGGAAAAATTGCACTTACCTATGCTAGTGCTGTTACTCTAGCAGCACAGCCTTTGGCTTGGATGGAATTGAGTAATCTTAAAGAAATTGATGATTTAAAAGATCAATTCACCAAGTATAAAGAGATTTCAGCATTGCTTCATTCATCTATTATTTTACCCATTGCAGATGAACCCTCAGGTTTTTCCTGGACTGGATTTGTTGCATATCAATCAGATACGCCAAAATATTTATTGATGTACAGAGAGCATACAGAAAATAACAGTTTAGAATTAAATCTAATTGGTTTAAAGTCGGGCCTTACTTTTAACCGTATTTTAGGGAATTCAATTTCAGTATATCAGAATCAAAAAAAACCTTATAAAATTAAGATTGATGCAAAAGTAACATTTAGTTATGGGCTATTTTCGATCGATTAACTTATGTGATTCGATATAAAACCTATCAAAAAAATGAATCGATATCTAATCCTTTTTACTATAGTTATATTATTCTCGAATAGTAGTCGTTCGCAATCAATATTTGATGCCAAATATTACACTTCACTTAAATATTCTCATGATCTTAATTTACCGGACTGGGGCCCTTACACAAAAAAATATATGGGAGTATCTCATATCCCCGATAGTAATAAAGGGATTCGATTTGATTTGAGTGTATTCCCGGGATTGTATCGTAGGAAGGTAGACGTTCCTCATGTCTTTTATGAGTCGGGTTTTCATCCCTGGGAGGCATCTCCTAACCTCGAGTATTTTTCTTTTAGGCACGAACTCGAATGGAAGGACCGGGTATATACCGATATCTCATATTCAGAGATAGATCAAAATTCCCGACTTATACGTATTGAATGCGTTAATAAAACAGATATTGCTCAAAGTATAGTTATACATATGATGGGATCAATTCATTTTCCATCGGTCAAAGCGTATGATCCCTATACACCTATTGAGTATACTACGATTAAGTTACCAGAATATGCTATATGGACTGATGCTATTGACTACAAAGAAATAAAGTATGCCAATCCTTCACATAGAGATCAATTGGTGTATGACGGCAAGTTAAGAGGAGAAATAAGAACGCATGGGTTAGTTAATGGCTCAGGAATCGGTGATCGTTTTGGTAAAAATGAGGGTGACCGAGTTATATATGAAACCGAGGTTACTAAGAATATTAAAAACGCGATATTTTGGTTTCGATATAAAATAAAAGAGGGTGAAAAAATCAATCTCAAATTAAATGGTTTGGCTAATAAGAGTGTTGATTTATCTGGGAATGGTGATTTTAAAATAGAACAAATAAAGATTGGGAATCTTAAACCTGGGAAGCATTGGCTCAAAATAACTTCAAAAGGAAAATCTCCGATTATAATAGATGGTTTTACAGTTATTGACCAGAATGATATTAATACTATAGAAATTGAACCTATACAATGGGAATATACTCCTGAGATTATTGAGGGACCAATACCCAATTCGATACTATTGAAATACAAAAATACCGATCAGTACTACGGGCTTACCTGGGATTATTTAGATTATGAGGTGCGAGAATGGAAGTATAAAGACTTAAATGATAGCTTCAAAAGGCTGGTTAATGATCATGTTAGGGACAAATTCAGTGATGGTACAAATGGTCATTTTACCAATATATTTCTAAGACCTATACATATAGAACCTAATTCATCGCGAGTCATTAATGGTGTGGTTTACCAAGGAAATAAAGAGCAAGTGGTTTCATTTTTAGAGAAAAAAATTACGAAAGAGGATGCATTGTCTATTCATAAAAAATCAAGATCTAAACTGTTCAATTACCCTATTGTACCAGCAGGAGAGACGTATTTATTTAGTCAGAAACGAATGGTAGCGACAACATTTAGCAATGTGGTCTACCCTGTATATACCCAAGGTCAATATATCAAACATCATACTCCGGGACGTTTTTGGGATAGTTTGTATACTTGGGATTCGGGATTTATTGGCTTGGGCATGATGGAACAGGATATTAAAAGAGGTATAGAAAACTTAAATGCATATCTTAATGAAGAAAATGAACAATCTACCTTTATACATCATGGTACTCCTTTACCTGTTCAACATTACCTGTTTCTTGAATTATGGAATAAAACACAGTCCGAAGAACTTCTAAAGACATATTATCCTAAATTAAAAAGGTACTACGAATTTCTTGTAGGTATTAATACAAGTTCGACAACCAGAATGAAGTCTAATCTTATTAGGACATGGGATTATTTTTATAATTCTGGCGGATGGGATGATTATCCTCCACAAAAATATGTTCATCAACATAAAATGAAAAAGGATGTAGCACCAGTGGTTAGCACAGCTCACTGTATACGAATAGCCAAAATATTACAAATGGCGGCATCACACTTAAATTTGAACAATGATGTAAAAGCCCTTATGAAAGATATAGAAGAAATGAGCATAGCTCTTCAAGCTTATTCCTGGGATAATGAGTCGGGATATTTTAGTTATGTTCTTCATGATAAAAATCAAAACCCAACTGGTATATTAAAATTTGAGAACAAGATCAATTATAATATGGGATTAGGAGGGGCATATCCATTGGTATCTGGAATTTGTACAAAGGACCAACAAACAGTTTTGTTAAAGCATTTAAAAACTAAAGGCAAGCTTTGGTCAGATATTGGGCTATCGGCTGTAGATCAATCTGCTCCTTACTATTATGATAATGGATATTGGAATGGAACCGTATGGATGCCTCACCAATGGTTTTTCTGGAAAACTATGCTGGATATAGGCGAAGCAGATTTTGCTTACAAAATTGCAAAAACTGGTTTGGATGTTTGGAAAAAAGAGGTGGAGAGTTCATATAATTGCTATGAACATTTTGTAATTGAAACCGGAAGAGGAGCGGGATGGCATCAATTTGGCGGATTGTCAACACCAGTACTTTCATGGTTCGCAGCTTATTATCAACAAGGAAATTTGACGACTGGATTTAATGTATGGGTTCAGAAAAAAGAATTTGATGAAACTTATAGCTCTCTAAGGGCTAACCTTAAGATATTTGATACTAAAACCGAAGAATTCTCTGTCGTTGTTTGTCTTAATCCTAATTTTTCATATCAGGTTTATTGGAATAACATAGCAATACCTCATAAAGAAATTAATAAAGGGACATTAAGTATTTCTATTAATAATACATCAAAGACAGGAGTATTACTAATTAAAAAATCAAAGTAACCTATGACTGCTTCTTTTTTAGCTATTTTTTGTAACAAAAAATAAAGCTATATAGTTTCAAATCTTTTTATTGATGATATATTTAGAACAGCTGCTCTCAAAAGCACCCCATATTTTTAAACAGAAATATGATACACAACCTGAGTTAATTTTTTCGCCAGAATGAATCAATATCATGGGATAATGAGGGATTACAAAATGTGATCCCTAAATAGGGGGAATGACACATTAACGAAATACTTCATGCTTTGTCTTGAAGTATTTTTTGATTTCAATTCGGATCATTCCTAAAAGTTGTGGGTAAATTAAATATAGAATAAGATCTTTGCAAAAAAAAGAGATTGGATCCATATAT
>CANNFM010000024.1 GCA_947503835.1 uncultured Aquimarina sp.
TATATGGATCCAATCTCTTTTTTTTGCAAAGATCTTATTCTATATTTAATTTACCCACAACTTTTAGGAATGATCCGTAATATGATTGAAATCTTTTAAGCCTTTATGGTTGTTTTGGTTGATAATCCGGATGACCAGTTTGCCAAAATGCAAAAGAAAAAACCGTTGCAAATCTTTCAAATTCCTTTAGTTTGGTGTTGTCTATCCCATGTCCTGCATCCTTATCTATTAATAATAGGTTCTTTTTTGATGATGTATTCGCACTTAGAAGTTTTGCCGCAAATTTAACAGAAAACCATGCAGGTACTCTGGCATCATTTAGACCTGCTGTTAATAAGGTTGCTGGGTACTTTTCTGCATCTTTAATATGTTGATAAGCATCCATTTCTAATAATCCATTAAACTCAATAGCGTTTTTTAGAGCACCGAATTCTTTGATATTAGTGGCTCCGTTTGCTCGCATTTCTGATCGTATCATATTTAGCGATCCAAATTCTATAATAGCAGCAGCAAATAAATCAGGCCTATCTGTAATTGCGCGTCCTACCATTATTCCACCTGCGCTTCCGCTCCAGATTGCTAATTTTTCTCTTGATGTATATTTATTGGATATTAAGTATTCTGCGCATGATATAAAATCTTTCCAGGTATTAGGTTTTGTAGACTTATATCCACCTTTATGCCAAGCGTCACCTTTCTCTCCACCACCTCTTACATGAGCAGTTGCGAATATTCCTCCTTCTAAAACCCATAACAATCTCCGCAACGAAAAAGACGGTTTGAAAGAAATACCATATGCTCCATAGCCATCCATTAAAATACGATTCTTACCGTCTTTTTGTATTCCTTTTTTATAAAGTATAGAAAGTGGTATTTTTTCCCCATCATGAGCCTCTATTTCGATTTCTTCCACGATAATATCATCAAACTGTTTACGGTTAATAGCTTCATTTAGGCTTTTATCTATAAGTGTACTATTGTTATATTCGAATCTTTTGTTATCGGTAGTCCAACCAATTGCTGTAATCCATAATTCAGAGTATTCCTGACCTTTTGCTGTAATATTTATATCGCCATAAGTCTGTGGAAGCTTTATCTCTTTATAGGTTGTATTTTCATGTTTAAATAAGCTCGCTTTTACACCATTTTTGCTTTTTACAACATACAATCCATCTTTGGTTAACTCAAAATCCGTAATTACTTCGTGTTTATTCTCTTCTACCAATACCCTTGGGTTGTCAAAATCCGGATTAAGTATCGAAGTAGCACATATTTTGAAGTTTGGAGCACTTTTTGAAGTTTGAAATAGGATAGAATCACCTCTTAAAACATGCTTTTTGATTTGATGAGATTTCTTAAATAAAGGTTTCCAATTCTTTGTTTCAATTTCATTAATTGGTAAGTAATACGAATTAAAATAACTACCTACTCCTGGGGTTTGGCCAATCAAGTATTTATTTTCCCTATTTTCGAGCATAACGATGGGGAAATCATCTTCTTTTAAATTTAGTTCTGGGTTATTGGTATAGGAAAATAGTTCTTTTATCTTTTTAGGATCATCTCCTAATTTATATATAACTGATTTAGTGTTGTTTAAGAAGTCCATGGAGGTAACATCGATACAGGGATAATGCAGGTATATAAAACCTGAATTGTCCGGTAACCACGCTACTCCACCCAGGTATGATGGCCATACATTTTGTATTATTTCGGGATGTAACTCTTTTAAAGCTACATCAATAATAATCATCTCTGAAACTTCTTTACCTTTTGTTGTTAAACTAACGGCAACTTTGGTTCCGTCCCAGCTTGGTTGTATGTAATTTATGATATATTCTGTCTTAGAATTTGGATTGAATTTTCTAGGGTCATATAAAAGCTCCTCTTTACTAGAAAATGTTTTTCTATAATAGAGCTTAGGTGCATTTTCATTAGGTAATCTTTTTAGATAGAAATGATTGTCATTTGCCGTTACCTTTAGTTTTGATATCGCATATGCCTTTTTCTTATCAAATTCTATTTGTTTATCGATTAAGTATTGTTTTTTCTCGATCCTATTCAATAGATCTGTAGAAATTTTGTTTTGATTTTTAATCCATTGACTTACTTGCGGATGGTTAAGATCTTCTGCATATCGATAAGGGTCTTCAATTTTTTGGCCGTGATATATTTCAACCACAACCTTAGGAGGTAAAATGTCTTTTTTATCTTGAGAGAAGATTATATATTGAGATAAAATGATAAAAGTGAGGACAAATTTTTTACACATAATTTAAGAAATTCGTTTGAAAGGATTGAGGTTGTGGTTTTTGGGTTATACTATTAATAATTTGCTGTAATTGTTTTGTAATTAAATTTTTTACTTGTTTTAAAACTTAATTACATAGCATCCTTTCATTTTATAAAATGAAAGGATGCTATGTAAACTACAATTATTGATTTATTTTTTAAGAACTTTTGACTTATATAAATGTTGTTAGTAATATGAATTATCAAACTACAGTATAAGAAACCCCAAGAGTATTTTTGAATTCTTCAATTTACTCTATACTACTACATTAAATCAAGATCCCCTTCAGTACATGGTCCTCCAGGAAAAGTGTCAGAAGCATAACAATGAGCATTGGTACCATTTTGAATTCCTAGAGCTCCTCCTTTAATAGTATCAGGATTTTCAAGTTTAGTAATTCTTAATTTATCAAGAGTAAGTTTAGCCTTTGGATTGTGTGAATTTTTCATGTTGAATGTTTTATTTGTGATTTCCCTAATTTATAGTATTTGTCTTTTTTTAGAGTTTTTAGAATTCTTCAATTTCCCCTATATTATTAAAGCTGAATATTAATGTTCTTCTTTAGTACACGTAAAAGTATCAGAAGTTAAGTTTTGAATTCCTAGAGCTCCTCCTTTTATAGAGTTAGGATTTTCAAGTTTAGTAATTCTTAATTTATCAAGAGTAAGTTTAGCCTTTGGATTGTGTGAATTTTTCATGTTTTTGTTTTTATGATTTTTGATAGTGCTAAAGTATAAGTAAATCTTAAAAACAAAGGAGAATCGAGGCTGTAGTTGTCTGGTTTTCAGGAATGCAGATGTCTGGATTCCTGAAAACAGGTTTGTAAATAATTGAAAATCAGTTGTTTATTAGTTTTGTTGATTTTCCGTATTATATTGCTGCTTTTCGAGTTGTTTTAGGAAAAATGAGGGATAGATTCCTGTGGTTTTATAAAATGACTTGGAAAAAGCTTCAGTGGTATTAAAGCCAATCTCATTTGCGATTGCTTTTATGGTATATTTTCTAAACTTTGAATTAGACTTTAATTCTTCGACTACGTAATCAATTCTCAGCTCGTTTACATAATTACTAAAACTTTTGTCCTTATGCATGTTAATCACTTTGGATAGATACTTAGAATTTGTTTTAAATCTTTTAGATAAACTACTAACGGTTAGATTAGCTTCTAAAAATTCATTATTGTTTTCAAAAGATTCAAGATTTTTAAGGATATCATTAACGATAATTTCTGAAATTCCTATGTCTGTAGGTTTAGTATTTTCGGATTTTTCTTCTGCTGTTGTTGTTAGGGTTGTTTTTATAGAAGGTTTTTTGTTATCATCGAGTAGTTCAAGAAATCTTTTTTTGTAAGTTCTTTTCTTTTTCTCGTTTAAAAATAGGGTTATCATTAATGCCAAAGAGATTAGAGAAAGAATCACTAAAACAATAACCTTAGTTTTATTATTTTTTTCGAGAGAGTCAATGATTTCTTGTTTTTCTAATATTAAATTAGGTGTTGAGTATTCTTCGTTAATCTGTCGGGATAAGTATTTAAAATTATTGTCGAGTATACTATCTACAGTTAATAGTTTATCAATATAAAAAATGTGCTGATCTGTATTTTTTTGTTCTTTATAATATTTGATTAGCAATTCATATGCTTCTCTTATTTTGGGGAAGAAGTATTGTGTAGAAAAGGCTATTGAGTCGACTTTTTTGAGATGGTGTATAGATTTGTTAAAATCATTTTGAGAGAAGTATATTTTACCTAAATAGAGCTCTACTCTTTCTGCAGTACCAGGGCCTTGTATTTTATAATCTCTTAATTTCTTTAATTTAGTAATGCTATCCAGACTAGGTTGATATTGTTTTTTATAATAATGTGCCATAGCCGTAGTCAATAGAAGCCTGGTATATAAAATACTATCTTTTGATTTTAAACTTAAGCGTATAGCTTTTTTATTGATGGTGTAAGCAGAGTCGTATTTTTTTATTGCATTATATACCGCACCAGTGGCGTAGAGAGATTTAATATAATCATATTCATACTCTTTATCCTGTTTGAATTTGTTTTCGTAGTACGTTACGGTAGATTGCAAAAGTTCTAGACCTTCTTGGTATTCGCCAAGATTATTCTTTAAAATGGCAATAAAATATTTTGTCTTAAATTTTTGATCAATATTGTCGTTTTTATTTGCAAATAAATTAGCTTTTACTAATTCATCCATAGATTTTTGATAGTCTCCCTTAGAGCCAAAAACTCTGGCTTTTAATAAATAAGCTTTAGCTGGATAATCAAAATCTTTTTCTTCTTTGGTAATTGTTATAATACTATCGGCATACAATAAAGCTTCATCGTGCTCTGAAACTGTAGCAAGCATATAGTATCCATTAGCCTTTTCAATCTTGCTTTGATCTTGCTTTGCTTTTAATAAAAAGGCTTGTGCATATATACGCGCTTTTGCAGAATCATTTATTTGCTGATTAAAATTTTCGAAAAGCTCTGCGTATTTTTTTTGAACAAGATTTATATTTTTTTCGTTGATATCCTGGGTATAGATATTTTGAAGCAATATAAAAGTTGCAAGAAAGACGATTTTGTGTTTAATTTTTTTCATTTCCTAATAGATGTATTTTCAATTAGAATTTAATGACATAGTTTTCATAGTGTCAGAGTTATATTTTTTGTTTAGGAAATCATAAATTATAAGCTCATAAAAACGTTGTTGTGATCTAAATGCTCTATTTACCATCATATGTATATAACTACTAATAAGATTATGTAATGACATTTCTAAAGAATTATTTTTGCTATAATTTAAAATACGTCTAATGATTTCTTCTGTTGTATTGGCTTTATTGAGCAAAATTTTATCTAAAACTTCATAAGTCTCATTTGAATACGTATCACCTAAAAAAACAGAAATTTCTTTTTTTAAATTTCCGTATTTTTTATTGAGCTGTTTATTAAGGTTTTTATCAGCATTAAATTCAGCCTTATAACTATCTTTATTTTTAGAAACTAATATTACCTTTTCTTTAACTTCATATTCAAAGTTTTCTAATAATTGATGTATTGCCTTTAACACAAACAAAAAGTATAGCTCTTCATCTTCTATTATTGACATGGCTTGTATCAACATTGTACTTTCATGATAAAAAAGCTCTTCGGATTCTTCAATAGTATTTGATCCGTATCGCTCTATTTCTCTTTGATATGTGTCAACTTGTATTTTATGTATTATGTCTTCATCTATATATGATCTTAATGCTTTATTCATCAAAAGAATTACTTCATTAATCTTTTTGATTTCATTAAGATGTAATCTAATTCTTATATGATACTCTGGATCATTATATCGTATAAAAAACCACTTATCTATAAGTTTATTTTTAATTAATTGTTCTACTAATGGTTTTATGGTCTCGGTTAAAATAATGTTAGACATTCTGGCACCACAATACAATTTGTAATACAACCATTCATCACCTAATAAGAATATTCTCTTCATTTTTCGTTTTAGTATCTGGTGTTAGTAGTGCAGTACTTTTCTTTTTTGAATTGTTTAACTTTTCTTCATTATAAAACGAAAACACAAATTGATTAGAGTAGTTCTTTTTCTGGCTTTTTAAAATGCTTTCTTCAGTGAATAGAAATTCTTCTAGTATAAATTGAGTTCTGTTTTTTACTATGCTAAATAACATTTTAACCGAAGGCATGTTTTCCAGGTTAATTAATAAAGTATTATCATTATCTATTAATTGAACATATTGTGGAATTTGGAGTTTTGATCTCCATTTTACCACTTCGGCAACATTGTTTTGATTGTTATCAATGCTTTCTAATAAAGAATTAATACTTTTTGTAGTGATTTTCCATCTGGCTTTCGAAAATATAAACTCTTTGTACTCTACTCTTGGCAAGAAGGTGTTTTTTTCCATCATTCCTCCCCAATAAAACCCAATAGAACTCCTTAGGTCTTGTTGTTGCAGATCGCATAAAAAATGATAAATCGGTAAACTGTTTTGCCCACTATAGTTATGGGCGTTGGTTAATTTGGGAAATATTTCTGTATTGTTTACTTTGGATCGCAGAACTATCTTATTTCGTTTTATAGAAATTAGTATATCATCAATGAAGATTTGCTGCTCTTTGGGAAGGTTGGATTTTCCTAGGTAAGGGATTTCATAATTTCGAATTGTTGCTCGGCGTATTATATTACCTGTTCTGGATTCTGGCAAATGTATGATTTCGGTTAGAAGTTTATCATGATTCATATCTTGTTCAAGATTTGCAATATGTTGAACTTGCTTCATGATTTGAGTATTTCCTGTAGAAAAACGTCCTAAAAGATTTGCGGCAGATGAGCCTCCCATGTTTTTTAATACAAGTTTTTGTTTACCATTAATAGTTACAATTTCTACGAGAGAAGATACTGTGTCGGGTAAATCATTCCAGTTTGCTGGTAGATGTTCAAAATCTTGATCTTGTAATTGTAATGTATAGGCGTTATCATCATTTAATTCTTGCAATTTCTTATGTAAGATTTCATTTGCAGGATTCCATGAGATTTTTTGAATCTCCTGATTTTGGGGTGGGATATCTATACCATCTAAAAATGGTTTATAATCTGCGGCTTCTTGATTTTGAAGATATCCAATGCCAATTTCTGTATCTAAGGCTTTTGCAAGAGGAATTTCTCGAGTCTCATATCTTTTTATGAATGCAGTTTTGAATCTTTGTAGATTAGATTCTTGTGGGGGAGTGCTTATTTTGTTTAAAAGATTCATTACCCTTTTTGCCTTGTATGCAAACTGTACATCTAGTTGATTTTGTAGCGTTTTAATGTACATATCTGTTTGAAATAAATACTTAAGTTCAAAATCTACATCAAGTTTTTTTATTTCTTCGTTGTTCTTATGGTATAGATCAACAGAATTTCCAACATTTTGATCTATTCGATCAAGAAACTCCTGAAAATAGGTGATTTGAGTAATGATTGCGTCTGTATCCTTTAATTTTTTGAGAGTTTTATGAATTTGAAGTAAAAAACCTTCCCCACTAACAGAGGGCTCTAATTCACTAACCAAAATTTGATTATCAATGAGTTGGTTTATGAATCCCTGAGCTTCGTTTTTAGATATTTCATCGTCGACCAAAAGAGAGGCCAGTTCTTCAACTTTTTTCCCTGATTTAGCACTGTTGATAATCACTTCAAGATATGGAGTATAGGTAACGGCTTCAATGCTATGTTGCCTACGATTATGGATATTATATGTATATTCAACATATCTATACTGCTTTCCTATTTTATATAGACTATTGTTTGGATACCATAATAATTGATTCTTTATATTTTTTTCTTTGGATAATTTTTGAGAAAATGCAACTAGAAAATTCATGTCAAACCGAGTTTGTCTTTGATTTTCAGTATAATGTTGAAGTTCAATAGTTGTTAATTTTCCAAATTTCCCGATACTACAGCCTGCAAACAGACCAAAAGGTGTACATCTTGATGACATCCGGGAGAGGTACTTAAGTAATGAGGTTTGTAACCGTTGTATTTTTTTCTGATCCCTTGTCTGGTTTGATAACCACTTTTCTATTTCAATAAACAGTTCTGGAGATGCTAGAAAAATAGCTTCTTTGATAGCATTGTCATTCCATATTTCCTTATACTTTTCAAATGATATCTGGTTGTCTTTAGTTAAACTGTAATAAAAATCTAAAGGTAGCAGAGGTGTGCGTATACAAAAATCATCAAAAAATGTGTATGGATTTTTTTGTTTCAATGTAAAAATATAAATAAGCCCCGGTTAATAAGTACACAAATATACAGTTTTCTTTATAATTGTTTTTTTTTATTAATTCTTATTTAAAATATTGATAATCAAATAATTGATAATTTTTTTATCTCCCTTAATTCCATGAATTACGGGTCTTGATTCCTGAAAACGGGCTTTAACCATTTGTTTTGTGGTTTAGTTTTGATTTATGTTTGTATCAGATAACGAAACAGATATTATTAATTCATATCATATTCGATTATTGATTTTAAACTTTTTGATTAGTAAAAAAGCATCTTATAATAGCTTAAAAAAGTTAAGATGAACAAAATTAATTTAGAAGTTATATAAAGAACAGTAAGTAACTTTTTTACTGTAGAAGATTAAGAGTAAAAGTAGCAGCTTTTACTATACGTTACCTTTTATTTTTTTGAGAATATACTTGATGTGAGTCAAGGAAGCGAAGCTATAGGCTTTTTCTAGATTTCTTTTGATTATCACTATTACAAAACACGAATATATACTTAAGATAGTAAGTAAACTATCATCTAAAACACAATAATTATGGGCAAACTTCTTAAAATAGGTTGGTACGTTTTATACGTTAGATCACATCAAGAAAAAAAAGTTGACAACTTGCTAAAAGAGAGTCAGCTGGAGTCATTTCTTCCTTTGGTAAAGACTGTAAGACAATGGAGTGATAGAAAGAAAATAATTGAAGCTCCTCTTTTTCCTTCATATGTTTTCGTCAAGATTAATTCTGCACAAGATTTCTATAAAGCATCATCGATTGAAGGTGCTTGCACCTTTATTCGCTGTGGTGGTGAATATGCATTAGCCCAAGATCATGAAATACAAAAAATTAAGCTTTTTCTCGGTTCTAAGGATATCACTAATGTTGGTAAAGTTACCAGCAATCTTGAAGTTGGAGAAACTATGATGATTCAATACGGATCCCTTGCTGGTTTAGAATGTGAAGTCTTAAAGGTAAACAATGAAAATAAGATTGTTGTTCGATTAGATTCTATAAATCAAGGTATTACTGCAACAATACCTTCGCAATTTTTATCAAAAATCTCAAAAGCAGTGTGATGAAAAATAAAATATCTAAGGCACAAGCGGATAATCGGTTAGATTACCAGATGCCAGAAAATAATCAAATAGAGTTCGTTACTTATATAAATTCTATCCGAGAGCGTAATCATGCTACTCAACTCATTTTTTATGGAAGAAATAATAATCAAACAAACTATAACGGATACAGAATAGAAATTAAAGAGATCGAGAAATCGATCCAACGGGTAAATATATATGTGGTAGATTGTTATGTGTGTATCGATGAAGTTAATAATAATCCAATCTTGATAGCCTATCTTATAGCAAATGAATCTTTTGTAAATGTTACAACATTGGCTATTAAATTAAAAAGATATTTGCCTGATTATATGATCCCAACTCATTTTGTGATTATAGATGCAATTTCTTTGCTTCCTAATGGTAGAATTGATATAAAAAAATTACCAAAGCCTAAGTTTTCGGATATTAAAGAAGTGGTTAAATTGCCTTCAACAGAAGAGGAAAGAAAGATAGCGGCAATTTGGAAAGAATTATTGAAATTAGACGAAGTAGATGTTAACGTTAGTTTTTTCGAATTAGGAGGACATTCATTGCTTGCTAATGAATTTATAAATACGGTAAGAAATGAAAAGGGAATAGATTTATCGATACAAGATTTTTATAAAAATCCAACAATTAAAGGAATTAGTAAATTAGTTCCTTCTTTAAAAAAGAAACCAAATCAAAAGATAGTTGCACCCAACCTTGAGCTTTATCCTTTATCGTATTCTCAAGAAGCGATTTGGTCTTTGGATCAACTTGATGCTACTCATCAATTTTGTTATGAATCTAGGGCGATTAAACTAAAAGGCAATGTAGATCATTATTTATTAGAAAAAACTTTTTCTAAACTTATAGAAAAACACGAGATTTTAAGAACGGTTTTTGAGTTGATAGAAGGAGAGCCTTTCCAAAAGATATTACCTCCATATACATTTAGCATTCCGGTTACGAATTATGTAGGATTGAAGAAAAAAGACCAGAAAAAGATAATTATTGATCGTATAGAGAATACCAAGAACTCTTCTTTTGACATAGAAAAAACACCTCTTTTTAAAGCAGAGATGCTAAAATTTTCGACAAAAGAAAACGTTCTCATATTTTGTAGCCACAATATGATTCTTGATAAGTGGGCTCAAAGAATTTTGTTTAAGGATTTTGTTGATGTTTATAATGAACTAAAGAGGAATCCTAATTTCGAGATTAAAAAACCGAAAGTTAGTTATAAAGACTATGCGTTTCTGGAAAAAGAAAACCTAAATGAAGCAGCCCTCAATAAACGATTAGATTTTTGGCAAGATAAACTAGAAGGTTTTTCAAATGAATTGCTGGTTCCTGTAGATAATGTTAGGCCAAAAAAGCAGGTAAAAACAAGAGAGGTTATACCGCATGTTCTATCATTAGAGTTTTCTGAGAAATTAAGACAGTTCTCTGAAATGCAGAACGTTTCCTTATTTATCACAATGATTTCGGCTTTTAAAATAATGTTGAGTAAGTATAGTAACCAAACAGACATTTGTGTGGGGACTTCATTAATAAATACGTTCTATCAAGGGTATCAAGAAGTTTTGGGAGCTACCGTAAATACTATTCCATTAAGAGATCGTCTTAATTATGATCATAGCTTGTTAGAGGTTTTGGATCATGTTAAAAAAACTTGTTTAGATGCATATGCATGTGGTGATACTCCTTTTGAAAAAATTGTAGGTCGAGTATGCCCAGAAAGAAATTTCAATCCTCAAGCATTATTTAGATATATGTTTAGTTTTATTGATTTTCCAATAAAAAATATGTCATTATTAGATGCCGAAATCGAGATAATAAAAGGATATTGTGACCTTTCTACGTTTGACATCAATGTAGTTGTAAACACAACACAAGAACAAGCTGATTTTTCTTTAGTAAATCAAACAGATAGAAGAATTTCTTTAGAATGGCAATATAATTCTGATATTTTTAAAGCTACTACAATGGAGTATATATTATCTATGTATTTAATAACATTAAACGAGCTGATCACCAATCCCAACCAATCTCTTGGTACTACTTCTGTGATTTAAAGAGAAATTTCTGATTACACAGGAGGACTTCGTATCTCTAGCTAAGTTTATCACAATATTACAAGTAACTACAATTTTTTCTTAGCCCACAGGGGTTGAGAAATCATCAAGGATTTATCATGAGTTTTTGAGAAATGAAAATTGTAAATTTTTATAATTCCATCATCCATTAAATATTTTATATATAATGAATTCTTTAAAAAAATATAAGACACTTTCTCAAGTGCTCGAATTTAGGAAAAACTCAACCAAGGGGATAACTTTTATCGAAGGTGGTGAGAAAGAAATTTTTCTTTCTTATAATGAGCTATACCATAAAGCTGTAACAAAATTGTCTTATCTGCAAAAGAAAGGAATAAAACCCCAAAATGAATTGGTGTTTCAAATTAATGATAATGAGACATTTATTATTCTTTTTTGGGCTTGTATTCTTGGAGGTATAATTCCTGTGCCGTTAAGTATTGGAAGAAATTCAGAACATAAACAGAAACTCTTCAATATTTGGCCAATATTAAATAACCCTTATTTAGCAATTTCAAAAGACGAAATTGGCAAACTTAAGAATTATGATGACAAGGATAAGTTGGCTGAGATAGAGGAAAAGATTATTGATTTTGAAGGTAAACTTAGCGGAAATAATACTGCAACAATATATGAAGCACAAAAAGATGATATTGCTTTCATTCAATTTTCTTCGGGATCTACTGGAAACCCAAAAGGTGTAGTTTTAACTCATGAGAATTTGTTAACAAATATATTGGATATTAGTACGGCTTCAAGTTATGCCGAGGAAGATTCAATGATTAGCTGGATGCCACTCACTCATGATATGGGGCTTATAGGTTTTCATTTGAACCCTTTGTTTATAGGAATGAATCATTATTTGATGCCTACGGATCTTTTTGTAAGAAGACCGTCTATATGGTTAGATAAAGCAAGTGAACACCAAATAAGTATTTTATGTTCTCCTAATTTTGGGTATAAATATATTTTAAAACATTGTAATGTTGACAGTTCAGAACAGTGGGATTTAAGTGCTGTTCGATTAATTTACAATGGGGCAGAACCTATTTCAGAGACAATAAGTAATCAATTTTTAGAAAGTCTATCTAAATATGGATTAAAAAAATCTGCAATGTGTCCGGTTTATGGTTTAGCCGAAGCAAGTTTGGCGGTTACCATATCTAACCTTGAAGATACTGTTGTATCCTTTAATTTTGATAGAGATCAATTAAATACAGGAGATAAAGTTCGAATAACATCCAGGGAGGAAAATAATTCAGTGTCATTTGTTAAAGTAGGAAAACCGATTAATCATTGTTCGTTAAGAATTACAGATGAAAAAAATGAATTGGTTAAAGAAGAAGTAATAGGACACATTCAAATTAAAGGGGATAATGTTACATCTGGGTATTATAACAATCCTGAAGCTACTAGAAATGCTGTCATAGAAGATGGCTGGGTTAAGACAGGAGATTTAGGTTTTATCAAAGATGAAGAACTATACGTAACAGGAAGATTAAAAGATATTATTTTTAGCAATGGGCAAAATTACTATCCTCATGATATAGAACGTATAGCCGAAAAAGTAGATGAGATTGAACTTAATAAGGTTGCTTTTGGCGGTTTTTTTAATGGCAATACTCAAAAAGAAGAAATTATCGCTTTTGTATTTCATAGAGGAAGCTTAGATAAGTTTATCCCAATCGTAACAGCATTAAAAGAAGTGGTACATACAGAAATTGGGCTAGATATAAATAGTGTAGTACCTGTAAAAAACATGCCGAAGACCACAAGCGGAAAGTTACAGCGCTTTAAGTTATTATCCGATTATAGAAATGGGGCTTTTGATGAAGTAAATGAAAAAGTGAAATCTTTAATTCTTGAAAAGAATTTCGACAATATAGTAGTACCTGCTAATGAGAAAGAGCATAAACTACTTACTATTTGGAAAAATGTTCTGGACTTCGAAAATATCAGTGTAGAAAAAAGCTTTTTTGAACTCGGAGGTAACTCATTAAAAGCCGCCGAAATGATGATGGCTTTGGTTAAAGAATTTCAAGTAGAAATCACACCTGATATACTCTATAAATATCAAACTATAAGAGGTTTAGCTTCAGTGTTAACTAAATTAAAACCCAAAACATATAATGCAATACCTAAGTCGGAGACTTCAAATTTTTATCCTGTTTCTAGTGCACAAAAAAGACTATACTATGCCTGGAAAATGGATAAAAGAAGTGTAGCATATAATACTCCTACTGCATTTAAAGTACAAGGAAGAATAAGCACTGAAAAATTAAGAAAGGTAATCAATGAATTAGTGAATAGACACGACGCCTTACGAATGGTGTTTGATGAGATGCCGAATCCTGTTTTTAGCACTGATGAAATAAATGAAGTGCCTATTTCAATTAAGAATTGTGAGCATCATACTATTCAAAACGAGCTTCGTAGACTCGTTGTGCCTTTTGATCTTACTACAGGACCATTATTTAGAATCACTGTTCTAAATATTGAAAATAAAGAGGCTATTCTGTTTTTAGATTTTCATCATATTATTTCTGATGGAGTATCGATTCATCATTTTGTAAAAGAAATGATAACGCTATATGAAGGTAAGACATTAGAACCATTGACTATTGGTTATGGTGATTATAGTAATTGGGAAAAAAACTATTATGATGAAGAAACTTTATCTTCACATCAATCGTATTGGTTAGACCAATTAAGAGGAGATTTACCAGAATTAAAGATAGAACCAGATTATCCAAGACCACCAATTTTTACTCCTAAAGGTGAAAAGATAGAGTTTGAATTCGATACTACTACAACTGCAAGATTAAAAACACTTGCTAATGAACAAGGGTGTACTTTACATGTGTTGATGTTTACCATGTACCATATGTTGATTGCCAAATACTCAGGAGCAAACGAAACAATAATAGGAATACCAGTTGCAGGACGTAAACATCCAGATGTGCAATCCATGCAAGGAATGTTCGTTAACAACCTTCCGATAAGAAACACAATAAAAGGAGAACAAACAGTACGTGAAATCTTAAGAGATGTTGATGAACGTATTTCTAATGGGTTATTACATCAAGATTTTCCTTTTGATGAAATGATTACTGCAATTGCAAATACAAAGAACACCAGTAGAAACCCAATTTTCGATACGATGTTCGTTTATCAAAATATGGGAACCACAACACTTATTGGTCAAGATTTTACCTTGTCGAGATACTTTTTTGATCCTGGCTATTCTAAGTTCGATATCTCCATAGAAGTTTTTGAAAATGACAAATCTCTTAAATATGGAATAGAATATAATACTACATTGTTTAAAAGAGATATGATCCTAAATCTTCAAACATGTTTTGAAAATTTAGTAACTGAAATACTAAACGATCCAGATATTCCCTATGCAACATTATCATTACTAGACACTAAGGAAACCGATAGGTTTACTTATTTGTTTAATAATGATATTAAAACATATCCTAAAGAAAAAAGTGTATATCATCTGTTTGAAGAACAAGTACAAAGAGTACCGAAATCGATAGCGTTAGAATTTGGTTCCCAAACGATGACATATGAAGAATTGAATGCTAAAGTTAACCACTTTGCTTTAGTACTAAAAGGAGAAGGAGTAGAGACTCAAGATGTTGTAAGTGTCTTGTTGCCAAGATCTTTTGAACTGGTGATCTCTATTCTGGGTGTAATGAAAATAGGAGGTGTATATGTTCCTTTAGATGCTGACCTACCCGAAGATCGTATTTGTTATATTTTAGAGCATAGTCAGTGTAAATATCTTATTACCAATTCTAACATGGAGTTAAAGGTTAACTCTGATGATGAGGCTATATTTCCAGCATGTATTACCATAGATGATATCACATCGTCTAATGAGATTCTAAATACCAATATCGAATTTAAATACAGTTCTCAAAGTCCGGCATATATTTTATATACTTCCGGTACAACAGGTAAACCTAAAGGAGTTGTTGTTACAAATTCTTCTCTAACAAATTATACATGTTGGGCGGCAGAAACATACATTAAAGAGAAATCAGCAAAATTTCCTTTATATACATCAATTTCATTTGATTTAACCGTAACCTCTATTTTTACTCCTTTAATTACTGGAAATACAATTGTTATTTATGAAGAGGAACAGCAAGAAGTGTTGATAGAAAAAGTACTTAATGATGGTGTTGCAAACGTTGTGAAATTAACCCCATCACATCTAAAAATCATTCGAGATTTAAATATACAAGAAACACATTCAATTAAAAGATTTATAATAGGAGGTGAGGAGCTTGAAACCTCTCTGGCAAAAGATATTTACAATCAATTTGGCGAAGATATAGAGCTATATAATGAATACGGTCCAACAGAAGCAACTGTAGGGTGCATGATATATAAGTTTGAACCAACAGATGATTTTAGAACCGTTCCAATTGGGGTTCCTATAAAAAACACCCAAATCTATTTACTAGACGAATTCTTAAAACCTGTACCAGTCGGTGTACGAGGTGACTTATATATTTCGGGAGATGGGCTTGCACAAGGATATTTTAATAATGCCGCACTCACTAATGAGAAATTTATAGAAAATCCATTTGTAGAGGGGCAAAAAATGTATCAATCGGGAGATATTGCAGTAAGACGTTCTAATGGATTATTAGAGTATATCGGTAGATCAGACCAACAGATTAAAATTAATGGTTATAGAATTGAAATTCCTGAAATCGAAAATTGTTTATTAGATCATTCAGGTATTAAACAAGCAATAGTCATATGTACTGATGCATCGGGAGAAAAATCATTACATGCCTATTATAGAAGCATTGAAAATCAAAAAATCGATTATTCTGATTTGATAAGCTTTTTGGCAAACCGTCTGCCTTACTATATGATTCCAAGGTCATATACTTATGTAGAAAAAATGCCTTTAACCAAAAATGGTAAAATTGATCACAATGCATTACCTGAACCAGAGTTTCGAAGTGATAAAGCAGAAACAAGCTTTTCTGAAAATAGTATAGAGCAGACAATAGTAGAAGTGTGGCAAGAAATATTTGGAACTGAAAACATATCCATTAACGACAATTTCTTCGAAATGGGAGGAGACTCGATCAAGGCTGTTCAGATTTCTTCTAAATTAAACATGAATGGTATTACACTTGATGTAAAGGATATATTAACGTATCAAACCATCGCAATTACGGCACCTTATGCTAAAATTAATCTTGAAAATGAAAAGTATGACCAGGGATTTGTCGAAGGGCTTAAAGCTTTAAACCCTATTGAAAGCTGGTTTATAAATCAAAAACTGCCAAACCCTAACTATTATAATCAATCCGTTTTATTAAACTTCAATAAGCCAATAAATAATAAAGTCTTAAAACAAGCTTTCATGAGGTTGATTAACCATCATGATGGCTTAAGAATAAACTATAAACAAAATGAAAATAAGATATGGTTTAATGAAGCATACATAAATTATCCATTCAAAATTGAAAAATACAATATTAAAGTTGATGATGAATTATTCGAAGTATGTACAAATATTAAAAACAGTATGGATATTGAAAATAGTTTGTTAATTAAAGCGGCTATTATTACATATCCAGATTCTTCTGAACAATTATTTATTACAGCACATCATTTGGTTGTTGATGGAATTTCTTGGAGGATTCTACTTGATGATTTAAAGACAATTTATCAGTCGTTATTGTCAGATAATGAACCCGTACTTCCAATGAAGACCATGTCTGTTAAAGAGTGGCAAACTTCACTTACAAGTTTAGTAGAGGAAACTAATTTTACAGCAAATGAAGTAGAGTACTGGAAAAGTATAGAAGAAGAAGATTTTCAGTTGCCATATGATACAGAAACAAATGATTGGCGTTTTATAAACTCCAGACAAATAACGGTCAATCTTGATAAAGATCAAACAGCACACTTGTTGAAGAAAGCACATCGGTCCTATAAAACCAATATTGTTACATTATTAAGTACTGCACTCTCATTGGCACTTCAAGAATGGTTAAATAAAGAAGAGTTCGTTATTCAATTTGAAAATCACGGGAGACACATAGAGGATGTTGATGTTTCTAGAACAAGTGGATGGTTTACTGCGATGTACCCAGTAAAACTTACCTTAATACAAGGACCAATAGATGATCAAATAAAAAGCATTAAAGAACAACTAGTGAGTGTTCCAAATAATGGACTAGGATACGGTATTTCTAAATATATGAGAGATACAAAATTAGCTGATAATGACAAACTTTCAGAATTACGATTTAATTATCTAGGGCAATTTGATCAGGAGCTTACTAACGATTTATTTGAATTCTCACAAGTATTTCATGGCAGTGAAGTCGGTCTTGAGAATATATTGACGACCAAGCTTGAGATTAATGCCATGGTTGTTCAAGAAAAGTTACAGATTTCTGCTAACTATAACAGTAAGTTTCATAAAAACGAAACTATATCGAGATTTTTGGAATCCTTCTTAATGAAATTATCTCTTATTATTGATCATACCAAAAATCAAAAAGATATCCATTTCACTCCTTCTGATTTTGAAGCAATCAATTTAGAACAAGAAGAAATAGACTCACTATTCTCTTAAATAGTACTTATAAAACACTCATTTTACAATTATTAAATAAAAAACAATGATATGAAATCACATGATATACAAATAATTTCGGGTAAAAAAATGTTGCTTCAAATCGATGATAACAAGGTTAATATTTTTGATTGGCTACATCAATATAAAGAAGATATAGAAGATTTTATTTCTGTTAATGGAGCACTATTAATTCGTGGCTTGGGGGTTTCTAATGATAAAGAATTTGGAGAAGCTTTAGAATTAGTATTTGGAGAAGAATTAGCAAATTATACATACAGATCTACTCCAAGAAGAGAAGTAAATCAAAGTAAAGTGTATACAGCAACAGAATATCATGCTTCTGAGGTAATTCCTCAACATAACGAAAATGCGTATTCGAATTCTTGGCCAATGAGAATAGGATTTACCTGTTTGGTTCCTGCTGATAAAATGGGGAATACTCCAATTTCGGATAGTAGAGAAGCATACCAAAAAATTCCTATTGAAATAAGAGAAGAATTCGAAAGAAAGAACATCAAGTATGTTAGAAACTATTCAGATATAGATTTGCCATGGGAAGAAGTATTTCAAACCACTAGCAAGACAGAGGTAGAGCAATATTGTAATGAAAACAATCTAACATTTGAATGGACAGATAATGGATTGAGAACTAGTCAGGTAAATCAAGCTACGATCATGCATCCAACTACAAAAGAGATGTTGTGGTTTAACCAAGCTCATTTGTTTCACTCTAGTAACTTAGATTCAGAAATTAGAGAAGGATTAATAGAGTTGTTTGGTGAAGATAATTTACCACGTAATTCGTTCTTTGGTGATGGTACCCCAATTGACGAAGAAGCACTTTCGATCATAAGAAAAGTGTTTGAGGATACTAAATTTTCTTTTCAATGGAGTAAAGGAGACTTACTTCTTCTAGACAATATGTTATATACGCACGGAAGAGAACCTTATGAAGGAAACAGAAAAATCCTTGTAGGAATGGCTAAAAAATATAGCTCTCAAATGCGTCGTAGTAGAGTATCTACAGATTTATAATTCTCTATCTTGATTTACGATATATTCAATAATATTTGTAAAGTATTATTTGAATAAAATTACCACTATAGCGCTTCATGATTACTTAGAAAATCATTAATATTTATGTTTGTTTTTTTGGACAATTCATCAAAAAATTAAGCAAATATAATAACTCACATAAAGAATAATAGATGTGGGTAGAATTCACTTCAATACATAGAAAGAGTACATCTGTATTCTGCTGTAAACTGTTTAATGTATTAATAACAATTGCGAATTATCAAGGGAAGATAATGACGTAGTTATGCTTTAGAATCTCTCTTTTAGAAAGTAAAAACTGATAAAATTTTAATAATGATAAGTATTCCTTTTAAACCATTTAAAACATTCAGAAAAGACATTTGTAGTTGTATACTTTTTTTGGGTATCGCCCAATTAGGATTTACACAACTAAATAATCAGTATGATATTGTTTTGCAAGGAGGAAGAGTAATAGACCCTGAAACAAAACTTGACGCTATTCGAAATATAGGTATCCGTGATGGGCAAATTATTGAAATTTCAACTAAACCATTATCTGGAGCCGAAAACATTAATGTTTCTGGTCTAATTGTATCACCGGGGTTTATTGATTTGCATGTACATGGGATTACTAATGTAGAGCAAGAATACCAAATTAAAGATGGAGTAACCACTGCACTAGAGTTAGAGTGGGGGCTACCATTTTTAAAAGAATGGTATGAGCTGCGAAAGTCAAAAGCTATAATAAATTTTGGAGCAAGTGTTAATTGGCCCATAACCAGAGTGCAATCGTTGGCTTCTTACCAAGAACAGCTAAGTTCTTTAAAAGAAACAATGTCTACAAAAGGTTTACCCGTGACAATGACTATGCCCGCTTTTGGAAGAAGCTTTTATCAAGAACTACCTGTAGAGAAAATACCAGCGATGCTAGAGCATGTTCGGGCATCGCTAAAGAGTGGAGGATTAGGTATTAGTATGCCTATTGGGTATTTACCTGGCGCCAGTACCGAAGAAGTTTTTAGAACATATCAATTAGCCGGAGAGTTAAAATCACCTGTTTATGCACATGTTAGAGAGGGTGGGATTATTGCCATTCAGCAAGTTATTTCTGATGCAGTGCTTACTAATGCTCCATTGCATATTTCTCATATCAATAGTATGGCTTTAAGCAACATTAATTTAGCTATTGAGATGGTGGATATCGCTCAAAAATCTGGATTTGATATCACAACAGAACTATATCCATATACAGCGGGTTCAACAGATTTAAAGTCCGCGATTTTTGATACGGGTTGGCAAAAAAAGTTGGGTATAAGTTTTAAAGATTTGCAGTGGGTTGCTTCTGGAGAACGATTAACAGAAGAAACCTTTGCCAAGTATAGAAAAGAAGGAGGGACAGTTGTAATACATAATATGAAACCGGAGTGGATAGCATCAGGAGTTGCTTCAAAGAGTACAATTATAGCATCAGACGGAATGCCATATGCAAAGTTAGCTCACCCTAGATCTTCAGGTACTTTCTCTAGAGTTTTAGGAAAATATGTTAGAGAGGATAAAGTACTAGATCTTATTGAAGCGATAAAGAAAATTACATTTCTTCCAGCAAAGAGATTGGAGATAATTGCCCCTGTAATGCAACGTAAAGGTAGAATTCAAGAAGGCGCAGATGCAGATATTACAATATTCAATTTTGATAAAATAATAGACAAATCTACGTTCGAAAAAGGAATACAACCTTCAGAAGGAGTAGAATATGTTTTGGTTAATGGTATTCCAGTTCTAAGAAAAGGAAAAATTGTAGAAAATGTTTTTCCTGGTCAACCTATTTACGGGAAATACAAAGATTGATTTCAATGTACATCACTCAATAAACTTCAATTCAAATTGATATACAAAACTATTAAAAGGAACTAATGGCTAACAAGATCGACAAACAAAACGTTCAAGATATTTTTGAACTGAGTATGGTTCAAAAAGGAATGCTATTTCATCATTTAAAGGACGAAAGCGAAAACACATACAATGCCCAATTGGTATTTACTATTAATGGCAATTTAGATGTGAATATATTACAATCTGCATTAAATGGTGTGCAAATTAATCATGAAGCTTTGCGTTCTGTTTTTAGATGGGAAGAAGTAAGCAAGCCTTTACAAATTATTTTAAAAACCGCTCCCATTAAGATCCAATATTATGATGTTTCTGATAAAAATGAAAGGGAACGTCAAATGTATATTGAAGAGTATGCTTTGAAAGATCAAAAAAAACGTTTTGATCTTTCACAAGTTCCGATGCGAGTATCCGTAATAAAAGAGACAGAAACATCCTTTGTATTATGTATTACAAATCATCATATACTATATGATGGATGGAGCACGGGCATTTTATTAAAAGAACTTTTTGTCAATTATAATGAAATCGTTACTGGAAATGAGGTAAAAGCAAAACAAAAAATATCATATAAGAGATATATCCTGTCTAAGCAAAAAGAAAATGATTTAGAAAAAGAACATGACTATTGGAAGAAATATTTGAAAGAATATCAAATTACTTCATGTTTTTCTAAAAAAGATAACGAAAATCAAACAGGGGAATCGGTAGAAAAAAAGCATTTAAAAGTTGGAATAGAATCAATTAAAAAACTATCCAAAGAACAAAAAATAACGCCAGCAGCCATAATTTATGCCGCCATTGGTGTTTTACTTCAAAAACTTACTGCAACTTCTGATATTGTTCTTGGGACTACAGTATCCGGAAGAGATGCGACTATTGAAGGTGTAGAAGATCTTGTGGGTAACTTTATCAATACAATCCCATTAAGGATAACCAATGAAGGCAATGATGCTGATACATCATTTATTGAGGTCGCAAAAGGAGTCTATGAAGAAGGGTTAGTAAGAAACCAAAATACAAACACTTCTTACTATGAAATAAAAAAATTGCTGGAACTCAAAGCGTCTGAAGAACTATTTGATGTTGTCGTTGTTGTCGAGAACTATCCCTTAGATGAAAAAGCTATCAATGGAAATCCAGATTTTGAAGTTAAGTTAAAATCGGTATACGAAAATACCGGGATTCCTTTGGTAATTACTGTGTTTTTAAAGGAAGAGTTAGAGTTAGAATTGATCTATCAACCTTCAATAATCAGCGAAGATAATATAGATTTATTTTCAGTTTCTTTAGAAAGAATATTGAATCAAATTCAAGAAAACCCTACAGTACCCGCACATTCTTTTGGGCTTTTAAGCGAAAAAGAAATGGCTTGGCAAATAGAGACCTTCAATGAAACTGCAAAAGAACTGCCAAAATCAGAGACCGTACTTTCTCTTTTTGCCAAGCAGCAAATATCTACTCCTAATAAAGTGGCCGTTATATGTGGATCAGAGCAATTGACATATCAAGAATTGGGAGATTTATCTGATAAAATTGCGGCCTATCTAAAACAAGAAAAAGGAATTCAAAAGGGAGAATTGGTAGGTTTAATGCTAGGAAGAGATTTTAATTTAGTTCCGATAATTTTAGGTGTTTTAAAGGCTGGAGCTGCCTATGTGCCTATTGACCCAACGTATCCGGTTGTAAGAATTAATAATATTCTAGAACAGTCGAAATTAGGACTTTTAGTAACAGAGAATAAGGATATAGCTTCATCATTAAGCACAACTTCTCAGATTATTGATGTGCAAGACCTAATGATAAGTCTTCCAGAAATAAATGTTTTATCGCAAGAAAATACTCTAAAAGATGACCTGGCTTACGTAATTTTTACATCTGGATCTACTGGAACTCCAAAAGGAGTTATGATAGAGCATGCTACTTTGCTAAATTATATTTACTGGGCTGCAACTTATTATGTGAAGGAAGAAGAGCTCACTTTTCCATTATATTCTTCTATTTCCTTTGACTTAACAGTTACATCGATTTTTACACCATTAATAACAGGAAATACTATTATCGTTTATAAAGATGAAACTAATCGACTTCCAATTGATGCAGTACTTAAGGATAATAGAATTAACATCGTTAAGTTAACTCCTTCACACTTAAAAATAATCAGAGATAATGATCTGTTTGATGCAGCTACAAGTACTATTCGAAAGCTAATTGTAGGAGGAGAAGAATTAGAATATCATCTGGCTAAAGATATTATAGAAAAATTCAACGGTGATGTAACGATTTATAACGAATATGGGCCTACAGAAGCAACCGTTGGTTGTATGATTTATGATTTTGATACTTCTCTAAACACAGGGTCGGTATCACTAGGAAACCCTATTAATAATACTCAGGTTTATATTCTGGATCCTAATATGAACCCTGTTCCGGTTGGGGTAAAAGGAGAATTATATATAGCAGGAGAAGGATTAGCAAGAGGATACTTGGGTAGAAAGGATTTAACCCAGGAACGATTTATCGAAAATCCCTTTAACCCTGGTAAAAAGATGTATAAAACAGGAGATTATGCCATTAGGGAGAAAGGCAATCATATCCTTTTTAATGGCAGAATAGATGAGCAGATAAAAATATCGGGTTATAGAATCGAACTAAAAGAAATTGAGAATACTCTTTCTACATATCCCAAAATTAAAGAATCGGTAGTAGCAGTTAAGGAAAAAGATAATAACAAGATACTGGTAGCATATTATTTGTCAGATAGCGAAATTGCTATCGATAGTTTAAAAAAATATGTAGAAGATAAACTCCCTACATATATGCTTCCTATGTATTACATAAAACTAGAAGCATTACCCCTAACCTCAAATGGAAAACTAGACTATAAGAAATTACCTGAGGCAGATTCCTTAGTAGTTGATGATTATCACGCACCTTCGACTACCATAGAAAAATTATTGGTTAAGCATTGGTCCGATGTGTTGAAAGTTCCTGTAATCAGTACTACAGATAATTATTTTTTGATTGGGGGGGATTCAATAAAATCAATTCAAATAAGTTCAAAAATGAGAGCTGATGGTTTTGAGGTATCAGTTCAGGATATTTTTAGAAATCCAACAATTAAAGCGTTAGCTTCTGTAACTAAACCTTTAACAACTCCGATAGATCAATCGACAGTTACTGGTGAAGTTGTATTAAGCCCAATTCAGCAATGGTTTTTCGATAAATCTGAAACAGATCAACATCATTTTAATCAATCGTCTGTACTGAGTTTTGATTCAAAAGTAACAGTACAAACGGTTCAAAAAATATTTTCTGAAATTCTTACTCATCACGATGCCCTTCGTATGGTTTTTAAGAAAGAGGGAGAAAATATCCATCAACAAAATCAAGAGGATACAATAAAGGTTGATATAAAGGAATATGATTTAACGCCAATAGAAAACCCAGAGGAGACGATCCTTTATCATGCTAATGATTTACAATCTCAGATAGATTTAGCTAATGGCCCTTTACTAAAATTAGGGTTATTTCAGACTAAAACTGGAAGTCGCTTGCTCATCGTGATACATCATTTAGTTATAGATGGAATTTCATGGCGAATTTTATTGGAAGATATAGATACCTTATATGGCCAAATCATAGATAATAGTCCTGTTAAACTTCCTTTAAAGACAGATTCTTTTAAAAATTGGTCACAAGCACTCAAAAAATATACGAATAGTGAAAGCTATCAAAAAGGCAAATCATATTGGGAAACTCATTTAGAAAAAGAAAACTCAATAATTAAAAGAGATTTTCCTGATGGCCTTAATATCTATAAGAACCATGGTAGCGAGATATTAGAATTAAATGAACTTGAGACAAAGCAATTACTAACGCAAGCACATGCTGCATATGGAACACAAATAAATGAACTCTTAATGTCGGCATTTTTATTAGCCGTAAGCAAGAAATTTGACGTCAATGATATATGGGTTGATTTAGAAGGACATGGAAGAGAAGAAATTGTTCCAGGAATTAATGTAGGTCGTACGTTAGGTTGGTTTACAAGTATCTATCCGGTTTTGTTAGAGAAAAGAGGTGAAGATATTTCGGATGTGATAAGAAATGTAAAAGAAAGGTTAAGAACCGTCCCAAATAAAGGGGTAGATTATTTGATGACTCAGTACACCGATGTACTTCCTTTAGAGGAAAAAAGTAACGCAGGTATTAGTTTCAACTATTTAGGACAATTTGAGTCGGCATATGAAAATTTTCACATGCTGAAAGAGAGTAAAGGAGATGAGATTTCTCTAAATATGGAACAACCCTATGATTGGAATGTTATAGGATGGGTTTCTGATGAAAAACTAAAATTAGAACTGGTTTATAGTACACAACAGTATCAAAAAGAAACCATAGTTTCTTTTATAGAATTATTCAAAGAAAGCCTACACGATGTTATCACTCACTGTTGTCAGCATAATGAGGTAACGTTAACTCCTTCAGATTTAACGTACAATGAATTGTCTATTGATGATTTAGATCAAATTCAATCTAATTTAGAGATAGAAGATATTTATAAATTGGCACCAACCCAAGAAGGAATGCTATTTCATTCCATTTTGGAGCCTACTTCTAAAGTTTATTTTGATCAAAAGGTATTGACACTTCAGGGAGCTGTAAATGTTGATGCAATCAAAAAAAGTATGCAAGCTTTAGTCGATCGTTATGAGGTTTTTAGAACAGTATATAAGCATGAGAACCTAGAATATCCTTTGCAAATTGTACTAAAAGAAAGAGATATAGATGTCGATTATATTGATGTTCAAGAAGCGTGCAACACTCAATCTATACAAGAAGTTGTCGATACCTACATCCAAAAGGATAGAGTCAAACGCTTCAATTTGTTAAAGGATGTGCTAATGCGCGTTACCCTTCTAAAAGTAAAAGAAGAAGAATACCGAATGATTTGGTCAAACCATCATATTGCTATGGATGGTTGGTGTACTACTCTATTATGGAATGATTTTCAGAAACTATATGTTGGATTTAGCAAGAATATACCATTAAAGTTAGAAGGAGTACCTAAATATTCTGAGTATATAAAGTGGCTTCAACAAAGAGATCAACAAGAATCAAAAAGCTATTGGTTTAAGTATTTGGAGAATTACGAGAAAACAATTTCCATTCCAAAAAACAATAACACAAAAGAGGAAACTTATGATTTGCAAAGTCACTCATTTTCGTTGAATAAAGAAAATACTCAAGCAATACAGCAGTTATCAAAGAAATGTGCAGTAACCTTGAGTACTATCTTTCAGGCAGCTTGGGGAATTTTGCTATCCAAGTATAACCATACAAGTGATATCATATTTGGTAATGTCGTTTCGGGAAGAAATTCTGAAATAGAAGGAGTAGATAGTATTGTGGGACTCTTTATCAAAATCCTTCCCGTAAGGATTGCGTATACGGAGCAAGATACTATAGCCTCAATATTGAGAAAAAGCCAAGAAAAAGCTTTCGAAGTACAAGCTCATCATGAGTCATCTCTATTAGAAATCCAAGAACAGACACCTTTAGGGAATAGATTGTTTGATCATATCATGGTTTTTGAAAACTATCCTATTTCTAATGGAATTCAAGGAGTGGACGATCCCAATTATGGATTTTCGGTAGAGGAAATTGAGGTTCATGAGCAAACGAATTATGATCTGAATGTAATTATCATTCCTGGAGAAGTTATCAAAGTACAGGTTGATTACAATCAAAATATTTATAGTAATGTAATAATTAAGGAAGTTCTTTCTCATTTCGAAAACATCATAGAGCAATTAATTAATGATGTAAACATGCCGATCACTAAATTAAAATTGGTGAGCGATCAGGAAAGAACCAATTTACTTAATGAATCAAACAAAACTCAAATAAAGTATCCTAAAAATGAAACGCTCGTTGATCTATTTTTAAAACAGGTACAAGAGCATCCGGATAACATAGCGATTAAGTATGGAGATGAATCAATTAGCTACAAAAAGCTTCATGAAAAAAGTAGTCAAGTAGCATGTTTATTGAGCGATTTAGGCGTTAAAAGTGATTGTGTTGTAGGTCTATACATGGATAAGTCTATTGATTTAATTGTCGGCATTTTAGGAGTGTTAAAGGCAGGAGGAGCTTATTTGCCTATTGATATCAATTACCCAAAAGACAGGAAAGAATATATTATTCGAGATAGTGGATCGTCTATAATATTAACCACTACAGCCTCTGGTGAAGTAACCGAAACAGTAGAAGGAGTAAGGGTAATCAATATTGAAGAAGCATTTGAGAGAACATTAACCCTTCAAGAACTTGAAATTAATAATGTAAGAAGTTCTTCGGATCTATGTTACATCATTTATACTTCAGGGACAACGGGAAATCCAAAAGGGGTAATGATAGAGCATCGAAATGTAGTTCGATTACTTTTTAATGAAAATCCATTATATGATTTTACTTCCAATGATATCTGGACTTTGTTTCATAGTCACTGTTTTGATGTCAGTGTTTGGGAAATATTTGGATCACTATTATTTGGAGGAAAATTAATCGTAATACCTCAATCTATTGCCAGGGATTCAAAAGCTTATCTAGATATATTGAAGAAAGAAAAAGTTACGATGTTAAATCAAACACCAAGTTCTTTTTATAATTTGATTCAAGCAGAATTAGTTAGTGAAGAATTGTTGACGGAATTAAGTCATGTAATACTTGCAGGAGAGGAGTTAAACCCTCGAAAGTTAAAAAAATGGAAAGCAAAATATCCCGGTATTAAATTGATAAATATGTACGGGCCGACAGAGACAACGGTGTATGCTACCTATAAGGAAATTACAGATTACGAAATTGAAAACAACATAAGTAATATAGGGGTTCCTATCCCTACGTTATCTACAATCTTATTAGATGAGTATAAAAATGTAGTGCCAAGAGGAGTAGCGGGAGAACTTTATATAGGAGGAAGCGGATTAGCTAGGGGGTATTTGAATAAAGAAGAATTAACGAATCAAAAATTCATTCAGAACCCATACAATCCTAGTGAAAAGTTATATAAGTCTGGAGATTTGGCAGTCTTATTGAATTCGGGAGAATTGGAGTATAAAGGGAGAATTGATAAGCAGGTTCAATTACGCGGGTACAGAATAGAATTAGGAGAAATAGAAAGTAAATTATTAACGCATTCGAAAGTAGATGAAGTAGTAGTAGCATTGAAAGAATGGTCTGATGATAAATATATCATTGCCTACTATAAATCAAATGAAACTATAGATGTTGAAGAACTTAGAGGGTTTGTTTTTGGAAAACTTCCAGAATATATGGTGCCTTCGTTTTTCATAAAACTTGATGAGATACCATTAACTTCTAATGGGAAATTAGATACTAAAGCGTTACCAAAACCTCAATTGGATAACGTAGAATCTATATCAAAACCTAAAAATGAAATTCAGAAAGAATTAGTGAATATTTGGTCTGAGATATTAGGGCTTTCTAAAGAAAAAATTGGAATACACAGCAATTTCTTTGATATAGGAGGGAATTCATTGAAATTGATGATAATGGCAGATAAGATTAGTTCTGTTTTTAATATAGAAGTTACCGTTTCTCAGGTTTTTGATTCACCAAAAATAATAATGTTAGCGCATTTTGTGGACCGTTTGGTAAATGATAAACAAGTCCTCAATACAAAAGAAAAAGAGGGCGCAGAAGAACATTTACACATTATGAATGATACCCTAAACTTATTAAATCAAAATTAAAAGAAGCCATGGTAAAATACACAGGATTAGAAATTGCCGTTGTCGGTATGTCATGCAAATTTCCAGAAGCTGATACTATAGAAGAGTTCTGGAAAAATTTAAAAAAGGGCAAAAATAGCATTAGTCAATTTACTGAAGAAGAGGCTTTAAAAGAGGATGAAGAGTCGCTAGTAAAGCAATCCTCATATGTAAAGGCAAATGCATATTTAAAAAATAAGAAATATTTTGATTCAGAGTTTTTTGGATATACCCCTCATGAAGCAGAGTTAATGGATCCACAAGTAAGACTTTATCATGAGTGTTGCTGGGAAGCCCTAGAAGACAGCGGGTATACATCAAAAAACCCAAAGCTTAAAATAGGAGTGTTTTCTGCTGGATACCCTAATATTCCATGGATGTTGCGCGCATCGCAAAATACCAATAAGAATGAATTTGTAGATGGCTTTACATCTTCTCATTTAATAGATGCTACTTTTTTAAGTTCTAGAATTTCATATAAATTCGACCTTAAAGGTCCTGCGATATTTCTGCAAACCGCATGTTCTTCTTCATTAGTGGCTATCCACGAAGGGTGCAATAGTTTATTACTTGGAGAATGTAATATGGTATTAGTAGGAGGGGTAAATGTTAGACATTATTCCAAAAAAGGATATGTATTTCAAGAAGGGATGATACACTCAAAAGATGGTACATGTAGACCATTCGATGCTCAATCTAGTGGTACTGTAGGAGGAGAAGGAGTTGGAGTGGTTGTATTAAAAAGACTAAAAGATGCAATTCGAGATAAAGATAATATTCATGCAATTATAAAAGGTACTGCCATTAATAATGATGGAAGTGCTAAGGTGGGATACACAGCTCCTAGTGTTCGCGGACAGGTTGAGGTAATTAAGAAAGCCCATACTATGGCACGAGTAGATGCTGATACTATAAGTTATGTGGAAGCTCACGGAACAGCAACTTCATTAGGAGATCCTATAGAAATCGAAGCATTGAATACTGCCTTTGGGAAGAATAATAAAAAAGGGTGCGCAATAGGGTCGGTAAAGTCTAATATCGGACATTTAGATGCGGCAGCAGGTGTTGCAGGATTTATAAAAACAGTGCTTGCTCTAAAACATAGAGAATTACCTCCTAGTTTACATTATACAGAACAAAACCCAGCTATTAGTTTTTCGCAAGGTCCTTTCTTTGTAAACGATCAATTGACAAATTGGGGAAGCTCATCAGATCTTTTGAGAGCAGGTGTAAGTTCTTTTGGTATTGGAGGGACAAACGCCCACTTAGTGCTTCAGGAAGCACCTGCTAAAGAAACTTTCAAACAAAAAAGAAAGAATCACTTATTACCATTGTCTGCTAAAACTGTTTCTGGATTTCAAGGTAATGTAGCAAAACTTAAAAAATTTATTGAAGAAAATCAACAGATAAACTTAGCAGATACAGCATATACATTACAGACAGGAAGGGAACGATTTAAGTATAGAAAGGCCATTGTTTGTGAAAATACAAGTAGTACTTTAAAACAATTAGAGGCCTTGTCTTTAATGCAACCAGTCTCTTCTAACCACCAAGAAGAATTACAACATGTTGTATTTATGTTTCCTGGACAAGGAATGCAATATGTTAACATGTGTGCAGATCTATATTCTTCAGAAGAAACATTTCGTGAAGAAATAGATACTTGTTTAGAACTAGCTAAAAAGTATACAACAGCAGATTTGCATTCAATATTATTTTCAAATGAAGCTTCCAAAAAGATTAATCAAACGGAATATGCACAACCTCTTTTGTTTTTTGTAGAATACGCATTAGCAAAACAATTGTCCAAGTGGGGAGTAACCCCAGATTATATGATTGGTCATAGTATCGGAGAATATACGGCAGCATGTTTGAGTGGTGTTTTCGAATTGGAAGATGCCATTCGATTGGTTATAAAAAGAGGATTGTTAATGAGTAAAGTAAGTAAAGGTGCAATGCTCAGTATCAGTTCCAGTAGCGATAAAGTTAACTCATATCTAAAAACTTACGATACTATTGATTTAGCAGTGGTAAACAGTGACAGTGCCGTTGTTGTTTCAGGGACGATTGAGGATATCGATGCATTTAAAGGTTTCCTAGATGACGAGGGTATTCAGTCCAAAAAGTTACATACGTCGCATGCATTTCATTCTAGAATGATGGATAATGTATTGAATGAATTCGAAGAAGAACTAAAACAAGTTACAATAAAGTCTCCTAAAATCCCATTCGTATCTAATCTATCAGGAGATTTTGTTAATGGTCATGAGGTTAAGGAACCGTCCTATTGGACAAAACATCTTAGAGGTACAGTCAATTTTAAACAAGGAGTAGATACTTTATTATCTCAAGGTGACGCTTGCTTTATAGAAGTAGGACCAGGAAGCGTATTGAGTAATTATGTGAATGAAAATGAGCATAAAACAGATAACCATCGTACAGTAAATACAGTAAGACATATAAAGTACAATATCGATGATCAACAATACTTCCTTGAGAAAATAGGGGAACTTTGGGAATTTGGAATAGAAATCGACTGGGAGCAATTCTATGGAGAAGAACAAAGGTGTAAAATTTCATTGCCGACCTATGCTTTTGAAAGAAAAGAATATACTACTGATTTTAATTTCGAAAGACTACTAAACTCAACATCGTCCTCAAACATCGATGAATTCAGTGAGCATCCTAACGAATTAATCAATACCTATAATTGGAAGCGTTCTACTCTTCCGAATACAGCCGAAGAACTAGAGGGTCAAAAGAGAAATTTTCTGATTTTTAGTGGAAATGAAACCTTTAGTCACGCTATTATTGAAACGTTAAAGGAAAAGCAACAAGGTGTAATTGAGGTTAAACTTGGAGAACAATTCAAGAAGATTAACGAAGGATTATTTGAAATTAATATATCTGCTTTAGATCAGGTAGAACAATTGTGGGATGCACTTAGAAATATAGATTTCAATGCAAATGAAATCATTTATGGTGTACCGCTATCTGAAAAATATACCTCCCCTAATTATAACGAAATTGATAAAGGGTTAGGAGAAAATTATCTTGGGATATCGTATATTTCAAAGGCCCTTGCGAACTATCAACCTAATGAGGAGGTGAAGATTACGGTACTTGGTAATCATTTAGCCAATGTAATGCCTACAGATTTTGTAGATCCTTTGAAAGCGTTGGTACTTTCACCAGCAAAAATTATTCCTTCTGAGATGAATACACTACGATGTAAAGTAGTAGATATTCCATATCCATTTGTTTATGATACTGAACATTTAGACTATGCAGAAAAGGTAATCAATGAAATGTTTTACAAAACAGATGATGCCCTTGTCGCTTATAGGTATGCAGAACGTTGGACTAGAGATATAACCTCATTAGTAGCAAACGAAAAAACGGTATCAAACACCCAACTCGTTGACGGAGGAACCTATCTCATTGTCGGAGGAACAGGAGGAATAGGGCTATCCATAGTTGCTGAAATGAGTTCTAAAATTAATGGAAAATTCATTTTGGTACATCGTAAAGATTTTCCAAGAAAAGAGGCTTGGTCAAAATGGATCAGCACTCATGATGAAAGCAATGAAATTGTAAAAAAGATTAGAAAAATTCAGGAAATTGAAAATGAAGGGTCTACCATTGAATTACACCAGTTAGATGTTGCCAATGAATCTGGCGTAAAATCGTTCTTAGAAGATAAACAAAAGAACAATGAACAAATTAAAGGTTTGATTTGGGCAGCGGGAGAGGTTGACTATGGTGGGATTATACTCAATAGATCGAAGAATGATTTGATAAAGTATAGTACTTCAAAAGTTCATGGGATTTTATTGTTTGAGAAATATATGGAGTTCTCAAACCTGGATTTTCTTGCTTTATTTTCATCCATCGGAAATGTTATTTATCAAATAAAGTTTGGACAAGTAGGATATAATGCTGGTAATGAGTTTTTAGAAAGCTACTCACATTACGCGAAGAAGCAATGGGGTATTCATGCATTTACAATAAATTGGTGTGACTGGTATGATATTGGATTGACCTTTAATTCAATAATAGAACAAGATCAGATTGAAGATATTGACGAAATTAATTCTAGAATTAGCCATGCTATTTCTCCAGATAAAGGAGTAGAAACTTTTTTCAGATGTCTTAACAGTAAAGAGACTACATTCAGCATATTTCCTGAAAAATTGGAAGATGAGATTCAATTTCAACGAAATAGATTAAAAGAATTTCAAAACGCTCAGGCAAAATCAGAAGGTGAGGAGCAAACAAGTATAGAAGTAGTAGATAGCTTAGAAAATGCTATTCTAAATGAATATTCGAACTTTTTTGGAAAAGAACTTAGCCTCACAGATAACTTTTTTGAACTAGGAGGAGATTCTTTAAAGGCTATGAATTTAGTTGCTAGAATAAACCAATTAGGTTTGAATCTGACTATCAATGATATTTATCAAAACCCAACAATCAAGGAGCTGTTAGATAGTGCGTTAGAGTCTGGTGTGGAAGCAGAAACCATAAATATTCCTAAGGCATCTTCGAAAGAATATTATACGGTATCCTCTGAACAGAACAGAATGTTTCTGTTACAGGAATTAGATGTAGATAGTACATTGTATAATGAAACGGAAATATTATGGATCATTGGAGAATTGGATAAAAATAAAGTTGAAAAAGCCTTTAAGCAAATTATCGAAAGACATGAAAGTTTGCGAACTTCATACCTGTTTGATACTGGTGAATTAAAACAAAAAGTATCAGATGATTTTGATTTTCAACTTACATTATCAAAGCTTTCTGAACATAAAATAAATGAATTTGTAGACTCTTTTATTACTCCCTTTGATTTAAGAAATGAAAAGGAACCATTATTGAGAGTTGGTTTATTAGAAAAAAGCCCAACAGAGCACTTACTAATTATGGATTCTCACCATATTGTAATGGACGGAGCTTCAAGATTTATAATACGTGAAGAGTTCAACAAGTTAATGAATGAAGAAAGTATAGAACCCTTAAAACTACAGTATAAAGATTACGCCGAATGGCAAAATAGTGAAGAACAAAAAGTGTTAGCGGACAAAGAGAAAACTTTTTGGTTGAAGGAGTTTTCAGGAGAATTAGAGCCTTTAGAATTGCCTATAGATTTTACTAGACCAGTTCAAAGGAATAATGAAGGTGATGTAGTTCGTTTTGAAATTGGACAAGAAGAAACTAAAAAATTAAAGAGTATTGCCGCAGCCGATGGAACGACTATATATACAGTTTTAGTTGCCGTTATTAATGTATTACTTAGTAAGTTATCAAGTCAAGAAGATATAGTAATCGGAACTCCTGTTGCAGGTAGACAACATGCAGACCTAGAAAATCTGATAGGTATGTTCGTCAATACATTATGTTTACGTAATTATCCAGAAGGACAAAAATCTTTTAAAGAGTTTTTGTCTGAGGTAAAAGGAAAAACATTAGACTGTTTACAACATCAATCTTATCCGTTTGAAGAGTTGGTTACTGAGCTTAAGATAGCCAGAGACAATAGTAGAAACCCTCTCTTTGATGTAATGTTTGTATATCAAAATTACGAAGAGGCTAAAAATGAAACTGAAGGTTTGGTTTTCAAGCCCGAACAGTTTAATCACACTTCTTCTAGGTTTGATATGACACTTTTGGCGGTTGATGATGCGGATCAATTATTCTTAAGGCTTATTTTTTCTACAGAACTATTTACCAGAGAAACTGTTCAACGATTTGTTTCTTACTTCAAGAGTATTGTGACTTCCATTATTAATAATCAAGAGGCGTTACTTTCAGATATTGATATTTTACCGATAGAAGAGAAACAAAAAATAGTGCTAGATTTTAATGATACAAAGGTAAATGATGTAGAAAAAAGTGTAGCTGAATTATTTGCAGAACAAGTAACTAAATATCCTGATAATATTGCCTTAATTCATGATGATGAACAAATCACTTATTTAGAGTTAGATAGAAAAGCAAATGCCATAGCTAAGCTAATTCATGACCAACTTTCTGGCTCTGATCATAAAATAGGATTACTTTTTAATCATTCTATTGAAATGGTAGCATGCTTACTAGGAGTGGTGAAATCTGGTTACGCTTATGTTCCCTTATCCGCTGAAGATCCTAATGATAGAAAACAATATATTTTGTCTGATTGTGGTGCAAGTCTATTACTTGTGCAAGAAGAGATTTACAATCAATTCGATGAGAGCTCAATAATCATTGAAGAAGAAAAAATTGTTGTTGTAGGTGAAATTAATCAGGAAGAGAAAGCTCCTATTGATCCTCTTAGTATAAATACAAATGATTTATTATATGCAATTTATACATCCGGTACTACCGGAAAGCCTAAAGGAGTAGAAATCAGACACAAAGGAATAGTAAATTATGCACTTTGGGGGATAGACTACCATAATTTAACTCATGAAGACGTAACGTTGCAGTTAGTGTCATATCATTTTGATGGTTTTGGGTCTAACTTTTATCAGGCTATATTATCGGGAGGTGCAATGATTACAGTGCCTCGAGAATTAAAATTAGATGTGCAACACATTGTAAAACAGATTGATACTAAAAGGGTTACTAATTTTGCAATTCTCCCAGGTTTATATAACGAAATACTAGATGAAATAAAGTTACAACAACTTGAGAATGAAATTCGATTTGTTGTTTTAGCAGGAGAAAAGTCAGGTCTTAATTTAATTCAAAAAAGTAAAAAGATATTGCCGTCAATAAGTCTTGAAAATCAGTATGGACCAACAGAGACCACAATAGGGTCAACACATAATTTGACACTGGATATTGATTCAGCTTCCAATATAGGAAAACCAATATGGAATACGGCAATATATATTCTTGATAATAAATCTAATATACTGCCGATAGGAGTAAAAGGAGAAATACATATTGCAGGAAAAGGAATTGCTAAAGGGTATATTAATAATAGTGACTTAACTAATGAAAAATTCATAGTAAATCCATTTGGCACCTACGAAAAAATGTATAAAACCGGAGATGTTGGTAGGTGGCTTTCAGATGGAACTATTGAAATAGAAGGAAGGAAGGACGATCAAATCAAAATAAGAGGATTTAGAGTTGAGCCTGGAGAAATTAGTAATCATATTACTGTTCATGAAAATGTAAGTCAGTCTGCTGTTATCATTAAAGAAAAATCAGGACAAAAATACCTAGCAGCCTATTATATTTCTGAAATAGACATAAGTGCAAATGAATTACGGGATTTCTTATCTCAGCGGGTGCCGGATTACATGATTCCTTCATATTTCATTAGAATGGAAAAGTTTCCGTATACCTTAAATGGTAAACTTAATAAAAGATTAATGCCAGAACCTGCAGAGGATACTTCAGAATATGCATCTGCTATAACACCTGAAGAAGAAATATTAGTGGAAGTGTGGAGTAAGGTATTAGGGGCTAAAAACATAGGTGTACTTGATAATTTCTTTCTCATAGGTGGAGATTCTATTAAATCTATACAGATAAGTTCAAGGTTAAGATCATTAGGATATGAAGTTTCTGTAAAAGATATTCTAACCTCTAGAGATATTAGAACTCTAGCAACAAAAATTACAGAAACGCAAAAACAATCAGATCAATCATCAGTTACTGGTGACGCGATATTGAGTCCAATTCAGCACTGGTTTTTTGAAAACAATTCTACAGAGAGAAATCACTTTAATCAATCTGTATTGCTTGATTTTGATAGTATTACAGAAGAAGAGGTCAAAATAATTTTCGAAAAGATTCAAGAACACCATGATGTTTTAAGAACAGTTTATAAAGAAAATACCGAAGAACCAACATCTTGTTATTTAGACACTGATGAATCTCCGGTTTCGTTACATGTTTTTGATTTAAGAGGCGCCAAAGATGCTTCGGCGGTTATGTTATCTGAAAGTAGAAAAATACAGTCAGGTATTAATATACATACCGGCCCTTTAATGCATTTAGGATTATTTAAAATGGATAAAGGGAGTCGTTTGTTGATTGTAATACATCATTTAGCAGTCGACGGAGTTTCTTGGCGCATTTTATTCGAAGATATTGAAACATTATACCAACAAATAAAAAATAAAGAAGCTCTTAAATTACCTTTAAAAACAGATTCTTTTAAAAGTTGGACCAATAAGTTATTAAACTATTCTAAGAGTACTAGAATGGAATCTGCAAAAACGTATTGGAAACAAGAGTTACAAAGATCACATTCTGTATTAAAAAGAGATAATCCAGACGGAGAGAATATATTTAAGTATAAAGCTGTTGAGCAATTTCAATTAGACGAAGAAATTACATCAAAACTATTATCCGACGTTCATTTCCCGTTTGGAACTCAGATAAATGATATTTTATTAACCGCATTTTTGTGGACGTATAGCGAGTTTTTTAATACCAACGATGTTCTCATTGATTTAGAAAGTCATGGGAGAGAAAATTTAGGACAGGATGAAAATATAAGTCGCACAGTTGGTTGGTTTACAAGTTTTTATCCGGTTTTACTGCAGACAGAAAAAATAGATCCTAATAACTTAAGCAGTGTCGTAAAAGAAGTAAAAGAAAAACTACGTAAAATTCCTAACAAAGGAATTGATTATTTAATTTACAAATACTTCACAGAAAATGGTATTGATACCCAAAACAATACGCAGATAAGCTTTAACTATCTCGGTCAGTTTGATTCAGATATAGAAAATAGCTCTTTTACTATTGGAAAAGAAGATAAAGGAGATGAGATATCACCAAATAAGCAAAGAGATTATGATTGGGATCTCGCAGGTATTATTACAGAAGGAAAGCTTACTATGAGTATCATGTATAGTAGCAAGCAGTATAATCAAGATACCATACAAGCTGTAATAAATTTATTAAAAACAAACTTAGAAAAGCTTATTACGTTTTGTGTTAACTATAGTAAAAAAGAATTTTCCCCATCAGATTTTACTTATAAAGAGCTTTCTTTTAATCAGCTAGATGATATTTCGGAGAGTTTTGATATTCAAAATATTTATCCACTATCTCCAATGCAAGAAGGGATGTTGTTTCATTATTTGATGAACCCGGACTCAGAAAGTTATCTCGGACAAATGACGTTCGAAATTCATGGAGAATTAGATATTGAAGCTGTTAAAGAAAGCATGGATGAATTAATAGCCAGACATGAAGTTTTACGTACTGTTTTTCTTCATGAAGGCTATGAAAGACCAATACAAATAGTTCTAAAAGAAAGAAAATCAAATGTACAATATAGAGATCTGTTACGCGAAGTATCAGCAGATAGTATTATAAAAGAGGTTGATAGGTGTAAAGAAAATCAAAGCCATAACAACTTCAATCTTAGTAAAGATCTGCTCATGAGGTTAACAGTATTGCGTACGGATGAAGAAAAATATACGCTTATCTGGAACTATCACCATATACTAATGGATGGTTGGTGTACAGCTACTATTTTATCTGAGTTTAGAGAAATGTACTCAAGTAGAAAAAAAGGATTAAAAGTAGAGTTGCCTTTTGTTAATTCATATTATAACTACATAGAATGGCTGGAAAACAGGGATAAACAAATCTCGAAGAGCTATTGGGAAAATTACTTAGAAGGTTATCATCAACCAGTGTCAATGCCAAAAACCAATCTAAGTTCTGGTAAAGATGAGGATTATGATTTAGCCATTGAACATTTGAAAATTGAAAAAAGCGAAACTGATCTTTTGCAACAACTAACTGTAGAATATGGTGTAACCATTAATACAATCATTCAATGTGCCTGGGGAATGTTATTAGCCAAGTATAATAATGTTAACGAAGTCGTATTTGGAGCTGTTGTTTCAGGAAGACCTACCGAGATCGAAGGAATAGAAAGTATGATAGGATTGTTCATCAATACTATTCCTGTAAGGATTAAGTATAATGATGGAGAAGATTTGGGAGATGTATTGAAACAATTGCAAGAAAATGCACTGGAAAAAGAACAGCATCAATACCATCCTCTGTCAGAAATTCAAACCTATAGTACTTTAGGAAGAGAGCTATTTGATCATATAGTTATTGTAGAAAATTACCCGGTTTTAGAAGATCAGGGAACGAGCACCGATAAAACGGACTTTTTAGTGAAAAATGTCGAAATGTTTGTGCAATCAAATTACGATCTGTCTTTGGTAGTTGTACCAAATGATGAAATTGAAATTAAAATCGAATATAATGCTAATGTGTACGATAGAACTACAGTACAAAACATATTAGCACATTTGAATCATGTGATTCTTCAAGTCTTATTGCCTAGCGAAGTTGAAGTTGTTTAACTCACTCTAAGCTCAAAAATCAATTATTAACATTTAATAAAGAAAACATTGGAACAGTCTAAATTGAATCTCAAAGGGATCAATCTCTTTGATATTAACTTGCTATCAGAAGTAGAGAAGAATCAGTATCTGTATGAGTTTAATAAGACAAATGCTGATTTTCCGAGTGAGTCGACCATAACCGCTTTGTTCGAAGAGCAGGCTAGAAAAACACCCGATCATGTAGCACTGCAAACTGCAAATCAAAACATGACCTTCAAGGAACTAAATGATGAGGCCAATAAATTTGCAACGTATTTAGCGAATCAATATGGGACCAAACCAGGTGATTTGATTGGGATAATGTTAGAAAGAGAGCACTATTTAATTCCTGCAATATTGGGAGTTTTAAAGGCAGGTGCCACGTATGTGCCTATAGATCTAAACTATCCAGAAGAAAGAATCAAAAGAATTATTACTGATTCTAAAATTAATACCCTGGTTGTTAGAGGAGAGCACAAACTTTCTACAGAAAAGGATCTGTCTATTTTGAATTTAAACAAAGAACAAAAGAAGATAAAGGCCCAAAAACCTAAGAAGAATAAAGAAAGAAAGAATACCGATCTGGCCTATATAATTTATACTTCGGGATCTACAGGAAACCCTAAAGGAGTAATGATAGAGGACAAAGCATTAGTTAATTATGCATTTTGGGCGGCAAACTATTATTTCCAGGGAGAAAAAGCGACTATGCCTTTATACTCGTCTATTTCTTTTGACCTAACGATTACGTCTATTTTTGCGCCGTTAATTACAGGAAATACTATAGTAGTATATAAAGAGGATGAAACTACGGTTCTAATAGAAAAAATCATAGAAGAAAATCTTTGTGATACTATAAAACTAACCCCGTCTCATCTAAAAATTATAAAAGAAAGTGTTGTATTAAAAAACCAGATAGCAAAAGGGACAAACATAAAAAGATTTATCGTTGGAGGAGAAGAGCTGTCCATGAATTTGGCAACAGCTATTCATGAATTATTTAATAACAATATAGAAATATATAATGAGTACGGACCTACAGAAGCGACTGTAGGGTGTATGATCTATAAATACAATAATAAAGACAAAAGTCCGTCTGTTTCTATAGGTATGCCTATTAATAATACCCAGATTTATATACTAGACGATTTTTTAAATCCAGTAGCTAACGGAATGCTGGGAGAATTATACATCTCAGGAGAAGGGGTAGCTAGAGGGTACTTGTTCAATGACACATTAACAAAAGAATGTTTTCTTGAAAATCCTTTTGTTCCTGGTACAACGATGTACAAAACAGGGGATTTTGCAAAAAGAATGCCGGATGGTACTATTGTTTTTTCTGGTCGAAAAGATGATCAGGTAAAAATTAACGCGTATCGTATTGAGTTGGGAGAAATAGAAAATCAATTATCAAAATATACAGAAATTGATGACTGTGCAGTAGCAACGAAAGACAATGATGACGAAAAATATGTTGTAGCTTATTATACGGCTAAAGAAGAAATAGAATCAATCAACTTAAAACGATTCTTACAAGAAAGATTACCAGATTATATGCTACCATCTTATTTTGTGAAAATGGAGCAAATCCCTTTAACGGTTAATGGTAAACTTGATAAATCTGCATTGCCTTATCCAGAGATTCTTTCAAAGAAAGAATATATAGCACCAGTAAGTACAACCGAAAAGGTATTACAAAAAATTTGGTCTGAGCTATTAGGATTAGCCGAAGATGAAATTGGGGTCACCCAAAATTTCCTAGAGCTTGGAGGTCATTCGATCAAGGTGATGTTAATGTTAAATAAGATTCAGAAAGAGCTTAATGTTAGAGTGCCAATGAATGAGGCATTTGATAACCTCGAAATTCAGAGTTTGGCTAAATACATTGATAGTTTAAACAAAGAAACAGCCTACAGTCCAGTAAAAAGAGCTTCCGAAAATGAGTTTTACCCATTGTCGTCTGCACAAAAACGACTTTATTTTTTACATGAATTTAATTCTGAAGCTATTACCTACAATATTCCTAAAATAGTCAAAATTAAAGGTAAGCTGAATAAGAGTGGGATTAAGAATGCATTTCAAAAACTCGTAAAACGTCATGAAATTTTAAGAACATCATTCCTTATGGAAGATGCTAATCCAGTGCAAAAAGTTCATGATAATGTGAATTTTGAGTTAGAATGTTACGAATGCGAAGAAAATAAGCTTAATACTACCATCAAAGAATTTATTAGACCATTTAATCTGCAAGAACCTTCCTTACTTAGAGTGGGATTAGTTAAAATTTCGAAAGAAGAGCATGTACTTATTGTAGATATGCATCACATTATCACTGATGGTGTTTCAGAAAGCATACTAATCAAGGAATTTATGGCTTTGTATGATAAGCAAAAATTACCTAAACTTTCTGTACAATACAAAGACTATGTAGAGTGGCAAATGGAAAAATCTCAACAACTTGTATTACAAAGGCAAAAAGAATATTGGTTGGATGAATTTAAAAATAAGCAATCTAGCTTAAACTTACCATCAGATTATACCAGACCCGCTGTCAATACTAATGAAGGAGCAGTAGTACATTTCAGTTTAAATACTAAAAAAACTAATGCATTAAAAGGGCTAGCTAAGCAAGAACAAACCACACTTTATGTAGTATTACTTTCGGTATTTAATATTCTGCTAAGTAAATTAACTAATGAAGAAGATATAACCATAGGAAGCCCTGTTGCCGGAAGACAACATACAGATATAGAATCTGTTGTTGGAGTGTTCATTAATATGCTGGCGTTAAGAAATTTCCCAAAAGGAGATCTTAGTTTTACGACATTTTTGTCAAATGTAAAATCTAAAGTATTAGATGCATTTAATCATCAGGAATACCCGTATGAAGAATTAATTGATGCATTAGAACTTGGTAGGGATATCAATCATAATCCATTGTTTGATGTCATGTTTGCTTATCAGAATTTTGACAATGAACCATTAGAAATTTCTAATTTAGAAGTTACACCGTATGAGCCAGAGCATAATGTATCTAAACTTAACTTGAGTTTGCAAGTTTATGAAACTACCGATGAACTTCAATTACAATTTGAGTATTCAACTCAATTATTCAAAGAAGAAACAATACAAAGATTTATTTCATATTTCAATGAAATTATATCCGAAGTTACTTCTAATCCGGTTATCGCGATTAATGATATAGAAGCACTTCCAGAAAAAGAAAAACAAACACTTTTAGTAGAATTTAATACTACAACAAAAGATTTTTCTGAACAGGAAACGGTCGTGTCTTTATTTGAGAAGCAAGCATTAAAAACACCTAACAAGATAGCAGTTGTTTATGAAGGGCAAACATTAACATACCAAGATATCGATGAAAAATCAAATCAGTTAGCTCATTATCTTAAGAACTCTTGTCAAATTGAAAAAAATGATGTGGTAGGTTTTATGATGGATCGCTCTGAAAGTTTAGTAATAGGTCTGTTGGGTATATTAAAAGCAGGAGCTGCTTATTTACCAATTGATCCAGCCTATCCCAAAGAACGAATATCATATGTGTTACAAGATAGTGGTGCCAAAGTATTGTTGATCGATGAAGAAATAGAGAGCGAAGTTACAATAGATAAAAAAGTTGTTTATCTAAGTCAAACCGAAAATGAGAAGAAAACCAATCCATCTAATCATATAAGTCCTGATGATATCTGTTATTTAATATATACATCTGGATCGACAGGTAAACCAAAAGGAGTAGTTATCACACATCAAAATGTAGTAAATTTTATAGCAGGTATTAGTGATCGTATCCCAGCTACAGAAAAAGATGCGATGTTAGCAGTAACCAGTACCTCATTTGATATTTCTGTTCTCGAACTTTTTTGGACGATATGTAATGGAGTAGAGATCGTAATACACCCTTCTAATGTTTCTTTATCTGGTCTTGATAGATATGTGGCTGGAGAGGATTTATCTATGGATTTTAGTTTGTTTTTCTTTTCTAGCTATAACAACAAGGAAGCTAATAAATATAACTTACTATTAGAGTCTGCAAAATTTGCTGATAAAGCAGGATTTAATGCGGTCTGGACACCCGAACGACATTTTCACGAATTTGGTGGTTTATACCCTAATCCTTCAATTACCAGTGCTGCACTTGCTATGATTACAAATCAAGTCGAGCTTAGAAGTGGTAGTATCGTGGCTCCGTTACATGATCCCATACGTATTGTAGAAGAATGGTCTGTAGTTGATAACCTGTCTAACGGTCGGGTATCCTTATCATTTGCTTCAGGTTGGAACCCTAATGATTTCTCATTAGCTAAAGATTCATATAAAGAGAGACACAAAATCTTGCACGAGCAAGTAGATGTAATGAAAAAATTATGGAGAGGAGAATCTATTAAAAGAGAAAACGGTTTAGGACAAGAAGTAGATATAGCTGTTTTTCCGAGACCTATTCAAAAAGAAATGCCAATCTGGATAACCTCAAGTGGTAATGTAGAAACCTTTAAAAGTGCAGGAGCAAGTGGTGCTAATTTGTTAACACATTTGTTAGGACAAAACATCGATGATCTTGAAGAAAAAATCAAACTATATAAACAAGCTCGGGTAGAAAATGGCTATGATGAAAGCGGAGGAAAAATAGCAGTGATGCTGCATTCTTTTATTGGTGAAGATATTGAAGAAGTTGAAAGTATTGTTGAGGAGCCATTTACCGAATATTTAAAAACTTCAATAGGGGTTGATAAATTGCTGATGGAACAGTCTGGATTAAATGCTGATGATATTGATGGTGATGAAATGAAGGTTTTATTAAAGAATGCATTCAAACGATATTACCAAAATAGCTCACTGATTGGTACAAAAAGCAAATGTAGCGAGTTGGTTTTAAAACTAAAGAAGATTGGTGTTGATGAAATAGCATGTTTGATTGACTTTGGGGTAGATAATGATAAAGTTTTAGAAAGTTTAACTCATTTAGAGGAGCTAAAACAGTTATTTGCCTTAAAAGGGAATAAAGCTCACCAACCAATAACAATGATGCAATCTACACCGTCATTTATAAAAATGACTCAAGAAGGTGGGAGTTCAGGAAAATTCTTAGAATCATTACAAACATTATTACTTGGAGGTGAAGCGGTACCTAAAATACTGGTTAAACAATTACAAGAAAAAATGTCTTCAGATATTTATAATATGTATGGACCTACAGAAACTACCGTTTGGTCATCGATACATAAATTTTCAGAAAAAGACACAAAAGTTACCGTAGGAACTCCAATTCTTAATACCCAAATCCTAATCCTAAATCAAAATAAGAAAATGGTGCCTATAGGGGTTCCTGGAACACTCTACATTGGTGGTAAAGGAGTTTCTAAAGGGTATTGGAAAAATGATAAGTTAACAAATGAAAGATTTATACAAAATCCTTTTAAGAAAGACGATATCATCTATAATACCGGTGATATAGCGAAGTGGAATGCCAATGGAACTATAGAGTTAATTGGTAGAGAAGATGCCCAGGTAAAAATAAGAGGACATAGAATAGAACTGGGAGAGATCGAATCACAATTAAATACCCATGATTTGATTCAGCAATCTGTCGTAGTGTGTAATGATATAGAAGGAGAAAAATATTTGGCAGCTTTCTATATGGCATCAGAAGTATTAGATTCTAATGACATCAGAACGTACTTGTATGATTACTTACCTAGTTATATGCAACCTTCATTTTTTATACAATTAGATGAAATGCCACTTACGCCAAATGGAAAAGTTGACAAAAAAGCACTACCCAATCCTTTATTGGTTCATGAAAATGATTTTGTAGCTCCATCTAATAGCGAAGAAGAATCGTTGGTAGAGATCTGGTCAGAGGTCTTAGAGATTCATATAAATCGAATTAGTGTAGAAAAGAGTTTCTTTGAATTAGGTGGAAATTCATTGAAAATATTGAAACTAAACTCCTTAATGAAAGAAAAACTTGATTGGGAGGTTTCTATACCAGAAATGTTCCGGTATCCATCAATCGCATCATTAATTGCATATAAAAACAGTTCGAAACCTAGTGAAGAAGATTATAAAAAAGTAGCTGAAGACGAGGTTTCAGAAATGGAAAGTATGTTTAATCTTATCGAACAAGAATAACCTTTATTTCATATGAAAAAATATAACGGTGTAGAAATTGCCATTGTAGGAATGTCAGGGCAATTTCCAGGGGCAAAGAATATTGACCAGTTTTGGGAAAATCTCAAAAACGGAGTAGAGTCAATAGACTTTTTTACTGATGAAGAACTTTTAGAAGAAGGAGAAACAACCAATACAATAAATAACCCTTCTTATGTAAAAGCTAATGCTTATTTAGAAGATAAACAATTTTTTGATTCAGAGTTTTTTGGATACACTCCTTCTGAAGCAAAATTGATGGATCCTCAAGCAAGATTGTTTCATGAAAATTGTTGGAAAGCATTAGAAGATGCTGGGTATGATATTACCACCAATACCGACAAGATTGGACTTTTTGCAGGAGCTTCATCTAATGTAAATTGGTTGACCTATGCTTCGATATCTAATATGGATAATGCAGTTAATAATTTTAATGCATTTCATCTAAGGGATATTACTTTTATGTGCTCTAGAGTATCGTATCTTTTGAATCTTCAAGGACCTTCAATGCACATTAATACTGCATGTTCTACATCATTGGTGGCCATTCAAAGAGCATGTATGAGTTTATTATTACGCGAATGTAAAATGGCTATCGCTGGTGGTGTAACAGTTAAAAATCATTCTAAAAAAGGATACTTTTATGAAGAGGGAATGATAGATTCTTCTGACGGGCATTGTAAAACTTTCGACGCAGACGCAGATGGAACAATTGGGGGAGAAGGTGTAGGAGTAGTCATATTAAAAAGATTATCTGATGCCATTAATGATGGAGATCATATATATGCTGTAATAAAGGGGAGTGGAATCAATAATGATGGATCTAATAAAATAGCATATACTGCGCCAAGTATTGATGGACAATCACAGGCTATCCATAAAGCCATGAGTATGGGGAAGATAGAACCTGAAAGTATTAGTTATATCGAAGCGCATGGAACAGCTACTAAGTTGGGAGATCCAATCGAGGTCGAAGCACTAACACATTCTTATGGTAAAAGTGAAGAAAAATATTGTGCTATTGGATCTGTAAAGTCAAATATTGGTCACTTGGATATTGCTGCAGGTGTTGCAGGTTTTATAAAAACTGCAATGTCTTTAAAAAATAAGGTAATTCCGCCTTCTCTGCACTTTAAAAATCCTAACCCTAAAATAAACTTTTTAGAAAGTCCATTTTATGTTAATACTACTTTAAAAGAATGGACAAATGATAAATATCCTTTAAGAGCAGGGGTAAGTTCTTTTGGTATCGGAGGGACAAATGCACATGTTATACTTGAAGAAGCTCCAGAAATAGATCCTTCTTCAGCGAGTAGAGATTATCAATTACTAACGTTTTCTGCTAAAACTACTGCTGCTTTAGAAAGAAATATACAACGGTTTTCAGAATTTATTAAAAAAGATAATGAATTAAAATTATCAGATATAGCTTCTACTTTACAGACCGGACGAGCGTCTTTAGGATACAGAAAGACTATAGTATGCAAAGGAAAAGAAAATGTAGCTGATGCATTGTCAAATCTAAAAATAGAGCACACTAATAAATCTATTTCAAAAAAGAGAAAACCTAATGTAGTTTTTATGTTTTCAGGGCAAGGTTCTCAATATGCTAATATGTGCCTTGATCTATATAATAGTGAAGAAGTTTTTAAAGAAAGTTTGGATAAGAGCTTTGAGATTTTAGGGCGTTTCACAGATAAGGATCTAAAAAGTATCTTATTTTCCGAAAATGAAACCGAAATAAATAATACAGAAAATGCACAACCTTTATTATTTAGTATTGAGTATGCTCTTGCAGAATTATTGATTTCTTGGGGTATACACCCCGAAGTTATGGTTGGACATAGTATTGGAGAGTATGTTGCAGCTTGTTTGAGTGGCGTATTTTCATTAGAGGATGCATTATTTTTAGTATTACAGAGAGGAGAGCTAATGCAAAAAGCATCTAGAGGAACAATGCTTAGTGTATCTATATCTGAAGAAGAGTTACAACCCTATCTTTTACGAAATAATGCAATTTCTTTAGCAGCGGTAAATAGTTCGGACCTATGTGTACTTTCTGGGAGTCATGAGGAGATTGCAAAAATTAAGGCAATCTTAGAGCAAAAAGAATTTTCTTGTAAAGAATTGAGAACATCGCATGCATTCCACTCTCACATGATGGATGAAATTTTAGAAGAGTTTAGAAATATTATCAACACTATTCAGCTAAAATCACCTCAAAAGGCTTTTTATTCAAATCTTACCGGAGAATTAGTTTCAGACTCACAAGTTCTAAATCCGGAATATTGGGTAAATCACTTAAGGGGCACAGTTAGGTTTTCGAAATGTGTAGAAAACCTTACCAAGAAAGAAGAGACTTTGTTCATTGAAGTAGGACCCGGAAGAGTACTAAGCTCATTAGTAAAGTCTAATTCTTCTCGTAAGAAAAGTCAAAAAGCTATAAACTTAGTGCGACATGCTTCAGAAGAAATTAATGATCAACAATATTTGTTATCAAGTTTAGGAAGTATTTGGGAAGAAGGGGTTGAACCAGATTGGACTACTTTTTATAAAGATGAAGTACGTCATAAACTGTCTTTACCCACATATTCATTTGATAAAGTAGCATATCCAACTAATGTTGATGCTTATAAAATGATGAGAGAACTCTCAGGTACTATTAAAGAAAATGATATTTCGACATACTATGAACCTTCATGGAAAAAAACATCTTTAGTCTCGGCTAATGAGAAACCTGAAAGTAAAACTAATTTGTTATTTATTGATGATTTAGGTGTTGGGGAGTCACTTTTGAAAGAGCTAAAGGAAAATAACGAAACGGTAATTTGTGTTTCTAAAGGAGAAGACTTTTATATCGATAATTCTGTATATTCTGTAAATCCAGAAAATCCAGATAGTATAAATGAGCTATTTGCTAGCTTAAATCAAAACAAAATATATCCTAATAGAATTTTATACGGTTGGTCAATATCAGACAAAAAAGCTGAAACTTCTTTAAACTATAAAATTGAAGAAACTAACTTTTTTACTCTTTTTAATATAATCAAAAGCTTTAATGCTCATTTTGATCTTGAAGAAAAAGAGTTAATCGTAATAACCAATAATTTGCATTCAATTACAGGAAACGAAAAAGGAAATTCTGAAGAAGGAATGCAACTCGGGTTATTAAAGGTAATTGCGCAGGAATACTCAGGAGTTGTTACTGGTCATATAGATATCTCATTAAATTCAAATAACAATAAAAAAGATGCAGAACGATTATTTCAGGAAATTTTGTACAAAGAACCTGGAAAAAGTGTTGCATTAAGAAATGGAAGCAGGTGGTCGCAGATTTATGAGCCGATAAAGGTAGATACTAGTAAGAAAGAAAGTGTATTTAAGAACCAAGGGACATATTTAATTACCGGGGGATTAGGTAACTTAGGATATACACTGTCAAAATATCTATTAGAAAAATTTAGTGTAAAAGTAATTCTTACTGGGCGGACTGAATTACCAAATCGAAGCGAATGGTCAAAATTGTTGGCGAATAAAGAAGCAAATAGTAGCGTTGCAACAAGAATTGAAAGATATCAAGAACTCGAAAAACTTAATGGACAAGTAGAGTATTATTCTTGTGATATTATTAATAAATCAAATTTTGAAGAACTAATCTCAAAGATCGAAAAAGTAAACTCAATAAATGGAGTTGTGCATGCTGCTGGGGTTATACATGGAACCTCGATCAATTTGATTGAAAACTTGACAAAAGAAGATTTTGAAGATCAGTTTTTTGCCAAAACAATAGGAGTCAAGGTTTTAAATGAAGTCTTTAAAGACAAAAAACTAGATTTTAGTTTAATAGTATCTTCGTTATCCTCAATTCTTGGCGGATTAGGTTTTGCAGCTTACGCTTCTGCCAATAGCTTTATGGATTATTTCGTAAAAGAAAAATTAGCTACCGGAGATCTAGAAAATTGGCAATGTGTAAACTTTGATGGATTAAATTTTTCAGACACCTCGACAGATAATGATAGTCTTAATAAATCAGAAATATTAGAAGCTGTTGAACATGTTTTATCATTAAAAAATCTTCATCAAATTGTCGTTTCAAAATCTGATTTACAACAACGATTAGATAATTGGATAAAACGTAATGTTGAAGAAGATGCTACCGAAGAAAGTACTTCTCCAATATTAGATGAAAGGTTACAAGCTGCACATGTATCACTTAATTCTCTTGAAGAAGGATTAATAGCATTGTGGGAAGATTTCTTTGGGAAATCTATAGAGATTGAGGATAATTTCTTTGAAATTGGCGGAGATTCTTTAAAAGCATTAACGATGCTTAGAAGAATTCATAAAACCTTTAATGTAGAACTATCGATTAAAGAATTTTTTGATTGCGGAACAGTTCGCCTAATCAGTGAACGTATTAACAAGAAAAAAGCAGAATTAGAAAACCAATCAAACAATTACGTTACCATACCCAAGGCAGAGACTCAAGAGTATTATCACTTAAGCTCAGTTCAAAAACGCTTATATTTCCTTTACGAATATGCTAAAGATTCTTTAGCTTATAACTTACCACAAATAGTAAAATTAGAAGGAAATCTAAATAAAGAACGCCTCGTAAAGGTTTTTGAAAGACTTTTACAAAGGCATGAGAGCTTACGCACTTCTTTTTCATTAATTAATGGAGTGCCCATGCAAAAAATAGAGGAGCTTACTTCTTTTGAGATAATCGAGATAAAAGCAAAATCCGATGAGATAAGCACAATCATCAATGATTTTATTACCCCATTTGATTTGAGTAAAGCGCCTTTAATACGAGTAGGACTTGTTCAAGTTAGTGATTTAGAGCATATTTTGATGGTAGATATGCATCATATCATCACCGATGGAATCTCACAAGGGATATTGATTTCGGATTTTATGAAGCTATATAATAATGAAGAATTACCAGAATTAAGGCTTCAATATAAAGATTATGCAAACTGGCAGGGTCATGAAGAACAACAAAAACGTATATCAAGTCAAAAGGAATTTTGGTTAGAACAGTTCTCAGATGAGGTTAAATTAACTAATTTACCTACCGACTTTGTTCGACCTTTAGAGTCCAGTAATAAAGGAGAGTCAGTGTGGATCAAACTAGCGAAAGATGAGATAAAAGGTTTGGTAAAACTTGCTGATAATGAGCAAGCGACCAATTACATGGTTTTGTTGTCAATATTTAATATACTGTTATCAAAACTAAGTAATCAAGAAGATATTACTATAGGATCACCCGTTGCTGGTCGTCAACATTCAGATTTTGATAATGTTATCGGGATGTTTGTCAATACACTTTCAATACGTAATTACCCTAAAGGAGACTATACATTTAGAGAGTTTCTTGCAGAGGTTAAACAAAGAGCTATTGCATGTTTTGATAATCAAGATTATCCTTATGAAGAATTGGTTGAAGGACTTAAAATTGATAGAGAGAAAGGAAGAAACCCATTATTTGATACCATGTTTGAGTATCAAATAAGTACCGAAGAAACTCAACTAAAAATTCCTGAACTAGAATTAACCATTTTTAATGGTGTTGACGAAAAAATTCTTAATGTATCCAAGTTTGATCTCTTACTTTCTGCTCTAGAGAACGGAGATGATCTAAGACTTAAACTAGAATATTCATATGATCTCTTTAGAAGTGAAACAGTGGAGAGGTTTATAAAGTATTATAAGAGAATTATTAATCAGGTCATAGAAAACCCTGATTGTAAGCTAGCCGATATAAAATTATTAGATCTTAAAGAAGAAGGAAAGCTTTTAGAACTGTTAAACGATACAGATCAGGCATATAAAAAAGAAGAGACTATTTTAGAGCTTTTTGAAAAACAAGTAGAACGCAATCCAAATCAAATTGCAATTCAGGATGAAAATACTTGTTTGACTTACAAAGAGCTACAAAGTAAGTCGAATCAAATTTATGGATATCTACAAAGTGAAAAGAATATTAAGGTAGGTGATACTATCGGAATATTACTAGATCGGGATGAATATTTGATCCCTTCTATTCTTGGGACATTAAAAACCGGTGCGGCGTTTGTTCCTATCGATCTAAAGCTCCCACAAGAAAGGATAAATGCGATTATTGAAGGAGCAAATTTAAAAGCGTTAATAACAAGTAATAAAAGTCTGCTAAAAGATTCTATCCCATCTGCGATTAATCTTGACGAGGTGATTCATGATCTTGAAACTTTTGAAAGACCATATGTAAGTCATTCTGTAAAAAGTACTGATTTGGCATACATCATTTATACTTCAGGATCTACAGGCACACCAAAAGGAGTGATGATAGAGCACCAATCATTGGCCAATTATATCAATTGGGCAACAAAAACATATGTAAATAATGAGAAATCAACATTTGCATTGTTCACTTCTATTTCCTTTGACCTAACAATTACTTCAATTTTTACTCCATTAATTACAGGAGATAAAATTGTCTTGTATCCTGAAAATGAAAATGAAATATTAGTTGAGAAAGTTTTTTTAAATGATGAAGTGGATGTAATAAAGCTTACTCCCTCACATTTAAAAATCATTAAGAACTCATCTTGTTCTGCATCAAATACAACATCTAAAACACTTATTGTTGGAGGTGAAAATTTTGAAACATCTCTTGCAAGGTCTATTGGTGAACAGTTTGCAAATAAAATGATTCAGTATAATGAATACGGACCAACTGAAGCAACGGTAGGTTGTATGATTTATGAGTTTAATGCTAAAGAACAAACCAACTCTGTGCCCATAGGGAAGCCAATTGACAATATGCAGGTATATGTGCTGGATAAAAACTTAAACTTAGTGCCTAACGGTGTTGATGGAGAGTTATTTCTCTCTGGAGACGGAATCTCAAGAGGATACTGGAACAATTTAGATTTAACAGCTGAAAAGTTTTTGAACAATCCGTTTATTGATGGAACAAAAATGTATCAAACCGGAGATGTTGTAACCCAATTGGAAGATGGAAATTTGATATATAAAGGAAGAATCGATGATCAAGTTAAAATTAGAGGATTCAGAATTGAATTAGGAGAGGTTGAAGCACAAATAGAAATTAATGAACATATAAAAGAAGTACATGTTATTCCAAAAAATATTCAAGATGAGCAAGCTTTATTTGCATACTATGTGGCTGATAAAAAAATAGATGCATCAGAGCTAAAAACGTTTTTAGAAAATAGTTTACCAGAATATATGATTCCTTCTAATTTCATACAAATGGAGGAAATGCCATTAACCCAAAACGGTAAACTTGATAAAAAAGCATTGCCAGAAGTGTTAACCGATAGTGATTATGTAGCTCCTTCAAGTGCATTAGAGAAAGAACTGGTTCAAATATTTGCGAAGGTATTAAAACTGGAAGAAGATACCGTTAGCACCGATAAGAGCTTCTTTGAGCTCGGAGGAAATTCAATACGAGTAATACTTTTAATTAGTGCAATTAGAAAATTAAATGCAGTTAAACTAAATCTGAAGGATGTTTTTGATAATCCGTCTGTGCAAAAATTAGCTAAGATCATTGAGAAAACATCAGTGCAAGAAGAAGTAGCAATTCCTAAAGTGGATACACAAGAATTTTATCCAACTTCTCCAGCACAAGAAAGGATGTATTATCAGCAATCTTTGGATACAGAAGATTTAGGATGGAATATCTTTACTGCCATGGAGATTAGTGATGAAAGTAGTGCAGAAACACTAGAGGCTACATTTCAAAAACTTATTGATCGTCATGAATGTCTAAGAACAAGTTTTATTCTACTAGAAGATGGTGTAGCACAAAAAGTGAATGAAGAAGTATGCTTTAAGCTTCAACATTTGGAAGAAAATCAATTCGATACTGTAGAAGGAGCTTTTTCAAGTTTTGTTCGTTCTTTTGATTTATCGGAGCCCTCATTATTTCGATGTGCTTTATTAAAAAGAAAAAAAGCTTCAGATCTTTTATTTATAGATGTTCATCATATTGTTTGTGATGGAATATCACTTGATATTCTGATTAAAGATTTTACGGCATTGTATTTTGAAGAAAATCTGGAACCTATTGCAACTCGTTACGTAGATTATGCTTCTTGGCAAAGAAATTCGAAACTTAAAATTGAAAAACAAGAAGGATACTGGAGTAATAAACTTAAAGGCAAATTACCTCGACTTGAGCTACTAACGCGTAAAAATCGAAACGAAGTTGGAACTTTTTATGTGGATGTAGATAGATTAGATGTTACAGGCTCTTTATACGAAGGAATAAAGGAGAAAACAAAGCAAGCCAAAGTATCTAATTTCATGTTCTTGCTATCAGTATACTATATTCTATTATCAAAAATCTCAGGGAAAAGTGATGTTATAATTGGTACAGACGTACTAGGAAGAACCCACACTTCTCTTAAAAATCTTGTAGGGACATTTGTGAACATTCTACCATTACGAATAGATGTTAACGCTGTCATGTCTTACAAGCAATTTTTAGAAGAAGTAAAAACATCTGTACTTGAAGCTTATGATAATCAAGATTTTCAATTTGATCAGATGGTTGATATAGTTGATAAAGAAGAAAGAGTAGTAAGAAACCCTATAGTAGATGTGCATTTCGCTGTTTCTGATACGGTTGAAGGTGATGAGGAGCTGGAAACATTAAAGTTCAATCCTATCCTAATTAATAACAATACCAGAACTTCTCCTTATGAATTTAAGATTGAAGTAAGTGAAAGCAATCATCAGATGCATATTGATTTTATTTATTGTAAAGAACTTTATGATAAAGAAATGATAAGTGTATTAAAAGAGTACTTCTCAAACATACTAAATACAATTTTGGAAGATGATATGGTTGAAATTCAAGATATTATGTTAGAGAACCAGGTTATGGATTTTAGTTTTGAGCTGTAGTCATTCAAAATCGATTTGAACATTAATTTATTAAAAAATACAATATAAAATTATGTGCGGAATTTGTGGTTTTTTGAAATTCGATAGTGGGGTTTCGGGAGAAGATAATAGAATAATTGAAAATATGAATAATAAACTTATTCATAGAGGTCCCGATGCTCAGGATACATTACTTTTTGATAATGTTGCATTAGGATTTACCAGATTAAGTATTATCGGATTAGAAAATGGTATGCAACCTATATATAACGAAGATAGGTCAATATTAGTAGTATGTAATGGAGAAATCTTCAACTACATCGAATTAAAAAAAGAATTAAAAAATGCAGGACATGTTTTTAGAACAGAATCGGATGTAGAAGTTATTGTTCATTTGTATGAAACATATGGCACTGATTTCTTAGATAAGTTAAATGGCCAGTTTGCGTTTGCGTTATATGATACAAAAGAGAAAAGACTTTTTTGCGCACGAGATCAAATGGGTATTATTCCATTTTTTTACACTTTTGTTGAGAACACATTTATTTTTGGTTCAGAAATTAAAGCTATCCTAGAGCATCCTTCGGTAAAAAGACAAGTAGACCTAACCGGATTGGATCAAGTATTTACTTTTCCGGGATTAGTAAGCCCAAGAACTATGTTCAAGGATATTAAAAGTCTAGAGAATGGACATTTTCTTTTGGTTAATGCTTATGGAGAAATAAAAGATGTTGAATACTGGGATTTGATGTATCCGGAAGGAGAAATGAAAATGAACGGTAAACCAGAAACTGCTTATATAAATGAGTTAGAGGAAGTGTTTAATAATGCTATTAATTTAAGGTTAAGGGCCGATGTTCCTTCTGGGTTATACTTAAGTGGAGGATTAGACTCTTCAATGATAACCGCAAAAGTCAATCAATTAGTTCCGGATATAAAGAAAGAGGCATTTTCAATTGATTTCATAGACTCACAATATTCAGAGTCTGTCTATCAAAAATTAATAGCAGAGCAAAGTAATGCAAAGCTTAATCAGAAAACATTCTTCTATGATGATATTAGCGAAAGATTACTGCATTCTGTTTATCATAGTGAGTGTCCTATTAAAGAAACATATAACACAGCATCATTGTCGCTATCTGAAGCAGTTAGAGAAAAAGATATAAAAGTAATTCTCTCTGGTGAAGGAGCCGATGAATTCTTTGCAGGATATGTGGGGTACAGGTTTGATAAAATGAAAGGATTAAATACCACTCAAGATCCAATAGCTCCAGAAGAACGAGCGTTGAGAAAAAAACTCTGGGGAGACGAATCTTTTTTCTATGAAAGAAATTATACCGAGTTTAATTCACTCAAAAAAGGTTTGTATTCAGCAGATGTTAATGCTTCGTTCGACGAAATCAATTGCTTAAATCATACGCTAATTAATACAGATCGTATAAAAAACAGGGATGTATTAAATAAAAGAGCATATATCGATTATAAGATGAGGTTGGTCGATCATTTGGTTTCTGATCACGGTGATAGAATGGCCATGGCAAATTCAGTAGAGGTACGATATCCATTTTTAGATAAGGAACTCATAGAGTATTCAACACATTTGCCTTCTGACTTAAAACTTAATGGATTTACAGAGAAGTATATTTTGAAACAAATGGCGACTCGATTTTTACCAAAGAAAGTCTTCGAAAGAGAAAAATTTCATTTCATTGCTCCGGGAAGCCCTTATTTATTACAAAAGAATATCGAATATATTAATGATTTATTGTCATACGATTTGATAAAGAAACAAGGATATTTTAATCCAGACGAAATCGAAAAACTTAAAAAGAAGTATAGCCAAAAAGGGTTTACAGTCAATGCTCCTTTTGAAAGTGATTTATTAATTGTTGTAATCACTTTTGGAATGCTTTTAGATAAGTTTTTTAAATCTTAATTACCTCCTGTCTTTACAATAGACTTTTATAAGGAAACCCTTTAGCATAAACAGATTATTTTAAAAATGTAGCGAAGCTACTGTTCCTGCAGTAGTTTCTCGTTGCAATGGAGTTCCTTATTCATAAAACAGAATAAACCAAGGAAAGAAATTGAAATCATTTCTCACTTCTTAAAAAATACAAACAACATTCATAAACAATAATAACTGAAAAAAACACTGTTATGATTTTTCAAAATGAACTAATAAAAAGCTTTAAAGCGCATCATAATCAAGTAGCTATAGATAATGGAGATGCACTGGTAACGTATGCCGATGTATTGAAAATTGCAAACAAGATTACCAATATCTTATTGAATAATGGAATGTCTTCTGAAGCCTTTGTAGGTATACAATTGACAGATAAAACAAATCTGATTTACGCTATCATAGGAACCTTAAATGCTAGAGGAGTCATTGTTCCTTTGGATGTTACACTGCCAAACAATAGAATGGAAAATATTATAAAGGATTTGAATCTATCCTATATGATTACTACCAAAGACAGTCCATTACTAAGTCAAAATCCATCTATAGAATATATTTTCATAGAAGATATAATGGATTCAGAAAACGATATTGACCATCAAAATATTGAGTATCCAAAATATGATTCACAAGATAGTGCTTATGTATATTTCACTTCAGGAACTACAGGAAAGCCTAAAGGTATAATAGGTAAGAACAATAGTTTATTGCAATTTTTAAAATGGGAAATAGATACTTTTTCTATTACTTCAGGAACCAGAGTCAGTCAGTTTATTAGTCCTTATTTTGATGCTTTTCTAAGAGATGTTTTTGCCCCCTTATTGGCAGGAGGAACTATTTGTATCCCACCGGCTGATGAAGATTTCTTTACACCCGAAAAAATGGTGTCTTGGATCGATGAAGCAAAAATTAATTTAATTCACTGTGTTCCGAGTTTATTTAGAGTATTTAGCAACAATCAAATTACTGCCGATAATTTTAAAACTCTTACTCATGTTTTAATGTCTGGAGAAAAAATAATTCCTTCAGAATTAGTCAATTGGTATACCGTATTTGATGCAAGAATACAGCTGGTTAACTTATATGGGACAACAGAAACTACAATGATTAGGACCTGTTACAAAATTAAGCCAGAAGATGTTGAATTGCCAAAAATGCCGATAGGCTCACCAATTAACGATACACAGCTTTTGGTTGCAGATGAAAAATTAAAACCTTGTAATGTCTTTGTGCCGGGTGATCTGTACATTATTACTCCGTATACAACCAAAGGGTATTTAAACAATGAAGAATTAAACGCCGAAAAATTTCTAAAAGTAAATTCTCCAACATTGGGTGAGGCTTTTGCTTTTAAAACAGGAGATAAAGCCAGAATGATGCCAGGCGGTGTTATTGATCTAATGGGGCGAGAAGATAGACAAGTAAAATTGAGAGGTATAAGAGTAGAATTAGATGAAATAGAGAATGTATTAACACAATCTGAATATGTTAAGAATGCCATAGTTATAAAACATTCTGGAGATGAAGAAACCGGATCAACAACCGATTCTACCCATGGTAATGAGTCTTTAATAGCATTTGTGATAAAAGATAATACTTCAAATCAAGCAAATTTTAAAGATACCATTTTAACATACCTGAATGATAATTTACCATCGTATATGATGCCATCTGATGTTATAGAAGTAACAGATTTTCCACTTTTAGATAATGGAAAAGTTAATTATAAGGGATTGCTCAACTATTTAGAAACCAATGAAGTTGTACTTCCGGTAAACAAAATAGAATCAGAACTTCTGGCAATTTGGAAAGAAATCTTAGGGGATAAAGAAATATCAACCGAAGATAGTTTTCACACTATCGGAGGAAACTCACTAGCAATCATGAGGTTGATTGGAAAGATCTACAAAGAATATAATGTTAGGATTTCGCTGAACGAAATGTTTAGTAACCTTACGATACAAAAACAAGCAGAGTATATAAAGCAAGCAAATAAAGATAATATATTAACCATAACTAAGGCTGAAGAAAAAGAGGCTTACCATTTAACAGCTGCCCAAGAACGTATATATTTCAATTATGAGTTAGACAAAAGTAGTACAGCTTTTAATCTTCCAATGTCATGGGTTATTAACGGAAATTTTGATAAACAAAAATTACAAAACGCTTTTTTGGCATTAATCGATAGACACGAAAGCTTACGAACAGAATTTAAATTTGTAGACGGAAAGCTTCAGCAGGTGCTAAAAAAATCAGTCGCTTTTAGTTTAGAAGAAATTAGTGCTACACACAAAACTGCAAAACAAAAGATCTTAGATTTTATACGACCATTTGATTTAGAAAATGCACCGTTAATACGTTGTGGTCTTCTTACAATCGATGAAAATGAAACCATTATGGTTGTAGATATTCATCACATTGTATGTGATGGAATTTCTCAAAACAATATATTCTCGGATTTATTAAAACTATACAAAGAAGAAGAACTCTTACCATTGCCACTGCAGTATAAAGATTATGCAGAGTGGGAAAACGAATTCAAAATGACAGATGATTACATCTCTCATAGAGAGTTTTGGCTTAAAACTTTCGAGGGAGAGTTACCAAAGCTTACTTTTCCGACAGCAAAAACCGATACTAATCAAAATATAAACAAAGGAGGGAATACTTCTTTTAAGATAGAAAAGAGTGTGCTGGCCAAAATTACAGATAATTTCAATAACAAAGAGATTACTACTTTTTCTACATTATACTCATTATTTCATTTATACCTGTATCAATTTACTGCACAAGAAGATATTGTAATTGGAATTAATAGCTCTGGAAGACTTCAAGATGAGCTCGAGGACGCAGTGGGTATGTTTACAAAAACCCTACCTATTAGGTATGCGTTAAAACCACATATGAAATTTCAAGACTATGTTAAGGAAATTCATCAGTTGCTAATTCAGGCAAATAGTGCACAGATTTATGATTTGTCAAATATTGTAAAAGACATCAATAATAGTAGAAAAACAGCTGTAGATAGTCTGTTTGAAGTGATGTTAGTGTTCCAAAATTTTGAAGAGAAAAAAGTAGACCTGGATGAGGTAAACTTTTCTTCATATGAATTCGAAAATACAGCGTATAAATACCCTATTACATTATTTGCCAGTGAAGGCGATGATGCTATGTTTTTCAGGATGGAGTACTCAACGGCTCATTTTACCAAAGAGGATGTAGATACTATCATAGCACAGTTTAAAGAATTAGTCACTAAAGTTTCTAAAGACATAGAAGCTGAGGTTATTCAATATATTGATAATGAGTTTGCTGTGACTTCATTAAAAGAAGAGGAAATCGCCTTTGATTTTTAATACACAGAAAAAATTATTGATTACTTCATTGTGAATTCTACCCGTTTTTTACCCTAAAAATATGGATAAGGGTATACATTTTATAGAAATATATTAAAAAATAAAGTTCATGTCAGCAAAATCAAATTTAGATTTAGAAGCAATAAAAGCCAACAAAAATATAATGGTAAGAACCTATTGGAAGAATAGGTTGGAAGGAATGGAATGGAATGATTTTTTTGATCATAAAATGCCTTCAGACATCACTGAAGAAGGAATCCGGGGGACATATACACTGCGTAATAGTGATGAGAAATTATTTCAAAATTTGAACCGAATAGCTAGTACTTCTAAGGCAAAACATATGCTATTACTAGCAGGGTTAGAAGTTTTGGCATACAAATACTCCTCTAAGAACGACATTTGCGTATTTACACCAACGTATGCCGAGAATAAAAACTCTGAAAAAGAACAATCAATAATTCCTGTTCGTATGAGCGATTTTGGGAATAAAACATTTCCAGAATTTTTAATGGCTTTAAAGGATAACTTAGTGAATGACTTTACTTATGGTAATTATCCAGTAGATCGGATTTTACAAAAGGAGAGTGATGAAATAAAAGACATGCCTACTGTAGGAATGTTAGTTCAGGGAATTCAGGATGAAAATCTACTTAATGCTCTTCTGCCTGATCTCGTATTCAAGTTTGAATTGAACGATACTTTAGTATTAACATTAGAGTATAATAGCAGTAAGTATAATGAAGTATATATCAAAGGGATAGCTGAACATTATTTTCATCTTCTTTCAGAACTTTTTGCAAATAAAGAAAAGCCAATCAATACAATCGAATTGATTTCTTCTAATGATAAATTGATGATTTTAGAAGAGTTTAATAATACCAAAACACCCTATCCAGCAGACAAAACAATGCTCGACTTTTTTGCAATACAGACTCAAAATAATCCCGATAATATTGCAATTCAAATAAATGATAAATATTTGACGTATAAAGAGCTTGACGAAAAATCAAATCAAGTTGCAAATTTTATAAGTGAAAAATACGTAGAAAAAGGAAATGTCTTTGGCGTACAAATGGAGCGTTCATTAGGGCTGATGATTACAATTTTCGGAGTTCTAAAATCGGGAAATATTTACCTGCCTCTTTCTGAAAGTCATCCGATCGATAGAATTCAATATGCTTTAGAAAACAGTCAGGCAAAAGCTCTTTTTACAAAACCAGAACATTTTGAGAATTTTAATGACAAAATTGATTGTTTAAATCCTGTAGAGGCAAAGAAGTGTTCAAATGTATATGAAAACCGTGCTTTACCAGATGATATAGCCTATATTATATACACCTCAGGTTCTACAGGAAGACCTAAAGGAGTATTAATTAAGCATACTTCTTTAGTCAATAGATTGAACTGGATGCAAAACCAGTATCAATTAAACGAAAATGATGTAATTCTTCAAAAAACACCAATAGTTTTTGATGTATCTGTATGGGAGTTATTTTGGTGGTCTATGTGCGGTGCAAAATTGGTTTTAGCGGATCCTGGAGCTGAAAAAGAACCACAAAAAATTTGTGCAATTATTGAAAAACAGAAAGTTACCACATTGCATTTTGTTCCTTCAATGTTAAATGCATTACTGTCATATTTATCAAAAAATGAAGATGAATATACTTTACAAAGCATAAAAAATCTTTTTACCAGTGGAGAAGAACTTAAGGTAAATGATGCTATAGGCTTTTTAGATTACTGTCCAAATGCGCAATTACACAACCTGTATGGTCCAACAGAGGCCACTATTGATGTGTCATACCATCAAGTGTCTAGAACTACAAACTACCGCTCAATCCCGATTGGAAGACCTATTGATAATACACAACTATTTATACTTAATAAAGAGTTACAACATCAACCTATAGGTATTCCAGGAGAGTTGTTCATAGGAGGAGTAAATCTTTCTCCAGGATATTGCAATCAACCCGAATTGACAAAAGAAAGATTCATAGAAAACCCGTTTGATCAACAATCAATACTGTACAAAACAGGTGATTTGGCCAGGTGGCTCCCTAGTGGGGAAATAGAATTTTTAGGAAGAATTGACAATCAGGTCAAAATTAGAGGAAACAGAATTGAGTTAGGAGAAATAGAATTAGCTGTTCAATCATGCAAAGGAGTAAACAGCACAGTAGTTTTAACAAAAGAAGGTCAAAGTGGATTACAGTTAATAGGATATGTTGTTACAAATCAAGAATACTCAGAAGATCACCTAAGAGAGGTGCTGGCATCTAAATTGCCAGAGTATATGATTCCTTCGTATTTTATTACTATTGATCAAGTTCCGGTTACTATAAACGGTAAAGTAGATAGGAAAGCATTGTTATCTCTAAAAGTGCAAAGTGAGAATAAGTATGTTGCTCCAAGAACAGATTTAGAAAAGAAGTTAGAAGGTCATTGGAAACAAATACTGGGACTCGAAAAAATTGGTATTCATGACAACTTTTTTAGAACAGGAGGGGATTCTATACTTGCTATCCGATTAATTGGAGCATTAAATAGTGAATTGTCTGTTACCATAGCAATGGTAGATCTCTATGAGAATGACACCATTGAAAAAATGGCTTTATTTATCGAATCTAGTGGTACATCTAATACTTCAGAGTTATATGAGGATGTCATTAAAGAAGTAGAGAATTTTGGAGAAACATACTTAAAAACATATCCAAACGAACAGATTCAAACTGTCTTTCCGATGAGTGATATCGAGATGGCAATGTGCTTTATTCATAAATCGAGACCCAATGATATATTGTACTTCGAACAGTTGATGCAACCGGTATTTTATAAAGATCTCGATCTCGAAATATTACAAAAAGCTCTCGACCTTATGGTGGATAAGCATGAGATTTTGAGAACGGGTTTTAATATGGAAAGATTTGCACATATTGTATACAAAGAAGTAGACACCGCAATTCAATTCTATGACTACAGTGAGTATTCAAAAGAAGAACAAAATCAGAAGATTAATGAAGATTTAGAAAGAAGCAGACCAGACCATTTTGATCTTAATGCAGAAAAACTTTGGAGAATTATTATTTATAAAATAGGAAAGGATCATCATGAAATCTTATTTGAATACCACCATGCCATTATAGATGGTTGGAGTTTTGCTTCTTTATTAACCGAATGGAATAATACGTATGTTCAATTATTGAAGACAAAAGTTGAAACATTACCTAAACTCAAAGCAACTTTTAAAGATTATATCGTACAAGAGCTTTTCAACAAAAAGAATGAAGAAACACGAAATTTCTGGAAAGAGGAACTAAAAGGGTATAAAAGACTAAAACTCAATTCTGATATAGAATCAAGAGTGTTTAGATCTGTTAGAGATATTTATCCTCAACAATTATTGAAAGATTTAGAAAAGGCTGCTCAATTAGGAAATACAACGGTCAAAAACATGTTGCTTTCGGCCTACTTGTATGCTATGAAAATACTTTCAGGAGAAAATGATCTTCTTGTTGGTTTAGTAACGTTTACAAGGCCGTTAAAACCAGATGGAGAAAAAGTTTTGGGATGTTTCTTAAATACAATTCCTCTAAGAGTTCAGATACCAGAGGCATTAACATGGAGCGATTACATCTCTATAATTGATAAAAAGGTTTTAGAAGTTAAAAAATATGAACACCTTTCCTTATTTGAAATTAACCAACTTGTAGGGGGGAGTAATGAAGGTAATCCGCTATTTGATACTTTCTTTAACTATATTAACTGGCATGTTAAAGATGAAATGTTGTTTGAAAAATTTAGTAATGAAGAAAGTAATAGAATTGAGTTTGATACTTTTTTAAGAGGAAATACATTTTTCGATGCGAATTATGATGTTACCAATGACAGGATCATTTGTATGCATGAATATTCTTCTCCTTTTATGACTAAAGAGATGTATGATCTTTATAATGATATATTTTTGAATGTATTATCAAGGATGGTAGAATCTCCTCAAGAAACGATCAATCCACAAGACTTTTTATGGAAACCAATGAATCATCTCATAGAAGAAAAAATAAATGATTATACTCAGGAAAATTTACGCTCAGAAAAACAAATTCCGGCCTCATATCGTCAGCAAAAACAATGGTCAGATATAGTTGAGAAAAAACAAAATGATGTTCCTTCGAATATTACTTCGGTAATTGATTTTAAAGAGGTTGTAGAAGTTGATTTGCTCAAAAAAAGTGTTCAAGAAGTAGCAAATACTCATGAGGCGCTTAGATGCCAATTAGTTTTTAAGGAAGAAAAATTGTGCCAGAATATTGTAAGTAGCTATCCTGATATAATTGAAACTTTAATTGTTGAAAATGAGCAAGATGTCTTAGAGCTAGTTAATTCAGTCTCTCATGAATCTATTAATTTAAATGAACTGCTTTTTAAAGTAAAAGTAGTACAAACCAAGAATGGTACCCATAAGCTACTGCTGTGTATGCACAACACAATTGTTGATTCTTTTTCAATACAAAAAATTGTTGAAGAAATAGTTGAAACATATAAGGCACTAGTCAATAAAGAAAACCGGGTGCTCAATATTCCCCCTGTAAACTATTCTGGTTTTATTTCTTGGGAGAAAGAGGTATTGATGAAGTTATATCCGAAAATGATAGAATTTTGGAAGGACCAATTAAAAGAAGATATTGAACCAGTACAATTACCTAAAGTACTTTCAAAAGATAATCAGGAGACTTATACTCCTAGTACGGTAAATGTAAATATTCCAGAAGTAACGTTAAAAAAACTGTTCGATTATGCATTTGCAAATGATGTAAGTACAAATACAATATTTATGGCAGCCTTTAAAGTATTGCTACATAAATACGGTCACCAGCAAAATATAACGATAGGAGCTATTGAAAAAAACAGAAATTATAAAGCTTTAAAGCATATAGTTGGAGGCATGGATAATATCATGGCTGTACAAAGTGATATATCTAAGGAAAAAACATTTAGCACATATTTACCTGAGCTCGAAGCGGTATATGAAAAAGGACTTGATCATTTAGCTATACCATTTGAAAAACTGATGGCAGAGCTTAACATGAGAAATCAAGTAGCCAACGATATTCCTCAATTAAACGTTTTATATCAATTTGAAGAAGAAAAAACGGAGGTAACTACAATTCTTGGAGACTCAGAATACACATGGTCACACAACTATTTGGCGAGTCAATCGTCTGATATTAGTTTATGGTTAAAAAAGAAGGAGAATTGCGTTAACGGAAAACTTGTTTTTGATTCTAGATATTTTGATAATGAGTTTATGGAATCCTTTGTAGTTCATTATGCTCATATACTAAATGAATTGATTAACAATCCAGACACTAAACTTTCTGAGATAGACATTTTATCTGATAAAGAAAAGGGTCAGCTTTTAGAAGGTTTTAATGCTACAGATGTTGAGTTTACAAAGTGTAACTCTGTATTAGAGCTATTTGAAGCCCAAGTTTCGAAGACACCAGATGCTCTGGCAGTTATCCATAAAGACACTACGTTGACCTACCAGGAGCTTGATAAGCAAGTACGTCAAATGAGTTCATATTTATTGACAAAAAAGAATGTTGAGTTAGAAGAGCGAGTAGGTATTATGTTGGATCGCGAATCCTTTTTGATTCCTACGATATATGGTGTTTTAAAGTCAGGATGTGCTTATGTTCCTATTGATCCAAAATTACCCTTTGCCAGAGTTAAAGCTATTTTAGAAGATGCTGGGATCCGTGTTTTAGTAACACGAGGAGAATATTTGACCGAAACCGTATTAAATGAGGAGATTGAAGTTGTTGATCTAAATAAAGAAGTTACCGCTATTAGTCAGATGTCTGTTTTAGATAGCTATCCTAATGTATCTTCAGACAACTTAGCGTATATTATCTATACTTCAGGTTCTACGGGTACTCCCAAAGGAGTTATGATAGAACATGGCTCTTTATTGAATACGATTCAGAGTATGGATAGCCTATATCCATTAACTTCAGATGATGTGTATATGTTTAAGACGACTCATTCTTTTGATGTTTCTGTGGCAGAGTTGTTTGGCTGGTTTCATTCTGGTGGTAAACTGTGCATCCTACCCGCAGGCGCTTCGGGGAATGCAGATAAAATTATAGAAGAGATTCACCGCAATCAAGTTACCCATATCAGTTTTGTGCCTTCGATGTTTTCCATTTTTGTAGAAGGTCTAAAGAGCACTGGCGTGGATAAGCTATCGAGTTTAAAATATATTTTCTTGGCAGGAGAGGCTCTGCCGAGTGATTTGATATCAGATTTTAATGCTCTTAATACGGATATTGTTTTAGAAAACATTTATGGACCCACAGAAGCCACTATTTATTGTAGTAGATATGCTACACAAGATTGGCAGGGACAATCCAGAGTCCCTATAGGCAAGCCATTGAGTAATATGAAGCTATTTATACTGGATTCAAATTCTAAGGTTGTACCTGTAGGAGTAGCAGGGGAGTTGTGTGTAGGAGGAGATAGTTTAGCTAGAGGATATATGAATAATGATGCGCTTACTACCTCAAAGTTTGTCACCTTAGAATCTTTACATAATACACGAGTATACAAGACCGGTGATTTGGCGCGTTGGTTACCAGATGGGAATATTGAATATTTGGGACGAATCGATGATCAGGTAAAAATTAGAGGATTTAGAATAGAGTTAGAAGAAATATCAAATTGTTTAAATCGCTATGATCAGATTGGTAAAAGCATTGTAGTTGTCAAGGAGAAAGGCGGAGATAAATTTATAGTTGCCTATTATACTTCAGAAGCAGAGATTGCCAAGGCAGATTTAAAAGAGTTTCTCTCGGATCATCTTCCTGACTATATGCTACCTACTTTTTATGTTCATCTAACAGCACTTCCTTTAAACTCAAGTGGTAAAATAGATAGAAAGAACTTGCCAGAACCCAAAATAGGAAAGGAGAATGAGTTTGTAGCATCCACTACTGCAACAGAAAAAATATTGGAAGAAATATGGTCTCAAGTACTTGGTTTATCAGTTAATTCAATAGGAATCAGCAGGAACTTTTTCGAATTAGGAGGACATTCTTTAAAGGCAATGATTTTGATTAATAAAATCGCTAAAGAGTTTGATATGGTATTTCCATTAGAAAAGGTGTTTGAAAAACCTACCATTAGAGAACAAGCAGAATTTATTGACATCAATCAATGGTTATTAAATAGTCACACAGCAAACGTGCCGTTAGAAACGGTTCAAGAAGTTATCATATAGATAATTTGAAGTGAAAAAGCATTTATTATAATATCTACAACGCAAAACCTAAAGAATATATACAATAGTATATTGCCTTTTTTTATCACGTTTTTTTAGTCATTATTTCGAACTAGTATTAAACTGGTGAGAACAAAAAAACCAATTTCGAGAATTATACCAGAATGGAAAATTTATTATTAAAAATAAGAAAGAGTAAGATCGGTTTACACTTGGATAATGGTACATTACGATTAAATGTTCCTAAACATAGAGATGTTCGAGATATTCTTGAAGAGATCAAAAAGCACAAGATTGAGCTTATTAGATTTATTGAAAACAACCAAGCGGTTAATTCCAGATTCAAAGTCATTGAAAAGGCTCCAGAGAAAGATTATTACACTTTGTCGTCTGCACAAAAGAGAATGTATTTTTTGTATGAGTATAATAAAACTTCTTTAAATTATAACATGCCTCAGGTTGTTTGTCTAGAAGGAGATCTGGAAATAGATCTTTTGAGAAAAGTTTTTAATACCCTGATTGCGCGTCATGAGAGCTTAAGAACTGTTTTTAAAATTGTAGATGAAGTACCTGTTCAAAAGATACTCGATAATCAAGAGATTGATATAGCGTTTTATAATTCAACAGAATTAGAGGTTCCAAAAAGGATTGAGAGTTTTATTCAGCCTTTTGATCTAAACCATGGTCCACTTATTAGAATTGGAGTTATTCGATTGAGTGATAGAAAGCATATGTTAATGTTGGACATGCATCATATCATTACCGATGGTGTTTCAGATAGTATTTTAGTAAATGAGTTTATGTCCTTATATCAAGGTGAAACCCTGGCTCCTTTATCGATTCAGTACAAGGATTATGCAGAGTGGCAACAACAAGAGAGTCGACAATTAGAAATTTCTAATCAAAAAGAATTTTGGTTGAACCTGTTTAAAGATGAGGTACAGCCTCTTCATTTACCAACAGATTTTAAACGTCCTTTAGTAAAGGGACACAAGGGTGGTACAATTAGTTTTACACTTGATAATGAACAGACAAAGAAGTTAAAGTCTATAAATGAAGCGTTGGGGAGTACTGGTTTTATGTTGTTTTTATCAATATATCATATCTTACTCTACAAGCTCACCAATCAAGAAGATATAGTTATCGGTACACCAGTTGCGGGGAGAGAGCATGAAGATCTCAATACTATGATTGGTATGTTTGTTAATACCTTACCTCTTAGAAATGAGTTAAAAAAGGAATATACATTTAGAGAGTTTTTATCGATAATCAAAGCCAATACTTTGGCATGTATTGGTAATCAGTCGTATCAATATGAGTCGCTTATCGATGAGCTGCAGGTTAAACGGGATACGAGTCGAAATCCCTTGTTTGATGTCTTGTTTTCTTACCAGAATTTTATGGAAGAAGGGCTTGATATCCCAGGACTTAAATTGTCTACATATCTTATGGAAGATATGATTTCAAAGTTTGATATGAGTTTAACCACAACAGATAAAAATGATCATTTTACGTTTAAAATAGCCTATTCCACCGAGCTATTTAGTTCAGATACTATAGAGAGATTTATTAGTTATTACAGGCGTATTGTAGATTCTATTATTGATAATGTAGACATCAAGCTTAGTGATAT
>CANNFM010000025.1 GCA_947503835.1 uncultured Aquimarina sp.
GTTTTTAATAAAAGTGAGTTTTAATTTTAGAGTAAGCCCCTAAATTAAGATGATTTGTGTGAAGAGAAAGAGTGCGAGAGCACTCTTTTTTATTGGTATACTATAGACAGTAACTAACTTCTCGAATTCACCAATTAAACGTATATTTTGCTTTGCAAGTAAAGTGACCTTTCCATTTACCTAGCTTTTATAAAATGTTGAAATGTTTTATTTTTTAGATAAAACGCACTAGCTTGATTTAGATGTTAACTTTTTAATGGAAATTTTCCTTAAACGAGTTGATTTTATTTTTAGGCTAATTCTAGATCTTTTTTTATAGCAGCTATTTTATTGTCTAATCTATTTTGTGTATCATCAAAATTTGCAATACTTTTTAGAGGCTCTTGAACACTGATATAGAACTTTATTTTAGGTTCTGTACCACTAGGTCTTGCTGCAATTTTACTTCCTGATTCTGTATAAAATATTAACACGTTTGATGTCGGAATATCAATTGTTCGTTCGGTATGATCTTGTATGTTTTTTGCAATACTAGTTTGATAATCTTCAATCAGAACCACTTTCTCATCATTTAAATATTGAGGAGGATTGTTTCTTAGATCAAGCATCGTTTGTTTAATTTCCTCAGCTCCTTCAATGCCCTTTTTCACTAAAGAGACAAGGCTTTCTTTATAAAAACCATGTTGGACATATAATTCTAGAAGTGAATTATAAAATGAGCTATTATTAGCTTTTGTGTGCGCTACAATTTCGCAAGCCAATAGGGTAGAGGTTACAGCATCTTTGTCCCTTACAAAATCTCCCACCATAAATCCAAAGCTTTCTTCACCACCACCTATAAAATGCTTATCCGGGTAGTCTTTTATTAGTTTAGCAATCCATTTAAAACCTGTCAACACTTCTTTGTACTCTACACCGTAAGCACCAGAAAGGGTACGCATCATTGGTGTAGATACAATAGTTGAGGCTATAAACTCATCACCTTGAAATCCTTTTTTTGTTTTATAATACTCTAAAAGAAACCAAGTCATTACCAGCATAGTTTGGTTTCCGTTTAGTAACTGTAGTTCTCCATCATTGTTTCGAACTGCGATTCCTAATCGATCACAATCTGGATCTGTACCAATTACAATATCGGCATTAACCTCTCTTGCAAGTTGCATGGCCATGGTTAGGGCTTCAGGTTCTTCTGGATTGGGTGATTTAACCGTTGGGAAATTACCATCGGGTTCTGCTTGTTCTTTTACGATATGAACATTTTTGTACCCCGCCTTTTTTAATGTTTCAGGAACTGCAGTAATCGAAGTACCATGAAGAGAGGTAAAAACAATAGTCGTATTGTCTTTTGCTTCTTGAGACGCAACAAAACTTCCATTTTTCACACTTTGATCAATAAATATCGTATCTATTTCGGTGTCTATTTCTTCAATAATAGCAGAATTGGCTTCAAATTTTATATCTGAATACCGTAATGAATTAATTTCAGAAATGATTTCATGATCCTGCGGAGGCACTAATTGTCCGCCATCTTGCCAATATACTTTATATCCATTATACTCTGGGGGATTGTGACTAGCCGTTAATACGATACCACAATGGCATCCCAATTCTTTCACAGCAAACGATAATTCTGGTGTGGGACGCAGGCTGGTAAACAGATAAACTTTAATTCCGTTGGCAGAAAACACATCGGCTACTATTTGAGCCAGGGTGTCGCTATTATGTCTACAATCATAGGCTATTACAGCCTTTGGTTGTTCATCAGGAAATTGCTGTAGTAGATAATTACTTAATCCCTGAGTACTTTTACTTAAAGTATATTTATTAATCCTATTTGTACCTACACCCATAATACCACGCATACCACCGGTACCAAACTCAAGATCTTTATAGAAACTATCTTTTAGTTCTTCAGAGTTATTTTGTAAATCTTTGATTTCTTGTTGAGTTTCTTGGTCAAAGATTGGAGTTAACCATTCGTTAACCCTTGTGTTTATAACAGAATCTGTGATTTGCATGCTTATCGTTTTAGTAACAAAAATACTATTTAATTTTGGTTAAAATTTCCTGAAGTTAGAAAGTTCTTAATTATCATATTTTGAAGAATATGAGGTTCTGGGGTTACCTAATAATTATAAATGTATCCTCTCAGAAATGCTATACCTTTCTTTACTTCTTTTGCTGGTTAAGATAATTTCACCTAAAAACCCAGCCAGAAAAAACTGTGTTCCTAATATCATTGAAGTAAGAGCGACATAGAATTCGGGTCTTTGGGCAATCAGCCTGCCTTTGGTTTCTATAAAAAGTTTATCAATCCCAAGGTATAATGAAAAACCAAAACCTATAATAAAAAGTATAGTACCTATAAGACCAAAAAAGTGCATAGGTCTTTTTCCGAAATGTGACATAAACCAAATAGTGACCAAATCTAGAAAGCCATTGATGAAGCGACTTATCCCAAATTTTGTTTTACCATATTTTCGGGCCTGATGCAAAACGACTTTTTCGCCAATTTTTGAAAATCCAGCATTTTTAGCCAATACAGGGATATAACGATGCATTTCGCCATGTACATCAATATTTTTAACTACAATATTTTTGTAGGCTTTAAGTCCGCAGTTAAAATCATGTAATTTTACTCCAGATGTTTTTCTTGCCGCGGCATTAAATAATTTAGAGGGTAGATTTTTTGCAATAACAGAATCATATCGTTTCTTTTTCCAACCCGATACCAAATCATATCCTTCTTTATTGATAAGCTCATAAAGTTCGGGAATTTCTTCGGGGTTATCTTGTAAATCGGCATCCATGGTAATTACTACATTTCCTTTTGCGACACCAAAACCTGCATGTAGGGCTTGCGATTTTCCAAAATTCCTTAGAAACCGAATTCCCTTTACATTTGGATCTTTTTTTGATAATTCTGAAATGGTATCCCAGGATTCATCGGTACTTCCGTCATCAATAAAGATGATTTCATAGGAAAAAGAATTGGATTGCATAACTTTTGCAATCCAATTGTATAATTCGTTAAGTGATTCCTGCTCATTGAGCAGTGGTATGACCACGGATATATTCATAAATTAATATAAGTCTTGTTTCTTTTGCATAATTAGCCCTGCTAATAAAGAAATAATAAACCCCATAAAAAGGCTACCAATAATTCCTATCGCAAAACTTATTGAAGGGCTTTGTAATTTTTCGGTTATTGCAAATACTTGGTTTACTTGTTCTTCTGTCATGTCTGGAGATTCTTTGATTAGTTTCTCCTTTTGGATTTCCATAACCTGTTCCGAATAATCGGGTTCAATTACCGTAGTTAATGTAAGATTCCAAATACCAGAAAGAATACCGCTTATAAGTGCAATGCCGATACCTACTTTTAGTGCATCGGTTAAATTTAGGAATCCATTGTTGGCAGATTTATAGGCTTTCATGCCATATACAAGGGCAGTAAGCATAATGAGAAAACCTAATATTCCAATAGACCAATGTGGGTCTTTATACACTCCGGTTGCGTAAATAATAGCACTAAATAATATTGATACTACTCCTAAAATTACTCCGTAATTTAGTATTATTTTCTTTGCGGATATTTTTACATCCTCCATAATTAAAAATGTTTGGTTATTTATAAACCATAAGTAGCCAAAGATACTAAAATGTTACAAGAGCGAGGAAATATATTTGGTATTGATGTTTGGAGACGCTATGAATGTCTCTAAAAACTAGAATAGCAATTGGTGCGATATAAAAAAATGGTTTACTTAGTGAAGTCTATTAATGAAAAGGATCTCGGTTTTTCTGCATAAAGGCTCCTCCTAGCAGTGAGATTAAAATCCCTAATGTGGAATTAAAAATTAAACTAGTCAAAGATGTTGTAAAAAGGTAGTTATTTTTCTTACTTAATAGTTTATTTTGTTCTTGGGGTTCTGATGAAGTCGATGGGCTTGTCGAATTAATAATGTCCTGTAGGGTTTCTGGTGACATTACTTTGAGAAAAAAAATGTCCCCGATTATTTGCATGAGAGTGCTTATCAAAGCAATTCCGAAGCCAATTTTGAAGGCCTGCCACAGGGTTAAAAAACTATCATTTTTATTTTTGAATTTGTATATACCATACACTATAATTCCAATATGCAGGGATAATTCGAAAATAGACAACGCCCAGTTTGATGTCGTTCTATTATCCGTAATATTTCGAAGAAAGCCATAGACAATCCATATGAGGCCAAGAATAAAGCCATAGACCAATATGTATTTTTTAACAGAAATAGTAGTTTCTTTCATATAGCAAAAATATTTTTATATAGTGTTTAAACTAGCGGTATAATACTAAAAAAAATGTTATAACCGTAAAAAAATAGGGTATTTTATCGGGTTAATATACGTTTTTATCGTATATTTACAAAATAGTTACGGTTTTACCGTAGTTTAGAAACACTCTTAACAAGTGTAAAATAAGGGTTTTACCTTGAAATAGGCATAAAAGGTTAAGGGTTTGAAAATGAGGGATTATAAGTGTTAAAATGATATAGAAAACAAAATCATAATCCTTTTTTAGAGTGGCTTACCCCAATTTTTAAATTGTATTAGAATATATTAACAAAATCATGGTTTATGAAAAAATTATTACTTTTTACTCTTATTTTTTCTTTGATTGGGATTACATCGTGTACCAAAGATGAAGATCATCTTGAAATGTCTCAAGAAGAAAAGGAACTTCTCGTTAAACAAACGATCATTGAGTTTAATAAAAGTGCAGTTGAAACAGGTGATTTTTATCAATTTAAGGAGTCTATATCTCAAAAATATGCTACTGATAACTCAAGTGAACCAGATACAGAAGCTTTGTTTCAGGAGTTTTTGGGAAAACAATCACAAGCCTTTTTGGATTTGTATTATCAACTCGAGGCGCTTAATATGACAGGTGAGGAATTTACGCGTATAGCTCATCAGTATGAATATTTAAAAGTGGAGTGGAGGTCAAATCTTGGTAAGAGGGATTATTTATATGCTAGTTGTAATAATAGCCTCTCTTGCGCCTTAGAGGAGTGGTTTACAAAATAGAAATAAATCTGGTTTGGCATCATAAGCACTACTTGAAAAATGAACTGTTTCTATGCTAACCATAATGAATTTGAGTTTCTTTACTTTATTTTTAAAAATGTTTTGCATTTAATAAAATAGTTGTAAATTTGCAGCTCGAAAAAAGAAAAGATTATAACAATGAGAAAAGATATTCACCCAGAAAATTATAGATTAGTAGCGTTTAAAGACATGTCTAATGAAGAAGTTTTTTTAACTAAATCTACGGCGAATACTAAGGAAACTCTAGAGGTTGATGGTGTAGAGTATCCGTTAGTAAAATTAGAAATTTCAAGAACTTCTCATCCATTCTATACCGGTAAGTCTAAACTTATCGATACCGCAGGACGTATTGACAAGTTTAAAAACAAATATGCTAAATTCAAGAAGTAATTTAGTTATACGATATATGTATAAGAAGCCTTTCTAAACAGAAAGGCTTTTTTTGTTGCCCTTTGCTTTGAGTGCATTCAGGGCGCTTGATAGTTAGTTTAATATGTTACCGAGCCCTGTGAGGTACTCGAAGGGCGGACTTACAATGGGTCCTGAGCGTAGCCGAGGCGAGTCATTAAGTAGAGTAATCCTTCGACAGGCTCAGGGTTTAATAAAAAAATAAGTATTTCCAAATAAAATAGCTTAACTACATTATTTTTGTCATAAACGTCCTTATTTTTGTTTTGAAATAAACCGTGGTGCATATAGAGATTACAGATTAAAAAAAAAGCGTCATTTCGAGTGTTTTGTCATAATAAAATGGAGACAAAACGTATCGAGAAAAGCTTTTTTAATCCAAAACCCTATTCTCGATACACTTCTCCTAAAGTCGAAGTACTCGAATTGACGGATTTTAGATTAAAAAAAAATTAAAGATGCACTGCGGGCTAAAATATTAATTTTTTGAGATCATATGAATTACATTCTTTTTGATGGTGCTTCACGGGACGCCCTGCTACCGTTTACCTATATCAGGCCAGTTGCTGAAATTAGAATAGGAATTTTAACCATTCGAGAGAAATGGGAAAAATACTTGGGGTATACTACATCTACAGTAACCGAAGAGTACCTTAGCGAAAAATTCCCAATGGTAGAATTAGAGGAGAATATTATGATAAATTCATCTTATCTTCCATCGAATGATCTTGTAGACAAGATTAAAAATCTGAAAACCGATCAAGCTATTTTTAATAATGAAGAGCCCATCGCTTTTTATGTTAAGGAAGATCGGGAGGTAGATTTTGATTCTTATGAAGTTATTCAATTTGAATCTGATGTGTTTACGGTAAAGAATACCTGGGATATCTTTTCAAAGAACGAACAGGCAATTAAAGATGATTTTGAATTATTAACTAAGGATAGAAAAAGTTTACCTATCCCAAAGAGTACTAATGTAATAGTTCCTGAAAATATTTTTATAGAAGAAGGAGCAAAACTTGAGTTTACTACATTAAATGCATCTAATGGACCAATTTATATTGGAAAAGACGCAGAAATTATGGAAGGGAGTATTATTAGAGGTCCATTTGCACTTTGTGATCATTCCACCATAAAAATGGGAGCCAAAATTTATGGAGGTACTACTATTGGACCTTATTCTAAAGTAGGAGGAGAGGTAACCAATTCTGTGATTTTTGGATATTCTAATAAAGGTCATGATGGGTTTATTGGTAATTCGGTGTTAGGAGAGTGGTGTAATTTGGGTGCAGATACGAATACATCCAACTTAAAAAATAATTATGCTCCAGTTCGATTATGGAGCTATGAAACCGAAGGTTTTGCTAAAACTGGATTGCAGTTTTGTGGATTAATGATGGGAGATCACTCTAAATGTGGTATCAATACGATGTTTAATACCGGAACTGTAGTCGGAGTAAATGCAAATATTTTTGGGAGTGGTTTTCCACGAAATTTTATACCTAGTTATAGTTGGGGAGGAAGTGGAGGTTTTACTACCTTCTTAACTAAAAAAGCTTTTGAAGTTGCTAAAGTGGTCATGTCTAGAAGAGCAATAGAATTTACTACTGAAGATGAAAAAATTCTGGAGCATGTTTTTGAAGAAACTAAATCATGGAGAAAAGGGTATGACTCTTAATCTCTTATCTGATTTAAAAATAAAAAAATGTCATCTAATTTAGTTTGTTTATAAAAATTAGTAATGTTTGCTGAAGTATAATTTTTACCGATATACTACTGAAAAAAGAGTGAAGTATAGAAAGAAAGTTATCTTTTTGGCTCCTTCCAAACTCTTTTTAAAACCAAGAAATTTTGTGGATTGTTAGTCAGTCCTTTTACATTTTTCTGAGTAAATCGAACGACTTCATCATAATATAAGGGTACAATAGGAGCATGAGCTACTATAATAGAGTCCATTTTTGCATACAGTTGTTCTCGTAATTTTGTATCAGTAATCAAAAAGCTTTCTTCATATAATTGATCAAAAAACTCATTCTTAAAATGTGTGTAATTTGGTCCGTTGGGAGTATGATTTTTACTGTAATAAGGAGATAAGAAATTTTCGGCATCAGGATAATCCGCAATCCAACTAGCTCTAAAGGTATCTAATTTACCACTCCATTTTTGTTCTCTAATGGTAGATGGAGGTAATACATCTACCACTATTTGTAACCCTATTTTTTCTAGTTCTCGCTGTATAAATTCGCAAAGACTAAGGTAGTTACTATCGGTGGTAATTGTAATAGTAGGGTTTTGATGCCCAGTTTGTTCTATATATTTTTTTACAAGCTTACGCGCTTTTTCAGGATTATATTCATACCCTGGTATATCATTAAATCCAGGAAGCCCTTTCGGAATAAAACCATTAATTGCCGGTGTGCCTATACCATTTTTAAGATAGGTAATCATTTTTACTCTGTCGAAACCATAATTGACAGCTTGTCTAAGGATTCTGGATTGAATCTCTTTTTTATCACTATCCAGATAGAAACCTAGATATTCAGAATTTAAATATGGACCTTTAGAGATGGTGATATGGTCTTTATATTTTTCTCTTAATTTTCCGCTGGGAGTAAGAAGCTCATCTTTATAGGATGCATCCAGACTATTGAGAAGATCTATATTTCCTTTAGCAAATTGTAAAAATTCACTTTGTTTTTCTGGTAAAAAAGTAATAGCAACCGCTTCGAGATAGGGGAGCTGCTTACCATTTTCATCTATTTCAAAATACAATTCGTTTTTGCGCAAAACCAGTTTAACATTTTCTTCCCAAAGTTTGAATTTAAATGGGCCGGTGCCTACAGGATTGGATCTAAATTGATTTCCATAGAATTTAACCACTTCTTTTGGGACAACCGAGCAATATCTCATACTCATTAATCCTAAAAAAGCAGGAAAAGGTTTTTTTAACTTTATTTCAAAAATGCTATCATTAATTGCTGTATATGATTTTACGTTTTTAAGAACCCAATTTCCTGGTGATGCTACTTCCGGATCTACCAAACGATCAAAACTATACGTGAAATCTGATGCAACTACCGTTCGAGTACTATCTTTGGTTTTAAATTGATGATGTTTATGAAAATAAACATCATCCCTAAGTATAAAAGTATACACTTGCCCATCTTCCGAAATTTTCCAACTTTTTGCTATATCTGGTTGTACATGTAATACATCGTCAAATTGTACAAGCCCGTTAAACAGTTGATTTGTAGACCAAATATTCGCTGGGTTTCTTGCAAATGCTGGATCAAGTGAGCTAATGTTATCGTATTGATTATATCTAAATACCAAGTGATCTTTGTCTTCTTTAGCAGAATTACCACAAGATGAAAGTAAGAAACAAATGTAAGCTATTGTTAAATAGCGAATTATGGATAGGTAATGATTGAGTTTCAATTTTAGTAAACGAATTATTGTTGGTATATTTGCACCCTCGAAATTAATACTCGGGGAACTTAATATAGTTTTCAGTTAAGGGTAAAGATAAAGAGATTTCCGCCTTTGGCGAAATGACATGTAGTTTTATGAGAAAAAAAGTTGCTTTTTATACGTTGGGTTGTAAACTGAATTTTTCAGAAACCTCTACGATTGCCAGAAATTTTAAAGATGAAGGCTTTGATCGGGTAGATTTTTCTGAAAATGCAGATATTTATGTAATTAATACATGTTCTGTTACCGAAAACGCAGATAAGAGATTTAAAACTGTTGTTAAACAGGCTCAAAAAACAAATCAAGATGCTTTTGTAGCGGCAGTGGGATGTTATGCACAATTAAAGCCTGAAGAGCTGGCTGCTGTTGATGGAGTGGATTTGGTGTTGGGAGCAACCGAAAAATTTAAAATCACCGATTATATTAATGATCTTTCTAAAAATGATTTTGGTGAAATACATTCTTGCGAAATTGAAGAAGCAGATTTTTATGTTGGAAGTTATTCAATTGGCGATCGCACCCGTGCATTTTTAAAGGTGCAAGATGGATGTGATTATAAATGTACGTACTGTACAATTCCACTGGCAAGAGGTATATCTAGAAGTGATGCTTTAGTAAATGTTTTAAAAAATGCTAAAGAAATTTCAGAAAAAGGAATTAAAGAAATTGTACTTACCGGAGTTAATATAGGAGATTATGGTAAGGGGGAGTTTGGCAATAAGAAACATGAACATACTTTTTTTGAACTTGTACAGGCATTAGATACTGTTGATGGTATTGAGCGATTACGGATTTCTTCAATAGAACCAAATTTATTGAAGAATGAGACGATTGATTTTGTGGCAAACTCTAGAACTTTTGTGCCTCATTTTCATATTCCGTTGCAGTCCGGTAATGATGAAATCCTTAAGCTGATGCGTCGTAGATATCTTAGTGATTTGTACATAGACAGGGTTAAAAAGATTAAAGAAGTGATGCCTCATGCTTGCATTGGCGTCGATGTGATTGTTGGTTTTCCGGGTGAAACCGATGATCATTTTCTAGACACTTATAATTTTTTATCAGAATTAGATATTTCTTATCTACATGTGTTTACCTATTCTGAAAGGGATAATACGGTGGCGGCAGATTTAGAAGGGGTTGTGTCATTAGATGTTCGTAAGAAAAGAAGTAAAATGCTTCGAGGCTTATCTGTAAAGAAAAGAAGAGCGTTTTATGAAAGTCAATTGGGAACAGAAAGAACGGTGTTATTCGAATCTGAAAATAAAGAAGGGTATATTCACGGTTTTACCGAAAATTATGTCAAGGTAAAAATGCCTTGGAATCCATCTTATATAAATACGTTGAATGCTGTACGATTAACAGAAATTGATGATGATGGTATGGTAAGATTTGATTTTTTATAGAAGAGTTCTGCATATAAAAACAAAAAAGACTTGCAAAACGCAAGTCTTTTTTATTTCTTTTTTTTGAAAACTATATGTTTATACCTACCGGTAATAAATCTTTATACTTTCGCCTATTTTTTCGCATAAATTTAGCGATAATAGGGCTTGTAGGAACTAGTCTGATATTACGTTCTTGAATTAGATTGAATACAGCAACAATAAAATCCTGCTCATATCCTTTTTCTAATTGCTCTTCACTCATGATAAGTTTAGTGAGGAAAATTTTTCTTTCCTGTTGGGCGTACTCGATCTTTGCTTTTTGACCTTCAATTGTAGTTTCGAATTGTCTTAGAAATTCATTATCAATAATTTCTAATTCAACATCACTCATGTTCTCCATATTTTTTAAAATTATGAGGTTTTAAATCATAAATAAGAAGCATAGGCCTCTATTCTATCTAACAATTGTTGTAACACTAATTTCTAAAATGAATACCATATCTATATCCAATTACTTTTAAAAACTAAGTGCTAACTAAGATTTGTTAGTTTAAAATTCCCTTTTCACAAAAAATTAATACTGTATTTCTTTATTTTTTAAAAAGGAATACTATAATTTTGAGATGCAAAGATACTAAAATTAGAGGTTTAAAGTTTAATTCCACTGTTAAAATACCTATGAAGCAGCAAGTTACTCATGTTTACTTAGTACCCGGGATGGCTGCCGATGTATCCATTTTTGAATATATAAAACTTCCCGAAACTCAATTTATCTGCCATATGATCCCTTGGAAAATTCCAGGTAGAAAAGAATCAATTGAAGATTATGCTAAACGAATGTGTGCAGAAATAAAACATGACAACTGTGTTCTAATTGGTGTTTCATTTGGAGGGATAATGGTTCAGGAGATGTGTAAATTTGTGGATGTAAAAAAAATAATTATTATTTCTAGTGTAAAGAGCAGGTATGAATTACCGAAGAGAATAAAAATTGCCAGAAAAACAAAAGCTTACAAACTACTGCCAACATCTATAGTTTCTAGAATTGAGAATTGGGAAAAACTTGCTTTTGGTGATTTTGCAAAGAAAAGGGCAGCAATGTATCAACGGTATTTATCTATTAATGATAAAACTTATCTAGATTGGGCAATTGAAAAAATGGTATGTTGGGACCAGGAAGAACCTCCTGCCGGATTGATTCATATTCATGGAGAAAAAGATATAGTTTTCCCGATTTCTAACATTAAAGACTGCATTATAGTCGATAAAGGAACTCATGTAATGATTGTAAATCGTGCTAGATGGTTTAATAAACATTTACCTGAAATAATTAATGATAACTTGCATTAGTCTAACTTTTTACGTTATATTGTAAAACAAAATTTTATTCCCCAATAAAATCTACTTAGTATGAAAATGATCAGGAAAGTTTTAGTTTTTTTAGGCGTTTTATTCACTTTTGGCATTTTAGTAAATGCTACTCAAGATGATATACAAAAACCTTTGGCACAAGAAGTACTTGAGCAAAAGTTAATTAATGACTATAATGTCTACGCAATACCTATGCCTGACAATCTTAATTTCTCGGGAGAACTTGTTCCTATAGAAAGTCCTGATATTAGAGAGAGAATGGATAGAGAGTTACTGGTAAATACATATTGGCAATCTAATGGATTACTGCTTTTTAAAAGAGCAAATAAATATTTTCCTATTATTGAACCCATTCTGAAAGAAGAAGGGGTTCCTGATGATTTTAAATATCTGGCTGTTATCGAAAGTAGCTTAACTCAGGCAGTATCACCAGCAAGAGCAACTGGTTTTTGGCAAATATTAAAAGGTACTGCCAAAGAACATGGACTTGAAGTAAATCAAAATGTTGATGAGCGTTATCATATAGAAAAGTCTACCAGAGTTGCTTGCAAGTATCTAAAAAAGGCAAAAGCAAAATTTGGCACATGGACATTGGCTGCAGCGGCTTATAATGCCGGTAGAGCTGGGATTAGTCGAAGACTCGAAAAGCAAAATGTCGGGTCTTATTATGATCTGCTATTAGGTGAAGAGACAGGAAGATATGTATTTAGAATTGTTGCAGTAAAAGAAATTATAAGCAACCCAAAGCAATATGGGTTTAATTTTAATACTGAAGATTTATATCAGCATATTCCTACATTTAATGTATTGGTTGATGAGCCTATTACAGATTTTACAAAATTTGCACAGCAGTATGGCATAAATTATAAAATTCTTAAGCTTCATAACCCATGGCTTAGAGAACCACATTTGAACAATACTGCTGGTAAAGAATATCTTATCAAGATACCAAGAGAAGGGTATTATAAGACCGGAGTGGGTCAATAATAAGTTTTTTATCTGTTTTTTGAAGATATTTATTTAAGTTAGCTACTTATTTCTAAGTAGTATGAATACATCTGTACTTATTTCTTTAATTCTTATAGGATTGCTGGCTGGTTTTTTTAGTGGAACCCTTGGGATAGGAGGAAGCGTCGTAATGATACCTCTAATGATTTTGTGGGTAAATTTTTCTCAACATGAAGCACAAGGTACTAGTCTTGCAGTTTTAGCGGTTCCGGTAACTTTACTTGCAGCGTATAATTATTATCAAGAAGGGTATGTAAACTGGAAATATGCTATAATAATAGCGGTTACGTTCGTAATAGGCGGCTACTTAGGAAGTAAACTGGCAATATCGATCAATCAAACACTTCTCAAAAAAATCTTTGGAGGGGTGATTTTGTTAGTAGCAATAAAAATGATCTTTGGTAAATGAACTAAGAGAAGAGGTTAATTATCATACCTCTTTCGTTTTTTTAACGAATCTTTTTCTTTCTTATATTTTTCGTACTCTTCATCAATGTTGCGTTCTTCTTCGGTACGACCATCTGCATCTTTTTCATCAGACTTCTTTTCTGTTGTATTTATCTCTTCTGGTGATTCGGTATCCTCGCTTAACAATCCTCTTGCATCAAGATCTGCAATAATTAGTGAAACCCCTTTAGATAAGGAATTAAAATGAATATTATATGAGTTGCTAATCGTTTCGCTAGAGTGGTGTGTTTCAACTTTTTGTATATCCAGAAGCTTTCTCTCTTCATCCATAAAATACATCATAGGAAATCCTAGGGCATGTTTTAATTTATTTACAATATGCGAATCCTGATTGGTTTTTTCATTTACATAAACCAGTCTAATATTTTGACTGTATTCATTACTTTTAGATTTTAGATTTTCTTTTGTGTCCCAAAACAAAACTATAAAATCAATCTGATCGTGAAACCTATCTGCTAGGTCATTAAGTGCAGGAATTTCACCAACTCCAGGAACGCACCAGGCAGCATATGTTATAAGAAATAATGGTTTTTCGTAGTCTTCAAATTCAATGGGTTCTTCCTTTATAGTATTCACTGTAAAGTTATCCATATAGGTACCACTAAGATGGTTAGTCACCAAAGAATCAAACAAGAATTTAGCATGTTCCAAATCATTTTCTCGATATGCGGCATCCATTTTTTGATTGTATTTCACAATATGAGCAGAAATAGCGGTAGAAAATGGTATTCTTCTTTCTTCTTGGGCAAAAGAGCTGCTAAAATATGAAAAGAGTATTCCTAGTATTAATAATTTCTTCATTACAAATTAATTACGATAGCTAATGTAGCATAAAGTCCTCAAAAAAATGTTCTTTGTTTGCAAAACTTTAGATTTTTAGCATAGAAGTTTTTTAATATATTTAATACAAAAACCTCTTAGTTAACGTTAAATCTTATACAATTAGTATGCCTAAATTTTCTTCATTTGCTGTTTCATCATGTTAATTTGATCTTTTAACATGCCATGTTTGTCTAATTTCTTAGCTTCGGTGAGTAATATTTGCGCTTCTCTTTTTCGGCGCTTGGTCATTGCAATACCAGCAAGATTTAACTTGGCAACGGCAAGATCCTGATTCATAGATAAGCCCAATTTGATTGCCTTTTTGAGATATTTTTCGGCTTGAGTAATGTTGGTTTGAGACAACATTATACCTAGAAGATAATTATGATAGCCCTGTTGTTTTATAGTAAGAGAGCTTTCTGGGTTTTTGATTTTGTCGAGCCATTTTTTGGCGCCATCAAAATCTTGTTTACGTAATCTTAAGAAAGCAAGAAGAATTAATTCATTTTTAAAATATAAAAAAATAAATATTGCTGCCAGCAAAATTATCATTATTCCATTACCTATATATCCTTCAATTATTTGCCATACAGCCACACCAATAAGTATTGCTGATATTACTAATTTTATATTTTTATTGTACATTGAATTGTTTAATTATTAAGACGCGGCAAAGGTAATAAAAACAATTAAAAATATTTTGATATTTAGGTTTGTTAAAGAAAAAACTCTTCGTATATTTGCCCGCAGTTTTGAGAAGACAAGCTCGAAAGAATAACTAAAGATATACGAAGAAGATTTATAAAGATAGATAGCAATGAAAAGAACGTTTCAACCATCGAAGAGAAAAAGAAAAAACAAACACGGTTTCAGAGAGCGCATGGCTTCTGTAAATGGTAGAAAGGTGTTGGCTCGTAGAAGAGCAAAAGGTAGAAAGAAGTTATCTGTTTCTTCAGAATTAAGACACAAGCACTAATGATATTGTGCTTTAAAAAATATGAAAGGTGTTACTTTATAGGTAACGCCTTTTTTTATATCTAATACATAAATCAGTTATTTAGTAAATTGCCAATACTTTTATTACATGCCTAAAAAAGAAAAACTTAAGAGTATATTAATAATAGGATCAGGACCAATTATTATAGGTCAAGCGTGTGAGTTTGACTACTCTGGTACGCAAGCTTTAAGATCACTTAGAGAAGATGGTATCGAAACGATATTAATCAATTCGAATCCTGCCACTATTATGACAGATCCGTCGATGTCGGATCATGTATATCTTAAACCGTTAAACACAAAATCAATAATTGAAATCCTTAAGGAACACCCACAGATTGATGCTGTACTACCTACTATGGGAGGACAAACTGCACTTAATCTTTGTATAGAAGCCGATGAAAAAGGAATATGGGAAGACTTTGGAGTAGAAATTATTGGTGTTGATATTGATGCGATCAATATTACCGAAGATCGAGAGCAATTTAGAGAGTTAATGCTTAAGATAGGAATCCCTATGGCACCGCAAGAGACCGCCGGATCTTATCTAAAAGGGAAAGAAATTGCTCAGGAATTTGGATTTCCGTTGGTAATTAGAGCGTCATACACATTGGGTGGGGCAGGTGCATCTATTGTATACAAAGAAGAGGATTTTGATGAGTTACTTACGAGAGGATTAGAGATTTCTCCAATTCATGAAGTAATGATTGATAAAGCCCTAATCGGTTGGAAAGAATATGAGTTAGAGCTGTTAAGAGATAATAATAATAATGTAGTTATTATCTGTACTATAGAAAATATGGATCCTATGGGGATTCATACAGGAGATTCGATTACCGTAGCTCCCGCAATGACTCTTAGTGACAAAACTTTCCAGCGTATGCGTGATATGGCTATCCATATGATGCGAAGTATTGGAGATTTTGCAGGTGGATGTAATGTACAGTTTGCAGTAAGTCCAGATGAAAATGAAGATATTATTGCCATAGAGATCAATCCAAGGGTTTCTCGTTCTTCTGCGTTAGCATCGAAAGCAACGGGATATCCTATCGCTAAAATAGCAGCAAAACTTGCTATAGGGTATAATCTTGATGAATTAGATAACCAGATTACTAAATCTACTTCGGCATTATTTGAGCCTACATTAGATTATGTTATTGTGAAAATTCCGAGATGGAATTTTGATAAATTCGAAGGCTCTGATCGTACTCTTGGACTTCAGATGAAATCGGTCGGTGAAGTTATGGCTATTGGTAGATCGTTTCAAGAAGCATTACATAAAGCTACCCAGTCTTTAGAAATAAAAAGAAACGGATTAGGTGCCGATGGTAAGGGGTATAAAAACTATGATCAAATCATTGATAAACTTACACATGCCAGTTGGGATCGCGTTTTTGTAATTTATGATGCTATCCAGATGGGTATTCCGTTAAGTAGAATACATGAAATTACAAAAATTGACATGTGGTTCTTGAAACAATACGAAGAATTACATAATCTTGAAAAAGAAATTTCGACATATACTATAGAATCACTTACCAAAAATTTGATACTAGAAGCAAAACAAAAAGGTTTTGCCGATAGACAGATAGCACATATGGTAGGTTGCTACGAAAGTGAAGTCTATAATAAGAGAAGTGATCTAGGGATTAATAGGGTATATAAATTAGTAGATACTTGTGCTGCAGAATTTAAAGCAGAGACTCCTTATTTTTATTCTACATTCGAAGCTGAAATTGAAAATACAAGTGGAGAAACCTATATCTCTAACGAAAGTGTAGTTACCGATAAAAAGAAGATTGTTGTTTTAGGATCGGGTCCAAACCGAATAGGACAAGGGATAGAGTTTGATTATTGTTGCGTACATGGGGTATTGGCATCTTCCGAATGTGGGTACGAAACCATAATGATCAACTGTAATCCCGAGACCGTATCTACAGATTTTGATGTAGCCGATAAATTATATTTTGAACCCGTATTCTGGGAACATATTTACGATATTATTCGCCATGAAAAGCCAGAAGGAGTTATCGTTCAGCTAGGTGGTCAGACGGCATTAAAGCTTGCAGAAAAATTAGATCGATATGGAGTCAAAATTATTGGCACCAGTTTTCAATCACTTGATCTGGCCGAAGACAGAGGTCACTTTTCTAAGTTATTACAGGAGAATAATATCCCTTATCCAGAATTTGATATTGCAGAAACAGCTGATGAAGCACTAGAAGTTTCAGATCGATTAGATTTTCCAATCCTGGTAAGACCCTCGTATGTGTTAGGAGGACAGGGGATGAAGATTGTAATTAATAAGCAAGAGCTTGAAGAACATGTCGTTGATTTACTTCGTAAAATACCTAATAATAAATTGTTATTGGATCATTATCTCGATGGAGCCATAGAAGCCGAAGCAGATGCAATATGTGATGGCGAAAATGTGTATATCATTGGTATTATGGAGCATATTGAGCCTTGCGGAATTCATTCTGGGGATTCTAATGCTACATTACCACCATTTAATCTTGGTGAATTTGTAATGCAACAGATTAAAGATCATACCCACAAGATTGCTTTGGCATTAAATACCGTTGGACTGATTAACATACAGTTTGCAATTAAGGATGATATGGTGTATATCATTGAAGCAAACCCAAGAGCGTCGAGAACCGTACCTTTTATTGCAAAAGCTTACGGAGAACCATATGTAAATTATGCAACAAAGGTTATGCTTGGCGAGAAGAAGGTGACTGATTTTGATTTCAAACCTCGATTAAATGGATATGCGATCAAGCAACCAGTGTTCTCGTTTAATAAATTTCCAAATGTTAATAAGAAGCTAGGGCCAGAGATGAAAAGTACTGGAGAAAGTATTTTATTTATTGATGACCTTAAAGACGATCAATTTTACGATTTGTACTCAAGACGTAAAATGTATCTGAGTAAATAAGGTTTAACAACTCATAATATTTTTGTAAAAGAGCATCATATTGATGCTCTTTTGTGCTTTCTTTAACGATGTAATTGGTTGTTTAGTAGTAAATTGAAATAAAAAATATGAAAAATTTACTACTCTGTGCTTTATTTTTTATGGGATCAATTTTAGTGCATTCAAATGATATAAGCCCCATCAATGAGTTAAATGATGAGCTATTTTCTTTTGAGGTTAAACCTTCAGTTACTTCTCATTTTATAACCATTGTGACCAATGTGTCTAAACAATTAATTGAAGTCAAAATAATTGATGAATCAGGTTTTATAAGAATACAAAAACAATTACACCTTGATAGAGAAATTGATGTGTCGGGCCTAAGAGAAGGGTTTTATGTGATAAAAGTATATTCTGGTAATAACACGGCTATCCAACGATTTTATAAAGGACAAGATGGGGTTAATAATAAATAAGAAACTAACTTATTCTTTATATCCATCAGCTCTCCAATCCAAAACTATGTCTATAGTTTCCTGTGGTAATCTGCCAGAGGGTGGCATTACGTTTCTTCCTGTAGTATTCATTCTATCGGCTAAGTCATCTCTACCTTGATTGGTTAGGGCATCTATTATATTTACATATGTTACTAAAGACATTGGTGCTCCCTGAGATGGTGAGCTACCGTGACACTCTAGACAATGAGTATCGATAATTGTTTTTACATCTGCAGTATAGGTAGTTGTTTTATTGGGGTTGGGATTTACAACAGTAGGGGGAGTACCATCTGTAATGGGTACTGTATCATCACTGCTACTACAGCTGTAATTGATAACAATAACAAGAAATGTTAAAAGGGTTGTATTGATATTTTTCATAGCATGGGGTTTTGATACTCTAAGATACAAATTTGTATGTAGTATTCTAACGCATACATATAAGGATGATTGTATTTGAAACAAAAACTTAATGTACAAGGCAGCACATTTTCGTTAGTATATAATTATAAAACCTATATTCTTGTTAGTAATATACAATAAAGTAATCTGTATGTAATGACTTAGAATGATTCATTATGAGGGGTATGCGACGAAGTAATCCTTATAAATCAATAATGTGATGAAGTATTTTTTTTATAGTATTAAGCATTAAAAAAGTTTAGGGCTTTTATAAGTTAACCTTCACATTATATTCTTTAAGAATTTCGAGGTGAGATTCTAATTCAAATTCAGATGCTTTAAAGCGATCACGCCTGGCTTTGGCATCGTCTTTTCTAATAATACTTCTTACAAAACGACGTATAGCAGTTTTATTTTCTAAAACCAAACCAGGAATGGCTACACTTTTGTCTTTAGTGTTTTTGGCAACCATCGTAAAATAGCTAGAGTTACAATGCTTCATTTTACCAGTTCGTATGTTTTCGGCTTCTACACGTACACCAACTACCATCGAAGTAGTACCTACATGATTTATCGATGCTTTCATGGTAACCAGTTCACCTACTTCGATGGGCTTTAAGAAATCTACCTTATCTACACTGGCTGTTACACAATAAGTTTCAGAATGTTTAGAGGCACAGGCAAATGCGATTTGATCCATCAATGATAAAATATATCCACCATGAATTTTTCCACTAAAATTAGAATGGGAGGGAAGCATCAATTCTGAAATCTTTATACTAGATTCTTTATTGGTCTTAAATTTTTTCATAGTTTCTTTAGTTGATGATTTATCGTTTTTAGCATTCACTGTGCATATCACTTATTCCTAAAATGTGGTGATTCTTCTTCAGTAACATCAATAATAAAATATTTGGTGTCACCCAACCACGAAATTTTAGCGAAACGTTCTTTGTATTTCAGTTTTACATATCGTCCTTGAAATTTTTCAAGCTTCTTAATGATATGTTTCTCTTTGTCTTCTACAGAAAAACTAAAGATCTGTGCTCCAGATATTCCTTGGCTGATTTCGCCTTCCCAGGTTTTCACAACAACACCTTTGTTACTAAATTTTATCAATTCACCACTACGAGTTCCTTCACTATAAGAGGCATAGTATACAAAAGCATACCATCCTGCAAAGAGTGCCAGGATAACAATAATGATAATTGCGAGTACTTTTCTCATAGTTATAATGCGTTATATACTTTAGTCATAAATTCATCAATTTGCTTTGGTTCCAGCCACCTTGTAACTACAAGCAGGTTTTGTTTTTGATCTATTACAATAAAATTACCACCAAAACCAGCTGCATAATAGAGGTGTTCAGGCAATCCATCCCAGTGTCGTGTTCCTTTTTGATTTAACCACCACATAAAACCATAGTTAGAATTGGCTTGAGACGATGTTGTAGCTTCCGTAATCCAAGCTTCAGAAAGTAATTGTTGTCCGTTCCAGTTTCCTTTATTCATAAACAAAAGGCCAAACCGTGCATGGTCTAATGTATTAATAAATAATCCACCACCAGAGTGACCACCACCGCTTACCGATTGCATCTTAACTCCATCGATATTAATCCATGAGTTTTTATATCCATACCATCTCCAGGTAGTAGAAGCACCTATGGGATCCATAATTTTTTCTTTTAGGACTTGTGGTAATGGTTTTCTCCAGATGTTTAATAGCGAGTATGCTAATACATTAACTCTAACGTCATTATATTCAAAAACAGTTCCTGGTTCGTTTAATTTTCTTGATCTCCAATCATCGATACCGCCTTCTTTTGGAGGTCGATCGGCCCAATCATACCCTCCCCACAATTGCCCAGACCAGTCTGATGATTGTGTGAGTAAATGCCTCCAGGTGATTTTATGATTATGATCTCCATCAAATGTATGATCCCAAATGTAGTTATATGTAGGATCATCTACAGAAGCGATTAGCTTGTTATCGACTGCCAGTCCTGCCATTGTAGATAAATAACTTTTAGTAACACTAAAGGTCATATCTACACGATTAACATCTCCCCATTTGGCAATGATATATCCATTTTTGATAACCAGTCCGGCTGGGCCACCTCGTTTTTTGGTAGGTCCCAAAATGTTATGATAGGGTTCTCTCTCAAAACCTTTTAGGATAGCTAGTCGTAGATCTGTAGAGCCAGAATATCCATTGTTTTTGGCAAATTGTATAGCATCATCTAACTTTTGAGAATCGATCTTAAATGTTGAAGGTGATTTTTCTTGCCAGTTCCCGCGTTCAGGGAAATATGTTTGTTGCGCTATTACTATATGCGAAACTAACCCAATCAGAAAAAAAGTAAAGATATTTTTAGTATGCATGGCTGGTTGTTAAATACTAATATTTTGTTTTTTTAGGAGTTTTTGGATAATCATAAAAAAGCCTATTAAAAATAATACATATCCTACAAAAGAGATGGCATTTACAACCACACTAACCAAGGAAAATAGGTCAATCCCCCAATCTTCTATATACAAATACAAAAATTGATTTGTAATGACTACCAGTAAAATCAGTATGTTACCTATTAGGATTAAAATACCTGGGATCTTTGCATCGGCTTTAGATATATAGTAGATCGCCAGAATAATAAAAAAAAGTACGGGTACTGCATAAAACAAAATTCCTATTACCCTAAGCAGCATATCGGTGAAGTTTGATTCCATAATTATTTATTTTTTCATGTTTTGATTAACTCAATGTTTTTTATAACTCTTCTGACCAGAATAAAAAAACCAATTAAAAACAACAAAGAGGCTATAAAAGAAAAGCCTTGCAATATGTACGTAAATTGTAAATAGGTTTCGGCACCCCAAATCTTAGCATATAAGGCTCCTACAGTAGTTGCAATAACGCACAATAATGAAATAATACTACCAATAAGTAATAATATGCTATCGACTTTGGCCCCTATTTTAAACAAATAGTATATGCAGATTGCTATAATTAATACTTGCCCCATAGAAGTTAAAAGACTTAAAAAGACATAATATAGTGTTTCTGTAATGCTTGGTTCCATAGATTTTGGTTCAATTATGGTTAAAACGATGCGTTTTTATTGCATTTAATTTAGTTTCTCGCAACCTTATTGGTTGGCAGTTTTCAATTTACAGTTTGCAGTTCTTAGCTATAGTTGTAATTGTTTACTGTCTACTGCTGCCTGCATACTTTGTTAGAAAGGTTTTTTTTCATTTTTCAAACTCTTATATTTCTATTATGTCATGATATAGTAGTTAGTTATCCTCCTCCTCGGTAGCTCTTTTAATGATAGCTTCTGGTAACGATTTCTTAGCTTTAGCGCCCATTTTTTTGAGTTTTTCGACACTAGTGATCAAATTTCCACGACCATCTACCAATTTATTCATCGCAGCAGAATAATCTTTCTTGGCATCATCGATTTTTTTACCTACACCAGTAAGGTCTTTTACCAATCCTTCAAACTTATCATACAAAGCACCAGCTTGTCTAGCAATTTCTATAGCGTTACGTTGTTGCTTTTCATTATTCCACATCGTATCAATGGTACGCAACGTAGCCAAAAGCGTAGACGGAGTAACAATTACTATGTTTTTCTCGAAAGCTTTATTATATAAGTTATTCTCTTGGTTAATTGCTATGGCAAAAGCAGGCTCGATAGGCACAAAAAGTAAAACAAAATCTGGAGATTCGATATCATATAAATCCTGATAATTTTTTTCTGAAAGTTGATCTATATGTCGTTTTAGTGAAGCAATATGTTCTTTTAGATAATTTGCCTTTAGATCTTCATCATCTTCATTCACAAAACGCTCATAGGCGGTAAGGGTTACCTTAGAGTCGATCACCATCTTTTTGTTGTCTGGTAAATAAATAACTACATCTGGCAAAACACGTTCACCCTCTGATGTGGTAAAACTTTGCTGGATAAAATACTCACGGTCTCTTTCTAAACCTGATTTTTCTAATACTCGTTCTAGTACCAGTTCTCCCCAGTTTCCTTGCATTTTGCTATCTCCTTTTAGTGCCTTGGTAAGGTTGGTGGCTTCTTTGCTCATTTGCTCGTTGAGATCTTTAAGCCCAAGGATTTGCTGTCGTAAAGCTGCATGATAATCGATACTTTCTTTATGAGTTTGATCTACTTTTTTCTCAAAAACAGTTATCTTTTCTTGTAGCGGTGTTAGAATGTTTTTGATGTTTTCTTTATTCTGTTCTGTAAATTTATTAGATGTCGAATCCAGGATTTTATGAGCTAGGTTTTCGAATTCTTTAGTAAACTTTTCTTGTAGCTTTTCTATATCTTCTTTTTGTTCTTTGTTTTTGAGTTGAAGGTTTTCATATTCTGTGCTACGACGTGTAAGTTCGGTATTTAGAAAATCTTTTTCTCTACGGATTTCTTCACGGTCATGAGTAATTTCCGAAAGTTGTTTTTCTGAAATCAATTTTTGCTCATCGATGTGTAATTGAAGCTGATTATATCGCTCATTTAAGGCACTTTGTTCACTTTTGCTTTTAAGCGAAGCGACATATTTGCCAATAAAAAAACCTACGATTATAGAGATAATAATTGCTCCAACGGCAATAATGATCGGTGTGTATTCTGACATGTACTCTTATTCTTTATTCAAAGATAAAGATTTATGGGTTACTAGTAAGCGAGTTTGTGAGTATCTATCTATGTAGAGGATATAGATTACTGTTGAATATGATATTACTGCGCTTAGATGTCTAGTTTCTTACTTTATACCGGCCAGATTTGTCATCAAATAAGATTAAATCTTCTGGAAACAGCCCCGAAAATGCTCTTGCCTGTACTAATTCTTTTGGTCTTCCAAATTCAAAACCATCTCGATTTAAGACAATCATCTTATCACAAAGCTGTATGGCAAAATCGATCTCGTGTGTTGAGAATAATATGGTTTTCTTAGTTTCGAAAGCCAAGCGTTTTAAAAGTTTTAAAATATAGGCTTTATGGTATATATCTAGATGCGTTGTGGGTTCATCTAACATGATAAAAGGAGTGTCCTGGGATATGGCACGAGCAATAAGTACCTTTTGTAACTGCCCATCACTTAGTTCAAAACATCTTTTGTTTATCAAATCCGATATGTGAGTTAACTCTATAGCTTTGCGTACTTTTTCTAGATCTTCTTCTGCCATTTTACCTACCCAATTGGTATACGGCTGCCTTCCTAAAGCTACTAACTCATATACTGTTAAGTTTTTTGAAGCAATTTGTTCGGTTAACACAATACTTAATTGAGCAGCCAGTTCGATGGATTTGTATGAGGTGAGTTTTTTATCAGATAAATAGATGCTGCCATGTAATGCGGGTTGCACACGAGACAGGGTACGAAGCAAGGTTGATTTTCCGATTCCATTGGCACCAACCAAACCTATGAGCTCTCCTTCGTGGAATTTCAAATTAATATCGGCAGCTACCACATGCAATTCTTTTTTGGTGCGGTAACCAATAGAAAGATCCTCGGTTTTTAGTACGATATTTGGATTTTCGAATTCGATAAGTTTTTGTTTTTAATTTTTTGGGTTATTGTTTACCAAATATAGACAATAGAAATGTAACATTAATTAACTATATGGTTAAGTCAAGGATTGCCAGTATATGTCAGATTAATAAATCGTTACTATATACGCCACACTTCGACAGGCTTTGTGTGATCTATAGTTTATTCTTACAAGACTAGGAGCACAAATTATAACTTATGCTACCTTTCTATATTTTCTTTTACGTAAAAAAGAAAATAGGAATCCAAATATTCCTAATATAAGTAGGGGTGCCAGTATGTTAATTAGTTGCCAGTAGGTTTTATTGGCAACTACTTTTTCTATGTTTAAAAACGGAATATTGATTTCTTTACTTCGTACTTCCATAAGTCCAGAATCATCTAATAAGTAATTTACTGCATTTAGTAAAAATTCCTTATTTCCATAATTCATATTCATATACGGATCAAAACCTAATGCTATAGGTTGTCCTTTTCTAATGCTATTTTTAATCACATCACCATCGGCTACAACAATCATTTTGGTGTCCATGCCAGTATCTTTGTTTGCATCAATTTTAACAGGTTTTACTCTGTTTTTGTAGGTGGATTTAAAGCTTCCTTCTAATAATACGGCTAGATTTTGTGGTCCTTCATTATAGCTCTCTATGTCTGGTTTTTGTCTAATGATATCCAGCCTCATTTCTTTAGGAACTCCGTCTAACTTTGATTTATCTGAACTAGTTAGTAAAACGGTCTTTTTTATATCATTTTTTAGGGTGTCAATCTGGTTAGAAAACTCAAATTTTACAGATTCTATATTTTTTACAATAGGGTGATTACTTGTGCTTTTTGTTAAGGAGGCATAAAACCAAGGGTATGGAGTAAATTGGGTTTCATTACCTTGCCCAGAGGCTAATACCAAAGGCGCAGAGTACAAGTCATTCACAATTACGGGGTTGACTCTAACGCCATAGGAAAATAATGCATCTCCTAATCGCAGGTCTTGCATGATGGCTACCGTAGAACCTTCGGGATTCATAAGACTATCAATTTCCATAGCTGTGGATTCTAGTAACCACAGTGATTTTCCTCCATTCATAATAAATTGGTCCAGAACATATTTCTCTTTTTCAGAAAAGGGTTTTGTGGGTTTGGCATTAATAACCATATCAAATTTCTGTAGCTCCTGTAGTGTTTTTTGAGGATTACCAGCAACCGAATCTAATGTAAAAGCACCTACAAAATAGTAATCTTGAAGAGTTTTGATAAAATCAGCAATTTTAATATCGGGTAATTGCCCATTACCTTTTAATACTGCTATTTTTTGTTTTTTAGGGTGAAGAAGTTTGGTTAATCCATCGGCAAAAGCATATTCTAACTGTTGAATAGAATTATTTACTCGTTCTTCTGAAGTTGCACCGATTGTATTTTTAATTAAGGAGATCTTTACGCTTCGATTTTGATAACTTAAAATGGCCCAAGGCACCACCGTTTCGATTTCTGTTTTTCCACTTTCCTGTACGCTAACTTCCATAGGAGTAAGACCAAACCGTTGTAGTTCTGCAATAGTTTGCGAACGTAATTCTTCTTCGGCTAGTGGATTGGTAAAAATGTGCTTTATATTAGAGTTTAAAGCATTAAATTCTTCTAGTATTTGTTTAGTCTCTGTTTGTAAACGTTTAAATTCTGAAGGAAAATCTCCTTCTAATAACACATCAATAACTACCGGAGCATCAGCTTCTAATACTAGATTTTCGGTTGCTTCAGACAAAGTAAAGCGTTGGTCATGAGTGAGATCTAAACGAGTATAGCTAGTGTTTCCGAGTAGATTAATAATTATAACCGAAACCAATAGTAAGACAAAGGGCTTAATTTTTTGTTTTATGGAGCCCTTATTAAGTACACTATTAGTTAAAACTATAAAAAGCAGGATGATACTCAAAAAATAAAATACATCTCTTGTATCGACTACACCTTGACTCATCCGTTCATAATGCAATTGCATTCCTAGTTGTTCGAAAAAATTGGCTGTTGTACCTAAAAAATTATAATCAACAAGACCACTAAATCCAAAATAAAATATAAAACAGATAAATAGTGCAGTTAAAAAAGCAACAATCTGGTTATTGGTTATAGAAGAAGAAAATATACCAATTGCAGTATATGAAGCGGCTAATAACAAAAGCACGATATAGGATCCTATGGTACTCCCGATATCAAGATTACCAACTGGATTTCCCAATTGATAGATTGTTATTACATATAGAAGACTAGGCACTAAAGCAATACTAATCAAGGATAAATTACCCAAGTATTTTCCGAGAACTACTTGCCATCCCTTAATTGGTTTTGTAAGCAATAATTCTAAGGTTCCTTGTTTTTTTTCTTCAGCAACACTTCGCATAGTTACTGCGGGGATGAGTAGCAATAATACCCATGGTGCAATCTGAAAGAAAGGGGATAGATCTGCAAACCCGCTATCTGGGATATTAAACTGTCCTTTGAATACCCAAAGAAAAAGTCCGTTAAGAATTAAAAAAATAGCGATAACAAGGTATCCTACTGCAGAGGAAAAAAAGGTGTTTATTTCTTTTCGTATTAATGCGAACATGCTTTTTTTGGTTTGAAACTTGAAAAAGCGTCAATTCGAGTTTTTCGTTAAGAAAAGTATCGAGAATAGCTTTTTCAAGACATCAAAATACGATTCTCGATACACTTTTCCTTATAGTCAAAGCACTCGAATTGACGTATTTTGATATTATACTATATTTACGCTCCAGGCTTCGGGTTTTTGATTAAACTTGTTTTTAGTATTTGCCCAAACGCCTTTGAATAACGTAGAGTTTCTATAGTTATTGAGATGTTCTTCAGATTCCCAATGGCTATACGTAAAAAATTGATTGGGCTGATTGATGTCTCGTAATAATTTAACATGACTACACCCTTCAAAATTTCGAATCTTATCTTTATTCAGTTCAAAAATTTCTATAAAGGCGTCAATTTGATCGGGAATAAATCCCATTTTTACTATTCGTTCAATCATTTTTTTCAGAGTATCAAAGCAGCAAAGTTACAAAGTTTTAATGTTTATTATGATTGCGTTAAGGATAGCAGCGGCATCCTTTTTTTATTGTATCCTGAGGCTCTCGAAGGATATGATAAAAAAAGATACAGCGAATAGCCCGCCCGAACGCCCAAATTATTTTTATTACCAAATTACTCAAAACTAATACTCACCGTATCCCTATGATGCAATCCAAAAAGGCTAGAGGCTCCTCCCACAGTTTTAGGGTTGCTTTTATAGATGGCTAACTCTAAATATCCTGAAGAGTTAAAAATAGCTAGTTTTTTACCGTCTTCTTCACGTTTACTTTTTTCAATTTCAAAATTTATAGCATCACTATAGCGGTCATATACTTTTTCGAAAACGGCGGTACGAGCAGTAATTTTATATTTTCTGCCTTTTCCTATTTCTTCAAAAAGTTTTCGGGTGATATTTGTAATTAAATTTCCGTAATTATCTATGTAGATGATACTACCAACAATTTGTTTGTTTCCAACATTTACAATTGGGGTGACCCCTTTAATGGTCTTAATTTCGGTAATAGTTTTACCAATAACATCGAGAGTGCCCCCACGAGCGATATGGCAGGCTACGGTTACAAATACATCTAGCACAGGGAAATTGGATACGATAGCATCATGGATATTGATTTCTACAATCTTCTCGGGATTAAATTCTGAGGTGATTAGACATATCAACCCATTATTAGCACAAATAAAATAGTGGCCATCTAATTGTACAGCTATATGTTTGTTTTCAGGATTAAGTTCGCTATCTATACCTATAATATGAATACTTCCTTTTGGGAAACTTTTATAGGCATTTTGTATGATATATGCCGCTTCTGTAATATGAAATGGTGAAATCTCATGCGAAATATCAACAACCTTGGCTTCGGGTAATTCAGTATAAATTGCTCCTTTAACCGCAGATACAAAGTGATCTTTGATTCCGAAATCTGTAGTTAACGTGATAATTGGCATGTACAAGAATTGTTAATATCTTTTAACTGTAAGCGCTTAAAAATATGTAAATTTGTTTTGAAGTTCTTTGACGTCTTTCTTTGAGTTGCAAAATGATAATAAAACCTCTTTTTATGGTTTTATACACTGTAAAACTGCATTGAGATCTTATATAAGATCAGATCCGTTTTAAAATATCATTTTGTTTTCCCGGCAAAAGACTTAAAACAACTTTAGCAAACTTAGTCAATCCTTGAAAAAAATCATACTAAAATTCGTATAGCTTTTGAACGAACTTATCATTGAACTAACAGAAATCAATCCGAGAGAATTTTTCGGACTTCAGAATAGTAATATTCAATTATTAAAAAAATACTTTCCCAAGTTAAAAATTGTAGCTAGAGGCAGTAAAATGAAAGTGTATGGAGACGAAGACATGCTCGAAGAGTTTGACATGCGTCTTAATATGCTTCTTGATCATTTTGGAAAATACAATAAACTGGATGAAAATGTAATCGAGCGTGTGTTAACAAGTGATAGCAAAGCAGATTATGAAACAACGGCCACTAGTGGAGAAACTTTGCTTCATGGTGTGGGTGGAAAACTAATCAAAGCGCAAACGGCCAATCAACGTAAACTTGTTGAATCTTCCAATAAAAATGATATGGTTTTTGCTATTGGCCCGGCGGGTACAGGTAAAACATACACCGGAGTAGCATTGGCAGTAAAAGCTTTGAAGGAAAAACAAGTAAGGCGTATTATTCTAACTCGACCTGCGGTTGAAGCTGGAGAAAATCTAGGTTTTTTACCGGGTGATCTTAAAGAGAAGTTAGATCCTTATATGCAACCATTGTATGATGCCTTACGCGATATGATTCCACCCGAAAAGCTGGATAGTTTTATTGAAAAAGGAGTTATCCAAATCGCACCCATGGCTTTTATGCGTGGAAGAACCTTAGACAATGCTTTTGTTATTCTTGATGAAGCACAAAACACGACTCATGCACAAATGAAAATGTTTTTAACTCGTATGGGTAAAAATGCAAAGTTTATTATTACTGGTGATCCAGGGCAAATTGATTTACCAAGAAGAGTTACTTCAGGTCTTAAAGAGGCTCTACTTGTTCTAAAAGGTGTTCAGGGAATCGGTATGATTTATTTAGATGATAAGGATGTTATTCGACATAAATTGGTGAGAAAAGTAATTGCTGCATATAAAGATATTGAAAATAGAAATGGATAATGTCGTTTCATATTTTAAGTTTTTAGTTCCAAGTTGTAATTAGAAACCTGAAACCCGAAACCTGAAACCTATAGAATGAATACAATAGTAGATACAAACTATAATTTTCCTAATCAAAAATCAGTTTATAAAGGAAAAGTAAGAGAAGTATATAATATCAACGATAACCTTTTGGTAATGATTGCTACAGATCGATTGTCTGCGTTTGATGTGGTAATGCCCAAAGGAATTCCTTTTAAAGGACAAATCCTAAATCAAATTGCTGCCAAAATGATGAAAGCAACAGAGGATTTAGTCCCAAATTGGTTAATAGCTACTCCTGATCCTAATGTTGCTGTAGGGCATCTGTGTGATCCTTTTAAAGTAGAAATGGTAATCAGAGGGTATCTTTCGGGGCATGCATCTCGAGAATATAAAGCTGGAAAACGAATATTATGCGGTGTGACGATGCCCGATGGAATGAAAGAAAACGATAAATTTCCCGAACCTATCATCACGCCATCTACCAAAGCTGATAATGGTGAGCATGATGAAGATATTTCTCGCGAAGAGATACTTGCAAACGGAATTGTTAATGAAGAAGATTATTTGGTTCTTGAAGAGTATACCCATAAGCTTTTTCAAAGAGGAACAGAGATTGCCGCAGAACAAGGTTTAATTTTAGTGGATACTAAATACGAATTTGGAAAAACAAAGGATGGTAAAATCGTTTTAATAGATGAAATACATACTCCTGATTCTTCTCGTTATTTTTATGCTGAAGGCTATGCAGAGAGACAACAGAACGATGAACCACAAAAACAATTGTCTAAAGAATTTGTAAGACAATGGTTAATTAGTAATGGTTTTCAAGGTAAAGAAGGACAACAAATACCAGAAATGACAGATGAATATATACACTCTGTTTCTGAGCGTTATATCGAACTTTATGAAAATATAACAGGAGTATCGTTTATTAAAGCGGATGTTTCTGAAGTTGAAAAACGAATAGAAAAAAATATTCTTGAGTATTTACAAGCGTAGTTCATGAAGGTATATAAAAAAGAAGCGACTGTTACAACAATCGCTTCTTTTTTTGTGCCTATCAAGCAACTTTGTATTCCAACAATTGTACATTGTCTTGTAAGCGTTCTTTTACAATATTCATCATTCGCTTGTTTAGAGATGATGAATTATGAGTATAGATACTATATTCTTCAACAGTAAATTGACCAATAATCATTCCTTTAAGGCTATTTCTAAATTTCATATCCTTTTGGATTGCATTTTCAATAAAGGCCAGTCTTTTCTCAAGAGATAATTCATAAAAAGTATTCTTCCTTTTTATAATATAATTTTTGAATACATGAATTAATAAGTCTCCTTGCAGTTTTATGATAGGCCTAATTGTTTTATTCTGAAACTGCTCGTCATTAGACATATTTTCAGAAACTCTGGCATTTAATAATTGCGGGCGTATCGCCAATAAATTTGATTCCCTGTTTTCCATAATAATGAAGGTTTACTAAAATTAGTTAATTGTTGGATTCGAAATTCATGACGCATGGTATAGTTTTTAACTACTTATAAACAATACTAATGTTACGGAATTGAAGTTTCCTCATGTGGTTATAACTCAAATTTATGCATTCTATTTCTCCTTAGTAGTAAGCTAATTATAAGTTATTTGTATGGAACTTACGTTTGTTTAATAAAAAAAGCCCCCCGAAGGGAGCTTTATATAACTAAGCAATAAAAATTTCTTATTTACTTATAAATTTTTCTCTATCTAATATTTCCGCAGGGGTGCCATTTACTTTTTCCAGATATTTATTGAATTTAGCTACCTGCTTAGTATTTATTTTTTCATAAACCGTTTTAGCATCATTTAACCTTTTTTCTAACACTCCCATATTTTCTAATTGAGCGAATGAAGGTTTTTCGAATTGATTTGCTACTTCAGCATATATTTTAGAAAGCTTCTCTCTTAACTGTGGTTCTGCTTCATCTACATAATTGTCTCCTGTAGTCACTACCAGGGTTTCTTTTAATGTAGTTAGCTCTTTAACAACAGGAGCTGTAACTTTACTAGATGCAGGGTCGGTTTTGGATAAACTTTCAGCCTTTTTTATATTTTGATCAATTTTATAGACCAAATAGGCAAGATCTTCCATCTCATCAAATAACTGTTTTGCAGCTTTTTGCTGTGCGATTCTCTCTTGATCTGTGATTAAAGAGCTTGGATCGTTCTTAAGAATAATAGAGGTCTCAAACTGTTTTTTTCCTTTAGTAAGAACAACTTTATAAGATCCAGCAGAAGCTCGGGGAGCCGTAAATCCACCAAAAGTAAATGTCTTCCCGGCGGCAACTTTAGGTGTTTTTTTTCTAAAGTTCCAATCTACAATATTGATTCCTTTTGCTTTACCAGGAGTTAGATTTACTACCTCATTACCGTCTTGATCCTGAATTGAAAGTGTCATTTTTCCGAAGGTATGTCGTTTCTTCAGGTAATAAATAATCTTTGAAGAAGTATTTGGATTATCTCCAACAAACTGAAGTTCTGTACTTCCTCCACCAAAACCACTTTCTTCTTTAATAATAGCAGGTTTAGTCTCAAAAAAATGAACTTCTTTGGCAAGAACTTCTTGGCTTATTTGTCGTAAAGGAGAAATATCATCAATAATGATTGCACCCCGACCATGAGTACCCATTACTAAATCACTGGTCTTTTTCTGTAAATCTATAAAATGTACAGCGGCGGCTGGCATATTATTTGTGAAACGCGACCAGTTTTTACCACCATCTATAGTAATGAATAACCCAAACTCTGTACCCAAAAACAGTAGGTCTTCATTAACGTAATCTTCTTGAATATTTCTTGCAAACCCAACGATATCATCTGTAGCAAGAGATATCCACGTTTTCCCAAAATCTGAAGTTTTATATACATACGTATTCATATCTCCAGATGCATGCCCATCGAAAACGGCGTATGCAGTACCTTTTTTATGAGTACTTGCCTCTATATGATATACCCATGTGTTTTTTGGTAGCCCTTGTATATTCTGAACGGTATTGATCCAAGTTTTACCGCCATCTTGCGTTATCTGTACATTACCATCATCGGTTCCTACCCATATTATTTTCTCATCAAGGGGAGATTCGGCAATAGTAAATATAGTAGTATGTGTTTCTGCTCCTGATTTATCTGTAGAGAGACCACCAGACTCTTTGTCTTGTTTAGCCGGATCGTTGGTAGTGAGGTCTGGAGATATTTTTTTCCAATTATTCCCCATATCTTCACTTAGGTGTAAGAATTGGCTTCCCATATAAAATCGATCAGGTTGGTGATTACTAATAGCCATAGGTGCATTCCAGTTGAAACGTAAATCGGCTTCTCCTTTTATAGGTAATGGTTGGATATTTTTGGTGTAATTTTTATCCATATCATATCTCCATACATTTTGTGCGCCTTGCATTTCAGAATATATAATACGTTTTGTTGGATGTCTTAGTACTCTAAAACCATCACCAACACCAACTGGGTTCCAGTCACGAGCTTCAATACCTCCTGGAGAGGATGAAGGGCCCCACCAAGATCCATTATCTTGTAAACCACCATAAATGTTATAGGGTTCATCATTATCAACACTTATATGATAAAATTGTGAAACAGGTAGGTTATCTACCATATCAAAAGTTCCTGCACCATCCCAACTTCTGTATACACCACCATCTGTACCTACGTATATCCTATCAGAATTGTTAATATCAAATACCACATCGTGTATGTCTGGATGAAGTTTTAGGGCTCCTGTTAATGGAGTTAAGGCTTTGAAGGTTTTTCCGCCATCACGGGAAATAGAGCCTAAGAATCCACCTTTAATTAAAATATCAGGATTTTTAGGGTCTACCACAACTCTAGAGAAGTAAAAAGGCCTAACCACTAATTCAAAATCAGAATTTAATAATTTCCATGAGGCACCAGCATCATCAGAACGATAGAGTCCTTTGTCATCTTTACTTTCTACTACTGCGTAGACAATTTTTGGGTTAGATGGAGCCACGGCAATTGCAAATCTACCCAAGTCGCCTGTTGGAAAACCATTATGAATTTTATTCCAGGTTTTTCCTGCATCAGTAGACTTATACAATGCACTATTTGGCCCTCCTGAGTTAAAACCCCATGCCGTTCTTCTATGCTCCCACATAGATGCATATAGGATATTGGGATTCGTAGGATCCATTATGAGATCACTAGCCCCCGTTTTTTCATTAGTATAGAGGATCTTTTCCCAGGTTGTACCCCCATCTATGGTTTTATAAACCCCTCTTTCTTCACTATCACTCCATAAAGCTCCCAGGACTGCAACATAAATTTCATTAGAGTTTTTTGGGTTAATTTCTATACTGCTTATGCGTTCAGAGTTTTCAAACCCCATCTTTTTCCAGTTAGCACCTCCATCTGTCGATTTATATAACCCATCACCTATAGAAACACTGTTTCGAGTCCAAATCTCACCCGTACCAACCCATACAGTATTATCTGGATCATTTGGATCTACGGCAACTACACCAATAGACTGTGCATGTTTGTCAAAAATAGGAGCAAAGCTTGCGCCACCATTTGATGATTTCCATACACCTCCACCTGCAGTACCGGCATATAATATTCTAGTGTTTGTTGGATGATTTTCTAGGTCGATTATTCTACCACTCATAAGAGCGGGACCAATTTGTCGAGCTTCTAAATTACCAAAAAGTTCTTTTCCTTTAAGAACAATATCTTGTGATTGCATACTTATTGATAGGAGTATGCTCAAAGCCCCAAAAATAATTTTTTTGTTCATAATTATTCTGATTGATTTGATGTGAATAAAAAATCCCCAATAATTACATTGGGGATTAGCACTGTATAATGTCTATTCCTTTTTTTCTTCTACTACCTTTTCTGGAAAAGCAAAGATTGCGGTATCTACTTCAGGATCCAGTTTAATGTCTTTAAAACTCATGGTTTGAAATTGATTAGTAATAGTAAAAGGAAAATAAACTCCATTTACTTCTTGATAATCGCTAATAGATGATTTTGCTATTTGACCTTTCATTGGCCCATCATTAATTTCAGATTCTACAATGATTGGAACAAAATTTTCGGTATCAAAATAGTAATGAGATATGTTTGGTTTAGATTCGCCATTAATAGTAATAGGATCTTTAGTTAGTTTTATTTTAAATGTTTCTGTACCATCTACGGTCTCTTTTCCTATAAGTTCTACAGAATACCCATTATCTTTATAGTTCAAAAATGGGTCTGGAAAATCTTTGGATTGCTTTTTCATGTTTTCCGTAGCCTCATTATCGCTTTTTTCTGCATCCATTGTCATTTGATTTCTTTGCCATGAGGTTTCACCATCAAAAGCGGACCAAACCATACGATTACCTTGAAGTTCTATAGTAACAACCTGTTTACCATCTTTTGTTGATATTTGTTCAAAAGGAATTTCCATGCCTTGCATTTTCATTACACCGACCATTTCGATACCTTTTAATTTTTCCCAATTTTCTTTACCACCAGTATTTTCGAAATAATTATTAAGTATTTCGTCTGCAGTTTGTGCATGAAATGATGTGGTTATAGCTAATATTAAAGCTATTAATATAGATTTTAAAGCACCCATTGTTATAGTTTTTTATGTTGTTATTGTAAAATTAGTCAATCGAATGATATTTTTGTTACACTTTTAAAACTAATTCTTTTCATAATATGCAATTTGGTAAAGTAGAATATCCAGAGAAAATTAATTTCGAATTACCCCAAGATCACGATGGCACGGCTGGCGTTTTAAAAAAAACTGCAACAGATGGTTTATCTGTATATGTAGGATGTGCCAAATGGAATAAACAGGATCTAAAGGGTTTTTACCCTAGAGGTACCAAGGATGAACTCGAATATTACTCGAGACAATTTAATAGTATTGAGTTAAATGCTACATTTTATAGAATATTTCCTGAGGACCAGTTTAAAAAGTGGTATGATAAAACTCCTGTAGGATTTAAATTTTTCCCAAAACTTGTGCAGAATATTTCCCATCTTAAACGATTAAATGAAGATGTTCAGCCCTATGTGGATGAATATTTATCTAATGTTATTCATCTTAAAGAAAAATTAGGTACAATTTTCTTACAGATGCATGGTAATTTTGCTCCGAAAAATTTTGATAGGGTAATACGCTTTATTGAAAAATGGCCTAAAGAAGTACGGTTAGCAGTAGAGTTTAGGCATACAGATTGGTTTAATGATCAAGTAGTTGCCCAAGAATTATACTCGCTTCTAGAAGATAATAATGTTGCTAATATAATTACAGATACCGCGGGTAGGAGAGACTTACTGCATATGCGATTGACTAATGATGAAGCTTTTATTAGATATGTTGGTGCAAATCATACCACCGATTACAATAGATTGGATGATTGGATCCTGAGATTGAAATCATGGAAAAATTTGGGAATTAATCACATACACTTTTTTGTTCATCAGAATATTGAAAAAGAATCGCCGCTCTTATCAAAATACTTTATCAATGAATTGAATGAACAGTTAAACACAAAACTTAGTTTACCTGATCATTCGACTGATGATTTAAAATTGTTTTGAACATATTTTATAGCAAAATATGGTTTTCGCGTAAGTAAATTGGGGATTTTTGCATTAAAAAGTGTTAAAAAACAAATTTTACTTGCACATTATCGATAAAAATGTGTATTTTGCCGATGTATTTAAAAGTTATGTTATAAGTATTACTTAAATTTTTTACTCGTACATAGTTTAGAAATGTGATAAAATTAACCCCCAAACTTAAAATTTAATCATATGAGCAAATCTTTACACTCTCTAACTTTATTAGTCTTCTTATTGATTTTTAACTTTATAAATTCACAATCTTTGTTTGCAGACGATCACTTTTCTCATGAAGAGGGTAATTTTCATTCTGTAGACGTTGAATCTAATTTAACAGACAACCTTATATCTTCAGAAAAGAAGGTTTTTTCTTACATTTCTAAAATCCAAGATACTCATTTAGATCATGATCATGATTTGTCATTGTTAGACGTTATTTCTTCTGACGAAAGTTCTGATTTTAATTGTTCTGGTGGATTTTGTATGAATAAATCACATTTCCATAAAAAAGGATTAACCATAAAAAAACAACTCTTCGTTTATTTTATGAGAATCTCATGTTAAGATAAATTTTATTGAACTAGTTATTTATTGATTACCTTGGGTTATAAATATATTCGGCTATTTTTGCAACTTAAATCTGGTAGCTATGACATTTTTAGAACTTGGAGTCTCCAAAGAACTTTGCAAAGGCCTTAAAGAAATAGGGATAACAACCCCTACAAAGATTCAGGAACAAGCCATACCTGTTTTAATGAATCGTCAGGTTGATTTTGTTGGAAAAGCCCAAACAGGAACCGGGAAAACTGCAGCTTTTGGAATTCCAATACTGTCTGACATAAATCCGACAAAAAACCATATACAAGCTTTGATTTTGGCTCCAACACGAGAGCTTGGACAACAAATAGCAAAACAACTTTTTAAATATACAAAGTACACCGATAAGATTTTTATAGAATCTGTGTATGGTGGTGAAAAAATTGAAAGGCAGATTTCTAGATTGAGCAGGCCTACCCATATTGTCGTTGCCACTCCTGGAAGACTCATAGATTTAATGGACAGAAAGGTGGTTGATATTTCTAAAATAAAGACCATAATACTGGATGAAGCAGATGAGATGTTAAGTATGGGCTTCAAGAAAGATCTTACTACTATTTTAAGTAAAACCGAAGGCCAAAGAAATGTATGGCTTTTTTCGGCTACGATGCCTTCTTCATTAAATGAGATCATTACTACCTATGTAGATAAAAATGCAATACAGATTACTATTGATAAGAATGATGCTGTAAATAAAGGTATTGATCATCAATTTGTGATTGGGGAAGAAGTGAATAAATTAGACACTCTTACCTATTTTTTAAAAACGCAAAAGACAAGTAGAGGTATTATTTTTACAAAAACTAAAGCCGCAGCAAGAACTCTTTCTAAGCAACTAAAAGCTAAGAATTATGAAGTGGATTTACTTGAGGGAGAGATGACCCAGAAGGAACGTGATAAAGTAATGAGAGCTTTTCGAAAAAAAACATTACAATTGTTAGTGTCGACAGATGTGGCCGCAAGAGGAATAGATGTGGCGAATCTGGCTTTTGTGATTCATTATCAGTTACCGGATCAAATCGAATATTATACTCATAGAAGTGGTAGAACAGCCAGAGCTGGTAAAACGGGATTGTCATTGGCTTTAATAACAAAATCAGAAGTTAAAGTTGTTAGAGAATTAGAAAAACAACTCGGTATTAGATTTAGCCAAATAAGATAATAAAGACGTTTTTTAACTCACAACTATTGTAGAAATAACAGATAATAATTTATCAAAATTGACTGGTTTTGAGAAGTAATTGTCAAAACCAATATTAATGAAACGTTGTTTATCTCCAGGCATAGCATAAGCAGTAACTGCAAAAACCGGGGTGTTTTTGATAATATCTAGCTTACGAAACCTTTGAAGCAACTCACAACCATCCATTTGATTTAATCCAAGATTAATATCAACTAGGATAAGATCAAGATTTTTTTCTTTTACTACCTTAAGAGCTTGTGAGCCATTTTCTGCAATGATAACATTAGAGTCATGTTTGGATAACATTTTATCCATTACCAGAGCATTTATTTTATTATCTTCTACGTAAAGAATATTCATAAGTGTCTCGGAATTATAATTATAAGTTCTGTACCCTTCCCTAATTTACTTTTTAATTTAATTTTTCCGCCTAAGATTTCGATATATCTTTTTGAAAGGCTTAGTCCAATACCAGTCCCTTCATATTGACGACTTATACCAACGCTTCCTTGTATTAGCGGTTCAAAGATTTTATCAAAATCTTTTTTGTCTATGCCTATACCTGTATCTTTAATATAAATATAAATATTTTTTTTTGAAATTTCAGAATTAATATAAATGTCTACCGCTCCTTTTTTTGTGTATTTGATGGCGTTATGTATTACATTATTAAGAGCTGGTCGAAATAAATTTATATCTATTTTCGCTTGTGGACTTTCTGTATCAAGTTCTAGGGTATAATTCAATCCTTTACTATCTGCCATATATTTATACTCCCTAAAAGAGGTTTCTACAATATAATTGATATCTACTTCTTCAAAATTTAGGTTGTCATGAATTGCATTTATTTCACTAAAATTGGATAGCTTATTCATTGTGTCTAATAGTCGATCTTTACTATCTTCCAGGTATTTTAGTAATTGATTTTGCTCGTCTGGATATTTATCTTCAAGTATTAGATTGCTAATTGTCATTATTCCATTTAGTGGTGTTCTTATTTCGTGACTAAAATTTGACAATATATTAGATTTCAAATTACTAAGCTCTTGTTCTCGTAGATGTGCCTCGGTTATGGCTTGTTCGGCAAGTTTTCTCTCAGAGATGTCATGAAAACTTACCAATATTGAGTTTATTTTGTAATCATTATCAAAAATGGGTGTATATTTTGATTCGAGCCATTGGGTATCTCCTTCATTAGTTATACGTTCAATTTCTTTTTTGATTGTATTTCCTTTCAATGCTTCGTTAAAGGTATGTACAAACGAATTTTTAAAGTTAATAGGCATAACATCAATAAAAAAACTGTCGGTTTGAGTTGGGTCTATATTAAAATCTTGTTTAATGATTTTTAATGATTTTTTATCGGCGATTAAAATTTTCCCTTGCGTGTCTAGTAATACGGTATATGCAAATGCATTATTTACTATAGCTTGCAGCCTGCTTTTGCCTTCAATAATAGTTTGTTCATCCAATTTTTTTTGATGTACGTCTATTAAATTGCCAATCATTCGTACAGTCTCACCTTTTTTATTTTTTCTTCTAAAGCCATGAACTTCGTAGTGGTGATATGTTCCTTTATGATGTTTTAAACGGTAATAATTAAAATAGTGGTTTCCTGTTTTGTTAAGATTGTCAAGATGTCTTTTTAGCGCATTTTCGACGTCTTCGGGGTGTATCATTTTTCTAAACTCCTCTTCGGGTACAAAATCTTGACTTAATGGTAATCCAAGCATCTTTTTGAAAGCGCTACTATAGAACACCATATTGGTTTCTATGATGTGATCAAACAATCCAGATTGTATTCCTTTTAGAGCTAAATGTTTGGTTTCTTCATTATACTTTAGTTTTTTAATGTAATTATGACGTTCTGTAACGTCGGCAATAGTACCATTTACATAAACAACTTCATTTTTGTAAATAACTGGCTGGGCTACTACTTTAACCCATTTTTCTACTCCTTTATGACTAATTATTTTTTCTGTATATTCATAGGGCTCTTTGTTTTTTATGAGGTTGTCAAGGTAGCCTTCTAATCGTGCTCTGGATTCTATAGGATAGAAAGAGGCTCCTAATTCTCTGGTCATGGGAACATCTGGATCTAAATCTTTTATGTAGTAACAGCCCTTGGACCAATACATTTCTTTAGTTTTAGGATTAAAATACCAAGCTCCTGTTTTGGTAAGTTTAGAAAGTGTAATTAAAGCTCTATGTTCTTTATATTCTTCAGTGGTATCGATTCCTGTGGCATAAATTAAATCATCATGGTAGGTCAGATTAAATTTCAATGCAAGCACCATATTATTTTTTGTAACAAAACTGAAAGGCTTACTTATAATAGAATTTTCTTTTGATAAGTTTGCAATAGCCCCTTTAAAAATTTTTACATCTTCATCAATAATATAATCAGTGATATATTTTACTTCGCCTATATAGGAGGGTGTAAACAGTGTTTCGCATCTATTATTGTATGCAATGACCTCACCATTTTTTTTTAAAATAAAAAGAAAGTGTAAAGTTTTCTCGGCTAAGATTTCAAATTGTTCCAGAGTAAAAGGCATAAAAAACGGTCATTTCTATAATAGTTCTGGGGTAATTTTATCTTAAAGTTACAAAATGATTTAGAATGACAACATTTAAGAGGTTGTTTTTAAGGCTATAATCGATTAACTATAACATAAATCGATGAAATTACACTATTAAGTTTTGGGTTTTTATTGTTCCTTGCCAAATTGGAAGTATTCTCTCATAGCTAATCAAATCTATAGTTAACATTTCATTATTTTCTTTTGACAATATCATTCTTTCTATGCCCCAGCTTTCTGGTTGAATATAGTTGTTCCCAGATGTTAGTAGAAATGCATAAGTAGTGTTGTTCTTTTCTTTAATAGATGGAGGGCACCAACTTTTATCATATTCAGAGGTTGTTTTTCTAGGAGCAAAACAAAACCGATCTATAGTTTGTATTTCGGGATATGTGGGTATTGTATCCAAATCAATATTACCTACTACTAGCTTTTGCAATTCTTTAGCATTGGCAGAATTATTATAAAGTACAATTTCATATTTACCAGTATTTAAAAAATTAATCTCATACGTAGTGAGGTTTTGAAGTATACTATAATGTTTTTTTTCTTTTGGGGAAGTGACATCATAGATGCCATTTTCTAAAAACAATGGGAGTCTGAACTTATAAGAACCTGATAAAATTTCTGAATATGTTAATGGTGGATCTAGATATTCTGCTTTATCATGGGCAACTATGAGTTTACGTACTTTAGACTTCTGAATATATTCATTATTAGGACCTAGAGCTGGCGTCCAGCGATTATAATTGATTGTTCCTAAGTTGATATCTATAAGGCCATTTGTAATAGTTTTTGTGACAATACGATATTTCGCTAAATCGATTTTTACAACATCCCTCATATGATATTCTGATTCCCAGTATATTTGACTAAAAGCAGGATTATTATTTATATTTGGATACGATGTATTGATAAGACCATGATTTTGATCTGGTTTTGTCGGATCTGTACCATTCCAATCCACAAACCAACCTTGTCTAGCTTCAGAACCAGCTTGTTCCTGACACAATAAATTGTATACATCAGGGGGCATTTCAAACGAAGCATGATACTTAATAGTATTAGAATGTACTTTTATTTCGAATCCCTCACTGGTAGTACAGTTATTTATTAATTCTATATAATCAAAAGACTCACCGTTTTCGATTTCTAATGAATTCGAAAATTCTGATTTCAGAATAAGACTCCATCTTGATAATTCATGTTGGCAGACCTCAACTTTTTCTTGAGTTGTTAACTCCTCCCAGCTTTTTTTGGGATTCTCACGAAAATTATTGGATGATTCAATAGTTAATTGCCTAAATGACATTTTTTGAATAGTTGTTATTGTATTGTCACGGTTATACAATCTAAGTCTTATTGTTAAATTTTTGAGATCAATAATTTCAAAACTTATATACTCTATTATTTTGGTTAAATCTGTTCCTCCATAGATATATGCTCTGGCTTCTTCAAAAGGTATTTCATTTTTGTAATAGTTAAGTATTTCTTCCTTTTTTTCAATAAGCTGCTTTGGGATGAATAATTTAGTTTTATATTCCATACCGTTGTATTAGATTGATTTGAATTTTGTGATCCGTAAATCATAAAGTTAAAATTAATATATGGAACTGGTAATCCCAATAATGGGGATTTTAATTATGACGAAATACTATAGTCCAAATAATAATTAACCCCATCTAAGAAACATCTTAAACAGGGTTAATCTTTTAATAAGGAGAAACTTAATTTATTTTATGGGTATTGCTCTGCTTGTTGCTTCATAATCCCCAGCTTTTATCTTAACAAAATAGATCGTTCTACTACGAACAGATTTTCCAGAATTATCGGTTCCATCCCATCGGTAGCTATGCTTACCTGATTTGTGTCGAATACCAGGAACAATATTGCGTATTTTTTGACCTCTAACATCATAGATAGCCATATCTACAATCTCATCATTTGGTATCGAAAAATGAATCGTAGTCGCGCTACTAAAAGGGTTTGGATAATTAAAGAGTTCATATGATAATGAGTTTTCATCCTCTTCATCATCGTCATCTTCTTCTTCCGAAGTATTCACTAAGATGTCTGCAATATCCAGTTTCCATCGAGTCCAGATTCCTGTTGCATTATCTCCTGTTAGTTCAATGAATGGATTACTGTTACTTGTTGATATAATCCTTATTTTTTTATCAGTTCCCCGATTTACAATATGATTATATCCATCGCCACTATCCACAAGTTTCCATTGTGTAAATGTTCCTGTTGCTGAATTAGGCACTTGTTTTATTCTGGAACCAACTGCATCATCTATAGGTCTAAAATGTTTCCCTGTTTTTCTATTTTTAAAATAAAAATAGCTACTATCGGTTTCAATTTTTTCCCACTGTGTCCACTGCGTAGTATCATTAGCAAAAGTATGAACGATTGCTGAATCATCATTTGCATCTTTAGGTTTCAACTTCAGATCGTTTGTTTTATTGACTACGTTATAATAGATAACGCTTCCGGGAGGAATTGCCGTTGCAATTGTTTGTGCAGATTCTGATCTACCTTCATGATCAGTAACCGTAAGTGTAACGGTATAAATCCCTGCTTTAGAATATCCATGTTGTGGATTGGCTTTAGTACTTGTGTTTCCATCACCAAAATTCCAGAAATAAGAAAGCTTAGAGCCTTCGGGATCCATAGATCCTGCACTGCTGAAACAAATCTTTCCATCATCATCATCGTCATCGTCATCGTCACACTCATCATCGTCATCATCATCGTCGTCTTCATCAACCAGAAAATCACTACTATATGGACCATTGATATTCACTACAGGAGGTTTGTCTGTTCTAAACAATGGCTGATAAACACGTACATAGTCTACCAGGTATTGGGTTGGAAAATCTATTCCTGATGGGTCTCCACCATTACTTCCAAGAGCCAGGTTAAGTATAATATACTGGGGTTTTCTAAATGGATTCTCACCAGGACAACTAGCGGTTCCATTTATTGTTTTATCTAAATCCTGGGTGTTTAATAGGATATCATCAACATAAATAGACATACGATCTTCATCCCAATCTAGTGTCCAGACATGATAATCATCAACCCAATTAGGACCAAAACTACTTACAGGTCTGTTTTTTGCATTCCAAACCCCTCTCCATCGGGTATTACTTCCCCAAACATAATTGGCCAAAAGTTTACCTCCGTAGTTCTCCATGATGTCAACTTCACCACCCGAAGGCCATTGGCAAGAGGTACCAAGTAACCAGATTGCAGGCCAGGTACCTTTTAAATTAGTGATTTTTGCTCTTATTTCAAACCTACCATATTTCCAGGAGTGTTTCCCATTAGTGCTTACTATTGAAGAGGTGTAATCTACAAATTCTCTGGATTTTTTCCAGTCAGTCGAGGTTGGATCGTACCAAGGATTAGGGAACCTTTCTTTTCGACCTTCTATAACAAGATTACCACCTTCTTGAGTAGCATTTTCTGGTTGGTACCATTGCAATTCTTTATTTCTTTGGAAACCGGTTCCAGATCTCCAATCATTCTCATTTACTGGTCCTGTACCATTAAACTCATCTGCCCAGGCAAGTTTATAGGGGAATTTAGGAGAAGAAATGATACTTAGATTATCTGCATAACCTATACCTGTCCCACCAGGTGGCTTGTAAATATAAATTCTGGCAGAAGTGCTGACAGGTCCTGTAACAAACTCAAGATAGATCTTTCTGTAACGGGTATTACTCACCGTTTTGTTTTTTTCATTTCCTCCATGTTCTTTAACACCTATATTAATAGGAGAACCATTAGAAGATTTTGCCCACCCAGTTATTAGATATGTTGTATTAGGTGTTAAACCAGTTATTAATTGGTTAGCTCCACTGTTATCTACAGCACTAAGTGCATAACTTCCGGATTTAATATTAGATTGAACTCGCGCGGCACCACCCCAAATGATCCATTCTGATGTTTCGTCTTCGAAATCCGGATTATCAATAATATCGGTTTGAGCTTGTAAACTGAAAGCCATCAATAGCGTCAAAAACAGTAACAGTACAAGTCGAGTTTTGTAGCAATTTTTTATGAACTCTGGCGGCAGAGTTGATTGCTGATTGTCTTTTTTTTTCATAATAACATAAGTTATGGTTAATAAAAAATTATGTGAATGATTGTTCATAGAATAAGCATCTTTAGATTTTTATAAAATTTTAATAAAAAAAATGCATTTTCAATAAATAAAGCATGCATTTTGTAAAGATAATATGCTTTCCTTTCCTTGTGCTATCACTAAAGTCTCAAATGAGGGGTGAGAATGTTTCATTACTGTTAAAAGCATAAAAAGTCAAGTATTGACACCGATTAATATCTATATATTTATCTAAAATTGACTCTGATTATAGAGTAATTTCTTCCAAATTTTTTAATCGAAATGTATATGTAATGAAAAATGTAGTAACACAATTTTTTAGGGTATTACTTTATGTTTTTATAATGCTTTCTATAGGCTGTAAAAATTCTAATTCTTCTGAAGAAAAGGATCAATTCATTTCTAAGAACGAAAAGCCAAATATCATTTTTATTTTGGCAGACGATCTGGGCTATGGAGATGTAGGTTTTAATGGTCAGGAAAAAATTAAAACGCCAATACTCGATCAAATGGCTAAAGAAGGAATGATTTTTACCAGGCATTATGCCGGTTCTACAGTTTGTGGGCCATCCAGAGCTAGTCTTATGACAGGTATGCACACAGGGCATTCTACAGTAAGAGAAAATCCAAGATGGACTACTTCGGGTAAACCTGTTGATATTTCGGATAACGATATAACGGTAGCAGAAGAACTTAAGCGAGCAGACTATCGTACAGCAATTGTTGGTAAATGGGGGCTTGCAGAGAATCTTGATGAAGGTAAACCTAATAAACAAGGGTTCGATTATTTCTATGGTTTTAATAAACACGGTACAGCACACCATTATTATCCTGAAAAAATCTGGGAAAATGATACTCAAATGAATATTGAAGGTAATGTGATGATGGATAAAATAGGGAAATATTCACAAGACCTTTTTACCGAGAAAGCGCTAAATTTTCTGGATAAACAAACACCAGAACAACCCTTCTTTTTGTACTTAACATATACGATCCCTCATTACGAATTGACTATTCCCGAAGAGCAAAAGAAACAGTATGTTGATCAAGATTGGCCATTGCGAGAAATGAAAATGGGACATTATCGCAATGATAAAAATGGTCATGTTACGTATGCATCTATGGTAAGCAGATTGGATAAAGATGTAGGTCGTATTCTTGAAAAACTTAAAGAGCTTAAAGTAGATGATAATACACTAGTTATATTCACTAGCGACAATGGTCATGAGTATGATAACGTAAATGATGAGTTTTTTAATAGCAATGGTGTTTTTAGAGGAAAAAAGCGCGATTTGTATGAAGGTGGTATTCGTATGCCTTTTGTTGCACGATGGCCAAAGAAAATAAAACCAGGAACTCAAACCAATCATATGTCAGCTTTTTGGGACTTTTTACCAACAGCTTGTGATATTGCAGAAGTAAAACCTTCTTTAGAAGTAGATGGGAAATCTTATTTACCAACTTTATTAGAAAATACAAAGCAGATAAAGCACGACTATTTGTATTGGGAATTCAACGAAAAGAAAGGCCCTATTCAGGCATTGATAAAAGAGGATTGGAAACTTATCTATTTTGTGAAAGATCATTATGAACTATATAATCTTAAAACAGATCCTTCAGAAAGCCATGATTTATATAATCGAGAACAAGAAAAAGCTTCAGAGTTAAAGAAACTTTTGGCAGAGGCCAGGACAGATCACCCCGAGTTTTTACTTGAGAAAAAGAAAAAAAATAATTAAGGATTGATTCACTTTATTAAATATGATACTGATATAATCTGTTGTGCATTTAGGAAAATTAGTACAAAAAAGACGTCAATTCGAGTGTTTTGTCGTAATGACCTCTCGACTTCGCTCGAGATGACAGAAGACAAAATGCCCGCCTGCCGGATGGGTAGGTATCGACCCTACGACAAGCTCAGGATGACAAAGCTTTTTTTTAACCAATAATCCTATTCTCGATAGCTCTGCTGAGCCAGTCGAAGTATACTCCTCCTAAAGTCGAAGCATTCGAATTGACGGAGTTTGGTTAAAAAACATCTAAATGCACAACGAGTTAATATAAAACAAACCAAAGATGATATATAGACTTGTATGTATAGCATGCATATTTTTTGCTTGCAAAAAAAACAAAGCCTTAAAAGAAACAGAGATAGTTACAGCCAAACCCAATATTGTTTGGATCATGCTCGAAGATTGGGGATATCAACTTTCTTGCTACGGAGAACCCGGGATTCAAACCCCAAATGTTGATAAGGTAGCCGAAGAAGGAATTCGCTATACGAATTCATTTGCTACTGCGCCTGTTTGTTCACCTTCACGTTCTGCAATGATAACAGGGTTTCATCAAAATTATATTGGAGCCAGCCAGCATCGTACTGCTAAAGAACAGAAAAAATCATTACCCTACGGAATAAAACCCATTACCAAACTCTTAGAAGAGGCGGGATATTTTACCTGTTTTATGGAAAATAGAAAAACAGATCTGAATTTTACTTTTGATGGAAATCTCTATCAAGGAAAAGACTGGAATGAACGAGCAGCAGGACAACCCTTCTTCGCACAAATTACTTTTGGAGGAACACATAGACTATGGAAACGAGACTCGGTACATCCTATTGATATTTCTAAAGTACGACTTCCTCCTTATTACCCTCAAACCGATCTGGCAAAACGTGATTGGGCCAACGGATTAGAAGCTATGCAATTGGTAGATAGACAAGTAGGGGGAATCATTAATCGATTAGAAAAAGAAGGTTTAGCTAATAACACCTTAGTATTTATTATAGGAGATAATGGGCGATGTATGCCGAGAGGAAAGCAATTCTTATATGATGGTGGTATACAAGTACCGATCATAGCACGTTGGCCAGGAAAAATAAAACCAAAAACCGTTTCTGATCATATGGTAATGACTATTGATATCTCTAAGACTATTTTAGATATTGCAGGAGCTACTTCTGCTCATAAACTGCAAGGAAAGAATTTGTTTGGTGATGAAGTCAGAGACAGAGAGTATATTTTTGCGGCAAGGGATAAAATGGATGATACACATGATGCTATACGCACTATTCGCTCATCTAGATACAAATTGATCCATAATTTAATGCCAGAGCGGGCCTATTGCCAGTTTAATCAATACAAAGAGAAGAGTTATCCTGTTTTAGCACAATTAAATGTATTGCACATGAAAGGCCAACTTACCAAAGAGCAAGCCGCTTTTATGGCATCGTCAAAACCCGATTTCGAACTATATGATCTTGAAAATGACCCTTATGAAATGAACAACCTTGCAAATAACCCTGAGTATGCCAAAATAAAGAATAAACTCATTACCGAATTGGAAGCATGGAGGCGAAAAGTTAATGATAAAGGAGTTACCGAAACATTTAGAGAAGGGGGTTGGTCTTCAGAATATCCTACAAAAACACAAGAAGAATGGGAAGCTCATTTAGAAAAATTTAAACCTTGGGTGTTTAGAACACCAGATACAAAAATAGATCATCCATTTTATCCCTCAAAGAAAAAGGATAAACCTTAAAATTCTCTTTCTTTTCGTTCTTTGATCTTGTTTAACTCTAGCTGCATTGCTTTTGCGAGTTCTGGATTTTTTTCTGCAATATTATGTTGTTCTTCTGGATCTGTACTTAGATCGAATAACTGAGGAAAAGATTCAAACCCTGATTCGATGCTTTTGTTTTTTTGTATCCAATCGTAACGGTTTTTTTCTTTAGAAAGAGGTTCGATGTATTTAAATGTATTCTTTCGTAGTGATAAAGTATAGGATTCTTCTATCATATATTCTCTGCCTTTAGCCCGAGACGATAATAGAAGTTCTGATATATCTTTACTATCGATAGCTTCATTTTTGGTTAACTCTTGTCCAGTAATCGCGGCTAAAGAAGCATATATATCTACCTGGCTCCATAACGCATCACTTTCACCAGGTTGAACAGTCTTTGGCCAATACATAATAGTCGGGACACGTGTTCCTGCTTCAAAAGCACTATATTTTCCTCCTCTGTATATCCCAGAGGGTTTGTGATCTCCCAATTTTTCAATAGCTTCATCTTGATATCCATCATTTAATACCGGACCGTTATCACTGGTAAAGATGATCAAGGTGTTTTTATCAATTTCCAAGCGTTCTAATTCATTAATGATTTCTCCGGTTATCCAATCCATCTGTGCTATAGCATCACCGCGCACTCCCATCGTACTTTTGCCTATAAAACGTTTATTAGGTAATCGTGGTACATGGATATCATGAAAAGAAAAGAACAAAAAGAAAGGATCGTCTTTGGCATTATGTATAAAATCTTTGGCCTTTGTTGTTAAGATATCCGGAAATTCTTCATCAACCCATAGTGCATCTTCTCCGCCATCCATAAATCCGATTCTACTAATACCGTTAATAATAGTATTACTATGTTGTCCATCTGCTTTTTGTCGTAACAGCTCAGGATTTTCTGTACCTACAGGCATATTTCCAATTTTTTCTTTATAACTTACTATAATAGGTTCATTTGCAGAGGTATGATTTACAACGGTATGATTTTCCAGAAAAACTGCGGGTACACGATCCCCAGTAGCAGGAATAAGATAACTGTAATCGAATCCTATTTCTAACGGCCCTGGTTTTACTTCCTGATTCCAATCCACATTTCCGTCTCCTAACCCTAAGTGCCATTTCCCTACGACGGCAGTCTTGTATCCTGCTTTTTTTAGCATCGATGGGATTGTTGGAGTGTTAGGAGAAATAATCAAAGGAGCATCTCCTGCAAGAATTTCTGCATTATTTCTAAAAGCATATTGCCCTGTCAACAATGAGTATCGTGAAGGTGTACAGGTAGCAGCAGTACTGTGAGCATCGGTGTATTTAATCCCTCCTTTGGCTAGCTTATCTACATTAGGCGTGCTAACATTAATAGCCCCGTAACTACTCACATCGCCATAGCCAAGGTCATCGACATAGAAGATAATAATATTGGGTTTTTTAACCTTGTTTTCTGTTTTGCTCATCGTATTTTGATTTGAATTTTCTTTACAAGAAACAATACAAAAAAAGGCTAATAGGAATGTGGCTAGTTTTATTGGATTCATTTTTTATAAGGCTAGAATTTAGATCAAAATCATTTCGATGAATGTATGGATTTAAGTTGTAATAGTAAGGTGATTTATGTTGCAAAAAAGTACAATTTAGTCACGTAGGGGTAAACCTAAAATACTTGAAAAGTAGATATACTGTATGCTAAACTTGGCCTTTGTGTCTCAAATTGGGGGTGAGAATGTTACAATCTTTCAAGAGGTGATTAAGAGGAAGTAGGCCCCTAAACTTTTATACCTACATTTAATTTATGGAACATTTTTTAGCTCATTACAAGCAAAAAAATAGATCAATATAAAAGGCTCGAATAATTATAAAATCAAATAATTAAAATGTATAAAAACGTTACAATATTCACACTGCTATATCTTTTTTTAGGTCAAATAACTGGGTATGGACAAGAACGACTTGAATGGGAAAATCCAGAAATATTTCAAATCAATAGAGAGTATCCTCATGCTACTTTTTATCGTCATGAAACCGAAACGTCAGCATTAAATGCTAAAGCTTATGAAGGATCACCTTTTTATCAATCTCTAAACGGGGTATGGAAATTTAATTGGGTTAAAAAACCTTCAGAAAGACCTACGTTTTTCTATAGGGATGATTATGACGTTTCTGACTGGGATGATATAAAAGTCCCTGCAAATTGGGAAATGGAAGGATATGGTATTCCATTATATGTAAGTGCGGGGTATACGTTTAAAGTAAATCCACCATTTATAGATCATAGTTATAATCCAGTGGGGAGTTATAAGAAAGAGTTTATGATTTCTGCCGACTGGAAAGAAAATAAAGAGGTCTATCTATACTTTGGTGCTGTAAGAAGTGCAATGTATATCTGGGTGAATGGCCAGAAAGTAGGGTATAATGAAGGAAGTAAAACACCTGCCGAGTATAATATTTCAAAGTATATTAAACAGGGGAAAAATACAGTAGCAGTAGAAGTATATCGATGGTCTGATGCCTCCTATATGGAAGATCAGGATTTCTGGAGATTAAGTGGGATCGAAAGAGATGTGTATGTATACGCGACACCAAAAGTTACTATGAGGGATTATCGATCGATTGCAAGTCTGGATGATACCTATACCGATGGACAATTTGATGTACATATAGCCTATAGAAATACCAGCGGAAAGAATGCTAAAGGTCATACTGCACAGGTGAAACTAATGGATGGAAAAAAGGAAGTGCTTTCTTTTACTAAATCAAGTGACATTCTTGTTGGAGATCAATCCAGTATAAAATTTAATGGAGTCGTTCCCAAAGTAAATAAGTGGTCGGCAGAAACTCCTTATTTATATACGTTACTCATTACCTTAAAGGATAAAAAAGGAAATGTATTAGAAGCTGTTAAATCTAGGGTGGGCTTTAGAAAAATAGAGATCAAGAATAGCCAGTTTTTAGTGAATGGAATGGCTGTCTATCTAAAAGGGGCTAATCTACACGATCATGATGAGGTTACAGGACATGTAGTGAGCGAAGAATTGACGATGAAAGATCTTCGGGTCATGAAAGAATATAATCTTAATGCAATACGATGTAGCCATTATCCTAAAGATGAACATTTTTATCGACTTTGTGATGAATACGGGTTTTATGTTGTTGATGAAGCCAATATAGAGAGTCATGGTTTAGGGGCTAGTAACCAAAGAGGGTTTGATAAAGATTTGAAAGCACAATCCATACACCCTGCTTATCAACCAGAGTGGAAAGCTATGCACCTGGATAGAACCATCAGAATGTATGAAAGAGATAAAAATTTTGCCAGTGTAGTGACATGGTCTTTGGGAAATGAAGCAGGTAACGGGCAGAATTTTTTTGCTACCTATGAGTGGTTGAAGAAAAAAGATAAGACACGACCGGTACAGTATGAAGGAGCAACCAAGTTCGAAAATTCAGATATTCAGGCTCCAATGTATGCCAGAATACCCGGATTAATAAAATATGCAGAAAATAATCCTAGAAGACCTTTTATTCTATGTGAATATGCTCATGCAATGGGTAATAGCGTTGGAAACCTTCAGGATTATTGGGATGTCATCGAAAAATATGATGTGCTACAAGGAGGGTTTATTTGGGATTGGGTAGATCAGGGATTGATTACTAAAGATGAAAATGGAGAACAATACTATGGATATGGTGGAGATTTTGGGTCACAAGGACTCAGGCATTCAGATAATTTTTGTCTTAATGGGATCGTTAATCCTGACCGCACACCACATCCTGCTTTATTTGAAGTAAAAAAAGTATATCAATACATAAAATTTAAAGAATTTGATAAGGTAACTGGGATGCTTACTTTATATAATGGCTATGATTTTACGGATTTGAATAAGTTTGCTTTCTCTTGGGAGCTACTTAAAAATGGAGAGCCCGTCGCTGATGGAGATTTTGACCCCCAAAGTTTAGCCCCACATAATACAAAAGATGTTAAAATTCAACTTCCCCAATTTGATAATGACAGCGAGTATTATTTAAGCATAAATGCAGTGTTGAAAGCATCCGAGGGCCTCCTCAAATCCGGTCATGAAGTAGCTAAAGAAGAGTTTCAGCTAACCACAGGGGTTCCTACTGTGTTTCAGCCTAAAAAACCAGAAGAATTAGTAGTGAAATCAACCAAGACAGATCTTGAAATAAAAGGGAAGGAGTTTAAGATCATTTATGATAAAAACTCAGGACGCCTCGTATCATTGGATTATGGTAATGGAAATGTATTGCAGTCACCTATAGTGCCAAATTTTTGGAGAGCACCTATAGACAATGATTATGGATTTAAAATGCAAAATAAATTTGTGGTTTGGAAAAAAGCTTCGCAAGATCAAGGGTTAAAAAAGATAGCTAGTGTAGATGAAAATAAAAAAAGTATTACTAATGGTTTATTCAAGAATAATGCTGTGATTATCGAAACCTCATATCACTTACCAGATGTATCAGGAGAGGTAAAAGTCAATTATACAATTAATGGAGGTGGAGAAATACTTGTTTCAACAGAATTGATTGGCGTATCAGATACACTACCTAATCTTCCTAGGTTTGGTAATAATTTGGTGCTAAAAAATGAATATCAACAAGTAGAATGGTATGGTAGAGGACCACATGAAAACTATGCCGATAGGAATTCTGCAGCATTCGTGAGGAATTATAAAGCAAAAGTAAAAGACTTATATTTTCGTTACATTAGACCACAGGAAAATGGGTATAAGACCGACGTACGAGAGGTGAAATTTGTAAACGATAAAGGTGCCGGAATTGCCTTTTTAGCTACAAAAAAACACTTAAGTTTTAGTGCACATCACCAATTGAATAGTGATTTTGATGCCGGTTTCAAGAAAATACAAAGACATACAATAGATATTCCAAAAAGAGCATTAGTCAATGTCAATATTGATTATAAACAAATGGGAGTAGGAGGAGATACCAGCTGGGGAGCCATGCCTCTTGATCCATATATGATTCCGTCAGGAAATATGAAATATGAATATATCATCAAACCTGTAAAAAAGGACTGAGTAGCAGAATAAGTATAATTATTTTAATCTATTGAAATCAAAAAATCATACCAATGAAGCAGATATTAATAACCTTTCTAATTGCTTTTTCCTTATTATCTTGTACAGAGAGTAAACTTCCTGCAATAGAGTTATCTTATGAAAATGCTAAAGTCTTCACCAAAGGGAATGAACTTATAGTGGCTACAGGAAAGATTGAAAGAGTATATAAGCTAACTGATTATGGACTAACCACCACAATGTTTAAAGAGTACTCATCTTCAAAAGAGTGGGTTAAAGCAGATACAAGTGTATGCGATTGGGAAATTAGTGAAAATGTATTAGGAAACCTGGTATCGATTAATGCCAAGATATCCGATGATGAGAAATTTACGAATACACACATTTTAGTAGAGGCAGAATTTGAATATCCCGAAAAGCAAACAATGGTGAAATATACTATTTGGGCCTATCCAGATGCGCAAGGATTGAGAACACAACTTCAGTTAAAAGCTATGCCGGATTATGCTGCACAGAATGAGAAATTTGCAACAGATATTACTGAAACGCTTCAATTATCTGAAAAACCTAATGAAGTCATTGCATTCGGACTCATGCAAGGGATTAAAACGAATATGGACAAAGATTTGCTAACAGAAAAGCATGTAGCGTTTGAAGATCAGAAGATTGATTGGGCAAGTGGTACTATACTATCTGGAAAAGAAGGAGGGATAGTTTTGATCAAAGAATCCAATAAATCAACAAGTTTGAGAAAAGAAGGAGATGTTGCAACTGGTGAATTTGAAATTTCGAACCATAAAATTACTATATCCGGTGCGGGTATGTTTCCAACTGACCTAAAAACAGATCAATACACAAATTCATGGGCAAATTGGGTGATCTTGTATTCTGGTGGAGAGGATAATGCTAACATAGCACTCAAGCAATTTGATAGGTTGAGATATCCTGTGCATCCAGATCGCGACATCATTATGATGGCCAATACCTGGGGTAGCGAAGACAAACCAACAGAGTGTATTTATGCGGCAAGAGAAGAAAATGTATTGAAAGAGATAGAAAGTGTAGCAGATTTAGGTATTGATCTTTTGCAGATTGATGAAGGGTGGCAAAATAATGAATGGATGCCAGCAAAGCATTCCAAAGAATTTCAACGAATAAAATTTATTAAAGAAGACTATCCTATTTATCCTGAAGGCTGGAAAAATGTTCGTAAAAAAGCAGATTCTCTACATGTGAAACTTGGGCTTTGGGCTGCATGGACTATTACAGAAGATAAACTGAAAACAAACTACGACAGCGGGAACTTTTCTTCTTTTAAGCTGGATTTTGCTAATTTAAATACGGTTAAAAAGCGAGATGAACTCATAGGCAAGGCCAGAAGCCTTATCAAGTATGCCGATTACAAAACTATTGTTAATTGGGATGTTACCGAGATTGCACCAAGAGCAGGTTATTTTTATGGTAGAGAATATGGAAATATATATCTTGAAAACAGGAAGATTAATACAGAACGTGAGAATGTAATGTATATACCTTACAAAGTATTAAAAGATGCCTGGCAACTTTCTAAATATGTTAACTTAAATAAATTTCAGCTTACTGTTCAAAACATCGATATGGCTGGAGACAAAACAAAAACAGATGCCCATTTGCATAACCATCCTTATGCCGTAGCCATTACTTTAATGGGTAGTCCTATATTCTTTCAGGAAACTCATTATTATACTAAAGAAGCACGAGAGCAGATTAAACCTTTATTAGCAATCTATAAAAAACACAGACCAGATATTTATAAGGGATATGTTTTCCCGATAGGGAATGAACCCGATAATAAAAGTTGGACAGGTTTTCAAAATCATAATGCAAAAACGAATTCGGGTTATCTTACCGTTTTTAGAGAATTGAACAACAATGAAGTTTCTAAAGAAATGACTCTTAAATACGTGAAAGATGCTGAGGTAAAACTCATAAACTTAATGACTAATGAAGAAAAGGTTGTAAAAATGAAGGGAAGCAAGGTTCAGTTCGCAATAGACCAACCTGCTGGATATCAATTTCTTCATTATAAAGTTCTAAACTAGTTAAATATGAAGGTTTCTCTTTCTTTGTTGGCAGTATGTATATTTTTGAATATACAGGCGCAAGACGAAAAAAAACCAAATATTGTTTTTTTTCTTGTAGATGATTTTGGTTGGAGTGATCTTGGGTGTTATGGCAGTGAATATTATGACACGCCTACTATTGATAAACTGGCAAAAGAAGGAATGGTATTTACCGATGCGTATATGATGCCTACCTGTTCACCTTCAAGAGCCAGTCTTATGACAGGTAAATATCCACCAGGAACAGGAGTATATACTGTGGATTGGTATGCCGGTACTCCTAAAAAAATGCAAAAAGTAAAAGGGATAAAGTCAAAGCGTTTTATTGCTGAAGAGGAAATAACTATTGCAGAGGTGCTAAAAGAAGCTGGCTATACCAATGGTCATTTCGGTAAATGGCACTTGGGAGACAAACCAGAAACCAGTCCTAAGGGACAAGGATTTGATGTTAATATCGGTGGCTGCAAATCAGGGAGTCCTAAAAGCTTTTTTAGCCCTTATGGTATTGAAAATATTGCTCCTCAAAAAGAAGGTGTTTATCTTACTGATGTTCTAACAGATGGTGCTTGTAATTTTATCACAGAAAATAAGAACAAACCATTTTTCTTGTATTTCCCATTTTATCAGGTACATGTTCCGCTACACGCAAAAAAAGAATGGGCTGAGAAATATGTAGGAAAACAAGCCCATGGACAACAAAATGTCCCTGCTTATGGTGCAATGGTGAGTTATATGGATTATAGTGTTGGTCGGGTTCTTGATCAATTAGAGGAACATGGACTTACCGATACTACCATAATTATATTTACTTCAGACAATGGTGGTCAAATTGTAGCGACATCTAATTCGCCATTAAGAGGACAAAAAGGAAACCTTACCGAGGGAGGAATCAGAGTACCTCTCATTGTAAAATGGCCAAAGAAAGTGAAGCCCGGAACAATAGAAAAAACACCTGTAACTGTTGTAGACTATTATCCTACTCTGGCCGAGATGGCTGGTACGAGTATTCCTAAAAATAAGATGATAGACGGGGAGAGTTTTATACCATTACTGAAACAAGAAGGACAGCTAAAACGTGATGCGATCTATTGGCATTTGACATCATATAACGGAAATGGACGATCCAATTCTTTGTTGTGGCAATACCCGGGAGGTGCCATTCGAAAAGGAGATTGGAAGTTAATAGAGAATTTTGAAAATGACTCTTTAGAATTGTATAACCTGAAAAATGATATAGGCGAAACAAAAAATTTGAGAGACCAATATCCACAAAAAACCAAAGAACTTTTAAAAGATCTCGTACTATGGCAAGAAAGCACAAATGCTCCTATTCCCAGAGAAGCGAATCCAGATTTTGAAGAAAATTCTCTTGACTGGATTGTGAACGCAAATAAAGCGAGGAACATAAAAGAAACAGAACGACTTACTTTGATAAAATGATATATCTCAAAATCAAAAACATTAAGTTAATCTTGGGCACTATTCTAATACTACCTCTTTTGATTCATTGTCAATCTTCAGTATCTAAAAACAATGCAAAACCAAATATCATTTTTATTTTGGTCGATGATTTTGGTTGGAATCAAGTAGGTAGTTATGGAACTGAAATTGTACATACTCCAAACCTTGATAAATTAGTAAAAGAAGGAGCAAAATTTAATAGTGCCTATGCTATGCCACAATGTTCTCCAACAAGAGCGGCATTTTTATCGGGTAAATACCCTGCAAGATCAGGAATGACCAAAGTAATCAATAATCGATTTTGGGGGAACGCTCCTATGATCACTCCCAAAGTGAGGAAAAAACTACCCATACAATGGTATACATTGGCCAAAATGCTTAAAAGCTCAGGATACACCACTGGTATGAGTGGCAAATGGCATGTAGGAGACAATTATCCCGCCGCTCCAATCAAAGAAAAATACGGCATGACATATTTTAATGCCTATGGTTTTGATTGGGTTGGAGATGCAGCAGAGGGGAATGCAAAAAAGGATAAAGCGGTGATGGATGTCACCAATGAAGTTATTGATTTTATTGATCAAAGTAAGGATGATCCTTTTTTTGCTTTTGTTTCACATTTTACAACACATTCTCCGCTTGCAGCACCAGATATTTTGATAGAAAAATACGTAAAAAAAGGCTACCCTAAAATGACTGATAAATGGGGCGTAGTGCCGGAGAGACCTACAGCAGATTTTTTGGCAATGACCGAACATTTAGATCACTCAGTAGGATTGATTGTTGAAAAAATTGAAAAACTAGGCCTAGCAGAAAACACATTAATAGCAGTAATTGGTGATAATGGAGCATTAGGAAGGTTTTGGGATCATTCGCCATTACGAGAGTCAAAAGGCTCTTTGTACGAAGGAGGAATACGAGTGCCGTTGATTATGAAATGGCCAAAAACCATAAAACCAGGAAAAGAAATCGAAACCCCTGTTCATATCATTGATATGTACCCCACTTTTATGGAAATAACAAATGCTAAAGCGCAGAGGGATTATAAAATAGATGGAGAGAGTTTAATGCCATTACTAAATGGTGAAGGAAAATTCACAAGAGATGAATTGTATTTCCATCATCCACATTATGTGCCTATGTATGGAAAAACACCAGGTAGTATCGTAAGAAAAGGGGATTATAAATTGATTTATTATTTTGGTGATTATCTTAATACTGAAGGCTTGGATGCAGAGCATCGTAAACTATATGGAAAGCTTGAACTTGGAGAGAAAATAGAACTTTTTAACCTAAAAGAGGATATCGGAGAAAAGAAAGACCTTTCAGCCGATATGCCTGATAAAGTTGAAGAAATGATGGTATTGCTTAAAAAATGGTGGGGTGAGACAGATGCCTCTTTGCCTATAGTAAACCCAGATTATAATCCTGAGGATCCTTTTGAAAATATGACTGATAAAGAAAGATGAGAGTATTAAAAGTTTTATTGATTATTGGTATTATATTATGTAGCGCATTTTTGTTAGCTCAAGAGAAGAGTAAGCCAAATATCGTATTCATATTGGTTGATGATTTGGGTTGGACAGACACAGGTTTTAGTGGTAGTGGTTATTACGAGACCCCCTATATGGATCAACTGGCTCAGGAAGGAGCTATATGTACACAAGCGTATGCTGCAGCTGCAGTATGTTCACCTACCCGAGCATCTATTCTTACGGGTAAATATCCAGCCAAAATACAATTAGCGACACATATTCCATCCATGGCAAAAGATTGGAATATGGGCGTCCCACCAGGAAATGCAGAATTTACACTCCATCATCCTGCCAGCCGAAAACAAAGCGGTATCCCAAACAGAAACTACCTTCCATTAGAAGAAATTACTATTGCAGAGGTCCTTAAAAAAGAAGACTATCATACGGGATATATAGGGAAATGGCACTTGGGTTATGAAGGTTATCATCCCATTGATCAGGGGTTTGATTGGCAAATGGGAGTAAGCAATTGGGGGCAACCCATGAGTTATTATGCTCCGTATAAACGAGAGACAAGAGGTGTGACCTATAAAATTGAAAGCCTTCAAGAAGGGTTGCAAAAAGGAGAGTATCTTACTGATAGATTGGGTAGAGAAGCAGTAGGTTTTATACAACGAAATAAACAAAAACCCTTTTTTCTACAACTTTCATTTTATTCGGTGCATACACCTATTCAGCCACCAAAAGATAAAATAGCTTATTTTGAAGAAAAAGAGAAAACCGAAAATCACCAAAATGCTTCCTATGCTGCTATGATAAGCAAAGTAGATGAAAATATAGGTAAGGTTTTACAGACATTGAAAGAACTAGAACTTGAAGAAAATACGATAGTCGTACTATATAGCGATAACGGTGGGTTATCTGGAGTTACTTCTAACCATCCTTTGAGAAAAGGTAAAGGATTTGCTTATGAAGGAGGTATACGAGTGCCTTTAGTGATTAAATTTCCAAACAAAATAAAAGAAGGAAAAATTATAGATGTACCTATAAATAGTGTTGATTTTCTACCAACATTTTGTGCAGTAGCTGATGTTGAGGTAGAGGAGAAGCAACAAATAGATGGAAAAAACATACTACCACTCTTATATAATGATAAGAAAGGTTTGGATAGAAGTTTATACTGGCATTTCCCTCATTATCGAGGTAAAAATATTATGCCGTATAGTATTATTCGTGATGGAGATTGGAAGCTTATAAAACGATATGAAGGTGCAGCATTCGAATTGTTTAATTTAAAAGATGACCTATCTGAAAAAGTTGATTTGGCTTTAGAAATGCCAGATAAAGTCTTAGAATTGAATAAAAAACTGGAAGAGTGGGTACAAAATACAGGAGTGAAGGTTCCAAAACTTACACCCCTGAAGGATTAAAAACTAGTTGATGATGAGGTACAAAAATTTTAGAGTATATATGAATAATTCTGAATTACCAATCTTCAGACTCATTACCCTTCTTTTTATAGTACTATATGCAAGTGCCTGCAAAGACCCTGAAAAAGCAAAGAAGGAAGAAGAAAAGAAGCCTAACATTATTTTTATCATGACAGATGATCTGGGATATGGTGAGTTGGGAGCCTATGGCCAAAAAGTAATTCAAACTCCTAATATTGATCAACTGGCGAGGGAAGGAAAAAAATTCACCAATTTTTATGCAGGAGGTCCGGTATGTGGCCCTTCTCGTGCATGTTTAATGACAGGCTTGCATCAAGGAAATGGTTTTATCAAAGGTAATCCTGGCGGAAAACCCGAAAAAGAAACGCTACGCCCACAGGATTTAACTTTTCCCGAGGAACTCAAAAAAGCAGGATATTATAATGCCTGTATTGGTAAATGGGGATTGGGACCCAAAAGCAGTACTGGTTACCCATTAGAAAAAGGCTTTGATTATTTTGTGGGGTATGACACCCATGTTGCAGCGCACAATTATTACCCTAAAAAGATATGTAAGAATGATAAGTGGATGGCATTAGAAGAAGGAACCTATAGTCATACTGTATTTACAAATGAAGCTCTTGATTTTCTAAATAAAAAACAGGAATCTCCATTTTTCTTATACCTGGCATATACCATACCACATAGCCCGCATAATCCACCTTCAATGGTGCCGTATGAGCAGATGGACTGGCCTGATAAGGCTAAAAAATATGCAGCCATGATTACATTAATGGATACCGATATAGGTCGGATTATGACTGCATTAAAGAAACAAGGTTTGGATAAAAACACATTGGTGATATTTACCAGCGACAATGGGGCAGATGTACAGGTAGGTAAAATTAGTGAAGAATGGCATACTCTTTTTAATAATAATGGAAGATATAGAGGCGGCAAACGTAGTGTGTATGATGGCGGGATTCATGTGCCATTTATTGCCTGGTGGCCAGAACGTATTAAACCCGATACTGTAGATGAAGTTTTAGCTTTTCAGGATATTATGCCTACTATGATGGAGTTGGCTGGTCTTGAAAAACCAGTTAGAACAGATGGAATATCAATAGTTCCTTTATTGTTTGACGCAAAAGATACATTTGTTGGCCATAAGATGTTGTATTGGGAGTTTATACGACAGAGTAAAGAAGGAGGAAGCCAACAGGCTGCTTTAGATGTAAAAACAGGATATAAAGCAGTACGATTTGGTGGTAAAAGTGAAATCAAACTATACAATATTCTTAAAGATCCAGAGGAAATTAAAAGGATTTATAAGGGTAAAGACAATGAAGTATTAATGCTAAAAAATTATCTGGATACCATGAGAACAGAAAGCTCCTATTGGCCAATGCCAGAGCATGGTTGGTCTCAACATAACCCTTGGGAACCTGTGGATTAAAAATGATTTTATCCTTGTGTATGAGGTGTTTTAAATTTTTCTGTTTGTAATATCAATTCAAACTTTATCTTTATATCTATTTAAATATTTGCTAACGGTTTAAATAAACGCTCATTTTAATGGCGTTTATTTTTTGTTATAGGCTTTTTTTATCGTCCCCACCTTCGCATGACTTCTCTTAATTGTGCAATTGACGCACCGGCATCATGCATTTCTTGAAGCCTCGATTTTGGGTGTTTATGGACACTATTGCTCGCATGGGCTGGATGTCCAGCAAAACCAAAAGCTTGAGCGGCATACTCTCTCCCCCGATTATAATCTCCTATACTTAAAGGAGCATCAGTACATTCTATTTTCAGATCTTCTACTGTTTCAGGTTCATCTGTTCTAAGTCTTGCTCCAACCGTTCCTCCTCGAATTGATGGTTGAGGAAATGCGCTTCCAGAATCTGGAATCCAGCGGTTACCATCCCAAGTCCATCCTTTGCTAAATAATTGTACAACACTAGATTGATTCATTACATTCTTTTCAGCTTTCAATTGAGAAACCTGTGAACTATTGTTAGCCATTTCTTGTAGCTTCCTTTGAGCAACTGTTTCAGGTCTATTATCTACAAACTGAAAAACAGACTCACCACCACTTTGCTTTTGAGAAACGGCATTAGCCACCGATTGGCTTTTATTCTCTTGTATTCTGTCAGCATAAGTATTCATAATTTCTTCTTTAAAGGTTTTGCTCTATTGCCTATAACAACGATATATATGTACCAGTACATATATCTCTATTATAAATAACTAATTTAATAAATCTAAGTACGATTTTAAACTTTTTAATTATAAGATTAGGTGTGAGTTTAGTTTATTATTTTTAGTCTATTTATCATCTAACGAATATTATTAGGAAGCCAAACCTATTTCAGAGGTAAAATCGAAAAATCGATAACATAGCCTCTTAACTCCTCTTAGTACCTCACAATGCTCATTTTCTATCGGGTAATCTGTGTTAGAATGATTAAGGGAAGCGTTGTTCAAAAAATCATTAGTCATCAATACATAGGAGTGACTTTTTACTTCGTTTTTCAAAAGTAGATGTGATTCTAATACCGTCTTTCCGTAAAGTTTTTTGAAATCTGCAATGCAATATTGTGTGATCTGACCATAATGTACAATCATTTTTAATGATAAGTTTAGAGTACCAACTAACTTTTTGTTGATCTTTTTTACATTGTTAGTGAAATTATTCCTCATTAATTGGAATTGTTTTAGAACTGATGTATAGCAAGGAGGAGATCCGAATTTATAATATAATATAGCGTCCCCTTCTATCTCCGAAATATTTAGGCCAAGCTGATTCATTTCTGTTATCGATGAAAGTAGCTTTGATAAAATATCCCTTCCGGTGATCAGGTCTGTGTTGTATACAAGTTGAGTAAACCCACTAATGTCTACGATTATAATAGTTCCTTCGGTAGGAGGGTTATTTGTTTTATGTAAAGAATGAAAATGTTCCATAATTTTGTTGTTTTATTGTTTCTTGAGAATCATACCAGCATGGTAAAGAATACCATCTTTAAATTCTCCATCTGCAACAAAGCCGGTATCATCTTTATAATCAATATGATTGCCAGTTATTTTGTAGCTTCCTTGGTATGCACTTTGGCGATTAGCTCGTGCTTCATCATATCGGTTATTAGGTAAGAGTTCGTGGCGTATATAACCATTTTCTGTAACCCACATGCCGATGTATTCTTTAGTTTCTTCTACTGTTTTGTTGCTGTTCATAGTTTTCAGTTTATTTAATTCATAAGTGTCTAAAAATGCCATGACTTCAATGATGCTATCCTGTCGCATTTTCATCATCCAAGCGTAATTATTTTTGTAGGTATTACCTTGGTTTGTTTGGGTTTTGCCTTTCCAATTCAACCATACAATATCATCTTCGGCCGTTATGCTAATCAATTCTGGTTTTATTGAACTTTTGAGCATTTGAGTAATGGGAATGACTGCATTTTTTATAAAGTCTTCCTTTCCTTGATAGCTGCCACTGTAAGGTGCTCCTCCCGTGACAGTCCATATCACTTGCTGCTGAAGAAGATCAAAAATGCTTCCTTGATTTTTGCTCCATTCTTCGAATTTCATGAGCACGGTCTTTTTATTGCGCTCTGCTATTTTATCTACTATTTTTCTGTCTTGCCTTATACAAGAAAACAGGTTCGTTATCAAAATGAAAAGGCCTAGGAAAAGAACGGAAACATTGAATTTCCGTTCTTGATATTGATTATTCTGCATTGGTGTTGATTTTTAGCAAGTGTGAATAATTCATACAATTTCTGTTGACATTCCTAATTGCCCATTGCTTGCCATTTCGGCTTGAATTCTTTCGATCTTCACTCCAGCATGTTGATACGCATCCTTACCTAAAAATAGATGTACTAGAGGCGCCTCTTGCTCACTTACTTTGATAAGCACTTCTGCTGCTTTTTCAGGATCATTAGGTTGGTTACCATCAATTTGATTTAAATGAGCCTGTTCTGATTCTCTTGCAGACTCATAAACTTTGATAGGATTAGCAGGAGTTTTTACTGAACCTTTTGAGAGGAAATTGGTTCGAAAGTATCCTGGATAGACCAAAGTCACATGTACGCCAAACTCATTCATCTCTTCGGCTAACGCTTCAGTAAATCCGGCTACCGCAAACTTGGTGGCACAATACAATCCGAATCCTGGGAAGTTACCAATATAGCCTCCTATCGAAGAGATGTTAAAAATGTGCCCGGATTTTTGTTTGCGTAAAAAGGGTGTTGTGTGGCGAATGACATTTAACGAACCAAAAACATTTACATCGAAACTGCTTTTGACTTCTTTATCACTCAACTCTTCTAAAGTTCCAGTCTGAGCGAAACCAGCATTATTGACAACTACATTAATGGTTCCAAAATGATTGACTGTTTTAGCAATCACCTCTTTGACGTTGTTGTCATTCGTTACATCCATTTCTACCGGTAGAAATGTTTCTGAAACATCACCAATTTCATTGATTAGAGATGCGGCGTTGCGAGAAGTAGCTGCAACACGATAGCCATTTAATAAGAGTTTTTTTACCAGAGTTAGTCCCATTCCTTTGGAAGCTCCGGTTACAAACCATACTTTTTTAGTATTCATAATTTCTAGTTTTTTAATTATAAATACAAAGTTGATTTAAAAGCTCATCTTCTAATTATGCTATACAAATCAAAACTTATCAAAATCAAACATTTCTAAAAGAAGAAGGAGTAAGAGAAAGTTGTTGCTTAAAAAATTTATTAAAATGGGTTACTTCGTTAAAACCAAGTGCATGAGCAATTTCAGAAATATTCCATGCGCTATGCTTGAGTAATATTTTAGCTTCTTGGAGAATACGTTCTTGAATAACCTTAGATGTGGACTTTTGTGTAGTGTTTTTTAAGGCCCTATTTAGGTGATTAACGTGTATGGCTAATTGATCGGCAAAGGCCGCTGGGGTACGAAGATTTAATCGTTGACGGGTGTCGTTTATAGGAAATTGTCTTTCTAAAAGCTCCATAAAGATAGTCGTGATCCTATGGGAGGCGTTAGTTTCTTTTTTATGAAGATTGTTAGAGGGGTGGAGTTTCATTGCCTTATGGATCAATTCAAATACAAGCGTTCGTAAAATATCGTATTTATGGGTGTACTCAGAATTAATCTCATCAAACATGCGCTCATAGATTGCACTTATTTCTTCTGCTTGATTTTCTGATATCTCAAATATGGGCGTTCCATTGGGTTGAAAAAGGGAATAATTAGTAAGATTTCCAAACTGATGAAAAAAAGAATCAGTAAACACGCAAAAATAACCGGATTGTACTTTGTCAATTTCTTCCCAGTTGTAAGGAACTTGAGGGTTGGCAAATAATAAAGCTCTTTCCTTAATTTCTACTACTTTATCAGCATAATGTACTTTGTTATTCCCTTTGATAAGGCTTATTTTAAAATAGTCTCTTCTGCTATAGGGAACCGGTTTTGCATTGGATCCCACGAAAGGCTCTAGCCTGAATACATTGAAGTGTCCGATCTCTTTATGGACACTATCCGGTACCCAATTAAGTTTGTGCTTATAAAAATCCTCTAAACTTTCAATTGAATTCATAATACAAAGTTATAAAATTCAAATAAATTCTGTATGTAATCGTAGCAATTAATAAATGTCAGAAACTCTTTTATTATAACATGGGTGTATATTTCTATTGTTTGATTAGAACTATGCTCTAATACACCTTCCTCAATTTCTGAACAGCATAAAATGGTTGTTTTTTTGTAGTAATAGGTTCATTATCTATTGATATAGGGTACACAACTGTTTATAATCGGTTATATACCGTTTCAAAGCGGTGATGTATTGCTTTTAGTCGGTTCTTTACCTATAGCAGGGTGGTTAGTTACCCTTTATAAGCGGTCTCGAACTGCTTATAAAGGGTTATCAACCTA
>CANNFM010000026.1 GCA_947503835.1 uncultured Aquimarina sp.
TGCGTTTCATACCTAAAAATACAAAACCCACAAATCTTATTCAAAAAAAAGAAGCTGCCTTTTTAGACAGCCTCTTTCTAAAAAAACTTCAACGCAAGTTTTATTTATCTAAAGCCATTTCTGGTTCCTTAGCAGTTGTTTTAACTTCAAATTGATTACTAGTGTTTTTCTCCCCACCAGCTTTTAATGCTTTTTCACCGGCAAAGAAGGTTTTATGATCATCTCCTAAGTCTGAACCTGCCATACGTTGGTGTTTTACACAAGAAACACCTTTTCGTATTTCTTGACGTTGAACAGAACCTACATAAGCCAACATTCCCTCGTCTCCGAAATAACCTTCTACAAGATCATTCATATGTAATGCAGTAGTGTGATATGTTGGTAGTGTAATTAAGTGATGGAACACACCAGCATCACGAGACGCTTCTGCTTGGAACATACGAATCATTTCGTCTGCTCGGCCTGATAATTCAGTACCATCATAATTTGCTTCCATTAGTTCTGCTCTATTATAGGCAGATACATCTTCTCCTGCTTCTACCATAGCATCAAATGCCTGCTGACGGAAATTAAGCGTCCAATTGAAAGATGGAGAATTATTGTATACTAATTTTGCATTAGGTACCTGCTCTTTTACTCGATTTACCATATGTGCAATTTGCTTCACATTTGGCGTTGGAGTCTCAATCCATAATAAATCTGCACCATTCTCAAGACTTGTAACACAGTCTAATACAACACGATCAATGTTAGATCCTTCTTTAAATTTATATAATCCGTTTGGCATTCTTACAGGACGAACCAATTTACCATCACGTTTAAATAAAACATCATTTTGATTCACCTCATCTAAACGAACTTCTTCGGCTTCAACAAAATCCATATACTTTGATGCCAAATCTCCTTCTTCCATAGATACAGGTAGTTTTTGTGTTAAACCAGCACCTTCAGAATCTGTTCGAGCGACAATTACACCTTCTTCTACACCTAGTTCTAAGAAAGCATAGCGAAGTGCATTTATCTTAGCGATAAAATCTTCATGTGGCACTGTTACTTTACCATCTTGATGACCGCATTGCTTAGCATCAGATACTTGATTTTCGATTTGAAGAGCACAAGCACCAGCTTCAATCATTTTTTTAGCTAAAAGGTATGTTGCTTCTTCATTACCAAAACCTGCATCAATATCGGCAATGATAGGTACTACATGTGTTTCAAAATTATCGATTTCAGCTTGAACATCTTCACCAGCATCTAGACGACGAAAAAGATCATTTAATTCTACTGCATCAGCCTGACGTAAGAAGGTATATATCTCTTCAATTAACTTAGGAACCGAAGTTTTTTCGTGCATTGACTGATCTGGTAAAGGTCCGAACTCAGAACGTAATGCTGCTACCATCCAACCAGAAAGGTATAAGTATGATTTGTCTGTTGTACCCTTATGTTTTTTTACTGCAATCATTTTTTGTTGTGCTACAAAACCGTGCCAGCAACCCAATGATTGTGTGTAGTTTACACTATTAGCATCATATTCTGCCATGTCTTTACGCATGATAGACGCCGTATACTTAGCAATATCTAATCCTGTTTTAAACCTATTTTGCACAGCAATACGGGCTGCATTTTCTGGGTTTATAGTTGCCCAGGTATTTCCGTGTTTTGCTTTTAATTTGCGTACAATATCAATAGCCGAATTATAAGTAGTCATAATGTTATTTTTTTAAATTCTATTTTAGGTTACTTTTTTTATTTTAAGCTGTTATTTTTTTGTGTTGTAATCAAGCGTATTATTAATCGCCCAATTAGTAACTAATGTTTTAGTCTTTACTTGAGATTTCATCTTTTCATTTTTTTGTTTTATTAATAATCTGCTATTCTTCATAGTGAATTAATTACAGGACAATATTATAAAAAAGTTTTTGAATAAAAAAGCGAACGTTCGCTAAATGTGTAAAAATGTAATAAAATTTCATGTTCGCAAAGGCTGTTGTCTTTAACTAATAGTTATGAAAAAAGAATAAAAATTACTAGTAATGTACTTAAAAATCAATTAGATAGGAATTTGAAACAACTTTCCTTATTTGGGTGATTTAAGATCATTAGTTTGTTGAAATTTATTTTTAACAAAATATAGAAAGAACAAAATATCCTTAAAATTGATGAGATTTTTTTGTTTTTTGAGAAATTGGACGTGTTTTATGACTATTTCGTGTCATTGAAACTCGATAAAAACTTTATACCCATCGTGGAGATCTTGTAGTCCATAATTCTATATTTGAATTTTACACAATAGTTAATATTGTTTAAACATTTTTTGTGTTATTTAGACATTTTGTATTTTTAAATAAAAATCACCTATGGAATTAATGCAAAAAGCTCTAGAATTTGAGAGTATGAAAATGAGTAATATGACGACAAGCGATAGAGTTGCAGCTTCGAGAAAAGCAAAATCCCTTATTTTAGCATTGAATGAGGTTTACAAAAGAACCAAAGATTCTAAACTTATGGATATTATGAAACTTCTTACTGCTAAAAAAAAGAAAATTGAAAAACGATTAAAAGGTACACCTGTAGTATAAATATTCACTTTTGTAATTAATTGAGTAAACTACCTCGGGGGAAGCCCGAGAGGCATTGGTTGGAAAATAATTTTGATTTCGAGGCAAGCCTCGGAGCATTTAAATCTCGATTATCGAGTAAATATTTGGAAATGATATTAGAAACCACATACGCTAATAAGAACAACAAAAAACGTATCAATGATTTGATTGGGAAACCTTTTTCTTTAATAAAATCCTTTAAACTTAGGGGTATTGGTTCTAAACGAATGATTATCGATGAAGTAAGTCCTAATTTAAAATCCTATTTAAATACCATTTCCGATATAAATTACGGTAGTATCGAATTACGACCTAATGGAATTTTGATTACCATAAATAAGGGACTACAAAATTATACATGGGTGATACCGTATTATCAATTCTATTTATACAAAACAAACGGAATTAGCATTCATGCACAAGGTAGATTTATTCATTTCAAAAATAACAGAACACATAAAGAAAATACTACTTTCTTTGATAAATTAATACGCTTAAAAGTAGATTATGATCATAGGTTTCCTCATGTAGATTCAATTTAAATGTGTACTAGACACTCCTTTAAAATCTTGTTATTATGATTCAATAAACAGTAATCACAGAAATGGCTACTACTGAACTATACAAAAGATATAGAAATTCATATTATTTTGTGCAGTAGCTACTTAGAGCTTTTTAAAGTATGTAAAATTCAAAGGCAATATCTTTTATGTATCAACATATGATTGTTATTGCAGTACTATATTATCAATTTCTAATTTAAAATTTTCAGATACTTTATTACCAATTAGAAAAGCTACTTCTTCAAGATTTTTGCCGGGATAATTAGATAAATCCAATTTCCTACCTCTAAAAGTAGGATACATTTCGGATAAGGATATCTCAATCAATTGCCAATCTTTTGTTGTCATGATATAACTAATATAGGCGTGTCGATCATTTTTATCTGATTTAAGTCTTAGCTGATATCGCTTTCCATCTCCACGTAACCGAATTATGATTTTGCTATAGGCCTCAACTTTTTTGGATTCAAAATTATGTCTTACAGAAGAAAAACCACCATTATTTTCTAAGGATACATGTCCTTCAAAAACTCCAAAACCTTCTTTATTAATGTAGAAATTACCACCAGATCGACCACCCATCACCTTATCATCTACTATTTTCCAGCTGGTACTATCACTCTCCTTATTAAAATCAAAAATGAGTAATGAGTTGTTTATCGACATAAAAAGGGAATAGAATAAAAATAAATAATTCATAAGTTAAGCATTCAAAAGAACCTATCAGAGATTTTTGATGTATTCAAAAGTACAACGCTTCAATCAATAAAGTTTATAGTACTATGTTAATTTTTGTTTAACAAATATAAACAATGGTTAAACATTTTTGTAGCTTTGAGATTGAAGTAAAACTGTTTTACTTTAATGACAGGTGAAATTCTTTATGAAAACATCTGTGTATAGAATCCTTATTGATAACTGGGAATTTTTATCAACTGCACTTCTTAAAAAAAATAAATGAAATTAGAAACTGAAATTTTAATACCGCCTAACAACAGTATGATCAATAATTTTTCTATGGATGAGATAGGTGATGATCATATTGGTAATAGTATCGAAACCCCTATGAAAGAAAATGCTTTTGATTTATCAGATGTAGATAAAAAAGAACGCATAGCTCATTTATTTGCAGAAATCATGGATGTTATGGGATTAGATCTGTCTGATGATTCCCTTAGCGGAACTCCTATGAGAGTAGCAAAAATGTATATCGATGAAGTGTTTTCTGGATTAAACCCTAAGAATAAACCAAAAATTGCATTGTTTGATAATAAATATAAGTATCAACAAATGTTAGTCGAAAAGAACATCACCTTCTATTCTAACTGCGAGCATCATTTTGTACCCATTATTGGTAAGGCCCATGTAGCTTATATTTCATCAGGCAAAGTAATTGGGTTATCCAAACTTAATAGAGTTGTACAGTATTTCGCAAAGCGTCCTCAAGTACAAGAACGATTAACGAATCAAATTGCAACAGAATTAAAGCAGGTTTTGGAGACAGAAGATGTTGCAGTTATTATTGATGCTAAACATTTATGTGTGTCGTCTAGAGGGATCAAAGACGATACTTCAGCAACAGTTACCTGTTATTATGGAGGAGTATTTAATACTCCAAATAAAATAGCTGAATTACAAAATTATCTCAATAATTAAATCCAAATTTTCATAACTATTATAAATAAAGCATGTTCGGACTATTTAAGAAAAAATCAGAAGTTGAAATTCTTCAAAAAAAATATGCAAAATTGATGGAACAATGGCACAAGCTAACAAGTATTAATCGTGCCGAAAGTGACAAAAAATATGCAGAAGCCGAAGATGTTTTAAAACAAATATAAACACTTCAAAAGAAATAGAGTAAAGGTCAATACTTTTTAAATGAAAACGTAAGATGAACATTAGATATTTTTTTGGCTCAATTCTAACGATTCCCCTTCTACCCTTGATGTATGTGCAAGGAAAACGAATACGATCAAAAGTTCCGTCTTTGCCAGAAGCCCAAGGAACAGAAGGGATTGTATTAGGGAGTAATAAAAATAGATTAAGAATGCTCACAATTGGAGAAAGTACTATAGCTGGCGTAGGTGTGAAAACCCACAAAGAAGGTTTCTCGGGTACTTTGGCCAAAGAGTTATCATCAAAATTAAATACTGATATCGACTGGAAAGTTTATGCTAAAAGTGGATATACTGCGAAAAAAGTAACAGAAAAAATAGTTGCTCAAATACAAGAACATAAAGTAGATATTGTTGTAATTGGTCTGGGAGGCAATGATGCTTTTACTCTTAATAATCCAAAAAAGTGGAAAATTCATATACAAGAGTTAATAAATACGCTTAAGGCAAAATTTAAAAATGTAGTCATCGTATTTGCTAATATGCCTCCAATAAAAGAATTTCCGGCATTTACACCATTAATAAAAGCTACACTCGGAAATCTAGTAGAAATTTTAGGTAAAGAGCTAGAACAATTAGTCAAAAATCAAAAAGGCGTATACTATTACTCACGTATCATAACAATAGAAAGCTGGATCAAAAGATTAAATATAAAGGAAGAATCTTCCAAATTCTTTAGTGATGGAGTGCATCCTTCAAAACTTACATATCAAGTTTGGGCTAAGGATCTTTCAAACTTTATTATCAATCAACAAGAAATAAAAACCATTTTGAAACAACGATTAAATTGATAAAATGAGCGTAGAAATCGTAAAACTACTTTTTGATTTTGGATTACTGGTACTCATCTGGTTGATACAAATTGTAGTGTATCCAAGTTTTTCTTATTATCAAAAAAATGACCTATTACAATGGCATCAAAAGTATACGTTACGAATAGGATATGTTGTAATGCCGCTAATGATAGGCCAGTTATGCATGGCTATACTAGAAATTATTCGAAAACTTACAATATTTAATACTTTGATATTAGTATTGATAGTCGCAGTTTGGCTATCTACCTTTTTACAATTTGTCCCATTACATCGTAAAATTTCATCTAATACGGTGAATGATGATCTAGTATACCAACTAGTAAAACGAAATTGGTTTCGAACAGTTTCATGGACTGTAATTTTTTTACTTGGACTTGCTAGTGGGTTACTAAGTAATTCATTTTCATGAAAAAAGTAAATCCACCTACGTCTTTTTTTATCCAATATACGTCATGAATTTGTTTTTGTTTGATCCTAAGTTTGCAAAGCTTATTTAGATCAAATAAAAACAATATGCTCCTCGACACACAAACGAACTTAGTTACTGATCAGAAGATTGATCAGTTTTTTGACCCAGAATCAAAGTATACCTATGAAGAATATGTTCAAAAAGCAATTCGGTATGTTACCAATTTTTTGGATAATGAGAATTTTTATAGTGGAGAATTACCCAGTAATTTAAGATTGAAAAACAATCTGTTAGCTATTAATCCTGATAGTACATTATCTATAGATGATACACTTGAACAGATTAAGCAATTATATCTTGATCATACTATTGCTTTTCATCACCCTAACTATGTAGCGCATCTTAATTGCCCTGTTTTGCTACCCGCCATTGTTGGAGACTTGATAGCTTCATCAGTAAATACAGCGGTCGAAACTTGGGATCAAAGTACTTCTGCAACATTGATAGAGCAAGAAATGATTCAATGGATTTGTTCAGAAATGGGATTGCCATCTACTTCAGACGGAGTTTTTACAAGTGGTGGCACACAATCTAATTTTATGGGGCTGTTAATGGCCCGAGATCATTATGCGTTTAAACATTATGGTCTCAATCTTAAGGAAAATGGTTGGTCAAATGTAGTATCAAAATTTCGTTTTTTCTGCTCAGAGAAAGCACATTTTAGCATTAAGAAAAATGCCGCACTTATAGGAATGGGTTACGATGCTGTGATTCCTGTTGCAACCGATGATCGAATGAAAATGAAGCCTGAAGCATTAGTGCAAGCTATTGAAAAAGAAAAGCAATTGGGTAATATTCCTATTGCTATTGTGGCAACAGCCGGGACAACAGATTTTGGGAGTTTCGATGCCCTGGAAACTGTCTCCAAGATTGCTGCCGAGTATGATATCTGGTTTCATGTGGATGGGGCTTATGGTGGATGTTATGTATTAACCGATACACATCAACATCTTTTAAAAGGAATAGAGCAGGCAGATTCAATTACTATTGATTTTCATAAAACGATGTTTCAGCCGGTATGTTCTAGTGCTTTTCTGGTTAGAGACACCAACTATTTTAAGTATGTATCCTATTATGCAGATTATTTAAATCCTTTAGAGCATAGAGATAAGGAATGCCCTAATCTAATTGAAAAATCAATACAAACTACTCGAAGATTTGATGCTCTAAAGCTTTGGTTTACCTTAAAAATGACAGGTAAAAAAGCGATTGGTTCTTTTCTGGAAAAAGTTCATTATCTGGCACTGGATCTATATCATAGTATTAAAGAAGATCTCGATTTTGAAATTGCCCACAAGCCAGAATTAAGCACCTTAGTGTTTAGATATAAGACCCCAGAAGTAGATGATAATCACATTCATGATGCCATTAACCTCTATATCAAAAATACACTTTTTAAATCGGGACAAGCCTCGATAGCCAGTACAAAACTTAACGATAATTTGTATTTAAAATTCACATTACTAAATCCCAAAAGCACAATTGATGACCTATTGGATATTATTCAAATGATCAAAGAAACAGGAAGTAATTACACATCTAACAACTAATCAGGTTATGTATAAAAAAGAGGAAATCACATTAGATTTTATAGCCATAGGCGTAGGTCCTTTTAATCTAGGGTTGGCTTGCCTAACAGAATCTATAGCAGAGCTTGATGGTATTTTTCTTGACAAAAAAGAAAAATTTGACTGGCATCCAGGGATGTTGCTTCAGGATACTACATTACAGATACCCTTTATGGCAGATTTGGTAACATTAGCAGACCCGACAAATCCATTTAGCTTTCTTAATTATATCAAAGAACAAGGTAGAATATACTCCTTTTACATTCGAGAGAATTTTTTATTGCTTCGTAATGAATATAACCAGTATTGCCAATGGGCGATTCAGAAATTATCAAATATTCATTTTCAAACGGAGGTTACAGAGATTAACTATGATGAGGTTAAAAAAAGGTATACTGTGTTTTCAAGATGTACTAGAACCAATAAAAAGAAGGTATATAAAACTCGAAAATTAGTAGTAGGCACAGGAACTCAACCGCATGTGCCTACATGTTGCCAGAAATTGAAAGGAAAAGCCATACACTCTTCTTCTTATCTTTCTCATAAAGAACATCTACAGTCTAAAAAAACGATTACAATTCTTGGAAGTGGGCAAAGTGCTGCAGAAATTTTTTATGACCTTCTTCAAGATATTGATCAGAAAGGATATGAACTCAATTGGATTACACGTTCACCACGATTTTTCCCCTTAGAGTATTCAAAACTTACACTAGAGATGACCTCTCCCGAATATGTAGATTATTTCTATGATCTGCCTCCTGCAAAAAGAGATCATTTAATTAAAGATCAAAAACACTTATATAAAGGTATTAATCAAGATTTGATTGCTAATATTTATGATCTCATCTATACCAAACAACTTACCAATAGCATAAAAATTAACCTTAGAACAAATTCAGAATTAAAAAAAGCTGTATATGATGATGCTTTAGAGAGTTTCTATCTCGAAATACATCAACATGAGCAAAATAAATACTATAAGCATCAAACTGAAGGGTTGGTATTAGCTACAGGGTATGCATACCACAAACCCGAATTTTTAGAAGGAATAAAAGATCATATTCGTTGGGATGATCAAGGTCGGTATAATGTACATCGCAATTATGCTATTGATCAAAAGGGTAGAGATATTTTTGTACAAAATGCTGAATTGCATACGCATGGATTTGTAACTCCGGATTTAGGAATGGCTTGCTATCGAAATTCTTATATCATCAAAGAGCTAACAGGTACAGATTATTATCCAATCGAAAAACGAATTGCTTTCCAGCAGTTTGAAGTAACAGAGGAAGAAGAAATTAAAACACAAGAGTCAGTAACATGAAAAATTTTTTGATCATAATGACTCTGGTGGCTGTAGTAAGTGATTATTTACTGCATCCGTTTTATCCCCAATTTTTTGAAGCGCGTTTTGGGGTTACAGATCCCGAATATGTAGGATACTATTTTGCAGCGATCTGTTTTATGGTGATGATTGCATTTCCGTTTTGGGCGTATGTTTCAAAAAAGGTTGCCGAGCTCAATATTTTGGTATACACACAATGTATAGCAGGTATTTTAGCACTTTATTGTTATTGGACAACCTCATATGTCAATTTCTGGATCATTTCTCTAGTGATGATTTTATTCAAAGGAAGCTATCTTTTGGTGTATCCATACATTCTAAAAATTATAACCAAAGAAGAGCATCCAAGTACTATTGGATTATTGTCGGTAGTTGTACATCTGGGCGGAATTTTAGGCGCAGTGATCGGAGGATTAACAGTCGATTTAATTGATGCTAGTTATATCTTTTTGATTATGGCACTAGGAGATTTTATCCAAATGGGGATGAGTGGTTATTTACTTAAAAGTAAGAGGTATGATACTTCAAGAAATAAAGAAATTAAAGAAAAAGAGACAATCCATAAAAAAATGATCCCGAAAGGATTCATCCTAAAAATAGGAATTACTACACTACTGTTATATGCGAGCGGATTTATCACTCGACCATTTTTCTCTTCCTATTGGGAGTATATAGCCACTTATGACAGTACCCTTATTTCGGGCACTGTGTATGCATTGCCAGGTTTTGTAGCATTACTGGTACTTTGGTGGGATATCAAAAGAAAAGGAACCACATCCAGCGGGATCATTATTCCATTATGTATCGGGATAATAGGTTTGTTAGTACAAGGGATTCCAGTACCCGGTGTGGTTATTCTAGGTCGAATTATATACGGGTGGGCTGTTTTTAGAGCCATTGTTCGTTTTGATATATTACTTTTTGAATCCAGTACTCCAGACACCTATGCAATAGATTATAGCAAAGTACATTTTTTTCAAAATTTGGGAGTATTGATGTCTTCCTTTTTGGTGGGTATTCTTGTAGATCAATACGGATTAGAAATCCCATTTACAGTGGCGTGGATTGGTTTTGCTGCTACTTTGGGATTATATGTTTTGCTTTTCAAAATAAAATTAAAAAAAGTCGTGTTAAAAACAACGTAAAGCTATGGATACAATACCAAAAACAGAGATACTATTTTCTAAATATTTCAAAAATCTAGGAAAAATACAGATACGTGATTTTGATCTGAAATATGACTCTGAAAAAATACATGATTGGGTGACTCAACCCTATGCAAAATATTGGGGGATGCAAGAATTTACGATAGCACAGTTTGAAGAGGAGTATAGAAAAATAGAACATCAAAAACATCACCACGCCTGTATTGGGATGTTAAACGATAACCCTATTTTTTTGATGGAATATTATGATCCGAATGAAGATGATATTTCTAATCATTATAAGGTTTTACCCGGAGATACAGGGATGCATGTTTTAGTGGCTCCTGTAGAGAAAAGAGTTCCAAAGTTTACCTGGAATGTGTTTACGACTGTTATGGATTTTTTGTTTGTTGATCCAGAAGTAAGAAGAATCGTAGTAGAACCGGATATTACTAATCACAAAATTCATGTTCTGAATACTAGAGCCGGTTTTCGATACCTAAAAAAAATTCAATTACCACATAAGAAAGCACATTTAGCAATATGCACACGCAAGAATTATGAAAGCGCAATTCTAAAATCACATTTAAAATAGTACTACCTAATGAATACTTCAGATACTTTAACATTATCAGATCAAACCTCACACTTAATCCCAGAAGTGTGGGCGTTAGTAAATAGAAACTTAATTAGAAAAGCAATTGGTGAATTTACTCATGAACTATTGCTAGACCTTGAATTAATAGGGCAAAAAGAGGGTTGGGAAATCTATAAGATGTATACAGATATTCCTGAGGTTATCTATTACTTTAATGCAAAAAAACATGTATTAGATCATTTACAAATTGATCGTTTTTCTATTATAAAAATGAAGAAAGATGAAGAAATAGAGTTAGATGCTCTTGATTTTATCTTAGAATTAAAAAGCACATTAGGGATTCCCGATGATATGTTGCCCACGTACATGGAAGAAATTACCAGTACACTTCATGGAGCGGCCTATAAATATGTATATCAAAAATATAACGCCAGAGAATTAGTAGAAGCTGATTTTCAAGAGATAGAAAAAGCAATGACCGAAGGTCATCCTTGTTTTGTAGCTAATAACGGTAGGATTGGATTTAACACATCACAGTATCATCATTTCGCCCCAGAAACACAGACTACCTTTTCTTTGATATGGATAGCAGGACACAAAACAAAAGCAGATTACCATAGTATAGCCACACATACCTATAATGTTTTGATAGAAAATGAACTAGGCAAAGAGATGGTGCTGCTTTTTAACCAAAAGTTGATTGCTCTTAATCTTAACCCAGAAGATTATATTTTTATGCCTGTTCATCCCTGGCAATGGGATACAAAAATCAGTACTATTTTTGCTCAGGATATTGCACAACAGCACATTGTTTTCTTAGGAAAAGGAAATGATCAATATGCTGCACAGCAATCTATTCGTACCCTATTCAATACCACGCATCCAGAGAAATTATATACCAAAACTGCGCTCTCGATACTTAATATGGGATTCATGCGAGGATTATCTCCTTATTATATGGAAAGTACTCCTGTAATTACAGATTGGATTTCTAAGTTGGTAGAACAAGATGAGTTTTTAATACAGAATAAATTTACAATGCTTGGTGAAATAGCAACGGTTGGTTATCGAAATCGATATTATGAAACCTTGGGTAAAACCAAAGCTCATAATAAAATGTTATCGGCATTATGGCGAGAAAGCCCGTTTTCTAAAATTAATAAAAATCAAAAACTAATGACAATGGCGGCGTTTTTACATTTAGATAAAGACGGAAATTCACTTGTAGTTGAATTAATAAAGGCTTCTTCGGTATCTGTTGAGGTATGGTTAGAACGTTATCTACAGGCTTATTTAGTGCCGCTTTTACATTGTTTGTTCGAGTATGAATTGGTGTTTATGCCTCATGGCGAAAATTTGATCATGGTCTTAGAAAATAATATTCCGGTAAAGGCAATTATGAAAGATATCACCGAAGAGATTGCCATTTTTGACGAAACAATAGAGTTACCTGAAAAAGCAAAACGATTATGTATTAAAGTAGATAATGAAATCAAAGCGTTAGCGATTTTTACCGATGTTTTTGATTGTTTCTTTAGATTCTTATCTGATATTTTGGTGATGCAAGGTGGTTATTCTGAAACCATATTATGGAAACAAGTAGCACAATGCATTATAAAATATCAGCAAGCACATCCACAGCTTTCAGAAAAATTCAAAAAAATTGATCTTTTTGCGCCAGAATTCAAAAGATGTTGTCTTAATCGACTACAATTAATGAATACAAAACATATGCTCAACCTGGCAGATCCTGTAGAAAGTTTACAATTCAAAGGAACTTTAAAAAACCCCATCGCAGCGTATAAAGACATTAGAATACGTAATAGCCAGTCTGAGCTAGTCGAAGACAACTAATCTTAATAATAAAACACACACAGACAAGTACAGTGCGGCTAAATAAATTTGAATTTAAAAAGAATGACCCTATGGAAAAGATATCAAATAGAATACTAGCAATAGACTTAGCAAGAGGGGTAAGTGTATTGATGGTTATCATGGTTCATACATTATGGATTTATGGTGATATTCATACTCAATCTGAAACCTGGTTAGGATCGATCGTACACTTCATAGGAAAAGGAACTCCGATGTTTTTAATAGCAATGGGGGTATCTTTTACCTTATCTAGAAATCAAAGTGTACAATTATCCATTAAACGAGCATTTTATATTCTTGCTATGGGATATTTGATGAATTTCTTAAAGTTTATACTTCCCACATTAATAGGTACGATGCCAGATAATTTCATTGAAGCGTATGGTTGGACAGCCCCAGCAACCTTGGATAATATGATCTACATGTTAGGAACAGGTGATATCTTACAATTGGCCGGAGTTTCTTTATTATTTATGGGGATCATCAATAGGTTTTCAAAAAACAAATATGTGCCTTTACTCATAGCATTGCTCATAGCTGTAGCAACCAGGGAAGTACACGGTTTCCGATTTGGAATTGAGGGAGTAGATTATCTCCTGGATCTTATGTGGGGAGCAGAGTGGAATGTATATTTCGCAGTATTTCCTTGGTTCTCATTTATCCTTATCGGAATGTTCTTTGGGATGTGGTATAAAGAGAGAAATAAAAGCAATAATTATCTCTTTAACAGAATGCTTGTTGCCGGAGTCGCACTAATGCTTTTTGGAGGAGGGTTATGTTATTACAATTTTGAGTATCATTTTGGAGATTATTTCCATTTAGGGCCTGGTGGAACTTTGTACCTGGCAGGATTCAATTTAGTATTGATGTGGCTGGCTCATGTATTAGTAACCAGGGTGCAAGAAAATAGAATCTTTAGGTTCTTTTATTATTGCAGTAAAAGGGTGACTACAATATATATGATCCAATGGGTTATTATTTGTTGGGGGATGGGAGCTTTAGGATATCAACAGTTTGGAGTTATAGGTGTGCTATTGCTTATTCCATTTTATACTCTATTAACATTGGGGATTCAGAAGTTTGTATTGGATAAAAAAAGAACTTCAAAGAAATCTAGACAACAAACTCGTATAGCTAAAAAGCACGTAACTATACAAAAAACATAACGCTATGCGACAGTTCGATTGTATTTCTGTAGAATATTTTAAGGATGAGGAGCTCCTGCTTTGGAAAATAAAAGATACTGGGATGCCTAACTTTTGTCATAGAGGGCTTCAAGAATTTAAGGAGTTTTCTCTTTGGGTTAAGGATTATTTTTCATCTCCTGATCGACCTTTGAAATTTATTGTTTCTGCTTCAGAACATCAGGGGATGTATAATATGGGAGGAGATTTACCATTTTTCTTAGAGAGTATTAAAACTAATTCGATAGACAAGTTAACCACATATGCTCACTTGTGTATTGATGCTATTTATACAATGTATACTTCTTTTAACTTGTCTGTAATCACTATTGCCTTAGTAGAAGGAAATGCCTATGGCGGTGGATTTGAATGTGCATTGGCACATGATTTTATTATTGCAAACGAAGAAGTACAGTTTGGACTACCGGAGAATACATTCAATTTATTTCCTGGTATGGGGGCGTATAGTCTATTATATCGAAAATTAAATACAATAGATGCAGATACCATCATAAGGAGTGGGAAAGTTTATAAATCCAGGTATTTAGAATCTTTAGGTCTAATCGAACAAGTTGCCAAAAAAGATTTAGGGATGAATTCATTACATAGTTTGACAAAGAAAATAGGGGATCGATTTAATTTTGAATATCACCATATTGAGTGCAGAAAAAAGGTGTTTCCTCTTGAAAAAAGAGAACTTCTGGAAATTACAAATATATGGGTTGATGCCTGTATGAAAATTGGACAATTTGATCTTCGAAAAATGGAAATATTAGCAAATGCACAGTCTAGGAAATCAAAAATAATAGTATAAATAGAGTTTCACCCCTTATGAGTAAGAGGTGTTAAAGATATTTTTTGCTGTCTATAGTGATGTTTTCCGGCTTTGTTTCTATCAAAAATTTCATAAAAATGTAAAAGCCCAAAATATGTGTGCTTACAATAAGCACAGTGAACACTACATTGTAATAAAATAACTCATTAATAGCAATTAGACAAACGATAAACATACATAAACAAGCTACGATTAACAGCTTTAGTCCGCCTTTATATCTGTCGGTGATATAAATAAAATAGGAAGATCCAACATACGCTAATAGACTAAATATACTTATAATCACGTATGGAATTGCATCCAGAATCATATACAGTATTAGCTGTAAAATGGAGTAGATTAAATAGGTTATTAAACAAATACTCACCAGTATGGGTACTGAAAGTAGTGAAGTAATCTTAAACTTTTCTGTAGAGATGAATTTTTTTATAACCACTGTACACAACACAAAATATATAGATATTAAAATACAGATAACAGAAAAATAGTGTAAGAAATCCAGATAGATCAATATATCGCAAACGATGATTACCAGAAGGCTAATCAAATACCAAAAATCTATTTTATCAATATATTTAATATAAAGCATACCAATAGAAGCAATAACAATTGGTAATACGTAAATTAAAAATTTCCTTTCAAAAAAAGCCGAAATTACAATAGCTACAATGGAGGAAACATAAAATAATACATGTATAGGTTCTATTTTTTTCAAAAATCTCAAGAAACTATATTTCTTAGGTTAGTTTAGGGTGCTAAATAAAGAAGATTTTAATTAAAAAACTGCTTTGTTTAAGGTCAATCATGTTGCTTCGTAAAAGATAGTAAAAAAAAAGCGTAAACATAGTAATGAAATAGTTTACTATCTCAAGGTTTTCAAATCTTATTCTATTTCAGAAATTCTATATTTTTTGGGAGTAATACCTTCTATTTTTTTAAAGGCTGCCGTAAAATGTGTAGAGTTTTTATAACCCACTAGTTCAGAAATTTCATATATCGGTTTTTTACTATGACGTAACAATTGTTTAGCTTTATTCATGCGTAATTCGGTAGCATATTCAAAGATAGTTTTACCAAATACTCTTTTGAATTCTTTTTTTAATACAAAATCATTTAACCCTATTTGTCGGGCTAGTTGTTGTATCGAATATTGAACAGAAAGATCCGAAGAAATTAAATGCTGGGTTTTATATAATTTTTTAATCAAGTTGTTAACTTGGTTCGTAAATTGGGATTTAACGGTCGGTTTGGCATCTAATTTTAAGGTAATCAATTCTAATATTTTAGACTCCAGAAATAAACGCTTTAACAACCCTTTTCTTTGGTCTATTAAGATTTCTGAAAGTATTTCTTGAGTTTTAGAACATAAAGGTTGAATAAAACTATTTTTCATTTTTTTTATTGAATATCGATCTAGAATGTCATATTCTTCATGAAGTCGATGCCTTTGGATAAACCCAATATCCATTCTTATTTTTATTTCTTTTAAGTGTTTGCGTTTATGATATGCTATCGTACCATTAATATTTGATAGGTAAACCAGATAGCTTTCTTGACTTTCATATATAAAATCATCTGCTATACTATCAATTTTAATAATTTGTTCTCCTTCAATAAGAAATGAAAGTTCAAGGACATCTTCAGAAAGATGCCCTTGAACAGTAAGGTCTTTCTTTAAAAGTACATCAAATACCCCAACATATAATCCATCAAAACGATGAAACTCAAAATATCCTGTTCCGTAGTCGTCTAAAAATTTAAACTTTTTTGAAGTAATACCACATTGCTCTTGTGTGGTTATTAATTGAGAAATAGTGTGTAAAGAGCATTTGTTTTTAGGTTTTTTAGTTTCGGTTTTAAGCGACGTCTTTTCGCGTCTTTTTTTATCCATAATGCGTCATTTTTCTCTTTCTATAGATAGTAATTTTGCAATTAAGTTTATTTAGACCAAATATAAATAATAATACGAATCTAACTAAATTGTTTTCAAAAAATTGTAATTGTCAGTGAAAAATTTAGGAAAAAAAGGAAGTCTTTTTTTTCTGTTTTTATATAGTATACTATCTAGTGCTCAAAATGGATTAACAGGAGTGGTTATTGATAAAGACTCTAATCCGATTTCTGGAGCAACAATAAAGATATTAGATCTAAAAAACAGAGGAACAGTAAGTGATTTTAAAGGGGAATTTAATATAGTTCTCCCTAATGGTTCTTATACTATTGAAACCACTTACATTGGTTTTAAAAAGTATAGTAGAAAGGTGCAAATAGAAGCCTCTAAAACCGTATCTCTCAGGATTGTTTTAGAAGAAGATATCGAAGAACTTAGAGATGTTATTGTACAAGGAAAAACAGAAGCACAAAAAACCAGAGAAAAAGCTTTTGAGGTAGAAGTTATTCAAACCAAAGGGCTAAAAAATATCAGCGTAGATATCAATTCGATTTTAACTACAATACCTGGGGTAAATGTTCGTCAAAGAGGAGGGTTGGGGTCAGCATTTGATTTTTCACTGAATGGCTTGTCAGGAAAGCAAGTGAAATTTTTCATCGACGGGATTCCTTTAGAGAATTATGGAAGCTCTTTAACACTCAATAATTTCCCGGCAACTTTAGTAGAACGAGCAGAAGTCTATAAAGGCGTTGTGCCTATTAATTTAGGAGCAGATGCTTTAGGAGGGGCAGTAAACATTATTACGAATCAACGCAAGAATGATTTCTTAGATGCTTCTTATGATATAGGCTCTTTTAATACCCATAGAGCTACGTTACATGGCCAATATTATAGTAAAAAAGGGGCTGTACTACAACTATCTTCATTTTACAATTATTCTGATAACGATTATACCATAGATGATATTGAAGTACGAGATGAGCTAGGAAACGATACGGGTATTCGAAGAGACAATGTGAAACGATTTCATGATGCCTATACCTCTAAAATGATCAACATAAAAACTGGCTTGGTTGATAAAACTTTTGCAGATCGCTTAATGATAGGAGTCACAGCTTCTGCCAACGAAAATGAAATCCAGCATCCGATTGATCCTCAAAACCCTTTTGGAGAGGTTTTTACCGAAAATGATATTATTTCAGCATCTATAGATTTTGAAAAAAACAATATACTTCGAGACAAATTAAAACTAAAAATCTACGGATCCATTGCCCGTAATCAGGAAAAAGTAGTCGATACTTCTTCTCGAAAATATGATTGGTTTGGCAATTTTATAGAACGAAGTGATCAGACATTAGGTGAGTTCGAATCCAATACAACCTTGTTTGAATTCAAAGACGACCTACATCTGATCAATGTTTTAGCTACCTATACGATTGATGATCAAAACAGCCTAAATTTTAATTATACCAAAAATTATATCAAAAGAAAAGGAGAAGACCCAGCAAGAACAGGCAGGATTGCTTTTCAGGATCCACACATCGTCGACAAAAACATATTCGGACTCTCTTATGATTTTGAATTATTGGATGCTATGTGGAACACTTCAGTATTTACTAAAGGATATCTACTAAACTCTGAAGGGATTACTGAAGACCTTTTTACCAATGTCGAAGAAGATCGGTTTACGAGATTTGAAAATACATTCGAAGAACTGGGATATGGATTGGCATCAACCTATAAATTTTCAAACGACTTTCAGATTAAAGGCTCATTTGAAAGAACGTTTAGAATTCCTGAAGGATACGAAGTTTTTGGAGATGGTTTCCTGTTAAAATCAAATCCCGAATTGCTTCCCGAAGAAAGTTACAATGCTAACATAGGAGCACTTTTCAATAAAAACCTAAATGCCTTCAGGATTCAGATGGATGCTAATGTTTTTCTTCGGGAATCCAAAAACTTCATAGCTATAAGATCCGAAGGTATTTTTTCTAGATACTATAATACTGCGGATGCCAGAAGCACAGGAGTAGAAGGAGAGATTAGAACACTTTATAATGATATATTCTTTTTAGATGTTAATGCTACCTATCAAAACATCATAGATCGCAATGCTGGTGAAAATGCCGGAGTAGATTTTCTGAAAAACCAACGTATTGCCAATATTCCTTATTTGTTCGGTAATGCAAGAATAGGCGGCAGATTTAAAGATGTCATTGCTACAGATGATCAATTCAATATTTCCTGGAGTACTTACTACGTACATGATTACCCGCTTACCTCTTTTGTAGAAGGAAATCCCGATGAAAGAGATATCATACCAGAACAAATTTCGCATAATCTACAGCTAGGATATTCTTTTGATAAAGGAAAGTATAATCTATCTGTATTGGCAAGAAATATCATGGACGCTAAAATCTATGACAACTTCGAGATTCAGCAACCCGGAAGGGCTTTTTATATAAAATTAAGATACTATATATCAAACTAAACTAATTTCTAATACTTTAAAAATCATATCAAAATGAAAACAATACAACGAATTAAAAATATAATGTTGCTTTTGGCAATCTCTATTGCTGCCATTTCTTGTGGTAGGGATGATGATGAAACCATTGTTTCTGAACCCACAGCGGTTTCAAAATATGTAGTGGGGTTTGAGGCTTTTCCGGTAGGAGATGCGGCTCCTGTAGACTACATTTTAGAATTACCATCGTTAGAATCCCTAACTACTGGCGAGATTTCTGTCGAAGGACAAGGAACACCATTAAAAGGCTGGAGATTTTTTCATAGCGTAGACAATACTGTATTTACAGCCGGATACTCTGATGACGATACATGTATCGCATATGGTTTAAATGAAAATGGCGAATTGACACAAAAAGCAAATTTTGCATTCCAATCCACTTTAGACAACTATGCTGCTATTGATGATAAGACTCTAATTGCTGTCGAATTAAGTGCTGCCGTAACAGATCCAAGTGCTACTTCTATTCCAGATCGTAGTTTTTATATTGTGAATGCCGAAACAGGTTTGGTAGAAAAAATAGAAACACATCCTGTAGACAGCAGTATTGGAGATGGAACCCCAACAAATCCACCTTATATCCCTTGGGTAACTGGTATGGTCCTTAGAGATGGAAAGCTATTTATATCATATCATAAATTACTTCCCGACGGTACGTATACCAATATCGGAGCAGATAAAGCAAATGTTGCAATTTTAAAATACCCAGAATTCGAATTAGAAAAAATAATCGAAGACGATCGTACCGGTCCTATAGGTGTAAATGGGCATAGTACAGGAATCGAACAAACCGAAAACGGAGATATGTATTCCTTCTCTCCATCAGCCTTAAGTGCTGGTTTTACAACGGCAGTAAAACCTTCAGGGATTTTAAGAATTAAAAATGGCGCTACAGCTTTTGATCCGGATTACTTCTTTAATATCGAAGAAGCTACCAATGGTGGAAAATTGTTCTGGATGGACTATATAGGTAACGGAAAAGCAATTGCCAGAATTATCATCGATGATACCAATGGTGCAGGAAATTGGGGAGCATTCTTTAAGAAAGATGTTTTTAAAATGGTAGTAATAGACTTAATAAATAAAACAGTAACCGACATAGCGGGGGTACCAACACACGGGCATCGCTATACATCGCCAATGTTTGTTGAAGATGGTAAAGCGTATATCAGCAGTTCTACCGCTACAGAAACGCATATTTATATTGTAGACCCCGAAACAGCTACAGCAACCAAAGGGGCAAAAGTACAAGGATTAGGACTTAAAGGAATTTTTAAAGTAACTAATTAATTCAACTTTTTGAAAAAAACACTCCCAAGATTATGAGTTGGGAGTGTTTTTTAATCATTAAAAACCTAGATACATGTCACCTGCAAAAAAGAAGAATAATAAGCGTAAAATAATCCTGCAACTTCATAAAATATTGGGATTAGCAACAGGAATTGTACTTTTTATAGTATCTATTACGGGTTGTTTATGGGTTTTTAAAGATGAAATAGAAAGTTTTTATGACGATTATAAATATGTACATCCAGAAAAACAAGATCTGATCACTTCGTCTACAGTTAAGAACATTGCAGAGCGTATTATACCGGGTAGAACTATTCATGGGGTTATCTATGGTAAACCCAATGAAGCGATTGAAGTTGTTTTTTATGAAGCCGAACCCGAAGTATTTTACCAAAGCGTATTTCTAAATCCATATTCGGGAGATTTTATTAAAAGAATAGATAATGATTCGGGATTCTTTGGCTTTATATTAAAAGGACATTTACGGTTATGGTTGCCAGATGCCATTGGTTCCAGGGTTGTGTCGTATTCTATTTTACTGTTTTTAATCATCATGGTTAGCGGGCTTTTTTTATGGTGGCCCAGAAATACAAAAAACTGGCGTCAACGATTAAAGTTTGACTGGAATAGTGCAACACGATGGAAACGAAAGAATTTTGATCTGCATACCGTTACAGGATTCTATATCTCTTCTTTTGGAATAATTTTGGCTTTTACCGGGTGTGTGATGGCATTTAACTGGTTCTATTTTATTGCATATAAAGCTACAGGAGGTGATAAGGCACCACAATTCATAATTCCCGAAAGTACGAGTACCTATGTAAGCCAATCTGATGATAGGCCTATGTACGATCAACTGATTCCGATGTTGTATAAGGAATACGAAAATGCAAAGAGTTTTGAACTTCATTATCCCGAAAATGATTCAACTTCGGTATTGGTAGAGGTAAGCAATTCTAAAGGCTTATATTATAACATGGATTATCTTTTTTTTGATCAGCATACGCTAGAAGAAATAGAAACCACCAGTATCTACGGAAAATATAAAGATGCTAAATTCGCCGATAAGGTGATCCGTATGAATTATGATATTCATATTGGTGCCATTGGCGGTATTGTTGGCAAAATCATTGCTTTTCTGGTAAGTCTAATATGCGCCTCATTACCGGTAAGTGGAGTTTTATTATGGTACGGAAGAACCTATAAAAAACCCAGAAAGGTGAAACTCAATTATGCAAATTAAAAAAATGATACGACATACATACCTGGTACGGTACTGTATCAATCTATAGTACTCCAACAAACCCTTCCGCAACTCATATAAACCCAATTTAAGGTGTATAATTGCCTTTGCATATCGCTAAGGTGTGCTACTTAATTATTTACAAGATATTGGTAAGCAGGTGATAAGTAGTGGATTACTTCTTCGAGGTGGTTATTTATCCTCTTTAATGGGTTTACATTCTATGTTTGGGTGGTTATATACTTATTCTAGGTAGTTATGTATTGATTTGAAGTGGCTCTGTATCATTTTTAGTGGGTTTGTTACTTATGGTTGGGTGGTTCATTATCGTTTCGAAGGGGTAGTATACCCATTCGAAGCGATACTATACTCATTATAATAGGTTACTGTAGTGGTTCGAGACGGTTCTATACCTATTATAAAGGGTTAAGAACCTATTATAAACGGTAAATAACCACCTCGAAGGAGTTGTACAACCTATTCGAAAGGGTACAGAACCACTTCGAATCACTTTGGTATAGGGTAGAAGGGGTTTGTAACCAGGTAAAGGGTGGTTTGTAACCGGGTCAGGGGTGGTTCAGAACCACCCTCTGGGGGTATTGGATAGGGGTAATGGTACATCTCTATTAGAATAACGATTATTATTCGGTTTCCGCAGCTGCCGCTAGTCTGTGACTAGTGTGCCACGTATCGCTATGCCAACATATTACAAAAAACAGCCATACGTTAAAAACCTACAGCTGTTTTATTAGTATCTTACTCTAGTCCGCAGCTGCCGCTAGTCTGTGACTAGTGTGCCACGTATAGCTATGCCAACATATTACAAAAAACAGCCAAACGTTAAAAACCTACAGCTGTTTTTATTATTATCTTACTTTAGTCGCCAAACTTTATCGCCACTAGTCACAGACTAGCGGTAGCCACACACTATGGAACAGCGTGGGGATGCAAAAGCTCGTAACACTTATGCATAAAAAAACAGTCACCTATTTCTAGATGACCGTTTCTTATCATTTATTTGCTTACCCAGAACGCTACGAAGTCACAGACATTCGCAGAGCATCACTCCGCAGCTGCCGCTAGTCTGTGACTAGTGTGCCACGTATCGCTATGCCAACATATTACAAAAAACAGCCAAACGTTAAAAACCTACAGCTGTTTTTATTATTATCTTACTTTAGTCGCCAAACTTTATCGCCACTAGTCACAGACTAGCGGTAGCCACACACTATGGAACAGCGTGGGGATGCAAAAGCTCGTAACACTTATGCATAAAAAAACAGTCACCTATTTCTAGATGACCGTTTCTTATCATTTATTTGCTTACTCAGAACGCTACGAAGTCACAGACATTCGCAGAGCATCACTCTTCGGAGAGCGGGCAGCGTGATCCCTTTAGTTTAGTTCTTCTTTATTAAAAGATTAATCAATTCTTCTTTATTTTCATATGTTTTACCATCTAACTGAATCAAGTTTTTATCAAAAAATAAAGTGAAAACTTTTTTATCTTTTGTGTAAAAGTCGCAAACTAGATATATGTGGTTGTCATTTAATTTGTCAGTAAAACTTGCTTTAGAAAGATTTTTAATCTCTGTTTTTATATTCTCTATTTTTGAATTGTTATTTATATGATAACCTTTAAGTTTTCTTATTGAACTTTCATCAGATTGAGTTGGAGCTAAAATTCCAAAAGGAATGTGAAAAACTTCAATTTTTGTAATTTCATATTTTTCAATATCAAAACCTGATTCGCAAGAATTTATACTAAAAGCTAATAAAATTATTATTATATTTTTTTTCATTATTTTTTCTTTTTGGGTATAATTGATGTTGGAGAAACAACTCTGATTACTTTCCCTCGATGTGCATCTCTTTGTATATGATTTAACTTTTTTGCAGCCGGTCTTTCTATTTTATTTATTACATCAAACTCCTCTTTATTATCCCAACCACCGGTGAAGTCTGTATTTGAGTCTTCTTCATGCTGGTCAGGGTCTTCAAGAGAACTTTCAGCATGACCAAGTTCATGTAATAGCCCTTCGGCAGGAGTCAAAACACCTTCTTGAGAATAACCGTCTCCCATAAGCCAAGATATAATACTGGTTTGTTCTCGTTTTATCCCAACTTCTGGGTCATATATTATTTCATTTGTTTTAGAATTAAAATAAGTTTGATACCTTGAATTTTCAATCAAAGGATTATTATCTTTAGTGTTTTGAAGAATTCCTACATCTCCTAGTTCATCGCCAGAAAGTCTCTCTATTAATCCTGTAGTATCCGCATCATTATCAATAATATAACTTAAAGAAGAATATACATCTTTTATAAATTGATTATCCCCATCATAAGTGCCTCCATATTCATATGTATGCTGCTGGTCTTTACCATCTTCATCCTGATAATGAATGATGATTTGTTGACCATCGGGATCAATATAATAGATTGGATTGTTTGCAGTGTATGTGTAAGGAGAATAATTAAAATAATTCTCTGCTAAATTATCAATATTCATCCACCTACCTAAAGAAGAGTCATAGTTTCTAAATCCAAAATCTAACCATTCTAAACCGATTTCATCTTGTTCTTCTTTGCTACCAAAACCATACGTATGATTTCTCCCTCGTAAGATATCATTATACCCTTTATGAGTTAGCCCAAAAGGATAATAATTCTTCTCTTGTATGATTTCGCTTTGAGAGATTGAACCATCCTTGTTAGCATCTTTATAACTCAATCTTACATTACCAAGATGATCTTTATATTGATATACATACTTATATCCATCTGCTTCTTTTTCTACATAACCTTCTGCATGGTTAAAGAACTCAAGAGTACCATTTTTATAGACGTAATTACCTGCATATTCGGTTGTTAAAGAACTTCCCTCTGTCACGATCTTTTTTAACTTCGCTCCAGCGGCATCATAAATATAACTAATATTTCCCGTCCCTTCGGTGTTCGAAATAGTAACTGTTGTTGGTAGATTTAAATGATTATAAGTAATGCCAGTAATGCCTTTGTTTCGGTCTATGGTCATGTTGCCATTAGTATCATAATCAAAGTCATTATTAGTATTGGTACCGTCTTTAAAGCCGTAGGTTTTGTTACCACCATCTGCAACTTTCAGGAGTTTGTTACCATCATTATACGAATACGATAGGATATCCATATCCCAATAATTAGTACTGTTTTGCCATCCGTGACGTTTTAGTGTCATGATGTTACCTGCCTTGTCATAGGTTACATACGATAGATTGTAATGATGTTCATTACTTAATCCACTTGTAATTCTATTTAAAGCATCATAAGTATACGCATAATTTCTAGTCACATTATCATTGGCAGTTTGCCAAGAGGTACTTGAGATATTACCATTATATAATGGGCTGGCGCCTGCGTTATAATCAATCCCAAAGGTAAACAGATCATTTCCTATATTACTAACATCATTAATTCCTTTTAGCCAACCTCTTACATTGTAGGTGTAATCTACATCCTGTAACCCTTCGGCTCCGCTCAGGGTTCCATTGTTGCCACTGAGTGTAGTCGCAGTACCTCCTACTTTTTTAAAGATTAATTGCCCTAGTTCATCATACGCATTACTCGCAATGAGTTCTTCATCTTGGGTATTGATCTTTTGAGTTTGCTTCATCATTCTACCCATATGATCATATTCAAATTTGTCTATCGTTACAATAGCGGCATTACTACCTTTGATATGTGTGGTTTTGGTTTGTTTTACTTTGCCCACAAAATCCAGTTCTGTTTCTATGACATCATTGGTGTTTAAATAGTTATTGATGCTCGCTACATAAATTGCTCTTGCTTTTTGGTCATAAAAAGTAGCGGTGGTAATCCAATCGTTAGTGCCTAATACACGAACTTTTGATCCTGTAGGCAATCCTTTGGCGTTTACATCAATCGTTTGACCCAAGGCCGTAGCAGGTGCACTTATCCCGGGATGATTAAATTCGTAATCATCATAATAATTGATAGTATAGATCTCTGTAATCCCATGTGGGATTGCCCCATTGGTATAGTAAATCTCTGTGCCGGCCAATGTAGATGACGATGTTCGGGATACATATTGAGTATAGTTGCTATTGTGGGTTGCACCATCTTGCATAGCTGTTCTACTGGTAACAGAAGGATTAACATGCAACCCGGTAAAGGCAACCCTGCCAAGTGCATCGTACTTGGTAAATAACCATTCGTTTTTTGTACGTTGCATAGCATCTTGGGTCATTACCGGTTGATCCAGTTTGTTATACACGATATATTCCCATCCTTTTCCAGGTATTTTCTTTTCTACCAATCGGTTTCTGTAATCATAGATATATTGATAACAGAGTTCGACAAGCTCACTGTTTGATACTCCATCACCAGTAGTCACCTTAGGAGGGAGCACATAGGTAAGATTACCATAACTATCATATACATAATAGGTGTCATGCTCAACAGAGCTTGCCGAGCCTGTCGAAGCATAGGTTCGTTTCAGAATCACTCTACCTTGCTTGTCTTTATATTCTTTGGTTGTGCGATTATTACCATCAGTTGCAGTCCAGTTTTCATCTTTGGTGATGGTCACATATAATTCTCCTGCGGGGTAATCTTCGTTACGTTTTGTAAGTGTGGGTTTCTCAGGATTGTTATTTTCAAAAATTACTTCAAAAAAGGCCACTTCTCCTGTGGTATTAGTTCCCCAGTCAAATTTGATCGTATGATCGGTATCACTATTTGGGTTGGCTTTCCAGTCCTTACCTGGGGCTCCCAGTTCTACCACTCTATTTAAAGGCGACGCTTCAAAAATACTCTCAGAATACGCATTGATTTCACCAACTGCCATTCCTGTAAAATCATCAGCATATCTGCTTTGGTAATAACTATTGATATCAGTATGTATGTCTACAGGTTTAAAACTTCCTAATGGAGTGTTTTGACGCTTAAACGGTAAATGTTGTTTGGCTTGTCTGCCATACTCATCATATTCAATATGGGTAACAATATCATTGATCTTGCCTTGTGATCCAGAAACAAGTTTGCTTAATGGTGTCTCATTACCATCCAATTTTTGTACTACTGGATTCCAAAAGAACTGATTTGTGTTCACATCTGTACTATAATAGAGGTAACTTCTAAACCTGGAATTGGTCGTAGTACTCATCCATTTAAATTCGGTACCATCAATTACTCGATTTCCATTGAGATCATATACCCCACTAATTCCTTGATCACCACCTGTATAATTATCAGGATGGATAACCCCTACTAAAAGATACCATGTATCTAAGTTAGGAAGATCACCGTACCAGAAATATGGATTACCAAGGGCATTACCATTAAGATCATTAACGTTTTGGGTTCCATGGTAGGTGGTACCATTATTAGATCCAGTACGTTTTACCCAAACGGTATAGCGATACCCTACGTTTTTATCAACGTTGAAGTAATCCGTGTTCCAACCACCATCAGCATTTCTATCCACATCATTAGCACATTGCCAAAGCAAAGAAAGTTTTCCTCCAGGATGTACTCCTAATTCTCTATGATTTTCTGAAGCTCTTCCATTTTGATTAAAAAATGCAGTACCCCCTTGACCAGAGGTCCAGTCCATAGTAAGCTCATTGGCAACACCCAAAGTTGATGATTTCGGACTTGCTTTAATGGCTACTTGTTGTTTAGATCTACCCAAGCCATCATAATAAGCAACACTCTCGATAACATCTGCTTCTTTTTGGATTCCAGCTCTAGAGGTCATTGCTTTTTGAAATGACTGCGTAAAAACATAGTTTTCTGTATCACTAAGCGTTGTTTGTTGATACAACTGATCTTCACAACCATGTATGGCTCCATGTATTGAAACACATTGGTCACCTTTATTTAATACATATCCTGTAGGTTGTGTACATTGTATTTTTGTAGTCCCTGAATCTCCAAAGCCATCGGTATCGATATCGGCATACCAAATAGTACCTGGATGAATTGCAGCATTATTATCATTACAATCGGTTAGGGGTAAAACCGTTTGTACATATCCATTACCAGGACTTGTACATTGAGTAACTTTAGAGGTAGCAAATCCATCGCCATCTATATCCAAATACCAATCAAGCAATGGATTTATACTATAACTCACGCTTCGCGAGGTACTCCAACAGCTTGTGCTATTATTTCTAGCTCGTATATAATAGATGCTACCAGTGGTTCTGGTGATCGATGCATTTGCGTTTGACGTGCTGGTACCACCAGAAGAACTTTGCCAATACCAGGTGATGCCACTCGGCGGATTACCTCGGGTTAATACAGTATTACCGCAGTTATTCGTAACTGATGGTGCAGTCGGTTGCCCAGGAATTGCTTTAATGCTATAATTTACGCTTCGTGAGGTACTCCAACAACCTGTGCTATTGTTTCTGGCTCGTATATAATAGGTGCTGCCACTGGTTCTGGTGATTGATGCATTTGCATTAGATATACTTGTACCACCAGAAGAACTTTGCCAATACCATGTGATGCCACTAGGTGGATTGCTTCGGGTTAATACACTATTCCCACAATTGTTGGTTACCGAGGGTGCAGTCGGTTGACCGGGAACTGCTTTAATGCTATAATTTACGCTTCGCGAGGTACTCCAACAGCCTGTGTTATTGTTTCTGGCTCGTATGTAATAGGTGCTGCCACTCGTTCTAGTGATTGATGCATTTGCATTAGATATACTTGTACCACCAGAAGAACTTTGCCAATACCATGTGATGCCACTAGGTGGATTGCTTCGAGTTAATACACTATTCCCACAATTGTTGGTTACCGATGGTGCAGCCGGTTGACCCGGAACTGCTTTAATACTATAGCCCACACTTCGAGACGTACTCCAACAGCCTGTACTATTGTTTCTGGCTCTTAAATAATAGGTGCTACCGCTTGTTATGGTGATTGATGCATTTGCATTAGATATACTGGTTCCACCGGAAGAACTTTGCCAATACCATGTGACTCCACTAGGCGGATTGCTTCGGGTTAATACACTATTCCCACAATTGTTCGATACTGATGGTGCAGCCGGTTGTCCCGGAACTGCTTTGATGCTATAATTTACTGTTATAGCTGCACTCCAGCATCCGCTGCTGTTATTCCTGGATCGCAGGTAATATCTATTACCACTGGTTCGGGTAATGTTATTGGACGAGTTTGAAGTACTGGTTCCTCCTGAACTACTTTGCCAATACCAGGTATCTCCATCTATAGGATGGACCTCTTGATATAAAATCGATTTACCGCATTGATTTGATACCGTAGCTCTGGGAAGCCCAGGAATACCTTCATCTATACCACCTGCACAGTTATTATCAACCCCATCGGCACTGCAGCCTTCAGATCTTCCTGGATTAACATTTGCGTTATTATCATTACAATCGCCTGATCGATTAGCATATCCAGAGGGTTGGGTGCAAGAAAAACTTGTGCTATTCACTCCATAACCATCTCCATCGACATCACGATACCATGTTCTTGCAACTGTAATATTACTATCATTATCGTTGCAATCATTGTTGTTTGATACATAACCGCTAGGTTGAATACAGCGCAATAGATATAAAGCCGGATTACCATGACCATCTCCATCTGCATCTAGATACCAACGCTTTGGATATACCGAAGCATTATTGTCATTACAATCGCCTCCTTGTTTGGTATAGCCCACTGTAGGGCCTGTAAGACATATACCTGTGGTGCCTCCAAATCCATCTCTATCGAGATCCACCCAATACCAGGTACCTCCCGAGGCATCATCAATACATGCATTTGGAGGCGGTAGTCCTCCACCTAGTTGACTAAAAGATACAATTGGCAACAGAGATAGTAAAATAAGTATATATATTGATTTCATAGCGTGTCTAGTTCTGGTTTTTATAGTGGTATTGGTTTTCGGTAAGAAGATTACCTTCTGCATCTTTGACTGTCTTTAAACGATTTTGTTCATCATACTCATAATAGGCAGTGTACCCTTTTGGATTGGTCATACTAGTTACTCCGATCAAGGGGTCATAGGTATACGATGAAACCAGAGCATTCTTAAAAAATACGTGTGCTCTCAAACTTGCGAACTGGGAGCGAAGTGCATCCTCATCGATCAATGAATCTTCGGTATTAGATGCTGTACGAATGGTATTAATTAGATTTAAAACATCCAAAGGCATTTCAGCATAACTGGCATTGTCAATTTTTGCAATTGGATACATGTTTTGATATCCCCAGATATAGGAACTATGCACTCCATCTGCCTTAGAGACCTCAAGAGGATTTCCGCTACTATCATATTTATGATATTGGATACGGTTTTCTAAAGCTGTATTTCCCTTGGCGGTCTGTATCTCTTCGGGGAGTATAAGCTGGTTATCCCAAGTTTTAAAATGGGTACGTTGTATATTTTCTGATACCATTGTTCCATTCGCATTTTTTACCGTAGTGACTACCTGTACCGGAGTGGTCACATGGTGCAACCCGAAAGTACCATCACTTTTCACCTTTTTTAATCGATCAATCGTATTAAGCTCCGTTGTAGTTAAAGGAGTATTTCCAAGTGAGCTAACACTGACTACATCGGTTGGATAATAGGTGTGGGTTTCTATAGTGTTTCCATTACTACTCGTAGTCTTGGTTCGGGTAAGTTGTCGATTTGTATTTGGAAAGTTGGTCAGGTTATCATAAAAATAATTCGTCGTATTACTAATAGAATCATTCTCAAAATAATCTGTAGTGATTGTCTTGTCTAAATGTAAATAGTTACTGGCAATCAAATATGATGTATTTGACCTCCCGGTAAATAGCGAATTCGTTCCTACATCGTCTGTATAGGTAGGAGGGTCAAACACTTTTATTGGGTTGGGAATGTAAGGGTAACTCACACCATTACCTATAAAAATGGGCACTAACAGTTTAAATATTTGCTTCCCATCGGTTGGTCTTTCAATGATTGCTAGCGGGCGATCTATTTTATAACGGCCTTTAGATGACTTAAAACCATGAATTGAATTTTCTACCTGGGTCTGACCATAAACATGTACGGTCTTTTGCTTAAGAGTGTTTTCCTGGTCATAAATTAATAGCTCTTTTATGTTTCCATTCTTAAAATCTGATTTTAATTCAGGAATATAAGGCTCCACTTTATTGAATTCACTTACCTTATTATAAAAATGATATGCTGTATATCCATTATTATCTCCTTGAGTATTAGAATGGAACTCTTTTACAGAAGAATAAGCTATATGAGGAAACTTTCGCGGGTTTAATGGCTGAGAAAAACGGTCAATGTATTCACACCCATTTGTACCTTCTGACGTAATACGATCATAATATGAGTGTTGACTGTAAATAGGATTAAAATGTAGTTTTCCTGAAGGAACGGCTATAGCATCACCACATGCATTATATCTTGTATGGGTATAATCATATCTTTTGGTCAATACCGGGGTTGTACTATCACCGGTAAAATCTTGGGTACTCCTAACTCGAAGTCCACCTACAGGGATGGTAGTTGTGATATTGCGAGTCTCTGGATAGCGTGTTGTTACTGTTAATCCAGAATTAGTTACTCCGTTTAGGATATATAATTTATAATACCCGGCATCTAAATCCACTGGGATTATTTCGGTGTACCCATCTACCAATGCGCCGCTATTAACGTCGGGTCCTCCTCTATAGGTTTTAACCAGCATTCTCTTATCTACTGGATAGTTTATAATATCTTCCCATTTTAGGTTTGCAGGGCAATTAATTTGTGATGGGCTAGTTGGACCACCACAACTCCCGGGTGGAACAGGAATAACTGTACTGTTACACTTTAAAATCGCAACAAATAAAACCCCATCGTCATTGTCACCAGGGCCATGTGGCAATTGTGGCGCACTGTATCGGATCTTAATATCTTTAGTCCCAGGTTCATATATAGGAACAAAAAATTCTGCTCCTTTAGGGTTATCATAAAAATACTCATCATCATAATAATTATAAGGATCGCTAGGATCATTACCACCAATTAGTCTACCTAACTCTATATCGTTGAAGACTACTTCCTCTTTTTCCTTATACACCCCATGTTGTTCATAATCGAACTCTGTAGCTCCTCCTGTTGGATAAGTAATACGATATAAAGTACCATTTTTACTATAATTTAAGTTCGGAGTCCTGTCTGCTCCTGGTAAATTTCTAAGTTCAGTATTTTCTTGGGTATTAATTGTGGTAGTGACCAATACTGTTTTTTTGGGAATTAAGCCATAAATCGAGGTATTACTCTTACCATTATAAAATCCCCAATAATCTTGAGAAAAGGATTGTAGGTTAGGAACAGCATCAGGATTATGATAATCAAATCTATAGGTTTGTATTAAGGCCGTGTTCAACCTTGGCCCCTTTGTGATGCTATCCAGTTTTAAACGGATATCATCTTGAGTTATAGTAGTAATAGCATTTAAATCAATATCAGGACTAGACTTAAAATAAGATTGATGAAAAGACCAATCTATACCATTGGCGATAGATATTTTTTCTAAGGCGTATCGAGAACTTACATCTTTTCGCTCTGTAGTGCTTTGGATAAAACTAATAACCTCTTGATCGTTTAATCGTATTGAAGATAAATAGTGTTGCGCTATTTTATAAGAACTAGAGTTTGCATTATAGCCAGATACATCATTCTCGCACTGAACACCATTTAGAGAGTAGCGAACAAGTGTTGAAATAGAGCTTAGTGCTCTGGGAACATATTTCTCATTAGTCCAAAAATTGGCATAGTTATATCTAAAATCAAGAATATCCTTTTTGTTGGCAGAAATAATTTTGGTTAATTGCCATGAGGATATAAATTTCTTGATATCATTTTCTCCAGAAACATCAATAAAGGTTTCAGTAGTGTCATAGCGATCAAAAAAATACTGATTCCCATGTTCATCGGTAATATGCCAACTTAAGATTCCCCCTGCTTTAAAATCAGTAAGTGAACCCGTATACGATATCTTATAATCCTTGCCATTAGAACAACGGGCTTCTCCTGTTTCGGGATCGATATAAATATCCCCTGAAATACCTCCTACATTAAATGAAAAATAATCCGGTTGAGTATCAATCAATCCTTTATGGATTTCTTCTTCTAAGAGAAAGTAATCTAAGAGTGTAGGCAGTTGTCCTGGTATTTCAGGTGTATACAAATAAGCATCTGCAAATTCTTCTTCCAAATCATATGGAACTCTTCTAGGCGGAGTCGTTTTATAAAACGCATCTAGTTTTTCAAATTGGGTATAATAGCTATCATAATAGGAACTGGCGTTACCCAATATATGATCGGGTTTTCCATTAGTTACTCGGGTGACCATACCTCCGGCTTGCAACGACCAGGCTAATCCTACCTGGGTAGCAATCTGGTTAACCTGGATACCACCAGCGTCATAACTCAGTGAAATTGGTAAACTAAACTCACGCCCCTGAACAGTATATACAGGAATACTAATATTCGGTTTACCGGTATACATACTTACCGAGGTGTTTCCGTGTTTTATAAATTCTGTAGCTTCTGGTGATTTTGGTGAAATCTGAGGAAGCTCCTGACTTCTGGCCATGGAACATACCAAAACCAATACAAACAAAATTTGTTTTTTCATAAATTAAAGATGATTAGATATAACTGATAACAATATTTCTGATGCAAAACCTAAGACTTTGATCATAGACAAGTAACATTTTGGGGAAGGGTATTTTTGCCTATGCCTTTACATTAAAACATACTCCTTTTTTAAGAGGCAATTCTTGTGTTTATAGTATCTAAACTACTCATTCTATATATAGCGTTGAATGAAAAAGGTATAGGCGTTCTAGGTCGCGTGTTAAACGTAAGTTTTTTATGGACAAACGAAGCAGCTTGCATTAAAGTTATGAGAGCATATTGATAAGCTTCATTAAGTGAGGTTTGTTTCTGACAGAAACATTGATCTTTTCTTTGTTTTTTAATATAATGGTCTCTTTTTTATAGATAGATTCTATGAAATCTATATTGATCACTATAGACCGGTGTGCTTTAAAAAATCTTTTGTCGGCTAATAAATCATTATAATATTTAAGCGAATTTGATGCCAGATATACTTTGCCGTCATTTAAATGAAATTGTGTATAATTACCATCGGCAATGTATTTAATGATAGAAGTAATTTTTATCGAAACATGCTCCTTTCCTGTATGTAATAATAAGTTAGAATCTTGAGTATTTAAAAAATTTGAAAGCAAATTATACTTACTTATTGTAAACAAACGTTCTTTTAAATTGATATATCGATTTACAGTAGTAATTAACTTTTCTTGTTCTATAGGTTTAACAATAAAACTAAATGCATAATGGTCTATGGCCTTTTTTATAAAATTGTCATAGGCGGTTATAAAGATGACCTCAAAATTAGGATTCTTAATAGTGTCGAATATTTCAAATGCAAGCCCATCTTTGAGTTCTATGTCCATAAAAACTAATTCAGGGTTCTCTTTATTTATAAGGTTAATAGCTTTTTCTACCCGATCAGCATAACCAATAATTTGGATGTCTTTACAATTTCTGCTGAGAATTGATGCCAAATATTCTTGTGCATTAGGATCATCTTCTATAATAATAGTTTTAATTTTAGCGATGTTTAGCATCATTAATTTATCTAAATTATATCAAAATGAAAGTACTTCTTTTTTTTTTATCATTATTGATTTTTAGCCCTGTTTTTTCTCAAAAAGAAGAAATTGTAGTTTTTAATCCAGAAAAGAAATATACACAAGAGTTTATAGATTCTATTGGTAATTTCCAACTCGGTTTAGATACCAAGGAGTATAAAAAAATGTTGGAGTCTGATAAATCATTATTGGGTTGGCCTAAGTATTATAGAGCAAAGGCGAAATCTCTGTATTATAAAAAAGAGTATTATGATTCTGTTATTTATTATGCTAACAAGGGTATTGAGTCTTATACGAATGCAAAAGTTAAAAGACCGATAGATGAGGAAGTTTTAATTGAAATTTATTACCGTAAAGGTAAAACTCTTTTGTTTTTACAGGATTATGAAAATTCTATTATCACGCTGCAAAAAGGTTTAACTCTCACCAAGAAATATCCATATAAAAGAGTTGCTTATATATTAGATGGAATTGCAAGTAACCATCTACATCTTGGTAATAATAGTACGGCACTTAACTACTATTTGGAAATATCTAAAGATTCTTTGGATATGAGTGTACCTAGTTCTTCGGTTACAACATATAATAGGATTGGTGTTCTTTATGAGGCCCTAGGTGATACCAAATCTGCGAAACACTATTATAAAAAAGGATTAGAGGTCTCTCATAGAGCCAATTATAAGGTTATGAATGCATACTTATACGGTAATTTAGGAGAAATAAGCAGAAATGAGCAGAAAATAGATTCTACCATTTATTATTATAAAAAAGCACTTGAAGCTAGAAAGGCAAAAGAAAATGTAGATACATATAGTTCACCCGGATTTGCTGTGGTACAAAAGAGTTACATAAAAATATATGAAGGCTCTGTACAAGAAGCAATAGATAGTTTGAATACCATTGTTGAAAACATTAAATCGCTGGAAACAATAAATATGGATGATAAAAGCCTAATGCTTTTGGCGATAGAGACTCTTGCTCTGGCTTATGAAAAGCAAGGAAACGCGTCGCATTACAGCCATCTTTTTAATGAAACGGTTGAATTTTTAAATAAGTTCCATGAAAAACAACTTGAAGAGGATTTGGCTAATTTAGAAATACGGTATCAGACCAAAGAAAAAGAAGCTTCAATTTTACAATTAGAAGAAAAAGAAACGCAACAAGCTACCATTCTAAAACAACAAAAAACAATTACATATAGCTTAGGAGGTTTTTTAATAGTATTGTTGGGACTGATCGTTTTATTTTGGAGGCAACGTAAGTTAAAAACACAATACGAAAAGGAAAATTTAGAACAACGTTTATTACGTTCGCAAATGAATCCTCATTTTGTGTATAATGCTTTAAATTCTATTTGCAATTTGGTAGAAAAAAAATCTAATGAAACAATACCCTACATTAACAAATTAGCAAATTTATTTCGTTTAATATTAACCAATTCTAGAGAAGAGTTAGTAAGTTTAAATGATGAAATGGTTACTATAAAGAATTATTTAGAACTACAATCTAACTTTTACAGTAGTTTTGACTTTAGTATCAATGTTGATGATGATATAAATGATGAAGAAGTAGTGATTCCGCCAATGCTGATGCAGCCTTTTGTTGAAAATGCAATAGTGCATGGGTTTACAAATAATGATAAAAGAGGGAAGATTATAATTGATGTTTCAAAACAACAAAAAGACAATTTAATACTGTTTAAAATAAGTGATAATGGGGTTGGGTATTCTGAAAGTGTAAATGTAAAAGCTGTGAAAAACCATACCTCTGTTTCTGGGGATATTGTCAAAGAACGATTGACCATATTAAAGAAGAAGTTTAAGGTAAATACAAGATTTATAATAAGACAACCAGAACTTGGTGGTACATATGTTGAACTATATTTGCCATATCTAAAGGATTGATTTAGTTGTTTTAATGTACATTTGAAAAGCTTATTTTCTTTTAAATAATACCTTTCACTGGGTATTTTAAAAAGACTTTGGTTTTTATAGTTTTATCAAGTAGAAAATATAATTAAAAATACGATCTAATGGCAAAGTATATTTCCGTATTAAATTCAGATTTAAATAAATCCTATTGGAAAGCTGTTCAGTGGGATGATTCGTTGGCATCTATAGAAGCTAATCAATATTATACCGCAGGACATAATATGAATATTGCTAAAGAAGAAGGTCATGAAAAGATTAAGACAAAGACCATAAAAGAAACCAGAACTTTAGAAACCGGGACCGCTACAGTTATTAAACTAAGTAAAAGTTCTACTGATGTTCTAAAACTGGCAAACAATAATGCGTCAAAGACATTTATTAAAACAATTGAATCATGAGAAGTATTATAATAGTTATGGTATCCGCTTTATGTTTTTCGTGTGGATCCGGACATTTAACAAGGCGTTATAAATCGGTAGAATTCATTGAAAATGATAAAGTCATACAGGATAATATTTTGGTAGGAGCCTATTTTCTTGAAACGGCAAAAGCTCCACCCACTCCGCCTAAAACTATATTTGATTTATCTCCTAAAGGTCAGAATTCTTTGATTACCGAAATAAGCAAAAAAGAAAATCTATCAGATGATTTAATTAAAAAACTAGGTGCTGGTCTTTCGTTAAAGTCGAAAAATTCTATTAGTGTAATTGATCGCACTCTTATAAAGAAACAAGTTGTTATTTCTGTAAGTAATAGAAATCATATGCCGGCCAATAGGATATCAAAAATCAATGTAACTCTGGATTTAGGCAATGATATTAAATTGCTAAGCTGTAACAAAATTGCTACAAGTTATGAAACCTTAGACCTTGGGAAATTAAATTACGCTAATACCACCCAAGCTGCCCTTACGGGAGATGTTTCTACAGGTATTGGTTCAGAAAAGTCGGTATCAGATGGTGAAAAATCAAGTCTAAAAACAAGAAGTAATGGAGCAGGCTTAACAGGAACTGTTTCTGCAAGTAGTACATTTTCTGAAGAAGTAATGCTAAGACAAAGAAGAGTAGCACTTAATGCTTCAATTAGTAATAATACATTATCACTTTATCAAGATGGGATAGTGGGTATCGATTTAACAGGTAATATTATTGCAGATATCGTTTTTGAAATAGAAGATGTAAAAGTGTTACCTGTATACTCTTTCAAAGGATTAGTAGATAAAAATAACAAAGCAGCAGAGCCAAAAGATATTTCGGTAAGCGAAATACTAGAGGTGCTGCCAAATGTAACTAACGATATTACAGCCAAAATATCTTTTGATGCCGATTTTAGAGAAGTCGCTTCTGGTGATGAAACAATTTCAGAATCTGATGACGTTATAAAATTATATCACGGTACAGCAACCAATACGATCAATGAAGTTTTAATTCCAAAAGAAAAAATTAATAATCAAGCACTATGGAAGCTCACATTTCCTAAAAATGGAAACAAATTTCCCGTAGAGATTAAATCAGTACTAGGGCAGGGTGATTTGGTTTTTAATTCTTCTAATCATGCAAGAGATTTTGCATTTTGGTTAATAGAGAAGTTTGATGATGCAAAACAATCATTAGAGATTAATAATAAGAAGTATACGATTGTAATGCCTTCTGGTTTTTCTACCATTAAGGATATAGCAATATTACCGTATTAATATTGATGTACTTCCGTAGTAGTTGTATTTAATGATCAAAATATGTTGTAGAAGAGCCTTTTTGGGTTAAATTTGCGCTTTAATTAGTAAATAATAAAATTTAATTAATGATGAAAAAGATTCTTTTAGTACTAACAGTGATTTTCGCCTCAGCTTTTACTGGTGTATCTAATAATCAAATTGAAGAGACAGAAGTGACCTATAACGGTCAATCTGAAAAAGCCTATTACTTTACCAATAAACAAACAGGAAAAGTAATGGAGTTTACTATCGTAAGTAAAAAAGCGGTATCAAAGTATGACTTTAATGCAAAAGAGCTTATAGGCAAGTCTTTTAAGGTTACCTATGAGGTGGATAAGGTTGAAATAAAAACCGATGATGCCCAAGTAAAACAATACAAGCAAAGGTTGATTTTGATTGATATTAACAAAATCTAAATACAGAATAGCTAAAAATCAATATGATTTTATAATAATAAAAAGAGGCTGTCTAAAAAGGCAGCTTCTTTTTTTTGAATAAGATTTGTGGGTTTTGTATTTTTAGGTATGAAACG
>CANNFM010000027.1 GCA_947503835.1 uncultured Aquimarina sp.
GCACCTGTTGTTCCTTGTGCTCCGGTTACACCCTGTGCACCAGTGGCTCCAGTGGCACCTGTTATTCCTTGTGCACCAGTAGTTCCAGTCGCACCTGTTGTTCCTTGGGCTCCGGTTACACCCTGTGCACCAGTGGCTCCAGTGGCACCTGTTGTTCCTTGTGCACCAGTAGTTCCAGTCGCACCTGTTATTCCTTGCGCTCCGGTTACACCCTGTGCACCAGTAGTTCCAGTGGCACCTGTTATTCCTTGGGCTCCGGTTACACCCTGTGCACCAGTAGTTCCAGTCGCACCTGTTATTCCAGTTGGGCCCACAGCTCCTGTAGGACCTGTTGGTCCTCCTGTACATAAGCTGCTCCAAGAGTTATTATTATATTGATAAACACAATCATCATCAGTATTATAAACTAATGCTCCATTAAGAGGAGTGATAGCGTTCATTTGTGTTGTAGTTACTCGAGTGAGTACAAGTGCTTTGTCAGTACTCTCTAATTCCAATAGAGAAGAAGGGTCAATTTGATTGGGATTATCACCAATCTTGACCTGCGCATAGGAATTAGCCAAAGATAAAAGTAAAATTAGTAGGGGTAATTTTATCTTCATAGTTTACGTTTTGGGTGCGGTTAAAAAATCTTTAAATTATGGTTTAACCGTAATTGATTTCATGATTTAAAAAAAATCCTCATAAATATGAAGATAAATATAAACTGTTAAAACTTTAAAATCCAATTAACTAAGCAAATATACAATTTTTTCGGTAAAATACAATTATTACCGATAAAACACCATTTTTTAATGAGTTGATTTTGTGTTCTGTTAAAATTTCATTCAACATTAATAAAAAAAAACATTTTATTTTTTATTTAAGAGAATTCTAATACATTTGCGATCGTAAAAGCGGGAGTAGCTCAGTTGGTAGAGCGTCAGCCTTCCAAGCTGAATGTCGCCAGTTCGAACCTGGTCTCCCGCTCTAAAAGGATTCTATTTAATAACAAATAGGATCTTTTTTCTTTTAAGATTCTTAATGCAAGTGTTTCTTTTTTGTTTCTGCCGGAGTAAAATATTACTTTGCGAGTATATACATTCTTCATTTTTATTATAAATGATTTGAAGCTAATTTATAACACATGAATAGTAGAAGTTTTACTAATTTTAGTAAATAATTTTAAAGGCACTAAGTAATGCATATAAAGTTTTGAAACGATTTGGTTTTTTGGTTAAATTTTTGGGAGTACTTCTGTTTTGCTTTTTAATTTATAAAGTTGGTTGGAAGGAAACCTTAGATTCGATTAGTAAGGTTTCTGTTATTCATTTGTTAGTTGCACTACTTATTTTTTGGATTGCCTTCTATTTAAAAAGTGTAAGATGGAGGATTGTTTCTAATTCTTATGGTGTACGATTGCAAAATTATCAGGCATTTAAAGTTTTTTTTATAGGTCTTTTTCTTGCAAATATTACTCCGGGTAAAATTGGAGATTTTGCAAGACTGTTTTATATTAAAGATCAATTACCTAGTCAAAAGATTGGTTGGTCTAGTCTTATCATGGATCGGATTTTTGATTTAGTTTGCTTGGTATTTTTCAGTTCGATTGCTCTTTTTTATTATCAAATACATTTTAGTATATTAAAATTACCTGATAATTCCTGGTCTTTGCTAATATGGATTGGAGTTTTACTTTTAGGAATTGCCCTTTTTTATATCCTACGAAATAAATTGATTAAAATCATACAACCTTGGTGGAATGCATTTAATTCTCATAATCTTAGAGGTTATAGTGGTCTGAAAGCTTTAGGTATAACCTGTCTTAGTATGATTTTGATTTATGGTGTGTTTAATTATGTTGCTTGGGTAATGAATATTTCAATAAATCATTTAGGGTTGTTTCTAGGAGCTTTTATTTTAGGGATATTAACACTGCTTCCAATTACCATATTAGGAATTGGTGTCCGCGAAACATCGCTGGTCATTATTTTTCAATTGTATGATCTTCCTTCTCAAGATGCGATAGCATTATCGTTGATCATCTTTTTGCTTCAGCTTATTTCTTTACTACCGGGTGCTATTTGGTTTTATTTTTCACCTGTAGAATTAAGTAAGCTTAGACAACTTGAGTAAAACTTTATTTAGATAGCCTCTCGTTGTCTTGTATGTCCATCCACATGGCAAAAAGTAAGGATTGAAATCCGGATATTGTAAGAAAGATAAATATGATTAAATAATCTGTTGGAGTTTTTGAATCCGGATCTAAAAAGTTGACAATTAATTGATATAAAAAATAAATATTAACCGTTCCTATTATAAAAGAAATCCAATAGAGTACATATAAAGGATGAAAACTTCTATATAAATATTTTGTTTGTAAACGTTTAAAAAAGCAACGAATAAGTAAAAACAGAATAGGAAAAGAAACTTTAAGAATATTCAATTTAGATTTTTCACCTACTCCGTAGATTGGTTTTATTTTTACTTCTCGAATGGTACAGAAAGCAATATTCAATTTTACTAAAAGATCATTGGGCATTCCGTATCTTTTGTAGATGTCGTATAAAGGAACAGAGTTTAGTGCGTTATTAGATATTGCGGTATACCCGCTTTGGGTATCAGAAATTCCCCAATATCCAGAGGCAATTTTAGTGAGAATGCTTAGAATAGAATTTCCTAAAAATCGAACTCTGGGAATTATAACCCAAGCACTTTTGTGGATTAATCGATTACCTTTTACGTAGTCAATACCTTCATCAATAACAGGTCTACATATGGGTTCAAGTTCATCAGGATCCATTTGGCCATCTCCAGCCATTACAGCGGTGCAATCGATATCATGATCTTTGCACCATTTATATCCAGTGGCAATTGCAGCTCCTACACCTCCATTTTTAAGATGCTTGATAATGATTATTCGCTCGTTTTCTGGATCTTTATTAAGTATTTCTATAGGCGTAAATTTCTGTACTTCATCAATACTTTTTTGTCGTACTTCAATATCTGCTCGATTGTATATATTAGGAGTAATTTCTTGAGAAATATTAGATACTAATTTAAGAGAAGATTTGTTTTCTTTTAAATGCTTAATAACTGCTCCAGTAGTGTCATCTTTGGATGCGTCATCTACAACAATTATTCGGTCAACAAAATCTGGCATACTGTCTAATACCATTTTTATTTGTTTAGCTTCGTTGTAGCAAGGGACTACTACTGCAATTGTTTTATTATTAAGCATTATAAATATGTATTTTAAATTGAGTTAGTTGTTAATGTTATCGGTTGCCCATTTCAAATTATTTTTGGCAAGTTGAAAATTAGAATCTATTTTTAACGCTTCCCTGCATGCTTGTGCGCCTAATTTCCATTGCTTCATTTGATTATAGGCAGAGCATATGTTATTATATGCAAGTACATTATTAGGGTCTATTTTTAGTAGTTCCTTACAAATTGAAATTACCATTTTGTATTCTTTCAATTTATAATATTTTAAACTTAATTCGATATATACATCTGGAGTCGGTTGCTCTTTTATTTTTTCTTGCAATATTTTAATTTCTTGTTTTAGACTTGTTGTTTTTTTAGAAATAGAATTTAATAATTGTATTGATTGTGAGTGATTTGGGCTTTTGATTAAAGCTTTTTTTAAGTAATTTTCTGCTTCTGTATATTTGTTTTGACTGATGAGATATTTTGCATAGAAATACTCTGGATCTGGAGAGGTTATATTGAATGCTAAAGCAGAGTTGAAATATTGCTCTGCCTTAGCATGATTTTTTTTACCACCATAAGCTATTGCCAAATTTATATGTATTAAGCAATAGTTAGGTTCTAGTTTATATGCACGATTAAAATATTCTAAGGCGGTATCATAATTTCCTTTTGCCATATGAGTAAGTCCATAATTCATTATACCTCTAGCATTTTTTGGGCTTTTTATAACAACATCCAACCATAAAGAATCGGAGGAGTCCCATATCTTGTTTCTTTGAGTGGTTCCGTATGCGTGTGCAGCTATAATTAATAGGGATATAGAGATAATATAAGTAGTATAATTTTTACCTTTTTCTAATACATTATATTTTTCTAATACCATTTTAATTCCCCAAGGAACTGCAATAAAAAGACCTATAAAAGGGAAAAACATTCGATGATCATTTGCAATCTGAAACAATGGATTTAGCGTAGTAGGGAGTAAAGCGATAAAAAACCAAGCGATCCCAAATGCTATGGGTCTAAGCTGCTTTTTTAAAGCAGTTTTTATCATGATATAAATAAGTCCTAAAATCACTATAAACCCTAATAATATTTTCAAATCATACCAAGGTTTTATAATAGCTATATCTGGGTCTGCACTTAGATTTATAGGAAGTATAAAGTTGCCTAAGTAATGTATAATTACATAGCATTGAGTGCTAATGTATTCAAACTTTGTGACAAAATAATTAGTAGAATTTGTAGACTTAGGTGTTAGGTAGTATTGATTAAATAAAAAAAGTGAGGCGGCAATAATTCCGGTTGGAAGGACTTTTTTAAATAATTTTAAAATTTTTCGTCTCGTATCTTTTTTAAATTCCGAAATGAGATCATATTCTTCAAATAAAAGCACATACACAAAAAGGATCGGAAAAAACATCACTCCGGTTTGTTTCGTCCAAATTCCGATAATCATCGTAAGCAAATATAGATGCCATTTTCTACCTGTTGGGTGAATATATAGAAGTAATGATGCAACTATACATAATGTAGAAAAAGAGTCTGATCGAGCACAGATATAATTAATAGTTTCTGCATTAGCTGTATGGAGTGCAAACCAGGCTGTAGCAAAAAGTGCTGTGATCCCGATAAACTTATTTTTTGAATCAGATTGTTTGTAAATATGTTTAGATAGTACAAATAACAAGGTAATTAAAGTTAAAAACCAAAAAAAGATATGATAGTGGTAATATCTAGGATTTAAACCACCGGCAATCGAGTAATCAATTGCATTTTTAAGAGTTATCATAGGTCGATAAGCCCTATTTGCAGGAAGTGAACTAAATGTATCGGCATTTGTAAAGAATTCTGTCCAATTGCTTAAGCTTCTTATCGATTCATTTTCTGAAATTGTATGGGTGTCATCAAAAAAGAAAGGATTATCAAAATGATTGAAATACACAAAAAAGGTAACAACCAGTATTACTACTAAAGCGCGGGACTCAAATTTTTTAGAGGTAAAGTTTTTGAACATATTCTCTTTGCATTTTGGATAGCCTAAGGAAACTTTTTATTCTATTAGTATTAATGTTATTTTACCGTTTCCTTATTTTTATTAAGCTCAATCGGGATTAAATATAGCAGTTTTATGTTGTTTTCATAATCCTAAAAGCGAGTTTTTTATGTATTATAATGAGATTGAATATAAGATAATGGTTTTCAATGACGCTAAAAAAAATAATTGTTCTAGTGAATTGTTGTCTCACTTCAATAAACAAAAATGAATTATACTATATTTGAGTATCCTTTTTTAAAATCGAATGTTTTTTGATAGAAATTACTAAAAGGTATTATGAATTGTAAAATTGTTTAATGAGTTTAAATTTCTTCGTTCACCAGACAGCAGTAATTGATAAAGGTTGCAAAATTGGGAAGGATACAAAAATATGGCATTTTTCTCATATTATGCCAAATAGTATCATTGGTAAGAGGTGCAATATCGGTCAAAATGTAGTTATTTCACCTGGTGTAATTTTAGGCAACAATGTAAAAGTTCAAAATAATGTTTCAATTTATACCGGAGTTACTTGTGATGATGATGTTTTTTTAGGCCCTTCTTGTGTTTTTACCAATGTTGTAAACCCAAGAAGTAGTGTGAATAGGAGAGGGGAGTATGCCAAAACCCATGTAGGAAAAGGAGCAACAATAGGTGCAAACGCAACCATTGTTTGTGGTCATGATATAGGTTCGTATGCTTTTATAGGAGCAGGAGCTGTTGTGACCAAAGACATAAAACCTTATGCTTTGGTAGTGGGTAATCCAGCCAAGCAAATAGGTTGGATGAGTGAGTACGGCCATAGGTTAAATTTTGACACAAATAATATAGCAATATGCCCAGAAAGCAATGAAAAATATAAATATAACGATGGTAAAGTTTTTAAAGTATAATACATGAATAATCAAAACTTCGCAATAATCGGAGTAGGAGGTTATATTGCTCCTAGACATCTTAAGGCAATAAAGGATACTAATAATAATTTGATTGCTGCACTAGATAAATTTGATAGCGTAGGAATAATAGATAGTTATTTTCCGGATGCTCATTTTTTTGTTGAGTTTGAAAGATTTGATAGACATATAGAAAAGCTTAAAAGACAAAAAAATATACAACTAGATTATGTAAGTATATGTACGCCAAATTATTTACATGATTCTCATATACGTATGGCCTTGCGCCGAAATGCAAGTGCGATTTGCGAAAAACCTTTGGTTCTTAATCCTTGGAACATAGATAATTTGATCGAAATTGAACAAGAATCCGTGGGAAAAGTAAATACTATTTTGCAATTAAGATTACATCCTAGTATTATTGCTTTGAAGGAAAAGGTAGAGAACGGACCAAAGGATAAAATATATGATTTTGATCTTACTTATCTCACCTCAAGAGGTAATTGGTATCACGCTTCTTGGAAAGGAGATGTTTCAAAATCAGGTGGTATAGCTACGAATATAGGTGTTCATTTTTATGATATGTTATCTTGGGTTTTTGGGGAGCTAAAAGAAAATAAAGTTCATCTTCTTACAAATGATACTGCTTCCGGCTATCTCGAGTTTGAAAAAGCCAGAGTACGTTGGTTCTTATCTGTTGACTATGATAATATCCCTGATGAAATAAAAATCCAAGGTAAGAGGACCTATAGATCAATCACTATTGATAACGAAGAAATAGAATTCAGTACAGGTTTTACAGAACTACATACAAGAAGCTATGAAGGGATATTAGAAGGAAAAGGCTATGGGTTGATTGACGCTAAACCTTCTATTGAAATCGTACACGATATTAGAAATGCAGAAATTACTCCCTTGAAAGGAGATTATCATCCTTTTTTGAAAAACAAAAACGTTTAGTATTCTTTTTTTAAACAAAATCTTATCTGAGATCAAAAAATAAAATCATGAAGCTATCTATAGTTAGTCCTGTTTACAATGCAGAGTATATTATACCCTTGTTAGTTAAGCGGATTGAAAACAGTGTAAGTACGATAACTGAAGATTATGAAATTATTTTAGTTGAGGATTATAGTCCTGATAATTCTTGGACGAGAATTAAGGATATTGCGAAAATAAATAAGAAGGTTATTGGTGTAAAACTTAGTAGAAATTTTGGGCAACATTATGCTATTACTGCGGGATTATATAGGGCAAAAGGAGATTGGGTTGTGGTTATGGATTGTGACTTACAAGATCAACCAGAAGAAATAGAAAAACTTTATAATAAGGCGAAAGAAGGGTATGATATAGTTTTAGCAAGAAGGAAGGAGCGAAAAGATAATTTTTTTAAAAAGATGTTCTCGATCTTTTTTTATAAAATGTTATCTTTTTTTACAGATACAAAACAAGATAGAGCAGTAGCAAATTTTGGGATTTATCACAAAAAAGTAATAGACTCTGTATTGAAAATGGGAGATGTTATTCGTGTTTTTCCTATTATGATTCAGTGGGTAGGGTTTACTAAAACATCTATAAATGTCGATCATGCGAAAAGAGAATCAGGTAAATCTGCATATACTTTTTCAAAATTATTTAGACTAGCCATAAATACTTTTTTAACATTTTCTAATAAACCATTAATACTTACAATTCGTTTTGGGTTTTTAATTTCATTTATTTCTTTTTTAGTGGGTTGTTTTTATCTGTATAGATACTTAACTGATGGGATTGAGGTTGTTGGATATACCAGTCTTATTCTCTCTATTTGGTTTTTAGCTGGAATTATAATATTCTCTATAGGAATTCTTGGTTTGTATGTTGGAAAGATATTTGATACCGCAAAAAAAAGACCTACATTTATTATTGATGAAATTATCGAATGAGAAGTTACAATAATATCCAAGCTGAACATATAGTAATAGGAAAGAATACAATTATAGAACCTACTGCTGAAATCCGAGGTCTTAATGGAAACGCTAGGAGCATAGTAATTGGGGATAATTGCTACATAGGGGCTAATGTTCAAATTATTATTGACGAGTTTAGGTTAGGAGATTATTCTAAAATTCATCATGATACTAATATACATGGGTATAAACCTTGTTATATTGGTCATAATGCATGGATTGGTCAGTTTACTATAATTGATTCTATTGGAGGAGTTTCGATTGGAAATAATTGCGGTATAGGGGCACAATCTCAATTATGGAGTCATATAAAATATGGAGATACTTTAGAGGGGTGTCGTTTTAAGTCTGAGCAAAAACTTGAGGTTGGAGATGATGTATGGTTTGTAGGTCATTGTATAGTTTCTCCTATTATAGCAGAAAATAAATCATTGGCTTTGGCTGGGTCTGTGATTACTTCAGATATGAAATACAATCGTATTTATGGTGGCGCTCCTGCAAAAGATTTAACGGATAAAGTGGGGAATCAATTTTTAGAAGTCTCATTATCTGAAAAAACCAGAAAAATGCAAGAATACCTAGTAAATGCAGGTTTGGAAAATAGTAGTATAGAAATTATTCAATACGAAAATGAAATAAAAAGTAAAGATATTACTTATTTTATAATGGAGTCAAGAAGCTATACTAAAAGATCAACTCCTGAAGAGATTGCGTTTATGAAATTTTTACTTCCGGACAAGGCAAAATTCGTACCCTTGTAATTAATTTGTTACTTATTAAAATAGGTGAAGAGTGTTTTTACCGATAATTTCTTTCATTAGAATGGATAATCTAAAGAATTTGTTAAATTGTATACCTTCAAACATAGCTATAGAATCTTGAAAATCAATATTTGTTATTGAGGATAATTTAATTAGTAATACGTTTTTTTAACCTAATCAATGTAGATGATTCCATTTAATAAACCTTATATGACCGGGGATGAACTGTATTATATTAAAGATGCAGTTTCTAGAGGAAAAATTTCTGGAAACGGGTATTATACTAAAAAATGTCATAATTTTTTTAAAGAAGTTATAGGTTATAGAAATTGTTTATTGACTTCTTCGTGCACAGATGCTTTAGAAATGGCAGGAATACTCATTGATATTAGGCCAGGAGATGAAGTTATTATGCCTTCTTATACTTTTGTGTCTACAGCCAATGCTTTTGTGTTAAGAGGAGCAAAGATCGTATTTGCGGATTCTTATATTGATAACCCCAATATTGATGCTAATTCTATAACACCACTAATTTCTGATAAAACAAAAGCTATTGTAGTTGTTCATTATGCAGGTATATCGTGTGAGATGGATACAATTATGCAAATAGCCAAAGAACATAATTTATTTGTGATTGAAGATGCTGCGCAGGCTATTGACTCTTTTTATAAAGGAAGACCTCTAGGTACTATAGGGCATTTAGCTACATTTTCTTTTCATGAAACTAAGAATATTATTTCAGGAGAAGGGGGGATGTTAGTTGTGAATGATGAACGATTTGATAAACGTGCAGAAATTATTTGGGAAAAAGGAACCAATCGATCTGCATTTTTTAGAGGGGAAGTAGACAAGTATTCTTGGGTCGATTTAGGTTCTTCTTTTTTACCCTCAGATGTTACAGCAGCTTTTTTATTTGCTCAACTAGAGAATTTAAAAAAAATTCAATCTAGAAGGATAACTTTGTGGGAAACATATTATGAAGGTCTTAAAGGACTTGAAAATCAAGGTTTATTAACATTACCCAAAATACCAGCATATGCAACTTGTAATGGGCATTTATTTTATATAGTTTGTAAGAGTATTAAGGAAAGAAGCCAATTAATTAACTACTTAAAAGATAACGGGGTGTATGCAGTTTTTCATTATATATCGCTTCATAAAAGTCCTTTTTATGAAGTAGAAAACGATAGTATGGAGTTAGAAAATTGTGAGATGTTTTCCGAAAGGTTATTACGACTGCCTTTATACTATGAATTACATATGGAGGATCAAAATAAAATAGTAAATCTAATTACAAGTTTTTTCGATAAAAAATAAGGATGCATGGAATTTAATTTTAAAAAAAATATTAATTATCGAAATGGATTTATATTAACTTCTTTTCTTATTGGATTAACCATGATGTTCTTAAGTAAAGATTATGGTCCATTAGAAGATGCAAAAATACATCAAGATCATGGTGTTAGAATTCTTAATTATTTTAAGGGGATAGACGATATTGCAGCATCAAGTCCTATCGATGAACAAGGAAATTACATTGATGTTGCTATAAGCAAGGAAAATGAAAATCGCGGTATGAATGGTTTTGGCGGTTTCTTTGACCTTCTTACGAATTTCTTACATCAATACTTCGACTCTTTTGAAGTGTATCGATTTAAAAATTTAATAAACTCCATTTTTGGGTTTTTACTTTTTCTGTTTTGTGGTTTGCTTGGAAAAGAACTGGGAGGATGGAAGGTTGGTTTGCTTACGCTTGTATTTGTCGTACTATGTCCGGTGATTTTTGGTTACTCTATGAATAATCCTAAAGATATTCCTGCTGCGGCATTCTATATGTTTTCTTTATTCCATATAGTAAAACTCTTAAAAGAGTTACCCAGAATTACTTTAAAAAGAGCTTTTTTTCTAATACTGAATATTTCATTATTAATAAACATTAGGGTAATCGGTATAATAACTATTGGGTACTTTATACTGTCAGTGTTTTTGTGGTGGTTTATACAAAATTATGAATCAGGCTTTAAAGAATTTTTGATAAAGGATACCTTACTGCTGGCTGGTAAAACTATATTAATTTCCTTGTTGTCTTATTTGGTTGTGAGCATTTTTTGGCCATACGCACAAACCAATCCAATAAAAGCACCTATTGAAATAATATTTGCAATGAAAAATTTTAAAGGTTTTGAAAATTTGCAATTATTTGAAGGAGTTTGGCAGAGTAGTTTTAATGCCCCTTGGTATTATGCAATAAAGAATTTGTTTATTATCATGACGCCATTACATGCATTTCTAGGTTTTTTTCTTATTCCATTAACATATTATAAGAACACAAAAATTAATATACTTCATATATCGATGGTGTTGTTTGCTTCCGTTTTTCCTATGATATTAGTTATTATAGGAAAGCCTAACAATCATGATGGTTCAAGGCAGTTTATGTTTGCCATATTACCTATTGTTATTATTAGTGCCTTGTCTTGGGTTAAATTGTTCGAGATGATACCGAGAAAAAAAATCACGAAACTACTGATCGGTGTTTTGCTGCTGCTGCTGCTGCAGCCATTGCATTTCATGGCGCGTTATCACCCTATGCAAGCACTATATTTTAGTCCAATTATTGGAGGTGTCTCTGGTGCTTATGGAAATTATGAAATAGATTATTATGGGGTTGGAGTAAAACCTGCCTTGGACTGGCTTGAAGAAAATGTTGGTGATGAAAATAACCCTCCCAGGGTTCGTTTGTATTATGGGAGTCAAACAAAAATGACGTTTCATACAGATAAAAGCTCAAAACTTAGGAATGTATTGACTCATCGACACTCTATGGATTGGGATTATTCGATTATACTTTTGGCTGAAGGAAAATATAATAAAGATCATGTTAACGTAAATTGGTCACCAGAACATACGGTTCATGAAGTGAAAATTGATGGTGTTGGGATTTGTTTTATAGTAAAGAATCATAAAGATGTAAACAAGCATATTGTTGAATTAAGAGATGAATTAACTAAGAAGCCAACTGTTGGTGGTTATATTCAATTGAGTTTACTTTTGTATAATAATAAGGAATATTTCAAATGTATCGAAGTGCTTAAAAAAGTAATTGAATTAGATCCAAAGAATGCTATAGCATATAATAATTTATGTTCTGCTTATAATAATCTTTTGATGTACGATGAAGCCAAAGAGGCATGTAAAAAATCCTTAATGTTTAATCCGGATAATTCATTTGCACAAAATAACCTCAAAGCATCTGTTAATGGGATACGCAGAAGATCGAAAATGACAATAAAAGAATATCATCTTCTTAGCTATAATTATTATAAGTTAGGGTATTATCAAAAATGTATTGAAATAAGTAACGAGTTATTAGAAGTAGATCCTAAAAGTATAGTAGCATTTAATAATATATGCTCTGCTTACAATCAAATGCAGCAGTGGGAACAAGGAGCAAGAGCATGTGCTAAGGCATTAGAGATCAATCCAAGTTTTCAACTTGCAAAAAATAACCTGAATTGGGCAAAACAACAGCTAAGTAAAGATTGAGTTGAAGTATCCAAATACTCTTTATCCTTAATTCTTGTGTCAATATTAAAAATGTATAAAACGTATTAATATCGTTAATTAATTATGATAGACCTTCTTAAAATCGCTAAAAACCTCAAAAAGAAAGAAAAAGATGGAATATACCACTCTAAAACAAGCTCCAATATTTCTTATCCTGATGAAGGTAATTCTGATTGTTTTCAAATAGAAGAAAATAGTTTTTGGTTTACGCATAGAAATAATGTTATTAAGAAGGCTGTACTAAAATACAGTCCTCAAAAATTATTCTTTGATATCGGAGGGGGAAATGGTTTTGTTTCAAAAGGCTTGCAGGATGCGGGTATCGAGGTTGTTTTGGTTGAACCAGGATATGAAGGAGCTATAAATGCTAAAAAAAGAAATATAAAAAATATTGTATGCTCTACACTCGAAGATAGTCAATTTCAGAAATCTAGTTTGGCATCTATAGGTATGTTTGATGTTGTTGAGCATATAGATGATGATATTAGATTTCTGAAAAACATCTATGACTATTTAGAAGATGACGGTAACGTTTACATTACTGTGCCAGCTTTTAATTTTTTATGGTCTAATGAAGATGATATAGCAGGACACTATAGAAGGTATACTTTGTCTCAATTAGAAGAAGTGTTGACTTCATTTGGCTTTAGTATTACTTATTCTACTTATATTTTTTCAATTTTGCCTTTTCCTGTTTTCTTATTTAGATCTATTCCCAGTAGACTAGGGTTGAATAAAAACCCTGGTAAACTAAGTAAACAACAAAGAGAACACAATGCAGATAAAAGTTTTTTTAGCGCTATTTTAAATCGTTTATGGAGATGGGAGCTTAAAAAGATTGAAAACTCAAAAAAAATACCTTTTGGAGGGAGTTGCTTTGTGGTGGCTAAAAAATAGAATACCCTGTAAGCGTTGTTAATCGTTCTAAAGCATACATCCCTAATTCAGAGTTGCCTTTTGGGTTAAGGCATGGGCTCCAAACGGTTACCGTATACTGTCCGGGATGTACAGCTGTAATTCCTCCGCCTACTCCACTTTTACCTGGTAGTCCTACTCTAAAGCTAAATTCTCCCGCTTCATCATAAAAACCACAGGTTTGCATAATGGCATTAATACGTTTTACTTTTTGTGGAGAGAGTATTTGGGTGTTATCTGTTAGCTTTTTTCCTTGATTGGCATATATCATAAATGCAGTAGAAAGTTCTTTGCACGACATTTCTATAGCACATTGATAGATGTAGAAATCCAAAACAGTTTCAATATCATTTTCGATATTACCAAAAGACTTCATAAGGTTTAGCAAGGCTGCATTACGATAACTATGCTTTTTTTCGGAATTAAAAACGTTAGGATTAATAGTGATACTCGAGTTACCCGTAATTTTATGAATGAAATCAAGAAAATCTTTTTTTGGATTTTTTAATTCAGAAATCAAAACATCAGAAATTACCAATGCACCTGCATTAATAAATGGATTTCTGGGGATTCCTTGCTCGTATTCTAATTGCACTAAAGAATTGAAAGGGTTTCCTGAAGGCTCTACATCAACACGTTTAAAAAGATCATCACCTAATAAAGACATTGCGCGAGTAAGTGTAAAAACTTTTGAAATACTTTGTATAGAAAAACGCTCTTCATGGTCTCCAAAATTATAATGCCCAGAATTGATACAATGTAAATGCATACCAATTTTTTCAGGTTTTATTTTGGCTAATTCTGGAATGTATGATGCTACTTTTCCCGTACTTTGCTTAGTAGAAAGTTCATCTTTGATTTGAGTAAGGATTTGTTGATAATCCACAGTGTTGTTTTAATTTAATTTAGACAATGTGCTTTTGGGCTCTATTTCGTACGGAGTTTTATTTTGCTCAAAAATTCTGGCCGTTAGACTTCCTTCTAAAATAATCGATTCTCCTTTGATTCTTAACCAACTACCTTCTCTTAGACCTATTACGGGCTGCGGGTTAAGGGTATGAAACTCTTTAATTCTTGTTTCTCTGGTTTCACCTTTGTGAGTCGAATCGGGATCAGGATCCAGGTAATGCGCATTTATATTAAACGGAAAAATACCTAGCGTTTTAAATCCAGGAGGATAGACAATAGGCATATCATTGGTAGTTTGCATGGTGAGTCCACAAATATTACTCCCGGCACTTGTTCCTAAATATGGAGTGCCAGAGTGTATTACTTGTTTTAGAGGCTCAATAATCTTATTTCGATATAATTGATCTACTAAAAGAAATGTATTTCCTCCTCCGGTAAAAATTCCTTGAGCATTTTCAATGGCTTCAGCGGGGTTAGAAAATGTATGTATACCTACTATTCTTTTATTGATTTTATTAAAAGCTTTGGTAACGCTAGATGTATATTCATCGTAGGTGATTCCGCCAGGACGGGCATAAGGGATAAAAAGTATTTCATCAATTCCTGAATATAATTCGGTTAAAGCATCATTAAGATATTCTAAAGGTTGACTTCCGTATACAGTAGAAGTGCTTGCGATTATACAGTTTGCCATTAACTTTTTTTGTAAAGGTAGTTTAACGTTTTCTTTTATTGAAATCTTCTAAGAAGATAAAAAAATGTAGTATCTTAATTGAAGAAAAATATAAGTATTTCTAATTATGAAAATAAAACTATCCCTAGCTTTCATCTGTTTTGTAGTAAGTATATCAATGGCGCAAATAACCTCAAGGGTTATGATCGACGGAAAAATAAGTGCACCCATAGGGGATGACGTAGAAGGAGTTGTTGTGTATAATCGTAGTACCGATAAAGGGACTATAAGTAACAAAAATGGTGGTTTTAGAATTAGCGTAGGAATTAATGATAAAATAGAAGTAGTCGCCATGCAATATCAACACTTTGTTGTATTTGTAGACAAAGGAGTGGTGGATAGTAAACGGCTACATATTTTCTTAAACGAATCTGTAAATCAACTCGAAGAAGTTGTGGTGAGACCTTATGATTTACTAGGTAATGTGTCGGTTGATGTAAAAAAAATAGGATTTAGTCAAAGCGGAATATCAGAAGTTGCTAAACAAACTTCTAAACGTATTAATGATGCAGAGTATGATTTTACAGCCGATGATTTAACGACTCCAGAAAATAATGCTATTATAGAAGAAAAAGAAAATTTAATCCATGGATTAAATTTTGTAAATCTTTTTAAGTTAGTTTATGATAGTAAAAGTAAATCTAAAAAGAAAAAACAACCTGAGGATATTGATGTCAAGGTCAGAGATGTGTATAATGATCAGTTTTTTAAAGATTATTTAGCCTTAGAGATACATCAAATTAACGATTTTCTGTTTTTTGCCGAAGATAATGGATTAAATACTACATATTTTGAAACAGGTAAAGAACTCGATTTATTACAGTTTTTAGTAATTCAAAGCAAACTATATCGCCAGCGACAATAGGTATATCAACATAAAAGTAACGCATAGTGCAGTATATTTTTTGATAGTTACTATGACTTAGTTCCTAAAATTAAAGTTTGGCATGATTTTTTAATTCAAATCTTCAAAATTAAGTACTTTTAGGACTTTACAATTTTGAAAGATGAAGAATACATTATTACTATTTTTAGTAGGATTAAGTATTACCTTAAGTTCTTTTGTAACCCATAAGTTTTACGTTAGTGTTACACAAGTTGACTACAATGAAGAAGAACAGTCTCTACAGATTATTTCGAGAATTTTTATAGATGATATAGAAGAAATTCTAAAAGAAAGATATGATGATTCGATTATTCTTGATCCTACTAAAGAAACTTCAGAAGTAGATGAATATATAAAGAAATACCTTACTCAGAAATTAGAATTTATAGTGAATAATGAAGAGGTTTCTTTTGTTTTTATAGGAAAAGAATATGAGGATGATCTTATGATATGTTATTTAGAAATAGAAAATATTACTTCCTTAGAAACAATACAAATTTCAAATCAAATTTTAATGGATCTTTTTGAAGAACAACAAAACATCGTTCATGTCAAAAAAGGAAAACAGCGTAAGAGCTTAATATTAGAACATGGTAGGGATAAAGGGATGTTAAAGTTTAGTGAATGAAACGCAAAACTTTTAAAAAACGACTATTTTGCAAATTATTTTCAATTAACTCAAAATTACTCAAATGAAAAACATATTTCTAGTTCTACTGGCTGGTTTTTTAATGTCGGGAACTGTTGCATATGCTCAAAATCAGGATACTTCTGAAAAAGCACGTGAATTGGGGCACACCAACCAAAATAAATTTAAGCAAATGTACGATGAGTTTGCTACGCCTAATATGTACAGAACAGCTTCAGGAGCTCCGGGATCGGCATATTATCAGCAGCAGGCAGATTATAAGATGGATATAGAGCTTGATGATAAAAATAAAAAGATTACAGGTAAAGAAACCATAACGTATACTAATAATTCTCCTGATCATTTAGAGTTTCTTTGGGTGCAATTGGATCAAAATATGCGTGCCAAGGATTCTAAAACTCCGCTTATTCAAGGAAGCGGTGTAGACCTAGCAAATTCACCAAAAGGTTTCTTAACTAAATATCTTTCAGAACCGTTTGATGGCGGGTTTAATATCACTGCTGTAAAAGATGTTGCCGGGAAACCTTTGAAACATACTATCAATAGGACTATGATGAGAGTTGAGATGCCTAAGGATTTGGCACCTGGAGGTAAATTTGTGTTCTCGATTGATTGGTGGTATAATATAAATGATCACGTAAATGGTCGTGGTAGATCTGGTTATGAAGAGTTCGAAGATGGTAATAGAGCCTATGTTATTGCTCAGTTTTATCCTCGTATGGCCGTATATAATGATGTAGAAGGGTGGCAAAACCACCAATTCTGGGGGCGTGGAGAGTTTGCCTTACCGTTTGGAGATTTTGAAGTAAATATCACAGTTCCTGCTGATCATATTTTAGATGGAACAGGTGTATTGGTAAACAGGAAAGAAGTGTTTACTAAAGAGATGATGAGTCGTTATGAGAAAGCTAAAAAATCATTTGACAATCCAGTTATTGTGGTAACACAAGAAGATGCAGATAAAGCCTCTCAATCGTTCTCTAACAATAAGAAAACCTGGAAATTAAAAGCCGAGAATGTTCGTGATTTTGGATTTGCTACCTCTAGAAGGTTCATTTGGGATATGATGGCTGTTAAGATAGGAAATAGAGATGTCATGGCGGTGTCAATGTATCCTAAAGAAGGAAATCCTCTTTGGGAAGATTGGTCAACAAAAGCCGTTGCGAGTACCTTAAAATCATATAGTAGAATGACTTTTGATTACCCGTATCATAAAGCTATTTCTGTACACGCAAAAAATCAAGGAATGGAATATCCTATGATTTGCTGGAATTATGGTAGACCAGAGCCAGATGGATCATATTCAGATAGAGTTAAATATGGTATGATGAGCGTTATCATTCACGAAGTGGGACACAACTTTTTTCCAATGATCGTGAATAGTGACGAGCGCCAATGGACATGGATGGATGAAGGCCTTAATACTTTTGTTCAGTATGTAGCCGAGCAGGATTTTGGGGAATGGTACCCAGCAGCACTTGGTAAAGATAAAAAATACCCATCTCGTCGTGGACCCGCAGAAAAAATAGTACCCTATATGAGCGGGAACCAAAATCGCCTGTCTCCTATAATGACACAGTCTAATAATATTCATCAGTTTGGACCCAATGCGTATGCAAAACCTGCAACCGGTTTAAATATTCTTAGAGAAACCATAATGGGAAGAGACCTTTTTGATTACTCATTTAGAACCTATTCGCAAAGATGGATGTTTAAACACCCAACACCAGAAGATTTCTTTAGAACAATGGAAGACGCTTCAGCCGTAGATTTAGATTGGTTCTGGAGAGGTTGGTTTTATACCACTGATTATACAGATATTGGTGTTAGTAATGTGAAGAAATTCGTGGTTTCAAAAATCCCTACGCTAGAATCACAACGTTTTGCTGCCAATGATAGAAGATTAAGGTTTGCAAATCCTGCAGATTTAGTGGTCATGGTAGAAGAGGGAAGTGATGATTATACAAGGATTAAAGGAAACGATGGGATCATTGAAGATCCAACGACATTAAAAGAATACTTATTGGATAACTTTTCTGCCGATGAGCGTGCACGACTAAAAAATCCTAAGTTCTTTTATGAAATCACATTTGAAAAGCCTGGAGGGCTAGTAATGCCTTTAATAGTACAATACACATATGAGGATGGTACTTCTGAAACAATTACGTATCCAGCCGAAATCTGGCGTAAAAATGATAGTACTGTAAAGAAAGCTATGGCTTCAGAAAAAGCAATTTCAAAAATAGTGGTAGACCCTAACCAGGAAACAGCAGATATTGATACATCAAATAATAGTTGGCCGAAACGAAAAAAACTTGGAAAGTTTAAAGAATTCAAGGATAAAGTTAAAGGTCAATAGTTAAATATTAAAGTTTTTATAAATAAAGCCATCCTGATTGCATTAGGATGGCTTTTGTTTTAACGATATTCTATATATTTGCACTATTATGAGTACACTGCCTTTATTTATTAGCGGAACAGAGATCACTTTCATCGTTTTTATACTGGTGATGGTTTTTGGGGCGGATAAAATCCCTGAGATTGCTCGTGGCTTAGGTAAAGGTATGCGAATTGTTAAAGATGCGACTAATGATATCAAAACTGAAATCACTAAAAGCGCAGAAAAGCATGGTATAGATACAGAGATACCGACTTCTATTACTTCAGATATTAAAAAAGAAATTGATCAAGTCAAAGAAGATATTAACGACATTACCGGCCCGGTAAAACGAAATCTGTAAAACCTCCTTTTTTTTAATAATATTCAATTTTATCGTACTAATTTGTAGTATTCGTTAAAAAAGATGTCTTTTTTTATGATTACCACAAGTATTCTTTCTTTTCTATTAAATCTCAATGTTTATTAGGGTTTCGGGGAAATTTCAACCTAAAATTCAATACTGTGCAAGCATAGTATTTTGATTTTTTTTGACAGTATCTTAATAAATAGGCTTAATATTTAACGAATATTTAATATATTAGCCGTGAAATTCACTAAATGATAATTATTCTACGTCCCAGGAATTTTTCATTTAATAGGTTTTTATACACAAACTCGTAAATCTTATTTTAAAATGAAAAAAATTGTACTTTTCGCTTTCGGGCTTTTTCTTGTATTCTCTTGCTCAAAAGATGATCCAAATGAAACTATTGATCTAAACTCAGATTTTTCTGAATCACAAAAATTACTATCCAAAAAAGAAATTAACAATTATATCGAAAGCCAATTAAGGGAGCATGGAGATGTTGCCTGGGAAAAAGCTTCAAATATAATGTTGTATAGTGCGGTGATGCACGGCGGCGGGATTTTAAGTATTGGTTTTGGTAATGAAGGAGAAAGCTTCTCGATACAAAAATCATCTAGACTAATAGATGCAAAAAGAAATATATTAGATATCGTTACCTCTTCTGAAGATATATCAAAGTCAGATGGAGTTGTTTATGATTACGATGTGCTTAATGTAATGGATGTTCAAATTACGGATATAGAAACCATAAAAGCACTGAAATCAGCTGACCAAATTCGTTACCTGGATCCTATTGGATACGAATCTTTTTTATTTAATGACAATGAGATACAACCCAAATCTTTTGGTTGTGATAGAGATGGCATAAGTATTAACAGTCAAGATTATCGGGTGATATCGCCTAATGCCTGGTTACCTTGGAACTTTGATATTCATAAAGTACCCCAAGCCTGGAATTACAGTACTGGGATGGGAATCACTGTAGGCTTAATTGATACAGGGATATCTTCTAGTCAAAATCTATTAGGTAGTGATTTTAATGATGGATTTTCTACAGGAAGAACTGTAGAGAGATTTGGTACATTTGATGGCTCTAATAGCGATCAATGTGGTCATGGTACATCTATGGCATCAGCAATAGGTTCACCTCGTAATGACGATGGGATGCCTGTGGGGGTAGCCTATAACTCTAGCCTTGTGGCATACAGAGGGACCGGTGATGTATTATTAGAAAGCTCTAAAGAACGTAGAGGAGTAAGTAATGCACTAAGACAATTGGGAGATAGAGGTGATGTACGTATCATTTCAATGTCAATTGGGTATTTATGGTCCATTGGTAGTATAAAAGATGCTGTACGATATGCTCATAGCAGAGGGAAATTAATTATTGCTGCCGGAGGAACATCAACAGGTTTTACCAATTGGTATCCTGTTATTTTTCCTGCAAGCATGTCTGAAACGGTAGCGGTTACAGGGATCAAAGACAATGGGTATAATCGTTGTAATAACTGTCATAGTGGTAGACAAATTGATTTTACCATTGTAATGCAAAGAGCATCCAATAATAATAGAACAGTTCCTGTAATAGGATTTAATACTAATGATAGAAATGTAGTGGGAGGATCATCTGTGGCTACAGCAACTACCGCCGGAATTGCAGCACTAGTATGGGCGCGTAACCCTAATATGAATAGAGATCAAGTGTTGGATAAATTAAAAAGAGCAGGAGAATTCTATCCTAATCGAAATAGGAAATTTGGCTATGGTAATATTGATGCGCTAAAAGCGGTACAATAAGTCTTATTAATAATTGAAATACATGAAAAGGGAACTTCTAAGGTTCCCTTTTTTATTTTATAGAACTCTGCTAATGGTTAACCCATCCCGTATGGGTAACAAGACTGTTTCTATTCTTTTATCCTCGATCAAAAGCTTATTATATTCTAGAAGTGCTTTTGTAGACAAATCTTCTTCGTCAACTGACTCAATAACTTTTCCACTCCATAATACATTGTCGGTAAGAATTACTCCTCCGGGATTCAACTTATTAATGATTAATTCGAAATATTTTGGATAATTTGGTTTATCTGCATCGATAAACACTAAATCAAATTGTAAATCTAGATTAGGTATAATTTTGGTAGCATCACCAATATGTTGATGGATTTGTTTTCCGTATAAAGAAAGATCAAAATATTTTCTCTGAAAAGTCTCTAATTCCTCATTAATATCTATGGTGTGTAATGCTCCTTCTTTATGGATTCCTTCGCATAAGCACAGTGCAGAATAGCCAGTGTATGTTCCGATTTCTAGAATGTTTTTTGGATGAATAAGCTTAGATAACATGCTTAAAACACGACCTTGATAAGGGCCGCTTAGCATACGCGGCTGTAATATTTTTTGGTAGGTTTCTCTGGTAAGTTGTTGTAGTAATTCTGGTTCTTTTTCAGTGTGTTTAATCACGTAATTATCTAGTGCTTCAGGTATAAAATGCATGATAGTTATTTTCTGCAAAAGTAAAGTTTTTGAGTACCCTTTCTAAAACTTACAAGCTTTTTATTCTAATAGTCGTTTCATAAATCAAGAACAGATCAGAATATTATTTATAACACAAATTATTGATTACCATTGATTTATGTTTAATAAAGAGTGTTTTGTGAAAATACCTTTAAATTCTGGGTAACAGTAAGTATGAAAAGAGAACAGGTTACTAGAAAAATTAAATTTAAAACAAATATGGCAATCTTTAAATTCTATTTTATTTGCCCTCTCTTTGTATAAGCAAAACATATGAAGAAGCCGTCAGAATAAAGATCCCTTGAATTTAGGATCATAATATAAGTTCCAAAAAAATATTAACTAACCGATATAACATAAAGAAAATTCAATTTAGAAGTTGTCTTAGAAGTTCTAGAAGACGGATCTTTTCTTAAAAAACATAGTCCAACGCTTTTATATTACTAACCTGAACTTAATTTCATACAAAATTGTTTTAAAAAAAGGGATAATCATCCATTTTTCAAAACAAAATTTAATAATTAATACTTAACAACAAAAATGACAATGAAAATCTACAAACTAATTCTTTTTACTTTAATCACTTCTTTTACTGTGGTTACAAATGCACAAAACATAGCATTTCCCGATATCAACTTTAAAAATGCATTACTAAATAACATTGTTGACTCAAATTATGATGGAGAAATTAGTGTCGCCGAAGCTGAAATAGTTCGTATTTTAAATATCGATAATTCAGGAATCACAAATTTATCAGGTATTGAATATTTTACAAGTTTGGATGGTCTTTCAGCAAAGCGTAATAATCTAGCATCAATCGATTTGTCCCAAAATATAATGCTAACTAGACTAGATGTTTCATCTAATAGATTGACTTCTATAGACTTATCTCATAACACGAAACTAATTCTTTTGGTCTTAAAGCAAAATCAAATAGGATCAATCGATTTATCGAGTAATATCGAACTTGAAGGTCTCTATCTTAGTTCTAATTTATTAAATGCTATTAATGTCACAAATAACACAGAGTTAACACGCTTAATACTTGATTATAACTCTTTAACTACAATCGATGTATCTAGTAATTCAAAACTAGAGATATTATCTCTGTTGACAAATGAATTGAATTTTATTAACGTTTCCGAGAATAACCAATTAACAGAGTTACACGTTGGTGATAATAACCTCGATTGTATCAACGTACAAGCAAATATAAATTTGAAACGATTAGATCTACGACAAAACAATTTTGTAACGTTGACTATAGATAATCCAACAATTGAACTGTTAGATTTTAGGGCGAATCAAAATCTCCAATCAGCCTTTCTAGAAGGACCACAATTTCAAACAGACCCTTATTTCGGATTATCCTTTTATAATTGCACTCAATTACAAAATATCTGTGTAAATGAACAGTACGTGCAATTAGTAGAAAATCTTTTAACACAACCGAACTATACTACTGCTGTTGTAAGTTCTAATTGTGATGTCACTCCTCCTTGCGACCTAATTACACCTTGTACTGATTTAGTAGCGATCCCGGATCCTAATTTTGAGCAAGCACTCCTGGATCTAAACATCGATACCGATGGAGTATTAAATGGTACTTTATGTAGAGCAGATGCTCTGGCTACATCTTCTTTATTTATTGCTGATAAAGATATTAATGATCTTACTGGTATTGAAGCTTTTATAAATATTACTTGGCTTAGTGTTGGTCAAAACAATCTTACCACACTTGACCTTAGTGCAAATACTGCATTAATAAATATTTCAGCTAATAATAATCAATTATCTACAATAGATGTAAGTCAAAGCAATCAATTAAAAAATTTAAATATTAGAAATAATCAATTACCAACATTAGATGTGAGTCAAAATATAGCTCTAGAATATCTGTATTGTCCAAATAATAATTTATCAAACCTAAATACGACTCCAAATACAAATTTATTGATTTTAAGTTGTTACAGAAATCAAATATCAAATTTAGATTTGAGTACAAATACGGCTTTAATCCGTTTGTTTTGTTCTGAAAACCAATTAGTAAACTTAAATTTGAGTTCTAACGTTGCTCTAGATATGTTATCTTGTCAAATCAATGGATTAGTAAGTCTTGATCTTAGTAATAATACAGTTCTAAATAGGGTACAATGCTTTGACAATAACCTAACTTATCTAAATCTAAAGAATAACAATAATACTAATCTTACTATAGCCAAGGTTTATAACAATCCTAATCTAACTTGTATTATGGTTGATAATGTTGCTTACGCCAACTCTCAACTTGGACCTATTCTTGGTGGAGCTTGGACAAAAGATGCAACCGCATCCTTTAACACCTTTTGCCCAGAGACTATAGTACCAGGACCTATTGTCCCACTTTTTTGTAACATTTACAAAAATAATTTTACCATGCAATGGGGTGCTATACAAGATGTACAGGGATATCAGGTAGAAGTAACATCAAGCCTGCAAAGAGGTGTGATTACTTACAATTTGCCTGCAAATCAAAACAATCTTACTATCCAACGAATGGGCCATATGAGCTGGAGAGTACGACCTGTGATTAATGGACAGGGCATATGGTCTGAATGGAAATTCAAATGCAAAGGCTTGATTTTAATAGATGATATCTTTTTAACAAAACAAGGGATCAATGAAAAAACCACTTCAAATGTAAGTCTGTATCCCAATCCGGTAAAAAAAGGGGATAGGTTGTATATAAATGAAGTAAATAAAATACAGAGTCTTGTTGTTTATACTATTGATGGACAGATTGTTTACTCTACGAAGGGGAGTAGTAATGAAATCAATACTGCTAATTTTGGCACTGGGATTTATCTGATTAAAATACAAACTGATGAACAGGTTAGTACTCAAAAATTCATAGTAAACTAATGTATCTTGAGATATAGTGGTATCTGAAATTTTGGATATACTAGAATAAAAAGATCATAAAAACAGCTACGTTATATGAACGTAGCTGTTTTTTTTGCAATTAATTATGGTAGGATTGTCAATGGTAAAGACTAAATTCTTTAAAATATTTAAAGAAGTACTACAGTAATCTGTATTTTTGAATCAAAACACCAAGAATGCGGTTCAAGAATACTAGAGAATTTGCTCAGGAATTAGATCAACAAGACACATTAAGATCATACAGGGATCAATTTATTTTTCCTAAAGTTAATGGGGAACAAGTCATATATTTTACAGGAAACTCACTTGGGCTTCAGCCTAAGAATGCAAAGAAATATGTTGATGAGGTAATGAATGATTGGGCAGAGTTGGCCGTAGAAGGACATTTTTATGCAGAAAAACCTTGGTGGGATTATCATGAACGATTGGCCAAGCCTTTAAGTAAAATTGTAGGAGCAAAACCTTCAGAAATTACAGTAATGAATACACTTACTGTAAACCTTCATTTACTAATGGTATCTTTTTACAGACCCAAGGGAAAGCGTTATAAGATTATCTGCGAAGAGAAAGCTTTTCCTAGCGATCAATATATGCTACAAAGTCAGGCTCGTTTTCATGGATACGATCCTAATGATGCCATAGTTGAAATCAAAAAGCGCGAAGGAGAGCATAATTTTAGGATAGAAGATATTCTGGCTACCATTCATGAAGTAGGAGAGGAGTGCGCACTTGTACTGATTGGAGGTGTAAATTATTACACTGGGCAGGTGTTTGATATGAAAACCATTACCAAAGCGGGTCATGATGTAGGCGCATTTGTAGGTTGGGATCTAGCTCATGGTGCTGGAAATATTAAACTAGAATTACACGAATGGGATGTTGATTTTGCGTCGTGGTGTAGTTATAAATATATGAATAGCGGACCAGGAAATGCCTCTGGATGCTATGTTCATGAACGATTTCATAATCGAAAAGATATCCCAAGATTCGAAGGCTGGTGGGGAACAAGTAGAGAGACCCGATTTCTTATGAAACCAGAATTCGAACCTATGCCTAATGCCGATGCCTGGCAGTTAAGCAATGCTCCGATTTTAGCAATCGCTCCCTATTTGGCGTCTTTAGAATTATTTGATGAAGTAGGTATGGATGCTCTTATCAAAAAACGAAATCTAATCGTTTCTTATCTAGAGTTTATTCTTAAAGAAATAGATGCAGAAGTAGAAAGTACTTTTGAGATTATTACCCCTTCTGATCCAGAAGAACGAGGGACCCAACTTTCGGTATTTTTACATGGTGAAGGAAGGAAATTATTTGAATATTTAATGAAAAATGGGGTGATAACCGATTGGAGAGAACCCAATGTAATCCGATTAGCACCCGCTCCGTTTTATTGTTCTTTTGAAGATATGTATCAGTTTGGACAAATTTTAAAGCAAGGAATCCAGAAAAAAGTAAATCAATTATCTAATTAGATACTTGATTACAGTAGTTTGATGGCGAAATTCCCGAATATTTCTTGAACTGTTTAGAGAAATAAGAAGGATCATTAAATCCACATCGGTACATCACTTCTGCAATGGTAAAATTATGATGTTCAAAATGTTCTTGTGCCTTTTTTATCCTGAATTCGTTTAAAAAATCAATAAAACTCCTATTTGTTACGGTTTTAAACATTCTACAAAAAGAATTTGGAGTTAACCCCAGTTGCTTTGCAAGAGTTTCTGATCGAATCTGTTTATCATAATGATCATTAATATATTGAAATACCTTAGAGGTTCTCTCGAGCGAATGTTTATTAATATCTAAAGAAAGGTTTCCTTTAAGTATCGCTCTTTGGTTTTTGGATATTGAAAGTTGATACAAAATATCCATAAAATTGAGAAGCTTTTCTGTATCGTTTTGTTTTTGAAACTTTAAAAATAATGGTGATAATTTTTTGTGAATTTCAGATGAAAATATGATTCCGCGATGGGACTTTCTTATATATTTTTGAAGTATATCAAATTCTGGAAAACTAGTTAATTTATCACTTATAAAACCTTCAGGAAACTGAATAACAACTTCAATATTGTTCTTAAACTGTTTGTTGCCAAAGGGCATGTGGGGGATGTTGGGGCCCAAAAAAATTAAAAGTCCATCAGCGTAGTTTTCAAAATGAGTATCGATTTGGATACTTCCTTGACCACTCTTTATAAAAACAAGCTCATATTCTGGATGCAAGTGCCAGCTTACTATATCGCATTGGGATTTATTAGTATAACTTTCAATCTTCAATGATTTTGATTGACCCAGATATATTTGTTCATACGAAACTTTCATGTAACAAAATTACCATTTTGTTTACATAAAATCACTAATACTGCATATTTTGTCATTAATATTGAATATTTTGTTTTAATAATCAGAGGATTATGTTTTTACTTTTGATTTATAAATTATAGACAATAAACAATTAAGAATGAATTCATTGCAATTGATCTTAACAAGACTGCGATATTTTGGTCCGGCATGGGTATTTGCGTCATTAAACATTATTGTAGGTACTTGGGTACTTTATATTCCCCAGGTGAGAGCTAAATTAGAAATTGATGATGCACAATTGGGTATTGCATTGTTTTGTTTTGCCCTGGGGACATTGGTTATGATCCCTTTATCTTCTTCAATTATTGATAAAATAGGTGTTGGTAAGACTACATTATTCGCTATTGTGGTTTTCTCATTGTTGTTTTTGATACCTCTTCTTATGTCAACCTATGTTACTCTTTGTATTTCCCTCTTTTTTGTTGGATTATCTGGTTGTCTTACCGATGTCTCTATGAACGCACTAGTTTCAGATATAGAACAGGAGGACACCATACATATTATGTCGGCATCTCATGGGTTTTTTAGTTTAGGAGGGGTAATTGGTGCTGGTATTGGCAGTTTAATTATCACTTATTTTGAAATTCCTGTTATGCACATGTTATGTGCTGTGATTTTTGTCATATTCACCAACCTAATGACGTTTAAGGCATATTATCCAATTCAAAATAAGAAACCCAAAAAGAAGGAAAAATCATATAACTTTAATCTTATTCGGCCATTACTCGGATTAACAATCATCGCTTTTTTAGTTATGGGTAGTGAGGGTGCTATAGAACACTGGAGCAAACTGTATTTACAGGATGTAGTACACATTACTTCAGAGAGAATATCTGGATTAGGATTTGTTGTATTCTCAGTACTGATGACCTTGGGGCGTTTTCTGGGAGATGAAATTAGCAAGAAATTCGGATCACTACCAATTATCATAGGTGGATGTATACTTAGTATTCTTGGTTTTTCTACGATACTTATTTCTCAACTAGTAATCACCATAATCGGTTTTGGGTTGGTTGGATTAGGTTTTTCTGTCATTATTCCAGAATTATTCAGGTTGGCGGGTAAAACCAATGGCATTTCTTCGGCTCAAGGTATCTCTTTGGTTGCGGGATTTGGGTATTTAGGGTTTTTATTAAGTCCGCCTCTTTTAGGCTTTCTATCCAAAATTGATAGTTTGCAACTCAGTTTTATGGCTCTATTGATTGCTACGGGCATAGCTTTGTTGATCACTTTTTTCTTAAAGAAAAGAGGGTAATAGCAATGCCACCTGTATCATGAGAATACTTAGAATTGGCAACGAAGTAATCTTTATATTCTAGATCCTTTTACTCTGTAATGACTTCAATATTGGTAAAATGAAGTGTCCAGTCACCTTCATTGCGCTTATGGGTTTTGGCAATTTTGATTCCGTTATAGGTGTTATAATCTTCCCAAGAGGTGATTAATGATGGTTCTTTTGCATTTTTTTGTCTAAACACCCATTCTTTGATGATAAAATCTCCTTCGAAATAGAAATCATAGGCATCCCCGGGAGTATAACCACCTTCGTTTTTATACACAATGGTTAGTTTTTGCATTTCTTTATTACTTATTGGAGCCACTGCTATTATCTGATGTTCTGAAGTAAAACTAGCAGCATCCCAAACCAAATTAAAAGGAGCCAGCAACCAATATTTATCATTAATAAACCCCTGATCTGCTTTTTGGTTTGTACTATCTATTTGGGTTCTATTATAGGTAATGGTGTCCTTTTCAGAAGTCAGGGTTACTGTATTTTCTTTAGGATGCCAGTTCCATGAGCGTTCAGAGTGAATGGTATCACGGTCTACATTAAATGTAAATTTTATCTCTTTTACTTTATTCCAGTTTTCAAACCCGTTTGCATATGCGATTGCTTCTGCTGTAGTAGACATCTTCTTGCGGTTTGTATCGGCAATGGGTTCTGGATCCCTTACTTCTACGTCGTCTTCATACTGAATTTGTTTTTTTACTTCAGTTTTACAGGCAACAAATGCTAAAGAAAACAAAGCGAATACAATTACATTTTTCATCATGGGTTAGTTTTTAGCTAAAATATAGAAAAGAATACACCTTGATAATTCTTATCCATACCGTTTTAGGTTTTTAACAGAATTTTAAAGGTTTCTCTTTTTTACCTAAACTTTATTCGAAATGTACGCCGATCGATTGTTATGATATGTTGCATAGCGGTAATTTGATCGTTGAGGGGTAATAAAAAAGGCCCTTTCGAATTTTAAAAACTGAAAGGACCAGATTGTATAACATTAGTATTTATAAAGTTGAGTTTGTGTTATTTTACTTTTAAAATTTCTAATGTTTTTTGTGCAGTCATCACCGAAGATTGAGGGTTTTGACCAGTAATCAGATTACCATCTTCGATAACAAATTCGCTCCAGTCATCACCTTTGCGATAGATAGCACCTTCATTAGAAAGTTCTGTTTCTAATAAGAAAGGTACAATCTCTGTAAGCTGTACTGCCGCTTCTTCTGTATTTGTAAATGAAGTAAGACGTCTTCCTTTTACAAAAGGAGTTCCGTTTTCTAAAACAACTCCCTTTAAAGCAGCTACACCATGACAAACCAATCCAATAGGTTTCTCTTTTGTGTTGAAATCATTAATAATTTTAGCCACCTCAGTATTATCCGCTAAATCCCACATAGGGCCATGACCGCCAGGAAAAAATAAGATATCAAAATCTGAAGGGTTGACATCAGATGTTTTTTTTGCATTTTTAATAGCATCTAATGCAGTTGCATCTTCATTAAACTTCTTTGTGTATTCGGTCTGCCAATCATCAAGCTTACTTGTTGGATCCAAAGGTACGATACCTCCTTTTGGAGAAGCAATGGTAATGTTTGCTCCTTCATCAATAAATTTATAATAAGGAGCAGCTAATTCTTCTAACCATACTCCCGTTTTTTCACCTGTATTACCTAATGCATCATGTGATGTGGTAACAATTAATACGTTTAAATCTTTCATTTTTGAATAGGTTTTATGATAAGTACTTTACTTGCACTACAAATTTCGTGAAATAGGACTTAAAAAATGATTGATCTGTGTTATGAAATTTTATTGATTTATGTTAAGAATTTGTCTGCGAAGACGACTTAAGCTCTCTGGTTTAATGCCCAGATAGTTTGCGATATGATAATTAGAAATACGCTGTTCTATATTAGGATAGGTCTCGAGAAACTCTAAGTAGCGTTCGGCATTTGTTTTTTCTAAAGCCGATAATATTCTGTCCTGAAAAGATACAAAGGCATTCGTAAGTTTGATACGAAAGAAACGTTCTAAATTTGGTATTTCTAGATATAATTTTTCTAAGTCAGATTTCTTGATTCCGATTACTTCTGATGCTTCAATGCAATCGATGTTAAGGCGGGCTTTTTCTTCCTTAAAAAATGCTTTAAAGTCACTAATCCACCAATCTTCAATGGCAAACTGAACGATGTGTTGGTTTCCATCTGTATCTACATGATAGGCCTTAAGGCACCCTTTAACCACATAATATTCATATTCAACAACATCACCTTCTTGGATTAAATACTGTTTCTTACGTAGTTTTTTATGAATAAGCACACTAGTAAATCGACTCCATTCTTGTGGAGTACATTCAATATATTTTGAAATATGTTTCTCTATTTCTGCATACATGCAGCTAAAGTAAACAAAAAAAGCTTCCTGATTAAGGAAGCTTTTCTAGTCTTATTTTCTAAAGTAACTACTTTACCGTTAGTGTATATTGTGGCGTTGGATTTAAAGGACAAAAGTAGGTATAGGTTCCTTTTTTAAGTGTAACCGTTTTTGAACTCTGTGTTTTACCGTCTGCAACTGCTTTGGTTACATACGCTTCTTTAATGTGGTTTTTTGCATCTGCAGCATCTTTTCCTGCAGGAACAAGTACGAAACCAACATCTGATCCTACATTGTTATTAGAGATGTTAAAAACATAACTTCCTTCAGATAGTGTAATACTTTTCTGAGTAAACTCTCCTTTAGTTTGCTCTAAAGAAACTGTTTTTACATCTTGAGCTTGTGCACTAAAAGTGATTGCTAAAATAAGGGTAAATAATGAGATTAAATTTTTCATGATTTTGATAATTATTAATGTGTATAAATGATTTATTAATTTTTAAAAATATCCTGGAAGAGTATGAGAGATTTTATTTCTTGTCTCTTCCAGGGGTTATTAGGGGTAATTGCCCTGTGTGTTTACGTATTTATGCCGTGGCAGTTTCTAGTTGCTGAGCAACCGGAAAATCTACAGGAACTTGAGTCGTACTGTGTATATAGTTAGAAATCGTTTTGTCTCCAACTAACGAAATAGTGTCAATCAAATTACCTTTGGAATATCCAGCTGCAAAGAAGTTATCGATTACATTTTGATCTGTTTTTCCTCTGTTTTCGGTACTATTTTTGGCCAATTTAGCCAATGCATCCAATTTAGGATCAAAAGAAGCATATCCAGCTCTAAGTTCTAAAATTTGCTCATCGGTAAAACCGTTCATTTTTCCGATTGCAGTGTGAGCAGATAAACAGTAAATACAGTCATTTACTTGGCTAACCGCCAGGTTAACTACTTCTTTCTCTTTTGCAGAAAGTGATGTCTTAGCATTAGCAAAGTTTAAGTAGTTTTCTAAAGCGGTGTCGCTATGCGCATAAGTTGCATATAGGTTAGGAACAAATCCTAATGCCTTATTCAGGTTGTCAAATATTGCTTGATTGTTTGGACTTACTTCTTCTCTTGTTGGTACATTAAATGTGCTCATAATTTTTTAAGTTTTAGTATTGTTTTTAGTTTTTAAATTAAATCCCGAACTAGTTTCAGGACCTGTTATACTTAGTTTTAATTTCGATACAAAGATCTGGCGAAAATAGAGGTGATAAAATGTGTATTCTTCCCAGGGGCTTGTCGAAACTTCCCGAATGTACTTCGAGATCTTATCTTTGACTTTTAACAAAAGGTTTTTCTGCATCACAATAAAAATCATGAATCCCTTTTTGTTCACAATGGGTTTTTGGATTTAAAGAGTTTATGATTTGTTTCTTTCCTTTCCTAAAAATCTCTATAAGATTGAAAATTGATTTATTTTGAATTGTCATTGTATATGTCTTTTATATTAACACTACAAAGATGCATCTGTTCTCTTGGCAAAGAAATGCCAGATATTCCCGAAGACTTGTCATTTTTTCCCGAAATAAAAAAGGCCCTTGCAATTGCAAGGGCCTATAGGCAGCATATATGTTTTTATACTATGTTTTCAGAAAAAGTTCACTTCTCTTCTTTTTGTCCAAAGAATAATTGCACTTAAAATAAAAGTAATAACAGCGGTTATAAAAAGAACACCACCATCATTATTCACTTCGAGACCTAATCTGGTTAAATGCATCATAATAGCTCCACCAATGATACCAAGGGTTAAGGTGGCTCCTACCCAAATGGCTTTAGGAACAAAAAGTAAAATTCCGGCGATAAGCTCTGTTATTCCGGTAATTATCCTACCATAAGGCTCTAGGCCAACTTTGGTAAAAATGTAGACACTATCGGGATGCGCGGTAAATTTAAATCTGAGAGTTTGAATTAAAATGATTGCCACGACAATGCGCAGCAATAGGGGTAATTTATTTTTCATTACAGGGGTAATTTGTTAGCTCCCCCCGAATTTAAGAAAAAAATAACAAAAAATTAAAGTACAACAGGTAAAGCGTCTATTTTACCATTAAAAGTGTTTTTTCGAGAAATAATATACAATTCTTCAAGGTTATTATCTTTTCTAAATTGATTAATTAATTCTGGAAGCCTTTCCCTAAGAAAATTTACAAAAGCTTCAGCATCCGAACTTCTGTTCGCTCCTTTGCGAATAGTTTTTAAGTAGGCCTCGGTTAAAATCTCAAGGTTACTTCTTTCTGATAAAAATAATAGGTAGCTGTTATCTTCTTTGGCTTTCTTGATTTCAATTCTAAAATTAATAACATCTTCTGCAATTAGCTCGTTATTAAAATTACTAAAGTTATTTGTGTATACTTCTTCTTCAGTATAACCATTAAGATAAACAGTATCTAATTCTACTTGGGCATTACTTATAGAAAAAGTAAGAAATAGAATCCCTAATAGTGCTATTTTGATATTGTGAGTAAAATTTTTCATGCCTTTATGTTTTTCCCGAAATAAGTTTCGGTGGTTGTTTTATTAATTACAATACAAAATTGGGGCAAAAACAAATTCTATACCATGGCACTTTTTCCTTTATACTTGTCAATAACTCCCGACAGGTTCAGACTTAAGTTGTTTTCTAAAATCTGAAGGTGAAAAAGTAGTATGTTTTTTAAACATTCTGCTCAGGTGTGATGCATCTTCAAAACCAATTTCGTATGCAATCTCTTTGGCAGTCTTTTCTGTATAAATAAGTAGGCGTTTGGCTTCTAAAATTATGCGATCATGAATGATCTGCAGAGGGCTTTTCTCAAATTTAGTGAAATTATTCGACAATGTTTTAGGGGATTTGAATAATTTTGAGGCATAAAACGCTACAGAATGCTCTTTTCTGAAATTAAATTCAACCAAAGCGTTAAATTCTCTGATCAGATCTATTTGGTTTTCACTATTACTATAATCACCTTGCTGCTTGATTAATCGAGTGGTAGTGATAATAAATCGAGCCATAAGCATACGCAACATCTCTGCTTGTATAGTATCTACAGTATCCAATTCTTCTAAAAATATTTGATGAAACAGATTAAGCTTGTTACTTTCTTTGGTATCTAATTCTATCACAGGGATTACACTATTGCCATAAAAAAGAATACCCATACAGCTTACTTCTTTATCATGATCTTTAATACAATAAAATTCTCGGTTAAATTGATAAGCAATAAGATCAGATCCACTTATAAACTTAAAATATTGATTAGGAGTAAGCACCACAATATGATCCTTTTCTACTGTAGTTACAATACCATCGACCTCTAAAGTAACAGGTTTTGATTTAGACCAGACAAAGGTGTATAACCCCAATAACTTTGATGTGCTATAGGGAGCTAGTAATTCTTCGTCTCCTGTTTTTAATATTGCTGCGGTTGAAAATTCTGTAAATTCCTTAATCATACCCTATATGTCGCTTCTTACTACATAATATTACAATTGATAATGATAAAGTAATGTTAATGTCGTGTGAGTAGATGAGTAGGTGAGTTTGTCATCCCTTGATACGATGTTGAGATGCTTTTGTAACTAGAATTGTTCTCGATATACTCCCGATTACCATCGGGACCACTCGAACTGACAAAAGAAAAAACGTATACCCTCATATGTGCTTAGAAGAGGCCCAATCCTCTTTATTGATGCTAAACACATTAAATACGTCATCGGTTAGTTTCTCGAACGTCATCCCGTTTTTTAAGGCTACTTTTTCAGAACCAATGTTATCGATATGAACGACAGAGACTAAAGAGTCTGCAAAATTGTTTTCAAAAGCATAGTTTTTACATTTTCGAGCAGCTTCAAACGCGTATCCTTGATTCCAAAATTTTGGAAGAATAGAATACCCAACCTCTAATCTTTCGGTATCATCTATAGTCTGCACTAAGAGCCCGCATTGTCCTACAAACTGGCTTGTCTTTTTATCAATTAAAACATTCATTCCTCCCAGATCGTTTTCGTATCGATTAAACGCTTTATCAAACCAAGCTTGGCATAACCCGGTGGGAGATAATGTTTGGTCAAGTCCTAAAAACTTGGCCACATTTTTTTCTTTAAAAATATCTACCCAAATATCAAAATCCTCAGGTTGTAAAAGCCTAAAGGTGAGTCTTTCGGTTTCCTGTCCGGGGAGTATGTATTTCATATTGTATGAGTAAGATTCCTATGTGATCTACTATTTAAACTTCTTAGATGCTCGAAATGCTAGCCTTTGGGTTTTGAATTAAAACCTCTTGCTAAAAATAAAATACCAATCACTAAGAATACCAGAAGTTCTAATAAAAAACGATAAGAAAAAAAGATGTCTTCAAAAGACATATGATCTGTTAATTTAAATAGATTAGATACAATAGCAGCGATAACTCCCCATATTCCACCAATTTTCACTCTGTTTTTCCATTTTTCACTCATGTAGTTTTTTGTTTTTGTTTCCCCAATGCATTAAACAACAAATCTAAACTATTATTTAAAATGAAATTTAAAATATTTAAATAAACAACGGTTCTCGATAATAATGTGGACTGAGGTTCTCGATAATAATGTGGGCTGAGGTTCTCGAAGTCCCAAATACCATAGGAATTACTTGAACTTATGGGGGGCGACACCCTTCGAGTATACTTCGACACCTTTCGAGTATACTTCGACAAGCTCAGTATATCACCTCAGGGTTCGATAATAATGTGGACTGAGGTTCTCGATAATAATGTGGGCTGAGGTTCTCGATAATAATGTGGACTGAGGTTCTCGAAGTCCCAAGCACAAAAAAGAAACACTATTTTCTAGAGCTTCCTTTTGTATACACTTAATATTCTAATTAATCTCTACAATTAGAATCTGTTAATTGCTCTTTAGTTGGATTATGCAAGTTGCCAAAAACATCATATGTTTTATCTGTAAAATTGACATTTTGTAAGGCACAAAAATCGTTTAGGTTTTTGTTATCTACTATTGTACAACCGGTACCTATTGTTGTTATATTCAATACTCCATCTAAACTGGTTAATGATTTGTTTTCAGTAATCACCATAGATTCACCTATTTTTTGTACAGAAGTAAAGAAATCGAGGCCTAATAGAGAGTTATTAATTTTAACTTCAAAAGATTTAGATATTTCGGTTAACTTAGAAAAAGGAGATATTGTGGTTAGTTTTGGATTTCTTTTTATTGCAATGCCACTTAGACGCTCTACGTTTGAAAATGCCTCAATCGATACTAATTCAGGGTTAAAAGTTATATCCAGTATATCTGCTTTTTTTAGTTGGTTAAAACTATCTATGTTTTTTAAAGCTTCGTTTTTATACACAAAAAATATTTCTACAGTTTCTAATTGTTCAAAACCCTTTATCGATTTTAATGCTTGATTATCTGAAATACTTAAAGAGTTTGAAATTGCTGTAATTCCAGAAAACCCTGATAAGGTTACCAAATCTGGATTGTTATTTATTAATACAGATCCATTTATTGTATTGATAGTATTTAGAGGTGTTAGATCAGTAACTCCTGATATGGTTAGATTTCCTTCTATGCTAGTATACCCTTGAATAGCAAAATTGATCAATTCTGCCTGGTTATTTATCATAGTATCTCCTTTATACACTAGTTGTGTTATAACTATTTCATTGCTTGGATTATCATCATTATTGCAAGATACTGTTAGTAGTAAGGATATTAGTGCCAGGATCAATAGCTGTAGTGTTCTCATTTTTTTGTTTTGGTCTTCTGGTTAACGTATTGCAATACTATAAAATACCAGTTTCATTTTATGAGACTGGAAGCATTGTATGAAATTCCTTCAGCCTGATCTTCTCCCTGAGGAGAAGCGACTAAATAAGTGTTAAATACTAAATGTAATAAAATTTAAAGCCAACTTAGGTTAGTATATACCCTAATTACCCTTCTTCCTTTAGTCCGGCAATATCTTTTTCGGTAAAGGCTCTAAACGCAAATTTATAACCTTCGGCCCCGGCAATACCATAAAATAATAGATCGATAACGCTAAAAGTCTCCTGCAATAGAGGTAATAAAAATGAATAATCAAACAAAAACAGGGTATCGATATAGGCAAGGTTTTCTTGATGGGCTAAAAAACCGATTATACCAAAGAAATTACCAAGCAAGCAACTTAATACCGCTATAATAGCACCCGAAATCCCAAAGATTGGATCAACTCCTTTACCAGAAAAGCGAATGGCAAGTCCTACTCCAGCACCAATGGCAAGCGCCATAAAACCGATCTGAAATCCCGTAGCTACAGTAATAGCGCCCCAGAGAGCTGCTCCAATAATTCCTGTAGATACCCCTGCAATTAATCCCTGCGGATAGTTTTGCTCTAGTCTTAGTTTATCTAATACCTTGTCGTCTACCAGGCTTTTCATCACGTGGTTTTCTAGAGATTCGGTATCATCAAATCGTTCCTGGTACTCTGGATCGAGGGCAAAATCACGGCATTCGTTTATAAAGTTTGCCTTTTCTTTGGTAAGTGTGCAAACCAAACCTTGTTTAAGGTCCATCTCGCGATTAGTGCATTTTTTACAAAATGCTAAGTGTTGTTCTCTTGTCATTAGGTAGTTATATTCGATTGTTTAATTACATCTAACCAATTTCAAATCATCGTTTTGGTTAGATCACTGCAAGAATACAAAAGGTCAGTTTCATTTTTTGATACTGGTCTTTTTATTATTCTTTAGTTTTTCGCTACTCTATCCAGCCAATCTTGTTTAATGTTCATCATTTTCTGAAGATAAGGAACCAATGCCACCAACTCTAGTCTTATACTAAAACCGATGTCACTGTTTTCGACTAGTAACGGAAAAATCAATACAAAGAGGCAGACAATTATTCCGAATGAGGCGTCGATTATGGCTAAATTAACTGCCCATTCTTTCTCGAGCCATAATCCAAAAGAGACTGCACTTTTTATAGCAAATAGTAATAGTATTAGAAGCCCAATTACCGACAGAGCATTGGTGGTTTCTAATCCATATAGCGATAAGTTAAACCCCATCCCTAAAAGCCCAAATAGTAATCCCAATGGAGCTATAAAACCAAGAACCATAAATATCCATAAGAATATCTTGATCCATAAAGGGAGTAACGCCCTTCTTCTAAGTGGCGTCTCGTTTAATTTGTTAGGCATTGTTGTTTCGTTCATGTTTATGAGTAGTATATATATTGAAGTTAATGTGTTTTGCAATAGAAATGTTACCGTTAAGTTGTTTAATAAATGAACTACGGTCACATCGAGCGCTGCACCCTTCGAGTATACTTCGACACCCTTCGAGTACCTCAGGGTTCGATAGCAATGTGGACTGAGGTTCTCGATAATAATGTGGGCTGAGGTTCTTGATAACAATGTGGACTGAGGTTCTCGATAATAATGTGGACTGAGGTTCTCGAAGTCCCAAGTACCATCGGAATCACTTGAACTTATGGGAGGCTACACCCTTCGAGTATACTTCGACACCCTTCGAGTACCTCAGGGTTCGATAGCAATGTGGACTGAAGTTCTCGATAACAATGTGGACTGAGGTTCTCGATAATAATGTGGACTGAGGTTCTCGAAGTCCCAAGTACCATCGGAATCACT
>CANNFM010000028.1 GCA_947503835.1 uncultured Aquimarina sp.
TTCAGTTTACAATTATCGGTTATCAATCTTTGTCTGGCGGTTGAAGGTTGGTGATTGTCAGTTGTTAGTAATTATTGGTCATTGATAATTGTTCATTGATTACTGATCACAGACAACTGAAAACGTCATTACGGACCACCGCCTACAGCTTAGAGCTTACTGTTTAATTTTCAAATGGTTGAGCTTTTTTAATTAAATCAAAAACTTGCTGATTTGACTCCAGTGTTTTTACCAAATCTTTCATTTTCATTAGTATCCCATTTGGGGTGTATTTGTATCTGTCAAATACTTTTTCCATTTCAATTTTTTATGCGTTACTGAAAGGCACTACTCCTAAAACGACAGTCAAAATCAAAATTATTTTTCTCATTTTTTAATGGTTATGTTGGGATAAATTACGTACAATCGATTTCGGCTATGATTTCGTTTTTCTAAAGGCATACTATCTACAATGAAGTAATTTTCAAAGTCATTAAAATAAGATGCTAACTTTAATCGGATAACATTTAAATTATTTGACAATCTACGTCTTCTTTTATTGTAAACACTTCGCTCTATTTTTGAACTAATACTCTTGGGAAGTTTTCTAAACAAATCATTTTCACTATCAATACCCATAAACTCAGAGGTTAAACTTAAGTTAATGCGTTCTAAATCACTTAATTTTGGTTGGCGCCTTTGATAAGTTAAAAGCTGTTCTTTTGATATTTTTCTTAATACTTCCAAAATTCTTTCGTAAATAATTATAACTAGTATTTAACAGTTCTTTTATCAATTTCATCTTTAAAGTTTCTCCATTTCCATTTTTTTATGTTTCCCATTATATCGGTTGAATAGATGATATAAGGAGTTTCACCAAATGTTATAGATTTAACATCATAATTATGCCTAATTATACTTAATATAGGCTTTGTTTTTTGGTTGATTGAATCCTCTGGCTTGGTACTTAGTTCATGAAGTTGTACTGATTTATCATTACTGGCTATAGCTATAATCAATCTAGAACTATCGGGGTCATTTGTAATTGCGACATCTTCAATGTCCCCATCATGACCAGATAACTTGTATTTATTGGGTATATAGGCCTTTTGAAAGGCATTATATTTCCAAATAATTGCTGTGTTATCCCAAGAGCCCGAAACAATATAATTACCATCACTAGAAAACTCAGCATCCATGACCTTATCGAAATGACTACTCAGAGTATCTATTTGTTGTGATTCAACATTCCAGAGATAAATATTACTATCATCTGAAGCAGCTAATACTAAATCCTTTTTAGGGTGAATATCAATCGAGTTAAACTTAAGGTCTAAAGTATCATTATTGTGAGAGCGCATACGAGTTTCTTTGTTTTTGAAATCTGAGTAGTAAAACAATCCATTATTTGCTGCAATAGCCAATCTACTGTTTTTAATTTTTAAATCATTTACTCTTATATTACCTAGATTGTCAAAATGCTCATATCTTGAACTTGGAATATTAAAAGTGGTAATTTGACCATTCCAGTAATTTCCAAAGAATACTTGATTTTGAAAATTAACATCAAATGCTTTAAAAAAACCTCTCTTTCCATTTTTAATTAGATCTTTATATTTTTTAAAATCATTGGAATTTATTTCAATGAGATTTCCTCGTGTAATTTCATTGTTGAAAGAGAAACTGGCATATAAACGATTATTCTTAAATCTTATATTAATAGGATGAGTAGCCTTATTGATTGAAATAGATTCTTCAATTGGAGATAAATCCCAAAAATTAATTTCGCCAGCATCGTCAAATGTATAAACGAAATTATTTTTAATCATGGAAACATTAATTACAGCATAGTTATGTCCAATCAATTCTTTAGAAAAAGAATCTTTAGAATAAAAATTAAAATTTTTTAGATAGAAAATATTTGCCTTTTTATCATCTCTGCCTACGATAATATAGTTCTCTTTGCTCTCTAGAGATGTGATTTTTGTATTTTCACTTAAAGAGATTAGTTTTACTGCTGCATGTTTTTCTCCTCCATTGTCAAAATCGTTTAGGTTTATGGCATAAACATCTCTTTCTATGGCAATTAATATTTTATTCTTATCCTTATTAATTGTAAGGGCGTCTATATCATCTATATCTAAATTTAGACGAATTTTAGTTAAATCATAACTATCTAAAAAGGATGTTACTTCAGATCTATTTCTCAAGAATATATTGAGTTTAAATAGATAAGGGTGGAATACGCCATCAACATTTACATTAGCAATGAAACATACATTATAATCTGAAGACTTAAGCAAATGTTTGATTTCAGGATTACCTAATACTTCTTGAATTGAATCATTGTGTACACTTACTTTGAATTCTTTTAAATTGATTCTATACTTGTTAATTGTGTCGTTTTTGGATCCGGATTTTTTATTATTATTTGGGTCAATTATTAACTTATATAGGCTTCTTTTATTTTTAGAAAGTGCAACAAAAACTTCATTTGATGTTTTTCTTAAAAACTCAATTTGACTCAAATTTTTTAATCCATTGGTGGCTCTAACAATACTATCATTGATTTCTTTTAAAACACTAGTTCCATTAGAATCAGAGTATATAACTCTTAAATTTCCACTATCTAGATAAGGTTCATAGCTATTAATTGTATTTTCCCCTTCAATAGTGCTCCATTCAGTATTATCAGTTAAATCATTTAGGGATATTATTTTTGTTTTAACGTTTTTTGTTGTCTTTATAAATATAGCTAAGAATTTGTCATCAGAGAATTTCCTAATTTTAGAAGATATAATATGGTCATCTAATTCAGAAACTATTTTTTTACAATAAAAGGGCTTGTTAAAATAATCTGAAGTAAGCCTGTAATAAAAATCCGAAACAATTGGAAACTCTTTATTTCTTAAAGTTTCTGAAGAATTAATTAACGAATCAATATATCCAAATGTACCATACATTTTGGTTAAGTCGGTTTTACCAACACGGATAGCACTGCTTAATGTATCAGCAATTTCATTAGTTTTTTGCTCTGCATACTTTGCCTCTATCGCTAACCTTTTCTGTTCTGCTTCACTTAAAGAATAAATATGATAAAAGGCAAACGCAGTCAAGGCAGTTACAAAAGACAACAATAGTACAATAATATCTTTAATCTTTTTGTTTTTATATTTCCTTACACTTTTATTCCAAAACGTACTTTTTAATTTTAAATAATCTTTAGGACTTAAATTAATTTTAGAGTCGTCATTTGGAATTATTTTATTTATTTTATTTTTTAATTTTTTTACAATACGAGGTTGTAAAAGTGTTGGTTTTTCATGATTATCTATTTGTCTTTGGTAAATGTCATAGGTCGAATAAAAGTGATTTTTATAATATCTAAAATTATCTTGTTCTCTTATGGGGATGTTTTTTATTATACGAGCCAAATAATTGTGAGATAATTCTAAGAATTCTCCTCTAACTTTTAAGATTCTGGCCATTATCAATTCAGAAATTAGGTCATTTATAGAGGCATCAACTTTTTCATTTTTATTCCCCCAAATAGATTCAACAATTTTTTCTTTAAAATCATTGTTTTTAATATAGTATCTCTTGGAGCTTTTATGAAAATCGAAAAAAGTTATTTCTACACTTCGCCTTGTGTCCTTATCAGAAATAAAATGCTGAAGGAATTTGATTACCGTATCTTCATGACCTTTTTTAATAATTTCATTGTCTTTATTTACTACCGAGGCATTTATTTGTTTAATATAATTAGTTAATATTTGATCGATATTACCAAAGGCTTCTATTTCCTTGACTTTAAATTCTAAAGGTTTTTCTTTATAATCAATCTCTTTTGGTTTTAATAGCAAATTATGATCTCCTTTTGGGTAGGTGTTTATGAAGTCAGTCACATATAACTTGTCTAGATATATTTGTAAAAAAGGTAAATATGTCCCTGTTTTTTTTAGACTTTCGATAATCTTATCTAACCTTTTCTCTTTTACAGAATTATCAATTTCATCAGAACTACCAACTTTAACTTGATTAATATTAAAATACTCAAAAGTCAACTTGATTATTTTTCTTATAGTAATGGGTTTTGGATCTGCAATTAGACATTTATGCCTCATAACATAGGGGTTATGGGTTTCTAGTTTGGCAAGTTCAGAAAAGAATTCTGTTTGAATACATATTACAGCATTTGAGTAAGATACTTTTTTGGTTATAAGTGATAATAGTAAACTAAATTGATTAACCTCTTCTTTCTTATAGTTTTCTATAAATAGCTCTTCAAATTGATCGAATATAAAAAATGGAATGATAGATACTTCTTTATAAATCTCGTCAATTGTATTTTCTAGTTTTTTTAAAAGTTCATCTTTAATAACATCATTATGAGATTTAAAAAACTCATCAAAAATTTGCCTTATAGTGTCACATTTTTTTTTAGGAAATAATCCTGTTGATTTACCTGATTTATTTATTTTCTTTTCAATACTTTCAAAGAAAGAATCTATTATGTTTAGATTACGTCGTATGAGAAATGGTTCCCAATCATAAAATTTATTCACTAAACCACATTGCGCAACACTCGTTTTTCCAGATCCTGAAGGCCCATATAGTATTACTAAATTGTTTTTTTTAAATAGCGTTAGCACTTCCTTAATTTCGTTTTCTCTTCCAAAGAAATAATCGATATCATCTTTAGAAAAGGAATCCAGAAAATTAAATGGAGATCTATATTGATATAAAAAAAAGCTCATTGTATTAATCGGTTAAAGATTCAATAAGATAATTGAGTTGTTCTGCTAAATTTTTATGCCTAATAGGTTGGCTCGGTGTAGGTTGTCGTCTTATATGTTTTAATCCACCTTGTTCGTTTATGGACTCAGGTAGTTCCTTAAAAATATAAGTTCCATTGTTAGCATTAAAACTATCTAAAACGTAAAAGGAGATTTTAGATGCAGACTGATCGCTGGAATTTTCATCATAATAAAAAGGGGTAAGGTTTATTACGATTTTCTTTTTTCCATATTCTTGACAAATATATAGAGAATGATTATATGCAAACTCTAGACCTATGTCTTCTTCTTTTTCCCTAAGTAAATCTCCATTTGCATATCTTATATCTACTTCATATTCAATAGTATCAGAACTCCTAATATTCTTATAGTATTTAGAGAAAATAGATTGCAAAAGATAATTGTTTAAAAATTGGGAATTAACGATTACTTGTTGAAGTAGTAACTCTGCTTTCCAATAAACCTTATGGTTAGGGGGCATGATATTTTCTTGTTCAGAAATATAATTTATAGACTCTTTTATATTAAATAATGATTTTGGTAACTGTTCTATAAAGTCAATCTCTGTCTTTGTCCCAAAACGTTGTATTATTTCATCACAAAGCTTTATTAAAGTTTGGATATTATTATCTGAAAAATTATTTACACTTTTAAATAGTTCCAGTATTTGTGTATTATCAATCTTTACTAAGCCATTTTTTATCTCTTTCCAGAGGATAGATAAAATTGAATACCTACAAATATCAAGATAAGCGAACACATATTCTTTAATTAAAGTATAACGCTCTATTCCAATTTTTTTATAAACAAATCCAACATTAGGAGCGATAAGAGGCTTGAGCATTCTGCTTAATATTTCTGGTGGATTTCTCCAATAATGAACATCAAAATTTAAGATATTTTTGTTTAAATATCCTACAATCCCTCCAGCGTCTAGATATCTTTGGATTTTATCCTCATATAATAAATCACCATCTTCAAACCGATGTTTTTTAGATTCAGTTTGTTCACTAATAAAATAAAAATTGGTAAGAAAATCTTCTTTAGATCCACCGCCTCTGTTTGTCCCTTCTATGTCAACGTTAATTATGTCATAGGTGTTTGGTAATGATTCATTAAAGACCTGATGTAGTTTGTTGTAATCTAACCAATTGTCTAAATTTTTAAATTTAGAATATAGAGATTCAGAAAACTTGTAAGCAATACTATCATAAACAGGTTTTACTGTGCCGATACAAATAGGTACATTCTCTAAAAGTTCTTCAATAGTGTCTTTAGAAGAACACCCGTTAATAAAAACCCCTTTTAGGTTAGGGCATTTAGTAAGGCTTTTGGTTAAACTCTGTAAGCTACCATTTGTAGCTCTTATCCCAATACCCTTGTCATGATGACCACTAAAATGAAACCAAATTAAGTCTTGATGATTTTCATCTATAAGTTTTATTATATCTTCTACTCCAATATTAAATCTAGGTTTTACTCTTAAGTTAGGGTTGGTTTTTTCAAGACTCTCAAAAATATCAATAAAAACTCTCCCTTCTTGAACTATAAAATTTAAATATTGATTTGGATCATTGTCAAAAACACCAATTACGATCATTAATCTATATTTTAACAGGGTTAAATTAAGAGAGGGTTAGCTTGGTCATCATCAAATAGTATTTTAGCATCATGCTCTATTCGCTCTTTTGTTCTTGTATTAGCACTTCCTCTAGCCTTAATTTTAGTAATCCAATCGGCACTACTAAACTTTCCATTTTCATCAATTAAAATCTCCACACAACTAAAGGCAAATGTTAATGGAGTGTCTTTCGTGAATTTTATTTCGTTAGTCTTAGTTGAATCAATATTAAATTCAATATCTAAGTTTGTTAAATAGTTCTCAATTATTGGAATGTCTATTTCAATGTCATTGTCTTTTTCATCAAATACATTAATTGAAAAACTATTGGAGGTAATTACATCTGTAACAATTGCTAACTTAGATTTTCTGTCTTTCATGATTTTATCAACAAACATGTTATTAGGATTGGCAAAAACTTCATTTTCAGCTAAAATTTTTCCTAATAATAGTGGGGAAAATCTCCTTCTCTCAACATTAGAAAATGAAAAATTCAAGCTTTTTGCCTTATTTAAGGCAATATTGATTTTTGCTGGTTCAGCTCCAAAAGCTTTGATAAAACCACCTAAAATATCAAGCCCCAATTTACTGTTAACCTTTTTTGTCTGCTGCCCAGAAAACTCGGCAACTTCACTAGTTATAATATCCAAATTATGATTATACTTCCCTTTAACCAATTCCTCGAATTGACCTAATGGTTGAGGTTTTTTATTAATAATTTCTAATACTAAAAGAGGTTGGTATATAGATTCGGGAATCCTTAAAGGGTTAGCATTAAACATACTTCTTAGCTGATCCGTTAATTCATTTTTACAAATTCTCATAGTTCATAATTTAGTTTAATTCTTGTATAAATTTATCTGCAACTTTTTTATATCCTTCGTCCGTCGGATGGATTTCATCAAACCATTCATCTTTATTAATTAAGCCTCTCAAATCTAAATAGGTAACATTGTCAAAATCATTAGAAACTTTAATTAAAATATTATTGAATTCATCAATTAAAAATTTTATCAATTTTTCTCTTTCCTTATAATCTTTTATGCCTGCATTTTCAAGGTACTTATTTAACCATCCTCCTTTGCTTACTATTTTGGCATGATCTGCTCTTATATAATCATAGCCATGGACTATAATTTTATTTACTGATTTGTGTTTGTTTAGTTCTGTAAAAAAATAAATGTAATAGTCTCCCAATTTTTTAATTTGAGTTTTAAATTGATTATTGAGATAATCACTTGGTTTTATAGCATTAGTAACATCGTTTTTTAAAAATTGTTGAATGTCAGATCCAATAATATCGTTGCCTCCCCCGCTTATAAGAACGTACTTTGGGTTTAGCTTTTTTACATATTTTAAGAGCTTTCCTGACTTTTTGTAATTTTCCAATGTATCTCCTGCCCACGCAAGACTTTTTAATGGCCAACCCTCCATTATATAATCTAATGTGTCTTTAACCAAAATAGGATATAAAAACCAAGAGTCCCCTTCTGCAACTATTATTGGTTTTTTCGGAAACTTTTTTAATAACTTTTTAAACTTTCTATTCCTTCGGGTATAGTCAATTAGGTTACCAATATTCATTTTTAGACTACGCTCACCAATCTCTTGGGTGTCACTTGCGTTTAGATTATTGGGTTTTAGGTTAACTTCATATGTCAGCCCAATTTTAGTTGTATTAAAATATAATCTTTCAATATAAGGTCTAGTTAATTCATTGTTCAGATAATCTTCTAAATTCGAACTAAGAAAGCCTGTAAATTGATTTTCACTTGTATTGACTAGTTTGATTTCGGAAGTATATATAGCACTTTTAGATTTCGATTTTATTTTATTTGAAGTCCCAGCTCCCTTGGACTGTCCCATAGGACTAGTATGGATTATGGGCGGGTCAAACCCTTTTTGGGTAAAAGATTTGATTTCTTGAGTAAGGCTGGAGTGATTATTTACAATAAACTTGAATGTAACTTTTTCGCTTTCCCAATTATAAACTTCCTGATAATGATCCAAACAAATAACATTGTCAAAAATTGCAGATTTGCCAGGTTCAAGCATTATTGTTCTTCCTTCAAATGGATAGGCACTTATTTCGTGGAGCGAATTAATTAGAGCTAAAACTGTTATAAACAGATTTTCATAACTATTGTTAGTAATTTTAATTTGATATTCGTTATATAATTCATGATTTTGGCTAAGCCGTTGTAAAGGTTCTAGGGTTAAATTACCCTGGGTAATATCAACCCAATTAGAGTTTTTAAGTTTAGCTTCAATTTTTATAGGTACTTCAAAGAAGTTTTCTTCCAAGCTTAAATGATTTAATCGAAACCATTTTGTTAAAATGTTAATATCATTATCGAGACTCGATTCTAACTCTTGAATAATCTCTTCTGATGTACAGTTAGTTTTTAATAGGTCGAACTGTCTATTTAAAGGTTTAAATAGCTGGTGTGGAAAAGAAAAATAAACTTGTTGATTAAAAATAATTAAATCATAATCACTTTGTTCATTATTTTGGGTAATCTCTAATTTTGGTTCTAGAGTCTCTAATATCTTATGCAAATCTTTTAAAGTGTCATCATCATTATCAAAGTTTCTAATAGAAATTTTGGGTTTTGATAGTCTTGGCGAAGATATAGCAGCATAGTTTTTGTTTTTGTCAAGATTAAAATTTTGTTCATTCAGATTTTCTAATAACGAATTTGTAAGATTAACTTGAGTAACAAAAGTACTTTCATAAGTGTTGTTTTCTAGTTTAATTTTTATTTCTTCATAAGGTTTTATACCCATTAAGCTTCCTTTAGTATAAATCCATCCAATATTCTTGTTGTACGAGATGTAATCTGAACAAACTCTTAAATCATCTCCATTTAACCGAAGCCAGCTAGTTAATTGACTAAATTTTCTATTGCCTAGAACATCAATATTGGGAGTTTGCTTTTCTCTCGTTGTTAATCGAATTGTTAATTCGGATTGTCTAATAAGTTCATTGTAATTGATAAAACCATTATTTGAATTCAATATGTCCAAGAGTACTCTAGTAAAAACTCCTCCTTGGGAATCCTCCCATGAAGACTCATTGGAAAGGCTTGCGGATAGGTTAATTACATTGGCATCAGGGTATATTGTGTTGAATTTTTTCTTGGAGAAATCGGAAAAATTTGATTCATCATAAAATATGTAATCCTCTAAAGGTCTTTTTGAAAATGAGCCGGATATTCTTTTAGCTTTAATACCGTCATTAATGGACCTCGTAATATCACCAGAATGACAACAATCAAATATTGCGATAATATGCGCATCACTTTTGCAAAGGTTAAATAGATATCTTATTTCTTTGTCGGCCAATAAATAATTTGTTTCATTAAAGTTCTCGGTAAAACATACTAAGCATTGGTGAAGGCCATTATAGTCATCTAAAAATCTACCTGCTGATAATTGTTGTGTGCCATGTCCGCTGTAGTAAAATAAAAATACATCATCAGAATTTAAATTTTCCACAGCATCTTTCAATGCATTAACAATATTGGATTTTGTGGCAGACTCATCAGTTAAAATCGTGGCCTCTTCTAATAATAGACCAGTATGGTTTTTTTTTAAACTTGATAAATAATTATTTATTTTTTGAACGTCTCCTATACAACCATTTAAATTATCTGGAGAAGGATATTTATTTATTCCAACAAGAAGCGATTTTATAATCATAAGCTGTGTATATATCTATTAAGTTATATCATTTTTATTTTTACTCAAATTCACTATCAAATATGCAATAATGGATTCTTGAAGCCCTTTAGAAAGCGCTTTCATACCTTTTATATTGTAAATATATTTACAGAATCCCATCCAGGAATTTGCAGTAATGTCTTGTAGAGATTCTAACTGAAATGGAGTTTTCGAGATTAGATTTTGATAGGCTTCTAATGAAAGACAGAGATTCTCTTTAGGAATCGACCAGTTTCCCACCCAATGAGAATCGTATAAAAGTAAATCTGAGAAAACAAGCTCTCCTTCTTTTTTTAAGACTCTGTAGGCTTCTTTTAAAAACTCTTCTCGTGTATGAAAATGAAAAATGGCCTCTACAGAAATAATCAAATCAAAATGATCGTTAGGAAAAGAAAGTTTAGCCGCATCCATGACCTTGAAATGGCAATTGGGATATTGTTCTCTGGCATACTCAACCTGTCTTTGTGAGATATTAATACCTGTTACTTTTGCCTTGGGGAATCGTTCCTTTATAGCATTAGTGGTAGCTCCTAAACCACAGCCTACATCTAGAATACTCGTAGACGCTTTTGATAAGTCGATGAGATTTAAATGCTTTTTTACCAAGGCTTTGCAAGCTTCCTTCAAATTAATACCTAAATCTTCCCAATATCCTACATTATAAAAAGCACTCCCATTGTACAATTCTCGCATCACAGGAGAGAGAATCATCTCGTCATAATTCTCAATAAAAGAAGTAATATTAGTCATTCCATTTAATTTTTACAGGCAAATAAGCAGGCCCACGTTGTACAAATGAACTCGTTCTCCATACTACTTTGTCTACTATTGGTTTATAATCTTTAATATGGGACAACCAACTCTGCAACCCAATATGTGCTTGTAATTGTGCCAATCTGGCCCCAATACAACGATAGGCTCCTACACCATAGCCTAAATGTTTGTATTCTCTATCTAGCTTTAGTTGATCAGGGGCTTTAAAAAACTTAGGATCTCTATTGGCCGCCCCTACTCCGATAAATAATTGGCTCCCTTTTGTAATATATTTACCCCTTACATACATATCCTCTTTAGCGATGAGCATAATGTATTGCAATGGACTGTCATAACGAATCAATTCGTCAACCCCTTTATGCAACAATTCCGGATGTTCCCTAAAGTTCTGCTGTATAAGCGGATGTTCATGTAAGGCTAATAGCGCATTACCAAAGAAGTTCATCATGTTTTGATGACCCGCATAGAACAAAAGAATCAACATAGCAATTAAAAACGTTTCCTGATCGGGTTCATCCACGCTGCTTTCTAGTAAAATAGAACAAAGGTCATTGTCTGGTTTTTTACGTTTTATTGAAATCAGTTCCCTTAACTGTTGGATAAATAACGTACCTTCTTTTGTTTGTTGACCTGTTTCTAAATCAATACAAGCCAAATACCCACCATCCATAAGGGCTACCAAATCACTGAAACCTTTACGTTGATGTTCCGGAATCCCAATAATTCTACAAATGGTACCAAATGTAAACGGATGTGCAAATTCTTTGATGACATCTATTTCCTGTTTGTTTTTTAAGTTTGATAATAATGCTTCAGCAAGTTGCTTTATAAATGTTTCATCAATTCGTAAGCTTCTTCCCGCTAATTGATGTAGAATCTGTTTTCGATACGGGCGATTGCTTTCGGGAGACAACGCATACAAAGTTGTTGCTATGGCCTTTTCTACAGGGGCAAGATGGGCAAAAACGCGCTCATCTTGCCCCCAATGCAAACATTTTGAGCCTTGCAACAACTGTTGCGCATTCTCATAATCTAAAATAACCCATTGTCCTGTAGCAATCTGAAATACAGGAGAAGTCTCCTGCATATGCCTATATGCAGGATATGGATCCTCCATGTTCATTGAAAATGTATTTTCGTTTTCTATCATATGTTCTTCGATAACATTTCACTGAAACTACTGTCTACCTTAGCTTCATAGCTCCCTCCTACTTTTTTGGGGTCTATGGTATAAAAACGTCCTGACTCGGGATCGTACATTCGCGCTGGAAAATTATACAGGCCTGTTTCCTTATCAAATTCTACCGAAGCTTTCGTCCATCTCAAAAGTTGAGATGGTCCTTGCTCGGGAGTCAGCGAAGCCAAGTCCTATAGAGGCCTGAGGGGCTGGGCGGTTTAGAATATTAAGGCGGTTTAGAATATTACGTCTACCACGACGAACAGCAGGAGCAACATAAGCAGCAGGGCCAAGGTCTAGTCTTCTTATATCGCTTATATTACTTCTAACACTTCCCTTAACCTTAACGCTCTCCTCCATAGCAAGAGCCCCCATAAAATCAAGTTGATTGTCACCCTTAGCACTCCCCTTAACAGCAGCAGGGAGTTTAGGAGGAGGAGGACCAGCAGCGTTAGCAAGTTCAATATTAATATTACCGTGAACAGAACTAACAGAATCACGTCTATTGACGTTACGCATTCTTCTTTGAGCTTGCTCATATAATTTCCTTGAAATTCCTCCTCCTATGGCTCCAAGGCCGAATCCTATTGCTGCTCCTATTGCTGCTGCATATCCAACTCCTTGAAAAACTCGATCCTCTTCAATCAAATTAATCCCAGCTTCAGCTAAAGAACCAGTAACCAAACCTTCTACAGTACCAGATAGAGCGCCTATGGCAATACTGCCTTTAACACCTCCTGAAGCAATTCCTGCTCCTATTGTCCATACTGCACCTCCAGCCGCTGCTCCGATCCCTGATGCTATAAAACCAACTGTTGTGTAAAGAAAAAATTCTCCTACATCAAAACTTCCCCGATGTGTTGCAGCATAGGTAACACCTGTTACTACGGCTCCTAAAGTTGCTATCCCAAGTCCAATTAAAATTGCCGTCGTAATAGTAACAGGCTCTTCTCCTTCCGGATCTACCAGATTTGCAGGATTGTTAAGGACA
>CANNFM010000029.1 GCA_947503835.1 uncultured Aquimarina sp.
ACATTTAATCGTAATGTACCATTATCCAAGTGTAAACCGATCTTACTCTTTCTTATTTTTAATAATAAATTTTCCATAATAAATTTTATTCTTAACATCATTTATCATGACGTCACATTTGATAAAAACCAAAAATGTGAATGTTTTGAGAAGGTTTTCGTGTAATTAAGTATTACAACAACTACTTGAATAGTTTGTAGAGCTTATTAATCAAATGATGTCCTACAGATATAACTCCTACAAAAGGCATGATTAAGGATGTTAATTTTAATGGCCAAAAACCATCTTTATATAATTTTCTAACAAAATAATTTGAAAAATCTCCAAGTTTATACCAAGGACTTTTCCAACAATATGCCAAAGTGAAGCCTATATTATCATCTACAGGTACTACTGCATGATGCCAATATGGAGGAATATACAAGGCATCGCCCTCTTCTACTGTAACGATCATTGGCTCTAGTTGTAATGCCTCATCCAATTGCTTATCATCCAGATACTTTTCGTTTGTTAAAAAATCACTTATTTCCTTAGCCTTTGGTATATCAGGAGGAAAAAGTGCCACTTTTTTGGCCCCACTTACCTGGCACATTAGGGTTTCATCTATATTATGATAATGCCAACTTGTGGCTGCCCGCCGATACATAAAAAATCTTCTTTGGTCATACATTCGGGGTTTTATTTTACTAGATAAAAAAGAGAAGCCGGGTGTTTCTTTAATTAATTCTGAAAACCTATTTCCTTCAGCTATTTTTTCAGAAGGAATACTTAGTATATAATCCTCATTTCTATGAAGCCTTTTGATGGCATTATGAAAAGTAATTCTCTCGCTGTCAATTTTTTGCTTATCCCATGCATTATAATTCATGTGCGGGTATACCCTTATATAAAAATCATCACATATAGAAAGCCAGTATTCTTCATTTTTTACTTTTTCAGTTGCTGGCCAATGTTTTATGGCGCCTTTTATAAGACATGGTTTATTGTTAGCCACCCAATCAGCATGAAAATTTTGTTGATTTAATTCAGAAGCATCTATACTTGGTGCATTTTTAGCTTTTTCGATACCCGGTAGCACTGAAAATAAATCGTCATCAAGTCCTGTAAACCCTTTAGTCTTTGCAGAATGTTCTGAAGCAGGGTCTAATTCAATAGTATTTTCAATAATAGTATTCATTTCTTTGGTTTTTATAAGGTGAGATAATTTGGTATTGATGAGAAAAAGAGAATTCTTAAACGAATAAGATCTATATTTTCATAGAGTATATAGGAATGCAAGTTGAAACCGGTTTTATGATTTACTTAAAGTAAGTAAACGATCTACCTTGTAATCGTTAGATACTAAATCAACTCTTCCTACATCCATTTTTATGATTTTATCAGCTACATCAAAATAGTGGTCATCATGGGTTATAGCGATGATAATTTTTCCTCTTCGCTTCATATCTGGTAATAATTCTCTATAAAAGAATCTTCTATACTCTGGGTCCTGGTCTGCAGCCCACTCATCAAATAGATAAATTGGTGAGTCTTCCAGATAGCATTGCAGTAGCGCTAGTCTTTTTCTTTGTCCTGCAGATAAATTTAAAGTGGTAAAAGCATTATCTTTTATTTCTACCTTATCCTGAAGGCCTAATAATTTTAAATACTTTTCAACCTGATCTCCCTTATCACTAACGTCAACGTTATAAAGTTTATGGAACAAATAGCAGGGACTAAAAACAGCAGAAAAATATTCGCTTAACTGTGAGCCAACAACCTCTTCATTATTTACTATAATTTTACCTGAATTAGATTCATATAAACCTGTCAATAACTTTGCTAAGGTTGTTTTTCCACTTCCGTTACCTCCGATAATAAAAAGGATTTCTCCTCTACTTATTTCGAGATTTACGGGACCTATGGAAAAACTCTCTTTTCCTTCTTCATTTTCATATTTATATGTTATCCCACTAGCTTTTAAAGTGTGTACTAAATCTTTATCAATAGTACTTGGTTGAACTTCAAGATTTAAATTTGCCGGAATTTCATTTATAAAACTTTGAATTCTATTCCAAGCGATTTTCACTTGCATAATCGTTGGTAAAGAAGTAAATATGGTATTCAACGGCCCGTTAAGATATAACAACACCACAACAAACCCCATGATTGTGTATAACTGAATCTCGGGAAATATTTCCGGTATTCCAAATGCGATAAGTCCAAGTAATAGTATAAATGTTGATTCACCTACTAAATATGCCTTAATAAATTTTACATGTGCAATCGTAGTTTTATTTTTGAAGATGTTAGTTATAGAAACTATATCACCTTTATACTCCAGCTTCTTTTTATATTGTAAACTAATTTCTTTAAAGCCGTCTATCAATCCACTCAACAAACGCATAAAAGTATTTTGAGTATCTCTGGCTTCTTCAAAATATACCTCGGCTTTATTACTAATTGCAAAATATAAGGCAGAAACAAAAATTATTGTAGCAAAAATTAGGATAGTAGCCCAAAACTCTATTGATGCAAGATAAATAAAAGCACCTCCTACCGTAATCAGGCTAGTCACAAAGCTCACAATCATGTTTACAGAATTACCCACCATACTCACATCATCATTTAATGTCGAATACACTCTTCCCTTATCAATATTCTCAAATTTTTGATACGATGTTGAAAATATTTGGCTGATAAGTTTGATCCGTTTTTCATAGATCAAATCTCTGGTAAAATGAATCAAAGTGGTTTGTACATATTTACGACTAGATATATATATCATCAACGTAAGAAAATAGTAAAAACTCAAGTATTTTAGTTCAATATTTGAATTAAAAGAGGAGGTTATAAGCAATACTACTGCCATATTAGACATCCCCGAAAATATACTTACCAAAACGATTCTTGGTAGCTTTTGTTTGAATGCGAGATCTCCTGGGAATACGAATGAGAAAATATAGGACACATAGCTAATTGTTATCGCCACTAGAATGGCAAAGACCATAACTATAAAACTTAGGGGAGCCCATACTATTGTTGCTTCCCATGTAAATCCAGCCATTGCTTTTGGCAATAATGCTACTCCTAATAAAATAATAGCAACGAAAAGCGATGTCGAAAAAAAGCTGGTTATGTCATTTAGCTTAAACTTCCTGAACTTTCGTTGTCCATTTACGATTTGGTATATGACAACTCCAAAATGAATTAGGGCTAATAAGGCAAAAAGACTAATGATGAATGATATTAAAGAAAAAGCGGCGTCATTACCGTCTCCCGGATCATATTCTTTCTTTTCGCTAATACCAGAAATAGTATTCATTACTTTATCTCCTATGATGTTGGTATAGCCACTATTAGAATTTGCTAGTACTGCAACGGCAATACCTTTTTCAGGTTTTAATGTAATATATGAACTAAAATTGGGGTTTAAACCGCTATGATAAATCTCTCCATTACCTGATAGTGAAATTTCCCAGCCCATTGCATAAGAGGAATTGCCATGGGGAGCTACTGTAGCGTCTCTTAAGTGTGTATGTTGAGCTAATGGGTATAGAGATGATTGCGTATCCCCCATTTGAAATTTCAGCCATTTTCCCATATCAATAGCATTAGAAATAACATAACCCGCAGCATTGTTACCTTTGTATAGTGGAGCTTCAAAAGGTCTAGCTTCATAATAACTAATTTTATGTCCTTGTGCCATATTTGGCGCGTTATCTTTAACTCCTATCAAAGTATTATCTAAATTTAACTCTCTAAATATTACATTACTGATATAGTTTTCAAAAGTTTGTCCACTGATATTTTCAATAACAAGAGCCAAAACATCATAATTAATTGTAGCATATTCAAACTCTTTTCCAGGAAAATTAGATAAACCAGTGCCTACAATCTTTCTAATGGTATTTTCTAAAGCATTGTGCTTGTTATTTTCAGGTATTTTGGCCAGTGTCGATTGTGGAATCCCGCTTGTATGATGCAATAATTGCCTAAGTGTTATTTCTTGCTCTTCTTCCTCAAAATATAATTTAAACCATGGTATGTATATCGAGACTGGTGTATCAAGATTAATTTTATAGTCTTTTGCAAATTTCTGAAAAGCTAAAGCTGTAAAAGCTTTGCTGCAGGATGCCAATTCGAAACGTGTGTTATCTGAAACCAGAATTTTCTCTTCCACATTTGCATAACCATAATTTTTAATTATTTGCTTCCCATCTTTAATAACAATAAGACTAAGCCCAGGAATATCTCCTTCTTCTATTAAATTAAGTATATCTTCTTCTAATTTGGTTTCAAGAATTCCTTTTTCATCATTTTGTGCATGATTAGAAAAGGATAGACCTAAAAGCATAAAGAAAAAAACTAACAATTTGATTTTTGTCATGTTTTCCATCAAAATATTTATTATTTATAAGTGATTAAATACTCGTTATTTTATGTTACGAGTTGAAACTGGATAAGGTATTAGTAATTATGTATATAGGATATTAGCTAGAGCATTGACATTTTGTTTAGCTTCTCTGACTAATGCCTTGGCCAGTATATCTGCAGGATCTATGAATGATATCTCTTTAATATACTTTTGTTTAAACACCAATGGAAGCTCTGTACATCCTAATATTATAGCATCTACCTTTTGTTGTTTAAAAAAAGCTATTGCCTTATTGATTAATAAAATCAACTCGGGATGGTCTCTATTGATTGAGGCTTTAATACCGTAGTCTCTATCATAGATCATTTTATTTATAATAGTATCTTGAAAATGAAAGTTTGGAATCACAGGAGTAAAGTTGTATTCTTCTAGTAAGTTTTTATACATGCCCGTTTTATAGGTTCCGTTTGTTGTCATAAGCCCTATTTTAGAATATCTTTTATACTTCTTTTTTAGGTATTTACATGTTTCGATTGGCATGTTAAGAAGTTTGATCTTACTGGCTGATTTCTTTAGTTCGTTCTCAATAACATTTAAAATTTCTGGGCAATGAGAAGTATTGCAAGCCATACCAATTATATTTGCTCCTGCGCATTCTAGTTTTTCTATGATTCTAACAATACTATAGGCGGGGTTTTCAAGTATCTGCCCTTCAAGATATGACGTTCTGTCTGCAATTTCTTTAGGAAATGACATTAGAATCGTAGAAAGGTGATTTTGATCTATTGTAGCTGGTGTATTAAGCAACACGTTTTTAAATAAATCTAATCCTGCTTGAGGCCCCATTCCTCCTATAATTCCTATAATATTTTTATGTTCTAAAGTCATCATGTTTATTGTATTTATTCAGACATTGCGACGATTACATGGCGATCTCCTGTAAATGAATTTCTGCCATGGCTTATCATTTCATTATCAACAATAAGAAGTTCATTTTCACTCCATTTAGGAGCAATGGTAACTTTTTCTATGGTCTCTAATATTTCTTTTACAAAAGCCTCTGTAATTTCAGTACCGTCTCCAAATTTGACATACATTGGAAAACACTCTGGTGAATCATAAATAATATTCATAGATTCAACTATTTCTTCTCCAAGATGACAAGGGTGAAATTGATCGATCTGATTAAACCAAATTCTTTCTCCGGTTATTCGATGAGAGGTAATCCCCTTACTGTATTGTTTAACCCGAAGATTATCGTTGTCTGTCCACTCAAAATCTACATTATGAGACCTGCAAAACTGTTCTACTATTTTTTTATCATCAGTTTCAAAAGTTTCTTGCCACGATACTCCCATTCCCGAATTACCTCCATTTAAGTTTCTAACATATGTAATTCCTTTTCTTTCGATCTCTTCGACTATTTCCTTATTCATAACCTGCAAGATTTGCCTACTATCTGCTAACAATGTTTCTCCTCCTGTCCCTGCAGGAATCAAACAACTAAAAAAAAGTTTATTAGGCCATTTTGCAGAATATGATAATTCATTATGCATCGTAATTTTTTGTGTTTTATCATACTCTGTTGATGTATAGACATTTCCAGATAGTTTTATTCTAGGAGAGTTTCCATCTACATAATTCAAAAACTTATTGGAAATTGAGTGCACAATATGTTGGAAGTTGTCTAAATCCTTAATTTGAATTCCTTGAAATTTTAAGGCCCCGTGTACCAATAATTTTTCTTCAATCTCTTCTTTATTGTCTAAATAGTAACTAATAAAGTTATCAGGACTTAGGTTATCCAATGGTAACAAAAGTGGTAGTTGTAGTACGTCTATTGTATTTGATTTGCTCTTCATGTTCTTTGCTGTTTTTTTGATTAATACTTACCCTATTTATTAGTTAGCAATCTTATCTTTGCAGTAAGAAATATCTTGTTCTATATTCCATAGTTCAAATTCACGTTCTTTAGCCTTCAGGAAGTAATCATATGCCAGTTTATACTCTTTGTTATTAAGATAAATACTAGCTAGAAGTCCATATTGATTAGGGTTTTCGGGAAATAGTTTAATGTTTTCCTGAAAAAGCTTCATTGATAGTTCCGGTTCTTTGTTTTTGAATAATTCTCCAAGTTCGTTTAATGTATTCGCTGTTAACCCTCCAGAAGATTTTGTTTTTTCCAATTCGAGTAATAGCTTATCTGCACTTTTTTCTTTTCTGTAGATTTTTTGAAAATTTAATGCTGTACTTGGATATTGCTCGAAAAAAGAATCTTCGAATAGAAAATCTATATTAAAATTAACTGAAAGCTTGTTTAGCGCTTGTGTTATTAATTTTCCATTATCATTATTGGTAAAAAACACGAATCCTCTTTTTTCAGGAATCGAATAAAATAATTCAGATCTAAAACCATTATTATTTCCACTAAAAGAAACTATCTTATTTTCTTCATTTAAGATCATAAAATATCCTGCTCCCATATAAAGTGGATACTTTCCGTTTCCAACCCCAACAATTGGTTTTACTAAATCATCGATTCTTTCTTTGGGTAAGTTGTTTTCCTCAAAAAAGAATGTCAAAAATTTCCCATAATCTTCTGCAGTTGTATGAGCCCCTGATGCAGGAATAGTTCTGTAATTCTTCCATTTCTTTACTTTTTCTCCAAAGATGTTATATCCATCGGTGTAGTTACTTGGTTGTTCATCTGCTAATGAGTTTTCCTTCCCTTTTTCGTACCTTAGATAGGTATTCCTTAGTTGTAAAGGTTGAATAATTCTCTTATTCACAAACTCTTGATAAGATTCATCCAAAATATGCTCTACAACCTTTGCCAGGTATTCGAATCCTTCACCAGAATACACAAATTTCTCTCCTGGATTACTAAGTATTTCTAGTACTTCTTTATTGTTGTTCCATCTCCAGTTTTCAATACCAGACGAATGGCTCAAAATCATTCTTGCTGTAATTTGCTTGTACCTGGTATCATGCTCCAAATCTTTATGAACTAAATATTCGTGCATCGGTTTATCTAAATCTATCTTACCTTCATGAACGAGTTGATGAACAACATAAACCAAATACATTTTTGTTAGAGATGCAGCTTCAAATACTGTTTTATGATTAATCTCTTTTTTATTAGATGCTATTTCATTTCCATAAAAGTTATTAAATACTACTTTATTGTCTTCTATGATTGCTAACGACAGTCCTGTAATACCAACATTGTTGATCATTTGGTTTACTTCTTTATTGAAGTCTGAAATCTTAATTTCTCTCCCGCTTGAAGTAAAATAATTATTTTCCTGAGATAGGGTTAATTGGGTATAGCCTATAAATGCTACTGCAATTAAAACTTTACAAATAGTGTTGAGTTTTTTAAACCCGATGTCTTTTTTATTGTTTTCTAATAAATTCATTTTAGTAACTTTTTTGATTTGTAAGAAGTTTGTATTGTATAGAAAGAGGTTCGTTTTTTAAATAATGATTTCCTCTGCCATTTCGTTATTTTGCTCAAGATTTGTATTGTTATCACTAAACAACCATTGATTGATATCAATAAATTCTGCTTGTTCTCTAATGGTAGGTTTTTCAAACACCTTTTCTAATGGAAATACCATATCAAACTCTTTAGCGATTTTATTAACTAAGACCATAGCCTTTAAAGAATGTCCTCCTAATTCGAAAAAGCCCTTGTTTATACTAATCAATTCCTTATCTATTGATAGTACTTCTGACCACATCGAGGTAATTTGGTCCTCAATTATATTTGAAGGCGCCACATAATCATCCTGCAGCTCAATTTTGGGTTCTGGTAAGTTCTTTCTATCTATTTTACCACTTGAGTTTAAAGGAAGCGCTGTTAGATGAACATAAAAAGTAGGTAGCATATACTCTGGAAGGTACTTAGATAAAAACTCCTTTAAGGTAGCACTTGACAGCTCTGAATTTGATGTATAGTAAGCAACAATAAACTTATCACCAGAGGTTTCTTTAACCACTACAACACTCTTAGCGATCTCAGGGTATTGATTCAAACAAGTCGATATCTCTTCCAGTTCAATTCTAAACCCTCTAATTTTTACCTGATCATCGATTCGTCCCAAATATTCAATATTCCCATCTGGCAACCAACGAGTCAAATCACCTGTCTTATAAACGCGCTGATCCTCTAAATCAGCTATCTTTACAAACTTTGAATTTGTTAGAGAATCATTATTCATATAGCCTCTAGATAAACTAGCCCCGCCTATACACAGCTCCCCGGCTACGCCAACTGGAACTAACCTTGAATTTGAATCCAAAACAAATAGCTTCATATTACTTAACGGCTTTCCAATAGGAACTCTGGATTCTCCTTGCCATTCTGAGGTAGAGTATCGACTACAATAAATTGTAGCCTCGGTGGGACCATAAATGTTTTCTAAAACAATATCCGTATTAAGAGCATTAAAATCTGATATCAAATCACTCGGCAGAGCCTCTCCTGCCAAGAAAATATATTTTAAACTCGATAGCTTATCCACGCCAGTGCTCTTTAGGCCTTCTACAAAAATGGAAAACATCGAAGGCACAAAACTGATATGGGTAACCTTACTACGATCAATCTCCTCTATAATCTTATCTGTATTGGCCGAAAATCCTGAAGGAAGAATCAGTAATTTACCCCCAGAATGAAACCAGCCAAACAACTCTGCCACAGAAACATCAAAAGAATGAGTCGTCTTAAACATATACACATCATCTGAAGTTAATGGATATAGGCTATCCATACTCTGAATCGTATTCAATAAAGAGCCATGTTCTATCATAACTCCTTTGGGAGTACCCGTAGAACCTGAAGTATAGATAATATACGCTAAGTTGTCTGAAGATGCACTAGGATAGCTATCTAAAACAGCCATCTGACTAATAGCGGTAACTTCTTTATTTAGATCAACAACTTCAATCCCTTCATTTAATACGGTTTCGGTCAAATATTCTCCTCGTGTTACTAAAACACGGATCCCAGCATCTTCTACAATAGCTTTAACTCTGGCAGAGGGTAATTTTGGATCAATAGGAACATAAGCACATCCTGACTTTAAAACACCATATATCGTAGGAATCAAAAAGGATTCGCGATCCAACATAATACCTACTCGCTCTTCTAACTCAACATTCTTTTTTGTCAATAAATATGAACTCATTTGACGTACTTGCTTATCAAGCTCCTGGTAGGTCAACGTAGTGTCTTTATGGATAACTGCCAGAGCATCTGGTGTCTTCGAAACTTGGGCTTCAAATAGCTCTAATACAGAGTTACACTTTGTAAACTCAACATCTGTAGCATTAAAACCTTCTGTAAGATCATAACGCTCATCTTCTGATAAAATAGTTATCTCTGATAATGTAACGTCGGGGTTCTCAATAATAGTGGTTACTATTCTTTTATAATACGTTATGAATCTATTTATAGTTTCTTTAGTAAATAAATCTACAGAATAAGCTAATTTACAGGTGAATCGTCCATTTTTTTCTGTAGCTATTAAACTCAAATCAAACTTTGACACCTTGTCTTCTTTATCATAAGAAGATAATTTAAGACCGGGTATATCAACTTCTTGTTCAGTAAAGTTTTGATAAGAAAACATGATATCAAACAATGGATTGCGGCTTGTATCACGTTCTACTTTTAGCTCCTCTATAAGTGATTCATATTGATATGACTGATTTCTAATACATGCTAATGTATTTGTTCTTATCTGTGCTAAAAACTCTTTAAAAGTAATATCTTTTTTAATTTGATTTCTTAATGGCAGGGTATTTACAAACATTCCAATCATACCACTAAGATCTTCATGCTCTCTTCCGGCTACGGGAGTACCAATAACAATATCATCTTGATTTGTAAGTTTATGAAGTAAAATATAGTACCCAGATAGAAGAGTCATAAAATCGGTACTTCCAGACTCTTCGCTAATTGTTTTTAGTTTCTTTGCTTGTTTTTCGTCAATATCAAAACTAATCGTGGATCCCTGATGCCCTTTTATGTTTGGTCTCTTAAAATCTACAGGAAGATTAATGGGTTGCACTTCGTCTTTAAACAAATTCAACCAGAATTCTTTTTGTTCAGAAATTTCTAACTGTCTATTTTTTTGTTGTTGCCATTCTGCATAATCTTTATACTGAAGAGATAATGGTGCTAATGTTTCTCCTGTATATAAAGTCATAAATTCTTTTACTAATATACTATCTGAAACACCATCAGTAATGATATGATGCATATCTAATATCAAAATATGCTTTTCTTGTTCTAATCGAATTAAACCGACTCTGATAAGTGGACCATTATTCAAATCAAAAGGTCGAATAAACTCTTGTACGATATTTGGTACTTCTGATGGTAATGAATTGAAAAAATCTATATCTATTTCTTGATTCTCAAGTATTTTCTGAACAGGTTTTTCGTCTATTACCTTAAATATAGTTCTTAAACTTTCATGACGATTTATCAGTTTATTAAATATTTCTTTCACAAGACCTGCATTCAAATCTCCATCTAAACAAACGACTTGTGGCGTATTATAATTTAGAGAAGTTTTATTATACTCGTATAAAAAATACATCCGCTTTTGTGCAGAAGACAACGTATAATATTCCTTCTCTGGAGCTTTTTCTATTACCTTGTAATCAGTCTTAAATGCTTGAGTGTTTTGAATAAACTTGATAAGTTCAGTCTTATTCTTCTTTATTTCCTCTAAGATTTCTTGGGCATCTAAATATTTAGGTATATCCAATTTCAGAGCTCCGTTAACTAATTGTATTCCAATTTTATTTTTTCTTAGTTTTAATAATAAATTTTCCATGTTGATTTAAGTTCTTATAATTATTTTCTATGCTATTTATGCACACAAGCATTTTGAAATCAATTTTTTGCAATATTATTTACAATCCTTAGGCCTATAATTTCGCCCAGATTTTCATAAATTTTATAAAGTGAATGCTATCTGACTTTATGATATAGAATGCTTTATCTGCAATTGTATGTACTACAGATAAACTCTTTTGGGTTAGTTTGATCAGATATTTTGAGGTCTTTTAAATGATAACTTCTTTGATCATCTCGCGTCCAAGTTCGGTCATATCATCTTTAGATAACCAATCGTTAATATCAATAAATTCTGCCTGTTGTTTAATGGTTGGATTTTCAAATATTTTTTCCAAAGGAAAGGACACATTGAATTCTTTGGCAATTTTATTTACTAAAGCAATGGCTTTTAATGAGTGACCTCCCAGTTCAAAAAAGCTTTTATCAAC
>CANNFM010000030.1 GCA_947503835.1 uncultured Aquimarina sp.
TGCGTTTCATACCTAAAAATACAAAACCCACAAATCTTATTCAAAAAAAAGAAGCTGCCTTTTTAGACAGCCTCTTTTTTATTCTCAATTTTGAATATCTAAGAAGACAAGATTAATCGATTTGTGCATACTATTAACAACCCTATGAGTTAAAAGTCCTCTAAAAAATTATGAAATGAAGAAACTATAATTTTATTTCCTATAGTCTATTGCTTCAATTGCGCCTCTTTTAAATTTAAGAAAGTAGCTATTGCTTCTTTTTGCTGCTTCGTAATTGTGCTTTTATTTTGAGTACGACGGTCAATTCCTTGCAGGTTCTCCTCAGATAAGTAAGCATGCCAATTGGCTTTCATATCCAGATCAAAAATCTCTATGGCACCCGCTTTGTGAGAATCCAGGGAGCTTTGGTGACAACTACCACAAAAAGTTATGAGGACTCCCCGGGTAATTTCGGAACACTCATCAAATGAATTTTTATTGGAAGCTAATGAATCAGGTTTTACTTCAAGCGGAGCCACGATGTCTTTTACTTCAGAAGTGTTAGCATCCTTTACACAAGTACGCATTGAGAAAGCAACAAGTGCAAAAGAAAGTAGTAATATGTTAGTGTGGTTGAACATCCCTTTATAATACTTAAGATACAATATTCTTTCTTAAACTAATCTTAATTAACAACTATTTATAGCTACAATAGCGCTGGTTTCATAGTTCTACAGTGTATTTAAAAGTTTTCTAACAAAAGGAATTTCTTTAAAAAAGGGGATTATTCTTTCTTTAGTATCGACTTATGAATACAAAATCAAAAATACTCCGATCATAATACCAAATAATGGAACTAATTTTTTACGTTTATTTTTTTCTTTAAAGACTATCCCGCCCACAACGACCGCAATTAGTATTTGACTTCGTTTTATAGCAGATAGTAGCATGATTAATGCTTCAGGATCCTGTAAAGCTTTAAAATAGAAATAATCTGCTGCTTGTAACAAAATACCAACAGCAATGATAGTCCATCGCCATTTAAACTCTTTTCGTTTTTCAGTATTCGGAAACCATTTTACAGATAAAATACCTAGTAAAATTAATAGGGTATACCAACAAAACCAAAATTGTAAGGTTTGCGGGTTCAACACTAAACTCTGAATTAAGAATTTGTCATACAAACCACTAGAGGCTCCTAAAAATGTTGCAGCAATGATGGCAAATATCCATTTATTCCTCTTAAAATTGATTCCTTCTTTTTTTCCAATTTTAGAATATAGTATTACTGAGAAAATAATAACGAAAAAACCTATCCACTGCAAAAAATTGGGTTTTTCCTGATAAATTAGAATAGCACCAATAAAGGTGAAAAAAGGACCAGCCGATCGAATAGGAGTAACAATAGTTATTGGTAAATGCTTTAAAGCTTGATATGCCAAAACCCACGATGTTGTCATTATCATTGATTTTATAAAAATAAAACCATGAGTTTCCCAGGAAATACTAGTAATATGAAACCCTATTTGTTTGGTATATTCGGGATAATAGAGAGAACCTATAAAAAACGGAAGAAGTAACAAAAAACCTGAACAGATGGTGCCAAAAAGCACCGGAAAAACCTCATTCCCCTGTACTGCATGTTTTTTACATAGATTGTGTAATCCCAAAAAAAGCGCAGCCAATAAACCTAAATACATCCACATGGCGCGAATATAGTTTTTTAGGTCATTTAATAAAAGTAACGTTCGAAAATAGACTCAACAAGAAGTAATGATATAAAATGGCCCGATTTAACCTTTTAATCGAGCCATTTTTTTACTGTAAAAGTAGTACGCAGTATTATTTCAACTTTACACCACTAAAAATCTCTGTTTCGCTTGGCAATCCAAGTTTATCTCGCAACACTTGACCCGCTTGAAGACCTGAAACGATAGCTCCCTCGTAATACCCCACATTGACACCAAAATTGATCCAATCTCCCGTGAGAATAAGGTTATCAAAGCCAGACTCACTTGCTTTTAGACGGTATTTGTTTGACCCGGGAAGCGATAAGGTATATCTATCTGTAGGGTTTACATTAGCCCGAAAAAATTGGGTTTTTAGTCTACCATAGTCAGTTTTGGCAGTTTTTGAAAAATCATGGATTACATCCAACTTCATTCCTTCGGGATACTCAAGGGTAGTAGCATTAGGGAAAAACCAACCCATTTTATCCTTTAGCCATTGTTCTGAAACACGCATAATACGTTCTAATTGTTCGTGAGGATATTTATGATCTGAGAATGGAGGTATAACTTCAGGGTCCAGAAATGATCCTGTATAGTAAATCAATACACCGGGTTCATTCTCATTCCAATCTTCATAGGGTAGTACCTGTGACATATCTATAAATGAATACTGAGGATCAGCATAAGTGACTAAGTTGGGTAATGATCCTTCCGGAAAACCCCAATCAGGCAAATTCATACCTAACTCTTTTAGCGTAGGCTTAATCCATAATTGCATAGACATGGTAGGGATACTTTTAACATGATTATACATATTCTGCCATGCTTCATTCTTATCAATAATCTCTTTACAAATACCCTGATCACCACCCAAAACATCAATTGGGATTCCTAAAATCACATAATCAAAATCTTTACCCTTTTCTAAAGAAATCTGTCCTACATTTTCCCAACCACACCTGGATTCTTCTAGATCATATTTACCTTCCTTAAGCGCCTTGGCTTGTTGATCATCTATTTGGTCATAAAGCGGTTCTCCGGGCCATACATCCAGACCTTTGAACGGATAGGTAGGGTTGTAGGTGTCATTTTTTAAGGTGACCTGTTCGGCCATAGATACCTTTTCTATTACTCCAGAATTCGAATAGTGTACCTGTTCAACTTTATGGAAGAACTTGAATTTTACACCTCTATTTTTTAGTGTTAAGTATATTGGAGTGATCATTGTATCTGCAGTTCCGGCCTTAAATTTCCACACGAAAGATCCTTTGTAGCCTGCAGAATTTGTTAGAAAATGAAGTCCAACACCTGCTGCCAAACTACCTTGTTGATCAGATCCGGTTAGGTTGTGAAATGTTCCGGTATAGAGAAATCTAACCATCGCAGAACTCAACAATCGCTCACTGGCACCATGTTTTTTAAGCCATTCTCTGTAATCCAAGTCATTGATACGCTCATAGTCCAGGTCATGAGTTTCTGGATCATATACATCCTCAAATGTTCCCTTCATATTAACAAGTCCGAATTCTACAAATACGGCTAACCAATAGAAATACTCATTGTGTTCTGCGATAGATTCAATGAGTTTAGCCGCCCATTTAGAAAGCAAGTCGAGTAGCTCTTTGATCAGTGAGTGATGGTCTTTTCGTTGTGCATGATTGTGATCCTTATTGGTTAGGTGCTGAACCAATTCGGATACATAATTCAACAACTTTTCACTTTCATGCTTAAAAACCTTGTCTTTTACGAACGCTTCAAATTTAGATTTAAAACTTGCCCATAGCGGATGATACTCTGGGGTTTTAATTTCTTTAGCAGATTCAGAAGCCATATTCACCAAATTATCTTTGTTTGGATCTGTCCCAAATAAAATTTCGGCGATTAAGCCTACTGCTTTGTGAATAATGGCTGAAAATGGTAAGGGTCCTCCTTGACCTGGTATATACTCATTTGATGGAAAAATAATATTCTTTTTGATCCATTGATTGGTCTTAGGATCGAAGTGGGTGAGTAGGGTAGTGTCTTCCCGATCAAAAGCATCCTCCCAGGATGTAAAGGGGCTATTCGGCATTAGATTATGTTTTTCACATTCTTTATAAGAATCTTGTATCAGTCGAAATGCATTTTCATACCATCCCTGAGCGATATGAATACCATGCTCTTGAATCCTTTCGTTTGGGCCTCTACCCGTGGCTGTTTTGCCTCCCAGTCTCCAACCCATTTGATAGATTGTGATATCATAATGATCTTGCCAGTTGTCGTAGGAGCTAAGCTCATAAGCTGCAGTAAGCGCTGACATACCGCTGCCTAGTATGGCAATTTTCTTTTTGTTTTGTTCTTTGTTTTGCATTGGTTTGTTGGTTTTAAGAAGTAGCGATTTTTTTAGCTGTTAATTTTTTATTGAAATGTGCCGAATTGAATTCACTTTGACTAATCGGGTAGATGGGTTGATTATTTTTGGTGAACTTCTTCACTATTGGGGAGTTGTTCCATTTGGCAGCTTCGGTATATAACGTATCCAAATGCGGTAATATCAAAAGCTTATCAAAAATGTCTTCAATGAACCCCATGAAATTATGTGCACGATGGGTCACATACTTAATGTCTTCTTTTGTCATTGGGTAATCGTCGGGATAAAAAGCTTTTACACCGGTTATTATGGCAACTGCACATCCTCGGGGGTTGGCAAATAGTTTACCTAAAATTCCAAAACTTATCCCTTCAACCATTGATTGCGCAAACAGTAAGCGATAGAGTACAATATTCATAAAGTACTGTTCATAAATACTTTCTTTATACGCCAATTCATCAGCTACTTGGTACCCAGAAATGATACTTGAGTTATGGGCACGATACCAGGAACATTCATTAGGGGTATTGATATAATCAAGCCAAAAATTAACCGGAACTGGTAGATCCTGAAACGTCTCACCAGATTCTTTGATTAATTGGGCAAGCGTAGCTACATAAAGAAAATGACTATTGACTTCTCTCCACCATGGGCTTCCGGGATGTGGGTCATTCATGGGATTGAGTGTCCCTCTTCTTATTTCCCAGTCAATAAATGCTAATTCAGAATTTCCAAGCCCTTCTTTTCCTTTAGTAAAAGGATCTCCATATTTTTGATAAAACTCGTAACGCAATTGATAACGCCCCTGTGGATTATCAGAAACACTAAGTACAATTCCTTTGGCTTTTTCCTTAAGTATTTCGAGTTTGTTCATATATTCGTGTAAAGATTCATAAACTTACAAGTTAAATTGTTAAATACCATAAATAATTTTAGTAAATTCAAGAAGTATTTTTCATAAAATTTCCCCATATTAAGCATTAAGAATGACGACTTATTTCAAATACTATTTAGGCCTATTCTCAATACTATTATTGTCTCATCTAAATGTATTTAGCCAAACAACTATTCTTCTTCATGATTCAACTGAATTGCAAGATATTGGAAAACAAACCCATTATCTCGAGGATACTTCTCTAAGGCTTTCCATAGAAGAAATCGTAAATGATGATCTTGATGTAAAATTTACACCTAATTCTCAGGAAACCATAAATTTTTCTAGTACTGCTTCTGCATACTGGTTAAAATTTAAAGTGACTAAGACAATACCGGGTAATTTTTACCTCAATGTAGGTTCGGCTTACATTGATTCTATATCACTTTATGAATTTGATGAAGCAAAACAACTCGTTTCTTCCAGACATACAGGTGATGACTTACCATTTAATACGCGAGAAATTGAAGTAGGTAACTATTTATTTGCTCTTAATTTTGATGAAGATATCACCCGAACTTTTTACCTTAGGGTAAAGAGTGATCAACCCTTATTTTTCCCCCTTCGAGTCGGAACACTAGCCGACTTTGCTGCATATGAGCATGATTTGGACTTTCTTCAAGGAATGTATTTTGGGTTTATGCTGATGATCTTTCTCTACAATCTCTTTTTGTATTTTTCAACCAGAGAAAGAATATATCTCTACTACATTGCCTATGTATTTAGTATTACCTGGTTTATGGCTTCGGTATTTGGTTATTTCTTTGAATACTTTTGGCCCAATACTCCTTTTATTAATCAAATTGTGGTTGTTAGTTCTGGACTAACGATGATTACTGCCACTTTATTTACCCAAAAGTTTTTAAATACCAAAGAATCTGGTTCTAGGATGCATAAACCATCTATGGTATTTCTTGTTATTGGAATTTTAGTATGTGTTCTTGTGTTACTGGGCTTCAAAATAGAGGGGTTGAAATTAGCCCAGGGTGGTCTTCTCATTATGGCAATATTCTTTCTGATCTTAGGTATTCGATTTAAATTAAAAGGATATCGCCCTGCTAAATATTACTTATTGGCCTGGGGAGCTCTTATTATAGGTATTTTCTTTGCTATCCTCGAGTCATTAAATATCACCTTTGTGATGACGTATTTAAATGCGATGCAAATTGGTTCTGCCCTGGAAGTTTTACTTCTTTCATTTGCGCTAGGTGATCGAATTAATATGTACAAAAAACAAAAAGAAGATGCACAATTAGAAGCGTTGTTAGGAGCCAAAGAAAATGAAAGATTAATTCAACAGCAAAATATAATGCTGGAAAAGAAGGTCAAGGAACGAACCGCAGAGGTAGCTATTAGAAACGAGGAACTAGTTAACCTTAACAGGGAAAAAGATATGTTGGTAAACGTAGTTGCCCACGATCTAAGAACTCCTTTGAGTCATATAAGATTACTAATACAATTAATTGATGTTACCTCGTTACACTTAACTGAAGATCAGAAATCTTATTTAACAGAAATTGACAACTCGGCAGATCGTCTCTCACAGTTGATCGGTCGCATCTTAGACATACATGCTTTAGAGACCAATCAGGTTAAATTGAAGAAGCAAGTTATTGATTTAGAAGAATTGGTTGATTATGTTGTAAAGTGTTTTCGTCTTACCGCCGAGGGGAAAGAGATTGAAGTAATCACGATATCAGAACCAGGGAATCATTCTGTTGAAGTAGATAAAAATTATATGATACAGGTGTTAGAAAATTTGGTTTCTAATGCCATTAAATTTTCTGAAAGAGGAAGTAAAGTAGCATTACATGTAAAATCTCATGACGCAAGAACATATGTTATAGTTGAAGATCAAGGCCCTGGTATTAGTGAACAGGATCAAAAGAAACTATTTGGTAGATTTCAGAAACTTAGTGCACAGCCTACAGAGGGTGAAGCATCTATTGGATTAGGATTATCCATCGTTAAAAAATATATCGAATCGATGAATGGTGAAATTCATTGCGAAAGCCAATTAGGTGTCGGAACCCGATTTATTATCTCTTTTGAGTCAAAAGACCAATTAAAAGAAGCTGAACGTTAATCTTCATGACGAAATACTACAATAAGTTCCCAGTATGCCCTCAAACCCTTGTAAAAGTTTTTAGTAAAATAATAATTAATCGTGTTTAAAATTGACGCTTTTTCAATAAATCAGTTAAATTTATACGATAAATTAGGTATTAACACTTTTTTTGTTAAAATACTAACATATCTATTATGCATGAATAATATTTTAGATAAACTATTTAACACAAACTCTTAATACTTTAAAATGAAAACTCAACTTACGTTTACAAAAAAAACTTTGTGGCTTTTGGCCATTACATGTGTAACTACTGTCGCAATGCATGCACAGCAAGTTATTAATGCAACATTACAAAATGATGGAAAAACAAGACAGTATCGTCTATATGTTCCTGCAAGTTACGATGCTAGTAAACCGGCTCCGCTGATTTTAAATTTCCATGGTTTTACCAACACTATTGATATACAATATAACCAAAGTGATTTTAGACAACTAGCTGAGGACAATCAATTTATATTCGTCACGCCTCAAGGACTAGGTGGTTTTTTCTCGGGGTGGGCAATAAACAATGGTTTTGGTGGTAATGAGGATGATTTGGGATTTTCAGATGCATTAATTAATAAAATCCAAGAGGATTATACTATTAATGAAAAACGTATTTATGCGACTGGATTTTCAAACGGTGGCTTTTTTAGCTACCGGCTAGCCTGTGAACTAAGCCCGAGAATTGCAGCTGTGGCTTCTGTTGCTGGAAGTATGACAAGAATATGGATAAATAATAACCAGTGTCAACCACAACACCCAACTGCTGTATTACAAATTACAGGTACTAATGATGGTACTATTTCTATTAATGGTAATGGGTCTAATAATTCAATTCAAGAAGTGATGGAATACTGGTCAGGTGTTAATAACGGAGACCCAACACCAGACGTTATTCAACTAGGAGGCGGATCTACACGGTCTATTTGGGATAATGGCGATAATGGTGTGACAGCAGAATTTATTAGAGTTCAAGGAAAAGGACATAGCTGGAATGGCGGAAATGTAAACACTTCTCAAGAAATATGGAATTTCTTTTCTCGATTTGATATCGATGGAGAAATAGGTTCAGATCCTAACCCTCCTACAGGTGAAACTTGTTCAGGAGATCTGTCTTCTTTCCCTTACAATGAAAGTTTTGAAAATAGTTTAGGGCAGTGGTCACAATCAAGTACTGATGACCTAAATTGGACAAGAGATTCTGGGGGAACTCCTTCTAATCAAACCGGACCAAGTACTGGTGCTGATGGTAATTTTTACCTTTATGTAGAAGCTTCAGGAAACGGTACTGGATTTCCCAACAAAAGAGCAATACTTAATTCTCCGTGTTTAGATTTTAGTAGTTTGACTACGCCAAAACTTGGTTTTCAATATCATATGTTTGGTAGTGCTATTAATAGTTTAACTGTTGAGGCAAGAACTAATAATGAGGGAGATTGGGCTAGTTTATTTAGTAGAAATGGTAATCAGGGTAATACCTGGAATGCAGCAAATATGGATCTAATCGCATATGCAGGAGAAGCCAGTATTCAACTACGATTTAATGTAGTTACTGGTTCTGGTAGTAGCGGATGGCAAAGTGATATTGCTATTGATGCCATAACAATCCAGAACGGTTCTGTAGACCCAGGACCAACTTGTGATAGTATTAATTTTAATGACTTTACAATCACTTCTTTTTCTAATCAAGATAATGCCGGGAATTTCTCTATAGAGAGTGGTGGAGATGCTTTAGCACTATCAAATAATACATGGAAATATATTGGTCTTGATTACACAGTAACGGCTAATACAGTGATCGAGTTTGATTTCAGCAGTACAAATCAGGGAGAAATTCATGCAGTAGGTTTTGAAAACAACAATACGTTAACATCCTCACGTTACTTCAAAGTACATGGTACTCAGAATTATGGAGTAACAAACTTTGATAACTATGCAGGAAGTACTACTACGTATGTTATTCCTGTCGGAAATTTCTATACAGGAGCTATGGATAGATTAGTATTTATTAATGATAATGATGCCGGTTCTGGAAATAACTCTACATTCTCTAATGTAAAGATTTATGAAGGGTCTTGTGGTGGATCTCTAGTAGCCGAAAGATCTAGTTTTGGTGGCGAAACTCCAATTTTAGGTACCGAAGATGAAGATGGATCTTCATTTGTGGCTTTGCATCCAAACCCAACAAGCAATCAATTCTCTCTTAATGTAAGCTCAAAAAGTACTAAAGAGGTGTTAGTTGCTATATATACTACATTTGGACAGAAAAAATATGAAACTAGATTACGTCCTGGTGTACATAATTTTTCTGCCAACGACTTAGCGCTTAGTTCTGGGATTTACATTGTAAAAATCCAATCTGAAGATGAGATAGATGTTGTGAAAAAATTAGTTGTTAAATAATAATTCATTAGTAATTATACAGATGCTTCAGTTTTATAATTGAAGCATCCGTATTTTTATTATAAGGATAGGAGAGTAGTAGGGCAGTGTTTTTGGGATAAGGCTTTATTTAAATGTATAACGTTGCTCTTCTGTTGAAGAAGCGTTTAGTAATTGGTTAAATGTTCTTATGGTATTAAAATTACGGGTAATTTCCGTAGATACAGCAATTCCAGAAATACCCGTTTCTAATATGTCTGTAACATCTTCTGTAGTTATGCCTCCAATACCAATAATTGGTATTTCGGTTTTTAAGGCTTCTGTAATTGCAGTATACCCTTTTAAACCTAAAGCTGGACTTAAATTGTCTTCGGTTGCTGTGTATCTAAAGGGGCCTAAACAAATATAATCTACTTCTTTACCCATTAATGTTTCGCAATCTTGTACGGTATTTGCTGTTCCGCCAATACTTTGCCAAGTGTATACATACTTTCTAGCTATAGTAGGGCAGGAATCTGTTTTTCCTAAATACACACCATCTGCTTTAACTTCTTTTGCTATTTTATAATGATGGTTAATAATCAATCTGGTTTGAAAATGAGATGTGATTTCTCTTGCTTCTTTGGCTAACTTTAAAACTTTTTTTTCTGAAATATTTTTTAAATGTAATTGCACTAATTCTATACCAGATGTACAAGCTTTCTGAATGTTTTCAAGATGCTCTTTTGGAGAATTCTCCTGGGATATATAATGTAGTTTGGGTATAATCATGTCTTGTTTTGGTTATTGGATATGCCTAAGTGGAGACTATTTTAGAATGTTCCATAAAATAGGACTCAAACCGTTTTAGTTTTGGATGCATTTTTTCTGAGTATAGTACAAACTGGCATTTTTTAATACTTTTAACAATCGACATAAGTGCCGTATATGCTAATTTTTGAACTAGAAACTCAGCATCGTCTATACTAAATATCTTTAATTGAGATATATTTACTCCATTTAATAAAAACAACTTGTTCATTGACTTGGGCGTGGAAATAAGAATGTCTATACCCATAAAGATTTCCGATTTTTGTACGTCAACATGAAGTTGTTCATATCCTACATAAACTCGTAGCGAATTATGTTTAGTATACGTTAAAAAAGTATCATATAATTCCATGGCTCTTTCCTTATTTTCTACAAGAACTAAGGCTCTTGGAGCATTTCCAACAGCCTCACATTTTAATTTTTGCAAGGTAGTAAGTATAAGCGTGGTTGTTTTTCCACTATCTTTTGCGGCTGTGCAAAAGACATTGGCACCACTTTTTATTACAGGAATACTGCGGCTCTGAAAAGGAGTAGGTGTTATTATTTCTAGATATTCTAACTTCTCTTGTATATCAGAATGTAATTTTTTAAAAGGCATAGGAATTAAAGAGATAACTGTTTAGCGTAAGATTCATAATAATTAGGGCAAATATACTACCTAGAAACGGAATAAATGGACGGAATTACTTTTTCTATTTTAGTAGTACATTAGAACCAAAACCTTCCTAGGGACGTAAAGGAATCATTTTACGACATTATTGAATAGCTACAGTATTATAATATTACTCGTATATATCATTTTGTTAGATCTGAGATGAAATATACAAACTCATAAATCGTGTATTTGAAAATTTCT
>CANNFM010000031.1 GCA_947503835.1 uncultured Aquimarina sp.
ACTCACAAAAAGTAGGGCTTAGATATCGATTTTATAATCAATCTTGTCCTTTTTAGAGGCTTGTGCAACGGTTACCGTTGTTACCTGCTGGCTATTTATTCAACGTATTGTTTAAAAATTCAACTATTAAATCAATCCGCTTAACTGGTTCAGAATGATTACCTTCCAAAGGTATATGTTCAAAACTATGCTTAAGGTTCTTATTATTTAATCGTTTTATCATTTGTTCAGCCATTTCAGTTGATGGCCAAACTTCGTCTTGCTGTGCCGAAATTAATAATACTGGGCAATTGATTTTTTCAATTTCAATTTTCCCAAAGTTACTTGTTTCATTTTCTTTTAAGATAGATTTCATACCACTATGAAAATCTCCTTTCCGTATTTTTTGAATTGAGTTCTTGGATGCACGAGCATATGGTATTTCTTTGTCGTAATAAGTCCAGGAAGAATTAGCGTTTATTCCGAATTTGGATGGTAAATTTATATTAGGAGCTACCATTGCAATTATTGCGTCAAAATCTTTGAAGTGAACTCCAAGATTTAAAACCAATTCCCCTCCTCTTGAACCACCCAATAGTACAATTCTATTCTTATCAATTTTAGGATGTCCAGCAATTTTGTTTATGGTATCATAAATTGCATTTAGAGAAATTCTGTCTATTTCCTTTGGAGTACTAGTTGTACCAAAGTATCCTATTGATAAAAAAGCAAATCCATTTTCAAGGATTTTCTCTCGTAATTCTTTTGTCTCCTTTTTTGCATAAATATTCCCGCCTTCACTTCCGCCAAAGCCAACCACTAATGGTTGCTTTTCATTATCGTTTAAAAATAATTTATGTTCTACTTTTCCATAATTAAATGGCGGTTGCGAAGTACATCCCAAAAACAACAGTAAAGTAAAAATCATGACAAATACCTTGTATATTAATGCTTTTTCGTTCATAATAAATTAATGCGACTTCTTTAAGCTTGCAGGTAACAATTGTATAAAACACATATGTGTTTTATTTCTATTATGTTTTACTACCATTTGTAAATGTTTATAAACACTTACAAACGTTTATAAATATAAAATTTATTGTAATACTAGCCTCTCAAAAAATACAAAATCCATCTCATATATTTTTACTCCTGTACTCGATCGTTCGAATATGATAGTGCGGGAATGTTTTCCTTATAGTACATAGTATTTAAGAGATATGGTACAGACGGCTACTTTAGAGTAGTTGTTCTTTTATATTTAAGTATAGTGTGATTTTCGCAGATTGCAAATCCGCGCGATCTGGTTTCTTTCATCTTTAAGCTTTATTTATAATTATTCTCTTAACTACTCTGGCTCCTGTTTTGGTCTCTATCTCCAGTATATACATACCACTATATAAGTTACTTACATCTATTTTTAAGTTGCGTGACGAATACAATTGAACACCTAGCGTATTGTATATATTTACTTCCCGTATCTCTTCACCTTCGCTTAACTGAATATAAATTTTACCTTGAGCTGGGTTGGGATAGACTGTAAAATCACACAGCTCGTTTGTATCATTTAAAAGTTGTACCACATTTACTGTGATGGATTCAGACTCTTCTAACCAGCTATCATGGTTTTTATAAAAAATTCTGTCACTTAAGGGAACTATCAAGTCCATTTCACCTCGGCGATCATCTACAAACCCATTACTTGTAAAAGTTCTCGTTTTAACTTCAAAAATGAGGGGGCCGGTGTCCCCTACTAGCACCGTGGTAAGATCTGGACGACCTGAAAAAGACCAAAGCCCGACACCTTCCATTTTTTTTGGTATGGTTACTCGATCTAATTGATTCCAACCAAAAGCATTACGCCCAATACTTCTCACACTGTTTGGTATGATCATGCTCTCCACCAATTCTCCTTTTTGAAAAGCACTTCTCCCAATATGGGTTAACGTATATTCGATACCATTACTAACCACTTTTTCAGGAATGTTTACACTGGTAGCTGTACCTGTATAGTCCACAACCATTACTTCATCTGAAGAGATCATTTCATATCTTATGTCACCAACAGTAAAGCTTTGTCCATAAGTGACCACCATTAAAAACAAAGAAAAAATAACGAGACTCCATTTATTTTTAGATTGTAATTGGTTATTAATAACTTCAGTATTCATTTTTGGTGCATTTTTTCTTATTAATTAACAGTATTATGATTACGAATAAGTGCTTATCTATACTAAAACCACTACGTATAACAACAGGTATATTGTATTGTTTTTATTAGGTAGTATGTAAAGTTGCTCCTTAAACACCCCAACTCTTACTTATTTACTTAATTAAGCATCCATTTATTTTCAATAAATAAGAATGTTCTCGAAGCAACTTACCCTCTACAATTTAACATACCATCTTTAACTATTTGCATATATTAGAACACTCTTTAGGCTGTATACATGCATACATACCTTATATTTGGTATGTGCTCTGTTTTCTCATCACCGTCCTTTTTTTTCATAGGCTAGCTACCTAAAACTAAAAGCATGGTGAGGTATAATTTTGACCTAAAAGTAAACCCCTGATTGTTTTTCATATTTTTTGCTTTTATACATTTTTCAAACTGGAAATCGCAATGTAAACTAGATTTAGTACCCCAAACAAAAGGGCGACCACCTGTGCAAACACAATCAAGTACAACAGATTTGATAATTTTATTATACTAACTGGTTTTTGCAACACTTTGAACGCCATCGTAAAGACATGTTTTTTTCCCATCTTTTTTCCCATTTTTTAGAATTTATTTATATTACATATACTACATTTAGTGGTATATAGGCCGCTCACCAAAAGATTCCAATCCAAACTCATTAAAACAAATTTCTCATTATTATTATATTACTACCATATCTTAAAGTAATACGAAAGGAGTTGAGGGAGCAACCTATACCTCCACCATAAAAACAACATTTTTAACTTCTATATTTGAATATTTGTGTGCCTCCATAAATTGGCACTCTTTTCAAATTTATACACACGTATATAGCTTATTATGGGTACTTGCTTATTCCTATCTCCCCTTTTTTCGAAAGCTCCTATAAGGGTAATAGTATTGTCATTACTCAGGCTCATAGTATTAAAACCTGATAGATTATACCCCGCTATTTTATCATCTATATCTGCACCTTGTTGCACCCAGCTATTAGACGTATTGTGGTAAGTCCTCACATACGCATACCTCTTCTCTTTACCATTGTTATATGAAGCTATTGAAATGGCAGCGCCATTATTAGATAAGCTGATATTCCAACCTGAAAAACTACTTGTTGGTAATCCAACGATGTCTTTACCTATTTGCTCCCAAATCCCTGATACGTTTTTATAAACACTTACGTAACCTGATGAAATCCCACCCTGGTGAGCTCCTATGGCAACCATTTGGCCATCATTCGACAGACTCACGCTTGCTCCGAAGTAATCTTTTGCTGCCCTTCCGTTTATATCTTGACCTACTTGAGACCATTTTCCTGATGTATTTCTGTATACACGCACATGGCCCGAATGTTTACCATTATCACTGTTAAGTACTGCCCCTATGGCCAGTGTAGTACCGTCTTGAGATAAACTTACGCTATAGCCTGACCAGTCCCCTTGCATCTCGCCATCGATATCTCCTCCTACTTGTTCCCAAACTCCTGCATTACTTTTATACACGCGGACATGACCTGAATTTTTACCGTTACGTCCACTGTTGTGCTTAGCTCCAATAGCCACCGTAGTACCATTTCCTGATAAGCTCACACTATAGCCTGACCAATCTCCTATTGCTTCGCCGTTGATATTATTCCCTATTTGATTCCAAGCTCCCGAGTTTTTTTTATATATGCGCACACATCCTGATTTTTTACTGTTGTTATTATCTTGATATGTTCCTACAGCCAAGATTGTTTCATCATCAGATAAACTTACACTGTAACTTGACAAATCAACTACCGATTTGTTTGTGTTTATAACTATTTGATCCTGAGCATAGCTAGCTAAACTTAATATCCCAAAAAAAATAGCCGTATGTTTCTGCAGTTGTATCAATTCTTGTTAACTTTGTAGGACGAAGATTCATCATATTTAGCTATCCTAATAAATAAAGTGCTTAAATATGTTAAAACGGGGACTAAAAATTTGTTTTGTGGGACTTTAAAAACTTTTTTGAGCAGTTTTGACGGGTTTCGAGATAGCTTATTTTAGTATTGATTTTTTTAATGAGATCGCCATAATTTGACTCTGCTCATACAGACTAGCTGCGCTCCTAGCTATTATGATTAAGCTGATGAGATTATTCGTTGCACTTCAACTATTGTTTTCGGACTACACTTTGAACAGCATTCTATTTTGGTTGTATTACAGAATTTAACAGAGATTAGTAGCGATTTTATCTATACTTTCAACGTGCTAAGTGCACCGTATTGGTACAAGCGTATAAAAATATCAGGTTTCTATTTTTGAGTATAGTTATATCCAGGAAGTACACAAAGGATTTAGTCATTTTTATAAATAACTGAATAAGGGAAGAGAACTTCATCTCAAATGTTTAAGAAAAACATATTTTACATATTTGGATACCGCTATATAGGGGGATACAGATACTTTGCTTTCTCACACTACCGATGAAGTGCTACAAAAGCATTATATTGATGAAAAAGCAGTGAGTACAGCGATTAAGGAAATGAACTTTTTTGAGTCAAAATTTGATAAAAACCGTGTTTTTGTACTCAAAAATCGAAAAATGCTAGGGAAATTTCTCTTTATAAATTAAAATAACCTATTGAAAATAAATAGGTTACTGTTTTTGACGAAAACAGGGCTCGAGCCTGTGACCTTTGGGTTAAGAGAACGACAATCTATATGTGTAACTAATTAAATATCATTGTTTTATAAAACAAAAACACACGAAACCATACAAGTTATAGCATTTCTATGCTTAAAAACCGTGCTTTAAATTAAAGTACGGTTTTCTTAAATACATTCACGTTTTTAATTATACAAAACACAATCTAAAACTATACATTTTAGTACAATTCCAACAAAATTAGATTTTTAATCGGTACTCTTATTTTTCAGCAATTGCAAAAACAACCACTCAATAATGTATTTGTCCCAACTATCTGTCTCTTTTATTCCATTTTTTGGCTTTCTCGACACATTTTTATTGAAATTAACTGTAAAGGATTGAATTTAGTTGCAAAATGACCGGTATTTATAGATTCATTATAACATAGGTAATCGTTGGAATAAGTATTTATGCTTAATCAAGAATTGGCATGTTTTGAAATACTTAGTAAAAATAATCTTGGAAATAAATAATTGAACGGTCGATTCAATGAGTCGAGAGAATTCTAAATAAAAACCACTCACATTAAAAAAATAGTAAAATGAAAAATAACAAGTTATACTTTTTTACAGTAATCGCTATATGTTGCATTCGGTCTTATGCAGAACAAGATGTAACATATACGCCATACAATTATAACATGAATATCATCAACCCGACCTATGCAGGGGCTGGTGAAAATTTGGAGTTCACCTCAAGCTATAGAGCACAGTGGGCGGGTCTTGATGAGGCACCCGAGACCTGGAGTTTTTCATTGAACGGTCCAATGTGTGGAAAATGAGGGTTGGGCGACAAGGTGGGGTTGGGCTTTTCTGTTATCAACAGTAGTGTATTCGTACTCAAAGAAACTGAGATTTTTGTTGATTTTTCCCACAGACTACAGTTAAAGAAAACATTGGACCTGTTTTTGGGGCTTAAAGCGGGGGTCTTCTGTTAACATAGATCTGGCAGGTATTGGACTTGATGAAGATCCATTTTTTTTTAGAAAATGTAAGTGTGTTCAATCCAAATGTTGGGGTGGGTGCCTATTTAAAGGGAGAACGCTTTTATGTAAACATGTCTGCAACTGCCCTACTAAAAACAAAAAGATACGAAAAGGAATCGGGCATTGTAACACAGGCCACCGACAAAATGCAATTTTTTATGGGAGCGGGATATCATTTTCCTTTGAACAAGAATGTGACCTTTACGCCCTTTTTTTAAACTCGGGTAATCAGCGAAGTGCCTTTCTCCATGGATATCAGCGGGGCGTTCGACCTATATGACAAGGTAGAACTTGGTTTCAGTTACAGGTTAAAAGAATCCATAAGTACCGTTGTGTTATTTAAGATGTTGGATAGAATCAGGATAGGGTATGCTTATGATAGCTCTATAACAGCAATAAGTAATTATAGAAGAGGAAACCATGAAATGATAGTAAAGGTTCCGCTGTTTTCAGAAAAACAATCACAAAATTAAGATAGGTGTAGAAACATACAACAATAATAACTGTGTGCTTATGCATAAATAAATACCAACTGTTCAAATATGTATTGATGTGGGCAAACAAAGATATATAATACCGATTGTAGGTTCGGATAAGCGCCGCTGGGTAGTAAAATGGAAGTATTTAGGTTGGTCCCTATAAATCTTATGCTTATAAAAGAAAAGGTAGGCTAAGTATAAGATGTTTTCACAGAAGGTTTAGGGCCTTTACAAGGGCCACCTAGGCACTCTCCAAATAGCAGTGCAATAATGAATACAACCAATACATGAACATGAAAAAAATAACAACTATATACCATTATCCGTTACTCAAAAATTAGAACACCAATTTCTGATAAGAGCGCGAAATAATCAAAAATATTCTTGGCTCTAAGATAAGTGTTCATTAAGCTGTATTAAAAGTGAAATAAAGTAAAATTTAAAACGTTATCAAAGATATTGGATTGATCGTTTTATTGAAGTAAATGAACTTATGTTTAAAATAGTTGGGAATAGCCATATTGAAAACAAAAGAATAGTTATGGGAATTGCTGAAAGTTTATATCACCTGTAAAAATTAATAAAAAAATGAAACGTATTAAAACTTGTAAAGCATTATTTTTTATGCTGTTTGCTCTAGCACTTTTCTCGTGTAATTCTAATGATGATGCTAATCCAGAAGACAGTGAATAAATAACGGCCACTAAAGAAAAATTAGTTGGAGACTGGGAATTGATAAGCAGCACTATTGACAATAAAAATGTTTTACCAGCTGAATTCGAATGCTTAAAAAATTCAACCGCCACTTTTAATCAAGATGGTACTTATGAATTAACTTTTTTAAAACTAGGAAGTAATTCTACAACTCTTTGTTCTCGAACAGTTACGCAATCTGGGACCTATACAGTCATTGGTTTGAACAGTGTTACTTTTTTTTAATTTTGATTCGAGATCGAGTTGATTGGTGATACCTTACAGATTACCTCAAAAGTTACTAATGATAATGAGGAACAAGATCAAATAGATATTTTTATTAAAAGTGACAATTGATTTGCAGTCCCTTGATTTAGGGTGTCTCCGTCAGGAGTCATATATATAATTTCTTCGTAATCTCTTTCTGATTTTAATTTGGAAACACTTATCTATAGGTTCGATCATCATCACCATACCTGCACCTCCGCCAAATTGATAATCATCTACTTGTTTATAATTGTTGGTAGTGTAATTGCGTAAGTTCTGTAAATGTACTTCAACTAACCTCTTATCAATTGATCGCTTCATTATTGAGGCTTCAAAAGGGCTTTTTAAAATATCAAGGACTACTGTAATAATATCGATGCGCATCTTTCTTCTAATTCACTAATGAGTGCAAAGATGCAAAAGAATAATATACTAAAAATCTAAAAAAATTAAACCTACTTAGCTCCCCCTTTGCGTTGTTTATTGATTTCATCTTGAAGTTTACGCATAACTTTCTGCTCACGTTCTAATGCTCGGCGTCTATGATCTTTAAATTCTGCTTCAGTTTCTGCTAGTGCCTTTTTGGCTTGAACTGTTACAGTATTGCTGTTTTTAAATCTATTGATAAAGAAACCTAAAAGAGCTAAAAGAGCTCCAATAATGAGTAACATAATTGTGTTATAGGTAGTTTTGGTTACTGCTGCTCCAAAAAAGCTCATACTATCTTTTTCGTTGGTAACCGCAGAAAGATTTTCATTTGTTTGGGCTAATGATTTTTCTAATCCCGTTATAGTCGATTTTTGCTTACAGATTTTTAAGTTCATGGCATTTAACTTTGATTCGAGATTCTTAAGGGTGTCAATGGTATTTGACTTAAGTTTATTTAGCCATACTTGTTTAACGACTTTATACTCTTGATATCTTTCGGATTTTTTTATTACTATATCAAACTGCCCTTCAATCTTTTCTTGTTTTAAAACTTGCTCGGCAGTCATTTTTTCTTCTTGAGCAAAAGCTTTTGTTGAAAAGGTAAGTAGTATAGTTAAAGCTAATAGATACTGTGGTAACTTCATAGGTTTATTCTTAAATTTTGGTAATCATGCATAAAACCTTCCGTGTAGTATAGGCCGGTTCAAATGAAAGGAAATTTTCATTATCACTTAACTCCTAATAACTGGATGGTTTGAGACTTCTTTTTTTGCTATTAATTTCTTCTGAATTTAGAGCCACTTCTTCAATATGACGTATTGTGGTATCGTATTGCCCCTCTAAATCGACAAATAATACATCAAGAGGTATTCTATTTTCTAACTTTGCCACTTCTAGTGCCATATGTAACATTACGGTACTGTCTTTTCCTCCACTATAAAGGCTATGTATACCTTTGGGAACGTATTAAAAATATCCTGTATACGTTTTTTGGCTGCGACATAAACATTATCTTTTTGATAGTTTTTAGGCATTTTTTTCGTAGTAATTCTTAATATCATTTACTTCTTTTATGATTGTTTTTCCTTTGTACTATGCTCTCAAATTAGTACACTCGTCTATAAAACATTAGCAATACCCGGCAAAATTTGTATTATTTCCGCGATCATTTTTGAAAACTTTGTTAAGTAGATTTTGTTAGCCAGAGTTATTCTATGAATAATGATATTATAAACAATATTGTACATATTAACAGTATGACTGCCAAAGCACATAAAGCATATAATTTTTCTTCTAAATGTTTCATTTTAAAGTTTTTCTATTAGATAGAATTCATCCTGACTCTTTTTTAATTCCGATGAAATAATTGAAATTCTCCCAGATTTCGTTGCCTTTCTTACCTCAATACTATACTTTTTAAAAAGTTGCCTCATCTAGGTAAATTTTAAATTATTTTTGGCTAAAAAACTTCGAGATGGTTAGTTCATATTGATATTAAACATTTCTATTGTGCTATCTTCACGATTAACCTAGATTATAATCCTAAACATAATAGGTATATACACATACTGAATATATATAGAAAAGATATTAGTAGTATTATGCACAATAATATTTTTGTTATTTTCTTCATATTTTATCTATTCGTTTTTTGTCGGGATATTACTTTGAAAATTTTACAGTCTCTTTCTTTTTTCTCACTATTCCAATTCACCGTATGTTTTTGACTAAATAGTGGCACTGCATTTGAAATGTCTGATTTGTATTTGTTTGCTATTATCGGTCTAAAACTATTTAAACCATCAATATAAACTCTATTGCCTACAACCTTGTAGAGCTTGTCTATATTGATGATCACAGACCTATTTATTCTTAAAAAATTCTTTGGTAAAATTTCTGATATGGATTGAAGTGTTTCTCTTATCAAGTGTTTCCCATTGTTAACCAGATATATGGTGATGTAATTACGATCACTCTCCAGACATAAGACCTCATTCAAATGAAATTTAATTAGAGAATATCCTTCTTTTAAGAAAAACGTATCTTTTTGAGGTAATATTTTCTCTGCTTCCGATACGCTCTCTAATGAATCCCCTAATATGCCTGCCAATTCCTCATTATTTCGAGTGTTTTTTAGTAAGGCGTTAAAATCAACAAAAGGTTTAAAGAAAACTCTATACAAATCAATGGTTGCTTTGCCTTCAGCAGTTTTTACCTTTTGTGAAATGTTGCTATAAAAAGTTATTTTGAATTTATATTTATGAAATAAGTGGTATATCACAATATCATCTCTAAACATATCAAAGAAGTAATAGTCGATTAATATAAAATCGTATTCGCATTTCTGTTCTGATAACCATATATCTTTCCAAGAGAAAAAAACCGTACTTCTTCTTACACCACTTATCTTTAAATCCTCTAACAAGGATATGCACTGTGATTTTTCCCTGGCCAAAATTGCCACTTTATTCGTCATAAAATCTTAAATTTTCTTTTTTAAGCTATAAGCTCAAAAATCTCGTTGCTACTTTTTTAAACCTTAACATCTACATACTAAGGTGAAAAATATGCGTGCCCTTACTTAATTTAGAAATTGAGGCCATTTTGGGAGAATATAAAATTTAACCTATCCAACTTAATTTAACCTATCCAACTTAGCGCCAAAATAACGGCACGCATATCATTATTATTTACAGACAAAACTATCTTGATTCTTTATGCTAAAACATGGATAATTATCTATTAAGCATGGATAATTTTATGTTACGTTTTGATAAGGGTTGCATTTGTCTATATACTACTTTAAATTATAAATGATGAGATTAAAAAACTTCTGTTTCAGTTTCAGTTTTAATTTCTATGCTAATATTCATCCTATTTATCTATACTTGTAAAAAAATGTGTTTAAACATGTTAAAACGGGGACTAAAAAAAGATTTTAAGGGACTTTGCAAAACAGTTTTCATAGGTGTTTATATGTTTTTGTGTTAAATGTTTATTGTTATTCCCATTTGATAATATAGGTTAAAGTCGTTTTGTTAGAGAGGGACTCCAGAATTAGGATGCGAAAAAAGTTACTGACTTAGCAAAAAGACTATAAGTCATAATCTAGAGTAGATGATCAAGTTAAACAAGGGATCATTCCTAAAAGTTGTGGGTAAATTAAATATAGAATAAGATCTTTGCAAAAAAAAGAGATTGGATCCATATAT
>CANNFM010000032.1 GCA_947503835.1 uncultured Aquimarina sp.
AGGTGTCAAAAATGTAGAGTTCTTCCTTTTTAGACTAACCAGAATATTTGCATAAACACAACAATTGATCTTGATCCCTGAAACATATTACCAATCAACGACATATAGCAAGGATACAAAACAAAAAAAACCTGAAACATAGTTTCAGGTTTTTTTAAATTCTGTGGGCGCTAAGGGATTCGAACCCCTGACCCCTTGGGTGTAAACCAAGTGCTCTGAACCAACTGAGCTAAGCGCCCGCTACCTTGCGATTGCGGATGCAAATATAAGACAGTTTTATAGTCTACCAAAAGAATTTTAAAGAAAAATTAAATTATTTCTGCCACCACAAATGTACTTCCTCCTACATAAATTACGTCTCGATCTGTAGCCTCCTGTAATGCAGCTTTATACGCATCCTTAACCGAATTATAGTCTATTCCATTTAATTTAAACTTTAATGCTTTTTCCTTGAGTTCTTTTTCATCCAAACCACGAGGAATATCTGGTTTCGAAAAATAATATTGAGCATCTTTAGGGAAAAGGGGTAAAATAGTATTTAAATCTTTATCATTAACCACCCCTAAAACGATATGTAGCCTGTCATATACCTCTTCAGACAATTGCCTCATCACTGGTATTAAACCATCTGTATTATGAGCAGTATCACATATTACTTTTGGTGTTTGCTTTAAGATTTGCCATCTTCCTAATAAGCCCGTATTTTGAACCACCTTACTTAACCCTTTTTCTATATCTAATTCTTTAATCCTCCAGTTTTTTGTTCGCAAAATAGAGATGGTCTGCAAAGCAGTTCTAACATTTTCCCTTTGATAATCTCCTTTTAAATCACATGAATATAGCTCACCGTCATAATCTCTTGCCAAGTACAAGTCACTACGATGTATTTCTGCCTTTTCTTTGAATACTTTTTTGGTTTCAGTGGTAGTTCTTCCAATAACTACTGGTATATTTTCTTTAATAATCCCCGCTTTTTCTTCAGCTATTTTCACTAAAGTATCTCCCAAAAATCGGGTATGATCTATACCAATGTTGGTAATTACAGAAACTTCTGGAGTAATGATATTAGTCGAATCCAATCTTCCTCCAAGACCAACTTCAATAACTGCGATATCGACACTAGATCTTGCAAAAAACTCAAATGCCAGCCCAACAGTCATCTCAAAAAATGACAAATGATTTTTTTCAAAATAAGATTGATGTTTTTTAACAAAATCAACTACATATTGTTCAGGTATTTTTTCACCATTAATCTTAATACGTTCTCTAAAATCTTTGAGATGAGGCGAAGTATACAAACCCACCTTATAACCAGCCTCTTGTAATATCGAGGCTAACATGTGGCTTGTAGAGCCTTTTCCGTTAGTACCTGCTACATGAATACTTTTAAACTTGGTTTCGGGGTTCTGTAAGTAAGTAGCTAATTGAAAAGTATTGGTAAGATTAATTTTATATGCGCTGTCACCTTGACGCTGATACATTGGTAATTGGGCAAACATCCAATCCAAGGTCTCCATATAGGTCATACTACTATATTATTCTGAAAGTTTAAATTGATAAATGATAATCCCAACTTGTTTTACCGGTGCTTTGGAATCACCGTTAAATCGTGTAGCTAAAGCTGCTCTTTTTGCGGGTTCCATCAAACATGATGCACTGTTTGTAGTTCCTTTAACCCCTGGAGTGGCTCTAATTACACTCCCACTTTGATTAACTTCAATCTTAACCACTACAATTCCGGATTCATTACAATCCTGAACAAATTTTTCTTTATTAAGAGCCTTACGTCCCCCTAAACGATAATTACCATCTCCGTCTAACCCTTTTCCTGTACCATAATAAGATTTAGCATTAGGGTCGCCATTAGGATTTCCCTTATCACCAGGTGATTTATCATTCCCTTCTCCACCTTTGGCTGTTCCTTTACTTTTTGGTCCATTAGAAAAGCTATCCAAAATATCTAAAGTAGATTTATCCGGCTTAGGGTCAGGTTTTTTTTCTTCTACTTTTTTAACAGGTTTCTCTACCGGTTTTTTGACGGTTTTTTGTTCTACAGCCTTATTTTCAGGTGTTTTTATAGGTTGTTCAACCTTTTTCTTAGGCTTCTTTTTTGGCTTATTCTCTATTACCGGTGCATCTTCTAATTCTTGTGTAACTACTTTTTCTTTAATTTCTGGAACATCCTCTTGAGGTTTTGAAATTGATGAAGTAGTCTCTGGAGTAGTTTTTTTGGGTGATGATTTAATAGGTTTCGTGGGTTGTAATTTTCCAGAACCAATAGCAGTAGTCCCGAAGTTTAAAGCAATACCGCTTTCTTCCTCAGGAGCTATATAATTCAAGCTCAGATAAAACAACAAAAAGATAATCCCTAAATGCAAAACCACTGTTAGTGCAAAGGACTTTCTTTTATGTTTTGTATCTAGCTTTATCATCTCTAATTGGGTTTCACTGCCAATATAATTTTAAACTTATTTCTGTTTGCTATATCCATTACACTCACTGCTTTTTCTATAGGAACACCTTCTTCTGCCCTAAGAATAATAGTAGGTTCATTTTGTCCTTCCAAGCGAGAGACTAATGTAGATTCTAATGTACTTTGACTAATCCTTTCTTGATCTATATAATATTGCAACTTATTTGTAATACTAACCGATATATTTTGGGCATTAGAACTCTTCCCTTTAGCTTTTGGTAATACCAAATCTAGAGCTTCAGGAGTAATTGCAGGAGATGTTAGTAAAAAGAAGACTAATAACAGAAATACAATATCTGTCATTGACGACATACTAAACTCTGGACTTACTTTATTTCTTCCTCTTAAATTCATATTATGCAGGTTCGTTTAATAAATCAAGGAAATCAACAGCATTAGCTTCCATACTATGGATAACCTTATCTGTACGTACCACCAAATGATTGTATCCTATATACGCTATAATACCTACTACCAATCCTCCAACGGTAGTTGTCATAGCCGTATAAATACCTTCTGCTAAAACTCCCATATCTGCTGTACCTTCACTTGAAGCCAAATTATGGAATGCTAAAATCATACCAATTACTGTACCAAGAAAACCTATCATTGGAGCAGCACCAGCCACTGTAGCAAGAATACTAACGTTTTTTTCTAACTTATATACTTCTAATCTACCTGCATTTTCAATAGCTTTATTAATATCTTCTAAAGAATGACCTATTCTTGAAATTCCTTTTTCAGTTAATCTGGCGACTGGATTATTCGTCTGAGCGCATAGAATCTTTGCTGCTTCTATTTTACCACTTGCTACACTATCCCGAATCTTATCCATAAATGTTTCATCATACTTTGACGCTGCTTTAATAGCAAAAATCCTTTCAAAATATATATAAACTGCTACAAATAGTAATACAAAAAGAATAGATATAATGACCACAGCTCCTGTTCCCCCACTAAGCAATAGATCCATAATGGACAGTGAATTGTCTTCATTAGTAACTGACTCGCTGGTTTTTTGGGCTAAAGCACCAAGCATAAAAAATAAATTCATCATTTTAGTTTTGTTAATTTAGTGTTAGTATACTAACGTTATTTCTGTAGGTTAAGTATATGTTTTTTTGTTTATAACATATATATTATTCCTAATAAACCTATCCCTCCAAGTACTATTGTATATGGAAAAGCCATTTTTACCATTTTCATGTATGACAACCCTATTAGCGGTGCCAAAGAAGAGGTTAATAAAAATAAGAATGCTGCCTGACCATTAGGTGTTGCAACACTAGGTAAATTTGTTCCGGTATTAATCGCAATTGCTAATTTCTCAAATTGTTCTCGTGATATTGCTCCATTATCAAAAGCTTGTCTTACTTCACCAATATACACGGTAGCTACAAATACATTATCACTAATCATAGATAAAACTCCATTAGCAATATAAAACATTGAAGGTTGCTTGCCTGGATCTAAGGACAATGCCCAATCAATAATTGGTGTAAATAAGTGCTGATCATGAATCATTGCTACAATCACAAAGAAGACCACAATCAATCCTGTAAACGGAAGTGCTTCTTCAAACGCTTTCCCTAACTGGTGTTCTTCGGTAATGCCCATAAAAGCAGTCTGAACAATAATAAGTGCTAATCCTATTAATCCAACTGGTGCTAAATGTAGTGCCAATCCAACAATTAAAAGCAATGCAGATACTGCCTGTACAATTAACCCATATTTTGATTTATCAGACCTATCAGCATCTTCTTCTTCGGTATAACGTTCAATAATACTTCTTGCAACTTCTGGTAATTTTGCACCAAAACCAAACCATCCTGTAGCTTCTAGAATTACTGTTGTAACTAACCCAGCCCCAAAAACTGGTAATGAAATCGGAGCCATTTTTAAGAAAAATTCTATAAAGTCCCATCCCATTCGCTCACCAATAAGCAAGTTTTGAGGCTCACCAACCAATGTACAAACTCCACCAAGCGCAGTACCTACAACTCCATGCATCACCAAACTTCTTAGAAAGCTCCTAAATTGTTCTAGAGTCTCTCCACTTAATTCTCTTCTATCCAATACTCCACTCTCATCATAATCACCAGAACCCGAATGAATTTTATGATACACTCCATAAAACCCAACAGCTACACTTATTAAAACAGCAGTAACGGTTAAAGCATCTAAAAATGCCGAAAGTACTGCTGCTAGAAACACAAACAACAGAGACAATACCATCTTAGATTTTATTTTGGTAAATACTTTACTAAAAATATACATTAGTAAAGGCTTCATAAAATATATTCCTGCTACCATAAAAACCAGAAGCAATACTACTTCTAGATTCTGATCAATTTCATGATATGCGTTCTTTGGGGTGGTAAGATTTAATGCTAATATCTCTATTGCTAATAATCCACCCGATTGCAATGGATAACATTTTAATGCCATTGCCAGAGTAAAAATAAACTCTCCAATAAACAACCAAGCTGTAACCGTTGGTCCTAAAACGAAATAAGAAAACACATTAAAAATTAAAAATCCGATCATTAAGGCTTTAAACCATTTCGGGCTATTACCTAGAAAATACTTGAACATAGTTGTACTTGGTTATATGTTAATATTATATTAGCTGTTTGAGTGCTATTTCAAATGCTGTTTTACTTACATTAGTTTTTGCCTTACTATCATTATACGTGTTTTGAATCGCTTTTTTTATAGTTTCTGAAGTATCCATAAAAATGGCTTCATCGGTCATTTGAACTCTTCTCTCCATAAAATAGGCAAATACTCTTGCCATACCGCAATTAGAGATAAAATCTGGTATTAAACTGACTCTTTCGTCTGTATATTCCATTATGGGGCCAAAAAATATTTCTTTATCGGCAAAAGGAACATTAGCTCCGCAAGAAATTACTTCTAAACCAGCACCAATCATTTGAGAAATCTGATCCTTAGTAATCAATCTGGATGCTGCACAAGGTGCAAAAATCTCTGTTGGCAAGGACCATACCCTATCATTCATTTCTTCAAATGAAATCAACGAATCACTATAAAGCTTATTTCCTTTTTTATTTAAATATAACTGTTTTATCTCTTCAAAAGAAAAACCATCTTCTTTTATAAGCCCACCAGCATGATCAATAATACCAACAACTTTTGCTCCCATTTCAGAAAGATAATATGCTGCCGCAGAACCTACATTACCAAAACCTTGTACTATGGCTCTTTTACCTCTTACATCACCGCCATAGATCTCATAATAATGTCGTACCGCCTCGGCCACGCCATACCCAGTGATCATATCTGCTACCGTATATTTCCTGGAAACATCTGGAGAAAATGTAGTATTTTCCAATACTTTAATTACCCCCTGTCGTAATTGTCCTATCCTATTTATTTTATCAGCTTCTGAGGGTTGAAAATGCCCGGTAAACACTCCTTCTTGCGGATGCCATACTCCACACTCTTCGGTTATCGGGATAACTTCATGGATTTCATCTACATTTAGATCACCACCAGTACCATAGTAACTTTTTAAAAGTGGAGACACTGCTTTATACCAGCGCCTAAGCACTCCTTTTTTTCGAGGATCATTAGGATCAAAATTAATTCCGGATTTTGCTCCTCCGATTTCTGGACCAGAGACCGTAAATTTTACTTCCATAGTTTTTGCTAAAGAAAGCACTTCGTTCATATCCAATCCAACGCGCATTCGAGTACCGCCACCTGCAGCACCACCTCTTAGTGAATTTATAACAGTCCAGCCTTCTGCTTCGGTTTCAGAATCTCTCCAGTTGAAAACAATTTCTGGAACTTTATTTTCGTATTTATTTAATAACTCTTTCATTTATAAAATTTCAATTCATTGAGTATATAACTCTTCTTCAAAAAAACAACACCCGTAGTGTTTCTATACATATTAACAATAAAATAATCCCCCAAACGGAGGTTAGAGTTGTGTCATATTAAAAGATATTACAATAAATTGAACTGTAGTCAATGTGCGACCTCACAAATATAAAAAACTAAACATGGCAAAAGCTTAAATAAAAATAAAATTACAGCATTATAAATATACTTTTTTCACTTAGTAGCTTTTGATTTTTTTTAAGTCATTCTAAAAAGAATAATCAAAATTCTATGATAAAAAATCCTGTTGTCAAAAAATCAAAAAAACACTAAAACTATCATATTATCAACTATATTTGTAAGATTAATAAAAATATCGAAGTTATCTCGATTTATTTTCATCAAAAAGTACGAATTGCGTGTTATGCACGCACAGTAAATCACAAATAAAAATGGACTTTAAACTATCCGAAGAACAACTAATGATACGCGATGCTGCTCGCGATTTTGCCAAAGCTGAATTATTACCTGGAGTGATTGAGCGTGACAACAAACAAGAATTCCCAACCGAGCAAGTAAAAAGGATGGGAGAACTTGGTTTCTTAGGAATGATGGCCTCTCCAGAATATGGTGGTGGTGGAATGGATACTGTTTCTTATGTTTTGGTAATGGAAGAATTATCCAAAATTGACGCATCTTGTTCTGTAATTGTATCTGTAAACAACTCTTTAGTATGTTGGGGTCTGGATACCTATGGAACTCCTGAGCAAAAAGCAAAATATTTATCTAAACTTACTACAGGAGAATCAATTGGTGCTTTTTGTTTATCTGAACCTGAAGCCGGTAGTGATGCAACTTCTCAAAAAACTACAGCTATTGACAAAGGTGATCATTATATCCTTAACGGAACAAAAAACTGGATCACCAATGGCGGAAGTGCAGACTACTATCTAGTAATTGCTCAAACTGATAAAGAAAAAAAGCATCGTGGTATTAATGCCTTTATCGTTGAAAAAGGATGGGAAGGTTTCGAAATAGGACCCAAAGAAGATAAGTTAGGAATTCGTGGTAGTGACACTCACTCGCTTATTTTTAATGATGTAAAAGTCCCAAAAGAAAACCGTATTGGTGAAGATGGATTCGGATTTAAATTTGCAATGAAAACTCTTGCAGGTGGTCGTATCGGAATTGCTGCACAAGCTTTAGGTATTGCTGCAGGGGCATACGAATTAGCAAAAGAATATTCTAAAGTTCGAAAAGCTTTTGGAACAGAAATTATGAATCATCAAGCAATAGCCTTTAAGCTTGCCGATATGCATGTACAGATTGAAGCTGCTAGAATGTTGGTTTATAAAGCTGCTATGGATAAAGACAATCACGAAGATTATGACTTATCTGGTGCTATGGCAAAACTAGCTGCTTCTCAAGCCGCTATGGAAGTATCTGTTGAGGCTGTTCAAGTACATGGTGGTAATGGTTTTGTAAAAGAATATCACGTTGAACGAATGATGAGAGATGCTAAAATTACGCAGATCTATGAAGGAACTAGTGAGATTCAGAAAATTGTAATATCCAGAAGTATTCTTAAAGATTAATTTAGTAAAGTATTATTTATACTTATGCACAAGCCTAGATTGTTATTCAATCTAGGCTTTTATTTCTCTTTACCTTAGTGTTGTAATATATTTGTGAAATTGAAAACCAATAATTATTACTAATCAAAATGAAACATTTAGTTATTTTACTTCTATTGCTCATTCAATATACTAATGCTCAAATAGAAGGTGAACATAATCCTCCGGAATTAGATGTAAAGCAATATACTTCGATGGAAGAGGCATTAGCAAATAAGAAAGATGTTCGTAGATTATTTTTAAATAGTAAAAGAGTATCATCAGGGATACCAAAATCTATTATTCAATTAAAAAACCTTGAGGAATTAGTAATCCGAGGCGGGTTAGGAGAAGTTCCAGAATTTATAGGTGAACTTAAAAACCTAAAACGCCTCTATCTAGATGGGAATTATTTTAAAACGCTCCCAATATCAATTGAAAATTTAAAAAAACTAGAAGTACTATGCCTAGCGGAAAACAACTTAGACAGTTTACCATACTCCATAAAAAGTCTTAAAAATTTAAAAATATTAAATCTAGTTGACAGTGGATTGGAACATCTTCCAGAAACAATAGGTAGTTTAAATAACTTGAAAATATTAAATATATCGTATACAAGTATATCCGATTTACCAGAATCTTCAAAAAATCTTACTGGATTAATTAAGCTAGGTATAAAGGGAACAAAAATAGATAGTTTGCCTGATAGTCTGGCTCATTTTTATACTCCTATAAAAAAAGATATTCATAAAATAGATGTGACAAATCCGAAAAATATTAAAAAATTAGATTTACGAAATAAAAGAATAACAAAAATCCCTGATTCTATAAAAGAATATCAATACCTAGAAGAATTGAATCTCTCTAATAATCAAGTTGAGAATATACCAGAATGGATTCTAAATTTGTCAAATTTAAAAGTATTAGAACTATCTAATAACAAAATTAAACAGATCCCTTTTTCGATAGACAAGCTTACTAATGTAAATGAAATCTATTTAAATGATAACCTAATAACTCATTTGCCAGAATCAATTGGAAACTTAAAAAACTTAAAACGTCTGTATTTAAGCAATAATAAGATAAAACAATTACCAAAAACCATAGGTTCATTAATTAACCTTGAACACATTGAGTTTAGAGAAAATATGTTTTCGAAATTACCAAATACATTTAGAAACCTAAAAAATCTTGAAACAATACAAGTTGAAAGTAAATTACTAATTAAAAACTCTGAAGAAATTCGTAGGCTGTCTGGTCTCTTTGAGCTTGATTTAACTGAATCAGGATTAAATAAATTTCCAGATTGGATAAAAGATCTAAAACAACTTAGAAAATTATTCTTGTACAATAACCATATCAGAACGGTGCCTAAATGGATATTGACATTTGAAAAACTTAGAATTATTGATTTATGCAATAATGATTTTGAGCAAATACCAGAATCATTGACTGAATTAAAAAGTTTGACTAAGTTATATCTTTCAGGAAACAAAATAGTTGCTAATGATGATTATGATAAACAAGAAGAAATTAACAAACGATATCTAGATTTGTATATATTATTTTATACGCATCATAAATCTAGACATAAATAAAGCGAAAAGAAGGGCAATCAATATAATCATTCAAACGTATTACAACATTATATATGAAATCAGAGCAAAATGTAGTACTAGATCAAAAGGTCATTTCCTTTTTACGTTGGCGCTAAATTTTTATAAATTGAATAAGAAATAAAAAAGCCAAATAGATCGATTGGTTCAAGTATACTTGTCTTGCTCCGATTCATATATTGGGCGTTATTTTTTATCAACTTTCTCTGAAGAAAACATATTTTCAATTTCTTCAAAAGAAGGTTCGCCAAGCAGTTTACCCTCTGGGGAAATTAAAAATTTAGCAGGAATCGCAGAAACTCCATACTTTCTGGCAATTGAAGAAAGCATAACAAAACTATTTTGATCCACTATTTGGTTTTCCCATACGAAACCATCTTTTTCTGAAGCCTTTTTCCAATGTTTATCATCTTTCTCTAGAGCAACTGTTACAATTGTAAGTTTATCCGAATATTTTCGATGTAATTCTACTAATTTTGGGTTTTCCTTTCGGCAAGGAGGACACCAGGACCCCCAAAAATCCAACAGCACATACGTCCCGCGTAAATCAGACAACCTAAATGATGTTCCATCCACTAGCACTGTCTCAAAATCCGGAGCTTCTTCCCCGTTATCTACTACAGAATATTTAGTATAAAGATAGAATACACTAATAGTTATAATGATTACAGGGATACTATATCGCAATAGCTTTTTCATACAAGATTTATATACTAAAATAATGACTTTGAAAGTGTACTTACTAAAGTAACAATTCTAAATTTAAAAAAGAATTGTCTTCATATCTATTAATTTTGGGGTATAAAAAAACCCTTCATTGTTGTAATGAAGGGTTTCAAGGAAGGCGGCGACCTACTCTCCCACGATTGTAGTACCAT
>CANNFM010000033.1 GCA_947503835.1 uncultured Aquimarina sp.
AGATCAAGGCTGGTAAGCTGATTTCTATAACAATCTAATCGGGTAAGTTCGGTGTTGCTACTTAGATCAAGGCTGGTAAGCTGATTTCTATAACAATCTAATCGGGTAAGTTCGGTGTTGCTACTTAGATCAAGGCTGGTTAGATTATTATTATGACAAATTAAGGTCTGCAAGGACACAAAATCTTCGATTCCCGTAAGATCTGAAATCTGATCATAGGTAACGTTTAATTCTGTTACCGTTGCGATATTGGCTGTAGGCACTTGTCCATCATTTGCGATGTCGTCATATGCGGCTAAAGCGGCTTCAAAATTTGCATCTGGAATTGCCGTGTATTGGGCATAGGATGAAAAACTAAATACTAATAAAAAAACGAAGTAGAATAATCTTATTTTCATATTTTAGGGCTTTATTAAGCAATTTGCATTTTTCTCTCTGTACTAATTGCGGTCACTGGAGCTGCGTTATAAGGCCCCCATGTCCAACCATTATTAGCAGATGCACTCATAGAAGTTTTAATACTTACTCCTGTAACAGGTTCGTAACCATAGTTTGCACTTTCTCGATACGCAATTTTATATTGATCACCACCATTAAACTCTATTCCATTGACCTCTCCGTTATCAAAACGGATCACATTGTCTGCCATATTAAGCATGGTAGTCGCAGTATGATCCCCAAGGTTATCTTTAATAACACTACTCCACTCGGTACCATTCCAAAAATATAGTACCTTTTCTTCAGTATCATACACCATCAGCCCTTCCTCAGTTTCTCCAATACCAATATTACCATTATCTGCAATTCGAAAAGCATCATTGGGTGCTCCTGCATCTATTCTAAATGGTTTTTTTCTCCCAGTGGCATCGTCAATCGAAAAATAATTGTCTCCACTATCACTACTATCATTAAAAGTAAATCTCCAATCATTAGATGGAGATGAGCCACTCCCCGAAGTATCATTAAAAAGCATCCTAAGATTATCTTCACTCATCACAAAAGTGTTGAAACCAAAACTATATCCGTTTTGTGCACTTTCACCTATCTGCATAGAGCCCTGTACAATAACATCTGTGTTAAAAACTTGGTCTTGAGAAAATAAAGCAGTTGATAGTAATAAAAAGATAAACCCTGATTGTAATTTTTTTATCATCTGTGTGGGGTTTAATTTTTAATGTGCTCAAGGTTATTAGTCATTAGTCAAACGCGAAATTTAAATCTAAAGCATGGTCCTTAGAAATAAATGTGACGAACATAGCCAAACGAGGGACGAATTGAGGATTAGGCGTGAAAATCTTCAGATAAAAGTGGACTGATTTAGCCAGATAGTTAAGTGAGAGTTTTGATACTCTTCAAGGCTAGCCTTGAAGATGTAATCATTAACTTTAAATCCACTTATTATGGCAAGGAAGAAAACCACAGAATCAATTGTAAAGGACATCAAGAGAAAGACCTGCTGAAAGTTCTCGGCCGAAGAAAAGATCCGTATCGTATTGGATGGTCTCAAAGGAGAAGACTCCGTATCGGCCATCTGTAGAAAGGAAGGCATTGCCCCAGCGCTGTACTACCGATGGAGCAAGGATTTTTTGGAAGCGGGCAAGAAACAGCTCATGGGAGATACTATACGTAAGGCTAACACCTCTGAGGTAAAGGGGTTGCGCAGTGAAAACTCGCAGCTCAAGGAGACAGTTGCTGAGTTAATGTTGGACAATCACCTCCTTAAAAAAAGTACAACTGGCTTAGAGTAAAAAACAGGAAATATATGCGATTTACTCAAGCAGAGAAATACGAGATAATACGTCTTGTGGAGACCTCAGAGATCGGTGTGAACCGTACCCTTAAAGAGATAGGGCTCCACAAGAGCACCTTCTACAACTGGTACTCCAAGTACCGGGAAAAAGGTATGGACGGGTTGGTCCCTAAGCCAATTATCCTTATGGGCCAAGTAACTTTGTAGGTACTTAATATTTAAACTTAAGTTTTGCAAATAAGAATGTCCAATAGCACAGAAGCTATTGGACATTTTCACTTTCGTCAGTTTCTGACTATGAATTTATATTTACACTTTCAGTACCATTGAAATATACATTTTGTTAATATTATGCAATAGAAAATATTTTCTTGGTATTGAAAATTATGTGTCCAAATAGCAGAAAAGTATATTTTACAGACATTCAAAAACTACTTTTTTGTCTTGGTCGAGACTAAAAAAAATATGCCAGACAATATTTTCAATCACTTTAATAACAGGAAACAAGGCTTATATATTCGTGTTAGAGAAACGAATAAAAGTCAACTGTTATTAATGAAATCATCTAAAGACAAAACAGGATTAAGAGTACTAACTATTGAAGAATTAAAAGCCTTTGAAGGACTCGGTGATTTGTCTGATGAACACACAAAAGAAATGATTACCATTTTGAAAGATTTTTCATTAATGGGTTCATATAGTTTTGCAGAATAATGAATAGGGGGTGAGTGAGTTGTTAAATAATATAATTATCCGATTTAACCGTTTGTAAACGAATAAACATATTCAACAAGAACTCAAAAAAGTTTAGTTAATTTCGCTATTTAATGTATACCCCCTATAAATTCATTGCTACTTTTTCCTGCTTTTCATTTGCAAGAGGTTGCAAGTACTTTTCCAGTTTCCAATATTGACAGAATAAAACTATTTACGAGATAGAAAAGTCTTAATTCATCCCTATAAGGAATAATTCTAGCTCCTTGCTATAGTGAATAGTTCTAGCTCACTCTTATAAGAAATACTTGGTCATTACTTTTGTAAAAACTTGCGTGTCATCCTTATAGGAAATACTTAGTCATTGCTATAAGAGAAAGGCTAATTATTATCCATCAGAAAATATTAAAAGGGGTACAGAAATTAACGAAAATAATTTTTTCAAAGTACTAAGATTCTTAAGTGCAAATCGGGCTATGTGTTTCTTCAAAATATCAATCCCGATTAGGGGGGGTGTTCATAATCACCTGCAATGACACCAACAGCATCAATAATATGGTTTCTCAAAGAGATAACAACCAAATCATCCTTTTTCATGTTTTAAAAAGCATAAACAGCCTGTACAGTGTACTTTGATGATTCTACCATGTATGAATACTCATTACTGAATTTGTCTCAAAAATCAGCCCAATCTTTTATTGCAAGATATTTAGAGTGGTCAACATTGTCTCCATAACCTAGGGCTATAAATTCATTTTCAAGACACCAATCGTGGACTTCTTTTCGATTCTTTCCACCTAAACTCATTTTATGATATTTTGCCTGTGCAAAATTGATGTTCTTCTCTCTCTTTTCTCTAAATCCAGATATCCCTTTTGCTCTGGAGTAAATTTCTGTTTCTTCATTAAAATTTTGATTTCTTACTTTAAATGTAATAGTATAATTACTTGCGTTTTTAAATCTGAAATCAAAATTTAATAATCCAGGTACAATTAACTTGTTTTGAGTTAAAACTGAATTATTGTGATATAATGTACTACCATCATTAGGCGATATCATAGCAAGACACGCTATATGTGTTAGAAACATCACCTACGAAGTGACCAGAATAAACCCCTTAGAAGTGGAGGCACACGACTATGTGGGCACAGCGACGGACGTCACCATCCCCGCGACGGTAGACCGCAGAGGCCTGTCCTATATCGTGACCGGTATTGGGGATTATGCTTTTGATGTATTAGCGAAAAATCACTTCATTGTTTATTCGTCCCACATTTAGTTGCTTTCGCCCCATTGTTTAGTATATCACATACAATAAATTTAAACTTGTTGTAGATAAAAACATCATACACGTGTAAGAATAAAAATATTCATGTGCATGTGTAAGAATACAAACATTGGAGCATGCCGAAAAGCCAGTAAAGAGTAGGCAAAATTTAACATTTAAGATTATGAACGAATTTAATTCTCTTCTTGAAGAATTTGATCTAAAAGAATCTACAGATCAATTTAAGCGGGGTAAGATGGAGACTCTAAAAGAATCACCAAACGTATTAACTAATAAGAAAAAACGCTTCGACATTACTGAGGTGGGTCATGATTTGTTGGTTCCAATTAATTCCACGGTTATTTTAGAAAATGGGATTACCCCCCGTGTTATTTCCACGACAAGTATCGATGAGTACAAATTATGGATTGGTCGTAGTAATGACCTGGCCGATGACTATACCTGGGAAATGCCTTCAAAAACATGGGATCATAAATCGTTGAAGTCCAAAGAGGAACTTACAAAAGAAGAAATATCTGATATTGAAAAGGCTGGGTGGATCTATATCTTCAATGATTCGAATAAAGTAGCCAGTTACTCTAAAGCTATTGAAGGATATTACGGGAATTTTGAGGCATCCCTGTACCATATACGTAGGTTGGTCATCCAACCAGGAGCTCGCCTAATTGTGAAAGGGGATCCTTCAATTTTATTGATAGACGAAATGGAAATACAAGGAGACGGACAGTTGGAAACCTATACCATTTGTCATGCTACCATAGGAAGTCTTCGCAAAACAGAGCAAAACAAATTTATAAACAATTAAATATAGTTATATGAGTAATTCAGAAAAAGAATTTATAAGCTTTAAAAATGAAAAAGCCATCATAGACGCTAGCGGACAAGATCCAATAGTGGTAACACCAGATAGCCCTTTAATAATTCGCTATGCTCCTGCAGAGTTTGAAGCCATAGTTATTGATGGCGGAAGTATTTATGTTGGTAATCCTCCTCCTCCTCCTCCTCCTGGTGCTAGAAATATGCAAAGTACTTTTAATGTGACCGTTCGAAATTTAACAAAAACAAATTAATTATATTTTAAAATGAAAGAGATAAGACAGACAGATTTAGGTGATATACTAATACTTGGAAATTCAGGTAGCTTAGGTGAGTCAGGAAATGATGGGCCAAATGGCGCAAATGGCGCAACCGGAAGAAGTGCCCATTGTAATTGGGCTTATGGGTGCAAGGTTAAATCTTCACCTGGAGGAGATGGAAATGATGGGGCGGCAGGAGCAAATGGGAAAGATGGTAATGATGGGGAAGCCGCTTTTCCCGCTACGTTCAATATAGGGCAGTTAACAGGTAATATCACGGCTTTTAGTGCTGGGGGCAATGGCGGAGACGGTGGAGAAGGTGGAAATGGCGGTGCCGGTGGAGGAGGTGGAAGAGGAGGAAGCGGAGCTTCAGATGGTTCATATCGTACCGGAGGATCTATTGGAGGCAATGGAGGCAATGGTGCTCAAGGAGGCAATGGTGGTAATGGCGGTAATGGTGGCGATGGAACAACTGTTTCTATAACGTATACAGCAACCGATGAGAATAGTATTGCTGCAAAAACTGCAAAATCTGAGGTTGGACGAGGAGGCGCCGGAGGACAGGGAGGTGCTCCTGGTGATGCTGGGGCCCCTGGAGGTAATGCAGGTAGTTCAGGAGCTGCAGGAACAGCAGGCAACAATGGATCGAGACAAGGGGCTGTGAGTACAATTCAAGTTATGGAATCTAGAACCAAAAGGCCATGAATTTGTGGTATATAGCCATTTAATAATTCTATATGAACGAATTATGTAATATAGGGAATGAGGTAGGTACATTATTGAATTTATCTCATTCCTTTTCTAAAAACACCAGTGCAATAGACCGCTTGGGTACAATGCTTTTGGGTATTAATGCTCCGGATGACATTCGCCTTGGTGGTGTGTCAGAACTTAACAATGATGGATCTCCTTTGCAATTGTGTCTATCCTCAAATTCCAAACGGGTAAAATTAAGACTTATCGCCGATCCGGCGTCTGAAGTTTTCCAACCTGCATTAAGAACATCAATCAGTCGGGACATTTTAGAAAAAGTACTTATTGAAACAAAAACGACTTCATTGAGGGGGTATTGCCATGATTTATTTGAAACCATTTTAAGTGATACACCTACCAATTTAAATGCCTTTTACAGAGGAGTTTGCTGGATTGGAGCATCACCAGATGAACCCGGTGTTGCTTTGTATCTGGATACCTCCCCTTTGGGAGTTTCTGAAAGTTGGAATGCCATACAAACATGGTTGGATAAAGTGCTTCCCAATACCAAAGAAAGCAAAAAGATTATAGAGGTACTTCGAAAACATACCATACCTGCCAGTATCGGTCTGGAGGCTGTTTCTCCAGATCAAGGTAGAGCAAAAATATACTGGAGGTTAAAGAAGCCTATAATATTAGGCGATTTGGGAATTCCCCTACTGCTTGATCCCAGAATGATAGCGTTTCTGGTTCAAGTTATAGGCAAAAAACAAATGGGATTGTCCGGAACGGTATTTAGCGCAGGGTTCGATTTAAGTACAGGAGCCTTGGAAGATGTAAAAATCGATTTATGTGCACATTGTGTAGATATACCACCACAGGAATGGCTATCCATTTTAGATGCATTGACCAATACGTTGGGTTTAAAGCCATTTGAAGTAGAGAGACCACTATTGAATGGCGACTGTGAAGTTGCCTTTTTGGGCATGGGAATTTCTACAAGCTCAAAACCCAGGATTAATTTATATATGAAGCCACAATGGCCTTTAAGAGCCGAAAGTGATACAGCCAATTTTAAATACTTGTGCTATACCAAATTGCAAAGAGCGGTGAAGTATCTGATCCACATTCAAGCAGAAAACGGTTCATGGGAAGATTATTATTTGCCCGTAGGCAGTTCGATAGGATGGGTGACGGCATATGTTGGTTGCGCACTGGCCGAAATAGGAGAGATCGCAGGGTTTGAATCTGCTAGGGTATCTGCAACCAAAGCGGCAGATTGGTTGGAAAACCATAGAAGTTATACCAGGGGCTGGGGTTATAATGCCATAACAGGAGCAGATGCTGACTCTACGGGATGGACATTGCGATTGTTAAAAAAATTAAATAGAAGCATAGACACCAAAGATCGCGAATTTTTGGCTTCCCATTGGAAAACCTCAGGTGGATTTTCAACATATAGATCCACAGATCATTGGGGAGATGCCCATCCTTGTGTAACGGCTACAGCCTATTTGGGATTGGATCAAACCACCCGGGAGCAATGGCGTTCGGGACTCATTGGGTATTTACGTGACATTGCTCCTAAAGATGGTCAATGGCCCAGCTATTGGTGGAAAAACCACCTATATAGTACGTATCATTTTCTAGAGTTGTTCCAAAGTATGCAACTTTTTGAAAACGAATTTTACGATAAGGCTATTCTGAACGAACAGAAAGGAGCAACAGCATTTGAACGGGCATTGGAAATTGGGATTATGCAGTACAGAAGCATCGATACTTTAGAAAAAAGCAAAGAACTTTTAGCCGATCAGTTATTGGACGGTCGATGGCACGGTGGGTTTAATTTAAGAGTAACAGAACCTGATTGCGAACAGCCATGGATAGTGCCCAAAGGCCAACTGTACCGTGATTATGCGAGTACGATAACAACAGCGACGGTCATTAAAGTACTTAAACAACATATAGCATAACAAAGTAATGAAACATATTAGAGCCACATTGTTTTATAAAAGTTACTGCCCACCTTGTCAATGGATGTCCAAACTGGCTGTAATTTTATCATTGGGCTGTATAAAAAGAGTTCCCATTGAAGGCGAATCGGCAAACAGGCTATATGAAAAATATGCAGAACATCAGGGACAGCTCATTCTTGTTAAAGGTAATCGTGTAACTTTTGGCAGGTTGGTTTTTGGCGAAATTCCCAGAACGATCATAATCGTATGGTGGCATTTGATAAGGGCTTTTCTAAGAATAAACACATTTAAATAGGTTTTATAAATATGAAAGAAAATATTAATTGGGACATTTTTTGTGATGAACAATCCAATGTCCGGTTTGCCGAAAAAGGCTATCAAATATTGAATATTGATTCTTCCGAAATCCTTAAAGAGATTTTCGATTTATATCAAACGGTATCATCCAAGTATAGATCGGGCTTTTCGGCTACAATTTTAATTTTGGATCCCCAACACCGAAAATCGATTCATGAAAAAATATCTAAAATTCTGGAACGCGTAATCAAGCATTATTTCAAATCATATCGTCAGATTTGTTGTGGGTTTGCGGTAAAAAACTCGAAAGCACGAGAGGGAGAAATGCCTTTGCACCAAGACATATCCATGATACAGCCAGGTGGTCGTCCCGCATTGGGCTTTTGGTTGCCCCTGGTACCTACGTGCAAAGTTAATGGTAACTTACAGGTCGTGCCTAAAAGTCATTTAGATTACCGCCATGAACGGGCTGCGGGTACCCCTTTTCCACTATTGGCCAGGGAAAAAGAATTAAGGACACATTACCTAAAACCATTACCCACAAAATATGGACAGGCTATAGTTTTCGACCAAAACATTTTTCATGCATCCCCTCCCAATATGAGTGGTACAGATAGGGTAGTGGCCGTCAGTGTACTGCTACCGGAAGAAAAACCCACGTTCTATTATTTCAGAAAAGAGGAAACGGTTCCTGTGGAGTTGGAGGCCTACAGGGTCAACGATGACTTTTATTTGAGCTGTCAACTTGGTCTCAGACCAAAAGATATATTGCCAGACCATAGTTTACCAGAAGCGCCACCTCCCGCCAGTTTTTCGTCTTTTTAACAGCATTTCCTAAAATCAATTAAATACAAACCTCTTAATCTAAAAAAATGTCAGATAGAATTACAGAAAACGGCACTCCTTTGGATACCGCTTCGGAGACTCCAACGATACGGGATTTTCAAATAGACCCCAACGGATTGGGGAATATTTCAGAAAGTTTAAA
>CANNFM010000034.1 GCA_947503835.1 uncultured Aquimarina sp.
AAATCCAAAGCTTAAAACCAGAATAAAGCCTAAAATGAAAAAGACTGCCTAAATCTTTCTAGACAGCCTCTTTTATTTTGTAGGTAACTAATAAAGGGTCTTAATCTAATCAGTATACTGCCGAAAAGCGTTCTACTTTCTCATTGCATATCTACTAGCACCGGGCAATTGCTTTAAAAAAAACTTTAGAGCTTTGAGATCTACAATCATAATTCCATAAAATAATTTCATTTCCCTACTTTTTAAATGATACAATTTTTTATCTACTATTAAGATACGATAGAATTTTTGTCGTATTACAACTTAATCCAAGTTTTATAAAAATTTTAATACTTGTATATGAGGAATCAAAATTACATGAAGGGCTAAAAATAAAAAATCCCGAGTGGGGAAGCTCGGGATGTATAGTTGATATTTTGGGGTAATTTTGGGGCTTTTTATTTTGGGGTGAAGTGTATAAATCACTTCTTTAATTCTTATAGTACAAATGTAAGAAGATGTATCTAGTCATAACTTGTAAAAATCAACAAATAATCGGTAAAATACATTTTTATATCGATAAAATACACAATTTGTAATACTTTATTAGGTTTATTGAAAGAAAGTTTTATAAAATGAAAAGTAATAAACATGAGAGTAGATTTTTTCTAATGTTTTGTGAATAGTGATATGTTCTTCCTTTTTAGACTAACCAGAATATTTGCATAAACACAACAATTGATCTTGATCCATATGTAGATTGTAGTGAGATTATTGGATAAAAAAAATCCCGAGAGGGGGGCTCGGGATTTATAGTCGATATTTTGGGGTATGATTTGGGCTAATCCAAATATCTTAGGGTAATTTTGGGGCTTTTCTTTATTTGGGGCGAAATGCCTTCTTTATTTTTATAGTACAAATGTAAGAAGATACAACGTAACTGAACTTGTATAAACCAATAAATAATCGGTAAAAAGCAATTTATTATCGATAAAATACACAAACTATAACGTTTGCGTAATATTTAGAAATGTTTTTCTGAAATTATTTATTGACTATCAATCTAATAATTTGGATGAGATAATGAAATCGTTAATGTAGAGATCACCCTTTTCTTTGTACAACTTCGAAAACTTTATGACCATCGCATTTTAGAGTTTTGGATGGGTACTTAAGTAATAGAGCATAATCGTGCGTGGCCATAAGGATAGTATTGCCATTCTTATTAATATCTTGTAATACTTCCATAACTTCAACCGAAGTTTGTGGATCCAGATTTCCAGTGGGCTCGTCTGCAAGTATTAATTCGGGGTCATTTAATAAAGCTCTGGCTATTGCAATACGTTGCTGCTCTCCTCCCGACAATTGATACGGAAATTTAAACCCTTTGGTTTTCATACCTACTTTGTCTAAAACACTATCAATCTTGTCATCCATCGCTATTTCATCTGTCCATCCTGTGGCTTTAAGTACAAAGAGCAAATTATCTTTTACCGTTCTATCATTAAGTAATTTAAAATCTTGAAATACAATACCTAATTTTCTGCGTAGAAACGGTATTTGATTTTCCTGTAACGTAGGTAAATCAAAATCAACAATACTTCCTTCACCTTCTAATAGAGGAAGATCCCCATACAAGGTTTTCATAAAACTACTTTTTCCTGTACCGGTTTTACCAATAAGATATACAAAATCTCCTTTGTTAACTTCTACATTAACATCAGAGAGAATTAGGCTTTCGCGTTGATAAATTGAAGCATCTTTAAGGCTTAATACCGTATTGGACATAGTTTATGATTATCAATTAATACTACCTGGTAAAAATAAAAAGTTTTCTGGTAAAAAGATGAGTATCCAAAATAGTTTTTAACGAACCCTAAATTGATAACCGGTTTTTGAAGTAAATATTTTAATTTCAATCCTTTTTTAGGATTACAACATTCATAAAGAATTCATAATTATAAATTGTGAGTGTAATTAACTCTAAAAACTTTCGTTATTAAAATGAAAGATAGGCTATCTTTAAACTCAAAATATATCTAAGGGAAACGATATTTACTTTTTATACTTTAATCCATAGTTAAATGAACAAATACATCACCTCGATGCTTTTTGTGATTAGCCTGTCGGTCAATATAACTGCACAGCAATCTGCAATCTATACTAACGAATTAGTGCTCTATAACCAAGCACTAGAGCTATATAATAACAAACAATTTTTAGCAGCTCAAACCCTTTTTGATAAAGTGCGAGATGTTGTAGATGATGAAAATATTGATGCCAACTGTACCTATTATATAGCAAATTGTGCAGTGTGGTTAAATCAAAAAGATGCAGATCAGCTTTTAGAGAATTTTGTAGTACAATATCCCACCAGTATTAAACGTAATGCGGCATATCTAGATGCTGCTACCTATTATTTTGATAATGGAAAATATGCATATGCCCGTAAATGGTATGAGAAAGTTGATGATGCTAACCTTAGTAGAAGCGAAAAAGAAAAATATAATTTCAATAATGGATATGCCTATTTTAAAATTCAGCGATTTAACGAGGCAAAGAAGTTTTTAAATCGCGTACAAGATTCTCCAGAGTATGGTGCAAAGGCTAAATATTATCTTGGTTTTATTGCTTATGAAGGAGATAATTATCAAGAAGCCGATAAACTTTTTGATGAAGTTAAAGATCTGGATCAGTACAACAAGAACTTATCGTATTTCCAGAGTGATATGAATTTTAAGTCCGGAAATTTTGAAGATGCTATAAAAGAAGGACTGGTACAATTACCAAAATCAAAGCCTTCAGAAAAATCTGAATTGAACAAAATTATAGGAGAAAGTTATTTCAATCTCGGGCAATATGAAAAGGCAATTCCATACCTTAAAGAATACAAAGGACGTAAAGGAAAATGGAATAATACCGATTATTACTACCTCGGTTATGCCTATTATAAGAAAGGAGATTATCTAAATGCAATTTCAGAATTTAATAAAATTGTAGACGGGCGTAATGCTACTGCACAAAATGCCTACTATCACCTGGCAGAATCGTACCTAAAAACGGATCAAAAACAGCAAGCACTTAATGCCTTTAAGAATGCTTCAGAAATGGATTTTGAAGCCAAGATTAAAGAAGATGCTTTATATAACTACGCCAAGTTGAGTTATGAGATTGGAAACTCTTATGAGAGCACTCCAAACATCTTACTTAATTATTTAGATCAATACCCAAATACTGAGTTCGAGGATGAAATAAAAGAGTTGTTGATTAGCTCATATATTACTTCAAAGAATTATAAAGAAGCAATGGATCTCTTAGAAGGGAGTCGAAATTTTGCCGATAAAGAAGTGTATCAAAAAGTAGCTTTTTATCGCGGTATAGAATTATATAATGAAAACAACTATACCGAAGCAATTACCTATTTTGATAAATCTCTGAAAGAACAAGTAGACCCAGGTTTTGGCGCAAGAGCTACCTATTGGAAAGCAGAGAGTCATTATATGTTACTTGATTTTGATGAAGCCTTAATAGGGTTTAAGCAATTTCAAGGAAGCACAGGGGCATCATCGACTATAGAATATGGACATATTGATTATAATGTAGGGTATACATACTTTAAGTTAAAGCAGTATCCACAAGCCGCCCAGTATTTTGAAACATTTTCTAAAAAAAATGATGTAGACCAAAGCAGGCAAACAGATACATACCTCAGACTTGGGGATAGCCACTTTATTTCTAGTAAATACTGGCCCGCTATGGAGGCGTATAATAAAGCAATCGAAAAAAACGGACCAGATTCTGATTATGCACATTATCAAAAAGCCATTAGTTATGGCTTTGTAAATAAGCATGGAAAAAAAATCAAAGACCTCGAAATGTTCTTATTACAATATCCTAGATCTACGTATCGGGATGATGCCATGTTTGCTTTGGGAGATGTATATATTTCTGAAAATAAAACAGAACGGGGTATAGATGCTTATGATCGTTTGATCAGAGATATGCCCAGAAGTTCATATGTGCCAAAAGCCTTATTAAAACAAGGATTGGTATTTTATAATGGAGATCAGGGGAATAGAGCCTTATCAAAGTTTAAGAAAGTGGTAGCAGATTATCCTGGTACCGATGAGGCGATACAAGCCGTAAATACAGCCAGATTAATTTACGTAGATCTAGGAAGAACCGATGAATATGCCTCTTGGGTAAAGGGATTAAGTTTTGTTGATGTAAGCGATGCAGATCTGGATAATACCTCGTATGAAGCTGCCGAGAAACAGTTTTTAGAAAATAATGATAATGCAGCGATCAGTGGGTTCGAGAAATACCTTGGTGATTTCTCTAATGGGCTGCATGCATTAAAAAGTCATTTTTATCTGGCACAATTATATTTCAAAAAAGGAGATAAGGATGCTAGCATACCCCATTATGAATATGTGTTACAAAAGGACAGAACAGAGTTTACAGAACAGGCATCGGCAAGGTTGTCTCAAGTATATTTAGAGAATCGTAGCTATCAAAAAGCGATTCCGGTACTGGAGCGATTAGAAAGTGATGCCGACTATCCACAAAATATTGTCTTTGCACAATCTAATTTGATGAAATCACATTATCAATTACTCAATTATCAAAAAACTATTGAATATGCAGATAAGGTATTGGCTAATCCCAAGATTCAGAATGATGTAAAAAGTGATGCAAAGATATTTACAGCAAGAGCAGCTTTACAAACTAATGATATGATTCGCGCCAAAAGAGCATATGCCGAGGTACAAAAAATAGCAAAAGGAGAACTCGCGGCCGAAGCATTGTATTATAATGCGTATTTCAAAAATGAAGAAGGAAATTATAAAGCTTCTAATGAAACCATACAAAAACTGGCCAAAGATTATCCTGGATATCGATTATACGGTTCTAAAGGATTGGTCCTAATGGCCAAAAATTTCTACGGACTTAAAGACGCATACCAAGCTACATACATTTTAGAGAGTGTAATTAATAATTTCTCTGATTACCCCGATGTTGTTGACGAAGCTACAAGCGAGCTTAAAAAAATCAAAGCTGAAGAGTCAAAAACTAATTCATCCATCCAAACCGAACAATAATAATTAAGTTTAAAACGATTTGTATCTTATGATTGGATATTTTCAGAAAGTAATACCTTTTATTTGCCTTGTAGTAGTAAGTTGGGGGAGCACAGCACAAGAAAAAGACACCGAAACGCTAGAGACAGAGCGAGTAGTGATCGTTAAAGCGTATACGCCTACCATTAGTGATGCATTTAAGGTAAAATCTACCCCGATTCTTAATGATTCGGTTACGCAACAGAAAAAACAAGTACGATATAGTATTTTCTCGGTTCCCGTGGCATCTACCTATACTCCGGCAAAAGGTCGAGCGGCCAATATAGATCGCCCAAAACCTATAGAGATTTATGATAATTATGCTACCTTGGGATTTGGTAATTTTACATCGGCTCTAGCAGAATTTTATAGTAATTTTCAGGTAAATCGTTCTGATAACCTGGGACTATATTTACATCATAATTCTTCGCAAGGCGGGATCGATGAGGTGCAGTTAGATGATACGTACTATAATACATTCTTAGATCTTAATTATACGTCGCGTAATCGGGATTATACCTACGGGATCGAATTAGGAGTCGAGCATCAATTATACAATTGGTATGGGTTACCAGAAATACCTGTATTGACCCAAGAACAGATTAACACAATAGATCCACAACAAAATTATTACGGAGTAAAATTAGGAGGAAAACTTCAGTTTGATGATCTCTATATTAAAAAAGCATCGTTAAACTATCGATATTTTGGAGATGCTCTAAAATCTGTAGAACATCATGTCGTTGTTAAACCTACTTTCGAATTCGAAATGGGAAATTCTTTAATAACCACAGGTTTTATTGTGGATTACCTTAATGGTAGTTTTGAGCGCGACCTTGATCCGGTTACACAAATTCCTAATGAATATGGTATTCTTAATCTGGGTGTAAACCCAAGCTTGGTGATACTACGAGACAATCTTACCGTAAATTTAGGAGCAGCACTATATTATAGTATCGATACAGAAAATGATGATAATGATTTTTTTATATATCCTAAAGTCACGGCTTCGTATCGCTTATTAGAGGAATCTGTGATTGCTTATGGAGGATTAGAAGGAGAATTGAATCAAAATACCTATAGAGATGCCGTACAAACCAATCCATTTGTATCTCCTACATTGGTTATAGAGCAAACTAGTACTTTATACGATGCTTATGTAGGGCTAAAAGGGCAAATATCTGATGTGGTGAGCTATAATTTTAGAGGAAGTTATATTTCTGAAGATGAAAAACCTTTATTTGTAAACAATCAAAGGCCTATAGTTCAGGTTGAAGGATATGATTATGGAAATTCTTTTTCATATCGTTATGATGATATCACGACATTAGTAGGCTATGGGGAGTTAAATTTTGAAATCAATAAAAAATTCAAATTAGGAGCCACCGCAGAGTATTTTAACTATAGTACCGAGGATGAGCAAGAAGCATGGAATTTACCCGAAATAAAAGCATCTGTATTGGTAGATTATCAAATTAATAAGCAATGGTTTTTTGGCACGCAATTGTTTTATGTAGGAGAACGAAAAGATATCGATAACAGTGCAGTAGCGGCTCCGATATTTACTGAAACATCAGTTACTTTAGATTCATATTTTGATGCCAATATAAACCTTGGGTATCGCTTAAATGATCAGCTTTCATTCTTTGTAAAAGGAAGTAACCTGGCAGGCAATAATTATGAGCGTTGGGTTGATTTTCCTGTGCAAGGGATACAAATATTAGGCGGCGCTACTTATAAGTTTGATTATTAGATATTTGGAACTATCTTTAGTTAATTTCAATTGAATCGAACTATGGAAAAACAGATAGAAGTAGAAGTAATAGAATTGTTTCCAAGTATATTGTTGTTGTCATGTACTGTGATAACTATTATAGGAATCTTCTTATACTTCAAAAACAGAAGAAATCATGTTTCTCAAGAGTCTTGTGACCCATATTTACAAAAATTAGCACTTCTTTCATCAAGAGAAAGGCAAGTGTTGGGTGAAATATTAAAGTACAAATCTCTAAAAGAAATTGGTGAAACACTTTTTATTGAAGTGTCTACCGTAAAATCACATGCAAACAGGATTTATAAATTATTTGGGGTTAAGAACAAGAAAGAATTGCAGATTTCCTTACAGCAATATAATTTATCTTCAATACATAATAACTAAACCCTGTCTCCAACCTTTTTCCAACTTTTTTCCAACCTTTTAAAAGTCGTATTTGAGTTAATGCTACTTAGTTTTGATCGTAATAAATGTAAAATCAAAAAAAATGATCAAACTAAATATCATAGTATTACCACTTCTTTTTTTTATAACGGGTTGCAATAATAACAACAACGTTATTGAAGAAACTCTTGAATCCAAGATTGATAAAATAATGGAACAGGAAAAGGACTTCAACGGAATCATATATATTGGATCCGTAGAAAATATTACATACAGTAAGGGCTTTGGCTATTCAAATAGAGAAAATAAAATGGAATTTGATGAAAATACAGTTTTTGATATAGGCTCAGTAACAAAACCGTTTACCGGCATAGGAATTATAAAATGTAAGGAACTTGGGTTACTGGATTATCAAGATACCTTAGAAAAATTCTTCCCAGAAGTTCCAGAAGACAAAAAGAATATTACAATCAAACAACTACTTACACATAGTTCAGGGTTTGTTGATGTAATTGGTAATGACTATGAAGAAATATCCAAAGAAATGTATCTCACCCAAAGCTTTGATACGCAGTTATTGTTTTCACCAGGAAAGCGATATGAATATTCAAATGTTGGCTTCAGCATTTTGGGGATTATTATTGAAACGGTAAGTAACAAATCTTATGAGGAATTCTTAAGCGAACAGGTTTTTCTTCCTTCTGAGATGAAAACTGCTGGATATATATCACCAGATTATGATGACACAATAATTGCTAATGGATATGACGATTTAGGGGTATTAAGCACGCCTGGAGCTAACCTGGGGAAACCTAATGAACAACCTTGGGATATAGATGGTCCTTATTGGCACTTAAAAGGTAATGGAGGATTATTAATGTCTGCAAATGATATAAATCAATACTACAAATTCATTAAAGCTGATCTTATCGATGAAGTAAGTAAACAAAAAATGTATACAAAACACCTTAGAGAGGATGAGACTAGCATACTTTATAGAGGTTTCGGTTGGGGGATACTTGATACTAATAAAGGACCAGCAGCCAAACATAATGGCGGAAATGGTATCTTTTTCGCTGATTTTGCCTACTTAATAGAAGAAGACCTATTTGTGTTTTTAGCCTCTAATGCATATAGAGAAAGTCAAGATGATCTTTTGATTCGATTAATGCAAGAACTAACAATTACTATTGTTAATGATTAAATAGTAATACATAATAAATCTGCGGGTATTTCGCTGATGTATCCGGCAAGAGCTATTTGTATAGTATACAACGATCTCTCGTCACTGGCAGGAGCTATTTGTATAGTATGTAACGATCTCTCGTCACTGGCAGGAGCTATTTGTAT
>CANNFM010000035.1 GCA_947503835.1 uncultured Aquimarina sp.
GCCTATTGCTTAAAAATAAAAAAAGCCCTAAACATCAAAGTTTAGGGCTTCTATTAAAAGAGCCGATGGAGGGACTCGAACCCACGACCTGCTGATTACAAATCAGCTGCTCTAGCCAGCTGAGCTACATCGGCAAAAAAGCGATGCAAATATAATTTCTACAATCATATTTGCAAATACTTTTTTAAAAAAAATTACAACGAATTTACTTTCTTGATTAAAGCTTCTGCAGTTTTCTGTAAATCTACACGAATAGCCTTAAAGTGTTTTGAGGCATTTTCTACTTTACTATCATTAACTCTGGTCATAAATCCATCAAAAGAAGTTATTGCTTCATCAATAATTGCTTCTCCTGATTTATCATCTTTATCAGGATTATCCAATTGCCATACATACACTTCTTCGATGATATCACCTAACACATAGTTAATATCTTTCTTAAGGTCTCTCTTGTTTGCCATATCAAATTTATTTTATGCAAAATTAGTGTTTTCTATTAGAATATAATTAAATATAAGTTTGAAGTAGTTTAGCACTTTTTGATAACACATTAATACTTTTTATACATGCAGGAACTAGTATAGTTTCTCCTAGTTTAATATGTATATCAGTACTTGTATTTTCATTTTTTAGTACTGCTTCGCCTTCTATACACATATACACTACAAAAGAATCAAACTCTTCATGAGAAATCACCATGTTTTGATCAATTTCTATCATGTTAGTAATAAAATGAAGGCATCGTACTAAATTTGAGATTTCATTTTTACCAGACTTATATTCTATCTTATATTTTTCTTCATTTCTAAAATCAATCGCTTCTAGAGCATCTTTTTGATGAAGCTCTCTATAATTACCATCGCTATCTTTTCTATCCCAATCATACACGCGATAGGTAATATCTGAAGTTTGTTGTATTTCTGCAAGAAGTACTCCCTTACCAATGGCATGTATTAGTCCAGAATACACAAAAAAAGTATCCCCTTTGGTAACCTGCTCATAGTTTAAAATATCCTTTATTGATTTTTGATCGACATGTTTTTGATACAATGCTTTATCAACTACTTGATTAAATCCAATAATAATATTTGCATCTTTATCTGCCTGAACAATATGCCACATTTCGGTTTTACCAAAAGAATTATGCTTTTGTTTGGCAATCTCATCCCCAGGATGAAGTTGCACAGAAAGGTCTTCTTTAGCATCAATAAACTTAACTAATAATGGAAATTTGGTTCCAAAACGTTGAAAATTTTTATCTCCAACAAGTTGTTCTTTATATTCTATAAGAAGTTCATGTAATGTTTTGCCTTTAAGGCTTCCTTCACTTACAACAGAATAATCTCCTTCTACATCACTTATTTCCCAGCTTTCACCAATACAAGATGTATTAGAATCTTTATTGAGAAAATTCTTCAGTTTAGTTCCTCCCCAGATTTTTTCTTTAAGGATGGGTTTGAATTTTAAGATATATAATGAAGGATTACTCATTAATGATTTCCTTGATTTTGGCAATTGCTTTATCCAGGTGCTTACTAGCATTCATACTGTTAAACTTAAGTTGTATTACACCCTCTTTATCGATAACATACGTTTCTCTACCTGGCAGTAAACCTAACAGTTCCGATTTTACTCCAAAAAGTTTTCTTAGCTTTCCTTTGGTATCGGACAAGAATATAAAAGGAAGCTTATATCTACGCTTAAACTTTTCATGAGATTTTATACTATCAGAGCTTATTCCTATCACCTCTGCTCCTACCGATTTAAAATCGGCATAGCTATCTCTAAAATCACAGGCTTCTTTAATACAGCCCGGAGTAAAATTTTTAGGATAAAAATAAATCACTACAGGAATCTTACCTACTATTAAATTACTTTGAAAATCTTCTCCATTATCATTTTTAGCTATAAATTCGGGAACCTTATCCCCTATTTCTAATCCCATAAACTATTCTCCTTTATAAATCACAAAATTACGCGGAGTCTCATACAAAGTAACTTCAATATCATACTTAGACGCTAATTTATTGCGAAGTCGATTCCAGATTACTACTGCTATATTTTCTACAGTAGGATTTAAGGTAGTAAATTCTTCAACCTCTTCATTCAGGTTTTTATGATCCATATACTCCTCAACTTCTGTTTTAATATACTCTTTCAAAATTTTGAGATCTATTAAATATCCCGTTTCAGGATCAATTTCCCCAATAACGGCAACAGTAAGTTCATAATTATGTCCATGATATTTTGGATTGCTACACTTACCAAATATCTGAAGATTTTTGTCATCACTCCAGTCTTTACGATACAATCGATGGGCTGCATTAAAATGCGCTTTTCTGCATGCTTTAATCCTCATAGTGTGATATATGAATAAAATTTATCAAAAATGATCTTAAACCATTCTGTATACTGCTCTGGATGCTCTAAAATATCTTCTTTTATACTTTCGATAGACATCCATTTCCAATCGGCTACTTCATCGGGGTTAATCACAGGATTTTCTTCATAAGTACCTATTAATACATGATCATACTCATGTTCTGTAAGACCATTATCAAAAGGAGCCTTATAAATAAATGAAACAGAGTCTTTAAGAGAAGTAGTAAACCCCATTTCTTCTTGTAACCTCCTGGTACCTGCTTCTATATTGCTTTCACCTTCTCTTTGATGACTACAACAGGTATTGGTCCATAGGCCCGGGGAATGGTATTTATGATGAGCTCTCTGCTGAAGCATTAATTCATTCTCTTCATTAATAACGAATACCGAAAAGGCTCTATGCAATACTGCCTTTTGGTGTGCTTCTAACTTGGGCATTAACCCTATTTGTTCGTCATTTTCGTTTACTAAAATGACTTTTTCTTCTTCTTTCATTATTTTTTATTACGCCAAAATTACGAAATCATAATAGCAATTCATAATGTATAACCTAGCTTAAGTGAATATATTATAATTGATCAAAAACAAAAAAACACCTTAGAAATTAAGGTGTTTTAAAATATACTCAACTTTATTATCATAGAACAATGATAATAAATTCGCTTCTACGGTTTTTTTCGTGCTCCTCTTCAGAGCATTCTACACCATATACGCAATTGTTTATTAACTCCTCTTCGCCATAACCTTTACTCGTTAATCGACTTCTATCTATCTCTCCTATTATTGCAATATAGTTCAGCGTTTTCACAGCTCTTCTACTACTCAACTTTTTATTGTATTCTGCAGAAGATCTACTATCTGTATGTGATCTAATTTCTATCTTTATATTAGGATATTGTTTCATCACCTCAATAACCTTGGCGAGCTCTACCTTGGCATCTTCTCTGATTAAATAATCATTAAAGTCAAAATAAATGGTATTAAGCGATAGTATTTTTGCTAAATCATCACCAACCCTAACTACTTTAACCTCTCGTACCAATCGTAGTTTTCTATAATTAGAAAGATCAACTGTTTGTGTTTCATCTGGTGTAGTAATCAACATTTCTACAGTAGAGTAATCCATTTTTTCTATGCGTATAAAATACTTAGAACTACATTCGATTTTCTTTGAGGAAGTATATATTCCATCATCACCGGCTTCAATAACCTCGATAACATTATATTCATCATCGTATATAGTAACTGTGGCTCCCGAGATAACTTCTTCTGTTTCACCATCCCTAACCACTCCTGTTATAGTAATCTCGCAGGCATCATTCTTAACTAATTTTACTTCTCTTACTAACTTTAATTCTCTATAATCAGAAAGATCTATTGTTTGTGTTTCATCTGGCGTGGTGATAAACATTTCTGCAGTTGAATAATCTAACTTTTCTATACGTATAAAATATTTAGAATTACATTCGATTTTATTTGAGGAAGCATATACCCCATCATCACCAACCATGATCGCTTCGATAACATTACTATCTTCATCAAATATGGTAATTTTAGCTCCAGAAATAATTTCTTCTGTTTCACTATCCTTAACCACCCCCGTTATAGTAATCTCACATAGGTTCTTTAACTCTTCTAATTCTATAAAACTATACAAATCATCTCCTCCTTTTCCACCTGCTCTATTAGAAGAAAAGAAACCTTTTTTAGTTGTATCATCAATAATAAAGGCAAAGTCATCTTTAGTACTATTTACTGGTTTACCAACATTTGTAATTTCTCCTTCTTGTTTTGTTTTTGGCTCTAAATGAGTTACATATATATCTAACCCTCCTAATCCTATCTGGCCATTAGAAGAAAAATATAGTTCATTATTATCACTAACAAATGGAAACGTTTCTTTTCCTTCTGTATTAATTCGACCTCCTAAATTTCTAGGTTCACCAAATGTTCCATCAGGGTTTATAGCCACCTGGTATATATCCGATAAGCCTTTTCCTCCAGGCATATCTGAAGAAAAATACAATGTTTGTTCATCTACACTCAATGTAGGGTGTGCCGCAGAATATTCGTCATTATTAAACGGTAAACTCTCTGGAGTAGACCATTCTCCTTCTTCATTTTTAAAAGAGCGATATATCTTTAATTTATTCGTTCCTAATTTATCCCTGCCTAATTCTTTATCTTGATAATTATTACGAGTAAAATAAATTGTTTGCCCATCTTTGGTAAAAACCGGTGTAGATTCATGAAACTTTGAATTTATATTTTTATCAAATTTCTTTACTTTGGAAAGTTCTCCATTTACAGCGTTGTATTTTGCCTTAAAAAATTGCAAAAATGCTTCATTATTCCATTGATGAATACTCTTTTTAAAAATAAGCGTATCTCTAGATGAGCTAAACACTACATCTTCTCCATAAAATGTTGCACCAAAATCTGAAAAAGGTGAATTAGCAGCTATATTCTTTATCTCATATCTCCCAGACTGAAAGTCTATGCGTTCAAGATAATTAGGATCACTTTTATACATCTTGGCTCTCTGATCATCTGCACTTACATTGGCAAATTTATCAAGATATATATTTGCTTCTTCATAATTATCATTAGCCTTTAATGTCTGGGCATATCTAAAATAGTATTCTGGATCTATATCATCGGGATAAGAATTGATTAGTTCTTTATACCATTTTGAAGCATCATCAAATTGGCTATTGAAGTAATAACTATCTCCTAAGTTTTTAAAAAGATCAGCACTTCTATAACCCCTATTAGCTACTTTTAGGTACGTTTCTTGAGCATCTATGTACTCGTATCTATCGTATTGGATTTTGGCTTTTTCTATCTTTCTTTGCTGAGAGAACATAATGTCTCCTGAAAAAAGAATTATAAAAACCAACACTAATTTAAGTAAATATTTGCCCATACTTTAGTTATATATAAAATGTGATTAAAAGAATCTAGGAGTTAACATCCTGTTGTACTTCTTGAAAAGTTCAAAACGTAACATTACTTCATAACTCCCATCATTAAATTGGGTTTGTCCCAATTCTGTAGTCTCACGGTCATATGCAAAACCAATCATCATAGCATCCGAAATTTGGAAACCAACCATAGCACTCACAGCTGCACTCCAGCGATAAGATGCTCCAACGGTGAAGCGATCATACAACAAAAAATTAGCCGAAAGATCAACCTGTAACGGAGCTCCAAAAACCAATTTACTTAATACCGCTGGTTTAAACTTTACCTCTGAACTCAAATCAAAAACATGACCAGCAATCAAATAATAATTGATACGCTCTTCTGCCAGAAAACTAACTGCTGTACTATTACTATCGGTAGTACTCTCGTCAAAATGATCGGTCTCTAACAAATTTGGAGTACTTAATCCGAAATAAAAATGATCTGTATGGTAATACACTCCCAAACCAACATTAGGACTAAACTTATTCTCGATATTGTTCTCAAACAAAGCATCGTTCGTATTAAATTGTGTCAATTGCTGAAAATCCACATTTAATAAATGACCTCCAGCTTTTAATCCAAAACTCAGTTTTCCTTGCTCTGAGGTAGGTATGGTGTATGAAACATCGATATCAAAATAGGTTTCATCGGTTGGACCAATCGCATCATTAACAATCGAAAACCCTAAACCTATACGTTCATTTTCACCAATAGGGGTGTTAAGCGTTAAGGTTTGAGTACGAGGTGCACCATCTAGACCCACCCATTGACTACGATGAAGTCCCATTACACTCATCACTCCACGATTACCGGCATATGCAGGATTAACGCTAATAGTGTTATACATATACTGTGTATACTGTGCATCTTGTTGAGCATTACCCTGAAAGGAGAGAAAAGCTAATGCTCCAAACATTAATATAGTTAATAGTCTATTCATAAGTATTTCAATTCGATTAGGGAATAACATATATATTATTTAAAAACATTTTTTATTTATTGATATACAAGTAACCAGCTTTAGAATTCCTAATACCACTATCATTTTCATATTCTAAAGTGTAATAGTAAGTTCCTACTGGCAATTCTTCTTTATCATTTATCGTAACTCTTCCTTCACTAACACCTTCAAAGAATCTAGTTCCTGGTTGTTCATATCCATCTTGTTCAAATACCTTAACTCCCCAACGATTAAATATTTGTACTGTATTATTTGGGAAATTATGTAACCCTACTATTCTAAATTGATCATTAATATCATCTCCATTAGGAGTAATACCCGTATACACTATTAAATTATCTTCTGGTACAATTACAGTTACTGTTTCATCTTCAAAATCGCCATCATCATCAATATCGATATTAGTATCATTTAAAGGATCATCTGAAATATCAGTTACATCATTACCAGATGGATCCTGACCTGTCACAGTTGCCTGATTTCTTACATTACCAGAAAGCAAATCTTGTTCTGTTAAAATGTAAGTAGCTGTAAAACTAGTGTCATCTGTTTCACCTGCGACAAGATCAATTGGATCTCCTCCAACTACAATTCCGGGTAATGGATCTGAAAGAATTATGTTAGTAATATCAACATTACCCGTATTCTCTATTGTAAATATGTATCTAATTTCATCTCCGGCATTAGGAACTCCATCACCGTTTATATCTACATAAATTCCTGTTTTCGTTAAAGCCAGATTAGCATTTCCAGACACCGTAATTGTAATTGTAGCATCATCACAAAGTGACGGAGTACTTATACTACATAATCTATAATCAATAGTATAATCTCCTGCCGGAGTTCCTGGTGCTACGGTAATCTCACCTGTTGTCGAATCTAAACTTACGCCATCTGTAAGATCAGTATCTGTTACTAAAGTTACGGCTACATCACTTCCTAAGGTAACCCCGTTTCCATTCAATACATCATTATCATTAATTACATTAATTGAAGTTTCTCCTAAACCTCCATCTAAATTCAAAAAATCATCTTCTGCAATGATTACACCGGTAACAGTAACTGTAATCATAGCATCATCGCATATTAATGGATTCACTATACTACACAATGTATATTCGATCGTATAATCTCCTGGTGGAGTATTTGGTAACACTAACACCTCACCAGTTGCCATATCTAAACTAACATCACCACCAGGTAAAGGATCATTTATTGATGAAATCATTACATCAATACCTAGACTCACAGGGTTATTATTCAATATATCATTATCGTCAACTACATTAACAGAATTACCTCCTGTATTACCATCTATACTTACGCTATCATTGTTAGCCGCTATACATATAGGTGAATTAACTGATATCATCAGAGGACAGCCATCTATAGCAGTAATATCTATATTAACTCCAGATGTTACACCACTAATACTCCATACATTCCCAGAAGTGTTTGTAACTGTTCCTCCTGTACTTGTTACTGTTCCTGAGCTTACAGTTACTTCTAATGAATATGTTGATGAATCCACTGAACAGGTTGGAACACTCGTTATGTTAATAGTCGGTGTAGTTACATCTTGTGTAATGGTCACTGTATCACTGGCAAAACAACCCGTCGTCGTATTGGTTACTGTTAAGGTATACACGCCTGCGGCACTGATCACCGGGCTTAAAGTCGTAGCACCACTGTCAATGGTTCCTCCCGTCCA
>CANNFM010000036.1 GCA_947503835.1 uncultured Aquimarina sp.
GTGTCAAAAATGTAGAGTTCTTCCTTTTTAGACTAACCAGAATATTTGCATAAACACAACAATTGATCTTGATCCTTTTATTTAGAGCAATTCCGGTAATTATCGGAGTCGAAGAAGTTCATTAGCTTATCATTAACCTATGTTTGTAATGAATAAGTTTCTTTAGACTTGAATAAGTAAATAAGTATTAAATTTAGAAGAAGAAATAGTAAAACAATTGCTCGTCATTAATGACAGTATCCAAAATTTTGTGTAAACAGAATTTCGGCAGGTTTACCTTTTTATAGTTGAACCCGTTTTTCAAATATAGTTAAGAACTGATTAAGTATTAGTCCCCAGTTATGTATTGGAGCTGTCCATTTTTTAGTAATCTGCATTAAAGCTAAATATACTGATTTTTTAAGTGCATCATCTGTTGGAAAAGCCATTTTATTTTTAGTATATTTTCTAATTTTGCCATTTAGATTTTCAATAAGGTTTGTGGTGTAAATGATTTTTATGATCTCTAATGGGAAGTCAAAGAACACCGTAAGCTCTTTCCAGTTTCTTTGCCAGGATTGAACAGCATAAGGATATTTATCATTCCATTTTTCTGCAAATCGCTCTAGTTCTGCTTTAGCCATTTCCTTGTTAGGAGCATTATATATATGCTTCATATCTCCCAGTAAAAGCTTTTTTATCTTTCCAGACTACGTAGCGTGCGCTATTACGTATTTGATGAACTACACAGATCTGAGTGTCTGTTGTAGGAAATACATTTTTGATAGATTGGATAAAACCATTTAGATTGTCGGTTACAGTAACTAATATGTCTTCTACACCACGAGCCTTCAAGTCGGTAAGTACACCTTGCCAAAATGCAGCAGACTCATTATGTCCAAGCCACATTCCCAATAACTCTTTATGCCCTTCACGATTTAACCCCACAGCTAGATAAATGGTCTTATTGATTACTTTTCCTGCTTGTCTAACCTTAAAAACAATTCCGTCCATCCCTACAACACAATAGACATTTTCTAATGGCCTATTCTGCCAATCTAAAACGTGTTGATAACTCTATCGGTAATAATTGAAATAGCAGAAGTAGAGAGCTTAAACCCATAGATCTCCTGAATTTCGTCTTCAATATCCCATACACTCATACCTTTTGCATAAAGTGAGATGACTATATTTTCCACCGATAATGAGTTACTCTTGTGCTTAGGAACTACGACAGGTTCAAAGTTACCTTGACGATCTCTTGGAACAGCTATTTCACTTTTGCCAAATTCAGTTTTAATCTGCTTGGTACTCGTTCCGTTCCGTGTATTAGTAGCAATACTCTTAGCATTTTTGGGAAACCCCAGGTGAGCATCAAGTTCGCCTTGTAACATGGACTCTAAAGCGGTACTATGAAGTTGTTTTAGTAAACTGGTTAATTCGGTTTCAGTCTTTAGACCATCCAGTAAACCACTGTTCAAAAATTGTTTCCTTAAATCTTTCATAAGAAAACTGTGTTATTAAAATTAAACAAAAAAATATTTAAACCAAACCCCTACGTCCTTAATAGCCAATAGAATTATAATAGCAGCCAAAAGGGAACTGTATTTAACCTCTAAACCAGTAAAGCAAATTACAGCTGCTTTAGGGCATGAAGATAAATTTTATTTTAACAGATTTTTTAAAAAGAAAGTAGGCGTTTCACCAGATATGTACCAAAAAACAGTTGGGTTTACCAAACTTGAAAAGTTATGAGCCAATCTCTTGTAGGTATACAACCAAGCTTAAACATTTATATGTCTATATATCACAAAAAAGGAGCATTTTAATTGATGCTCCTTTTCTAACTATGGTAAACGCCATTATTTCGATGCCAAAATATCTATCTTTTGAATAGCTGTGGCTTTAAAATCGTTCAACATAGTAGGAGCATTTTCCATAAGTGCAGCAGCTACTTTACCTGTTAGATGGGCCTCCCTTCCGGAGTCCTTGGCAAAAGTGTCAAATATAGCGTATGTTGTATCGTCTAATTTAAAAGCATACCATGCTAATGTCTCGGGCTCATCGGCGACCAGTTGCTTACCAGTCTTTAGAAAATTTTCCACAGCCTCAGATTTTCCTGCTTTAGCATTCATAATAACCAACAACCCTTTTTTTTGGGTTCCAAGTTTATGGTTAAAAGCAATCACATTGACCGGTCGAATATTCATGCTTACATCAAAACTTTCCAATAAATTATCAGCATGAGCTAATAATGCTTTTGCAACCTCACCACTTAAATGCGCTTGTCTACCTGCTTCAACCTCAAAAGTATCATATATACCAAAAGTGCTGTCGTCTATCTGAAAGGCAAACCAAGATACCGTTTCAGGTTCTTGTAGTACTAGTGGTAATCCACTAAATAAAAAATCTTTAACTTCCTTTGCTTTACCAGCTTTGGCTTTCATTGTGACTAATAGTCCAATCGTTTCTTTCTTTCTGTGTTTCATAATAGTATTATGTTTTGATTTAGAAAATAATTGAATTGAAAATCCCAGAAACAAGACCGGGATCACTATTTTTAATAGTATTCTTTTTTTCAATAATTTATCATTTTGTTACAGTGCAAATGTGTAACTAATCTAAAGGTTGTAGAATGGACATCTGTAACTTATACATGGACGATTTTACAAAACCTATCTACCAAATAATCAATGTGGTGCATAAAAAAACTGATGCAATTATAAAATTATCAAACCTAGATTCATAGACATTTTGAACTGTAATATAGAGTTCTAACCTTTAAGCGGAGTCAGCATTTAACTGAAAAATGTCCTATAAAGTTTTGCGCAAAAAATAATTTTACAAAGTCCCAGCTTCAATTCATTTCAACACTTTATTTATCAAATCTGTAAAATAAGTGGAATCTTCATTTTCGAATACATACCAAAATATGCTTCTTCTGTTAATCATTTAGGAACAGATGCCCCCATATAAAGGCATACACATATTTTAAAACACCTTGTGCGGTGTATTATAGGCATGCTTGGCGGGTCTTGTCCCACAAAAAACGACGAGGACCATTGTCCTAAATCCTCGCCGTTACTATTAACCCAATAAAGTATGAAAAACGGTTAACCATTATAAGATCAATGGTTGATTTGGCCCTACGCCATCACTCCATTGAGCATACTTGTTGTTGGATAACCCTTTATTTGATGCAAAGATGGGGTTTTAGCACAAGGCCGACGATAAAAAGTGTCCATATCGACTAAAACCGGGACAAACAGTCTATTAAAAGTGATAAGAGGATGAAAGACATATTTTTTGAAGATCGTTTGTCCATCCTTGGTCCGGGCACTGACCGCTCTATAAAAAACGTCGGCACTTTTATGGATAAAGTAAAGATAAGTTTTGAAGGTCCGTGTGCACGTATCTATTGTAAGAGCAGCGCCGCAAAACCGCATTCGAGTCCTTTCAAAATCCCCAAAACACCATGTAAAATCCCATTTTTAAAGGGATTGGACACTAATTATTGGATTATTCCCCTTGTATGGTTCTTTTTAGTTTTTAAATAATATTCAAAAGATTAAAAAAACAACTTCTCAAATGAAAAAGCAATTACAATTAATCATAGCTGCCATCTTTATGATATTAACGAGCCTTACCGGGTATGGCCAAAATGTTGGTGACGAATTTCCCCGTAATGCTATCACGTATAAAGTAATTAACCGCAACCCCGACCGATTAGAAATAATAGACAATGCAAATACAGGAGCCCTGAACATACCCAGGACCCTAACCCAATGAGGCATTCAATGGACCGTTATCAGTATCGGGCCCAGTGCTGTTTTACACCAATCCGGGTTATCCCACAATTACAATCAAAAAATATAAGAACGGTATAGGTCTCTCCTTTCCCGTTTGATTTTTACATCGTTGGTCAATAGTTGATATATACCCAACCTAAAACAGCCTTGATACCCTCTTGGTTGGGGTCTATAATGTAGAAATAGGACCCTACGGGCAAGCGGGTGCGGGTCCTGTTGCCCCGGTTGGGGATGCCGTCCCAGTCGTTTTGGTAACCGTTGGCCTGGTAGACCAGTCTGCTCAATTGATCGAACACCTGTAAGATGTTGTTGGGGTACTCCTCAATGCCATCTATGACCAATGTGTCAGCAATTCCGTCCCCATTGGGGGAAAAGCCCCCTGTGGTCGATACCACAAACTCACACTGGTCAGCTATCTCGTTCCCGTTCATGTCCGCACCCTCTATGGTCACCGTGGCGGTTCCGCTTGCCTGGTTCCCGTCGGTATCGATCACGGTAAGGGTCACGGTATAATTGCCCAGTTCGGGACAGTCAAAGGTGGTGGTATCCAAGGCCATGGAGGCCAGACTGCCACAGTTATCAAAGGAGCCGTTATCAATATCTTGAGGGGCAAGGGTCACTTG
>CANNFM010000037.1 GCA_947503835.1 uncultured Aquimarina sp.
AGGAAATTCTAGAAGATAGAGTTTAAGTCACATTATTCGTAATTCTAAATTCGACATTCAGAATTCCATTAATGGGGGATTAGCTCAGCTGGCTAGAGCGCCTGCCTTGCACGCAGGAGGTCATCGGTTCGACTCCGATATTCTCCACGATTCTTTAGATATAAGGATGGTTAGTTAATAAAACACAGGATTCACGTAGTGAAAAAGTTTTTATTTTCAGCGCTTTTATATTGATAATAGGAAAAACGTTCATTGACATATTGATTTAAAAATACGAGCACATATTAATAATATGTGATAATAAAAGAGGTTTGTACTAGTTTAGTTACTTTATTAGTACAGACAAAAACTAAAAGAGCAAGTTAAAGCAAGAGACATAAGCTAATTAAGGGCGTATGGGGAATGCCTAGGCTCTCAGAGGCGAAGAAGGACGTGATAAGCTGCGAAAAGCTGCGGGGACAGGCACATACTGATTGATCCGCAGATATCCGAATGGGGCAACCCACTATATTGAAGATATAGTATCCTTTCGAGGAGGCGAACCCGGAGAACTGAAACATCTAAGTACCCGGAGGAGAAGAAAACAATAGTGATTCCGTTAGTAGTGGCGAGCGAACGCGGATTAGCCCAAACCGATATTGTTACGGCAGTATCGGGGTTGTAGGACTACGATATGAGTTGTGTAATGAATTAGAATCCTTTGGAAAGAGGAGCCATAGACAGTGATAGCCTGGTATAAGTAAAGATCATTAATTCTAGTAGTATCCTGAGTAGTGCGGGACACGAGTAATCCTGTATGAATCAGTCGGGACCATCCGATAAGGCTAAATACTCCTGAGAGACCGATAGTGAACCAGTACCGTGAGGGAAAGGTGAAAAGAACCCTGAATAAGGGAGTGAAATAGATCCTGAAACCATACGCTTACAAGCGGTCGGAGCCTTTATGGGTGACGGCGTGCCTTTTGCATAATGAGCCTACGAGTTACTTTTACTAGCAAGGTTAAGATCTTGAGGATCGGAGCCGTAGCGAAAGCGAGTCTGAATAGGGCGATTATAGTTAGTAGTAGTAGACGCGAAACCGTGTGATCTACCCTTGGGCAGGTTGAAGCTTTGTTAACCCAAAGTGGAGGACCGAACCCGTTGACGTTGAAAAGTCTTGGGATGACCTGAGGGTAGGGGTGAAAGGCCAATCAAACTCGGAAATAGCTCGTACTCCCCGAAATGCATTTAGGTGCAGCGTTGGTATAGTTTTATAGAGGTAGAGCTACTGATTGGATGCGGGGGCTTCACCGCCTACCAATTCCTGACAAACTCCGAATGCTATAAAATGTTTACCAGCAGTGAGGGCATGGGTGCTAAGGTCCATGTCCGAGAGGGAAAGAACCCAGACCATCAGCTAAGGTCCCAAAATATATGCTAAGTTGAAAAAACGCGGTTGAACTGCTTAGACAGCTAGGATGTTGGCTTGGAAGCAGCCATTCATTTAAAGAGTGCGTAACAGCTCACTAGTCGAGCGGTTCGGCATGGATAATAATCGGGCATAAGCATATTACCGAAGCTATGGGCCAGAGATGGCGGTAGGGGAGCATTGTAGTGACGTTGAAGGTGAGGCGCGAGCCTTGCTGGAGTAGCTACAAAAGAAAATGTAGGCATAAGTAACGATAATGCGGGCGAGAAACCCGCACACCGAAAGACTAAGGTTTCCTCAGCTATGCTAATCAGCTGAGGGTTAGTCGGGGCCTAACGCGAACCCGAAAGGGGTAGTGGATGGACAACAGGTTAATATTCCTGTACCTGCTCACACTAAAAGTGACGGAGGCGAGAAGTTAGTGCGCACTGACGGAATAGTGCGTTGAAGAGAGTAGTAATACCTCGATAGTACACTAAGGCTACGGCCGAGGTGATAATCTAGCGGATCGACTTCCAAGAAAACCAAGTGAAGCAGCCCGTACCGTAAACCGACACAGGTAGTTGGGATGAGAATTCTAAGGTGCTCGAGAGATTCATGGCTAAGGAACTAGGCAAAATCGACCCGTAACTTCGGGAGAAGGGTCGCCACGCTTCGGCGTGGCCGCAGTGAAAAGGTCCAGGCGACTGTTTATCAAAAACACAGGGCTATGCTAAATCGAAAGATGATGTATATGGCCTGACACCTGCCCGGTGCCGGAAGGTTAAGAGGAGATGTTATCTTCGGAGAAGCATTGAATTGAAGCCCCGGTAAACGGCGGCCGTAACTATAACGGTCCTAAGGTAGCGAAATTCCTTGTCGGGTAAGTTCCGACCTGCACGAATGGTGCAACGATCTGGACACTGTCTCAGCCATGAGCTCGGTGAAATTGTAGTATCGGTGAAGATGCCGGTTACCCGCTGTGGGACGAAAAGACCCCGTGAACCTTTACTATAGCTTAGTATTGACTTTGGATAAGTAATGTGTAGGATAGGTGGGAGACTTTGATCATGCGTCGCCAGGCGTGTGTGAGTCATTGTTGAAATACCACCCTTTGCTTATTCGAAGCCTAACGTCTTGCGACGGACAGTGCTTGGTGGGTAGTTTGACTGGGGTGGTCGCCTCCAAAAGAGTAACGGAGGCTTCTAAAGGTTTGCTCAGTACGGTTGGTAATCGTGCGTAGAGTGCAATGGCATAAGCAAGCTTGACTGAGAGAGATACAGCTCGATCAGGTACGAAAGTAGAGCATAGTGATCCGGTGGTTCCGCATGGAAGGGCCATCGCTCAAAGGATAAAAGGTACTCCGGGGATAACAGGCTGATCTCCCCCAAGAGCTCACATCGACGGGGGGGTTTGGCACCTCGATGTCGGCTCGTCACATCCTGGGGCTGGAGAAGGTCCCAAGGGTTGGGCTGTTCGCCCATTAAAGTGGCACGCGAGCTGGGTTCAGAACGTCGTGAGACAGTTCGGTCTCTATCTACAGTGGGCGTTAGAAATTTGAGTGGATCTGACTTTAGTACGAGAGGACCGAGTTGGACGAACCGCTGGTGTATCTGTTGTCTCGCCAGAGGCATTGCAGAGTAGCTACGTTCGGAAGGGATAAGCGCTGAAAGCATATAAGCGCGAAACCCACCACAAGATGAGATTTCTTTAAAGGGTCGTGGGAGACTACCACGTTGATAGGCTATAGGTGTAAAGGCAGTAATGTCATAGCCGAGTAGTACTAATAACCCATAGGCTTATCTCGTGTCCTGGCTATTTCGGTAGCCAGGACAGTACATTGCTTTAATTCTCTTGTTAGTTTTACTCTTTACGTATTTTTATAATCAATATGTCAACTTATACAGTTGGCAGTCCAACAGT
>CANNFM010000038.1 GCA_947503835.1 uncultured Aquimarina sp.
GTGATCGTATAACTTCCTACCGCATCCACAAAATCGGAAGTATCAATTACTATAGTGCTTCCATCATCCACAGTAGCACCTAATTCAGTATAGCCAGCTCCTAATTCGATCGTTTGGGGATTAGCACCAATCAAAGTAATCACTGGGGCGACATTTTCACAATTTAAGATATCTGCCACAGTAAACGCACTACCCGTAAGATTTAAAGTGGTTTGCCCATCCCCATCGGCTACATAACTATATAATCCACAGAAATTTGTAACTCCTGTTTCTGCAATATTTAACTGGTTTCCTACCGTTCTCAAACTAGTGAGATTCAATGTAGAAATGGCATTACCTGATATCGTAGATTGCTGATACGAAACTGTTTCGGTAGTCTCTGTAAGATTATTTAACCCATTTACATTAGCAAGTTGAGTATTATCGCGTATGTGAAAAGATCTAACAGAAGTAACATTCTGCAGTGCATCGATCTGAGTCAACATTGGATTATTTTCTATCCGAATAATTATCTCATTAGAACCGCTAATAAACTCCAATCCATCTAAACTGGTTAAAGAGTTATTATCTCTAATAGATATAGAAGCTCCAATTGAGGTTAAACTAGCAAACGAAGAAAGATCAGTTACACTAGTTTGTTCAAACAAAAAGTTACCTACTGTTTGTAATACATTAAAATCAAACGTAGTAGTATTTTCGGCGCCATCATAAATTGTAAATGATCCAACACTCGTTAATAAAGGAAAAGATACGGTACTAATATCTATGTCTCTTAGGATAAAAAAATGCTCAATAGTAGTAAGATTAGGAAAACTGATTGAAGTAGTTGTTACTTCAGCGAAATGAAGTGATCCCGGGTCTGTACTATAGAAGGTATTAGTTCCTGTTAAGGTAGTGATATTAGGAAAAGTCAATGCATGGTTTAATGTTTGACCTTTTATGTATACCAATTCTGTAACCGTAAAATCAAGTACTGCGGTGATATCGGTTAATGCAGTATTATCATATATAGCAAAGTTAGTAACTGGATTAACAACCCCAGAAAGTGCAGAGATGTCTGTGAGCGATTCATTTCCGAAGATAGAAAATCCACCTGTTATAGTAGTCAAATTTTCTAATCCATTCAAATTTGCAATCAAGTCATTATCACCTATTACTAATTGACCATTAATAACTTCGATCACAGACAAAGCCGATAAATCAGTAATATCATTGGCATTTCTGATGGTTAAATTTCCATTAATGGTATTACAGGTTCCTAAGATGGTAGCTACAAATTGATCAAATTCTGCCTGCGAACCAATATTCCAATCCCCATTAATTGTACAAGCGGTACATACCGTACCAAACGAAGCGGTTGCATCTTTTTGCCAGGCAGTTAAATAGCTCGCTGTTTCATCATCAACCTCGATACATAATAAATCTGCATTGCCCGTAGCAGAAAAAGTGGTAACATTCGCATTATTTCCATTCTTAATAGAAAAAAACTGCAATTGATTGTTATTGGCTTGTATTAATGTTAAAGTACTGTTTTGTTTAAGGTCTAATCGTGTAAGTTGATTATCGTTAACATTTAGTGTTTCTAAAGCTGCAAAATCTTCAATTCCTGTAAGATCTGCAATAGATTGGGTATTCAGATCCAAAGTAGTTACTCCTATAATATTAGAAGTCACCACAAAATTATCTAATACATCGTCTAAAGCTAAATCAATCAATACTTGTTCAAAATTATCATCGGGCACATAGGTTTGGCAAGCTATAGAATAAGAAGCTGTGGCATCTTTTCTCCAACGAGAATAAAAACCTGTTCCTGCATTGGCGGCTGTGGCATCATCCACTTCAATACAACTTAAATTAGGGTTGCCAGTAACAGTGAGAAATCTTAAATTAGAAACATTCTCTCCGTTTTTGACATTCAAAAAAGAGAGTTGATTATTTTCGCAATATAATTCTTGTAACGAAGTATTGGCACTAAGATCTAACGCTGTTAATGCATTATCATTACAGATCAAATATTCAAGAACTAGGTTTGTGCTAAGATCTAAGCTCGTTAATTGATTATTTCCGCAAAATAATTCTCCAAGAACTACATTATTACTAACATCCAAAGTAGCTAATTGATTGCCTCCAACATGTACATAAGTTAATGCTGTATTATTACTGAGATCAAGGCTGGTAAGCTGATTTCTGTAGGCACTTAACCTTGTAAGTTTTGTGTTCTTGCTAAGATCTAATGTCCCTAATGGATTCTCAGAACATACTAAATACGTTAATGCTGTATTAGCACTTAAGTCCAAGTTAGTAATATCATTATTAAAACACTCCAAACGGGTTAATGATACAAAATCCTGAATCCCGGTAAGGTCTGAAATCTCACGGAAGGCGACCCGTAATTCTGTTACCGTTGCGATATTGGCTGTAGGCACATAATCGTCTAGAGCACCCGAGTCATATCCTAAATTGATGAGCTCCTGCTCAAAATTATCATCGGGCACATAGGTTTGGCAAGCTATAGAATAAGAAGCTGTGGCATCTTTGTTCAAACGAGAATAATTACCTGTTCCTGCATTGGCGGCTGTGGCATCATCCACTTCAATACAACTTAAATTAGGGTTGCCAGTAACAGTGATATATGCTAAATTAGAAACATTCTCTCCGTTTTTGACATTCAAAAAAGAGAGTTGATTATTATGGGCTTCCAACTCTTTCATTGCTGTATTAGCTCTTATGTCTAAAGCTGTTAATGCATTATCATTACAGTTCAAATATTCAAGAACTAGGTTTGTGCTAAGATCTAAGCTCGTTAATTGATTATTATCGCAAGATAATTCTTGTAACGAAGTATTGGCACTAAGATCTAACGCTGTTAATGCATTATCAATACAGCCCAAATATTCAAGAACTAGGTTTGTGCTAAGATCTAAGCTCGTTAATTGATTGCCTCCAACCTGTACATAAGTTAATGCTGTATTATTACTGAGATCAAGGCTGGTAAGCTGGTTTCTGAAGGCATCTAACCTTGTAAGTTTTGTGTTCTTGCTAAGATCTAAGCTCGTTAATTGATTTCTAGCGCAACCTAATCGGGTAAGTTCGGTGTTGCTACTTAGATCAAGGCTGGTAAGCTGATTTCTATAACAATCTAATCGGGTAAGT
>CANNFM010000039.1 GCA_947503835.1 uncultured Aquimarina sp.
TACTCACAAAAAGTAGGGCTTAGATATCGATTTTATAATCAATCTTGTCCTTTTTAGAGGCTTGTGCAACGGTTACCATTGTTACAAGCTGGCTTTCCGCTCACTTTTATAGTATTCTTTTTTCGCTTTCTTCTGTTTATAGTAAGCAACAAAAATCAAGGATAATGGAAAAAATAAAATTATTAAAATCCATTTTAAAATGTTCAAAATTATATTCATTATCCAATAATTGAGTAAATATAAATCACGTTCACAGCTATTGTTAATCCAATGGTCGCAAAAATTGTCTGTTTAGATATTTTATAAATATTGCGGATATTTTCTTTACAAATCAGCCATAATGTGCCACCAAAGAAAATTAAAGTCATTATGTATGTAATTGGCGAAACTGTTGGAAATAATGATTCGAGTGCTAGTATTCCTGAAGGTTCTCGACCTAAATTCATAAAAAATAGTCCGATAGCTGGGATTGCTGAATAAGTTAAAAATACAGATAGCAAAACCCAACCACTTTTTTTCCGCTTCCAAAATAGAAATGTCGCAAGTGGCAATATAATAAGAGGAAAGAAATACTCAACCATACTTAAATCCCATTTTCCTCCGCTGTCAGTAAACATATAGCTAAGCATTCCAAATTCCTTGAAAATTCTATAAACAGCAATTCCTGCAAAAATTAGAGTTGTAAGTCTAATGATTTTTTCAGGCGTTTGAATTCCGTTTTGAATAGGATTGATGGTTTCAAAAAGAGTAGAAGCACCTTTCTTTATTTTTTCTTCTTGGCGTTTCCGTTTTTCAATTTCGAGTTTCTTTTTTCCTTGTTGCTCGTTAATATCAATTTTAGCTTGGTTTAATTCCTCTGTTGATAATTCTCGACTATCAATTTCCGTTTTTGCAGTTTCTACAGCTATTGGATTGTACTTATCGGATTCCGCTACAATCTTTAGAAGTTCGGAATTAGATAGTTTTTTATAAAGTTCTGTAAATTCAGTCATTTATTGGTTTTTTCAGCTTGCTTGTAACGGTTTGTGTATGATTAGTTGCGAGAAAGTACGCAGGTACTTTCCGCCGTTGCTAAAGATAATTAATGCAAGTGAATTTCCGATAGAGAAATTCCGCCGCAATTAATTCATACACCTTGTTGTAGTGTGTTTTTTAGTTTGTCAGATAATCTTTTACTTTTTTAAATAACATTTTTTCTTGAACCCTATAAACGAACCAAAACCATAAAAGTATAAGAGGGAAATATAATAATGTCCAATTTGAAAATTCTTGTTTACTTACTATCGCAACTATGTAGACTAGAGGGACAAGTATTATCACAAAATATAATTCACTTCTTATTTTAGTTCTTAACTCTACTTTGGTTTTAATATCACTTATTTTCTTTAATTCCGCAAAACCTCCAATTCCGTCTGTTGCTTTTGGAAACCCATCGATAATTAGTGTTCCAAGTGACCATTTTGCGGTAAATTTAAATCGATTATATTCCGACCATTCGGTTTTGAATTTTTTATTATTATTCAGTCGTATTTTTTCATTTAGCTGTTCAATAGTTCCGTCAAAAACGAATTCCTCTTTCAGTAAAATCGGTGTTAAAAATTCATCCATTTCAATTCAAGTCATTTTTTTTGAATACACTACAACGCCAAATATATGAATCGGAGCAAGGCAAGCATGCCTAAACCAATCGATCTATCTGCGCATTTTTATTTCTTGTTTAATTTATAAAAATCTAGCGCCACTGCAAAAAGGGAATGACCTTTCGATTGGTACCAAACTTTGCTCTGATTTCATATATAATGTTGTGTGTAGCCTTTTTACATTTCTTCATCGACCGATTCTTTTATTTCAAATTTACCAGTATTTATGTCAAAGAAATGTTGAAAAGCAAATGTCCAATCATCTCCTTCAGGTTTTGATATTACTCCAAATAATTCGATTTGTTCATTTTTAATTTTGTTAAACCAATATCCATGAAATCTAGAAATATCTATTAATTGTTGACCAGCATTCTGAACAAATTTTTCTTTCTTGAATATTGTGTCGATTAGAACTTTTGTACCTTTTTTTATAGTCAAGTGATGTTCAAAATCACGATATTTATGAATATTTTTCACTCCATCACTGTCAAATTCATTGATTACATATGAATCTAGAGAATTTTGAGCGATAGAAATTCGTATGTCCAAATTCTCAATCAAAGTATCTTTTTTAATAGTTTCTTTTTCTAGAGGAAAGAATCGTTCAATGGTATCATTTGTCGCCTGTTTTTGTTCAACAGGTTTCTCTTCTTGAATGACCTTTATTTCTGTATTCAGATTCTTTTTTGAGTTAGAATTTATATTCTCAGGCTTTCGTTCAGATTTGCAGGAGATAAAACCTAATGTTAATACTAGAATTATGATTTTTACTTTCATATATTTTTTTGGGTTACACACAACGTTATAAGTATGTGTCGTAGCAGAGCAAAATGTTACCTTACCATCGACTTTTTCTGTGCTGATTTTATAACTTTTTCACCATAAAATCTTTACGCCATTGCAAATATACAAGAACCTTTGGGTTATCACTTAACTGCTATGATCACATACTTGGTGTTGTACATAGTTATTTTTCAGAATATTGTTTTTTTAGTTTTTCAAATTCTTTTTCATATCTATCAATTCTTTCTCCATCTTTTGTTGATAATAGAAAAGGTTTTCTCTTTCCTATTATCATGGTATCATAAACTAAT
>CANNFM010000040.1 GCA_947503835.1 uncultured Aquimarina sp.
ACCGTATAATCAGGACCATGCCAAAACCTCGATATCCCGCTTGGACTCCACCCCATGGTACGACTTGTGCCAGGTAGTACCGCTTGTTCAAAATCGTAGGTCACTTTCCCGCCCTGGGGATATATGATATCTTTTAGGGCACCGGGCTGTCCTTTACCCGCAGAAATAGCTTCAGGGGTGTTATAATAGGTGAAGCTCATGTTTGGCAATTCCAGACCATTGGGGGACAACATAACAACATCTGTTAAATAGCGCTTATAAAAATTTGCATCACCGGGATGGTTCGCTGCAATGTTTATGATATCGTATTTAAACTGCACAGTGCTAAGTAAAGCTTCGGGAGCCCATACCGCATCACTGGCATTACGAAGTTCTATGCGGTCAAGATACTTGGTGTCCAAACGATCTTGAAAGGCTCGAAAATCGAACCCTCCTGTATATTGATTGGGAAATTCGTATTCCTTAATCCTAGTATCGTACACTTTATCTCCATAGAGAAATGTAAGGCTTCTACCAAATGGCGCTTTTACCATTGTTAAACGCGAGGACACTGTATAAAAAAGCCCACTGCTTCCGCCTATTTGATGTAACTCATTGTCATAGTAATACTCGATGCCATCTCCAAAATGCGTTTCTATCCTGGACAGGTTCCATGCCACCGTAAAATTGGACTGACCCGTGGTACGGGACGAGCCGTCTTTCCAATTGCCATTTTTCTGCCCCCATTTTATACCGTATTGCAAGGGACCTTTGGCCATATTTCCCATGGATCCCCCATAAATGTATCGATGCCCGTCTTCTTTGATGATCACCCACCTTTCTTGAGATGGGTAAAAACGAATTTGCCAAAATTGATAGTGATCCAGTTCAAATTCCCGGTAATCAGGGGTTTCCTGAACAAAGTACAATCTATTGGGGCCTCCTTCTGAAATTAGGTAATATTGGTTATTATTAGGGGCTATACTATTTTGGTTGTCCAAGGCTATAAAATCGATCCCCATAGACCAACCAAGTCCCAAGGGCCCTGTAGGTGCTTCTTTGTTGCTTATATCTATCGCCTTCGATACATTGCTACTGTATAATATCGTTACCGAGGCCTCCAGTCCATTTCGACTGCTGATACTGGTTAAAGTAAGTGGTAAATTGATATCCCCCCTAAAAAGGTTTAAACTTTCTGAAATATCCCCCAATCCGTTGGGGTCTATTTGAAAATCCCGTATCGTTGGAGTCTCCGAAGCGGTATCCAAAGGAGTGCCGTTTTCTGTAATTCTATCTGACATCTTATCTTTTAAGTTAGAAAGTTTATACTTTATTCATTTTTAGGTTTCGAGTTAGACAAAAACGAAATATTGTCGGGTAGCAGGCCTTCTTGCAAACTATAGTCTGGCAATATATCTATGGGCCTACTAAATCCTAGTTGATGGTTCAAATAAAAGTCATCGTTGACCCTGTAGGCCTCCAACTCCACAGGAACCGTTTCCTCATTTCTGAAATAAAAAAACGTGGGCTTTTCTTCTGGTAGCAGTACACTTACGACCACCACCCTATCTGTACCACCCAAGGTGTAGGTAACCGTTCCGATCGGGGCATCTCCACTTAGAACCGGAGCTGCTGAAGTGTACGCCACATTTTCATCAATGCTTCCATTTATGATGCCAGTGATGGTGAAGTTGACCGTTTCTCTAATGGATTTAAAACCATCCCAATCTCCATGAGATTCATAAGTAGCTTTGGTACCTGAAGGTACGAACAAATCTATATTTCCACGATCTGAAAAAGCATCATTGAGACTTCCAACAAGGCTTGGGGGGGTCAAGGCCAGTACCGTAACACTGGTCAATGGGTTGGATCGAAAAGCGTCATCCCCAATAGTCTCAACATTCTCACCAATGATTACACTGGTCAAGGCGTTGGCTTGAAAAGCCCTATACCCAATACTGGTCACCCTATAGGTCAGTATTCCGCGGTGGGCACGATAGGGGATGGTGACGTCCGTCGCTGTGCCCACATAGTCCTGTACTTCCACACCGCCAGCGCCAGTAATTCTGTAGGTGATGTTGTTAGTCGTAAACGTAATTGATTGGCCGTAGGTGGCCGTGCCCAGTAGGGCCAAGAATAATGCGCATAAAAATTGTGAAAGCAATTTTGTCCCCATCTCTCTCCAAATTTTAGTGTTGTTAAATTTTCTCCGCCATTGGACATCCCCGGTCAGTTCCGGGAACGGCAATGCCCCATTTTTTTAATGTGCTCAAGGCCATTAGTCGAACACGAAATCTAAATCTAAAGCATGGTCCTTAGAAATAAATGTGCCGAACATGACCAAACGAGGGACGAATTGGGGATTAGAGGGTTCAATGTTCAGTTTACAATTATCGGTTATCAATCTTTGTCTGGCGGTTGGTGGTTGTCAGTTGTTAGTGATAATTGGTCATTGGTCAAAAAAATCGAACCAGTGCTGTTTTACACCAATCCGGGTTATCCCACAATTACAATCAAAAAATATAAGAACGGTATGGGTCTCTCCTTTCCCGTTTGATTTTTACATCGTTGGTCAATAGTTGATATATACCCAACCTAAAACAGCCTTGATATCCTCTTGGTTGGGGTCTATAACGTAGAAATAGGACCCTACGGGCAAGCGGGTGCGGGTCCTGTTGCCCCGGTTGGGGATGCCGTCCCAGTCGTTTTGGT
>CANNFM010000041.1 GCA_947503835.1 uncultured Aquimarina sp.
CAAAAAGTAGGGCTTAGATATCGATTTTATAATCAATCTTGTCCTTTTTAGAGGCTTGTGCAACGGTTACCGGTGTTATGTGCATACTGTATTCAATAGTATTATTTTTTAGAATATTGTCCATGCTTTAGTAATAAACATCCATTCCATAGTTCTTTGTTTCACCTCAAATTTGCACTGTAACAAAAATATAATAAAGATGAAGACTAAAATTCCATTAAAATTAATACTCTTAGTTTTTCTACTAGGATTTACAATTCAAACATTTTCAAAATCTAAAAACACAAAAATTATGTATAGTGCAAAAAAAGAAACTATCGGATTATTAGTAATTATGAAAGCAAAATCAGGAAAAGAACAAGACGTCAAAAATTTCTTGCTTGGTGGATTAGCGTTAGTGAATCAAGAACCTCAAACTGTATCTTGGTTTGCCTTCCAAATAGATAACAATACCTTTGGAATCTATGATACTTTTGAAGTAGAAGAAGGAAGAGAAGCACATTTAACAGGCGAAGTTGCGAAGGCATTGTTAGCAAATGCAGGTGATTTATTAGAGAATTTTGACCCAAGCACAGATATTCAGGCAATAGATGTACTAGGATCTAACCATAAAACTGGATTACAAAACAAAGGTTTGCTAGTTATCATGAAATCTAAAGACGCAAAGACTACAGATGTTGAAAATTTCCTTACTGTTGGCAAACAATTAGTTGATGATGAAATAAAGACTTTATCTTGGTATGCTATAAAAATAGATTCTACTACGTATGCAATCTTTGATACTTTTGCAGGTGATTCTGGTAGAGATGCACATTTAACGGGGAAAGTTGCTGCAGCACTTATGGAAAATGCCCCTGTTCTTTTAGATGGTTTTGAAGCATCCGCAATCCAAAAAATAGATATTTTAGCATCCAAATAATTATTATCTTTAGAAAGGAGTGTTTTGTTACACTCCTTTCTTTTTTACGTAAATGATTATAAAAGAAAAACAGATTCGTATGGCTCAAATTATTATTGATAAACACAATGGTGAACTTGCTTTTAGATTAGAGCGATTTGTAAACCTTAGTCAATTTGATCATTTGCAACGAAAAAACTATTATTCTCTCATTTTATTAAATAGTAGTAATTATAAGTTAAATGTGGATGTGTCTAACTATGAGTTGGAAGGAAATCAAATGATATGCTTATCTCCTTACCAACCTTTTATGATTACTTCTGAAGAATCTTGTTCTGGATGGTTGTTAAACTTTCACCCTGATTTTTTTTGTACGTATAGGAATCAAAATGAAATTGAAACAGAGGGCATTCTTTTTAACAACTTTCATGGACTACCTCATTTTAAAATTTCTGAAGAAGCTTTATTTCTTAATCTCATAGATCAGATTTCAAAAGAGATGGATAGAGATTCTATTGCTCAACATGAAGTTCTTGTGGCTTTTTTAAAGGTGTTTTTAATAGAAGCGGTTAGACAAAAAAAACAATTCGATAAAGATATAGTTCCAAAATTTTCTGATGGTCAATCTGAAATATTACAAAGTTTGGTAGATTCTATTGAGAATAATTACTGTGAGTTGCATTCTCCAAAAGATTATGCAGAAGTTTTGTGTGTTAGTACAAAAACATTGGCAGGGATTGTGAAAAAATATTTGCAGCAAACACCTAGTTCATTAATTTCCAATAGAATTATCATAGAGGCTAAACGTGAGCTATATTTAACCTCCAAGCCTTTGAAGCAAATTGCGGCTAGTCTTGGTTATGATGATGAATTTTATTTTAGTAGGTTTTTCAAAAAAAAAGTAGGTGTTTCTCCTTATAATTATAGAAAGACAGTAGGTTTTGCTAAATTAGAAAAACTATAATCATCAGGTTGTCTTAAGTTGCACATAACGTTTAGCTATGCGTAGTGCGGAAGCAGAAAATAACTGGTTTTCGAGCTAGCACTTAGCCAAAGTTTATGTTTTGTTTTTATTTTTTCTAAAATACTAAATTTAAATCTTTGGCGACAAATCAAATAGGCGAGGGCTTTTTGATTAATCCCGAAATCCGCATTATCGCATAGGTGTTGTGCTTGTTGCACAAGTTAGCAAAAAATTAATATTGAGTTGATAGTAATTTTTCATTTTAGAGTTATCTTATGA
>CANNFM010000042.1 GCA_947503835.1 uncultured Aquimarina sp.
CTCCATAGTATACTTGATTGGCATCGATTAAGTATTAAAGATTTATTGGTAAAAGATGGCTATGCGTTCTATTAGCTAGTTGGTATGGTAACGGCATACCAAGGCTACGATAGATAGGGGTCCTGAGAGGGAGATCCCCCACACTGGTACTGAGACACGGACCAGACTCCTACGGGAGGCAGCAGTGAGGAATATTGGACAATGGAGGCAACTCTGATCCAGCCATGCCGCGTGTAGGAAGACTGCCCTATGGGTTGTAAACTACTTTTATAGAGGAAGAAACCCCGGTATGTATACCGGTCTGACGGTACTCTACGAATAAGGATCGGCTAACTCCGTGCCAGCAGCCGCGGTAATACGGAGGATCCAAGCGTTATCCGGAATCATTGGGTTTAAAGGGTCCGTAGGCGGGTCTGTAAGTCAGTGGTGAAAGTTTTCGGCTCAACCGGAAAATTGCCATTGATACTGCAGGTCTTGAATTATTGTGAAGTGGTTAGAATATGTAGTGTAGCGGTGAAATGCATAGATATTACATAGAATACCGATTGCGAAGGCAGATCACTAACAATTAATTGACGCTAAGGGACGAAAGCGTGGGTAGCGAACAGGATTAGATACCCTGGTAGTCCACGCCGTAAACGATGGTTACTAGCTGTTCGGACTTCGGTCTGAGTGGCTAAGCGAAAGTGATAAGTAACCCACCTGGGGAGTACGTTCGCAAGAATGAAACTCAAAGGAATTGACGGGGGCCCGCACAAGCGGTGGAGCATGTGGTTTAATTCGATGATACGCGAGGAACCTTACCAGGGCTTAAATGTAGATTGACAGGTTTAGAGATAGACTTTCCTTCGGGCAATTTACAAGGTGCTGCATGGTTGTCGTCAGCTCGTGCCGTGAGGTGTCAGGTTAAGTCCTATAACGAGCGCAACCCCTGTTGTTAGTTGCCATCGAGTAATGTCGGGAACTCTAACAAGACTGCCGGTGCAAACCGCGAGGAAGGTGGGGATGACGTCAAATCATCACGGCCCTTACGTCCTGGGCCACACACGTGCTACAATGGTAGGTACAGAGAGCAGCCACTGGGTGACCAGGAGCGAATCTATAAAGCCTATCACAGTTCGGATCGGAGTCTGCAACTCGACTCCGTGAAGCTGGAATCGCTAGTAATCGGATATCAGCCATGATCCGGTGAATACGTTCCCGGGCCTTGTACACACCGCCCGTCAAGCCATGGAAGCTGGGAGTACCTGAAGTCCGTCACCGTAAGGAGCGGCCTAGGGTAAAACTGGTAACTGGGGCTAAGTCGTAACAAGGTAGCCGTACCGGAAGGTGCGGCTGGAACACCTCCTTTCTAGAGCTTTACCTTTTTAAGGTAGACCAAAAATGATACGATGGAATGTATCTATATAGTGTTTTTAGTCTTTTAGCTGTCGATTAATAATTTTTTTTAGTAATGAGTACAGAGTATTAAGTATAAAGTATAAGTTTTTAGATGTTGTCTAACTACTGGGTACTAATTACTCACTACTATAAAGAAGTCTCATAGCTCAGCTGGTTAGAGCGCTACACTGATAATGTAGAGGTCGGCAGTTCGAGTCTGCCTGAGACTACAAGTCGAAAGACAGACAAGAAGTTTACCCTGAGTTTATCGAAGGGAGTCTGCCTGAGACTACGATTAAATGTTAAATGTAAAACAGATAAATTATAAAGTTTAAAGTAAAACAAATTTACTTTTACATTTTAAATTTAGACTTTTATATTTATTATTTACAAGTTCATTGATTATATATTGCAAAGGAAATTCTAGAAGATAGAGTTTAAGTCACATTATTCGTAATTCTAAATTCGACATTCAGAATTCCATTAATGGGG
>CANNFM010000043.1 GCA_947503835.1 uncultured Aquimarina sp.
GCATTTTCAAAGTCCCTCGCTTCCATGGAGACCACACCGGTAGAAGCATTCACCGTGAAGGCGGATGCATCCACACCTCCCAAGGTGTAGGTAACCGTTCCGATCGGGACATCTCCACTTAGAACCGGAGCTGCGGAAGTGTACGCCACATTTTCATCAATGCTCCCATTTGTGATGCCAGTGATGGTGAAGTTGACCGTTTCGTCAACATCGAGTACGGTCACTGTCCAGCTCACGGAAGCGTTGTTACTATCCGCATCTGTAGCCGTGAGGGTCACTTCATAGATATTATCGGTATTGGCGTCCTGAGCATTCTCAAAGTCCCTCGCTTCCATGGAGACCACACCGGTAGAAGCATTCACCGTGAAGGCGGATGCATCTACACCTCCCAAGGTGTAGGTAACCCTTCCGATCGGGGCATCTCCACTTAGAACCGGAGCTGCGGAAGTGTACGCCACGTTTTCATCAATGCTCCCATTTGTGATGCCTGTGATGGTGAAGTTGACCGTTTCAGTGACATCGAGTACGGTCACTGTCCAGCTCACGGAAGCGTTGTTACTATCCGCATCTGTAGCCGTAAGGGTCACTTCATAGATATTATCGGTATTGGCGTCCTGAGCATTTTCAAAGTCCCGCGCTTCCATGGAGACCACACCGGTAGAAGCATTCACCGTGAAGGCGGATGCATCCACACCTCCCAAGGTGTAGGTAACCCTTCCGATCGGGACATCTCCACTTAGAACCGGAGCTGCAGAAGTGTACGCCACGTTTTCATCAATGCTCCCATTTGTGATGCCAGTGATGGTGAAGTCTGCCTCTGCCAATTCTCTAATGGATTTAAAACCATCCCAATCCCCATGAGATTCATAAGTAGCTTTGGTACCTAAAGGTACGAACAGGTCTATTTGGCTTCGGGTAGATACTCCATCTTCATCAACAAAGGCTTCTACATGAAGCGATGGGGGACTACTGCCCTCTGCCACCACTATGGCAAGAGCCGGGTTCTCGGTAAAAGCTTCATCCCCAATAGTCTCAACATTCTCACCAATGATTATACGGGTCAATTGATTCTCACTAAAGGCAAAATCCCCAATACTGGTCACACCATCGGGTATGGCCACTTCGGTCAATTGGTTGTTTCGAAAAGCACTATTCCCAATATTGGTCACACTGTCACCAATGATTACACTGGTCAATTCGTTTCTCGTAAAAGCTCCGGTCCCAATACTTGTCACACGATTAGGTATGGTCACCTTGGTCAATTGGTTCTCGGCAAAAACATTCACTCCAATACTTGTCACATTGTTTGATATGGTCACCTCGTTTAAATTGTTCTGGTAAAAAGCGCGATCTCCAATACTAGTGACACTGTTGGGTATGATCACCTCGGTTATTTGGTTTCTCCAAAAAGCGTTCTGCCCAATACTGGTCACACCATCGGGTATGGTCACTTCGGTCAAATTGTTTTGGAAAAAAGCCGAATCCCCAATACTGGTCACACCATCGGGTATGGTCACTTCGGTCAATTGGTTCTGGGCAAAAACCCATTCCCCAATACTGGTCACACTGTTGGGAATATTAACACTGGTCAATCGGTTGAATCTAAAAGCTCGATCCCCAATACTGGTCACACTGCTCGGAATCGTTACACTGGTCAAACCTTTGTTGCTAAAAGCTTCATACCCAATACTGGTCACGGTATAGGTATTATTTCCATCAGAAACACCCGTTTCGGGTATGGTTATACTAGTTACGGTACCTGTATAGTCTATCGCTTCTACGGTATTGGGATTGATAGCTGTAATCCTATATACGATACCATCCGATGTAGTAAAACGAGTACCGACTGC
>CANNFM010000044.1 GCA_947503835.1 uncultured Aquimarina sp.
TGTCAAAAATGTAGAGTTCTTCCTTTTTAGACTAACCAGAATATTTGCATAAACACAACAATTGATCTTGATCCTTTGCTTTCTCTATGTTTAACTCAGTTTTTTCTTCTTTTAATTTTTCCATTTGTTCGAATAGCTCAAATTCTGGGGTTTGCTTTATTTTATTATCTGCCAAATTAATATTAGTTGCTCCTCTCGATTGTTGCGCTTCTAAAATTTTTATTTCCCTATAAAACGATTGCAGTTTATTGATTTCCTTTAGCTGTTCACTAATCATAGTATCTCTAACCGCCAAATTATCATCATTAACATTTTTTTGAAGCCTGAAATAGTCATTGGTTTTTATAGCGGCTACTATTGCCTTTTGGCATTGTTTTGCTATTTCAGGTGCTGTCGCCTCTATTTGAATTTCATGAAAATCTGCATTAATTACATTAAAGTTCTTTAAGTAATCTTGATAATTTATGTTCTTTCGTGTAGTAGTATCCAGATCTTTAATAAACTCATCAAACTTTAAAATTTTTTGTGCTCTATCTGTTAATGCTGTTATTTCAATATTTGTCATACTTTTTGCTGCTGACTGGGGAATATGTAATACTCCTGCCAACTCTTCACTTTCTTCTTGCTTTATCAATTGATTATAAAATTCAATATTACTATATAGTTGCCGTACACTATTAAAATTGGGTTGTACAACCATAGAAGATTTATAAAGACGTAATGCATTATAATCTAGGTAACCCCCAAGCCCAATACCTAATATTACCGCCAAACAAAACTTAAAAAAATGAACTCTAAAGAAGAGGATACATAAAATAAAAGGTGGTATATGGCTTTCAAACTATTATAAACGCGGTTACAAAATGTATTAATTGCGTTTCCTATAAGTTTGAACAGTTGTCCTAAATCTATTTCTTCTGATGTGTTTTCTTTTGTATGCATGTAGTACTTTGTGATTTAATTTATTTGAACTTGGGCATGACCGGTGGAATTTGATGAACCGACCCCAAAAAGAACTAAGAATGACAAATCCATTCCATGAGCTTTTGGTGTATTAATCAAAAGCAAAGAATAACCATACTGGGGAAGCATCCAATAATTAGTGCTAAAACTTATTAAAAGTGGGATGTTTTACAATGTTTTTGGGATAATGAAACAGGCAGGCCCTATACACCCTCTGTAAGAGAAAGAAGAACGGTCAGTGCCCGGGCCAAGCATGAACAAACGATGTTCAAAAAATATGTATTTCATCCTCTATCACTTTTTATACACTGTTTGTCCCGATTTTAATCGATATGAGCACATTTTATCGTCCACTCTCGTACTAAATTACCATTTTTGTGGATATAACGAAGGTTGCACCCAACAAAAGTATGCTCAATGGAGTGATGGCTTGGAGCCAAATCAACCATTGGTTTTATAAGGGTTAAGCGTTTTCATGATTTATTGAGTTAATAGCAACGGCGGGGATTTACAACCACGATTCCCGTTGTTTTTTTGTGGAACAGGGTCTAAATCAATGATGCCCACAATGCACCACTTAAGGTATTCGAAAACCTGAAGGAAGCCTTTATATGATATCATTGGTTTGACAGTGATCATATAATGTTGCTCAACAATTGCGTATAGTCTTACTTCTCTTTTCTTTAAAACATTTCAATAAGTTGTTTTATCACATTTTCAATAGTTTTAATATGCTTGTCTACTATTTGTAGTTCGGCCTTGTTTAGGATCAAGATCAATTGTTGTGTTTATGCAAATATTCTGGTTAGTCTAAAAAGGAAGAACTCTACATTTTTGACACC
>CANNFM010000045.1 GCA_947503835.1 uncultured Aquimarina sp.
AAAAGAGGCTGTCTAGAAAGATTTAGGCAGTCTTTTTCATTTTAGGCTTTATTCTGGTTTTAAGCTTTGGATTTTCAATAAGTTCTTAGTTGATAGTTGTTAGTCAAAAGTTTTATGGGCTCTATAAGGTTTTATACTCTTAAACTTACCTTTTTTAGGTTGTGTGCCATGGCAATCAATCCAAATTCGGTTTCTACTTTTTGCATTCCTCTTAGCATAAATCTTTTGAAGCCCATATTATGTTTGATATTTCCAAAAATAGCTTCAATATCCCAACATCGTTGTTTTCTATGGGCGATTCCCTCTTGGGATAATAGTTTTTCTTTTGCCTTTTGTTTGAGCCGTACCAGATTATGATTACGTTCTACCATTCTATCGCCTTTAGCCTTATGGCATAGGGATCTGATGGGGCATCCCTGACAGTTTGAGGCCTGATACTGGTGTATGGTTTGTCTAAACCCGTTAGCTGTTTTTCTTTGATACCTCCCGATGCAGGGCATGGCTTGTCCCATAGGACAGTAATAAGTATCCGTATCTTGATCATAATAGAGCTTATCTACAGTAAATGGTTTTTTGACCTTATCGGATTTGGCTTCTTTCTGCTCTTTATGGAAGTAGTTGTATTTTACAAAAGCCTCTATATGGTCATTCTCTAAATTTTGATAGTTCTCTTCACTTCCATAGCCAGCATCAGCAGTCAAGGTATCTGGTAGTTGACCAAAGCTATCTCTATATTCTTGTAAATGCTTCTTTAAGGTGGTGGTATCGGTAGTTGTTTGCTCTAGGGTATAGTTGACAATAAATTGATTGTTGGAACAGCCCTGGATATTGTAACCCGCTTTGAGTTGTCCGTTTTTCATATGATCATCCTTCATACGCATAAAGGTGGCATCAGCATCAGTCTTGCTCATTGAGTTGCGAGTCCCCATTTGCTGCTGTTGTTTATTATACTTAGCAATGTTCTTTGGCCAGTTCTTTTTGGCATAGGTAAGCTTTTGCTTGACTGTCTTATCGATCTGTTTACCTTCTAAAGCTTTATTAATACTCTCAATAGTCTTGGCTACCTCATTGGGATCAATGGCATCAAAATTATCAGGCTCATTTGGACGTTGTTCCTCTTCTGCATAGATCATCTCTACATAACGCCAAAGCTCCTTCAGTTGTTTTTTTATGCGATCTCTTGAGGTCTTGATACTCTTACCCCAAACAAAGGTGTAGCGATTGGCATTGGCCTCGATCTTGGTGCCATCTACATAAATATCCTTAAGGTTTAAGTAACCTTCTCCTGCCAAAAGAAGCACCACTTGATTGAAGATCTTTTTGAACTTGCCTTTCAATTTACCCGAACGAAAGTTGCTGATCGTATTATGATCCGGTGTAAGCCCCCCGGATAACCACATAAAATGAATATTCTCTGATAAAGATTGTTCTATCTTTCTGGATGAATATAAATTACGTAAATACGCATATACCAGGATCTTTAGTAAAACCTTGGGATGATAACTTGAGGTGCCACCTCCTTTATAACTAGCCTCCAAACTACTTAAATCTATGCGATCCAAAATCGTATTGACAATTCGGACCGGATGATTTACAGGAACTAGATCATCATAACTAGGAGGAAGTAAACTTAATTGACCCTGATGACTGGTCTTCCAGACTTGTGTGCGTTTCATACCTAAAAATACAAAACCCACAAATCTTATTCAAAAAAAAGAAGCTGCCTTTTTAGACAGCCTCTTT
>CANNFM010000046.1 GCA_947503835.1 uncultured Aquimarina sp.
GGTAACCGTTGCACAAGCCTCTAAAAAGGACAAGATTGATTATAAAATCGATATCTAAGCCCTACTTTTTGTGAGTAATATTATACTATCTTAGGCATGTAACTATGTTCTAAATAGCTTATCTGAAGCCTTAGAAAGGATTTTAATGATAAAATACATGAACACAGTACACCTGCTTGACTTTGCACAGTGTCTCTAGTAAATTTCAAGTACTTTTTCAGATTGTAGGCAATAGCCGATAGATGCATACACTTGTTTGCCTGAGCCAATCCTATAGTATTGATCTTGCGCATTCCCATAAATTCCTTCAATGTCCCAAAAACAGGTTCTACTGTACTCTGGCGCTTGCCCTTCATGTAACGCCCCTGTTTGCTGTGTACTCTGGTGATATTACGCTGGTATTCTGCTCGATAGTAGGTAACACTAAACTTTTTCTCCTGTGCACTCTTACCTAAACATTGCCTCTTTAATGGACAATCAACACAGATATGCTTGCTTGCTCTGTATTCTTTTTTTCTGGTTTTGGTTCGGTAATCAAGAAACTCTTTGGTAAAAGGGATCACTTTACCCTGAGGACATAGATAATGGTCTTCCTTTTCTTTGTAGATAAAGTTATCTGGACCACCTTTATAGGTACCGTGAGGCGGAATGAAACTCTTGAGCCCTTTAGCCTCTAAAAAAGCATAATTCTCTCCACTACTATAACCTGTATCAGCCACACAATTTTGCCAAACAAGTCCGAGTTTCCAAAAACGTTTGTCTATTCTACCTGTGATATCCTGTAAGTATTGGTTGTCTTTCTTGTCGGCGTGATAAGCCTGTATGTCGGTGATTACGTGGTGTGCCGTATCTACTGTGAGTTGACTCAGGTAATTGAGCTTTCTTGCTTTGCCTGGCTTTACACTAATCCGTGCATCGGGATCAGTAGGACTGTAATGCGTTTTATTACTAGTGTACTTACTCCCTTTGTTACCCGCCCCTGGGCGCTGGTCTTGATCCTTGGCCCATTTCTTGTTTCTTGAAGTGATCGCTTGTAGCTCTTTTTGACTAGCAGTAATACCCTGTTGCTCTTTTGGAGCTTTGTTTGTCTGGGCCTTGCGTATAGGAGGTTCTTTGTCCCCTTGACTTATGTGTCTTATCTTATACAAGTAAGCTTCGAGCTCTTCTTCGGGAACCTTCAACTCTAAACTATCCATAGAGGCATTGGCCTTGACTGGAGCAGAATCAATGGCTTGCGTGTGACCGCTTACCATCCCTTTTTCTATACATAACCCTAAAACCTTTGTGAACACCTCTTCAAAAACACGCTCTGGATAAAGTTGACGTGTACGGCTGAGGGTACTGTGCCAAGGCAAAACTTCATCGATATCATACCCCAAAAAGTAAAGGATATCCAAACGCATGCTACAATGTTCGATTAATTGGCGGTCACTAATGATATTCTCTAAATAGCCAACCAAACATAGTTTAAAGAACACCGTCGGGTCAATACTCTTCTGACCACTCTCACCATAATAAGGCCGAGTAAGCAAATACAAAAAATCTAAATCCAAATATTCCTTTAATCGTCTGTAAAAGTTCTTTTCTGGTATTCGGTCGCTCAACCGAAAATCATTGAAAAGTTTCTCCTGATATATCTTCTTGCCTTGCATATCATAAGATAACTCTAAAATGAAAAATTACTATCAACTCAATATTAATTTTTTGCTAACTTGTGCAACAAGCACA
>CANNFM010000047.1 GCA_947503835.1 uncultured Aquimarina sp.
TGTATTAACGATACCCGAATACCATAATCTGTTTTATTTTGTGTAGGATCATAGGTAATACTACTGGGTTCGGTTCCATTATATTTAAGTATCCCATTACTGGTACTCCAATCGTTTAACTCTGGCGAGGACCACTCATTTTTCCAGGCATCTCCTTGAATTAAATCTGCCATAACGCCTCCTTCCATGGCTGATACCTCCATAACCGCATTTGGAGTGTCTACTGGAAATTCAAAGTCTACAAGGTCGTTTAACCATTGTCTTACTAAAAACAGGGACGTAATGCCAGAGGTCCGGCCATTACTGGTTTGTACCATTGCCCTTTGGTAAGCATCGTATCCTGTCTTTGCTGTTTGTCCTGCTGGGGTAACGCTACCAAAAACACCGCCATAAATGGCATCATAAACAGTAACTGACGCACCACTTATCAAAGGATTGAAAAAAATGGTATCGATCAATAAGGTACTGGTTTCCGATTCTTTTTGATTTTTTAAGATAAGGGACACCTCTTCAAAGCTACCAGCGTTGGTATCGCTCCCTATTTGAACTACATAATGCCTATGTTCCCAAATACCATGGGTCCCTTCTATATCAAATGAATGCAGTTCTATTCCTTCAGAATCTCGTATACTCCACCTCGCTTCTCCTTGGTCGGTACCAAAATCATCCGATGTCTTTACCCAACAGGAAAGAATATAGGTTTTCATATTATTTTGAATACTTACCTCTTTTTTCAGGGATTGCGAAGCATCTGCCGGCAATCTAAAACTAGTGTACCCTATATGGGCATCCCCGGTTATTAAAAAATCACCAATCGTTCCCTTTTCAACCGACCAGCCTTCACTACTTTCGTAAGCCTCAAACCCTAAATAGGCGACCTCTTTAACGTAACTATTTGAAAAAGAAGCAACACTATAAGCATCCTGCAACCCTAATAGGGTAGCGGATGGCCTTCCATCTACGTCCAAAGCTTCTATAGCGAAGCCTGAGCAACTTCGTAATGTAGTCTCTGCCATTTTTCGCCAATGGGCTACAGTACCTCCTGTATTGTCCCAATTGGTAAAGGATACTGGTATTGTTTTTGATTTATCATATGCGGCTTCGCTGGTACCGATCCACGTGGTCTGGGGCGCCCAGGGGGTCACCCCTTCTCTGGTATCATCTCCCCAGGACTTAAATGTGGTCAGGGAAAACTCAACGGGCCTATTTTCTAAATCATGACCATTACGATACAATTTTATCGATACGGCAACTGCTGACCAGATATGCCGATCTTTCAGTATGGAATATTGGGGAACCTGATAGGCAAAATAAATCTCCCTGCGAAAGGTTTCACAGATCCCTTCCATGGTATAGTTTTCGGTTTCGTCGGCTGTCAATAAACCAGTATCACTGGCATAAGCATA
>CANNFM010000048.1 GCA_947503835.1 uncultured Aquimarina sp.
GTATTGATCTATAATTGATCGTTATTGTATTAGCAATTGTATTAAATGCTTTAAAGCCTGTTTGCTCTACATCTTTATACCAATGTGCTAGTTTAGTATAAGCAGTTTGTATAGAAGTAGCAGTGTTGAATATGTTTCTCAAGCCTTGTACTAAATAATATGCCTGTTTGATATCGGGATATTGGTCAAACAATATTTTAGATCGTATATATTGATTCTGAGTCCAATGATTAGGTGCTTTATAGAGTAAATACCTACTTCTGGCTAAGAGCTGTTTTCTAGTATCTCCGTTAGGGAATACTTCAGGTGTATACTCTACTTGTTTACTCTTAGCCTGTTTGATTTGTTCATTTTCTTGGTCTATAGCTTCCCAACGATGTTTGATCCTGATATCTTGTAAAGCTTCTAAAGCAAGTTTCTGCACGTGAAAACGATCGGTAACCTGTACAGCTTTAGGGAAACATTTCTTAGCAATAACTTTCATTGAATTAGCCATATCTAAAGTGATCTCTTTTACTTTATCTCTAAGTGATTTTGGGATTTTAAGTAATTGTGCTATGATAGGTTCTGCTTTGGTTCCTGCTAGTATAGCTACAATGGCGCCTTTCTTACCTTTCGCTTTTTTGTTGGTAATGATAGTATAGAGTTCTCCTTTGGATAACGCGGTTTCATCAATAGATAAATACTTTCCCATATTCTCAGGAAAAATTAACCACTCTTTAGCGTGTGGTTTATCTTTCCATTCTTTAAACTCGCTTAGGTAATCCCGATACTGACGTTGTAGTTTTTTGCCATTAACACCATAAAAACTACCAATGGTATGGCAGTCATTAGGTTTGGTACTGATTAAGTACTTTTAAAAAAGCAGCAAACTCCACTGTCATACGAGTTCCCTGTGCTACCAAATCCCAGTTTCTTTGAACTACTTCCTTACTGACTTTATTCAACCATCGACGACGTTTGATATGAAGATAAACATTCTTGCCTCGAATAGGAAAATCTTGAATAGTGATCTCTTTATGAAAACCGTGAGAGATAACTAGATCCGATGAAAACTCCTTGGGAATATCCTTCTTCTCTTCAAAATGCAAGTGAACAACGTTCTTATCGGTCTGGTGTTTAACAATATCAAAATGGGTGATTAGTAGTTCGGGTAATAGAACTTTTAGTAAATCAATATATGGATCCAATCTCTTTTTTTTGCAAAGATCTTATTCTATATTTAATTTACCCACAACTTTTAGGAATGATCC
>CANNFM010000049.1 GCA_947503835.1 uncultured Aquimarina sp.
TGTGCTAGTTACGATCGTATCAATAGATTGGAAATACAAGTTTTAAGTTGGAACGGTAATTGGGTAGCGGCGCCGCAGACCTATGATGTGGCAAAGAAAATAGACCTAGAAACGTTAGAAGTATCGGTACAAAAAGATTTTTTTGCCCTAAGTTTTATTTCAGATGAAAACAATCCCTCTTTATTCACGGTTCTTTTTCATAAGGAGACCGGTCGTTTTGGGCAATGGATCTCGGAAGAACGCTTTCACTCGTTAGGTATCTCCAATGGCGATCAAGGCATTGTGGTGACAGGCGATGAATTTATGATGGCACTGAGCTCTCCTGGTGTTTTTTATGTAAAGGTATGGGATAAACGAACAAAAACCTGGCTTGATAAAACCAACAGTATCTCTGTGCCCACGAATGCAAAATATGCGCTGGCAGCCAATAGTAACTACCTGGTATTGGCGAGTTATAAATCCGGTGGTACAAGTTTAGTACAATACTATTTAAATGAGACCGGTGATTTTAGTCAGGCTACACTTGCAGTAAGCACGATTTCGAGGATGGATTGGTTGGATGAGAGCACCCCTGACACGTTCTTTGCACTAGGCAATGATTTTTTTGTAACGACTTACATTACAGGGGGTTTTGATGACAAGATACATTACAAAATTCAAATTCAGCAGTGGAATGAAAAGTTTCAGTCCAGTCTTGTTGTGGAGGATTCGAAACAAATAGCAGACGATACCGATTTTCCTTTTTTACACTCCATAGTAAGTGGCAGTGTGGTTGGGAATTTGGAAAGCCTGTACCGATTCGATGGATTGGAATGGAATACAGGCACATTACCAATTCCTTCATCCAATTCAGATGTTCCTATGCTTTTATATGGATCGGATGCTGCTTTGGTAACCAGTAAAAGTTCGAATCAAATACACCAATACGATCCATATTCACTAAGTTGGAAAACAACATTGAATGTGGCTAGCAGTAGTATTGTTCCAAGCATTAGTTATGGTTATTTTTCTTTGGGCCGCCACATTTATTATAAGGACAGCTATGGGCTACTCGAGCATATTTATACATTACCCCAGAATATTTTAGGGAAGAGCCTTTGCAACAGGGGTCCAAACTTTTTGGCTTGGGAAGATATAAGCGGGAACACGTATGT
>CANNFM010000050.1 GCA_947503835.1 uncultured Aquimarina sp.
GGAAGGAGAAGAGCCTGTTACTATTACGACGGCAATTTTAATTGCACTTGGGGTTGGAGCAACTTTAGGAGCCGTAGCAGCAGGTATTGCCTATGCTGTAACACATCGGGGAAGTTTTGATGTAGGAGAATTTTTTGCTTACACAGCAGTTGGTCTTGTAGCAGGAGCGTTTGGGGGAATGGCTGGATATGGAGCATCGACAATAGCAGCAGGAATTTTAGCTTCATCAGGAACTATTAAAGGCAGTATTGCCGTAGGAGCTACATTTGGTACCGTAGATGGTTTGGTTACTGGTTTTTTATCTCAAATTGGAGTTAATTTGATTGAAGAAGAGGATTCAGTTTTTAAAGGAGTTGGAGCTGCAGCAGCAATAGGTGCAGCAATAGGGTTCGGCCTTGGAGGCATAACAGGAGGAATTTCAAGGAAATTATATGAGCAAAGAAGAATGGCGGCCATCATGGGCGGCCGATATATCCCAAACAATAATATTAATATTGAACTTTCTTCTAGGAGTAGTTCTGTTAGTTCTTTTCACCGTGGCAATAGTATTGAACTTGCTGCTCCTGTTAGGGCGAGTGCTAAGGGTGACAATAAATTTTCTTTTAGGGAGCTTCTTGATATGAGGGAGAGAGGAGTTAAGTGGAGTGCTGCCGGTAGTCCATCATTACATGGTTCTGGATCCCCTACCCCTAATCTATCATCCCTTGGTTTTGGATCCCATGAAGGGTTTCTTATAATAGAAGGGGGAGCTATGAACTTAAGGTAGACAGTAGTTACAATCCAGTGTTGCCGACGAACATATGGATAGAAACCGAAAATACATTTTCAATGAACATGGAGGATCCATATCTTGCATATAGGCATATGCAAGAGACTTCTCCTGTATTTCAGATTGCTACAGGACAATGGGTTATTTTAGATTATGAGAATGCGCAAGAATTGCTACA
>CANNFM010000051.1 GCA_947503835.1 uncultured Aquimarina sp.
ATGCTGCAACACATCGGGGAAGTTTTGATGTAGGAGAATTTTTTCTTTACACAACAGTTGGTTTTATAGCATCAGGGGTCGGAGCAGCGGCTGGAGGTGCAGTATGGACAATAGGAGCAGGAATTGCTTCAGGAGGTGTTAAAGGCAGTATTGCCATAGGCGCTCTATCTGGTACTGTAGAAGGTTTGGTTACGGGTTCTTTATCTGAAGTTGGGATTAATTTGATTGAAGAGGATCGAGTTTTTCAAGGAGTTGGATATGCAGCAGCAATAGGTGCAGCAATAGGGTTCGGCCTTGGAGCCATAGCAGGAGGAATTTCAGGGAAATTAAATGCTCCGGATCCTAACGCCCCATATAGGAATCGTATTAGTATTGAACTTTCTGCTGTTAATCATATGAGGAGTGCTAAGGGGAGTATTAGTCTTGTCGATAGTAATGGAGTGCCCTACCCAACCTATGCCCGTCGTAGTTCTGTTAGTTCTTTTCACGGTGATAGCAGGCGTTTAAGCGATTTGAGCATTAGAAGTGCTAGCAAAGCTAGTTCTGATGGTTTTTCTCTTGGCTCTCATATTCCATACGAACTTAAACATAGCATCCCTTCTACTCTTCCTCCTTCTCATATTAATAATATTCAATTTCGTCTTAATCGGCTTCGTGCTCGTGCTAATAGAAGGCGTATTCTTGATGAGGAGAATGCTAGTCCTCCTGCTCGTAATAGTGTTCGTTCTCGCTCGCGATCGCTACCGCTACCGATAGTACTAGTACTACTACTCTTAGTGCGAGTTTGGGTTCACATAGCTCTTTAAGGAATAAGTTTACTTTGTGGTCATACCAATGATAGAAACCGAAAATACATTTTCAATGAACATGGAGGATCCATATCCTGCATATAGGCATATGCAGGAGACTTCTCCTGTATTTC
>CANNFM010000052.1 GCA_947503835.1 uncultured Aquimarina sp.
ACAGCGATCATTGGGTATTCAGAAGAGAATTTATCGGTTAGTATATCGAGTCAAGATGCTGCTTATGTTATTTACACTTCGGGTTCTACAGGAGCTCCCAAAGGTGTCAAAGTAGGTCATCAATCTGTGATTAATCTAATCTGGTCACAACAATCCCGGTATGATATCCGAGAATCAGATATGATTTTACAACTTTCAGAAGTTGTTTTTGATGCTTCGGTAGAACAAATATGGACTGCATTATTAAGTGGAGTTGGTTTGGTACTGATCGATAAATCAACGATGCTTAACAGTTCTGCTTTTAATTCATATTTGTCAATGCATAAAGTTACTTGTTTATTAGCCACCCCTACCTTTTTAGAAAACATAGAGTTAGGTTCTCATGATAGGTTAAGAAATATTATGGTTGGAGGTGAGGTTTGTACGCCTCATCTAGCCGATAGACTTTGTAAGGAGTATACTTTGTATAATGCCTATGGTCCCACCGAGGCTACTGTTATTAGTACGATACATCGGGTTGATTGTGTTTTAGATGTAGCTGCTGGCATTCCTATAGGGCGGCCCATTGAGAACACTCAGGCTTATATTTTAGGCAATAATAAGGAGCTTATGCCAATTGGTGTTGTTGGCGAGTTGTATGTTGGAGGTGAATCTTTGGCTCAGGGATATCTTAATAATGAAGAATTAACAAGAGCACGTTTTATAGAGAATCCTTATTTAGCTAATCAACGAATCTACAAGACTGGTGATTTGGCCAGGTGGTTAGCAGATGGTACCATAGAGTTTTTAGGAAGGATAGATGATCAGGTAAAGATTCGAGGTTTTAGGATAGAGTTAGGAGAGATAGAGAATCAGTTACGTGGTTTTAAAGATTTGGATGAGGCGATACTGACGGTCAAAGAGCA
>CANNFM010000053.1 GCA_947503835.1 uncultured Aquimarina sp.
GTAGCGCCCCATCCTCATCATAGGCCCTTGTTTCAATGAGCTGTCCAAATTCAAGGGCGTTGCTACCGTCTCCATCATACCTATAAGTCTTCAATATGGTATAATTAATAGAGGGGTCAGGATAATTGGGATCTGTAAGGGCTATGTTGGTCAGGTCCTCCCTATCCCAGGGCCCCTTAAAAAAACCATTTTCTATCAGCCGGCCCAAGGTATCGTATTTATTATAAATAATCGTATCGTTTGTTCCATCATTAGACACATTCTCCGAGGTTAACAAAAACCTGGTCTGACCCAAAATATCGGATATGTACTGAATACTATTTGAGTTGGGGCCCTGTACAGACTCAACATTTCCTATAAAATCATAATGGCTTATAGTGACCCAGTCATCACCGTCACCGGTCCCTTGTATAACTTCAGAAACGCCTCTGGGAGGGATGGCCTTTACAAGTCGCTGATTGTGGTCGTAATAGAACCAAAATGTTTCATAGTTACCATCGTCAAGAGGGCCTCTTAACTTGGCGATCTCCTGGCCTATTTTTGTGGTTACCGTAATCTCTTCCTGCCCGTTCGCATCTTTAACTTTTGTAACAAAGTATTGCCCTTCCGGCCAGTTCGTACCGGGATACTGGGCTGCCAGGTTGGTCCCATATGCAATAGTGGTCGTATTTTCATTTGGAACTCCGTTTGACATATGTATGGATAGGGCTCTCCCAGGAAGTCCTTTTTCTATCACCAAAGATTGCGCCGTGGACTTAAATCTATTTCTAACATATGGAAAACCTTCGGATTCTGGATGTAA
>CANNFM010000054.1 GCA_947503835.1 uncultured Aquimarina sp.
GCTTCTACAATGACTGTTTTCTGGTCGGTACACCCGGTAATGGTATTGGTGGCAGTAACGATGTATTCTCCTTCTGCGGTTACGTTCACGGGATTTTCACCATCGGTAAATCCGTTCCAGCTAAAAGTGATATTGGGATTAGGTGTTATGGAAGTTGCCGTTAAGGTCACCTGTGTGTTATCACAAGTAATCGTACCATCTGCAGTTGCGGTAAACTCAGGTTCGTCAAGTTCTGCTTCTACAATGACTGTTTTCTGGTCGGTACACCCGGTAATGGTATTGGTGGCAGTAACGATGTATTCTCCTTCTGCAGTTACGTTCACAGGATTTTCACCATCGGTAAACCCGTTCCAGCTAAAGGTGATATTGGGATTAAGTGTTGTGGAAGTTGCCGTTAAGGTCACCTGTGTATTATCACAAGTAATCGTACCATCTGCAGTTGCGGTAAACTCAGGTTCGTCAAGTTCAGCTTCTACAATGACTGTTTTCTGGTCGGTACACCCGGTAATGGTATTGGTGGCGGTAACGATGTATTCTCCTTCTGCGGTTACGTTCACGGGATTTTCACCATCGGTAAACCCAGTCCAGCTAAAGGTGATATTGGGATTAAGTGTTGTGGAAGTTGCCGTTAAGGTCACCTGTGTGTTATCACAAGTAATCGTACCATCTGCAGTTGCGGTAAACTCAGGTTCGTCGAGTTCAGCTTCTACAATGACTGTTTTCTGGTCGGTACACCCGGTAATGGTATTGGTGGCAGTAACGATGTATTCTCC
>CANNFM010000055.1 GCA_947503835.1 uncultured Aquimarina sp.
GTTTCACAGATCCCTTCCATGGTATAGTTTTCGGTTTCGTCGGCTGTCAATAAACCAGTATCACTGGCATAAGCATATCGTACCGTTCTGGTAACACCGATAGAGGCCTGGAGCTCCCCATTTTTAATGACTACCGGATAATAGGTCTGTTTTCCATAATCCGCATAGAACTGCCAGCGTTCCGGCTGGCCTGATGCTTTCTGACGGAGCATTTTTGTCGATATGGATCGGGAGGTTAGAAAATCGGCAACATGCGACCTCAATGCGACTTCATTGATCTTATTAGATCGCATAGAGACCAATACCACAGGATCTTCATATTGGGTGCTCTCGGTCGAGGTGGTTTTTACATAGCCCCCGATTAAAGGCAACAAATTATCAGGCTCCCCTATTGGAGCATATTCGGTATGTACTTTATAATAATTTATCAAACGCTGTACTGGGTTGCCATGATCGTCGTAGTCTGTTTTATCGAACAGCATACCGTTTAAATAACTGTAGTAGTACACACTATCCCCATGGTCTCCCCAATCGAGTGTCAATCCCGATTGTATTGATGAACCATTGTTATGGTACCTAAACTCTGTTCTCCCAAACTTATTATCTTCCGGGGGTGGGTAACAAACTCCGATATCCGGCAAATCGGAACCATACAGGGCCGTAGCCGCTGCAAATTCGGTAACACTACCCTCCCCACTAATGGTAACATGATTACAATCGTAACAATATTGCGTGGTATGATTATCAATATCTGCATTGTCCCAATTCAT
>CANNFM010000056.1 GCA_947503835.1 uncultured Aquimarina sp.
ATAATGATGATTCTTGGACACTTTCTTATGCGTATGACAATTTGGGGCAAGTCATCAAGATCCACTATCCACAGGGTTCAGGTTTACCGGTGGTAGTGAGTTATTTATACGACAAACTGTCGCAAGTATATGCCATTGGCGATGGCGAGCAGAAAGATGCCTTTGGCACCTTTACCTATAATGCAGAGGGATCGATCATAGATTCGACCTTGAATCTAAATGATTCCATGGCTATTATCAGGCAATCCGAATACAATGCTCCAGGTTGGCCAACAGACACTGAGAATAAGTTAAATGGCAATGCCGGTCTTATTTTTAAAGAAAGTCTCAGTTATATGGAAGGCGGTTATAACGATGCTGGTTATTTTGATGGCAAAGTAGCCCAGGTAAGCTATACGGATGCAGGTAATTTGAATTACGCATACAAATTTGAATACGATAAGCTGTCAAGAATCGTAACAGCACAAAATACGGCCGACAAGGCTTTGAGCTTGGGCGTGGAATCCCCTTTGAGATACGATGAAAACGGAAATATTCTAAGCCTTTCAAGAGGCGATAAAGTATCTGATTATACCTACGATGAGAAAACGGATCAGGTAACTTTGATACTTACTGATGGAACAACATCTGGGAATTTTCTTTATGATAGAGATGGCAATACCACGGGTGCATTTACAGATGCCGATTTATCTAACATTACATATCAAGTGTCTGGCAAAAAGGTTACTTCCATAGATATTGG
>CANNFM010000057.1 GCA_947503835.1 uncultured Aquimarina sp.
TTTTCTATCACCAAAGATTGCGCCGTGGACTTAAATCTATTTCTAACATATGGAAAACCTTCGGATTCTGGATGTAAAGTGGCCACAGCACCGGTCATAATCCCTGTTTCCGGATCAAACGATGCTACAAAATCTGTTTGATATGCCGGAGCAGCTCCTTCCAGTATAGTTGCTTTGGTACCCAATGCCTCACGGCCAATGGCATCATAAACGGTTTGCTGAACAACAAGGCCGGATCCATTGAAACTATTATTTTGAAGTTCCTTACCGGCACCGTCCAAATACGTCATGGATTGTATCGGGTTTTCAAAGGTGGTGATCGTGGTAAACCCATAACCGGGTTCGGAAAGATGTAAGCTAAGGGCGCCTTCAATCGCAGGGGCATTAAGATTGCTATATAATAACAAACCGTCTACCATAAAGAAAATAGATGTAGTACCTGAGACAGGGTCATTACTGCACATTAACAACCATTCCGCTCCAAAACCAGATGTATTTGGAATGGGCGATGCAATATTTTCCGTGCTGCCAGAAAGGGTTAAACGCCATCCGGATCCTGGTTCCCAAACAACTTCCAGATCTGGCCCCAAAGCCATGCCCATGGCTTCACCTGGAGCAATAGGCACTCCAGATTCGTCCTGGGGTTGTATTAACGATACCCGAATACCATAATCTGTTTTATTTTGTGTAGGATCATAGGTAATACTACTGGGTTCGGTTCC
>CANNFM010000058.1 GCA_947503835.1 uncultured Aquimarina sp.
AACGCCTTGACTACTGTAAGAATCCCCAACAGTGTGACCAGTATTGGGAATTGGGCTTTTCGATCCAACGCCTTGACGAGTGTAACCATTGGTGATGGTGTTGAGACCATTGGAGATTCCGCTTTTCGATCCAACGCCTTGACTACTGTAAGAATCCCCAACAGTGTGACCAGTATTGGGAATTGGGCTTTTCGATCCAACGCCTTGACCAGTGTAACCATTGGTGATGGTGTTGAGACCATTGGAGATCACGCTTTTCGATTCAACCGATTGACCAGTGTTGATATTCCCAACAGTGTGACCAGTATCGGGGATTCGGCTTTTCTATCCAACGCCTTGACCAGTGTAACGATTCCCAACAGTGTCACTAGTATTGGGAATGAAGCTTTTCAATTAAACGCCTTGACCAGTGTAATCATTGGTGATGGTGTTGAGACCATTGGAGATCGCGCTTTTCAATTAAACCCATTGACCAGTGTTACGGTACTGGCCTTGACCCCTCCAAGCCTTGCTGGAAGTCCCAATGATACTTTTTCAAATCGTGAAGATATAAATGTAATCGTTCCTTTGGGTTCGGTAAATGATTATGAAAATCATGCTGAGTGGACGGGTTTCAAATCCATTATAGCAGTCGGTACTCGTTTTACTACATCGGATGGTATCGTATATAGGATTACAGCTATCAATCCCAATACCGTAGAAGC
>CANNFM010000059.1 GCA_947503835.1 uncultured Aquimarina sp.
GCAGTCGGTACTCGTTTTACTACATCGGATGGTATCGTATATAGGATTACAGCTATCAATCCCAATACCGTAGAAGCAATAGACTATACAGGTACCGTAACTAGTATAACCATACCCGAAACGGATGTTTCTGATGGAAATAATACCTATACCGTGACCAGTATTGGGGATGAAGCTTTTAGATCCAACGCCTTGACCAGTGTAACGATTCCTGCTGGTGTGACCAGTATTAGGTTTGGGGCTTTTGCCCAGAACCAATTGACCGAAGTGACCATACCCGATGGTGTGACCAGTATTGGGGATGAAGCTTTTAGATTCAACGACTTGACCAGTGTTGATATTCCCAACAGTGTGACGAGTATTGGGGAATGGGCTTTTGCCCAGAACGAATTGACCGAAGTGACCATACCCGATGGTGTGACCAGTATTGAGGATTGGGCTTTTGCCGACAACCAATTGACCGAAGTGACCATACCCGATGGTGTGACCAGTATCGGGGTTGACGCTTTTTGGAGAAACCAAATAACCGAGGTGATCATACCCAACAGTGTCACTAGTATTGGAGATTTTGCTTTTCTCGAAAACAATTTGACCGAGGTGACCATACCCGATGGTGTGACCAATATTGGAGTGAATGTTTTTGCCGAGAACCAATTGACCAAGGTGACCATACCTAATCGTGTGACAAGTATTGGGACCG
>CANNFM010000060.1 GCA_947503835.1 uncultured Aquimarina sp.
TGAAAGTTTTTAATAAAAGTGAGTTTTAATTTTAGAGTAAGCCCCTAAATTAAGATGATTTGTGTGAAGAGAAAGAGTGCGAAAGCGCTCTTTTTTCATTTATATACCTTATTGTTATATAAAAATCCAAATCCACATTTGTAAGTAAAAGACTACTTTTTTAAGATAATCACTATAATAAATAAGTTAAAATGCTTTTATTTTAGATAAAATACAGTTTTTGTTTGGTGGATAGAAAAAAATGTGTATCTTTACAAAGTAAAAATGAGTTAACGCTTTCATTTTCCCCAAGGTGAAAGTTTTTAATAAAAGTGAGTTTTAATTTTAGAGTAAGCCCCTAAATTAAGATGATTTGTGTGAAGAGAAAGAGTGTGAAAGCACTCTTTTTTCATTTATATACTTTATTGATTATATAAAAATACAAATCCATATTTGTAAGTAAAAGACTACTTTTTTACGATAACCACTATAATAAATAAGTTAAAATGCTTTTATTTTAGATAAAATACAGTTTTTATTTGGTGGATAAAAAAAAATGTGTATCTTTACAAAGTAAAAATGAGTTAACGCTTTCATTTCCCCCAAGATGAGAGTTTTTAATAAAAGTGAGTTTTAATTTTAGAGTAAGCCCCTAAATTAAGATGATTTGTGTGAAGAGAAAGAGTGCGA
>CANNFM010000061.1 GCA_947503835.1 uncultured Aquimarina sp.
CTAAAAACATACATCTTCTTGAAGGTCTTGAAATTAAAAAACTGTGGTTATTCGGAGCAAAAGAAAAAGACATTGATAAGGTTTTCAAACTAATACAACCTGAATATGTAAACCTATATCAATTACTAACTAAAGATTTAGCCTGCCTTGAACAATTACAATGCAATACCCTTTTAGCTGACTGGAATACCAAAGCTCTTAAATTATGGGATTTAAAAGCTAATAAAAACTTAAGAAAACTTTCCATTCGGGATTTTTCAAAAATCACAAACATAAATGAGTTGGAAAATGCTAAAAGGCTAATTAGTCTATCATTAGAAGGTGGGATGTGGAAATCAATAAAAGTTGACTCTTTAAAACCTATTAGTAGTTTGGAACAACTTCAATTTCTGAGACTTGTACAAATCAAATTATCTGATGAATCTCTTGAACCAATAGCCAATCTAAATAATTTAAAAATTTTAGAGTTATCTAATCAATTTCCAACTAAGGAATATGCGAACCTCTCGGTTAAACTTCCAAATATTGAGTGCTCTATGTTTCGACCTTTTCATAAAATAGAAATCAAAGGGAATGATGGGGAATTAGTTTATGATACCATGATAATAGGAAAGAGAAAACCTTTTCTATTATCAACAAAAGATGGAGAAAGAATTGATA
>CANNFM010000062.1 GCA_947503835.1 uncultured Aquimarina sp.
GTATCCAAAGGAGTGCCGTTTTCTGTAATTCTATCTGACATTTTTTTAGATTAAGAGGTTTGTATTTAATTGATTTTTAGGTTTCGAGTTAGACAAAACGATATCGACCTCCCCTCAAATTCTTCCTAACCCTAAGAAACTCATGCTGGGCAGCAGCAGCAGCAGGGGCAGCAGCAGGAGCAGGGGCAGCAGCAGGAGCAGGGGCAGCAGCAGGAGCATGAACAAGGGCACGAGGAATAGGAGGAGAAACAGCAGAGCGCATCACCATACTACCCATACTACCACGACGAACAACAACAGGGGAAGCAACATGAGAAACAGCAGAGGGCATACTACCACGACGAGCAGCAACAAGAGAAGCACCAGGAGGAGCAGCAGGGGGTATAAAAACAGGAGGAACAAGAGCAACAGCAGGGGGGTTAAAAAGAGGAGGACCACCAGCAGCAACAGCAGCAACAGCAGGGGGGTTAAAAGGAGGAGGACCAGCAGCAGCAGCAGCAACAAGTTGAATATTAATATTACCGTGAGCAGAACTAACAGAATTACCAGAAGGTCTATTGACGTTACGCATTCTTCTTTGAGCTTGCTCATATAATTTCCTTGAAATTCCTCCTCCTATGGCTCCAAGG
>CANNFM010000063.1 GCA_947503835.1 uncultured Aquimarina sp.
GGAGAAAATTTAACAACACTAAAATTTGGAGAGAGATGGGGACAAAATTGCTTTCACAATTTTTATGCGCATTATTCATGGCCCTGCTGGGCACGGCCACCTACGGCCAAATCGGTATTCGTTTTACTACAGCGGATATCCAATACGAAATTACCGCTGACGGTGTGGAAGTACACGACTATGTGGGCACAGCGACGGACGTCACCATCCCCTTTCTTGTCCGACGCGGAATACTGACCTATAGGGTGACCAGTATTGGGTATCGGGCTTTTTACGACAAGGGTTTGACCAGTGTCACGATTCCTCCCATCTTGATCAGTAGTATTGGGGGAGCTGCTTTTCAAGCCAACGCCTTGACCAGTGTGACCATTCCTGATAATGTGACCAGTATCGGGGATGACGCTTTTCGATCCAACGCCTTGACGAGTGTAACCATTGGTGATGGTGTTGAGACCATTGGAGATCGCGCTTTTCGATCCAACGCCTTGACTACTGTAAGAATCCCCAACAGTGTGACCAGTATCGGGGATGACGCTTTTCGATCCAACGCCTTGACGAGTGTAACCATTGGTGATGGTGTTGAGACCATTGGAGAT
>CANNFM010000064.1 GCA_947503835.1 uncultured Aquimarina sp.
TCTTTATCTGAAGTTGGGATTAATTTGATTGAAGAGGATCGAGTTTTTCAAGGAGTTGGATATGCAGCAGCAATAGGAGCAGCAATAGGGTTCGGCCTTGGAGCCATAGCAGGAGGAATTTCAGGGAAATTAAATGCTCTAAGAAGAATGCGTAACCTCAATGACGACCCGGGCGTCCTATATAACCCAAATGAATTTGAACTTCCTTCTATTAGGAGAGCTAAGGAGAGGGTTAGGGCGAGTTCTTTTGAGAAACTTTTTGTGGATAATCCTAAGCCGAATCCTGAGTCTTTGGAGAGACTTTTTGGTAGGGTGAATTCTAGGGGTTTACATCCTAGCCCTTCTCGACGAGGACCTGCTGTTACACGCTGAGGATTCTTTGAGTGATGGTGCTCGTCCTCGCTCGGGCTGACATTAGTCCTATTAGTAGTTTTAGTACTAGTACCACTACTCTTAGTGCGAGTTTGGGTTCACATAGCTCTTTAAGGAATAAGTTTACTTTGTGGTTATACCAATGATAGAAACCGAAAATACATTTTCAATGAACATGGAGGATCCATATCCTGCATATAGGCATATGCAGGA
>CANNFM010000065.1 GCA_947503835.1 uncultured Aquimarina sp.
TCCAAGGCCATGGAGGCCAGACTGCCACAGTTATCAAAGGAGCCGTTATCAATATCTTGAGGGGCAAGGGTCACTTGGCCATCGCTGTCCAACTGTACGGTAATGTCCTTGGTCAGCACCGTTGGGGCCGTGCTGTCCTCCACCGTTACCAGGGCAAGGGCCTGGGCGGTATAGTCACCATCGGAGGCTATCAGAACCACGGCCACGGGGCCTCCCGTATCACCGCAGTCCAGTACCATTTCGGTGGCGCCCCCCTCAAAGGTGAGCTCCAGACTGCCACCACAGTCGCTGTACGAACCGTTGTCCACATCCCCGGGCACGATGGTCACCGAGCCGTTGACACCAAGTGCCACAGCAATGTCCTGGGCAAGGGCCACGGGAGCACAGTCCTCTTCCGTGACCGTCACCGTCCATATTTGCTCAGTGATACCATCCTCTGCAGTCACCGTGTAGGTCACCGAATTGGTGAAGTCCCGTGCCACGCCACTGGCCGGATCGATGCTGGCTCCTGTGGATAAAGTGATGGTCGG
>CANNFM010000066.1 GCA_947503835.1 uncultured Aquimarina sp.
CTATCAAAAGCAGTAATATCATCTTGATACACTTCTACTTTATCCTTATCAGTAAGTAATAGCAAGGCATCACTATCTCTAAGACTATGCAATACACGTTGTCGAGGTTGATTCGCATCTAATGGAAGGTATACGCCTCCTGCTTTTAAAATCCCAAGAATCCCTACAATCATATCAAGCGAACGATTGAGCATCATACCTACAATATCTCCTTTCTTTACTCCTTGGTCAACAAGATAATGAGCGACAGCATTAGCACCCCTATTAAGCGCATCATAACTAAGACGGGTATCTCCCAAAACTAAGGCCGTCTTAGAAGGTGAAGTAGTCACTAAAGATTCAAAGACCGAAACTATTGTGGCTGATCTTGGATATGCTTTGTAGGTATCATTAAACTCATAAACAAGTTGATTCTGCTCCTGAGTCGACAAAATATTAATATCACTAAGCTTGATGTCTACATTATCAATAATAGAATCTACAATACGCCTGTAATAACTAATAAATCTCTCTAT
>CANNFM010000067.1 GCA_947503835.1 uncultured Aquimarina sp.
CCCAATACCCAAATAGGAACCCCCAATACCAAACTGTCTATAGATTATGGTTCCTCTGGAGATAGAACGGTTAAAAGACTCACAGATGCCTCGAACCGGGAACTTAGTGCAAAACTCTATATACGGGGAGAGAATACGAACAGTCTTTTTGAGCATGAAAGGGAGGGTGATACCCAACGCACTTCGCAATATATCTATGGACCCGATGGATTAACGGGTATGGTGAACGATGATAATCGTTATGTGGTGGTAAAGGACTATTTGGGCAACATTCGTAAAGTGGTAGATGGAACAGGAGCAGTTGTGGCAAGTTTTGATTATACGCCATTTGGAATTACAATTACCAAGACGGGAAGTACACATCCGGATATCATTTTCTATCGTTATACAGGGCAGGAGTTTGATAAGGAAACCGGCCTGTATAATTTTCCAGCGCGAATGTACGATCCCGAGTCAGGACGTTTTTATACCATAGACCCCAAAAAAGTAGG
>CANNFM010000068.1 GCA_947503835.1 uncultured Aquimarina sp.
ATATCACTAAGCTTGATGTCTACATTATCAATAATAGAATCTACAATACGCCTGTAATAACTAATAAATCTCTCTATGGTATCTGAACTAAATAGCTCGGTGGAATAAGTAATATGTAAAGAGAACTCGTTATTCACTTCAGCCGCCATCAAACTCATATCAAACTTTGAAATATCCATATCATTTTGATATTCAGATAATTTAAGTCCTGGAATATCAAACCCTTCTTCCATAAAATTCTGGTAAGAAAACAGGACATCAAACAAGGGATTTCGACTCGTATCCCGTTTAACCTGCAGCTCATCGATAAGCGACTCATATTGATATGACTGATTACCAATACATGCCAAAGTGTTGGCTTTGATTATCGATAAAAACTCTCTAAATGTATATTCCCTTTTTAACTCATTTCTAAGAGGTAAGGTATTAACAAACATACCAATCATAGTATTGAGATCTTCATGCTCTCTCCCC
>CANNFM010000069.1 GCA_947503835.1 uncultured Aquimarina sp.
CCTAAACTTTGATGTTTAGGGCTTTTTTTATTTTTAAGCAATAGGCACTTTGGGACGAGAAGTTTACCCTGAGCATTTCGACATCGTTCAATATAGATATAGTCGAAGGGAGTCCCTCCATCGGCTCTTTTAATAGAAGTCCTAAACTTTGATGTTTAGGGCTTTTTTTATTTTTAAGCAATAGGCACTTTGGGACGAGAAGTTTACCCTGAGCATTTCGACTTGACTCAATGTAGATATAGTCGAAGGGAGTCCCTCCATCGGCTCTTTTAATAGAAGCCCTAAACTTTGATGTTTAGGGCTTTTTTTATTTTTAAGCAATAGGCACTTTGGGACGAGAAGTTTACCCTGAGCATTTCGACATCGTTCAATATAGATATAGTCGAAGGGAGTCCCTCCATCGGCTCTTTTAATAGAAGTCCT
>CANNFM010000070.1 GCA_947503835.1 uncultured Aquimarina sp.
TTACGATTAAATGTTCCTAAACATAGAGATGTTCGAGATATTCTTGAAGAGATCAAAAAGCACAAGATTGAGCTTATCAGATTTATTGAAAGTAACCAAGCGGTTAATTCCAGATTTAAAGTCATTGAAAAGGCTCCAGAGAAAGATTATTACACTTTGTCGTCTGCACAAAAACGAATGTATTTTTTGTATACCCTTGATAATACTTCTTTAAGTTATAATATGCCTCAGGTTGTTTGTCTAGAAGGAGATCTGCAAATAGATCTTTTAAGAAAAGTTTTTAATACCCTGATTGCGCGTCATGAGAGCTTAAGAACTGTTTTTAAAATTGTAGATGAAATACCTGTTCAAAAGATACTCGATAATCAAGAGATTGATATAGCGTTTTATAATTCAACAGAATTAGAGGTTCCAAAA
>CANNFM010000071.1 GCA_947503835.1 uncultured Aquimarina sp.
CCACTAATGGTAACATGATTACAATCGTAACAATATTGCGTGGTATGATTATCAATATCTGCATTGTCCCAATTCATGGGATAGCCATTATTTATGGTCAATTTGTTGACCACATAAGACGTTATATTTCCTTCTATCTGGTCATTTACAAATTGATAGATCGTAAATGTTGAAGGGTTTGAAAAATCACCCTCATAAGTAATAAATGAGGATGATCCTACCAAATCTGTTCCCGGATCGGTAGCATCTGTATATATCTTTTGATTGCTCAATTTAATGGGGGCATCTGCGGCCTGCCCGTTTTTTAGAAGTAAAACATACGTGTTCCCGCTTATATCTTCCCAAGCCAAAAAGTTTGGACCCCTGTTGCAAAGGCTCTTCCCTAAAATATT
>CANNFM010000072.1 GCA_947503835.1 uncultured Aquimarina sp.
ATGGATCCAATCTCTTTTTTTTGCAAAGATCTTATTCTATATTTAATTTACCCACAACTTTTAGGAATGATCCAAAGCAAATACAAAAAATATCATCAATATAATTTCTAATTTTCCTAATAGAGGAACATTAATAACTGACTTAAGGTTTAAAAAAATAGCACAAATACCTGCATTATTTGTGGTTATTCTAATTTTAATATTAATAATACCTGGCTTTAATAAGTACCTGGCTAATTATAGTAAATAGTAGTATCAGTTATTAAATGGTGTAAGCCCTTGGAGAATTTTATTTGGATCATTCCTAAAAGTTGTGGGTAAATTAAATATAGAATAAGATCTTTGCAAAAAAAAGAGATTGGATCCATA
>CANNFM010000073.1 GCA_947503835.1 uncultured Aquimarina sp.
CCCGCTTCTGCTGTGGGGGTCGTTACATCTTGTGTGATCGTTACCGTATCGGTTGCAAAACAACCCGTCGTCGTATTGGTCACCGTTAAGGTATACACGCCTGCGGCACTGATCACCGGGCTTAAAGTCGTAGCACCACTGTCAATAGTTCCTCCCGTCCATAGGTAGGTAACACCGGTGGTGGTACTGCCTGTACCATCTAAAGTTAAAGTCGTGGTTGTACAAGTCAGTACTCCCGGGGAAGTCCCCGCTTCTGCTGTGGGGGTCGTTACATCTTGTGTGATCGTTACCGTATCGGTTGCAAAACAACCCGTCGTCGTATTGGTCAC
>CANNFM010000074.1 GCA_947503835.1 uncultured Aquimarina sp.
TTCAATTTTTTATGCGTTACTGAAAGGCACTACTCCTAAAACGACAGTCAAAATCAAAATTATTTTTCTCATTTTTTTAATGGTTATGTTGCGATAAATTACGTACAATCGATTTCGGCTATGATTTCGTTGCAGAAAAATTCGCAGGTTTCTTTCCGCTGTAACCGAAAGAATTCTAACAGTCATACATGAAAGCTTTGAGCTGGTCGTTGAGTATTTAAAAGAACCATCTGAAGTTTGGTATTTAAATAAAAAATCAATGGATTTCAATAGAATGGGATATTCTTTAGTGGTAATTCCCCTTACATACATATCC
>CANNFM010000075.1 GCA_947503835.1 uncultured Aquimarina sp.
ATCAACATAGCAATTAAAAACGTTTCCTGATCGGGTTCATCCACGCTGCTTTCTAGTAAAATAGAACAAAGGTCATTCCCTGGTTTTTTACGTTTTATTGAAATCAGTTCCCTTAATTGTTGGATAAATAACGTACCTTCTTTTGTTTGTTGACCTGTTTCTAAATCAATACAAGCCAAATACCCCCCATCCATACAGGCTACCAAATCACTGAAACTTTTACGTTGATGTTCCGGAATCCCAATAATTCTACAAATGGTACCAAATGTAAACGGATGTGCAAATTCTTTGATGA
>CANNFM010000076.1 GCA_947503835.1 uncultured Aquimarina sp.
GTCACCGAATTGGTGAAGTCCCGTGCCACGCCACTGGCCGGATCGATGCTGGCTCCTGTGGATAAAGTGATGGTCGGAATCAATCCGTTCAACGCCGTGCCAAACGCCACCTCAATAGCCACCGTGTGGTTTGCTGTGCTAATGGTGGCAACTCTGGTTTGCCCGGTAAGTGTGAAGGTCAGGATGTCCGTCTCATTGCTCAACACCATTTCGTCAACATCGAGTACGGTCACTGTCCAGCTCACGGAAGCGTTGTTACTATCCGCATCTGTAGCCGTAAGGGTC
>CANNFM010000077.1 GCA_947503835.1 uncultured Aquimarina sp.
TAACGTAACTATTTGAAAAAGAAGCAACACTATAAGCATCCTGCAACCCTAATAGGGTAGCGGATGGCCTTCCATCTGTGTCCAAAGCTTCTATAACGGCGCCTGAGAAACTCCGTAATGTAGTCTCTGCCATTTTTCGCCAATGTGCTACAGTACCTCCTGTATTGTCCCAATTGGTAAAGGATACTGGTATTGTTTGTGTTTTATCATATGCGGCTTCGCTGGTACCGATCCACGTGGTCTGGGGTGCCCAGGGGGTCACCCCTTCCCCAGTATCATCTCC
>CANNFM010000078.1 GCA_947503835.1 uncultured Aquimarina sp.
TGCCTGAGACTACAAGTCGAAAGACAGACAAGAAGTTTACCCTGAGTTTATCGAAGGGAGTCTGCCTGAGACTACGAAATTTTAAATGTAAAAGTTTAAATTTTAAATGTAAAAGTAATTGTTTACTTACTTTTGACTTTATTATTTATCTGTTTTACATTTATTATTTACAAGTTCATTGATTATATATTGAAGAGGAAATTCTAGAAGATAGAGTTTAAGTCACATTATTCGTAATTCTAAATTCGACATTCAGAATTCCATTAATGGGG
>CANNFM010000079.1 GCA_947503835.1 uncultured Aquimarina sp.
CCCTGTGCACCTGTTGTTCCAGTGGCACCTGTTGTTCCTTGTGCTCCGGTTACACCTTGTGCACCAGTAGTTCCAGTAGCACCTGTTGTTCCTTGCGCTCCGGTTACACCCTGTGCACCAGTGGCTCCAGTAGCACCTGTTGTTCCTTGTGCACCAGTAGTTCCAGTCGCACCTGTTGTTCCTTGGGCTCCGGTTACACCCTGTGCACCAGTAGTTCCAGTAGCACCTGTTGTTCCTTGTGCTCCGGTTACACCCTGTGCACC
>CANNFM010000080.1 GCA_947503835.1 uncultured Aquimarina sp.
GCGGATAGTAACAACGCTTCCGTGAGCTGGACAGTGACCGTACTCGATGTTGACGAAACGGTTAACTTCACCATCACAGGCATCACAAATGGGAGCATTGATGAAAATGTGGCGTACACTTCCGCAGTTCCGGTTCTAAGTGGAGATGTCCCGCTCGGAACGGTTACCTACACCTTGGGTGGTGTAGATGCATCCGCCTTCACGGTGAATGCTTCTACCGGTGTGGTCTCCATGGAAGCGAGGGACTTTGAGAATGC
>CANNFM010000081.1 GCA_947503835.1 uncultured Aquimarina sp.
CCAGTATCCTTTACCAATTGGGACAATACAGGAGGTACTGTAGCCCATTGGCGAAAAATGGCAGAGACTACATTACGGAGTTGCTCAGGCTTCGCTATAGAAGCTTTGGACGCAGATGGAAGGCCATCCGCTACCCTATTAGGGTTGCAGGATGCTTATAGTGTTGCTTCTTTTCCAAATAGTTACGTTAAAGAGGTCGCCTATTTAGGGTTTGAGGCTTACGAAAGTACTGAAGGCTGGTCGGTTGAAA
>CANNFM010000082.1 GCA_947503835.1 uncultured Aquimarina sp.
TTCTCCGCCATTGGACATCCCCGGTCAGTTCCGGGAACGGCAATGCCCCATTTTTTTAATGTGCTCAAGGCCATTAGTCGAACACGAAATCTAAATCTAAAGCATGGTCCTTAGAAATAAATGTGCCGAACATAACCAAACAAGGGACGAATTGAGGATTAGGGGTCAATGTTCAGTTTACAATTATCGGTTATCAATCTTTGTCTGGCGGTTGAAGGTTGGTGATTGTCAGTTGTTAGTAATTATTG
>CANNFM010000083.1 GCA_947503835.1 uncultured Aquimarina sp.
GGTGCACAGGGTGTAACCGGAGCACAAGGAACAACAGGTGCCACTGGAACTACTGGTGCACAAGGTGTAACCGGAGCGCAAGGAATAACAGGTGCGACTGGAACTACTGGTGCCACTGGAACTACTGGTGCACAGGGTGTAACCGGAGCCCAAGGAATAACAGGTGCCACTGGAACTACTGGTGCACAAGGAACAACAGGTGCCACTGGAGCCACTGGTGCACAGGGTGTAACCGGAGCCCAAGG
>CANNFM010000084.1 GCA_947503835.1 uncultured Aquimarina sp.
TTTAGAGTAAGCCCCTAAATTAAGATGATTTGTGTGAAGAGAAAGAGTGTGAAAGCACTCTTTTTTCATTTATATACCTTATTGATTATATAAAAATCCAAATCTACATTTGTAAGTAAAAGACTACTTTTTTACGATAGTTACTATAATAAATAAGTTAAAATACTTTTATTTTAGATAAAATACAGTTTTTATTTGGTGGATAAAAAAAAATGTGTATCTTTACAAAGTAAAAATGAGTT
>CANNFM010000085.1 GCA_947503835.1 uncultured Aquimarina sp.
TTACCCATCTCAAGAAAGGTGGGTGATCATTAAAGAAGACGGGCATCGATACATTTATGGTGGATCTACAGGAAATATGGCCAAAGATCCCTTGCAATACGGTATAAAATGGGGGCAGAAAAATGGCAATTGGAAAGACGGCTCGTCCCGTACCACGGGTCAGGCCAATTTTACGGTGGCCTGGAACCTGTCCAGGATAGAGACGCATTTTGGAGATGGCATCGAGTATTACTATGACAAT
>CANNFM010000086.1 GCA_947503835.1 uncultured Aquimarina sp.
GTTCAAATAAAAGGCATCGTTGACCCTGTAGGCCTCCAACTCCACAGGAATCCTTCCTGGTTTTCTGAAATAATAGAACGTGGGCTTTTCCTCTGGTAGTAGTACACTGACGCTAACCACCCTCTCCGCACCACCCAAGGTGTAGGTGGCCGTGCCCAGCAGAGCCAAGAATAATGCGCATAAAAATTGTGAAAGCAATTTTGTCCCCATCTCTCTCCAAATTTTAGTGTTGTTAAATTT
>CANNFM010000087.1 GCA_947503835.1 uncultured Aquimarina sp.
CGAGATAGCTGACCAGTGTGAGTTTGTGGTATCGACCACAGGGGGCTTTTCCCCCAATGGGGACGGAATTGCTGACATATGGGTCATAGATGGCATTGAGGAGTACCCCAACAACATCTTACAGGTGTTCGATCAATTGGGCAGACTGGTCTACCAGGCCAAAGGTTACCAAAACGACTGGGACGGCATCCCCAACCGGGGCAACAGGACCCGCACCCGCTTGCCCGTAGGGTCCTATTT
>CANNFM010000088.1 GCA_947503835.1 uncultured Aquimarina sp.
CTGTCATAACGAATCAATTCGTCAACCCCTTTATGCAACAATTCCGGATGTTCCCTAAAGTTCTGCTGTATAAGCGGATGTTCATGTAAGGCTAATAGCGCATTACCAAAGAAGTTCATCATGTTTTGATGACCCGCATACAACAAAAGAATTAACATAGCAATTAAAAACGTTTCCTGATCGGGTTCATCCACGCTGCTTTCGGGAGACAACGCATACAAAGTTGTTGCTATGGC
>CANNFM010000089.1 GCA_947503835.1 uncultured Aquimarina sp.
CCAATACGATCCATATTCACTAAGTTGGAAAACAACATTGAATGTGGCTAGCAGTAGTATTGTTCCAAGCATTAGTTCTGGTTATTTTTCTTTGGGCCATCAAATTTATTATAAGGACAGCTATGGGCTACTCGAGCATATTTATACATTACCTCAAAATATTTTAGGGAAGAGCCTTTGCAACAGGGGTCCAAACTTTTTGGCTTGGGAAGATATAAGCGGGAACACGTATGT
>CANNFM010000090.1 GCA_947503835.1 uncultured Aquimarina sp.
GTGGCACCTGTTATTCCTTGCGCTCCGGTTACACCCTGTGCACCTGTTGTTCCAGTGGCACCTGTTGTTCCTTGTGCACCAGTAGTTCCAGTAGCACCTGTTATTCCTTGCGCTCCGGTTACACCTTGTGCACCAGTAGTTCCAGTGGCACCTGTTGTTCCTTGCGCTCCGGTTACACCCTGTGCACCAGTAGTTCCAGTAGCACCTGTTGTTCCTTGTGCTCCGGTTACACCC
>CANNFM010000091.1 GCA_947503835.1 uncultured Aquimarina sp.
ATGAATTGGGACAATGCAGATATTGATAATCATACCACGCAATATTGTTACGATTGTAATCATGTTACCATTAGTGGAGAGGGTAGTGTTACCGAATTTGCAGCGGCTACGGCCCTGTATGGTTCTGATTTGTCGGATATCGGAGTTTGTTACCCACCCCCGGAAGATAATAAGTTTGGGAGAACGGAGTTTAGGTACCATAACAATGGTTCATCAATACAATCGGGATTGAC
>CANNFM010000092.1 GCA_947503835.1 uncultured Aquimarina sp.
TCTATTATTTCAGAAAACCAGGAAGGATTCCTGTGGAGTTGGAGGCCTACAGGGTCAACGATGCCTTTTATTTGAACTGTCAACTTGGTCTCAGACCAAAAGATATATTGCCAGACCATTGTTTACCAGAAGCGCCACCTCCCGCCAGTTTTTCGTTTTTTAACAGCATTTCCTAAAATCAATTAAATACAAACCTCTTAATCTAAAAAAATGTCAGATAGAATTACAGAAAA
>CANNFM010000093.1 GCA_947503835.1 uncultured Aquimarina sp.
ATTCTTCTTTGAGCTTGCTCATATAATTTCCTTGAAATTCCTCCTCCTATGGCTCCAAGGCCGAATCCTATTGCTGCACCTATTACTGCTGCATATCCAACTCCTTGAAAAGCTCGATCCTCTTCAATCAAATTAATCCCAGCTTCAGCTAAAGAACCAGTAACCAAACCTTCTACAGTACCAGATAGAGCGCCTATGGCAATACTGCCTTTAACACCTCCTGAAG
>CANNFM010000094.1 GCA_947503835.1 uncultured Aquimarina sp.
CCTTCTGAAATTAGGTAATATTGGTTATTATTAGGGGCTATACTATTTTGGTTGTCCATGGCTATAAAATCGATCTCCAAAGACCAACCAAGTCCCAAGGGCCCTGTAGGGGCTTCTTTGTTGCTTATGTCTATCGCCTTCGATACGTTGCTACTGTATAATATCGTTACCGAGGCCTCCAGTCCATTTCGACTGCTGATACTGGTTAAAGTAAGTGGTAAATT
>CANNFM010000095.1 GCA_947503835.1 uncultured Aquimarina sp.
TCAGCTAATCGTGCAGCCTCTGCAGCTTCAGCAGCCAATCTCTGCTCTTCAGCTAATCGTGCGGCCTCTGCAGCTTCAGCAGCCAATCTTTGCTCTTCAGCTAATCGTGCAGCCTCTGCAGCTTCAGCAGCCAATCTCTGCTCTTCAGCTAATCGTGCGGCCTCTGCAGCTTCAGCAGCCAATCTTTGCTCCTCAGCTAATCGTGCAGCCTCTGCAGCTTCAGC
>CANNFM010000096.1 GCA_947503835.1 uncultured Aquimarina sp.
TGATGGAGACGGTAGCAACGCCCTTGAATTTGGACAGCTCATTGAAACAAGGGCCTATGATGAGGATGGGGCGCTACTGGTTGAAGAACAGTTTACATATGATATCGATGGTAATTTAATCCAAAAAACAACCATGGCCCATAATTATAATGATGATTCTTGGACACTTTCTTATGCGTATGACAATTTGGGGCAAGTCATCAAGATCCACTATCCACAGGGT
>CANNFM010000097.1 GCA_947503835.1 uncultured Aquimarina sp.
TTTAAATCTAAAGCATGGTCCTTAGAAATAAATGTGCCGAACACGACCAAACGAGGGACGAATTGGGGATTAGGGGGTCAATGTTCAGTTTACAATTATCGGTTATCAATCTTTGTCTGGCGGTTGTCAGTTGTTAATAATTATTGTCATTGATAATTGTTCATTGATTACTGATCACAGACAACTGAAAACGTCATTACGGACCACCGCCTACAGCTTAGA
>CANNFM010000098.1 GCA_947503835.1 uncultured Aquimarina sp.
ATTACTATGACAATGAGTTACATCAAATAGGCGGAAGCAGTGGGCTTTTTTATACAGTGTCCTCGCGTTTAACAATGATAAAAGCGCCATTTAGTAGAAGCCTTACATTTCTCTATGGCGATAAAGTGTACGATACTGGGATTAAGGAATACGAATTTCCCAATCAATATACAGGAGGGTTCGATTTTCGAGCCTTTCAAGATCGTTTGGACACC
>CANNFM010000099.1 GCA_947503835.1 uncultured Aquimarina sp.
TCATATGCGGCTTCGCTGGTACCGATCCACGTGGTCTGGGGTGCCCAGGGGGTCACCCCTTCCCCAGTATCATCTCCCCAGGACTTAAATGTGGTCAGGGCAAACTCAACGGGCCTATTTTCTAAATCATGACCATCACGATACAATTTTATCGATACGGCAACTGCTGACCAGATATGCCGATCTTTCAGTATGGAATATTGGGGAACCTGAT
>CANNFM010000100.1 GCA_947503835.1 uncultured Aquimarina sp.
CCCTGTGCACCAGTAGTTCCAGTCGCACCTGTTGTTCCTTGTGCTCCGGTTACACCCTGTGCACCAGTAGTTCCAGTCGCACCTGTTATTCCTTGTGCACCAGTAGTTCCAGTGGCACCTGTTATTCCTTGTGCTCCGGTTACACCTTGTGCACCAGTAGTTCCAGTGGCACCTGTTGTTCCTTGTGCTCCGGTTACACCCTGTGCACC
>CANNFM010000101.1 GCA_947503835.1 uncultured Aquimarina sp.
TTTAAATCTAAAGCATGGTCCTTAGAAATAAATGTGCCGAACACGACCAAACGAGGGACGAATTGGGGATTAGGGGGGATCAATATTCAGTTTACAATTATCGGTTATCAATCTTTGTCTGGCGGTTGGTGGTTGTCAGTTGTTAGTAATTATTGGTCATTGATAATTGTTCATTGATTACTGATCACAGACAACTGAAAACGTCATTA
>CANNFM010000102.1 GCA_947503835.1 uncultured Aquimarina sp.
ACCATTACCGGGTGTACCGACCAGAAAACAGTCATTGTAGAAGCTGAACTCGACGAACCTGAGTTTACCGCAACTGCCGATGGTACCCTTACTTGTGATAACACACAGGTGACCTTAACGGCAACTTCCACAACACCTAATCCCAATATCACTTTTAGCTGGAACGGATTTACCGATGGTGAAAATCCCGTGAACGTAACCGCAGAAG
>CANNFM010000103.1 GCA_947503835.1 uncultured Aquimarina sp.
TTCAGATTGCTACAGGACAATGGGTTATTTTAGATTATGAGAATGCGCAAGAATTGCTACAAAGTCCAAAATGTTTGTATTGGGGGCAAGATGAGCGCATTTTTGCCCATCTTCCCCCTGTAGAAAAAGCCATAGCAACAACTTTGTATGCGTTGTCTCCCGAAAGCAATCGCCCGTATCGAAAACAGATTCTACATCAATTAGC
>CANNFM010000104.1 GCA_947503835.1 uncultured Aquimarina sp.
TTTGATCTAAACCATGGTCCACTTATTAGAATTGGAGTTATTCGATTGAGTGATAGAAAGCATATGTTAATGTTGGATATGCATCATATCATTACTGATGGTGTTTCGAATAGTATTTTTATAAAAGAGTTTATGTCCTTATATCAAGGTGAAACCCTGGCTCCTTTATCGATTCAGTACAAGGATTATGCAGAGTGGCAACA
>CANNFM010000105.1 GCA_947503835.1 uncultured Aquimarina sp.
GGTGCACAGGGTGTAACCGGAGCACAAGGAATAACAGGTGCGACTGGAACTACTGGTGCACAAGGTGTAACCGGAGCACAAGGTGTAACCGGAGCACAAGGAATAACAGGTGCTACTGGAACAACAGGTGCCACTGGAACTACTGGTGCACAGGGTGTAACCGGAGCGCAAGGAATAACAGGTGCGACTGGAACTACTG
>CANNFM010000106.1 GCA_947503835.1 uncultured Aquimarina sp.
TAAGGGCGCCTTCAATCGCAGGGGCATTAAGATTGCTATATAATAACAAACCGTCTACCATAAAGAAAATAGATGTATTACCTGAGACAGGGTCATTACTGCACATTAACAACCATTCCGCTCCAAAACCAGGTGTATTTGGAATGGGCGATGCAATATTTTCCGTGCTGCCAGAAAGGGTTAAACGCCATCCGGATCC
>CANNFM010000107.1 GCA_947503835.1 uncultured Aquimarina sp.
GCTCCGGTTACACCTTGTGCACCAGTAGTTCCAGTGGCACCTGTTATTCCTTGCGCTCCGGTTACACCCTGTGCACCAGTAGTTCCAGTGGCACCTGTTGTTCCAGTGGCACCTGTTATTCCTTGTGCTCCGGTTACACCCTGTGCACCAGTAGTTCCAGTAGCACCTGTTGTTCCTTGGGCTCCGGTTACACCC
>CANNFM010000108.1 GCA_947503835.1 uncultured Aquimarina sp.
ACAACATAAAACCAGTACTCCCCAACGCTTCATTTATAGACTTTAACTTCTTTGTCTGTTCATTATCAAGTGTAAAATTAATTGTTGTTCCTTGATATCCTTTTATTCTTGGGCGCTTAAAATCTGTTGGTAAATGAAGAGGCTGTACCTCATCTTTAAACAGGTTCAACCAAAATTCTTTTTGATTAGAAAT
>CANNFM010000109.1 GCA_947503835.1 uncultured Aquimarina sp.
GCCCAGTCATCACCGTCACCGGTCCCTTGTATAACTTCAGAAACGCCTCTGGGCGGGATGGCCTTTACAAGTCGCTGATTGTGGTCGTAATAGAACCAAAATGTTTCATAGCTATCATCGTCAAGAGGGCCTCTTAACTTGGCGATCTCCTGGCCTATTTTTGTGGTTACCGTAATCTCTTCCTGCCCGTTC
>CANNFM010000110.1 GCA_947503835.1 uncultured Aquimarina sp.
TTCTTCTATCTCAGGTTCTGGTAACTTTTTCTTGTCTATTTTTCCGCTTGAGTTAAAGGGAATGGTCATTAAGTGTATATAATAGTTCGGGATCATATAGTCGGGTAACTTATCCGATAAGTATCCCTTTAAGTCTTTAGCTTCTAATACCTCTGAAGCTGTATAATAGCAAACTAAATAGTGATCTCCCT
>CANNFM010000111.1 GCA_947503835.1 uncultured Aquimarina sp.
TATCGAAAACAGATTCTACATCAATTAGCGGGAAGAAGCTTACGAATTGATGAAACATTTATAAAGCAACTTGCTGAGGAGTTATTATCAAACTTAAAAAACAAACAGGAAATTGATGTCATCAAAGAATTTGCACATCCGTTTACATTTGGTACCATTTGTAGAATTATTGGGATTCCGGAACATCAACG
>CANNFM010000112.1 GCA_947503835.1 uncultured Aquimarina sp.
TTCCCAACCACACTGCCACTTACTATGGATTGTAAAAAAGGAAAATCGGTATCGTCTGCTATTTGTTTCGAATCCTCGACAACAAGACTGGACTGAAACTTTTCATTCCATTGCTGAATTTGAATTTTGTAATGTATCTTGTCATCAAAACCCCCTGTAATGTAAGTCGTTACAAAAAAATCATTGCC
>CANNFM010000113.1 GCA_947503835.1 uncultured Aquimarina sp.
TCAATCGCAGGGGCATTAAGATTGCTATATAATAACAAACCGTCTACCATAAAGAAAATAGATGTAGTACCTGAGACGGGGTCATTACTGCACATTAACAACCATTCCGCTCCAAAACCAGATGTATTTGGAATGGGCGATGCAATATTTTCCGTGCTGCCAGAAAGGGTTAAACGCCATCCGGATCC
>CANNFM010000114.1 GCA_947503835.1 uncultured Aquimarina sp.
CTGTCAATAGTTCCTCCCGTCCATAGGTAGGTAACACCGGTGGTGGTACTGCCTGTACCATCTAAAGTTAAAGTCGTGGTCGTACAAGTCAGTACTCCCGGGGAAGTCCCCGCTTCTGCTGTGGGGGTCGTTACATCTTGTGTGATCGTTACTGTATCGGTTGCAAAACAACCCGTCGTCGTATTGGT
>CANNFM010000115.1 GCA_947503835.1 uncultured Aquimarina sp.
CCTGCTGGGGTAACGCTACCAAAAACACCGCCATAAATGGCATCATAAACAGTAACTGACGCACCACTTATCAAAGGATTGAAAAAAATGGTATCGATCAATAAGGTACTGGTTTCCGATTCTTTTTGATTTTTTAAGATGAGGGACACCTCTTCAAAGCTACCAGCGTTGGTATCGCTCCCTATTT
>CANNFM010000116.1 GCA_947503835.1 uncultured Aquimarina sp.
TAACCAAACCTTCTACAGTACCAGATAGAGCGCCTATGGCAATACTGCCTTTAACACCTCCTGAAGCAATTCCTGCTGCTCCTATTGTCCATACTGCACCTCCAGCCGCTGCTGCTCCGACCCCTGATGCTATAAAACCAACTGTTGTGTAAAGAAAAAATTCTCCTACATCAAAACTTCCCCGATG
>CANNFM010000117.1 GCA_947503835.1 uncultured Aquimarina sp.
GAGCCTGATAATTTGTTGCCTTTAATCGGGGGCTATGTAAAAACCACCTCGACCGAGAGCACCCAATATGAAGATCCGGTGGTATTGGTCTCTATGCGATCTAATAAGGTCAATGAAGTCGCATTGAGGTCGCATGTTGCCGATTTTCTAACCTCCCGATCCATATCGACAAAAATGCTCCGTCAG
>CANNFM010000118.1 GCA_947503835.1 uncultured Aquimarina sp.
ATCTCTTCCTGCCCGTTCGCATCTTTAACTTTTGTAACAAAGTATTGCCCTTCCGGCCAGTTCGTACCGGGATACTGAGCTGCCAGGTTGGTCCCATATGCAATAGTAGTCGTATTTTCATTTGGAACTCCGTTTGACATATGTATGGATAGGGCTCTCCCAGGAAGTCCTTTTTCTATCACCAA
>CANNFM010000119.1 GCA_947503835.1 uncultured Aquimarina sp.
GTCAATCCCGATTGTATTGATGAACCATTGTTATGGTACCTAAACTCCGTTCTCCCAAACTTATTATCTTCCGGGGGCGGGTAACAAATTCCGATATCCGACAAATCAGAACCATACAGGGCCGTAGCCGCTGCAAATTCGGTAACACTACCCTCCCCACTAATGGTAACATGATTACAATCGTA
>CANNFM010000120.1 GCA_947503835.1 uncultured Aquimarina sp.
TACTCGAAGGGTGTAGCCTCCCATAAGTTCAAGTGATTCCGATGGTACTTGGGACTTCGAGAACCTCAGTCCACATTGCTATCGAACCCTGAGGTGATATACTGAGCTTGTCGAAGTATACTCGAAGGGTGTAGCCTCCCATAAGTTCAAGTGATTCCGATGGTACTTGGGACTTCGAGAACCTC
>CANNFM010000121.1 GCA_947503835.1 uncultured Aquimarina sp.
TGATGGAGACGGTAGCAACGCCCTTGAATTTGGACAGCTCATTGAAACAAGGGCCTATGATGAGGATGGGGCGCTACTGGTTGAAGAACAGTTTACATATGATATCGATGGTAATTTAATCCAAAAAACAACCATGGCCCATAATTATAATGATGATTCTTGGACACTTTCTTATGCGTATGAC
>CANNFM010000122.1 GCA_947503835.1 uncultured Aquimarina sp.
TGGGTTATTTTAGATTATGAGAATGCGCAAGAATTGCTACAAAGTCCAAAATGTTTGCATTGGGGGCAAGATGAGCGTGTTTTTGCCCATCTTCCCCTGTAGAAAAAGCCATAGCAACAACTTTGTATGCGTTGTCTCCCGAAAGCAGCGTGGATGAACCCGATCAGGAAACGTTTTTAATTGC
>CANNFM010000123.1 GCA_947503835.1 uncultured Aquimarina sp.
GTACCGTTCTGGTAACACCGATAGAGGCCTGGAGCTCCCCATTTTTAATGACCACCGGATAATAGGTCTGTTTTCCATAATCCGCATAGAACTGCCAGCGTTCTGGCTGGCCTGATGCTTTCTGACGGAGCATTTTTGTCGATATGGATCGGGAGGTTAGAAAATCGGCAACATGCGACCT
>CANNFM010000124.1 GCA_947503835.1 uncultured Aquimarina sp.
AGGTCGCATGTTGCCGATTTTCTAACCTCCCGATCCATATCGACAAAAATGCTCCGTCAGAAAGCATCAGGCCAGCCGGAACGCTGGCAGTTCTACCCGGATATTGGAAAACAGACCTATTATCCGGTGGTCATTAAAAATGGGGAGCTCCAGGCCTCTATCGGTGTTACCAGAACGGTAC
>CANNFM010000125.1 GCA_947503835.1 uncultured Aquimarina sp.
GTAGCTTTGAAGAGGTGTCCCTTATCTTAAAAAATCAAAAAGAATCGGAAACCAGTACCTTATTGATCGATACCATTCTTTTCAATCCTTTGTTAAGTGATGCGTCAGTTACTGTTTATGATGCCATTTATGGCGGTGTTTTTGGTAGCGTTACCCCAGCAGGACAAACAGCAAAGA
>CANNFM010000126.1 GCA_947503835.1 uncultured Aquimarina sp.
TGGAACTACTGGTGCACAAGGAACAACAGGTGCCACTGGAGCCACTGGTGCACAGGGTGTAACCGGAGCACAAGGAATAACAGGTGCTACTGGAACAACAGGTGCACAGGGTGTAACCGGAGCACAAGGAACAACAGGTGCGACTGGAACTACTGGTGCACAGGGTGTAACCGGAGC
>CANNFM010000127.1 GCA_947503835.1 uncultured Aquimarina sp.
CCGGTTACACCCTGTGCACCAGTAGTTCCAGTGGCACCTGTTATTCCTTGTGCTCCGGTTACACCCTGTGCACCAGTGGCTCCAGTCGCACCTGTTATTCCTTGCGCTCCGGTTACACCCTGTGCACCAGTAGTTCCAGTAGCACCTGTTGTTCCTTGTGCTCCGGTTACACCC
>CANNFM010000128.1 GCA_947503835.1 uncultured Aquimarina sp.
TGACGCTTTTCGATCCAACGCCTTGACGAGTGTAACCATTGGTGATGGTGTTGAGACCATTGGAGATCGCGCTTTTCTAGATAACGACTTGACCGAGGTGACCATTCCTGATAATGTGACCAGTATCGGGGATGACGCTTTTCGATCCAACGCCTTGACGAGTGTAACCATTGG
>CANNFM010000129.1 GCA_947503835.1 uncultured Aquimarina sp.
CAAGTGACCCTTGCCCCTCAAGATATTGATAACGGCTCCTTTGATAACTGTGGCAGTCTGGCCTCCATGGCCTTGGACACCACCACCTTTGACTGCCCCGAACTGGGCAATTATACCGTGACCCTTACCGTGATCGATACCGACGGGAACCAGGCAAGCGGAACCGCCACGGT
>CANNFM010000130.1 GCA_947503835.1 uncultured Aquimarina sp.
GGAGCGCAAGGAATAACAGGTGCTACTGGAACTACTGGTGCGACTGGAGCCACTGGCGCACAAGGAACAACAGGTGCTACTGGAACTACTGGAGCCACCGGAGCACAAGGAACAACAGGTGCGACTGGAACTACTGGTGCACAGGGTGTAACCGGAGCACAAGGAACAACAGG
>CANNFM010000131.1 GCA_947503835.1 uncultured Aquimarina sp.
AGAACCGGAGCTGCGGAAGTGTACGCCACGTTTTCATCAATGCTTCCATTTGTGATGCCGGTGATGGTGAAGTTGACCGTTTCAGTGACATCATTAACAGTCACTGTCCAGCTTACGGAAGCGTTGTTACTATCCGCATCTGTAGCCGTGAGGGTCACTTCATAGATATTA
>CANNFM010000132.1 GCA_947503835.1 uncultured Aquimarina sp.
TTACCCATCTCAAGAAAGGTGGGTGATCATTAAAGAAGACGGGCATCGATACATTTATGGTGGATCTACAGGAAATAAGTCTCAAGACCCGCTACAATACGGTATAAAATGGGGGCAGAAAAATGGCAATTGGAAAGACGGCTCGTCCCGTACCACGGGTCAGTCCAATTT
>CANNFM010000133.1 GCA_947503835.1 uncultured Aquimarina sp.
ATGGCAATACTGCCTTTAACACCTCCTGAAGCAATTCCTGCTCCTATTGTCCATACTGCACCTCCAGCCGCTGCTCCCAACCCTGCTGCTACAAAACCAACTGTTGTGTAAAGAAAAAATTCTCCTACATCAAAACTTCCCCGATGTGTTGCAGCATAGGTAACACCTG
>CANNFM010000134.1 GCA_947503835.1 uncultured Aquimarina sp.
GTAGCGCCCCATTCTCATCATAGGCCCTTGTTTCAATGAGCTGTCCAAATTCAAGGGCGTTGCTACCGTCTCCATCATACCTATAAGTGTTCAATATGGTATAATTAATAGAGGGGTCAGGATAATTGGGATCTGTAAGGGCTATGTTGGTCAGGTCCTCCCTATC
>CANNFM010000135.1 GCA_947503835.1 uncultured Aquimarina sp.
TTCTCCGCCATTGGACATCCCCGGTCAGTTCCGGGAACGGCAATGCCCCATTTTTTTAATGTGCTCAAGGCCATTAGCCGAACACGAAATTTAAATCTAAAGCATGGTCCTTAGAAATAAATGTGCCGAACACGACCAAACGAGGGACGAATTGGGGATTAGGGGG
>CANNFM010000136.1 GCA_947503835.1 uncultured Aquimarina sp.
TTCCTTGTGCTCCGGTTACACCCTGTGCACCAGTAGTTCCAGTAGCACCTGTTGTTCCTTGGGCTCCGGTTACACCCTGTGCACCAGTAGTTCCAGTCGCACCTGTTATTCCTTGGGCTCCGGTTACACCCTGTGCACCAGTGGCTCCAGTGGCACCTGTTGTTCC
>CANNFM010000137.1 GCA_947503835.1 uncultured Aquimarina sp.
CAATTAAAATTGCCGTCGTAATAGTAACAGGCTCTTCTCCTTCCGGATCTACCAGATTTGCAGGATTGTTAAGGACATAAGCATAAGGGCTCCCTCCTACTTTTTTGGGGTCTATGGTATAAAAACGTCCTGACTCGGGATCGTACATTCGCGCTGGAAAATTAT
>CANNFM010000138.1 GCA_947503835.1 uncultured Aquimarina sp.
GGTGCCACTGGAACTACTGGTGCACAGGGTGTAACCGGAGCGCAAGGAATAACAGGTGCGACTGGAACTACTGGTGCGACTGGAGCCACTGGTGCACAAGGAACAACAGGTGCCACTGGAGCCACTGGTGCACAGGGTGTAACCGGAGCACAAGGAACAACAGG
>CANNFM010000139.1 GCA_947503835.1 uncultured Aquimarina sp.
GCACCTGTTGTTCCTTGTGCGCCAGTGGCTCCAGTCGCACCAGTAGTTCCAGTAGCACCTGTTATTCCTTGCGCTCCGGTTACACCTTGTGCACCAGTAGTTCCAGTAGCACCTGTTGTTCCTTGTGCTCCGGTTACACCCTGTGCACCAGTAGTTCCAGTCGC
>CANNFM010000140.1 GCA_947503835.1 uncultured Aquimarina sp.
TAAGTAGCTTTGGTACCTAAAGGTACGAACAGGTCTATTTGGCTTCGGGTAGATACTCCATCTTCATCAACAAAGGCTTCTACATGAAGCGATGGGGGACTACTGCCCTCTGCCACCACTATGGCAAGAGCCGGGTTCTCGGTAAAAGCTTCATCCCCAATAG
>CANNFM010000141.1 GCA_947503835.1 uncultured Aquimarina sp.
TGTTCATTGATTACTGATCACAGACAACTGAAAACGTCATTACGGACCACCGCCTACAGCTTAGAGCTTACTGTTTAGTTTTCAAATGGTTGAGCTTTTTTAATTAAATCAAAAGCTTGCTGATTTGACTCCAGTGTTTTTACCAAATCTTTCATTTTCATTA
>CANNFM010000142.1 GCA_947503835.1 uncultured Aquimarina sp.
AGTCTCTGCCATTTTTCGCCAATGGGCTACAGTACCTCCTGTATTGTCCCAATTGGTAAAGGATACTGGTATTGTTTGTGTTTTGTCATATGCGGCTTCGCTGGTACCGATCCACGTGGTCTGGGGTGCCCAGGGGGTCACCCCTTCCCCAGTATCATCTCC
>CANNFM010000143.1 GCA_947503835.1 uncultured Aquimarina sp.
GAGACTTCTCCTGTATTTCAGATTGCTACAGGACAATGGGTTATTTTAGATTATGAGAATGCGCAAGAATTGCTACAAAGTCCAAAATGTTTGCATTGGGGGCAAGATGAGCGCGTTTTTGCCCATCTTGCCCCTGTAGAAAAGGCCATAGCAACAACT
>CANNFM010000144.1 GCA_947503835.1 uncultured Aquimarina sp.
TTGATTCTTTTGTTCTATGCGGGTCATCAAAACATGATGAACTTCTTTGGTAATGCGCTATTAGCCTTACATGAACATTCGTTTATACAGCAGAACTTTAGGGAACATCCGGAATTGTTGCATAAAGGGGTTGACGAATTGATTCGTTATGACAGTCCA
>CANNFM010000145.1 GCA_947503835.1 uncultured Aquimarina sp.
ACAGCAGAGGCGGGTACTTCCCCGGGAGTACTGACTTGTACAACGACGACTTTAACCTTAGATGGTACAGGCAGTACGACGACCGGTGTTACCTACCTATGGACAGGCGGTACTATTGACAGCGGTGCTACAACTTTAAGCCCGGTGATCAGTGCCGC
>CANNFM010000146.1 GCA_947503835.1 uncultured Aquimarina sp.
GACGAATCTGGAGTGCCTATTGCTCCAGGTGAAGCCATGGGCATGGCTTTGGGGCCAGATCTGGAAGTTGTTTGGGAGCCAGGATCCGGATGGCGTTTAACCCTTTCTGGCAGCACGGAAAATATTGCATCGCCCATTCCAAATACACCTGGTTTTGG
>CANNFM010000147.1 GCA_947503835.1 uncultured Aquimarina sp.
ACCAATACGACGACGGGTTGTTTTGCCAGTGATACGGTAACGATCACACAAGATGTAACGACCCCCACAGCAGAAGCAGGGACTTCCCCGGGAGTGCTGACTTGTACAACGACGACTTTAACCTTAGATGGTACAGGCAGTACCACCACCGGTGTTAC
>CANNFM010000148.1 GCA_947503835.1 uncultured Aquimarina sp.
GTAACACCGGTCGTCGTACTGCCTGTACCATCTAAGGTCAAGGTCGTCGTTGTACAAGTCAGTACTCCCGGGGAAGTACCCGCTTCTGCTGTGGGGGTCGTTACATCTTGTGTGATCGTTACCGTATCACTGGCAAAACAACCCGTCGTCGTATTGGT
>CANNFM010000149.1 GCA_947503835.1 uncultured Aquimarina sp.
CAAATCTGGTAGATCCGGAAGGAGAAGAGCCTGTTACTATTACGACGGCAATTTTAATTGGACTTGGGATAGCAACTGCTGGAGCCGTAGTAACAGGTGTTACCTATGCTGCAACACATCGGGGAAGTTTTGATGTAGGAGAATTTTTTCTTTACAC
>CANNFM010000150.1 GCA_947503835.1 uncultured Aquimarina sp.
TTTGAAAACCCGATACAATCCATGACGTATTTGGACGGTGCCGGTAAGGAACTTCAAAATAATAGTTTCACAGGATCTGACCTTGTTGTTCAGCAAACCGTTTATGATGCCATTGGCCGTGAGGCATTGGGTACCAAAGCAACTATACTGGAAGGAG
>CANNFM010000151.1 GCA_947503835.1 uncultured Aquimarina sp.
TTGATTACTGATCACAGACAACTGAAAACGTCATTACGGACCACCGCCTACAGCTTAGAGCTTACTGTTTAATTTTCGACTGGTTGAGCTTTTTTAATTAAATCAAAAGCTTGCTGATTTGACTCCAGTGTTTTTACCAAATCTTTCATTTTCATTA
>CANNFM010000152.1 GCA_947503835.1 uncultured Aquimarina sp.
TGGAAAACAGACCTATTATCCGGTGGTCATTAAAAATGGGGAGCTCCAGGCCTCTATCGGTGTTACCAGAACGGTACGTTATGCTTATGCCAGTGATACTGGTTTATTGACAGCCGACGAAACCGAAAACTATACCATGGAAGGGATCTGTGAAAC
>CANNFM010000153.1 GCA_947503835.1 uncultured Aquimarina sp.
TGTTAAATAGCGCTTATAAAAATTTGCATCACCGGGATGGTTCGCTGCAATGTTTATGATATCGTATTTAAACTGCATGGTGCTAAGTAAAGCTTCGGGAGCCCATACCGCATCACTGGCATTACGAAGTTCTATGCGGTCAAGATACTTGGTGTC
>CANNFM010000154.1 GCA_947503835.1 uncultured Aquimarina sp.
CTTTTAACCGTTCTATCTCCAGAGGAACCATAATCTATAGACAGTTTGGTATTGGGGGTTCCTATTTGGGTATTGGGACCAATATCTATGGAAGTAACCTTTTTGCCAGACACTTGATATGTAATGTTAGATAAATCGGCATCTGTAAATGCACC
>CANNFM010000155.1 GCA_947503835.1 uncultured Aquimarina sp.
CTACCTGGCACAAGTCGTACCATGGGGTGGAGTCCAAGCGGGATATCGAGGTTTTGGCATGGTCCTGATTATACGGTCTGTGCTAGTTACGATCGTATCAATAGATTGGAAATACAAGTTTTAAGTTGGAACGGTAATTGGGTAGCGGCGCCGCA
>CANNFM010000156.1 GCA_947503835.1 uncultured Aquimarina sp.
GGCACCGTCCAAATACGTCATGGATTGTATCGGGTTTTCAAAGGTGGTGATCGTGGTAAACCCATAACCGGGTTCGGAAAGATGTAAGCTAAGGGCGCCTTCAATCGCAGGGGCATTAAGATTGCTATATAATAACAAACCGTCTACCATAAAGA
>CANNFM010000157.1 GCA_947503835.1 uncultured Aquimarina sp.
ACTGTGCTCTAAAGGCTTTTATCTTTGCATTAAAAGATTCTGCTGATGCATTGGTACTTCGATTGATGAAATAGTTTAGTATTGATCTATAATTGATCGTTATTGTATTAGCAATTGTATTAAATGCTTTAAAGCCTGTTTGCTCTACATCTTTA
>CANNFM010000158.1 GCA_947503835.1 uncultured Aquimarina sp.
GGAACCGAACCCAGTAGTATTACCTATGATCCTACACAAAATAAAACAGATTATGGTATTCGGGTATCGTTAATACAGCCCCAGGACGAATCTGGAGTGCCTATTGCTCCAGGTGAAGCCATGGGCATGGCTTTGGGGCCAGATCTGGAAGTTGT
>CANNFM010000159.1 GCA_947503835.1 uncultured Aquimarina sp.
TTTTCTATCACCAAAGATTGCGCCGTAGACTTAAATCTATTTCTAACATATGGAAAACCTTCGGATTCTGGATGTAAGGTGGCCACAGCACCGGTCATAATCCCTGTTTCCGGATCAAACGATGCTACAAAATCTGTTTGATATGCCGGAGCAGC
>CANNFM010000160.1 GCA_947503835.1 uncultured Aquimarina sp.
TGCGGCGCCGCTACCCAATTACCGTTCCAACTTAAAACTTGTATTTCCAATCTATTGATACGATCGTAACTAGCACAAACCGTATAATCAGGACCATGCCAAAACCTCGATATCCCGCTTGGACTCCACCCCATGGTACGACTTGTGCCAGGTAG
>CANNFM010000161.1 GCA_947503835.1 uncultured Aquimarina sp.
ACGACCGGCGCACGGGTGCGTAACGCGTATAGAACCTACCTTTTACTGGGGAATAGCCCAGAGAAATTTGGATTAATGCTCCATAGTATACTTGATTGGCATCGATTAAGTATTAAAGATTTATTGGTAAAAGATGGCTATGCGTTCTATTAGCT
>CANNFM010000162.1 GCA_947503835.1 uncultured Aquimarina sp.
ATGGAATGTATCTATATAGTGTTTTTAGTCTTTTAGCTGTCGATTAATAATTTTTTTTAGTAATGAGTACAGAGTATTAAGTATAAAGTATAAGTTTTTAGATGTTGTCTAACTACTGGGTACTAATTACTCACTACTATAAAGAAGTCTCATAG
>CANNFM010000163.1 GCA_947503835.1 uncultured Aquimarina sp.
GGTGCATTTACAGATGCCGATTTATCTAACATTACATATCAAGTGTCTGGCAAAAAGGTTACTTCCATAGATATTGGCCCCAATACCCAAATAGGAACCCCCAATACCAAACTGTCTATAGATTATGGTTCCTCTGGAGATAGAACGGTTAAAAG
>CANNFM010000164.1 GCA_947503835.1 uncultured Aquimarina sp.
GGAATTGTTGCATAAAGGGGTTGACGAATTGATTCGTTATGACAGTCCATTGCAATACATTATGCTCATCGCTAAAGTGGATATGTATGTAAGGGGAATTACCACTAAAGAATATCCCATTCTATTGAAATCCATTGATTTTTTATTTAAATACC
>CANNFM010000165.1 GCA_947503835.1 uncultured Aquimarina sp.
CCTGCGGCACTAATCACCGGGCTTAAAGTCGTAGCACCACTGTCAATAGTTCCTCCCGTCCATAGGTAGGTAACACCGGTGGTGGTACTGCCTGTACCATCTAAAGTTAAAGTCGTGGTCGTACAAGTCAGTACTCCCGGAGAAGTCCCCGCTTC
>CANNFM010000166.1 GCA_947503835.1 uncultured Aquimarina sp.
GTAACACCGGTCGTCGTACTGCCTGTACCATCTAAGGTCAAGGTCGTCGTTGTACAAGTCAGTACTCCCGGGGAAGTCCCCGCCTCTGCTGTGGGGGTCGTTACATCTTGTGTGATCGTTACCGTATCACTGGCAAAACAACCCGTCGTCGTATT
>CANNFM010000167.1 GCA_947503835.1 uncultured Aquimarina sp.
ACGAGCCGTCTTTCCAATTGCCATTTTTCTGCCCCCATTTTATACCGTATTGCAAGGGACCTTTGGCCATATTTCCCATGGATCCCCCATAAATGTATCGATGCCCGTCTTCTTTGATGATCACCCATCTTTCTTGAGATGGGTAAAAACGAATT
>CANNFM010000168.1 GCA_947503835.1 uncultured Aquimarina sp.
GATACGTACTGAATCCTATTTGAGTTGGGGGCCTGTACAGACTCAACATTTCCTATAAAATCATAATGGCTTATAGTAGCCCAGTCATCACCGTCACCGGTCCCTTGTATAACTTCAGAAACGCCTCTGGGCGGGATGGCCTTTACAAGTCGCTG
>CANNFM010000169.1 GCA_947503835.1 uncultured Aquimarina sp.
TTAAAAAAACCATTTTCTATCAGCCGGCCCAAGGTATCGTATTTATTATAGAGAATCGTATCGTTTGTTCCATCATTGGACACATTCTCCGAGGTTAACAAAAACCTGGTCTGACCCAAAATATCGGATACGTACTGAATCCTATTTGAGTTGGG
>CANNFM010000170.1 GCA_947503835.1 uncultured Aquimarina sp.
ACGACCGGCGCACGGGTGCGTAACGCGTATAGAACCTACCTTTTACTGGGGAATAGCCCAGAGAAATTTGGATTAATACTCCATAGTATACTTGATTGGCATCGATTAAGTATTAAAGATTTATTGGTAAAAGATGGCTATGCGTTCTATTAGCT
>CANNFM010000171.1 GCA_947503835.1 uncultured Aquimarina sp.
GTCACCGAATTGGTGAAGTCCCGTGCCACGCCACTGGCCGGATCGATGCTGGCTCCTGTGGATAAAGTGATGGTCGGGATCAATCCGTTCAACGCCGTGCCAAACGCCACCTCAATAGCCACCGTGTGGTTTGCTGTGCTAATGGTGGCAACTCT
>CANNFM010000172.1 GCA_947503835.1 uncultured Aquimarina sp.
GCTTTTACGAGAAACGAATTGACCAGTGTAATCATTGGTGACAGTGTGACCAATATTGGGAATAGTGCTTTTCGAAACAACCAATTGACCGAAGTGGCCATACCCGATGGTGTGACCAGTATTGGGGATTTTGCCTTTAGTGAGAATCAATTGAC
>CANNFM010000173.1 GCA_947503835.1 uncultured Aquimarina sp.
TGCCATAACGCCTCCTTCCATGGCTGATACCTCCATAACCGCATTTGGAGTGTCTACTGGAAATTCAAAGTCTGCAAAGTCGTTTAACCATTGTCTTACTAAAAACAGGGACGTAATGCCAGAGGTCCGGCCATTACTGGTTTGTACCATTGCCC
>CANNFM010000174.1 GCA_947503835.1 uncultured Aquimarina sp.
CGAGTATTACTATGACAATGAGTTACATCAAATAGGCGGAAGCAGTGGGCTTTTTTATACAGTGTCCTCGCGTTTAAAAATGGTAAAAGCGCCATTTGGTAGAAGCCTTACATTTCTCTATGGAGATAAAGTGTACGATACTAGGATTAAGGAAT
>CANNFM010000175.1 GCA_947503835.1 uncultured Aquimarina sp.
TGCCAAAATTGATAGTGATCCAGTTCAAATTCCCGGTAATCAGGGGTTTCCTGAACAAAGTACAATCTATTGGGACCCCCTTCTGAAATTAGGTAATATTGGTTATTATTAGGGGCTATACTATTTTGGTTGTCCATGGCTATAAAATCGATCTC
>CANNFM010000176.1 GCA_947503835.1 uncultured Aquimarina sp.
TTGTCCAAGGCTATAAAATCGATCCCCATAGACCAACCAAGTCCCAAGGGCCCTGTAGGTGCTTCTTTGTTGCTTATATCTATCGCCTTCGATACATTGCTACTGTATAATATCGTTACCGAGGCCTCCAGTCCATTTCGACTGCTGATACTGGT
>CANNFM010000177.1 GCA_947503835.1 uncultured Aquimarina sp.
GTGTTCCCGCTTATATCTTCCCAAGCCAAAAAGTTTGGACCCCTGTTGCAAAGGCTCTTCCCTAAAATATTCTGGGGCAATGTATAAATATGCTCGAGTAGCCCATAGCTGTCCTTATAATAAATGTGGCGGCCCAAAGAAAAATAACCATAACT
>CANNFM010000178.1 GCA_947503835.1 uncultured Aquimarina sp.
AATACGACGACGGGTTGTTTTGCAACCGATACAGTAACGATCACACAAGATGTAACGACCCCCACAGCAGAAGCGGGTACTTCCCCGGGAGTGCTGACTTGTACAACGACGACTTTAACCTTAGATGGTACAGGCAGTACCACCACCGGTGTTAC
>CANNFM010000179.1 GCA_947503835.1 uncultured Aquimarina sp.
GATACGTACTGAATCCTATTTGAGTTGGGGGCCTGTACAGACTCAACATTTCCTATAAAATCATAATGGCTTATAGTGGCCCAGTCATCACCGTCACCGGTCCCTTGTATAACTTCAGAAACGCCTCTGGGCGGGATGGCCTTTACAAGTCGCTG
>CANNFM010000180.1 GCA_947503835.1 uncultured Aquimarina sp.
TGATGGAGACGGTAGCAACGCCCTTGAATTTGGACAGCTCATTGAAACAAGGGCCTATGATGAGAATGGGGCGCTACTGGTTGAAGAACAGTTTACATATGATATCCATGGTAATTTAATCCAAAAAACAACCATGGCCCATAATTATAATAATG
>CANNFM010000181.1 GCA_947503835.1 uncultured Aquimarina sp.
GATAGTGATGCCTTGCTATTACTTACTGATAAGGATAAAGTAGAAGTGTATCAAGATGATATTACTGCTTTTGATAGCACAGCGATCATTGGGTATTCAGAAGAGAATTTATCGGTTAGTATATCGAGTCAAGATGCTGCTTATGTTATTTACAC
>CANNFM010000182.1 GCA_947503835.1 uncultured Aquimarina sp.
GATAAGTATCCCTTTAAGTCTTTAGCTTCTAATACCTCTGAAGCTGTATAATAGCAAACTAAATAGTGATCTCCCTGGTGCTCTTTGACCGTCAGTATCGCCTCATCCAAATCTTTAAAACCACGTAACTGATTCTCTATCTCTCCTAACTCTAT
>CANNFM010000183.1 GCA_947503835.1 uncultured Aquimarina sp.
GTTCCCAAATACCATGGGTCCCTTCTATATCAAATGAATGCAGTTCTATTCCTTCAGAATCTCGTATACTCCACCTCACTTCTCCTTGGTCTGTACCAAAATCATCCGATGTCTTTACCCAACAAGAAAGAATATAGGTTTTCATATTATTTTGA
>CANNFM010000184.1 GCA_947503835.1 uncultured Aquimarina sp.
AGTGGGCAGTATTATACTGCTTACTGCATACTTTAAAAACTGCCCACTGAAAGATTTAAGGTGGTTATAGCAACGGGACTCACCTCTTACCATTCCGAACAGAGAAGTTAAGCCCGTTAGCGCCAATGGTACTACAATCGTGGGAGAGTAGGTCG
>CANNFM010000185.1 GCA_947503835.1 uncultured Aquimarina sp.
TAATATCTATGAAGTGACCCTCACGGCTACAGATGCGGATAGTAACAACGCTTCCGTAAGCTGGACAGTGACTGTTACTGATGTCACTGAAACGGTCAGTTTCACCATCACCGGCATCACAAATGGGAGCATTGATGAAAACGTGGCGTACACTT
>CANNFM010000186.1 GCA_947503835.1 uncultured Aquimarina sp.
GCAATTTTATTTACTAAAGCAATGGCTTTTAATGAGTGACCTCCCAGTTCAAAAAAGCTTTTATCAACGCTTATAAAGTCTTCTTTAAGTGTAAGTACCTCTGCCCATATCTTGGCTAATTGATACTCAACCTCATTAGAGGGTGAGACATACTG
>CANNFM010000187.1 GCA_947503835.1 uncultured Aquimarina sp.
ATGAAACGAAACCTGCAGTAATATCTGACATATCTGATTTTGATACATCCCAAAAAGAACTTTCTATAACAGCTGATACTAAAAACATACATCTTCTTGAAGGTCTTGAAATTAAAAAACTGTGGTTATTCGGAGCAAAAGAAAAAGACATTGAT
>CANNFM010000188.1 GCA_947503835.1 uncultured Aquimarina sp.
GTGTAAATAACATAAGCAGCATCTTGACTCGATATACTAACCGATAAATTCTCTTCTGAATACCCAATGATCGCTGTACTATCAAAAGCAGTAATATCATCTTGATACACTTCTACTTTATCCTTATCAGTAAGTAATAGCAAGGCATCACTATC
>CANNFM010000189.1 GCA_947503835.1 uncultured Aquimarina sp.
ATGCTTCCATTTGTGATGCCGGTGATGGTGAAGTTGACCGTTTCAGTGACATCATTAACAGTCACTGTCCAGCTCACGGAAGCGTTGTTCTCATCCGCATCTGTAGCCGTAAGGGTCACTTCATAGATATTATCGGTATTGGCGTCCTGAGCATT
>CANNFM010000190.1 GCA_947503835.1 uncultured Aquimarina sp.
TAATTCTCTTGTTAGTTTTACTCTTTACGTATTTTTATAATCAATATGTCAACTTATACAGTTGGCAGTCCAACAGTCACAGTGGGCAGTATTATACTGCTTACTGCATACTTTAAAAACTGCCCACTGAAAGATTTAAGGTGGTTATAGCAA
>CANNFM010000191.1 GCA_947503835.1 uncultured Aquimarina sp.
GCCGGTAAGGAACTTCAAAATAATAGTTTCAATGGATCCGGCCTTGTTGTTCAGCAAACCGTTTATGATGCCATTGGCCGTGAGGCATTGGGTACCAAAGCAACTATACTGGAAGGAGCTGCTCCGGCATATCAAACAGATTTTGTAGCATC
>CANNFM010000192.1 GCA_947503835.1 uncultured Aquimarina sp.
TGCCAAAATTGATAGTGATCCAGTTCAAATTCCCGGTAATCAGGGGTTTCCTGAACAAAGTACAATCTATTGGGACCTCCTTCTGAAATTAGGTAATATTGGTTATTATTAGGGGCTATACTATTTTGGTTGTCCATGGCTATAAAATCGAT
>CANNFM010000193.1 GCA_947503835.1 uncultured Aquimarina sp.
GTTCCAGTCGCACCTGTTATTCCTTGGGCTCCGGTTACACCCTGTGCACCAGTGGCTCCAGTGGCACCTGTTGTTCCCTGTGCACCAGTAGTTCCAGTCGCACCTGTTGTTCCTTGTGCTCCGGTTACACCCTGTGCACCAGTAGTTCCAGT
>CANNFM010000194.1 GCA_947503835.1 uncultured Aquimarina sp.
TGCCATAACGCCTCCTTCCATGGCTGATACCTCCATAACCGCATTTGGAGTGTCTACTGGAAATTCAAAGTCTGCAAGGTCGTTTAACCATTGTCTTACTAAAAACAGGGACGTAATGCCAGAGGTCCGGCCATTACTGGTTTGTACCATT
>CANNFM010000195.1 GCA_947503835.1 uncultured Aquimarina sp.
TTCAGTTTACAATTATCGGTTATCAATCTTTGTCTGGCGGTTGAAGGTTGGTGATTGTCAGTTGTTAGTAATTATTGTTCATTGATTACTGATCACAGACAACTGAAAACGTCATTACGGACCACCGCCTACAGCTTAGAGCTTACTGTT
>CANNFM010000196.1 GCA_947503835.1 uncultured Aquimarina sp.
CCGGCATCACAAATGGAAGCATTGATGAAAACGTGGCGTACACTTCCGCAGCTCCGGTTCTAAGTGGAGATGTCCCGCTCGGAAGGGTTACCTACACCTTGGGAGGTGTGGATGCATCCGCCTTCACGGTGAATGCTTCTACCGGTGTGG
>CANNFM010000197.1 GCA_947503835.1 uncultured Aquimarina sp.
ACGATTAGCTGAAGAGCAGAGATTGGCTGCTGAAGCTGCAGAGGCTGCACGATTAGCTGAGGAGCAAAGATTGGCTGAAGCTGCAGAGGCTGCACGATTAGCTGAGGAGCAAAGATTGGCTGCTGAAGCTGCAGAGGCCGCACGATTAGC
>CANNFM010000198.1 GCA_947503835.1 uncultured Aquimarina sp.
GAAGTGTACGCCACGTTTTCATCAATGCTCCCATTTGTGATGCCGGTGATGGTGAAGTTGACCGTTTCAGTGACATCGAGTACGGTCACTGTCCAGCTCACGGAAGCGTTGTTACTATCCGCATCTGTAGCCGTAAGGGTCACTTCATA
>CANNFM010000199.1 GCA_947503835.1 uncultured Aquimarina sp.
TTTGAAAACCCGATACAATCCATGACGTATTTGGACGGTGCCGGTAAGGAACTTCAAAATAATAGTTTCACAGGATCCGGCCTTGTTGTTCAGCAAACCGTTTATGATGCCATTGGCCGTGAGGCATTGGGTACCAAAGCAACTATACT
>CANNFM010000200.1 GCA_947503835.1 uncultured Aquimarina sp.
GGAGACCACACCGGTAGAAGCATTCACCGTGAAGGCGGATGCATCCACACCTCCCAAGGTGTAGGTAACCGTTCCGAGCGGGACATCTCCACTTAGAACCGGAACTGCGGAAGTGTACGCCACGTTTTCATCAATGCTTCCATTTGTG
>CANNFM010000201.1 GCA_947503835.1 uncultured Aquimarina sp.
GGTTGAAGAACAGTTTACATATGATATCCATGGTAATTTAATCCAAAAAACAACCATGGCCCATAATTATAATAATGATGATTCTTGGACACTTTCTTATGCGTATGACAATTTGGGGCAAGTCATCAAGATCCACTATCCACAGGGT
>CANNFM010000202.1 GCA_947503835.1 uncultured Aquimarina sp.
GGAGACCACACCGGTAGAAGCATTCACCGTGAAGGCGGATGCATCCACACCACCCAAGGTGTAGGTAACCGTTCCGAGCGGGACATCTCCACTTAGAACCGGAGCTGCGGAAGTGTACGCCACGTTTTCATCAATGCTCCCATTTGTG
>CANNFM010000203.1 GCA_947503835.1 uncultured Aquimarina sp.
CCCTGTGCACCAGTGGCTCCAGTGGCACCTGTTATTCCTTGTGCACCAGTAGTTCCAGTCGCACCTGTTGTTCCTTGGGCTCCGGTTACACCCTGTGCACCAGTGGCTCCAGTGGCACCTGTTGTTCCTTGTGCACCAGTAGTTCCA
>CANNFM010000204.1 GCA_947503835.1 uncultured Aquimarina sp.
AGGTGTAACCGGAGCGCAAGGAACAACAGGTGCCACTGGTGCCACTGGTGCACAGGGTGTAACCGGAGCCCAAGGAACAACAGGTGCCACTGGAGCCACTGGTGCACAGGGTGTAACCGGAGCCCAAGGAATAACAGGTGCCACTGG
>CANNFM010000205.1 GCA_947503835.1 uncultured Aquimarina sp.
AATACGACGACGGGTTGTTTTGCAACCGATACAGTAACGATCACACAAGATGTAACGACCCCCACAGCAGAAGCGGGGACTTCTCCGGGAGTACTGACTTGTACGACCACGACTTTAACTTTAGATGGTACAGGCAGTACCACCAC
>CANNFM010000206.1 GCA_947503835.1 uncultured Aquimarina sp.
CTTCAGGAGGTGTTAAAGGCAGTATTGCCATAGGCGCTCTATCTGGTACTGTAGAAGGTTTGGTTACTGGTTCTTTATCTGAAGTTGGGATTAATTTGATTGAAGAGGATCGAGTTTTTCAAGGAGTTGGATATGCAGCAGCAAT
>CANNFM010000207.1 GCA_947503835.1 uncultured Aquimarina sp.
CAGTAGTTCCAGTCGCACCTGTTATTCCTTGTGCTCCGGTTACACCCTGTGCACCAGTAGTTCCAGTGGCACCTGTTGTTCCTTGTGCGCCAGTGGCTCCAGTCGCACCAGTAGTTCCAGTAGCACCTGTTATTCCTTGCGCTCC
>CANNFM010000208.1 GCA_947503835.1 uncultured Aquimarina sp.
TACCATAAAGAAAATAGATGTAGTACCTGAGACAGGGTCATTACTGCACATTAACAACCATTCCGCGCCAAAACCAGGTGTATTTGGAATGGGCGATGCAATATTTTCCGTGCTGCCAGAAAGGGTTAAACGCCATCCGGATCC
>CANNFM010000209.1 GCA_947503835.1 uncultured Aquimarina sp.
GCGGCACTGATCACCGGGCTTAAAGTCGTAGCACCACTGTCAATAGTTCCTCCCGTCCATAGGTAGGTAACACCGGTCGTCGTACTGCCTGTACCATCTAAGGTCAAGGTCGTCGTTGTACAAGTCAGTACTCCCGGGGAAGT
>CANNFM010000210.1 GCA_947503835.1 uncultured Aquimarina sp.
GGAGCTGCGGAAGTGTACGCCACATTTTCATCAATGCTCCCATTTGTGATGCCAGTGATGGTGAAGTTGACCGTTTCAGTGACATCATTAACGGTCACTGTCCAGCTCACGGAAGCGTTGTTCTCATCCGCATCTGTAGCCGT
>CANNFM010000211.1 GCA_947503835.1 uncultured Aquimarina sp.
TGCAAGGGACCTTTGGCCATATTTCCCGTGGATCCCCCATAAATGTATCGATGCCCGTCTTCTTTGATGATCACCCACCTTTCTTGAGATGGGTAAAAACGAATTTGCCAAAATTGATAGTGATCCAGTTCAAATTCCCGGTA
>CANNFM010000212.1 GCA_947503835.1 uncultured Aquimarina sp.
TGATGGAGACGGTAGCAACGCCCTTGAATTTGGACAGCTCATTGAAACAAGGGCCTATGATGAGAATGGGGCGCTACAGGTTGAAGAACAGTTTACATATGATATCCATGGTAATTTAATCCAAAAAACAACCATGGCCCAT
>CANNFM010000213.1 GCA_947503835.1 uncultured Aquimarina sp.
TCTCCTACATCAAAACTTCCCCGATGTGTTGCAGCATAGGTAACACCTGTTACTACGGCTCCTAAAGTTGCTATCCCAAGTCCAATTAAAATTGCCGTCGTAATAGTAACAGGCTCTTCTCCTTCCGGATCTACCAGATTTG
>CANNFM010000214.1 GCA_947503835.1 uncultured Aquimarina sp.
TCTATTATTTCAGAAAACCAGGAAGGATTCCTGTGGAGTTGGAGGCCTACAGGGTCAACGATGCCTTTTATTTGAACCATCAACTAGGATTTAGTAGGCCCATAGATATATTGCCAGACTATAGTTTGCAAGAAGGCCTGC
>CANNFM010000215.1 GCA_947503835.1 uncultured Aquimarina sp.
TGGGTCCCTTCTATATCAAATGAATGCAGTTCTATTCCTTCAGAATCTCGTATACTCCACCTCGCTTCTCCTTGGTCTGTACCAAAATCATCCGATGTCTTTACCCAACAAGAAAGAATATAGGTTTTCATATTATTTTGA
>CANNFM010000216.1 GCA_947503835.1 uncultured Aquimarina sp.
GGTGCACAGGGTGTAACCGGAGCACAAGGAATAACAGGTGCGACTGGAACTACTGGTGCACAAGGTGTAACCGGAGCGCAAGGAATAACAGGTGCGACTGGAACTACTGGTGCACAAGGAACAACAGGTGCCACTGGAGC
>CANNFM010000217.1 GCA_947503835.1 uncultured Aquimarina sp.
CTTAGAACCGGAACTGCGGAAGTGTACGCCACGTTTTCATCAATGCTTCCATTTGTGATGCCGGTGATGGTGAAGTTAACCGTTTCGTCAACATCGAGTACGGTCACTGTCCAGCTCACGGAAGCGTTGTTACTATCCGC
>CANNFM010000218.1 GCA_947503835.1 uncultured Aquimarina sp.
GGTCATAATCCCTGTTTCCGGATCAAACGATGCTACAAAATCTGTTTGATATGCCGGAGCAGCTCCTTCCAGTATAGTTGCTTTGGTACCCAATGCCTCACGGCCAATGGCATCATAAACGGTTTGCTGAACAACAAGG
>CANNFM010000219.1 GCA_947503835.1 uncultured Aquimarina sp.
GGTGCACAGGGTGTAACCGGAGCGCAAGGAATAACAGGTGCCACTGGAACTACTGGTGCACAAGGTGTAACCGGAGCGCAAGGAACAACAGGTGCCACTGGTGCCACTGGTGCACAGGGTGTAACCGGAGCCCAAGGAA
>CANNFM010000220.1 GCA_947503835.1 uncultured Aquimarina sp.
ATTGTCATAGTAATACTCGATGCCATCTCCAAAATGCGTCTCTATCCTGGACAGGTTCCAGGCCACCGTAAAATTGGACTGACCCGTGGTACGGGACGAGCCGTCTTTCCAATTGCCATTTTTCTGCCCCCATTTTAT
>CANNFM010000221.1 GCA_947503835.1 uncultured Aquimarina sp.
AGAACGGTAAATGTAATAGATACTACTGCACCGGTGATTACCTTAACAGGCGATAATCCCCAAACGATCGAATTAGGTGCTGGCTATACTGAATTAGGCGCTACTGTGGATGATGGAAGCACTATAGTAATTGATAC
>CANNFM010000222.1 GCA_947503835.1 uncultured Aquimarina sp.
GGTATTTAAATAAAAAATCAATGGATTTCAATAGAATGGGATATTCTTTAGTGGTAATTCCCCTTACATACATATCCTCTTTAGCGATGAGCATAATGTATTGCAATGGACTGTCATAACGAATCAATTCGTCAAC
>CANNFM010000223.1 GCA_947503835.1 uncultured Aquimarina sp.
CCTAATTCGATCGTTTGGGGATTATCGCCTGTTAAGGTAATCACCGGTGCAGTAGTATCTATTACATTTACCGTTCTTGTCACTTCGGCAGCTGCATTTTCTGAAGCATCACTGGCGTTATATGTGATCGTATA
>CANNFM010000224.1 GCA_947503835.1 uncultured Aquimarina sp.
TTCAAATAGTTACGTTAAAGAGGTCGCCTATTTAGGGTTTGAGGCTTACGAAAGTAGTGAAGGCTGGTCGGTTGAAAAGGGAACGATTGGTGATTTTTTAATAACCGGGGATGCCCATATAGGGTACACTAGTT
>CANNFM010000225.1 GCA_947503835.1 uncultured Aquimarina sp.
AACTAGTGTACCCTATATGGGCATCCCCGGTTATTAAAAAATCACCAATCGTTCCCTTTTCAACCGACCAGCCTTCAGTACTTTCGTAAGCCTCAAACCCTAAATAGGCGACCTCTTTAACGTAACTATTTGGA
>CANNFM010000226.1 GCA_947503835.1 uncultured Aquimarina sp.
AAAATTCTCCTACATCAAAACTTCCCCGATGTGTTGCAGCATAGGTAACACCTGTTACTACGGCTCCTAAAGTTGCTCCAACCCCAAGTGCAATTAAAATTGCCGTCGTAATAGTAACAGGCTCTTCTCCTTCC
>CANNFM010000227.1 GCA_947503835.1 uncultured Aquimarina sp.
TCCAAATAGTTACGTTAAAGAGGTCGCCTATTTAGGGTTTGAGGCTTACGAAAGTACTGAAGGCTGGTCGGTTGAAAGGGGAACGATTGGTGATTTTTTAATAACCGGGGATGCCCATATAGGGTACACTAGTT
>CANNFM010000228.1 GCA_947503835.1 uncultured Aquimarina sp.
GCTACTGGAACTACTGGTGCACAGGGTGTAACCGGAGCACAAGGAACAACAGGTGCGACTGGAACTACTGGTGCACAAGGTGTAACCGGAGCACAAGGAACAACAGGTGCCACTGGAACAACAGGTGCACAGGG
>CANNFM010000229.1 GCA_947503835.1 uncultured Aquimarina sp.
GCGGATAGTAACAACGCTTCCGTGAGCTGGACAGTGACCGTACTCGATGTTGACGAAACGGTCAACTTCACCATAACCGGCATCACAAATGGAAGCATTGATGAAAACGTGGCGTACACTTCCGCAGCTCC
>CANNFM010000230.1 GCA_947503835.1 uncultured Aquimarina sp.
GTAATGGTATTGGTGGCGGTAACGATGTATTCTCCTTCTGCGGTTACGTTCACGGGATTTTCACCATCGGTAAACCCATTCCAGCTAAAGGTGATATTGGGATTAAGTGTTGTGGAAGTTGCCGTTAAGGT
>CANNFM010000231.1 GCA_947503835.1 uncultured Aquimarina sp.
ATGATCCTACACAAAATAAAACAGATTATGGTATTCGGGTATCGTTAATACAACCCCAGGACGAATCTGGAGTGCCTATTGCTCCAGGTGAAGCCATGGGCATGGCTTTGGGGCCAGATCTGGAAGTTGT
>CANNFM010000232.1 GCA_947503835.1 uncultured Aquimarina sp.
GTGGCGTACACTTCCGCAGCTCCGGTTCTAAGTGGAGATGTCCCGATAGGAAGGGTTACCTACACCTTGGGTGGTGTGGATGCATCCGCCTTCACGGTGAATGCTTCTACCGGTGTGGTCTCCATGGAAG
>CANNFM010000233.1 GCA_947503835.1 uncultured Aquimarina sp.
TATCCGATATTTTGGGTCAGACCAGGTTTTTGTTAACCTCGGAGAATGTGTCTAATGATGGAACAAACGATACGATTCTCTATAATAAATACGATACCTTGGGCCGGCTGATAGAAAATGGTTTTTTTAA
>CANNFM010000234.1 GCA_947503835.1 uncultured Aquimarina sp.
AGAACGGTAAATGTAATAGACACTACTGCACCGGTGATTACCTTAACAGGCGATAATCCCCAAACGATCGAATTAGGAGCTGGCTATACTGAATTAGGTGCTACTGTGGATGATGGAAGCACTATAGTAA
>CANNFM010000235.1 GCA_947503835.1 uncultured Aquimarina sp.
CCGGCATCACAAATGGAAGCATTGATGAAAACGTGGCGTACACTTCCGCAGTTCCGGTTCTAAGTGGAGATGTCCCGATCGGAACGGTTACCTACACCTTGGGAGGTGTGGATGCATCCGCCTTCACGG
>CANNFM010000236.1 GCA_947503835.1 uncultured Aquimarina sp.
CCATTTGTGATGCCGGTGATGGTGAAACTGACCGTTTCAGTGACATCATTAACGGTCACTGTCCAGCTCACGGAAGCGTTGTTACTATCCGCATCTGTAGCCGTAAGGGTCACTTCATAGACATTATC
>CANNFM010000237.1 GCA_947503835.1 uncultured Aquimarina sp.
GCTTCCGTGAGCTGGACAGTGACCGTTAATGATGTCACTGAAACGGTCAGTTTCACCATCACCGGCATCACAAATGGAAGCATTGATGAAAACGTGGCGTACACTTCCGCAGCTCCGGTTCTAAGTGG
>CANNFM010000238.1 GCA_947503835.1 uncultured Aquimarina sp.
ACCATTACCGGGTGTACCGACCAGAAAACAGTCATTGTAGAAGCTGAACTCGACGAACCTGAGTTTACCGCAACTGCAGATGGTACGATTACTTGTGATAACACACAGGTGACCTTAACGGCAACTTC
>CANNFM010000239.1 GCA_947503835.1 uncultured Aquimarina sp.
TCTGCTGTGGGGGTCGTTACATCTTGTGTGATCGTTACTGTATCGGTTGCAAAACAACCCGTCGTCGTATTGGTCACCGTTAAGGTATACACGCCTGCGGCACTGATCACCGGGCTTAAAGTCGT
>CANNFM010000240.1 GCA_947503835.1 uncultured Aquimarina sp.
ACTATAAGCCATTATGATTTTATAGGAAATGTTGAGTCTGTACAGGCCCCCAACTCAAATAGGATTCAGTACGTATCCGATATTTTGGGTCAGACCAGGTTTTTGTTAACCTCGGAGAATGTGTC
>CANNFM010000241.1 GCA_947503835.1 uncultured Aquimarina sp.
TATTTCCTGTAGATCCACCATAAATGTATCGATGCCCGTCTTCTTTAATGATCACCCACCTTTCTTGAGATGGGTAAAAACGAATTTGCCAAAATTGATAGTGATCCAGTTCAAATTCCCGGTA
>CANNFM010000242.1 GCA_947503835.1 uncultured Aquimarina sp.
ATTCTGAAGGAATAGAACTGCATTCATTTGATATAGAAGGGACCCATGGTATTTGGGAACATAGGCATTATGTAGTTGAAATAGGGAGCGATACCAACGCTGGTAGCTTTGAAGAGGTGTCCCT
>CANNFM010000243.1 GCA_947503835.1 uncultured Aquimarina sp.
AGATTGCCGGCAGATGCTTCGCAATCCCTGAAAAAAGAGGTAAGTATTCAAAATAATATGAAAACCTATATTCTTTCTTGTTGGGTAAAGACATCGGATGATTTTGGTACAGACCAAGGAGAAG
>CANNFM010000244.1 GCA_947503835.1 uncultured Aquimarina sp.
AATGGTAAAAGCGCCATTTGGTAGAAGCCTTACATTTCTCTATGGAGATAAAGTGTACGATACTAGGATTAAGGAATACGAATTTCCCAATCAATATACAGGAGGGTTCGATTTTCGAGCCTT
>CANNFM010000245.1 GCA_947503835.1 uncultured Aquimarina sp.
CCATCGGTAAACCCAGTCCAGCTAAAGGTGATAGTGGGATTAAGTGTTGTGGAATTTGCCGTTAAGGTAACCTGTGTGTTATCACAAGTAATCGTACCATATGCATTTGCGGTAAACTCAGGT
>CANNFM010000246.1 GCA_947503835.1 uncultured Aquimarina sp.
GTGGCGTACACTTCCGCAGCTCCGGTTCTAAGTGGAGATGTCCCGCTCGGAAGGGTTACCTACACCTTGGGAGGTGTGGATGCATCCGCCTTCACGGTGAATGCTTCTACCGGTGTGGTCTCC
>CANNFM010000247.1 GCA_947503835.1 uncultured Aquimarina sp.
GCGGCACTGATCACCGGGCTTAAAGTCGTAGCACCACTGTCAATGGTTCCTCCCGTCCATAGGTAGGTAACACCGGTGGTGGTACTGCCTGTACCATCTAAAGTTAAAGTCGTGGTCGTACA
>CANNFM010000248.1 GCA_947503835.1 uncultured Aquimarina sp.
TTGACCGTTTCAGTGACATCATTAACGGTCACTGTCCAGCTCACGGAAGCGTTGTTCTCATCCGCATCTGTAGCCGTGAGGGTCACTTCATAGATATTATCGGTATTGGCGTCCTGAGCATT
>CANNFM010000249.1 GCA_947503835.1 uncultured Aquimarina sp.
CACAAATGGAAGCATTGATGAAAACGTGGCGTACACTTCCGCAGTTCCGGTTCTAAGTGGAGATGTCCCGCTCGGAAGGGTTACCTACACCTTGGGAGGTGTGGATGCATCCGCCTTCACGG
>CANNFM010000250.1 GCA_947503835.1 uncultured Aquimarina sp.
CCATTTGTGATGCCGGTGATGGTGAAGTTGACCGTTTCAGTGACATCATTAACAGTCACTGTCCAGCTCACGGAAGCGTTGTTACTATCCGCATCTGTAGCCGTAAGGGTCACTTCATAGA
>CANNFM010000251.1 GCA_947503835.1 uncultured Aquimarina sp.
ATCGAGTACGGTCACTGTCCAGCTCACGGAAGCGTTGTTCTCATCCGCATCTGTAGCCGTGAGGGTCACTTCATAGACATTATCGGTATTGGCGTCCTGAGCATTCTCAAAGTCCCTCG
>CANNFM010000252.1 GCA_947503835.1 uncultured Aquimarina sp.
CATCTCCACTTAGAACCGGAGCTGCGGAAGTGTACGCCACGTTTTCATCAATGCTCCCATTTGTGATGCCAGTGATGGTGAAGTTGACCGTTTCGTCAACATCGAGTACGGTCACTGT
>CANNFM010000253.1 GCA_947503835.1 uncultured Aquimarina sp.
TTAGCTGCAGCTGGGGAGGTGTGGATGCAAAGTGGAGATGTCCCGATCGGAAGGGTTACCTACACCTTGGGAGGTGTGGATGCATCCGCCTTCACGGTGAATGCTTCTACCGGTGTGG
>CANNFM010000254.1 GCA_947503835.1 uncultured Aquimarina sp.
ACAGTGACTGTTAATGATGTCACTGAAACGGTCAACTTCACCATCACCGGCATCACAAATGGGAGCATTGATGAAAATGTGGCGTACACTTCCGCAGCTCCGGTTCTAAGTGGAGATG
>CANNFM010000255.1 GCA_947503835.1 uncultured Aquimarina sp.
CCACACCGGTAGAAGCATTCACCGTGAAGGCGGATGCATCTACACCTCCCAAGGTGTAGGTAACCCTTCCGATCGGGACATCTCCACTTAGAACCGGAGCTGCGGAAGTGTACGCCAC
>CANNFM010000256.1 GCA_947503835.1 uncultured Aquimarina sp.
GTTACACCCTGTGCACCAGTAGTTCCAGTGGCACCTGTTATTCCTTGGGCTCCGGTTACACCCTGTGCACCAGTGGCACCAGTGGCACCTGTTGTTCCTTGCGCTCCGGTTACACCT
>CANNFM010000257.1 GCA_947503835.1 uncultured Aquimarina sp.
ACTATCCGCATCTGTAGCCGTAAGGGTCACTTCATAGATATTATCGGTATTGGCGTCCTGAGCATTTTCAAAGTCCCGCGCTTCCATGGAGACCACACCGGTAGAAGCATTCACCG
>CANNFM010000258.1 GCA_947503835.1 uncultured Aquimarina sp.
CGGTGAATGCTTCTACCGGTGTGGTCTCCATGGAAGGGAGGGACTTTGAAAATGCTCAGGACGCCAATACCGATAATATCTATGAAGTGACCCTCACGGCTACAGATGCGGATAGT
>CANNFM010000259.1 GCA_947503835.1 uncultured Aquimarina sp.
GCCACTGGAGCCACTGGTGCACAGGGTGTAACCGGAGCACAAGGAACAACAGGTGCGACTGGAACTACTGGTGCACAAGGAATAACAGGTGCCACTGGAGCCACTGGTGCACAGGG
>CANNFM010000260.1 GCA_947503835.1 uncultured Aquimarina sp.
GTGATGCCAGTGATGGTGAAGTTGACCGTTTCGTCAACATCGAGTACGGTCACTGTCCAGCTCACGGAAGCGTTGTTCTCATCCGCATCTGTAGCCGTGAGGGTCACTTCATAGA
>CANNFM010000261.1 GCA_947503835.1 uncultured Aquimarina sp.
TAAAAAAGCCCACTGCTTCCGCCTATTTGATGTAACTCATTGTCATAGTAATACTCGATGCCATCTCCAAAATGCGTCTCTATCCTGGACAGGTTCCAGGCCACCGTAAAATTGG
>CANNFM010000262.1 GCA_947503835.1 uncultured Aquimarina sp.
CAGTAGTTCCAGTCGCACCTGTTATTCCTTGCGCTCCGGTTACACCCTGTGCACCAGTAGTTCCAGTGGCACCTGTTATTCCTTGGGCTCCGGTTACACCCTGTGCACCAGTGGC
>CANNFM010000263.1 GCA_947503835.1 uncultured Aquimarina sp.
TGAGCGCGTTTTTGCCCATCTTGCCCCTGTAGAAAAGGCCATAGCAACAACTTTGTATGCGTTGTCTCCCGAAAGCAGCGTGGATGAACCCGATCAGGAAACGTTTTTAATTGC
>CANNFM010000264.1 GCA_947503835.1 uncultured Aquimarina sp.
TATCCGCATCTGTAGCCGTGAGGGTCACTTCATAGATATTATCGGTATTGGCGTCCTGAGCATTCTCAAAGTCCCTCCCTTCCATGGAGACCACACCGGTAGAAGCATTCACCG
>CANNFM010000265.1 GCA_947503835.1 uncultured Aquimarina sp.
ATTCCTTGCGCTCCGGTTACACCCTGTGCACCTGTTGTTCCAGTGGCACCTGTTGTTCCTTGTGCTCCGGTTACACCCTGTGCACCAGTAGTTCCAGTCGCACCTGTTGTTCC
>CANNFM010000266.1 GCA_947503835.1 uncultured Aquimarina sp.
ATTCTCCTTCTGCGGTTACGTTCACGGGATTTTCACCATCGGTAAAACCAGTCCAGCTAAAGGTGATATTGGGATTAAGTGTTGTGGAAGTTGCCGTTAAGGTCACCTGTGT
>CANNFM010000267.1 GCA_947503835.1 uncultured Aquimarina sp.
ACCGGTGTTACCTACCTATGGACGGGAGGAACTATTGACAGTGGTGCTACGACTTTAAGCCCGGTGATCAGTGCCGCAGGCGTGTATACCTTAACGGTGACCAATACGAC
>CANNFM010000268.1 GCA_947503835.1 uncultured Aquimarina sp.
GTCGTTGTACAAGTCAGTACTCCCGGGGAAGTACCCGCCTCTGCTGTGGGGGTCGTTACATCTTGTGTGATCGTTACCGTATCACTGGCAAAACAACCCGTCGTCGTATT
>CANNFM010000269.1 GCA_947503835.1 uncultured Aquimarina sp.
CTACGGCTCCTAAAGTTGCTCCAACCCCAAGTGCAATTAAAATTGCCGTCGTAATAGTAACAGGCTCTTCTCCTTCCGGATCTACCAGATTTGCAGGATTGTTAAGGACA
>CANNFM010000270.1 GCA_947503835.1 uncultured Aquimarina sp.
CCGGTTACACCTTGTGCACCAGTAGTTCCAGTGGCACCTGTTGTTCCTTGTGCTCCGGTTACACCCTGTGCACCAGTGGCTCCAGTGGCACCTGTTATTCCTTGTGCACC
>CANNFM010000271.1 GCA_947503835.1 uncultured Aquimarina sp.
GCCGGTAAGGAACTTCAAAATAATAGTTTCAATGGATCCGGCCTTGTTGTTCAGCAAACCGTTTATGATGCCATTGGCCGTGAGGCATTGGGTACCAAAGCAACTATACT
>CANNFM010000272.1 GCA_947503835.1 uncultured Aquimarina sp.
GGGCTTTTTTATACAGTGTCCTCGCGTTTAACAATGGTAAAAGCGCCATTTGGTAGAAGCCTTACATTTCTCTATGGAGATAAAGTGTACGATACTAGGATTAAGGAAT
>CANNFM010000273.1 GCA_947503835.1 uncultured Aquimarina sp.
GGTTTCCGATTCTTTTTGATTTTTTAAGATAAGGGACACCTCTTCAAAGCTACCAGCGTTGGTATCGCTCCCTATTTCAACTACATAATGCCTATGTTCCCAAATACC
>CANNFM010000274.1 GCA_947503835.1 uncultured Aquimarina sp.
GGTTTCCGATTCTTTTTGATTTTTTAAGATGAGGGACACCTCTTCAAAGCTACCAGCGTTGGTATCGCTCCCTATTTGAACTACATAATGCCTATGTTCCCAAATACC
>CANNFM010000275.1 GCA_947503835.1 uncultured Aquimarina sp.
GGTATTTGGGAACATAGGCATTATGTAGTTGAAATAGGGAGCGATACCAACGCTGGTAGCTTTGAAGAGGTGTCCCTCATCTTAAAAAATCAAAAAGAATCGGAAACC
>CANNFM010000276.1 GCA_947503835.1 uncultured Aquimarina sp.
GTTCCTCCCGTCCATAGGTAGGTAACACCGGTGGTGGTACTGCCTGTACCATCTAAAGTTAAAGTCGTGGTCGTACAAGTCAGTACTCCCGGAGAAGTCCCCGCTTC
>CANNFM010000277.1 GCA_947503835.1 uncultured Aquimarina sp.
GTCGTATTGGTCACCGTTAAGGTATACACGCCTGCGGCACTAATCACCGGGCTTAAAGTCGTAGCACCACTGTCAATAGTTCCTCCCGTCCATAGGTAGGTAACACC
>CANNFM010000278.1 GCA_947503835.1 uncultured Aquimarina sp.
ACACTATCCCCATGGTCTCCCCAATCGAGTGTCAATCCCGATTGTATTGATGAACCATTGTTATGGTACCTAAACTCCGTTCTCCCAAACTTATTATCTTCCGGGGG
>CANNFM010000279.1 GCA_947503835.1 uncultured Aquimarina sp.
GGCATCTCAAATGTGAGCATTGATGAAAATGTGGCGTACACTTCCGCAGCTCCGGTTCTAAGTGGAGATGCCCCGATCGGAAGGGTTACCTACACCTTGGGAGGTGT
>CANNFM010000280.1 GCA_947503835.1 uncultured Aquimarina sp.
GTGAGCTGGACAGTGACTGTTAATGATGTCACTGAAACGGTCAACTTCACCATCACCGGCATCACAAATGGAAGCATTGATGAAAACGTGGCGTACACTTCCGCAG
>CANNFM010000281.1 GCA_947503835.1 uncultured Aquimarina sp.
TGGTTGAGCTTTTTTAATTAAATCAAAAGCTTGCTGATTTGACTCCAGTGTTTTTACCAAATCTTTCATTTTCATTAGTATCCCATTTGGGGTGTATTTGTATCTG
>CANNFM010000282.1 GCA_947503835.1 uncultured Aquimarina sp.
GCTTCCGTGAGCTGGACAGTGACCGTTAATGATGTCACTGAAACGGTCAGTTTCACCATCACCGGCATCACAAATGGGAGCATTGATGAAAACGTGGCGTACACTT
>CANNFM010000283.1 GCA_947503835.1 uncultured Aquimarina sp.
AATGATGGAACAAACGATACGATTCTCTATAATAAATACGATACCTTGGGCCGGCTGATAGAAAATGGTTTTTTTAAGGGGCCCTGGGATAGGGAGGACCTGAC
>CANNFM010000284.1 GCA_947503835.1 uncultured Aquimarina sp.
GCAGTTGCGGTAAACTCAGGTTCGTCGAGTTCAGCTTCTACAATGACTGTTTTCTGGTCGGTACACCCGGTAATGGTATTGGTGGCGGTAACGATGTATTCTCC
>CANNFM010000285.1 GCA_947503835.1 uncultured Aquimarina sp.
GGTGCCACTGGAACTACTGGTGCACAGGGTGTAACCGGAGCGCAAGGAATAACAGGTGCGACTGGAACTACTGGTGCACAAGGAACAACAGGTGCCACTGGAGC
>CANNFM010000286.1 GCA_947503835.1 uncultured Aquimarina sp.
TCCGGTTCTAAGTGGAGATGTCCCGATCGGAACGGTTACCTACACCTTGGGAGGTGTGGATGCATCCGCCTTCACGGTGAATGCTTCTACCGGTGTGGTCTCC
>CANNFM010000287.1 GCA_947503835.1 uncultured Aquimarina sp.
TAAAATACCCAAACCATTATAATCAGTACCTCTGTGAACTTCGCTTATCGCTCTAAGCGGGTGCAAATATACAACCCCTTTTTAAACCACCAAAACTTTTTTA
>CANNFM010000288.1 GCA_947503835.1 uncultured Aquimarina sp.
ATCGAGTACGGTCACTGTCCAGCTCACGGAAGCGTTGTTACTATCCGCATCTGTAGCCGTGAGGGTCACTTCATAGATATTATCGGTATTGGCGTCCTGAGC
>CANNFM010000289.1 GCA_947503835.1 uncultured Aquimarina sp.
CCCAACTCAAATAGGATTCAGTACGTATCCGATATTTTGGGTCAGACCAGGTTTTTGTTAACCTCGGAGAATGTGTCTAATGATGGAACAAACGATACGATT
>CANNFM010000290.1 GCA_947503835.1 uncultured Aquimarina sp.
ATTGGGCGGTAGCCAAATATCCTTAGAGATTGGGCGGTAGCCAAATATCCTTAGGCGAAAAATATTTAAAGATAGTGGGGGGGCGAAAAATATCCAAATAAT
>CANNFM010000291.1 GCA_947503835.1 uncultured Aquimarina sp.
ACACCTCCCAAGGTGTAGGTAACCCTTCCGATCGGGACATCTCCACTTAGAACCGGAGCTGCGGAAGTGTACGCCACGTTTTCATCAATGCTTCCATTTGTG
>CANNFM010000292.1 GCA_947503835.1 uncultured Aquimarina sp.
GGTTACCTACACCTTGGGAGGTGTAGATGCATCCGCCTTCACGGTGAATGCTTCTACCGGTGTGGTCTCCATGGAAGGGAGGGACTTTGAAAATGCTCAGGA
>CANNFM010000293.1 GCA_947503835.1 uncultured Aquimarina sp.
TGGGTCCCTTCTATATCAAATGAATGCAGTTCTATTCCTTCAGAATCTCGTATACTCCACCTCGCTTCTCCTTGGTCGGTACCAAAATCATCCGATGTCTT
>CANNFM010000294.1 GCA_947503835.1 uncultured Aquimarina sp.
CCTTGTGCACCAGTAGTTCCAGTCGCACCTGTTATTCCTTGTGCTCCGGTTACACCCTGTGCACCAGTAGTTCCAGTCGCACCTGTTGTTCCTTGTGCTCC
>CANNFM010000295.1 GCA_947503835.1 uncultured Aquimarina sp.
GGTGCACAGGGTGTAACCGGAGCACAAGGAACAACAGGTGCTACTGGAACTACTGGTGCACAGGGTGTAACCGGAGCACAAGGAACAACAGGTGCGACTGG
>CANNFM010000296.1 GCA_947503835.1 uncultured Aquimarina sp.
GTAAACTCAGGTTCGTCAAGTTCAGCTTCTACAATGACTGTTTTCTGGTCGGTACACCCGGTAATGGTATTGGTGGCAGTAACGATGTATTCTCCTTCTGC
>CANNFM010000297.1 GCA_947503835.1 uncultured Aquimarina sp.
CCGGTTACACCTTGTGCACCAGTAGTTCCAGTGGCACCTGTTGTTCCTTGTGCTCCGGTTACACCCTGTGCACCAGTAGTTCCAGTCGCACCTGTTGTTCC
>CANNFM010000298.1 GCA_947503835.1 uncultured Aquimarina sp.
CAGTAGTTCCAGTCGCACCTGTTATTCCTTGTGCTCCGGTTACACCCTGTGCACCAGTAGTTCCAGTGGCACCTGTTATTCCTTGCGCTCCGGTTACACCC
>CANNFM010000299.1 GCA_947503835.1 uncultured Aquimarina sp.
TCTGTAGCCGTGCGGGTCTCATTAACAGTCACTGTCCAGCTCACGGAAGCGTTGTTCTCATCCGCATCTGTAGCCGTGAGGGTCACTTCATAGATATTATC
>CANNFM010000300.1 GCA_947503835.1 uncultured Aquimarina sp.
GGTGTAACCGGAGCGCAAGGAATAACAGGTGCGACTGGAACTACTGGTGCACAAGGAACAACAGGTGCCACTGGAGCCACTGGTGCACAGGGTGTAACCG
>CANNFM010000301.1 GCA_947503835.1 uncultured Aquimarina sp.
TTCCTTGTGCTCCGGTTACACCCTGTGCACCAGTAGTTCCAGTGGCACCTGTTATTCCTTGCGCTCCGGTTACACCCTGTGCACCTGTTGTTCCAGTGGC
>CANNFM010000302.1 GCA_947503835.1 uncultured Aquimarina sp.
ATTCTGAAGGAATAGAACTGCATTCATTTGATATAGAAGGGACCCATGGTATTTGGGAACATAGGCATTATGTAGTTCAAATAGGGAGCGATACCAACGC
>CANNFM010000303.1 GCA_947503835.1 uncultured Aquimarina sp.
TTACCTACACCTTGGGAGGTGTAGATGCATCCGCCTTCACGGTGAATGCTTCTACCGGTGTGGTCTCCATGGAAGCGCGGGACTTTGAAAATGCTCAGGA
>CANNFM010000304.1 GCA_947503835.1 uncultured Aquimarina sp.
GGTGTGGATGCATCCGCCTTCACGGTGAATGCTTCTACCGGTGTGGTCTCCATGGAAGGGAGGGACTTTGAGAATGCTCAGGACGCCAATACCGATAAT
>CANNFM010000305.1 GCA_947503835.1 uncultured Aquimarina sp.
CATCACTGGCATCACAAATGGGAGCATTGATGAAAACGTGGCGTACACTTCCGCAGCTCCGGTTCTAAGTGGAGATGCCCCGATCGGAAGGGTTACCTA
>CANNFM010000306.1 GCA_947503835.1 uncultured Aquimarina sp.
CCTTTTCAAATTCCTACCCCTCCCCGTCAATGGATAGATATTATCGGTATTGGCGTCCTGAGCATTTTCAAAGTCCCTCCCTTCCATGGAGACCACACC
>CANNFM010000307.1 GCA_947503835.1 uncultured Aquimarina sp.
TGATGTCACTGAAACGGTCAGTTTCACCATCACCGGCATCACAAATGGGAGCATTGATGAAAACGTGGCGTACACTTCCGCAGCTCCGGTTCTAAGTGG
>CANNFM010000308.1 GCA_947503835.1 uncultured Aquimarina sp.
AGTCCCTCCATCTGTAGCCGTAAGGGTCACTTCATAGACATTATCGGTATTGGCGTCCTGAGCATTCTCAAAGTCCCTCGCTTCCATGGAGACCACACC
>CANNFM010000309.1 GCA_947503835.1 uncultured Aquimarina sp.
CTCATCCGCATCTGTAGCCGTGAGGGTCACTTCATAGATATTATCGGTATTGGCGTCCTGAGCATTCTCAAAGTCCCGCGCTTCCATGGAGACCACACC
>CANNFM010000310.1 GCA_947503835.1 uncultured Aquimarina sp.
AAAGTCCGCCGCTGTAGCCGTAAGGGTCACTTCATAGATATTATCGGTATTGGCGTCCTGAGCATTCTCAAAGTCCCGCGCTTCCATGGAGACCACACC
>CANNFM010000311.1 GCA_947503835.1 uncultured Aquimarina sp.
TCCGGTTCTAAGAGGAGATGTCCCGCTCGCAAGGGTTACCTACACCTTGGGAGGTGTGGATGCATCCTCCTTCACGGTGAATGCTTCTACCGGTGTGG
>CANNFM010000312.1 GCA_947503835.1 uncultured Aquimarina sp.
CCACTTAGAACCGGAGCTGCGGAAGTGTACGCCACGTTTTCATCAATGCTCCCATTTGTGATGCCGGTGATGGTGAAGTTGACCGTTTCAGTGACATC
>CANNFM010000313.1 GCA_947503835.1 uncultured Aquimarina sp.
TTAAAGGATACACCCCCGCGGGCCAGATAACCCGGCGTAAAATTGGTCAACGTTAAGGTATACACGCCTGCGGCACTGGTCACCGGGCTTAAAGTCGT
>CANNFM010000314.1 GCA_947503835.1 uncultured Aquimarina sp.
TGAAGGCTGGTCGGTTGAAAAGGGAACGATTGGTGATTTTTTAATAACCGGGGATGCCCATATAGGGTACACTAGTTTTAGATTGCCGGCAGATGCTT
>CANNFM010000315.1 GCA_947503835.1 uncultured Aquimarina sp.
AATGCTCAGGACGCCAATACCGATAATATCTATGAAGTGACCCTCACGGCTACAGATGCGGATGAGAACAACGCTTCCGTGAGCTGGACAGTGACCGT
>CANNFM010000316.1 GCA_947503835.1 uncultured Aquimarina sp.
TGTGCACCAGTAGTTCCAGTAGCACCTGTTGTTCCTTGTGCTCCGGTTACACCCTGTGCACCAGTAGTTCCAGTCGCACCTGTTGTTCCTTGTGCTCC
>CANNFM010000317.1 GCA_947503835.1 uncultured Aquimarina sp.
ACTGGAACTACTGGTGCACAAGGTGTAACCGGAGCACAAGGAACAACAGGTGCCACTGGAACAACAGGTGCACAGGGTGTAACCGGAGCGCAAGGAAT
>CANNFM010000318.1 GCA_947503835.1 uncultured Aquimarina sp.
TGTGCACCAGTAGTTCCAGTCGCACCTGTTGTTCCTTGTGCTCCGGTTACACCCTGTGCACCAGTGGCTCCAGTGGCACCTGTTGTTCCTTGTGCACC
>CANNFM010000319.1 GCA_947503835.1 uncultured Aquimarina sp.
TGTACGACCACGACTTTAACTTTAGATGGTACAGGCAGTACCACCACCGGTGTTACCTACCTATGGACAGGCGGTACTATTGACAGCGGTGCTACGAC
>CANNFM010000320.1 GCA_947503835.1 uncultured Aquimarina sp.
CCGGTAATGGTATTGGTGGCGGTAACGATGTATTCTCCTTCTGCGGTTACGTTCACGGGATTTTCACCATCGGTAAATCCGTTCCAGCTAAAAGTGAT
>CANNFM010000321.1 GCA_947503835.1 uncultured Aquimarina sp.
CATACGCATCTGTAGCCGTAAGGGTCACTTCATAGATATTATCGGTATTGGCGTCCTGAGCATTCTCAAAGTCCCTCGCTTCCATGGAGACCACACC
>CANNFM010000322.1 GCA_947503835.1 uncultured Aquimarina sp.
TGGGAGGTGTGGATGCCAGCTCCGGTTCTAAGTGGAGATGTCCCGCTCGGAAGGGTTACCTACACCTTGGGAGGTGTGGATGCATCCGCCTTCACGG
>CANNFM010000323.1 GCA_947503835.1 uncultured Aquimarina sp.
AGGTGTGGCACTTCCGCAGCTCCGGTTCTAAGTGGAGATGTCCCGATCGGAACGGTTACCTACACCTTGGGAGGTGTGGATGCATCCGCCTTCACGG
>CANNFM010000324.1 GCA_947503835.1 uncultured Aquimarina sp.
TAACAGTCACTGTCCAGCTTACGGAAGCGTTGTTACTATCCGCATCTGTAGCCGTGAGGGTCACTTCATAGATATTATCGGTATTGGCGTCCTGAGC
>CANNFM010000325.1 GCA_947503835.1 uncultured Aquimarina sp.
CCGTGAAGGCGGATGCATCCACACCGCCCAAGGTGTAGGTAACCCTTCCTATCGGGGCATCTCCACTTAGAACCGGAGCTGCGGAAGTGTACGCCAC
>CANNFM010000326.1 GCA_947503835.1 uncultured Aquimarina sp.
GTGGCGTACACTTCCGCAGCTCCGGTTCTAAGTGGAGATGCCCCGATCGGAAGGGTTACCTACACCTTGGGAGGTGTAGATGCATCCGCCTTCACGG
>CANNFM010000327.1 GCA_947503835.1 uncultured Aquimarina sp.
AAAGTCCCTCGCTTCCCGTGAGGGTCACTTCATAGATATTATCGGTATTGGCGTCCTGAGCATTCTCAAAGTCCCTCGCTTCCATGGAGACCACACC
>CANNFM010000328.1 GCA_947503835.1 uncultured Aquimarina sp.
GGTGTGGTCTCCATGGAAGGGAGGGACTTTGAGAATGCTCAGGACGCCAATACCGATAATATCTATGAAGTGACCCTTACGGCTACAGATGCGGATA
>CANNFM010000329.1 GCA_947503835.1 uncultured Aquimarina sp.
ATCCGCATCTGAAGCAGTAAGTGTCACTTCATAGATATTATAGGTATTGGCGTCCTGAGCATTTTCAAAGTCCCGCGCTTCCATGGAGACCACGCC
>CANNFM010000330.1 GCA_947503835.1 uncultured Aquimarina sp.
GGTGTGGTCTCCATGGAAGGGAGGGACTTTGAAAATGCTCAGGACGCCAATACCGATAATATCTATGAAGTGACCCTCACGGCTACAGATGCGGAT
>CANNFM010000331.1 GCA_947503835.1 uncultured Aquimarina sp.
GACGAATCTGGAGTGCCTATTGCTCCAGGTGAAGCCATGGGCATGGCTTTGGGGCCAGATCTGGAAGTTGTTTGGGAACCAGGATCCGGATGGCGT
>CANNFM010000332.1 GCA_947503835.1 uncultured Aquimarina sp.
AACAGGTGCCACTGGAGCCACTGGTGCTCAGGGTTTAACCGGAGCACAAGGAACAACAGGTGCTACTGGAACTACTGGTGCACAGGGTGTAACCGG
>CANNFM010000333.1 GCA_947503835.1 uncultured Aquimarina sp.
CCCAAGGTGTAGGTAACCCTTCCGATCGGGACATCTCCACTTAGAACCGGAGCTGCGGAAGTGTACGCCACATTTTCATCAATGCTCCCATTTGTG
>CANNFM010000334.1 GCA_947503835.1 uncultured Aquimarina sp.
ATCCGCATCTGTAGCCGTGAGGGTCACTTCATAGATATTATCGGTATTGGCGTCCTGAGCATTCTCAAAGTCCCTCCCTTCCATGGAGACCACACC
>CANNFM010000335.1 GCA_947503835.1 uncultured Aquimarina sp.
ATCCGCATCTGTAGCCGTGAGGGTCACTTCATAGATATTATCGGTATTGGCGTCCTGAGAATTTTCAAAGTCCCGCGCTTCCATGGAGACCACACC
>CANNFM010000336.1 GCA_947503835.1 uncultured Aquimarina sp.
GGGGTGCGAGAGATCGTTACATACTATACAAATAGCTCCTGCAAGTTACGAGAGCTCGTTACATACTATACAAATAGCTCCTGCAGGGGTGCGAG
>CANNFM010000337.1 GCA_947503835.1 uncultured Aquimarina sp.
GTCACTGTCCAGCTCACGGAAGCGTTGTTACTATCCGCATCTGTAGCCGTAAGGGTCACTTCATAGATATTATCGGTATTGGCGTCCTGAGCATT
>CANNFM010000338.1 GCA_947503835.1 uncultured Aquimarina sp.
TGTGCACCAGTAGTTCCAGTGGCACCTGTTATTCCTTGCGCTCCGGTTACACCCTGTGCACCTGTTGTTCCAGTGGCACCTGTTGTTCCTTGTGC
>CANNFM010000339.1 GCA_947503835.1 uncultured Aquimarina sp.
CCTTGTGCTCCGGTTACACCCTGTGCACCAGTGGCTCCAGTGGCACCTGTTATTCCTTGTGCACCAGTAGTTCCAGTCGCACCTGTTGTTCCTTG
>CANNFM010000340.1 GCA_947503835.1 uncultured Aquimarina sp.
AGGGTCACTTCATAGATATTATCGGTATTGGCGTCCTGAGCATTCTCAAAGTCCCTCGCTTCCATGGAGACCACACCGGTAGAAGCATTCACCG
>CANNFM010000341.1 GCA_947503835.1 uncultured Aquimarina sp.
CGGTGAATGCTTCTACCGGTGTGGTCTCCATGGAAGCGCGGGACTTTGAAAATGCTCAGGACGCCAATACCGATAATATCTATGAAGTGACCCT
>CANNFM010000342.1 GCA_947503835.1 uncultured Aquimarina sp.
CGGTGAATGCTTCTACCGGTGTGGTCTCCATGGAAGGGAGGGACTTTGAAAATGCTCAGGACGCCAATACCGATAATATCTATGAAGTGACCCT
>CANNFM010000343.1 GCA_947503835.1 uncultured Aquimarina sp.
GCATTCTCAAAGTCCCTCGCTTCCATGGAGACCACACCGGTAGAAGCATTCACCGTGAAGGCGGATGCATCCACACCTCCCAAGGTGTAGGTAA
>CANNFM010000344.1 GCA_947503835.1 uncultured Aquimarina sp.
TCAATGAAGTCGCATTGAGGTCGCATGTTGCCGATTTTCTAACCTCCCGATCCATATCGACAAAAATGCTCCGTCAGAAAGCATCAGGCCAGCC
>CANNFM010000345.1 GCA_947503835.1 uncultured Aquimarina sp.
GAGGTGGAGTATACGAGATTCTGAAGGAATAGAACTGCATTCATTTGATATAGAAGGGACCCATGGTATTTGGGAACATAGGCATTATGTAGTT
>CANNFM010000346.1 GCA_947503835.1 uncultured Aquimarina sp.
TTCTCAGTGGAGATGTGCCGATCGGAGGAGTGATCGCGTACACTTCCGCAGCTCCGGTTCTAAGTGGAGATGTCCCGATCGGAAGGGTTACCTA
>CANNFM010000347.1 GCA_947503835.1 uncultured Aquimarina sp.
CGGTGAATGCTTCTACCGGTGTGGTCTCCATGGAAGGGAGGGACTTTGAGAATGCTCAGGACGCCAATACCGATAATATCTATGAAGTGACCCT
>CANNFM010000348.1 GCA_947503835.1 uncultured Aquimarina sp.
TAGGTAACCCTTCCGAGCGGGACATCTCCACTTAGAACCGGAGCTGCGGAAGTGTACGCCACGTTTTCATCAATGCTTCCATTTGTGATGCCGG
>CANNFM010000349.1 GCA_947503835.1 uncultured Aquimarina sp.
CGGTGAATGCTTCTACCGGTGTGGTCTCCATGGAAGCGCGGGACTTTGAGAATGCTCAGGACGCCAATACCGATAATATCTATGAAGTGACCCT
>CANNFM010000350.1 GCA_947503835.1 uncultured Aquimarina sp.
TTACCTACACCTTGGGTGGTGTGGATGCATCCGCCTTCACGGTGAATGCTTCTACCGGTGTGGTCTCCATGGAAGCGCGGGACTTTGAAAATGC
>CANNFM010000351.1 GCA_947503835.1 uncultured Aquimarina sp.
CCGGCATCACAAATGGAAGCATTGATGAAAACGTGGCGTACACTTCCGCAGCTCCGGTTCTAAGTGGAGATGCCCCGATCGGAAGGGTTACCTA
>CANNFM010000352.1 GCA_947503835.1 uncultured Aquimarina sp.
ATTATCGGTATTGGCGTCCTGAGCATTTTCAAAGTCCCGCGCTTCCATGGAGACCACACCGGTAGAAGCATTCACCGTGAAGGCGGATGCATC
>CANNFM010000353.1 GCA_947503835.1 uncultured Aquimarina sp.
GTATTCGGCATTGGCGTCCTGAGCATTTTCAAAGTCCCTCCCTTCCATGGAGACCACACCGGTAGAAGCATTCACCGTGATGGCGGATGCATC
>CANNFM010000354.1 GCA_947503835.1 uncultured Aquimarina sp.
CCAGTAGCACCTGTTGTTCCTTGTGCTCCGGTTACACCCTGTGCACCAGTAGTTCCAGTGGCACCTGTTATTCCTTGCGCTCCGGTTACACCC
>CANNFM010000355.1 GCA_947503835.1 uncultured Aquimarina sp.
GTACAATCTATTGGGGCCTCCTTCTGAAATTAGGTAATATTGGTTATTATTAGGGGCTATACTATTTTGGTTGTCCATGGCTATAAAATCGAT
>CANNFM010000356.1 GCA_947503835.1 uncultured Aquimarina sp.
GGGTGTAACCGGAGCCCAAGGAACAACAGGTGCTACTGGAACTACTGGTGCACAGGGTGTAACCGGAGCACAAGGAACAACAGGTGCGACTGG
>CANNFM010000357.1 GCA_947503835.1 uncultured Aquimarina sp.
CCATCGGTAAACCCAGTCCAGCTAAAGGTGATATTGGGATTAAGTGTTGTGGAAGTTGCCGTTAAGGTCACCTGTGTATTATCACAAGTAATC
>CANNFM010000358.1 GCA_947503835.1 uncultured Aquimarina sp.
GCAAAACAACCCGTCGTCGTATTGGTCACCGTTAAGGTATACACGCCTGCGGCACTGATCACCGGGCTTAAAGTCGTAGCACCACTGTCAAT
>CANNFM010000359.1 GCA_947503835.1 uncultured Aquimarina sp.
GTTAAGGTATACACGCCTGCGGCACTGATCACCGGGCTTAAAGTCGTAGCACCACTGTCAATGGTTCCTCCCGTCCATAGGTAGGTAACACC
>CANNFM010000360.1 GCA_947503835.1 uncultured Aquimarina sp.
GTCGTATTGGTCACCGTTAAGGTATACACGCCTGCGGCACTGATCACCGGGCTTAAAGTCGTAGCACCACTGTCAATGGTTCCTCCCGTCCA
>CANNFM010000361.1 GCA_947503835.1 uncultured Aquimarina sp.
ACACCTCCCAAGGTGTAGGTAACCCTTCCGAGCGGGACATCTCCACTTAGAACCGGAGCTGCGGAAGTGTACGCCACGTTTTCATCAATGCT
>CANNFM010000362.1 GCA_947503835.1 uncultured Aquimarina sp.
TCGGAAGGGTTACCTCCACCTTGGGAGGCCGCAGCTCCGGTTCTAAGTGGAGATGCCCCGATCGGAAGGGTTACCTACACCTTGGGAGGTGT
>CANNFM010000363.1 GCA_947503835.1 uncultured Aquimarina sp.
ACTTCCCCGGGAGTGCTGACTTGTACAACGACGCCTTTACCCCTAGATGGTACCGGCAGTACCCCCACCGGTGTTACCTACCTATGGACGGG
>CANNFM010000364.1 GCA_947503835.1 uncultured Aquimarina sp.
GCTTCCGTGAGCTGGACAGTGACTGTTAATGATGTCACTGAAACGGTCAACTTCACCATCACCGGCATCACAAATGGGAGCATTGATGAAAA
>CANNFM010000365.1 GCA_947503835.1 uncultured Aquimarina sp.
GGAATAACAGGTGCCACTGGAACTACTGGTGCACAGGGTGTAACCGGAGCACAAGGAACAACAGGTGCTACTGGAACTACTGGTGCACAGGG
>CANNFM010000366.1 GCA_947503835.1 uncultured Aquimarina sp.
GTGATGGTGAAGTTAACCGTTTCGTCAACATCGAGTACGGTCACTGTCCAGCTCACGGAAGCGTTGTTACTATCCGCATCTGTAGCCGTGAG
>CANNFM010000367.1 GCA_947503835.1 uncultured Aquimarina sp.
TGTGCACCAGTAGTTCCAGTCGCACCTGTTGTTCCTTGTGCTCCGGTTACACCCTGTGCACCAGTAGTTCCAGTAGCACCTGTTGTTCCTTG
>CANNFM010000368.1 GCA_947503835.1 uncultured Aquimarina sp.
GCTCCGGTTACACCTTGTGCACCAGTAGTTCCAGTGGCACCTGTTATTCCTTGCGCTCCGGTTACACCCTGTGCACCTGTTGTTCCAGTGGC
>CANNFM010000369.1 GCA_947503835.1 uncultured Aquimarina sp.
GCCAATCTTTGCTCCTCAGCTAATCGTGCAGCCTCTGCAGCTTCAGCAGCCAATCTCTGCTCTTCAGCTAATCGTGCGGCCTCTGCAGCTTC
>CANNFM010000370.1 GCA_947503835.1 uncultured Aquimarina sp.
GAAGTGTACGCCACGTTTTCATCAATGCTCCCATTTGTGATGCCGGTGATGGTGAAGTTGACCGTTTCAGTGACATCATTAACAGTCACTGT
>CANNFM010000371.1 GCA_947503835.1 uncultured Aquimarina sp.
GTCGTATTGGTTACTGTTAAGGTATACACGCCTGCGGCACTGATCACCGGGCTTAAAGTCGTAGCACCACTGTCAATAGTTCCTCCCGTCCA
>CANNFM010000372.1 GCA_947503835.1 uncultured Aquimarina sp.
GTTCCCAAATACCATGGGTCCCTTCTATATCAAATGAATGCAGTTCTATTCCTTCAGAATCTCGTATACTCCACCTCGCTTCTCCTTGGTC
>CANNFM010000373.1 GCA_947503835.1 uncultured Aquimarina sp.
TGAGACCATATGACGCTTTTCGATCCAACGCCTTGACGAGTGTAACCATTGGTGATGGTGTTGAGACCATTGGAGATTCCGCTTTTCGATC
>CANNFM010000374.1 GCA_947503835.1 uncultured Aquimarina sp.
GGTGCTCAAGGAACAACAGGTGCCACTGGAGCCACTGGTGCACAGGGTGTAACCGGAGCACAAGGAACAACAGGTGCTACTGGAACTACTG
>CANNFM010000375.1 GCA_947503835.1 uncultured Aquimarina sp.
CAGTAGTTCCAGTAGCACCTGTTGTTCCTTGTGCTCCGGTTACACCCTGTGCACCAGTTGCTCCAGTGGCACCTGTTATTCCTTGTGCACC
>CANNFM010000376.1 GCA_947503835.1 uncultured Aquimarina sp.
CGCGGGACTTTGAAAATGCTCAGGACGCCAATACCGATAATATCTATGAAGTGACCCTCACGGCTACAGATGCGGATGAGAACAACGCTTC
>CANNFM010000377.1 GCA_947503835.1 uncultured Aquimarina sp.
TCAAAGTCCCTCCCTTCCATGGAGACCACACCGGTAGAAGCATTCACCGTGAAGGCGGATGCATCCACACCTCCCAAGGTGTAGGTAACC
>CANNFM010000378.1 GCA_947503835.1 uncultured Aquimarina sp.
CGGGACATCTCCACTTAGAACCGGAACTGCGGAAGTGTACGCCACGTTTTCATCAATGCTTCCATTTGTGATGCCGGTGATGGTGAAGTT
>CANNFM010000379.1 GCA_947503835.1 uncultured Aquimarina sp.
CTTAGAACCGGAACTGCGGAAGTGTACGCCACTTTTTCATCAATGCTTCCATTTGTGATGCCGGTGATGGTGAAGTTGACCGTTTCAGTG
>CANNFM010000380.1 GCA_947503835.1 uncultured Aquimarina sp.
CTTAACAATCCTGCAAATCTGGTAGATCCGGAAGGAGAAGAGCCTGTTACTATTACGACGGCAATTTTAATTGGACTTGGGATAGCAACT
>CANNFM010000381.1 GCA_947503835.1 uncultured Aquimarina sp.
GAAGCGTTGTTACTATCCGCATCTGTAGCCGTGAGGGTCACTTCATAGATATTATCGGTATTGGCGTCCTGAGCATTCTCAAAGTCCCTC
>CANNFM010000382.1 GCA_947503835.1 uncultured Aquimarina sp.
GGTTACCTACACCTTGGGTGGTGTGGATGCATCCGCCTTCACGGTGAATGCTTCTACCGGTGTGGTCTCCATGGAAGGGAGGGACTTTGA
>CANNFM010000383.1 GCA_947503835.1 uncultured Aquimarina sp.
CTCGCACCTGTTATTCCTTGCGCTCCGGTTACACCCTGTGCACCTGTTGTTCCAGTGGCACCTGTTGTTCCTTGTGCTCCGGTTACACC
>CANNFM010000384.1 GCA_947503835.1 uncultured Aquimarina sp.
ATGATCACCCACCTTTCTTGAGATGGGTAAAAACGAATTTGCCAAAATTGATAGTGATCCAGTTCAAATTCCCGGTAATCAGGGGTTTC
>CANNFM010000385.1 GCA_947503835.1 uncultured Aquimarina sp.
TCTATTACATTTACCGTTCTTGTCACTTCGGCAGCTGCATTTTCTGAAGCATCACTGGCGTTATATGTGATCGTATAACTTCCTACCGC
>CANNFM010000386.1 GCA_947503835.1 uncultured Aquimarina sp.
ACTGGAACTACTGGTGCACAGGGTGTAACCGGAGCACAAGGAATAACAGGTGCGACTGGAACTACTGGTGCACAAGGTGTAACCGGAGC
>CANNFM010000387.1 GCA_947503835.1 uncultured Aquimarina sp.
CCTGCGGCACTGATCACCGGGCTTAAAGTCGTAGCACCACTGTCAATGGTTCCTCCCGCGTGGTACTAGGTAACACCAGTCGTGGTACT
>CANNFM010000388.1 GCA_947503835.1 uncultured Aquimarina sp.
CCTGCGGCACTAATCACCGGGCTTAAAGTCGTAGCACCACTGTCAATAGTTCCTCCCGTCCATAGGTAGGTAACACCGGTGGTGGTACT
>CANNFM010000389.1 GCA_947503835.1 uncultured Aquimarina sp.
CCGGTTACACCCTGTGCACCAGTAGTTCCAGTCGCACCTGTTGTTCCTTGTGCTCCGGTTACACCCTGTGCACCAGTGGCTCCAGTGGC
>CANNFM010000390.1 GCA_947503835.1 uncultured Aquimarina sp.
GAAGCGTTGTTACTATCCGCATCTGTAGCCGTAAGGGTCACTTCATAGATATTATCGGTATTGGCGTCCTGAGCATTCTCAAAGTCCC
>CANNFM010000391.1 GCA_947503835.1 uncultured Aquimarina sp.
GGGACTTTGAAAATGCTCAGGACGCCAATACCGATAATATCTATGAAGTGACCCTTACGGCTACAGATGCGGATAGTAACAACGCTTC
>CANNFM010000392.1 GCA_947503835.1 uncultured Aquimarina sp.
GGTCCTGAGCATTTTCAAAGTCCTGTAGCCGTAAGGGTCACTTCATAGACATTATCGGTATTGGCGTCCTGAGCATTTTCAAAGTCCC
>CANNFM010000393.1 GCA_947503835.1 uncultured Aquimarina sp.
GGGACTTTGAAAATGCTCAGGACGCCAATACCGATAATATCTATGAAGTGACCCTCACGGCTACAGATGCGGATAGTAACAACGCTTC
>CANNFM010000394.1 GCA_947503835.1 uncultured Aquimarina sp.
TGTAGCAATTCTTGCGCATTCTCATAATCTAAAATAACCCATTGTCCTGTAGCAATCTGAAATACAGGAGAAGTCTCCTGCATATGCC
>CANNFM010000395.1 GCA_947503835.1 uncultured Aquimarina sp.
GAAGCGTTGTTCTCATCCGCATCTGTAGCCGTGAGGGTCACTTCATAGATATTATCGGTATTGGCGTCCTGAGCATTCTCAAAGTCCC
>CANNFM010000396.1 GCA_947503835.1 uncultured Aquimarina sp.
GAAGCGTTGTTCTCATCCGCATCTGTAGCCGTAAGGGTCACTTCATAGATATTATCGGTATTGGCGTCCTGAGCATTTTCAAAGTCCC
>CANNFM010000397.1 GCA_947503835.1 uncultured Aquimarina sp.
ATCGAGTACGGTCACTGTCCAGCTCACGGAAGCGTTGTTACTATCCGCATCTGTAGCCGTAAGGGTCACTTCATAGATATTATCGGT
>CANNFM010000398.1 GCA_947503835.1 uncultured Aquimarina sp.
TTCACCATCACCGGCATCACAAATGGGAGCATTGATGAAATCGTGGCGTACACTTCCGCTGCTCCGGTTCTCTGTGGAGATGTCCCG
>CANNFM010000399.1 GCA_947503835.1 uncultured Aquimarina sp.
ACCGATAATATCTATGAAGTGACCCTTACGGCTACAGATGCGGATAGTAACAACGCTTCCGTGAGCTGGACAGTGACTGTTAATGAT
>CANNFM010000400.1 GCA_947503835.1 uncultured Aquimarina sp.
GGGGTAACCCTTCCGAGCGGGACATCTCCACTTAGAACCGGAGCTGCGGAAGTGTACGCCACGTTTTCATCAATGCTCCCATTTGTG
>CANNFM010000401.1 GCA_947503835.1 uncultured Aquimarina sp.
TAAAGAACCAGTAACCAAACCTTCTACAGTACCAGATAGAGCGCCTATGGCAATACTGCCTTTAACACCTCCTGAAGCAATTCCTGC
>CANNFM010000402.1 GCA_947503835.1 uncultured Aquimarina sp.
ATCATTAACAGTCACTGTCCAGCTCACGGAAGCGTTGTTACTATCCGCATCTGTAGCCGTAAGGGTCACTTCATAGACATTATCGGT
>CANNFM010000403.1 GCA_947503835.1 uncultured Aquimarina sp.
GGGAAATACTGGAGCACATACTGGTGCACAGGGTGTAACCGGAGCACAAGGAATAACAGGTGCGACTGGAACTACTGGTGCACAAGG
>CANNFM010000404.1 GCA_947503835.1 uncultured Aquimarina sp.
TAGGTAACCCTTCCGATCGGGACATCTCCACTTAGAACCGGAGCTGCGGAAGTGTACGCCACGTTTTCATCAATGCTTCCATTTGTG
>CANNFM010000405.1 GCA_947503835.1 uncultured Aquimarina sp.
CTTATTGATGAAAACGTGGCGTACACTTCCGCAGCTCCGGTTCTAAGTGGAGATGTCCCGATCGGAAGGGTTACCTACACCTTGGG
>CANNFM010000406.1 GCA_947503835.1 uncultured Aquimarina sp.
ACTGGAACTACTGGTGCACAGGGTGTAACCGGAGCACAAGGAACAACAGGTGCTACTGGAACTACTGGTGCACAGGGTGTAACCGG
>CANNFM010000407.1 GCA_947503835.1 uncultured Aquimarina sp.
GGAGCCCAAGGAACAACAGGTGCGACTGGAACTACTGGTGCACAGGGTGTAACCGGAGCACAAGGAACAACAGGTGCCACTGGAAC
>CANNFM010000408.1 GCA_947503835.1 uncultured Aquimarina sp.
GTTCCAGTCGCACCTGTTATTCCTTGGGCTCCGGTTACACCCTGTGCACCAGTGGCTCCAGTGGCACCTGTTGGTCCTTGTGCACC
>CANNFM010000409.1 GCA_947503835.1 uncultured Aquimarina sp.
GCCACTGGAGCCACTGGTGCACAGGGTGTAACCGGAGCCCAAGGAATAACAGGTGCCACTGGAACTACTGGTGCACAGGGTGTAAC
>CANNFM010000410.1 GCA_947503835.1 uncultured Aquimarina sp.
GGTGCGACTGGAACTACTGGTGCACAAGGAACAACAGGTGCCACTGGAGCCACTGGTGCACAGGGTGTAACCGGAGCACAAGGAA
>CANNFM010000411.1 GCA_947503835.1 uncultured Aquimarina sp.
GGTGCACAGGGTGTAACCGGAGCACAAGGAACAACAGGTGCTACTGGAACTACTGGTGCACAGGGTGTAACCGGAGCGCAAGGAA
>CANNFM010000412.1 GCA_947503835.1 uncultured Aquimarina sp.
CTCCTTCCAGTATAGTTGCTTTGGTACCCAATGCCTCACGGCCAATGGCATCATAAACGGTTTGCTGAACAACAAGGCCGGATCC
>CANNFM010000413.1 GCA_947503835.1 uncultured Aquimarina sp.
CTGAGAATCTGAGAATCTGAGAATCTGAGAATCTGAGAATCTGAGAATCTGAGAATCTGAGAATCTGAGAATCTGAGAATCTGAG
>CANNFM010000414.1 GCA_947503835.1 uncultured Aquimarina sp.
CTTCCATGGAGACCACACCGGTAGAAGCATTCACCGTGAAGGCGGATGCATCCACACCTCCCAAGGTGTAGGTAACCGTTCCGA
>CANNFM010000415.1 GCA_947503835.1 uncultured Aquimarina sp.
TTAAATTTTCTCCGCCATTGGACATCCCCGGTCAGTTCCGGGAACGGCAATGCCCCATTTTTTTAATGTGCTCAAGGCCATTAG
>CANNFM010000416.1 GCA_947503835.1 uncultured Aquimarina sp.
CCTGTTGGTCCTTGTGCTCCGGTTACACCCTGTGCACCAGTAGTTCCAGTCGCACCTGTTGTTCCTTGTGCTCCGGTTACACCC
>CANNFM010000417.1 GCA_947503835.1 uncultured Aquimarina sp.
CCGGCATCACAAATGGAAGCATTGATGAAAACGTGGCGTACACTTCCGCAGTTCCGGTTCTAAGTGGAGATGTCCCGCTCGGAA
>CANNFM010000418.1 GCA_947503835.1 uncultured Aquimarina sp.
TTCCGATCGGGACATCTCCACTTAGAACCGGAGCTGCGGAAGTGTACGCCACGTTTTCATCAATGCTTCCATTTGTGATGCCGG
>CANNFM010000419.1 GCA_947503835.1 uncultured Aquimarina sp.
GATCCTGTGAAACTATTATTTTGAAGTTCCTTACCGGCACCGTCCAAATACGTCATGGATTGTATCGGGTTTTCAAAGGTGGTG
>CANNFM010000420.1 GCA_947503835.1 uncultured Aquimarina sp.
GATAATATCTATGAAGTGACCCTCACGGCTACAGATGCGGATGAGAACAACGCTTCCGTGAGCTGGACAGTGACCGTACTCGAT
>CANNFM010000421.1 GCA_947503835.1 uncultured Aquimarina sp.
CATCACTGGCATCACAAATGGGAGCATTGATGAAAACGTGGCGTACACTTCCGCAGCTCCGGTTCTAAGTGGAGATGTCCCGCT
>CANNFM010000422.1 GCA_947503835.1 uncultured Aquimarina sp.
TGGAACTACTGGTGCTCAAGGAACAACAGGTGCCACTGGATCCACTGGTGCACAGGGTGTAACCGGAGCACAAGGAACAACAGG
>CANNFM010000423.1 GCA_947503835.1 uncultured Aquimarina sp.
ATCGGGGCATCTCCACTTAGAACCGGAGCTGCGGAAGTGTACGCCACATTTTCATCAATGCTCCCATTTGTGATGCCAGTGATG
>CANNFM010000424.1 GCA_947503835.1 uncultured Aquimarina sp.
ATCGGGGCATCTCCACTTAGAACCGGAGCTGCGGAAGTGTACGCCACATTTTCATCAATGCTCCCATTTGTGATGCCGGTGATG
>CANNFM010000425.1 GCA_947503835.1 uncultured Aquimarina sp.
ATCGGGACATCTCCACTTAGAACCGGAGCTGCGGAAGTGTACGCCACATTTTCATCAATGCTCCCATTTGTGATGCCGGTGATG
>CANNFM010000426.1 GCA_947503835.1 uncultured Aquimarina sp.
TCCTGAGCATTTTCAAAGTCCCGCGCTTCCATGGAGACCACACCGGTAGAAGCATTCACCGTGAAGGCGGATGCATCCACACC
>CANNFM010000427.1 GCA_947503835.1 uncultured Aquimarina sp.
GCATTTTCAAAGTCCCGCGCTTCCATGGAGACCACACCGGTAGAAGCATTCACCGTGAAGGCGGATGCATCCACACCTCCCAA
>CANNFM010000428.1 GCA_947503835.1 uncultured Aquimarina sp.
TCCTGAGCATTTTCAAAGTCCCTCCCTTCCATGGAGACCACACCGGTAGAAGCATTCACCGTGAAGGCGGATGCATCCACACC
>CANNFM010000429.1 GCA_947503835.1 uncultured Aquimarina sp.
TCCTGAGCATTCTCAAAGTCCCTCGCTTCCATGGAGACCACACCGGTAGAAGCATTCACCGTGAAGGCGGATGCATCCACACC
>CANNFM010000430.1 GCA_947503835.1 uncultured Aquimarina sp.
GGTGAAGGCGGATGCATCCACACCTCCCAAACCACACCGGTAGAAGCATTCACCGTGAAGGCGGATGCATCCACACCTCCCAA
>CANNFM010000431.1 GCA_947503835.1 uncultured Aquimarina sp.
TCCCAAACAACTTCCAGATCTGGCCCCAAAGCCATGCCCATGGCTTCACCTGGAGCAATAGGCACTCCAGATTCGTCCTGGGG
>CANNFM010000432.1 GCA_947503835.1 uncultured Aquimarina sp.
CGGTTCTAAGCCATCACCGGCATCACAAATGGAAGCATTGATGAAAACGTGGCGTACACTTCCGCAGCTCCGGTTCTAAGTGG
>CANNFM010000433.1 GCA_947503835.1 uncultured Aquimarina sp.
GCTTCCGTGAGCTGGACAGTGACTGTTAATGATGTCACTGAAACGGTCAACTTCACCATCACCGGCATCACAAATGGAAGCAT
>CANNFM010000434.1 GCA_947503835.1 uncultured Aquimarina sp.
CCACCCCTTGGGGGGTGTTTCGCAGCTCCGGTTCTAAGTGGAGATGTCCCGATCGGAAGGGTTACCTACACCTTGGGAGGTGT
>CANNFM010000435.1 GCA_947503835.1 uncultured Aquimarina sp.
GAAACGGTCAACTTCACCATCACCGGCATCACAAATGGAAGCATTGATGAAAACGTGGCGTACACTTCCGCAGCTCCGGTTCT
>CANNFM010000436.1 GCA_947503835.1 uncultured Aquimarina sp.
GAAAATGTGGCGTACACTTCCGCAGCTCCGGTTCTAAGTGGAGATGTCCCGATCGGAACGGTTACCTACACCTTGGGAGGTGT
>CANNFM010000437.1 GCA_947503835.1 uncultured Aquimarina sp.
GCATTCTCAAAGTCCCTCCCTTCCATGGAGACCACACCGGTAGAAGCATTCACCGTGAAGGCGGATGCATCCACACCTCCCAA
>CANNFM010000438.1 GCA_947503835.1 uncultured Aquimarina sp.
GAAAATGTGGCGTACACTTCCGCAGCTCCGGTTCTAAGTGGAGATGTCCCGATCGGAAGGGTTACCTACACCTTGGGAGGTGT
>CANNFM010000439.1 GCA_947503835.1 uncultured Aquimarina sp.
GCATTTTCAAAGTCCCTCCCTTCCATGGAGACCACACCGGTAGAAGCATTCACCGTGAAGGCGGATGCATCCACACCACCCAA
>CANNFM010000440.1 GCA_947503835.1 uncultured Aquimarina sp.
GCATTCTCAAAGTCCCTCCCTTCCATGGAGACCACACCGGTAGAAGCATTCACCGTGAAGGCGGATGCATCCACACCACCCAA
>CANNFM010000441.1 GCA_947503835.1 uncultured Aquimarina sp.
GAAAATGTGGCGTACACTTCCGCAGCTCCGGTTCTAAGTGGAGATGTCCCGATCGGAAGGGTTACCTACACCTTGGGTGGTGT
>CANNFM010000442.1 GCA_947503835.1 uncultured Aquimarina sp.
GAAAACGTGGCGTACACTTCCGCAGCTCCGGTTCTAAGTGGAGATGTCCCGATCGGAAGGGTTACCTACACCTTGGGTGGTGT
>CANNFM010000443.1 GCA_947503835.1 uncultured Aquimarina sp.
CCCGCTCGGAAGGGTTACCTACACCTTGGGAGGTGTGGATGCATCCGCCTTCACGGTGAATGCTTCTACCGGTGTGGTCTCC
>CANNFM010000444.1 GCA_947503835.1 uncultured Aquimarina sp.
TTCACCATCACCGGCATCACAAATGGAAGCATTGATGAAAACGTGGCGTACACTTCCGCAGCTCCGGTTCTAAGTGGAGATG
>CANNFM010000445.1 GCA_947503835.1 uncultured Aquimarina sp.
GGCATCACAAATGGGAGCATTGATGAAAACGTGGCGTACACTTCCGCAGCTCCGGTTCTAAGTGGAGATGTCCCGCTCGGAA
>CANNFM010000446.1 GCA_947503835.1 uncultured Aquimarina sp.
CATCACCGGCATCACAAATGGAAGCATTGATGAAAACGTGGCGTACACTTCCGCAGCTCCGGTTCTAAGTGGAGATGTCCCG
>CANNFM010000447.1 GCA_947503835.1 uncultured Aquimarina sp.
CGGGGCATCTCCACTTAGAACCGGAGCTGCGGAAGTGTACGCCACGTTTTCATCAATGCTTCCATTTGTGATGCCGGTGATG
>CANNFM010000448.1 GCA_947503835.1 uncultured Aquimarina sp.
TAAGATCAATGAAGTCGCATTGAGGTCGCATGTTGCCGATTTTCTAACCTCCCGATCCATATCGACAAAAATGCTCCGTCAG
>CANNFM010000449.1 GCA_947503835.1 uncultured Aquimarina sp.
CACCCAGTAGTTCCAGTCGCACCTGTTATTCCTTGCGCTCCGGTTACACCGTGTGCACCAGTTGTTCCAGTCGCACCTGTT
>CANNFM010000450.1 GCA_947503835.1 uncultured Aquimarina sp.
TTGCAGACTTTGAATTTCCAGTAGACACTCCAAATGCGGTTATGGAGGTATCAGCCATGGAAGGAGGCGTTATGGCAGATT
>CANNFM010000451.1 GCA_947503835.1 uncultured Aquimarina sp.
GGAGCTGCGGAAGTGTACGCCACGTTTTCATCAATGCTTCCATTTGTGATGCCGGTGATGGTGAAGTTGACCGTTTCAGTG
>CANNFM010000452.1 GCA_947503835.1 uncultured Aquimarina sp.
TACAGGTTGAAGAACAGTTTACATATGATATCCATGGTAATTTAATCCAAAAAACAACCATGGCCCATAATTATAATAATG
>CANNFM010000453.1 GCA_947503835.1 uncultured Aquimarina sp.
GCTTCTGCTGTGGGGGTCGTTACATCTTGTGTGATCGTTACTGTATCGGTTGCAAAACAACCCGTCGTCGTATTGGTCAC
>CANNFM010000454.1 GCA_947503835.1 uncultured Aquimarina sp.
CCCGCTTCTGCTGTGGGGGTCGTTACATCTTGTGTGATCGTTACTGTATCGGTTGCAAAACAACCCGTCGTCGTATTGGT
>CANNFM010000455.1 GCA_947503835.1 uncultured Aquimarina sp.
AATGCTCAGGACGCCAATACCGATAATATCTATGAAGTGACCCTCACGGCTACAGATGCGGATAGTAACAACGCTTCCGT
>CANNFM010000456.1 GCA_947503835.1 uncultured Aquimarina sp.
CCTGCGGCACTGATCACCGGGCTTAAAGTCGTAGCACCACTGTCAATGGTTCCTCCCGTCCATAGGTAGGTAACACCGGT
>CANNFM010000457.1 GCA_947503835.1 uncultured Aquimarina sp.
ACTGGTGCACAGGGTGTAACCGGAGCACAAGGAACAACAGGTGCTACTGGAACTACTGGTGCACAGGGTGTAACCGGAGC
>CANNFM010000458.1 GCA_947503835.1 uncultured Aquimarina sp.
ACCGGAGCACAAGGAACAACAGGTGCGACTGGAACTACTGGTGCACAGGGTGTAACCGGAGCACAAGGAACAACAGGTGC
>CANNFM010000459.1 GCA_947503835.1 uncultured Aquimarina sp.
ACTGGTGCACAAGGAACAACAGGTGCCACTGGAGCCACTGGTGCACAGGGTGTAACCGGAGCACAAGGAACAACAGGTGC
>CANNFM010000460.1 GCA_947503835.1 uncultured Aquimarina sp.
ACTATCCGCATCTGTAGCCGTAAGGGTCACTTCATAGATATTATCGGTATTGGCGTCCTGAGCATTTTCAAAGTCCCGCG
>CANNFM010000461.1 GCA_947503835.1 uncultured Aquimarina sp.
GCTTCTGCTGTGGGGGTCGTTACATCTTGTGTGATCGTTACCGTATCACTGGCAAAACAACCCGTCGTCGTATTGGTCAC
>CANNFM010000462.1 GCA_947503835.1 uncultured Aquimarina sp.
GGTCCCAATAGATTGTACTTTGTTCAGGAAACCCCTGATTACCGGGAATTTGAACTGGATCACTATCAATTTTGGCAAAT
>CANNFM010000463.1 GCA_947503835.1 uncultured Aquimarina sp.
GAGATCGATTTTATAGCCATGGACAACCAAAATAGTATAGCCCCTAATAATAACCAATATTACCTAATTTCAGAAGGAGG
>CANNFM010000464.1 GCA_947503835.1 uncultured Aquimarina sp.
GGAGGGACTTTGAAAATGCTCAGGACGCCAATACCGATAATATCTATGAAGTGACCCTTACGGCTACAGATGCGGATAGT
>CANNFM010000465.1 GCA_947503835.1 uncultured Aquimarina sp.
GGTGCCGGTAAGGAACTTCAAAATAATAGTTTCAATGGATCCGGCCTTGTTGTTCAGCAAACCGTTTATGATGCCATTGG
>CANNFM010000466.1 GCA_947503835.1 uncultured Aquimarina sp.
ACTGGTGCACAGGGTGTAACCGGAGCACAAGGAACAACAGGTGCCACTGGAACTACTGGTGCACAAGGTGTAACCGGAGC
>CANNFM010000467.1 GCA_947503835.1 uncultured Aquimarina sp.
GCGACTGGAACTACTGGTGCACAGGGTGTAACCGGAGCACAAGGAACAACAGGTGCTACTGGAACTACTGGTGCACAGGG
>CANNFM010000468.1 GCA_947503835.1 uncultured Aquimarina sp.
GGAGGGACTTTGAAAATGCTCAGGACGCCAATACCGATAATATCTATGAAGTGACCCTTACGGCTACAGATGCGGATGAG
>CANNFM010000469.1 GCA_947503835.1 uncultured Aquimarina sp.
ACTATCCGCATCTGTAGCCGTGAGGGTCACTTCATAGATATTATCGGTATTGGCGTCCTGAGCATTTTCAAAGTCCCGCG
>CANNFM010000470.1 GCA_947503835.1 uncultured Aquimarina sp.
GCTACTGGAACTACTGGTGCACAGGGTGTAACCGGAGCACAAGGAACAACAGGTGCGACTGGAACTACTGGTGCACAGGG
>CANNFM010000471.1 GCA_947503835.1 uncultured Aquimarina sp.
GGAGGGACTTTGAGAATGCTCAGGACGCCAATACCGATAATATCTATGAAGTGACCCTCACGGCTACAGATGCGGATGAG
>CANNFM010000472.1 GCA_947503835.1 uncultured Aquimarina sp.
CGCGGGACTTTGAAAATGCTCAGGACGCCAATACCGATAATATCTATGAAGTGACCCTTACGGCTACAGATGCGGATGAG
>CANNFM010000473.1 GCA_947503835.1 uncultured Aquimarina sp.
CAAAGTCCCTCCTGTAGCCGTAAGGGTCACTTCATAGATATTATCGGTATTGGCGTCCTGAGCATTCTCAAAGTCCCTC
>CANNFM010000474.1 GCA_947503835.1 uncultured Aquimarina sp.
AGCGGGACATCTCCACTTAGAACCGGAGCTGCGGAAGTGTACGCCACGTTTTCATCAATGCTCCCATTTGTGATGCCGG
>CANNFM010000475.1 GCA_947503835.1 uncultured Aquimarina sp.
TTTTTTTTTTTTTTTTTTTTTTTTTTTTTTTTTTTTTTTTTTTTTTTTTTTTTTTTTTTTTTTTTTTTTTTTTTTTTT
>CANNFM010000476.1 GCA_947503835.1 uncultured Aquimarina sp.
GGGGGGGGGGGGGGGGGGGGGGGGGGGGGGGGGGGGGGGGGGGGGGGGGGGGGGGGGGGGGGGGGGGGGGGGGGGGGG
>CANNFM010000477.1 GCA_947503835.1 uncultured Aquimarina sp.
TTAACACCTAACACTTAACACCTAACACTTAACACCTAACACTTAACACCTAACACTTAACACCTAACACTTAACACC
>CANNFM010000478.1 GCA_947503835.1 uncultured Aquimarina sp.
TATCCGCATCTGTAGCCGTGAGGGTCACTTCATAGATATTATCGGTATTGGCGTCCTGAGCATTCTCAAAGTCCCTCC